>NZ_CP086610.1:1763750-3050000 GCF_020883495.1 Shinella zoogloeoides | reverse complement strand
AGCAGGGACGCCAGTTTCTGTGGAGCCATCCTTGAAATACCACCCTTATCGTCATGGATGTCTAACCGCGGTCCGTTATCCGGATCCGGGACCGTGTATGGTGGGTAGTTTGACTGGGGCGGTCGCCTCCGAAAGAGTAACGGAGGCGCGCGATGGTGGGCTCAGACCGGTCGGAAATCGGTCGTCGAGTGCAATGGCATAAGCCCGCCTGACTGCGAGACTGACAAGTCGAGCAGAGACGAAAGTCGGTCATAGTGATCCGGTGGTCCCGCGTGGAAGGGCCATCGCTCAACGGATAAAAGGTACGCCGGGGATAACAGGCTGATGACCCCCAAGAGTCCATATCGACGGGGTTGTTTGGCACCTCGATGTCGGCTCATCGCATCCTGGGGCTGGAGCAGGTCCCAAGGGTTTGGCTGTTCGCCAATTAAAGCGGTACGTGAGCTGGGTTCAGAACGTCGTGAGACAGTTCGGTCCCTATCTGCCGTGGGTGTAGGAATATTGACAGGATCTGTCCCTAGTACGAGAGGACCGGGATGGACATATCTCTGGTGGACCTGTTGTCCTGCCAAGGGCATAGCAGGGTAGCTATATATGGAATGGATAACCGCTGAAGGCATCTAAGCGGGAAACCAACCTGAAAACGAGTATTCCCTTGAGAGCCGTGGAAGACGACCACGTTGATAGGCCGGGTGTGGAAGCGCAGCAATGTGTGAAGCTTACCGGTACTAATAGCTCGATTGGCTTGATCGTTCTCATTGTTCATGCTCATCGAATAAATTCGATGAGCCATATCTTCTGTCCTGACGCGCCAAAGCGCTCCGGACGGGCCGCGCCACGAGGCGCGACGGCCTCTGGCCTTGCGGAGCGATGCTCCGTTGCCCAAAGAAGAAAAGACGTGTTCACAAAACAAGACAAACGAAGGCTTTGCCTTCTACCAGCTTCTCATTGATTGCCCTTAGCCGACCTGGTGGTTATGGCGGGGTGGCCGCACCCGTTCCCATTCCGAACACGGCCGTGAAACGCCCCAGCGCCAATGGTACTTCGTCTTAAGACGCGGGAGAGTAGGTCGCTGCCAGGTCTGCTAAAGGCAATCAACAGTCTTCTCATCACACATTCGGCCCAAGCCGATAGCGGGCCGCCCTCAAAGCGGCCCTTTTGCATGCAAAACTAAACAAATAACGCGGGGTGGAGCAGCCCGGTAGCTCGTCAGGCTCATAACCTGAAGGCCGCAGGTTCAAATCCTGCCCCCGCAACCAAGTTTTTGTTCCACTGAAGTCCATTGAAATCCAAAGCCCCCGGTCATCCGGGGGCTTTTTTGTTGCCGCCAGTCCACAAGTTCCACTGACGTCCACTGACAGCCACGCGTTTTGTTGGTATTCCTCCAAAAAATATCATTACAAATCAACGATATAGAAAACACCAAATTCTGCATGGGATTTGAACCCGCAACCGCTGAAATTGCGGAAAATCACAAGGTCGGAATGGCCGTTATTGGCTGCGGCTGGAGCCTAGAGCATCTTCGACTTAATCCGGGTCATGTCCGGCTGCCTCGAAATAGTGCTGCCATTCCTCTGGGTTGAAAGCGGAGAGACAATTGGCGACGACGGACCAGAGTTCATCGATGCTCCTGGCCGCCGCCTTTCTGAGCAAGGCCTTGAGCTTCGAGAAGGCCATCTCGATCGGGTTGAAGTCAGGGGAGTATGGCGGCAGGTACAGGAGCCGCGCCCCAACCTTCTCGATGGTTTCGCGCACGCCGCTTATCTTGTGAGCGGGTAGATTGTCCATGACGACGACGTCACCGGGGGGAAGCGTGGGCGCGAGAATCTGCTCGGCATAGGCCAGGAAGGCCAGACCGTTCATCGGGCCGCCGAGCAGCATTGGCGCCGCCATGCCGTCCAGTCGCAGCCCAGTAGTAAAGGTGGTCGTCTTCCAATGGCCGTGGGGAACGGCCGCCCGGCATCGCTCGCCGCAAGGTGCTCGCCCTCGCAGCCGCGCTATCTTCGTGGACGCGGCAGTCTCGTCGATGAAGATCAGCGTCTTGGGATCGAGGTCAAGTTGGCTGTCGAACCAAGCTACGCGGCGGCGCAGGACATCGGGGCGTTGCTGTTCAGAGGCGTGCGCCGTCTTTTTTTGAACGTGATGCCCCGGGGGTCGAGGGTGCAGCCTGCACTCCGCGCTCGGCGGAAAGGCGTTCGCCAATCTCGGCAAGGGTGATGTCCGGCGCAGACTCGATCAATCCGAGGATGAAAGCCTCGTGGGCGTCAAGCTTCGAGCGTGACGGCTGGCCCTGCTTGCGCGCCTCCGTCTCGCCGGTCTCACGATAGCGCCGATACCAAAGCCCCGGCCGTCGCGATCCCGACGCGGAAGCGACGCGCCGCCTATCGGGTTGAACCCCCCTCTTCGATCGCCGCAATCACTCGAGCGCGAAGATCCCCGCTCAGGCTCCTCGTCATTGAGAGCGGCGGTGGAAAAGTCGGCCACGGTAGCGGCGGAATAATCCAGCCGCGGGCGGAGTAAAATCCGGCCACCTATTTCCTTTCTGCAATGATCGCAGGAGGGACAGGGGATCTACACCGTGGAACTTTATTTGAGGGTTCGCCTGGCTGTTTCGGAAGGGATGAAGCAGCGTCAGGCCGCGAAGCATTTCAACATCTCGCGAGAGACCGTGGCCAAGATGTTGGCCTATTCGACACCACCCGGCTATCAGCGTCGATCACCGATCCGGCGTCCGAAGCTGGATGCGTTTGTTTCGACGATCGAGCATTGGCTCGACGAAGATCTGAAGATGCCGCTAAAGCAACGCCATACTGCCAAGCGTGTGTTCGACCGCCTGCGTGATGAGTGCGGTTTCACCGGCGGCTACACGATCATCAAGGACTACATACGCGAGCGGGATCAGCGTCGGCAGGAGGTGTTCGTGCCGTTGTCGCATCCGCCCGGCCATGCGCAGGCCGACTTTGGCGAGGCGACGGTGGTGATCGGCGGCGTCGAGCAAAAGGCGCGTTTCTTCGTGCTGGATCTGCCGCATAGCGACGGCTGCTACGTGCGGGCCTATCCTGCGGCGGTGGCCGAGGCCTGGGTCGACGGCCACATCCATGCATTCGCCTTCTTCGGGGCCGTGCCGCAGTCGATCGTCTATGACAATGACCGTTGCCTGGTGGCCAAGATCCTGCCCGACGGCACACGCAAGCGGGCGGCGTTGTTCAGCGGCTTCCTGTCCCACTACCTGATCCGGGATCGCTATGGCCGTCCGGGAAAGGGCAACGATAAAGGGAATGTCGAGGGACTCGTCGGTTATGCCCGACGTAATTTTATGGTGCCGATCCCGCAGTTTGCGACATGGGATGCGTTCAACGCCTTTCTGGAAGAGCAGTGCCGCAAACGCCAGCGCGACAAGCTGCGCGGTGAGAGTGAGACAATCGGGGAGCGGCTACAGCGTGATCTGGCGGCCATGCGTCCGTTACCGGCGTCTCCCTTCGATGCCTGCGACCAGGCCAGCGCCAGGGTGACAGCCCAGTCGCTGGTGCGCTACAAGACCAACGACTATTCCGTACCGGTCGCCTATGGCCATCAGGACGTCTGGGTCCGGGGCTATGTCAATGAGGTGGTGATCGGCTGCCGCGGCGAGATCATTGCCCGTCATCCGCGATGCTGGGAACGGGAAGACGTCGTCTTCGATCCCGTTCATTATCTGCCGCTGATCGAGCAGAAGATCAATGCGCTGGATCAGGCGGCTCCACTCCAGGGCTGGAACCTGCCGGACGAGTTCGCGACGCTGCGCCGCCTGATGGAAGGCCGCATGGCAAAGCATGGCCGACGGGAATACGTGCAGGTTCTGCGCCTGCTGGAGAGCTTCGACCTTGCGGACCTGCATGCGGCCGTGAAGCAGGCGATACAGCTCGGTGCGATCGGCTTCGATGCGGTCAAGCATCTGATCCTGTGCCGGGTCGAGCGCCGGCCACCGCGGTTGGATCTGTCGATCTATCCCTACCTGCCGCGGGCGACGGTCGAGAAGACCTCAGCGAAAGCGTATATGCGCCTCCTGTCGTCTGATGCGGGAGAGGCGGCATGAGCACCGAAGCACCCGACATCCTGCTCGCCCACTATCTCAAGACCCTGAAGCTGCCGACCTTCCAGCGCGAGCACCAGAAGCTGGCCCGGTTATGCGCCACCGAAGGCGTCGATCATGTCGGATACCTGTTCCGGCTTGCCGAACGGGAGATGATCGAACGGGACCGCCGCAAGGTCGAACGTCGGATCAAGGCGGCTAAATTCCCGATCGTCAAAAGCCTCGACAGCTTCGACTTCACAGCCATCCCCAAGCTGAACAAGATGCAGGTGCTGGAACTGGCCCGCTGTGAATGGATCGAGCGCCGGGAGAACGTCATTGCGCTGGGCCCGAGCGGCACGGGTAAGACGCATGTCGCGCTCGGTCTCGGCCTGGCCGCGTGCCAGAAAGGCCTGTCCGTCGGGTTCACGACAGCGGCCGCCCTGGTCAGCGAGATGATGGAGGCCCGCGACGAACGGCGTCTTCTTCGGTTCCAGAAACAGATGGCCGGCTACAAGCTGCTCATCATCGACGAGCTGGGCTTTGTGCCGCTGTCAAAGACCGGCGCGGAATTGCTGTTCGAGCTGATCTCGCAACGCTACGAGCGCGGGGCCACCCTGATCACCAGCAATCTTCCATTTGACGAATGGACGGAAACCCTGGGGTCCGAACGATTGACCGGCGCTCTGCTCGATCGCGTTACCCACCACGTCAACATCCTCGAGATGAACGGCGACAGCTATCGCCTCGCTCAAAGTCGAGCCCGAAAGGCCGGCTAAAACTACTCTCAAAAAATCGCCGCGCCGGCCTGAGACCCCCGCTCGGGCTACGCCCTCCCGGCCGTCTCAGGCCGGCGCCACAGTGGCCGACTTTTGCTCCGCCCCGTGGCCGGTTTTTACTCCGCCGTTGACATTCGAGAAAGCAGTGCCCTCCAAGGTCTCGGCCTCCTGGGGACATGCCAACGGCCTCAATATTGCCGGGCGCGACTCCCGCACGAACGAGGAGTTCGTAACCATGGTCCTTGCCACCATCATCTCCGGCGGCGGGGCGACCCCGAAGCAGGACGGCTGGCATGCTGTCGGCCCGGAATGCTGCTTCGGGGCGCTCACCTCGGGTGACGTGGAGCTGCTCGAGTATTCTTATCCGATCGTAATCCACCGCTATTCTCTGATGACCGATTCCGGTGGCGCCGGGAAGTTCCGCGGTGGTTCGGGCACGGCCTGGGAGGTTGAGCCGCTCAACGGCGACATGCTGTGCATCGGATTCGGCGAGGGCCGCCGTATTCCGGCGATGGGGGCGGCCGGTGCGATCTCGGCCATGACGGACACCAAGGTAGGGCGTGTCGAATTGCGCCGCGATGGAAAGGTCCAGGTCGAGCGCAAGAACATCATCGAGACCATTCGGCCGGGTGAGACGATCACCAATCTCAACCCTGGCGGCGGCGGCTTCGGCAATCCCTTCGAGCGGCCGGTGGAAAAGGTCGTCTCGGATGTGCGCAACGGCCTCGTGTCCATTGAGGGGGCACGGCTCGATTACGGCGTCGCCATCGCGGACTCGCAGACCCTTGCGGTCGACGCGGCCGAGACCGAACGGCTCAGGGCCATTCTCTAAGGAAAACCGGACATGACCATGCACTCCTATCGCCTCGGCATCGACGCCGGCGGCACTTTCACCGACTTCGTCATCGCCGACCGGGCGTCGGGTGAGGTCAAGCTGTTCAAGGCCCTCTCCACCCCATCCGATCCTACCAGGGCGATCGAGAACGGTCTCGGGCTGATCGCGGCAGACCTTGGAAAGCCGATTGGCGAGATCATCGCCAACTGCGACCTCTGCATCAACGGAACGACCGTCGGCCTCAATGCACTCATCACCCATCGCGGTGGCAGGACGGGGCTTATCTGCACGGCGGGCCACGAGGATTCCATCGAAATCCGCAATGGGCACAAGGAGGATGGCTACCGCTACGACCCGGATTATCCGGCCGCGACGATGCTTGTCCCACGCTACCTCCGGCGCGGCGTACGCGAGCGCATTCTGTCCGACGGTTCGGTTCGCACGCCGCTGCACGAGGAGGATGTGCGCGAGGCCTGCCGGCTGTTCTTGAAGGAAGGCGTGGAGACGGTCGCAATTTCCTTCGTCTGGTCGGTGCTCGATCCGTCGCATGAGCGGCGCGCGGCGCAGATCGTGCGCGAGATGATGCCGGATGCGATCCTGACGGTGGGCAGCGAACTTTACCCGCAGGTGCGCGAATATACGCGGACCTCTACAGCCGTGACGAATGCCTATCTCGCTCCCGTCATGCGCCGCTACATCACGGCGGTCGACGCCTATTTCCGTTCGCTCGGGGCCAAGCAGCCGGTGCGGTATTTCCAGTCGAACGGGGGGCTTGCGGTCGGCCAGGTGATGACGGATCGCTCGGTCTACGCAATCAACTCCGGCCCGGCCTCAGCGCCGCAGGCCGGCCTTTATGCGGGTGCGCCCTTCGGCCACAGGAACGTCATCACCGTCGACATGGGCGGTACGTCCTTCGACATCACGCTTACCCGAAACGGTCAGACCAACCTCAACAAGAACATCGATTTCCTTCGCTACCGCATCGGCGTGCCGATGATCCAGGTGGAAACGCTGGGCGCGGGTGGCGGCTCGATCGGCTGGGTGGATCCGCTCGGCCTGCTTCAGGTCGGTCCGCAATCGGCCGGCTCGGAGCCGGGACCGGCCTGCTATGGCCGGGGCGGCGTTGAACCCACCACGTCCGACGCCAATCTCGTACTCGGCTATCTCAACCCCGAGGGGCTGCTCGGGGGCAAGCTGCCGCTCGATGTCGGCAAGGCGCGGGCGGCGGCGGCGCGGGTCGCCGACCCCCTCGGTATTTCCGTCGAACAGGCGGCCTATGGCATGTTCGCCATCGTCAACAACAACATGGTCAATGGTATCCGGCGCGTCTCGGTCGAGCGCGGCTACGACCCTCGCGATTTCGTGCTGGTCGGAGCCGGGGGCGCGACCGCGGCGCACATCACGGCGTTGGCGCGGGAAATGGGTATCGACACGATCATCCTGCCCAAGCTCGCCTCGGGCCTGTGCGCTTTCGGCCAGATCATCTCCGACGTGAAGTACAACTACATGGCTCCGGCGCCCGTGCGTCTCGACAATGCGGCCGCCTATACGCGCATCGACAGCCTCTTCCAGGAGATCGAGGCGAAGGGTGTCCTGCATCTTGAGGCCGACGGCTTTGTGCCTGACGCCATCGATATCAAGCGCTCTATCGACATGCGCTATGTCGGGCAGGTGCATGAATGCACCGTCGATATCGGCACCTTCCCGATCGACGAGACGACCATCGAGCAGGTCAAGGATGCTTTCCACGCCCGGCACGAGGAGCTTTACACCTATGCCGAGCGCCACAGCGCAGTCGAGGTGGTGAACCTAGAATCCACGCTCTACGGCCGTATCGAGAAGGTGCGCCCGCCGACGCTCGCCGCCGGCGGTACGGCCGAGCAGGCGCTGAAGGGTCATCGCGACGCGATCTTTGACCAGTCCGGCAAGGCGACGTCGACGCCGGTCTATGACGGCGCGAAGTTTGGCGCAGGCGCACGGATCCACGGCCCGGCCATCATTGAGGAGGTGACGACGACCATCGTTATCGAGCCGGGCTGGACGAGCGTGCTGCACGAAAGCGGCAGCTACCTGCTGACGCGGGAGCGCTGATGGCAGCGCGGGCGACGGGTCAGCGTTCCGGCAGGTGGAAAGCCTGCTGGAAATAGGAGCGGAAGGCGAGCATGGGCGGCGTCAGCTCCATGTTCCGTCGCCAGGCGAGGCCGACGTCCATGGCGGGCACGGGGTCGCTGATGTTGACCGTCTCGATGCGCCTGCCCTCCAGCGACCAGGGCCGGTGCACCATGTCGGAGAGGATGGCGACGCCCTGGCCGTTGGCGACCAGCGAGCGCACCGCCTCCACCGATGATGTGCGCAGGATCACACGCGGCTGATAGGGGGTCGCGCTCCAGTATTTGAGGGCGGAATGGGCAGCTTCATCGACCGTCAGCATGATATAGGGTTCGTCGGCGATCTCCTTCAGGCCGACCGTTTCGGCCTGCAACAGCGGATGCGCCGCAGGCAGCCAGAGCCGGCGCGTCGAGCTGAGCACCTTCTCGGTTACCAGCGCAGGGTTGAGGATGTTCGAGGTCAGCAGCACCGACATATCGTAGCGGTTGCTCAGAAGTCCTTCCTCGATGGATTCGCGGTTGAGCTCGAAGAGCTGGATTTCCAACTTTGGAAAGAGCCGGCGCAGCCGCTCGATGTGCAGCGGCAGGAAATAGCCGATCACGGTATAGGTCGCTGCGACGGTCAGTGTGCCCTCTACCGTGCTGCTGACGACATTGAGATGCGTCGCCTCGTCCACCTTCTTCAGAATCTCGTAGGCGTGCGAAAGGAACTGCCGCCCGGCGGGCGTCAGATCCATCCCGTGCGGGGTGCGCAGGAAAAGGCCGACACCCACGGTCCGTTCCAGCTCCTTTATGGCCGTCGTGATGGCCGACTGGGAAATCGAGAGGTCTATCGCGGCCTGCGATATCTGACCAAGTTCGGCGGTGGCGACGAAGTAGCGGATCTGGCGGAGGCTGAGCGTCACGGTTGTACTGATCCTTCTGATTTATCGCGGCCATATATCGAAAAATCAGAACCTTCGATGACGAAATGGGCACGCAAGTGCGCCCTGGCAGGCAGTCCTAGGTTATCCGATTGTTTTCACATGTTTTTGCGATGCGGTAAAACTAGGCGGAGTGTTCTGAATTTCAGAAATTGGTTATGTAAAAATAGAATTTTTCAAAAGAAGGTAAAGGGCCTAGCGTACCTTCCGTCGAGAAAAAGCATATGGGGAAGAGACCGTGCGTGAGGTTGTCGACATCAATTGCGATATGGGCGAGGCTTTCGGCCGCTGGCGCGTCGGCGATACCGACGACGCGCGCCTGATGCCGCTGATCAGCTCTGCCAACATTGCCGCCGGCTTTCATGCCGGTGACCCGAATCTGATGGACGAGACGGTGCGGCTTGCGGCCGAGCATGGCGTGGGGATCGGTGCCCATCCCGGTTACAACGATCTTCAGGGTTTCGGCCGCCGCAAGATCGCCGGCACGGCGCGGGAACTCGTCAACGACGTGATCTACCAGGTCGGCGCCATCCGGGAATTCGCCCATCGCCATGGCGTGCGCCTGCAGCATGTGAAGCCGCATGGCGCGCTCTACATGGAGATGGCGATCAATCCCGAGCTTTCGCGGATATTCGTGGAATATATGCGCACCGTTGCACCGAACGCCTACATCTTCTGCATGGGCGGTTCGGCCACCTTCCGCGCCGCCACGGAGATGGGGCAGCCGGTCGTGCGCGAATTCTATGCCGACCGGGACTACGACGACAGCGGCTCCATTGTCTTCACGCGCGATGCCGGACGCCCCGATCCTGCCGCCATCGCCCGCAAGGTCCTGCGCGCCTGCCAGGAGGGCAAGGTGCGCACCGTCACGGGCAACGACATCGCCATCGACTTCGAATCCATCTGCTTCCATTCCGACACGCTCGGCGCCTTCGAGATCGTGCGCCAGATGCGCGAGGCGTTGGTGGGGGCAGGCATCCGCATCGCCCCGGTATCGGACGTCGCCGCGCGCTGACCCGGTCAAGTGCCCTAATTAAGTGGAGAGAGACATCATGAGCAAGATCGAGATCAGATCGCCCCTGCCGGGCACCTTCTACCGGGCCTCCTCGCCGGATGTGCCGCCGTTCAAGGCGGATGGCGACAGCGTGACGAGCGGCGACGCGATCGGGCTTATCGAGGTCATGAAGACCTTCCAGGAGGTGCCGGCCGGCGTCGAGGGACGGAACATTACCTTCCTCGTCGAGAACGAAGAGCCGGTCATGGCCGGCCAGGTCATTGCCGAGGTGGAGGCATGACGATCCGCTCGATCCTCGTTGCCAACCGCGGCGAGATCGCGGTGCGCATCATCAGGGCGGCGAAGGCCCTTGGTATCCGTACCGTGCAGGTGCACAGCGCCGCCGATGCGGACATGTTGGCGGTGAAGCTGGCGGACGAGGCGATCGATATCGGCTCTCCGGCTCCGAAGAAGTCCTATCTCAACATTGCGGCCGTGGTGAACGCGGCGAAAGCCGCCGGTGTCGATGCCGTGCATCCCGGCTATGGCTTCCTCTCGGAGAATGCCGATTTTGCCGATGCTGTCGAGGCCGCAGGCATGATCTTCATCGGCCCGAAAGGTGAGGCGATCCGCCTTTTAGGCGATAAGGTCGCCGCCCGCGGTGTTGCCGACCGGGCAGGCGTGCCGACCGTTCCGGGTAGCGCCGGACGCCTTGCGACGATCGAGGAAGCCCGGGCCGTGGCGGCGAAAACCGGCTTTCCGATCATGATCAAGGCGGCAGCGGGCGGCGGCGGTCGCGGTATCCGCATCGCCGCCGACCTCGCCGATCTCGAACGCCATTTCCCACAGGCCTCCGCCGAGGCGCTTGCCGCTTTCGGCGACGGTGGCCTCTATCTCGAGAAGGTCATCACCAGGGCGCGCCATGTCGAGGTGCAGATCCTCGGTGACGGAAGGAACTTCATCCATTGTTTCGAGCGGGAATGCTCGCTGCAGCGCCGCCGCCAGAAGGTCTGGGAAGAAGCGCCCTCTTTCCTGTTGCCGGCGGACGTGCGGGGGCGACTTTGCGAGAGCGCCGTGGCGCTCGCGCGTGAGGTCGGCTACCGCGGCGCTGGCACGGTGGAATATCTCTATGACGAGACGACGGGCGAATTCTATTTCATAGAGGTGAACACCCGTATCCAGGTGGAGCATCCGGTGACCGAAATGATCACCGGCATAGATCTCGTCGAGGAGATGATCCGCATCGCCGGCGGCGCGCCGTTGTCGATCCGTCAGGAGGATGTGGCGGTGAGGGGGCATGCCATCGAATGCCGCATCAATGCGGAGGACCCGGCGAAAGGCTTCATGCCCGCGCCGGGTACGATCACACGGCTCGCCGTGCCGGAGGGCGAGGGCGTGCGTTTCGATACGATGCTCTACGAGGGGTATACGATCCCACCCTTTTACGACTCCCTCGTCGGCAAGCTGATCGTCTGGGGTGAAACGCGTGAAGCCTGCCTTGTACGCCTGAAGGCTGCGCTCGAGGGATTGGTGATCGAGGGCGTTCCCACCACGATCCCGCTGCATCTGGCGCTCGCGGGCGATGCCAGCGTCTCGCGCGGGGCTTTCGATACGCGCTTCCTCGAACACTGGCTTGAAACCGAATTCGCCGCAAGGGCCGGCGCGATTGTGGAGGTTGGCTGATGAGCACCAGATATACATTCGGGGGCGACGAGCACCTCTTCGTCGAATGCAGTGAGGAGATGTCGCTGGAGGCCTTCTTCAAGAGCCTTTCCATGGCCAAGGGTGTGCGGGAAAGCGGGATCAGGGGCATTACCGAAATCTGCCCGGCCAATGCCTCCTTCCAGGTCAAGTTCGACCCCGACATCATTCATCCGGACGATGTGCTGAAGGAAGTGAAGGCGATCGAGGGTGCGGCGGAGAAGGCTGAGCCGGTGCTGAAGACTCGCATCGTCGAAATTCCGGTCTTCTACAACGATCCCTGGACGCATGAGACCCTGATGCGCTTTCGCGAGCGCCATCAGGAGCCCACGGGCACTGATCTCGACTATGCCGCGCGGATCAACGGCTACGGTGCGGTTGACGATTTCGTCGGCGCGCATTCCGGTTCGCCCTGGTTCGTCTCCATGGTCGGCTTCGTCGCGGGCCTGCCTTTCATGTACCAGATGGTGGAGCGCCAGCGGCAGATCCAGGTGCCGAAATACCTGCGCCCGCGCACGGATACACCGCGGCTGACGGTCGGCCATGGTGGCTGCTTCGGCTGCATCTATTCAGTGCGCGGTGCCGGCGGTTACCAGATGTTCGGCATCACGCCCATGCCGATCTTCGACCCGACGCAGACGACCAGCTACCTGCGTGACTTCATGGTCTTCTTCCGTCCCGGTGACATCGTGAAGTTCAAGTCGATCGATCGCGCGGCCTATGACCAGGCCATCGAGGATGTCGACAAGGGCCGTTTTGCGCCGCCGATCCGCGAGGTCAGCTTTGACCTGCGCGAATTCCAGAAGGATATCGACGGCTACAACGCCAAGCTGGAGGGCATGATCAATGGCCATTAAGGTTCTCCATCACGGTCTTGCGACCACCGTCCAGGACCTCGGCCGTCCCGGCTATTTCCATCTGGGCATTCCCGTTGGCGGGGCGATGGACCGCTTTGCCATGCGCGCGGCGAACCTGCTCGTCGGCAACGACGAGGGTGCGGCGGGTCTGGAGGCCGTGTTTATCGGGCCGAAGCTCGAGTTTACCGAGGATGCGCTGGTCGCCGTCACCGGTGCGGACATGCCGGCCAAGGTCGACGGCGTTCTCCAGGTCGGCTGGACCGCCTTCAAAGTGAAGGCCGGTCAGGTGTTGTCCTTCGATTTCCTGAAATCCGGCGCACGGATCTGCATCGCCGTTTCCGGCGGCATCGACGTGCCGGTGGCGCTCGGCAGCCGCTCGACCTATCCCATCGGTGCGCTCGGCGGTTACAAGGGGCGCCCTCTGGCCGCCGGCGACGAACTGCCGGTCGGTGTGGGTAGCCTTGCCGGGGAAGGTCGAAGTGTGCCCGGGGCGCTGCGACGCAAGCCGGGCATGCCGGCGGAACTGCGCGTTCTGCCCGGTCTCTACTGGCACCGCGTAACGGAGGAAGCGCAGCAGAACTTCTTCGCCGATGAATGGAAGGTGGCGAATGAGGCGGACCGCATGGGCTATCGCTTCAAGGGGGGCCGCAAACTCGATTTCGTGGAGCGGGAGCAGCCCTTCGGGGCCGGGTCCGATCCCTCGAACATCGTCGATAGCTGCTATCCTTATGGTTCCATCCAGGTGCCCGGCGGCACGGAGCCGATCATCCTGCATCGCGACGCCGTCTCCGGCGGCGGCTATTTCATGGTCGGTACGGTCATTTCCGCCGACATGGACCTCATCGGCCAGCTTCAGCCACACACGCCAACCCGTTTCGTCGAGGTGACGATGGAGGAGGCGCTGGCGGCGCGCAAGGAGCGTCAGGCGAATCTCGCGCGGCTGCGCGAAGCGCTGGCCTGAGAGGGAGCGGGGCGATGAACGCGGCGGTTCTGTTTTCGGGAAACGGCGGCGCGGCCTCAGTCGAGAATGGGCGTGAGATAGGCGGCGGTTACGCCGGGGCCAGGAATGATCGCGACGATCTTCATCTGCGCGATGGTGCGATTCAGCGAGGCTTCCAGATGGGTCTCCATCATCGAGACCGCCGATTCCGTTGCTCCGCGCAGCAGAAGCTCGGCGACCAGCCGCAGTTCGGTGATGATCGCGGGGTCGCCCGGCAGGCCGAGGCGGCGCAGCAGCCGGTCGGTCGCGGTCACCGGCAGGAGGTTGTTGCGAACCAGATCCTTCAGCCGTTCGTTCGGTGCGGCGAGCACGCAGCACTCGATGAATTCGCTCTGGAGCGCCTCGCTTTCCTGCAGCGAGCCGCTGGCGCTCGCCTCCTCGGTGGCGCGCAGGCGCCTCAGCAGCGTCTCAAGTCGCGCCGGGCTGACGGCACGTGCGCCGAGGCGGATCGCCGGCGGCTCCAGCATCGTGCGCAGTACAAAGTGATCCTTGACCGTTTGTGCGGTGAGGGGGCCGGCGATCCAGTGCGAGGACTGGTTCTTGCGCACCAGCCCCCGTTCGCGCAGGCGTGTCAGCACGTCGCGCACGACAGTGCGACTGACGTTGAAATGATTGGCGATTTCCATCTCGATAATACGGTAGCGCCCGAAGACCACGCAGCCTGCTACATCCGCCTCGACCTGGTTGTAGATGCGCTCCCAGGAGGAGCGGCTTTGCAACGCCTCGTCGGCATGGCGCGGCACAATCAGCCCGAGCGCCTTGATATCGGTGCGGTTCGGCTCGATATGCGCGCCGGGCGGGCCGACGAGAAAGCCGCGGCCGGAAAAGCGGTGCACAAGCCCCTCGGCCTCCAGCGCCTGCAGGGCCCTTTGCACCGGCGCACGAGAGGTCTGCAGGATGTCGGCGATCGGGCCCTCCAGCAGCACCAGCCCGGGCGGCAGCGTGCCCGTCTCGATGTTGCTGCGCAGCACGTCCTCGGCGATGGCATAGCGCCGCTGCGTGCCTGTGGCTGCCTGCTCGTCTCTCATGGGGCTCCGTCTCTGTCGGCCGTCTTGCGCGGCTGCACTTTGCCGTATTCTCCGCCGCAAGGGAAGAATGGCATAAATGATTATTGAATACAAAATATGCAATTCTGTTGAATGAGGAGGCGGGTCGGAACGGTACCGTGTGTCATTGGTACTCGTGTTGCGCCGGCGCGGTGGCTGAGAAGTTATCGGTAAAATCGACGAATTTTGCCGATAATTCGCACGGGATGGCGGGATTTTCGGCGGTCTCGGGTTTGCGAGATGTGCCGTTGCCGTGAGAATTTCATCGTTTGACGGCTGAATCGGCGCCGCGATAGAAATTCCTGAAAAAAGTCTATTGAATACAAAAACCATTTGTGTCATGGTTTTGAAAGTGAAGGCGCCCGAAAGAGGCGTCGTAGGTGGAACGAAACGAAATGCTCAGGATCGACGCTACGCCGCGCCTCTGATCGAGGCGTGAACGGACGCTTTTTGCCTTCTCCGGCCGCCTTTCTGCGTCCGGTGATTGCGGAGCCTTGCGCGACAGGTCCTGGCTGGAACTGGTGGGAACAGAGGTGTCATCCGTCCTCCAATTGAAGAATGTGCACAAGGCGTTCTCCGGCGTGCCGGCGCTGGCCGGTATCGATGCGGCGCTATCGGAGAATTCCTATGTCTCGCTGCTCGGCCCGAGCGGGTCGGGCAAGACGACGCTGCTGCGTGTCATTGCCGGTTTCGAGCAGCCGGACGGCGGGGAGATCCTCTTTTCCGGCAGACGCATCGATGGTGTGCCGCCGCATGAGCGGGGCATAGGCTTCGTCTTTCAGAATTTCGCGCTCTTCCCGCATCTGAGCGTGGCGCAGAACATCGCCTTCGGCCTTGAGAACCGCGCCGTCGATCCGGTGATGGATGCGAGGGCCGTCGCCACGAAGGTGCGCGACATGATCAGCCTTGTCGGGCTTTCGGGCCTGGAAGAGCGGGCGGTCACCCAGATTTCCGGTGGCCAGAAACAGCGCGTGGCGCTTGCCCGCACGCTGGTCACCGAGCCGAGCATGGTGCTGCTCGACGAGCCGCTCGGGGCGCTCGATGCCAATCTTCGCACTCGCATGCGGAGCGAGCTGCGCACCATCCGCGAGCGCTGCGGTGTCACCTTCCTGCATGTCACCGGTTCGGAGACGGAGGCGCTCGCCATGGGCGACACCGTGCTGGTGCTGGATCGTGGCCGCATTGCCCAGTCCTCCGATGCCGGGACGCTTTACAGCCGTCCGGCCTCGGCCGATGTCGCGCGCTTCCTCAATTGCTACAACATCTTCTCCGGTGCTGTTTCGGGCGATGCCTTCGAAAGCCCCGTCGGCCGTCTGGCGCTCGGCGGTGTGCGGCAGACGTCCGGCGCGCCCGCCTACGCCATCCGCTACGACCGCGTTGCGATCCGCCCCCGGGATGCGACGACGGCGGGCGACGAGGTGCGCATCGAGGCGAACTTCGTCGCCAGCGAATATTCCGGAGCGGCGATCAACTCCTTCTTTACGCTGGATGACGGGCGCGTCTTCGAGGTGGAGACCCATCTCAGCCACGCCGCTCCCGAAACCTTCGAGGAGAAGGCCCGCTATGCCCTCGTCTGGAAGCGGGAGGATGCCCTTGTCTTCGTATGAGAGCCGCCTTGCCGGTCCCGCCCCTGTCCACCCGGAGAATGAGAGATGACGATGGCCGCCACCAGCCATGACACGTCCGTCGGAACGGCGGCGCCTTCCACTCGCAAGCAGCCCGACCGTACGGCCCTGTTGCTCGCCCCCGGTGTCCTGTGGATGCTGCTCTTCCTCGTCGCACCGATCCTGATGATGGTCTATGTTTCCTTCTGGACGCAGACCACCTTCAAGATCGAGCCGACGCTGACCCTGAAGAGCTGGGTCACCTTCTTTACGTCCGACACCTATCTCGGCGCGTTGTGGACCACGATCCGCATCTGGCTGATCGTACTCGTCTCGACGCTGCTTGTCGGGTATCCGGCCGCGCTCTTCGTGGGCCTGTTCGTCAAGAACAAGACCCTTTCGACGGCGCTTCTCGTGCTTTGCGTCATCCCGTTCTGGACCTCCTTCCTCATCCGTGTGCTTGCCTGGCGGCCGATGCTCGGCAAGGAGGGGGCGATCAACATGATACTGATGAAGATCGGCGTCATCACGCAGCCGATCGAGGTGCTGCTGTTCTCCGAGCTTTCCGTCATCATCGGCATGACACAGATCTACTGCGTCTTCATGGTCGGCCCGATCGCCTTCATGCTCGGCCGCATCGATCCTTCGGTCATCGAAGCGGCGCAGGATCTCGGCGCGGGCTTCTGGCGCATCTTCCGCACCATCATTCTGCCGCTCTCCATGCCGGGCGTGGTGGTGGGCGCGATCTTCGTTTCCGTCATGGTGCTTGGCGAGTTCGCCACTTCCGCCGCCCTGTCGGGCCGCAAGGTCAACCTGCTCGGCAATATCATCGTTACCCAGGTCGGTTCGCTGAAATGGGCTTTCGCCGCCGTCGCCGGCGTCGTGCTGACCATCCTTATGGGCGCGGTCGTCGCCGCGCTCCTGCGGGTCGTCGATCTCAGGAAGGAGCTTTGAGCCATGAACGCTTCCGGTATCAAGCTCGGCCTCGGTTTCTATACGGCGCTGTTCATCGTCTTCCTCTATGGCCCGCTCGCGGTCCTTGCGATCCTCTCCTTCCAGACCGGGCCGGAGGGCGGGCCGCAGTTCCCGATCATCGAATGGTCGACCTATTGGTACAAGCATCTCTTCGGTCTCACCCCGCCCTCGCGCATCGCGCCGCTGCCGATCGAACAGGCGCTCGTGCGTTCGCTGGTGCTTGCGGTGATGACGATGATCGTCTCGACGGTGCTCGGCGTCACCGCCGCACAGGCCTTCCGGCGGAAGTTCCGCGGCTCGGGCGTCGTCTTCTATCTCATCGTGCTCGGCATGATGGTGCCCGGTGTGCTCGTCGGCCTCGGCATGGCGCTGGTCGCCAATACGCTCGGCATCGATCGGCACTGGTGGGGCACGGCCTTCGTGCTGCACGTCGTCTATACGTTCCCCTTTGCGTTCCTCGTCATGCTGGCGATCTTCAACCGCTTCGACCCGAGCGTGGAGGAGGCAGCCTGGTCGCTCGGCGTCACCCCGGCGCGCACCTTCCGCAAGATCACATTCCCGCTGATCTTCCCCGGCGTGCTCTCGGCCATGCTGTTCGCCTTCACGCTTTCCTATGACGAGTTCTCGCGCACGCTCTTCGCTTCGGGCCGGGACCTTACGCTGCCGCTCGCCATCTACGGCACCTTCTCGGTGGAAGTGCATCCGAACGTCTTCGCCTTCGGCGTGCTGACGACGCTGTTCTCCTTCGCGCTGCTTGGAACTTACGCGGTGCTGATGGGCCTGTCGGTGCGCCGCGCCAAGCGCATGGCGATCCAGGAGGAGGCGTGATGGTGGAGAGCGCTCTTGTCACCGGCGCGGGCTCCGGCATCGGCCGCGCGATCGCCCTGAAACTCGCCGCCGAAGGCTACGCGGTTACAGTCAACGATCTGTCGGCGGAACGCGCTGCAACGGTAGCGGATGATATCCGCGCTGCCGGCGGCCGGGCGGTGGCCGTGGCGGGTGACGTCTCCAGCGAGGCGGATGTTGCGGCCATTCATGCCGCCGCCGTCGCAGCGCATGGCGAGGTCTCGCTGCTCGTCAACAATGCCGGTATTGCCCATCAGGCGCTGTTCGAGAACCTTTCGGCCGCCGATTTCGACCGCATGTTCGCCGTGCATGTGCGCGGCACATTCCTGATGACCAAGGCCGTGCTGCCGGCAATGCTTGCGGTGGGGGCGGGCGTCATCGTCAACGTCGCCTCGCAGCTCGGCCAGATCGGCGGCGTTGAACTGGTGCATTATTCCGGCGCCAAGGCCGCCATCATCGGCATGACCAAGGCGCTCGCCCGGGAGATTTCCGCTCGCGGCGTGCGCGTCAACGCCGTCGCGCCCGGCCCGATCAATACGCCATTGGTGATGCAGCTCTCGGAGGACTGGCGCGCCGCCAAGCGGGTCGAGCTTCCTCTCGGGCGCTTTGGTGAGCCGGAGGAGGTGGCCGAGACTGTCGCCTTCCTCGCATCTCCTGCCGCCAGCCTTTTCGTTGGACAAACGCTCGGACCCAATTCCGGCGACGTCATGCTTTGAAATTCGGAGGCTCTCATGACCGCAGAGAAGAAACGCATCGTCATCGTCACAGGCGCCGGCATCGGTATCGGCGCGGCCACCGCGAAGGCCTTTGGCGCGCTTGGTGACCATGTGGTCGTCACCGACATTCTCGAGAAGGAGGGCCGCGAGGTGGCCGAGGCGATCTCCGCTGCCGGCGGCTCGGCCGAGTTTCATCGCTACGACGTCCGTTCGACGGCCGAGGCCGACGCGCTGGTTCGCGATATCGAGGTCCGCCACGGCCGCATCGACGTCATCGTCGCCAATGCCGGCATCGCGCATCGCACGCCGCTGGCCGACCTCACCGACGAGAAATGGGACCTCACCTTCGATATCGACCTCAAGGGCATCTTCCGCCTCGTGCGCGCCGCCGCGCCCGGAATGCGCGCCCGCAAGTCCGGCGCTGTCGTCGCGCTCTCCTCCATCATGGGCGTCGCCTATGGCTGGGACGAGCACGTGCATTATTCAGCGGCCAAGTCCGGTGTCGTCGGCCTGGTGCGTGGTCTCGCTGTGGAGATGGCGCGCGATGGCGTGCGCGTGAATGGCATCGCGCCCGGCTACATCCGCACCGCACAGCTTCTTTCCGAGGAGAACTCGCTCGGCCCGGCAGGGGCCGAGAAGGCGGCAGAATTTATTCCGATGGGGCGGCTCGGAACGGGGGAGGACATCGCGGATGTCGCCGCGTTCCTCGCCTCCGACAGCGCGAGATACATGACCGGCCAGGTGCTGGTCGTGGATGGCGGCCTTCTCGTGGGCCGGTACTGAACCGCTTCGAAAGGGCGGAAAAAGGGGGAGCCGCAAGGCGGCTCCGGGGAACGACAGACCAACTGGAGAAGAGACATGTTCAAGTCGGAAATCAATCGCCGCTCGCTCCTCAAGCGCTCGGCCGGGGTGATGGCGCTGGCGATGGGCGGCGGCACGCCCTTCCTGTCCTCGCGCGCGGCCTATGCGCAGGCCGCTGACCTTGCCGGCCAGCAGTTGCGCACCATCGGCCTTTCGGTGACGGTGCAGGAGCGCATCCTCGAAGAGTTCAAGAAGGCCTCCGGTGTCGGCGGGACCTCCGGCACTGCCGCGACCTTCCCCGACGCGCAGACGAAAATCCTTTCCGGCTCGAAGGATTACGACTGCTGGGAGATCATCGCCGAGCGCCTTCCCTCCATCGTCATGACCGATAATGTCGAGACAATCCCGGCGGCCTCGCTGAAGAACTGGGCCAATATCCGCGATACTTTCACCACCGCGAGCGACAAGTGGGACCGTTCCGCGCAGATCGTCGGCCAGATCTGGGCGGACGAGGCGCAGACCGTGCTCAACATGGTGCCCGCCGTCTATAATTACGACTCCATCGGCTACAACCCGGATGTGCTTTCCGAGGAGGAGGCCAATACCTGGACCGCGATCTTCGACCCCAAGTGGAAGGGCAAGTCGGGCCTCAACACCGACCCGCTCATCGCCTTCGGCCAGGCCATCATGGCGATGAATACGCTCGGCCTTTCCGATGTGAAGAACCCCGGCAACCCGACGACCGCCGAGATCGACGAGGCGGCCGCCTTCCTCGTTTCCAAGAAAAAGGAAGGGCAGTTCCGTGCGCTCTGGGGTGATTTCGGCGAACTGGTGAACCTGATGGCCTCGGGTGAGATGGTGGTCAGCGACGCCTGGCAGCCGGCAGTGATGGCCGTCAAGGCGCAGGGCAAGCCCTGCCGTTACGCTGTGCCGAAGGAAGGCTATCGCGGCTGGGCCATCGGCCCTTCGATGATCGCCGGCACGACCAACCGTGACGCCGTCATCGCCTATGCCGACTACTGGCTGTCGGGCGAGCCGGGCATCACTGTTTCCGAACAGGGCTACTATTCACCCTCCACCAATATCCGGGATGTCATGCCGCCGGAACAGTATGGCTTCTGGTACGAGGGCAAGCCCTGGGTCGGCCCGGAGCAGCGCGGCATTCGCGAGGGCGACCTGCGCGACGGGGGCTCGCTGGAAGTACGTTCCAAGAACGTGGCCTACTGGCACCAGTGGCCGGAAGAATACGACCACCTCATCCAGAAGTGGGACGAATTCCTCAACGCCTGATCCCAAGACGAGCGGACCGGGGCGTGCGGCCCCGGTCCCTGACCGGCAATTCGGGAGATTTCCCCCATGATTTTCGATCTGGAACTCAACTCCGTCGGCAAGGTCTACGATAACGGCACGCCCGCCGTTATCGATTTCAACTTGTCCGTCACCAAGGGCGAGTTCATCGCCTTCCTCGGTCCTTCGGGCTGCGGCAAGACGACGACGCTGCGCATGATCGCCGGTTTCGAGAGCATCTCCTCGGGCGACATGCTGATCCGTGGCGAGCGTATGAACGACGTGCCGCCGCAGCGCCGCCCGACCTCGATGATCTTCCAGAGCTATGCGCTCTTCCCGCATATGAGCGTGCGGCGCAATGTCGGGTACGGGCTGGAGGTCAAGGGGGTCGCCAAGGCCGAGCGCGAAGCGAAGGTGGACCGCATCCTGGCGACGCTCGGCCTTGAGGATATCGCCGAGCGCAAGCCGGAAAAGCTTTCCGGCGGCCAGCGCCAGCGTATCGCGCTTGCCCGCGGCCTTGTCGTCGAGCCGGATATCCTGCTGCTCGACGAACCGCTCGGCGCGCTCGATGCCAACCTGCGCAAGGCGATCCAGAACGAGCTGAAGCTTTTGCAGAAGAGCCTCGGCGTGACCTTCATTTTCGTCACCCATGCCCAGTCGGAAGCGCTCGCGCTGTCCGACCGCATCGTGGTGATGAACCAGGGCCGCGTCGAGCAGATCAGCCCGCCGCACCAGCTCTATACCCGCCCGAACACGCCTTTCGTCGCCCAGTTCATCGGCCGCAATACCGTGCTGTCGGGCGAGGTCGCGGGCAACGAGGGCGAGGACGTGGTGGTGACGACGGGTATCGGCACGCTTGCCGGTCGTGCCAACGGCACGCTCGCCAGCAAGGGCCGCGTCAACCTCGTCGTGCCGGCCGAGGCGATCGAGGTGCATGCTGCGGGCGCTGCGGCGCTTGCCGGCGCGAAGAACCGCGTCGATGCCCGTATCGAGCGCTCCGAGGTCGTCGGCCATATCGCGCATCTAACGGCGCGGCTCGGCGACGGGCGCGCGGTTTCGCTCGAAGCCCATGTCGACAAGTACCGGCCAGACGATTTCCCGGCCGGCACGCCCGTCCTCTTGAGCTGGAATCCAGCCGAGGCGACGGTCATTCCAGCCCATTGATCACCCAAGGCATTTTAGGGAAACCAAGGAGATATCCCAATGGCGAAAGAGATTTTGTGCAGCTTCGGCGTCGATGTGGATGCCGTTGCAGGATGGCTCGGCTCCTATGGCGGCGAGGATTCGCCCGATGACATTTCGCGCGGCCTGTTTGCCGGCGAGGTCGGCAGCATGCGGCTGCTCAAGCTTTTCGAGCGTTTCGGTATCAAGACGACCTGGTTCATCCCCGGTCACTCCATTGAGACCTTCCCCGAGCAGATGCAGGCCGTCGCAGATGCCGGCCACGAGATCGGCATCCATGGCTATACCCATGAGAATCCTATCGCAATGACCCGCGAGCAGGAAACGGAAGTGCTCGACAAATGCATCGAGCTGGTGACCAAGCTGTCGGGCAAGCGTCCGACAGGGTATGTGGCCCCGTGGTGGGAGTTCTCCAACGTCACGAACGAGCTGCTGCTGGAACGCGGCATCAAGTACGACCATTCGCTGATGCACAACGACTTCACGCCCTATTATGTGCGTGTCGGCGATAGCTGGACGAAGATCGATTATTCCCGCAAGCCGTCCGACTGGATGGTGCCGCTGAAACGCGGCCATGAAACCGACCTCATCGAAATCCCGGCCTCGTGGTATCTCGACGACCTGCCGCCGATGATGTTCATCAAGAAGTCGCCGAACAGCCACGGCTTCGTCAATCCGCGCCAGATCGAGGAAATGTGGCGTGACCAGTTCGACTGGGTCTACCGCGAGATGGACTATGCCGTCTTCCCGCTGACCATTCACCCCGACGTCGCGGGCCGACCGCAGGTGCTGATGATGCTGGAACGGCTCTATGCCCATATGATCAAGCATCCGGGCGTGAAGTTCGTCACGATGAACGAGATCGCCGACGATTTCGCCAAGCGCTTCCCGCGCAAGAAGTGATGCAGAGGCGGGGGCAGGTTTGCCTGCTCCCGCCCGTGATCTGAAAGGAACGCGCCATGTGTTCGCTGTGCGGCGTCATCGGCGGGAACGAGCACTGGACGGACGCGGCGGCCCGGCCCGGCGTCTTCACCCGTAATATCGAGCGGCTTGACCGACGGCGGGAGCGCGCCCGTCGCGTCTCGGCTGCGAACCGCGTGCTTGCCGCCTTCGGCATGAGTCTTGCCGATTGGCAGGGATCGGCCTTCGTGCTCGCCACCCGCACTGGCAAAAGCGAGATGATAGAGGATCTTGGCCATCTCTGGCCGGCGGCCGAGCGGCTTTCGGGGCGGGTTTGCGATCCCCTCGATGCCGCGCTGATCGCACGCATGGAGGAGGGCGCTGGTGGTTGACATACCGGCCTTCACGCCCGTCCATCTCCTCACCGGTTTTCTCGGTTCCGGCAAGACGACGCTGCTGAAGCGCCTGCTGGCCGATCCTGCCCTTGCCGATACCGCCGTTCTGATCAATGAATTCGGCGAGGTCGGTCTTGACCACCATCTCGTCGAACGTATCGACGATACGATGGTTCTGCTGCAATCGGGCTGCGTGTGCTGCACGGTGCGCGGGGAGTTGTCCGACGCGCTGCGCGATCTTCATTCCAGGCGCGAACGCGGCCTCATCCCGCCATTCACCCGCGTCGTCATCGAGAGCACCGGACTTGCAGATCCGTTTCCGGTCCTGTCGACGCTGAAGTCCGATCCCGTGCTACGCCACCATTTTCGCGCCGGAAGCGTCGTAACGACCGTGGATGCGGTGAACGGCCTTTCGCAACTCGATACCTATGCGGAGTCCACCCGGCAGGCCGCGATCGCCGACCGCCTCGTCATCACGAAGACGGACCTCTGCGAAGACGGCGCGGACCTTGCCCGCCTGCTGTCGCGCCTGAACGAGCTCAATCCGGACGCGCTCCGCGCCATTGCCGGCGAAGACGGACCCGACGCGGAAATTCTCTTCGGCGAGGACACGGCCCGGCGAGCGGCAGGGTTGCAGTCGCCGAGCGGCTTCTACTGCGATGCTCCCATGCCGACGGCTAGGGCGGACGGTGCGGCGCTGCACACGACGATCTCGTCTTTCGTCATCGCCGTCGACGAGCCGATTGACTGGACGGGTTTCGGTGTCTGGCTCACCATGCTTCTCAATCGCCATGGCAGCCGGGTGCTCCGGGTGAAGGGCATTCTGGCGCTTGAGGGCGAGGAGCGTCCGGTCGCGATCCATGGTGTGCAGCATCTGGTCCATCCGCCGGTCCATCTGGCCGGCTGGCCCTCCGTCGAGCGATCCTCGCGCCTTGTCTTTATTGTTGACGGTCTCGACGTGAACCTGTTGAAACGGTCCTTCAACGCCTTCGCGCTTGCCGGAAGCACCGGAATCCGCCCGCAGCCTGAGGCGGCAGTACAGACCCGGAGCGCCCAGAGTCCCTGATGAACAAGCATTCCCCGAAAGTGGCCCCTGCCGCCCCCGCCGTCCACACGGCAGGACGGCCGAAGCTGCGCGTGCTCGGAACCGCGATTTCCCTCCTGGAGGAATTGCGGGTGAAGGCGGAGGCCGACCTCGGCATCGATATCTGTTTCGACAACAACGATTTCATCGTCACCCAGCACAAGGCCGCCCAGGAGCCTGACAGCTACGATATCTACGACCAGTGCTTCCACAATCTCGATATCGTCTGGTATTGGCGTGCCATCCAGCCGATCGAGATTGCGCGCATTCCCTTGTGGGACGAGATCAACGACCTGACGAAAATCGGCAGAATCGGTCCGAGCGCCCGCACGGGGCAGGGGGATGTACCGGCGCGCAAACTCTATGTGCAGCCGAGCCTTGCTCTTGGCGATACGCCGACGGGGCGCATCTCCATGCTGCCGACGACCCATAATTTCGATAGCTTCGCCTATCGCAGCGACGTGCTGGAGCACGCGCCGCCAATGGTGAGCTGGGCGGCTCTGCTGGATGAGCGCTGGAGTGGTCGGGCGGCCCTCGTCGACGAGCCGGCCATCGGTATCTTCGACGCGGCGCTTGCCGCGCAGGCCGCCGGACTGATGGACTTCGGCAATATCGGCAACATGACGGTGGACGAGATCGACCAACTGGTCGATATCCTCGAGGCACGGCGCAGGGCGGGCTTCTTCCGCGGTTTCTGGCGCACGGCGGAAGATGCCGCGAGCCTGATGATCGACGGCGAGACCGATATCCAGAGCATGTGGTCGACGGGCATAGGCATCCTCAACAGCGAAGGCTTTCCCGTCGAGCAGGCCGCGCCGGCGGAAGGATATCGCGCATGGCATGGCGGATTGTGCCTCTCCCGGCACCTTTCGGGTCGCATGCTCGATGTGGCGTATGAATACCTCAACTGGTGGATATCGGGTTGGCCCGGCGCGGTGGTGGCCCGCCAGGGCTACTACATTTCCACGCCGGAACGCTCGCGCCGCTACATGACGGCCGCGGAATGGGACTACTGGTACGAGGGGCTTGCCGCGCGCGAGGACCTGCCTGGACCTGACGGCAAGGTCCGCGTCAAGCGCGGTGCGGTGCGCAGCGGCGGCTCCTACTGGCAGCGCGCCAATGGCATTGCTGTCTGGAACACCACCATGGATGAACACAACTATCTCGTCCGTCGCTGGATGCAGCTTGTCGGGCGCGCGGAGAAGGATATCTGACCATGCCGGCCCGTTCGATCGCCCAGCTTTCCATACTTCTGCAATCGGGAACGCTCGATCCGGTCGACCTTGCGGAGGAGGCACTGGCCGGCATCGCGGCGCATCCGGACAAGGCGATCTTCACGAGCGTGACGGCCGTGCGGGCAAGGAGGGAGGCGGAAGCGGCCCGCAAGCGATTTCGGGAGGGCCGTTCGCTCGGCCCGCTGGATGGCGTGCCGGTCGCATGGAAGGATCTTTTCGATATCGAGGGGCTGCCGACGACCGCCGGCTCACGCGTGCTGAAGCATGGCGCCCCCGCAGATCGCGACGCGATGGTGGTGCAGGCGCTGGCGGGCGCGGGCATGGTCAGCGTCGGGCGTGTGAACATGAGCGAGTTCGCCTTTTCCGGCCTCGGCGTCAACCCGCATTACGGCACGCCCCGCAACCCGGCGTCGCCCGCTGGTGAACATCGGATTCCGGGCGGCTCTTCGTCCGGCTCGGGCGTCGCCGTCGCCGCCGGCCTCGTGCCCGTCTCCATCGGTACCGATACAGGCGGTTCCGTTCGCATTCCTGCCGCCTTCAACGGTGTCGTCGGCTACAAGGCGACGCGCGGCCGCTATTCGATGGAAGGAGTGTTTCCGCTGGCGAAAAGCCTCGATTCCCTCGGTCCGCTCTGCCGCACGGTGCAGGACGCGGCCCTGGTGGATGCCGCGATGCGCGGGCTCCCGGCGGTCGATGTCCTGCCGCGCTTCAATGCTGCGGACCTCGCCTTCGTCATTCCTGAGACGGTTGTCTTCGACGGTGCGGAGCCGGCGGTGGTCGCAGCTTTCGAGGCGGCGGTGGAGCGGCTTTCCCGAGCGGGTGCCCGCATACGCCGTGCCGTCTTCCCGGAATTCTTCGAGATATTCGACCTGATGGCGAGGCATGGCGCCCTGGTCACGGCCGAGGCCTTCGTGCTCCATCAGGCGCGTATTACCGGCCCGCAGGCGGCCGATATGGATCCGCGCGTTGTCAAGCGCACGCTGCTGGGCGCAAAAATCTCGCTATCCGATTATATCGAGACCCTCGCCGCGCGTGAACGGCTGATCGCGGCCTTCGAGGCGCGACTGGAGCCGGCTGAACTCGTTCTCAGTCCGACGTTGCCCCATGTTGCGCCGGCGCTCCAGCCGCTCCTCGACGACGAGGACCTGTTCTTCCAGATGAACGGCAGGACCCTGCGCAACACCCTGATCGGCAATTTCCTCGACTGGTGTGGCGTCTCGCTTCCGTGCGGCACCGATGCAGACGATCTTCCGGTCGGCCTCCTCGTCTCGGGCCGGCGAGGAGCCGATGCCCAGGTCCTTGCCGCCGCCGGCGTGGTGGAAGCGCTTCTCGGTTAAAGGTTGCGTAAAACGGTGTCCGGGTCAGTGCACCATGAAACGTGAACTGAACGGCAGGCTCGCTGCGCCGACGGCCTTCGGGGCCATGGACGTTCTACCGATGACGGCGCTGACCGAGGGAATTTCCCGCTGGATGAGCGTGCACAGTCTCGCGCAGATATCGGCGGGGGCGAAGGACGAGAGGACGATTGTCTTCAGTTCGATGAATTGCAACAGGGATTGCGTCAACTCGACGAGACTTTGCGCACAGGCCTGCTGCCATTCGTCGAGTACCGGTCCCATGGGCGGCCAGGACGATTCCTGCCCCCAGAGTTTCTCCACAGCCGCATCGCCGGAGGGCAGGGCGCGCTCCAGCGCGAGCACGCCGACATCGTAGCTGATCGGCGAATTGCCATTGTAGATCTGATGGTTGAGCACCAGGCGGCCATGCAGGCGAGCGCCGAGATAGAAGAACAGGAAGTCCTGCAATTGCCGTGCCGTGCCGAACAGGCTCTCGCCGCCCGCCGCGGCCGTGATGTCGTTCTGCACGAAGATGGGAAGGCCAAGCTCCGTTTCCAGATAGCGGTGCAGCACGTCATGGTCCGGACCGGATCGGATCGGTGGAGTGGGGAGCGCTAGGCCCACGCCTGCGATGCGTGCCTGCCGGCTTTGCGAAAGCCCGGCAATGGCCTGCTGGATTTCGAGCGCAAGCGCCTCCGGCGCATCGAACATGTCCGCGTCGGCATGCGGCATCACGCGATGGTGCTGCACCTGGCCAATGAAATCCACAACGACGATATGGGTGTTGCGATAACCGACGCTGACGCCGACGGAATAGGCGCCCTCGGAATTCAGCATCAGCGGCGTCGTCGGCGGGCCGACGCGTCCTTTCTGTGCTTCGCCGCGCACGACGAGGCCTTCCTGCTCAAGCGAGCGCACGATGACGGAGATCGTCTGGGCCGAAAGGCCGGTCTTCTCACCGATCTCAAGGCGGGTGGTCGCCTCGTTCTGAAGGAGCAGAGAGAGTACCAGGCGCTCGTTGTGGCTGCGCACGCTCAGCGAGTTGAGGCCGCTGGCACGGTCGGCGATGCGGAGCGGGTTGGGGGGCGCGAAGCGCATATCAGGCAAGGGGGCAATCCTTCCCACAAGGGGTAATAGTCAGGCGTGAGCGCTTATGCATTGGCCCACCCGATCGCCAGGACTTCCTGCGCCAGCGCCTCGCCGAGCTGGCGATGCGCGGCCTCGTTGATATGAAAGCCATCGGCCGGCGAGCACCGGCAAACCGCGCCGGCATCGAAGAAATGCGCCTCCAGTGAATCCGCCATGATCTCGAACTCAAGCGCCAGCTTGCGGGATTTTTCCTGCGCTCCGGAGAAGATCGATTCCCATTCCTTGAGGTCGTCCAGCATTGGCGGTGGCGCGACGATCATGATCTCGGGGTCGTGGCCGGCGGGGCCGGGCGAAAGTTCGCGGATATCGTGCACCAGGCAGCCGATGCCCATGGCGACCTCCGACGGTGGCATGTTGAAGCGCCGCTTCAGGTCGTTGGTACCGAGCATGATGATGATGAGGTCGAGCGGCGTATGGCTTTGCAGGCAGGGGCGCAAATAGGTGCGACCGTTTTTCAATGCGCCTTCGATCGGATCGTCGTGGACGGTGGTGCGGCCGCTCAGGCCTTCCTCGATGACCTGCCAGCCTGGGCCGAGAAGGCCCTCCAGCACGCCGCCCCAGCGTTGCTCCCGCGTGTAACGCTCAAGCGGCCCGCCGCCGGGAACCTGGCCATGGGTGTTGGAATCCCCGAAGCATAGAACGGTCCGCGTCACTGTCTCCTCCACCGGGCCGCATGCCCGCTTTTCGGGTTCAGACTTCGCATCCGCGAGGGGGATTTGCAAGGATGGCGTATTATTCATTCAGTCTGAATAACTATTGACAGTCGAAAGCGCCAGTGGTTTTGTGTCGCTCGGAGGAGAGTTTCAGGTCGTTTCGAAGGCTGTGCACGAGCACCGGACATGGGTCGCGGGCTGTCGGTGTCCGCATGCCTTGCGGCCAGCAAATCCCCCGTTGGACGCCTGCTTTTGGAGGAGAAGTATGAGCAGCATCATCAGGAAAATCGGCCTATCGGTTCTGTTGGCCGGGGTGGTCTTCGCAACGAACGGTTTTGCGCAGGAGGTGCCGCTGCTTGAAGGCGTCACGACCCGCGCGGGGAACAATCCGACGGTCGAGGAAGGCAAGTACAAGAAAGAGGCACCCTGGGTCATCGGCATGAGCAGCTTCGGCGTCAACGCCAATACCTGGACGGTGCAGGTGGCGCACGAGGCGCAGGCCGCCGCCGACCGCGACAAGCGCATCACCAAGTTCATCCTGCTCGACGCTGGCTTCGACCAGAAGAAGCAGGTTGCCGACATCGAAGACCTGATTGCGCAAAAGGTGGATGCGATCATCGTCCAGCCGGTAACCTCGACCTCGGCCAATGCCAGCATCGAGAAGGCCGTCGCGGCAGGCATCCCGGTCGTGCTGCATACCGGCCGCATCGAATCCGAGGCTTATACCACGGAGATCCAGGGCGGCGCCGAGCACTTTGGTAAGGTCATGGGCGACTTCCTTGTCAAGGAACTTGGCGGCAAGGGCAATATCTGGGTGCTGCGGGGCCTTGCCGGTCATCCGGAAGACACCAACCGCTACAACGGGTTGAAGCAGTCTCTCGAAGGCAGCGAGATCAAGATCACCGCCGAAGAGCATGGCGACTGGCAGTATGACAAGGCCAAGAAGGTCTGCGAGACGCTTTATCTCAACGATCCCAATGTCGATGGCATCTGGTCGTCCGGAGCGGACATGACGCGCGCCTGCGTCGACGTCTTCAAGCAGTTCGGCGCGCCTATCCCGCCGATTTCCGGCGAAGGCAACAATGGCTTCTTCGGCCAGTGGATCGCCGACGGCTTCAAGTCCGTTTCGTCGGAATACAGCCCCGCCCAGGGTGCTGCCGGCATTCGCGCCGCCGTCGCGCTTCTGGAGGGCAAGGCGCTTCACAAGCACTATGACTACAACCCGCCGGGCTGGGACCTCGAAAAGGTCAAGAAATATTATCGCGACGACCTGTCGGCCAATGTCTGGTGGCCCTCTGAGCTTTCCGAGGAGCAACTCAAGGAGTTCTACGCCAAGCAGTAGACGGATGCGCCGGGCGGCGGGCAGGGGCCTGCCTCCCGGCACAAGGCGGGGGAAAATCATGTCGCATCTCATAGAAATGGCCGGAATATCCAAGGCGTTCGGCGGTAGCGTCGCGCTTCGCGATGTTTCATTGGCGCTGGAGCCGGGCACCGTGCATGCCCTGATGGGCGAGAACGGCGCTGGCAAGTCGACGCTGATGAAGATTCTGGCTGGAGTGCACCAGCCGGATAGCGGCGAAATCCGCAAGGCCGGCCGTACTGTCAGTTTCTCCAATCCGCGCGCGGCGCTGGAGGCGGGCATATCGACCGTCTTTCAGGAACTCTCGCTGCTGCCCAACATGACGATCGCCGAGAACATGTTTCTCGGCCGCGAGCCTGCCGGTCATTTGGGGGGTATCGACAGGCGTCGTATGCGCGAGGAGACGAAAGGCGCGCTTGACCGCCTCGGCCTGACGCTCGATCCCGATACGCTGGTTTCCGAGCTTTCCATCGCCGAACGCCAGTTCGTCGAGATCGCCCATGGCATCGACGCGGATGCCGATGTCTTCATTCTCGACGAGCCGACCGCGGCGCTGAACGTGGCCGATGTCGCGGTCTTGAACCGGCATATCCGGGCACTGCGCGATGCCGGCAAGGCTATCGTCTATATCTCTCACCGCATGGACGAGATCTTCGCCATCTGCGACGTGGTGACGGTGCTGAAGGACGGCCAACTGATCGGTACGCGCCCGCTTTCGGAGATGATGCCGGGCTCGTTGATCGCGATGATGGTCGGGCGCGAACTGGAAGATCTCTTCCCCGAGCGTGGCGATGGCGAGGGTGCCCCGGCGCTCTCGGTATCCGATCTCAGGTTGCAGCAGGATTCGAAGCCTTTCTCCTTCACGGTTAGGAGGGGCGAGATCGTTGGCTTTGCCGGGCTGGAAGGGCAGGGGCAGCAGAAGGCTCTGCGGGCGCTTGTAGGACAGTTCGCGCCGGTCGAAGGTGTGGTGTCCCGGCGGGGAGAAACCATCAGGCTGCCCATGGCGAAGGAAAGCGGCGTGCGGCGCTGGCAGGCGCTCGGCGGCGCCTTTGTGCCGGAGGATCGCAAGGACGAGGGATTGTTCCTCGGTCATGCCATCGGCCAGAACATTGTTGCTGCGCTACATGCCGGTCGGCCGCCGCTGGCGGCGGCAAAACGCTACGGCGCTCTCGTTTCCGAGACAATGCGGCGGCTGAACGTCAAGGCGTCCGGCCCGTCCGTTCCTGTCGGCGCGCTTTCCGGCGGCAACCAGCAGAAGGTACTGCTCGGCCGCTACCTCGCGACCGATGCCGACCTTCTCCTCATCGAAGAGCCGACACGGGGTGTCGATGTCGGCGCCAAGGCGGAAATCTACCGGATTCTGCATGATTTTGCGCAAGCGGGCGGTGCGGTGATCGTCCTGTCGCGCGAAACGGTGGAGCTGATCGGCCTTTGCGACCGGCTTTACGTGATCCACGGCAACACCGTCGTTTCGGAAATGCAGGCGGCGGTTGCGACCGAACACGGCATTCTCGATGCGGCCCTCAGCGCATGATGGACTGGAAAGCCTGATGATCCCTTCTTCTGCTACCTTCGGAAAATTGCTGGTCGGTCGCGGCAGCCGGCAGGGCCTCTGGTTGCTGCCGCTCGTGATCGCGCTGGGCATGGTGCTCTGGCTTGCCGCCACAACCAGCCAGTTCGGCCAGTGGAGCAATCTCGCCAATCTTGTCGCGCAGGGTATGCCGCTGCTCATCACCGCCGTCGGGCAGATGTTCGTCGTGCTCGTTGGCGGGCTTGACCTCTCCATCGGCTCCGTCGTCAGCTTCACGACGGCGATCCTTGCGCTAGACCTGCCGGGCTATATCACCATCCCTGGCGTCTTCCTGCTCGCTGGCCTGATCGGCGCGACCAATGGCTACTGCGTCACCCGGCTCAACGTTCATCCCATCGTCGCGACGCTCTCGATGCAATATGTCGTGCTCGGTATCACCCGCGTGCTGCGCCCCGTCTCGGGCGGTACTGTGCCGGAAGGCGTGCGTTGGCTGGTGGAGGGGTCGTTTCTCGGCCTGCCGCTTCCGATCTTCTGGGGCATCCTGACGATCCTTGCTGCCTGGAAGATGCTCTACGGCACCCGCTATGGCCTGCATCTCTTCGCGATCGGCGGCGGCATTGCCTCCGGCACCGACGATGCGGCGCGCAATTTCGGCATACCGGCCAGCCGCAACATCTTGCTGGCCTATGTGCTCTGCTCGCTCTTCGCAGCCCTTGCCGGCGTATTCCTCGCGGGCCGTATCGTCTCCGGTGATCCGAATGTCGGTCTTCTGATGGAGCTCGACGCGATCACGGCAGTCGCGATCGGCGGCACGCAGCTCTCCGGTGGTGTCGGCAGCCTTCACGGCACGATCATCGGCGTCGCGGTGCTCGCGCTGCTGTCCAACGGCATGAATCTGCTCAACGTCACACCTTTCGTGCAGACGGCGATCAAGGGCACTCTGCTTATGGCCGTCGTCGCGCTCCAGTCGCGCAAGAAGATCGGACTCTGACCATGTCGGCTCTCGTCAACTCGCCCCTCTTCCGGCGCATCTCCAAGGTCCCGCCGTCTTACTATCTGCTCGTTGCACTGCTCGCGATCCTGTTCGTGGCGCGCCCGCAGATGCTCAACGCCAATGTGCTCGGCGTCTTCGTGCGCCAGGTCGTGCCGCTCGGCATTCTCGTGCTCGGCCAGCTCCTGGTGATGCGGGTGAAATCCATCGACCTGTCGGGCGGCGGCGTCATCCTGCTCATCAACTACTGCATCTCTTCGGGCACCTTCCCCGGCGCCTCATTGGGCTTCTATATTGCGTTGGCACTGGCGATCGGCCTTGCCATCGGCGTCTTCAACGGTCTCATGGTGGCAAGGCGCCGCGCCTCCGCCGTTATCGTGACGCTGGCGCTGTCCATCGTGCTCGTCGGCTTCGTGCAATACCTTTCCAGCGGCAAGCCGCCGGGTGATGTACCGAAGATTTTCGCCGAGCTGTTCAACACCCGCTTCATCGGCCTGCCCAGCCCGGTCATTTTCTGGATTTTGCTGACAGCTCTTATGGCGCTGCTCCTCTCGCAGACCGTCTTCGGACGCTTCGTCGCGGCGGTTGGGGAAAGCATGCCGGCAGCGCATTTTTCCGGCGTTCCGGTGGAGCGCACGGTCATTCTGGCGCATACGCTCGCTGGTCTGATGGCGGCCATAGCCGCGCTGGTCCAGACCGCGTCCATTGCCGTCGGCAGCGTGCGCGTCGGGCTGGACCTGCCGATCCTTTCGGTCGCCGCCACTATTCTCGGCGGTGTCGTCTTCGGACGGGGGGAGGGGGGCGTCTGGGGGCCGTTCTTCGGCGTGCTCTGCTTCGCCTTCCTCTTCGTCGTGATGACGATGCTCGGTGTGGGGGACGCGGGAAAGCTTGTCGCCCAGGGCCTGATCATCCTGTTCGCAGCCATCTTCTATGGCCTTCGCGCCGGCAAATGAAAATCGACAGCTATTCAAAGGAGGACGTCAATGGCGGAAAAGCGCTCAATCCTGTGTTTCGGAGACTCGCTGACCTGGGGCTGGATTCCCGTGAAGGAATCCGCGCCCACGCTGCGCTATCCCTACGAGCAACGCTGGACCGGGGCCATGGCCGCGCGGCTCGGCGCGGGCTATCATATCATCGAGGAGGGCCTGAGCGCCCGCACCACCAGCCTTGATGACCCGAACGACCCGCGCCTCAACGGCAGTGCTTATCTGCCCGCCGCGCTCGCCAGCCACCTGCCGCTTGATCTTGTTATCATCATGCTCGGCACGAACGATACGAAGTCCTATTTCCACAGGACGCCCTATGAGATCGCCAACGGCATGGGCAAACTGGTCGGCCAGGTCCTGACCTCGGCGGGCGGCGTCGGCACACCCTATCCCGCGCCGAAGGTGCTGGTGGTCGCCCCGCCGCCGCTCGCGCCGATGCCGGACCCGTGGTTCGAGGGCATGTTCGGCGGCGGCTACGAGAAGTCGAAGCAGCTCGCAGGGCTCTACAAGGCGCTTGCCGATTTCACCAAGGTCGAGTTCCTCGCCGCGGGTGACCATGTCGCCACCGATGGCGTCGACGGCATTCACTTCTCCGCTGAAACCAACATCAAGCTCGGGCACGCCATCGCGGACAAGGTCGTGGCGCTGTTCTGAGCAACGCCACTCCGGTGCCTCCCTTGCCGGAGTGGCGACCACCCAGCGGGAATGGATGGGCTTCAGGTTTGCATCCGGTGGCCGTAAATACGGCCGACACCTTTCCCATCTTAACAAAATCAGAGACCGTGCGGCTCTTCTAGACGGCCCGCGATAGCGGGCTACGGCGCGCTGACAGCCAGTTTGGCCTGTTCCAGCGACCAGTATTCCATGTCGAAGAGATCGGCCTCGCCGATGGGGGTGAAGCGGCCGTAGGCTTCAGCGGCGTTGATGGCCCGCGTCGCCTGCTCGCAGAGGTCGCCGCCGATCTTCGCAGCCTTCGCGTTCGCGCCGAGGGCGTAGATGCCCTTGCCGCGAACCAGAACGACGCGCGGATAGACGTCCAGCATGCGCTTCGGCTCGTTGGTGCGCGCGGCGTTGCGGGTGAAATAGGCCCGGTAGCGCTCGGCATAGGCGGCGAGAGCGGCGTCGATGGCCGCATCGTCCGCATCCGGCGCAAGGACCATCGGCCAGGGCTTGATGCGGATGACGTGGTCCGGCGTCACCGTGCCGCGCAGGCCGATGGCCTCGACATTGCTTTTGGCGGCGTGCTCGCGGATCGCGGCGGTGGAGCGGTAATCGAGGAAGACGCCCTTGGCGAAGGGGGAGCCGTCGCGGGCAAGGGCTTTTTCCAGCCGGGCACGGAGTCCTGCGTCCTCCGCGCCGTCGCTTTGTTGCGGGCCGCCGAGCGCGACGCCGGCGCGGGCGAGTTCCTCTTCCGCCATGGTGACGAATTCGATCATCAGCTCATAGGAGGCGCGGGCGTCGTTCGCGAAGGTGAAGAGGCCGTGGTTCTCCAGCCAGAGGCCCTCGCAGCCCGGATGGTCGCGGTAGATGCGGTCGGCGACGATGGAAAGATCGAAGCCGGGCATGACATAGGGGACATAGGCAAGACGGTCGCCGTAGACGCGCTTGATGGTGTCGCGCATGTCGGGCTGGTCGGCGAGCGCCAGGATGGCGGTCGCGTGGGTATGGTCGACGAAAGCGAAGGGCAGGAAGGCGTGCAGCAGCGCCTCGACGGACGGGTTCGGCGCGTCCGCTTCGATGAGGCTTGCGCGCAGCAGGGCGACCATGTCCGGGTCGGACAACTTCGGGCCGTCGCGGGCTTCGAGCAGGGGGGCGAGGCGCACGGCCGGAAGGCCCGGCGCCTCGATCGTGTCGAGATCCCAGCCGCTGCCCTTGATGTGCATGAGGGCTTCGCCGTCCGCCGCCGTCACCTTGGCGGAGGTGTTGCCGCCGCCATGCAGCACGAGGTCTGGGTCGCCGCCGATGATGCGGGAGGTGTAGATGCGAAGGCCGAGGGCCTCGCTCTGTCCGGCCTCCAGCGCGGCCTCCACGTAACGGGCTGCGTCCTCGTCGTTCCAGCGGCTTTTCATGCGGATGTCCTGTCCTTGAAATGAAGAACGGCGGGCAGCCGGAGCCGCCCGCCGTCCGGGGTGATCAGAAGTCGAAGTTGGCGATGTTGTCCTTGGTGAAGACGGTGCGCTCCGGCAGCAGGATGATGCCGTTGCCGTCCGCCTCGTAGTCGTAGCCCTGAACCTTGTTGGCCGAGACTTCGACAGTGCCGACGCCGGGGATTTCCAGCTTGTCGCCGACCTTCATCGGACCGTTCTTCAGGACGTGATCGGCGACGTAGACCGAGATCTTGCCCTGCTGGGTGACGTCCCACAGGCCGAAGCGCTGGATCGTGCCGCGCTCGATATAGGGGCGCATGACGTTCGGTGTGGAGAAGCCGACGATGGTGACGCCTTCGGCGCGCTTCAGGTTTTCGGCTGCCTGCGCTGCGGCCGGCAGGGCGTTGGCGTCGGGTGCGATGATCGCGTCGAGGTCCGGGTAGGTCTGAAGGATGCTTTCGGCGGTCTGCAGCGACTTCTGCGCGTCGTTATAGCCGTATTGGGTCGTGACGATTTCCCAGCCCGGATGCTCCTTGGCGATCTTCGCCTTGGCGGCTTCCGCCCAAGCGTTCTGGTCGGTGACGGTCGGGCTGGAATAGAAGAAGGCGACCTTGGCCTTTTCCTTCGTCACGCCTTCAGCGGCCATGTCGACCAAAAGGCCGCCGAGCTGCTCGGGCGTGCCCTGGTTGATGTAGTAGCTGCGGCAATCCGGGTTGACGTCGCTGTCCCAGGTCATGACGAGCACGCCGCGCTCCATGGCGCGCTTGAGCGCCGGGCACAGGCCGTCCGGCGAGACGGAGGAGACGATCAGCGCGTTGTAGCCCTGGTTGACGAAGTTGTTGATGAACTGCACCTGGCCGGAAACGCTAGGCTCGGTCGGGCCGTCATAGGTGACCTTCGCGCCGACTTCCTCGCCGGCCTTCACCGCGCCGGCGCCGCCGGAGGTGAAGAAGCCGACACCCACCAGCTTGGGGATGAAGGCGATCTGGTTTTCGGCATGGGCAGCGCCCGAGGCGAGCACGGTGCCGGCCAGAAGTGCGGCGGCGAGAGCGCTGGATTTCAGAATAGTCTTGATCATTCTCATTCTCCTCCTGAAGTGACTGCCGCCCGGGTCTGTCTCTTTTGCCGGGCGACGGCGATGAAATCGGCCAGCATTGCGCTTCCATGGCGCAATGCGACCGCGACAACCAGCAACCCTCCCGAAAGTGCGCTGGAAATCTGGCTGGGGACGCCGGCCGCCTGCAGGCCCTGCTGCAGGTAGCCGATGACGAAGGTGGCGATCAGGGTGCCGAGGATGGACCCCTGTCCGCCATAGATGGAGGCGCCGCCAAGCACGGCCGCCGTGACGGCGGGCAGCAGCGTTGCCGAGCCGAGGTCGACGCGGGCGGAGCCGAAATAGGCCGACATGACGAGGCCGGCGATGGCGGCCGAGACGCCCGTGATGACATAGGTGATGGTCTGCACGCGGCCGACCGGGATGCCGGCGAAGCGCGCCGCGCTTTCCGACTGGCCCGAAAGGAACACGGCGCGGCCGAAGCGGGTGAAGTGCAGCAGCACGACCAGCACGAAGGCGAGCGCCAGGAACAGCGCGAGCGAGGCCGGCAGGCCGAGGACTTCCGCATAGCCGAAGGCGTTGAAGGCGTCCGGGAAATTGCCGATGCCCTCATAGCCGCCCGCGCCGACGAGGCCGGAGGCGACCGTCGCGGTGCCCTGGAAGAGATAGAGGCTGCCGAGCGTGACGACGAGCGGCTGGATCTTCGACAGCTGGATGACGGTGGCGTTCAAAAGCCCGCAGAGCGCGCCGGAGACGAGCGCCAGCGTGATCGAAAGCGGCAGCGGTACGCCGTAGAAGGTGGCGACGCCGAAGACGATGGCGGCAAGGCCGATCACCGAGGCGAAGGAGACGTCGATGCCGCCCGCGATGATGACGAGGGTCAGCGGCAGGGCGACGATGCCGATCTGCACGAAGTCCGAGGTGCCGTAGATCAGGTTCGCGACATTGAGGAAGCGCGGATTGACGAGGCCGAAGATGGCAAGCTCGGCGACGAGCATGGCGAGGAGCGCGGTTTCCCAGCGGAAGATGAGCTTTTTCATCGGCCGGCCTCCACGGTGCGCGCCGTCGTCGTTTCAGCGGGTTGGGCGGGGCCGCGCTCATGCACGGCATAGCGGCGGGCGCGGATGCGGCGGTCGATGATCTGGCGGATGCGCCCGTCCAGCAGCAGCACTGAAAGCAGGATCGCGCCGGCGATGAAGTCGTTCCAGTAGGCGGGGATCTTCAGGAAGACGAGCGCGCTATCGATGGAGGTGATGAAGATGACGGCGGAAAAGACGCCCGCGACCGAGCCGGTGCCGCCGAGCAGGCTGACCCCGCCGAGCACGTTGACGGCAATGGCCTTCAGCTCGATGCCGTTGCCGGCCTGGTTGGGGATGAAGCCGATCTGCGCGGCGAAGACGAGGCCGGCGAGTGCGGCGCAAAGGCCCGTCGCGACGAAGGCGGTGAACTGTACGCGCTTCACCGGCACGCCGAGATGGTGCGCGGCGGCGCGGTTGTCGCCGACGGCGTAGAAATAACGGCCGAAGCGCGTCTTGCGCAGCACCAGCCATGTCAGCACGACGAGGACGAGCACGACGACGGTGAGCGCGGAAAAGCCGGGGCCGAGATTGCCGGCGAGCGCCTTCAGGTCCTGCGGCAGGTCCTCGATCCAGCGCCCGCCCGTCAGAACGAGCATGATGCCGCGGTAAAGGCCGAGCGTGCCGAGTGTGGCGACGATGGAGGGGATGCCGAGATAGGCGACCATCAGCCCGTTGAAGGCCCCGGCGGCGGCTCCGGTCATCAGGCAGAAGACGATGGCGAGCGGCAAGCCGAGGCCGGCATTGAGCGACAGGCCGAGCACGGCGGCGCTGAGACCCAGCACGGAGCCGCTGGAAACGTCGATATTGCGCGTCAGGATGACGATCATCGTGCCGAGCGAGATGAGCATCAGCACGAGGCTGTTGGAGACGACGACGGAGGCTGTCGCGCCGGAGAGATAGCCGGGCGCGGCCGCGCCAATGGCGGCATAGGCGACGATGAGAACGGCGATGAGCGTTGCGACGCGGTTGCGCGCGAAGAGGTCAAGCATGACGGGCCTCCGAGGCGCCGAAGGCAAGGCGGGCGATGGCGTCCACCGAGATGTCGTCCGTCAGCTCCCCGCCGGACTGGCCGAAGGCCATGACCTCGACGCGGTCGGCGAGCTGTTCGATCTCGTCGAAATCCGAAGAGATGAGAACGATGGCGACGCCTTCTGCGGCGAGCTTGCGGATGAGGTCGTAGATATCGTTGCGGGCCGCGACGTCGACGCCGCGCGTCGGCTCGTCGAGGATCAGCACCTTCGGCCGGGCCGACAGGCATTTCGCCAGCAGCACCTTCTGCTGGTTGCCACCCGAAAGGCCGCGCGCCTCCTGGCCGGGGCCGGTGCATTTGATGCCCATGCTGGAGCGGAATTCGTCGAAGGCCTTCCGTTCCGCGCCGGGGCGCAGGAAGAAGGGCAGGCGATGCACGAGATAGGACGAGACGTTCCAGAAGAGCGGCGCTTCGAGGAAGAGGCCATGCTGCTGGCGGTCTTCCGGCAGGTAGACGAGGCCGCGGTCGATGCAGAGGCGCGGCGAGCGCTTCTTCAGTTCCGCGCCGTCGAAGACCACGCTGCCCGCCGTCTGGGGGCGCAGGCCGAAGAGCGTTTCGGCGAATTCCGTGCGCCCCGCGCCGACGACGCCGGCAAGGCCGAGGATTTCGCCGGCCCTGACGTCGAGGCTGATATTGCGGAAACCCTCGCCGCTCAGGCCGCGCACGCTGAGGCGCGGCTGGCCGATCTGCGAGACCTTGCGGCCGGTGCGGTCCTTGCTGGAGGCTTCGGTGATCTGCACGCGGCTCATCGCGTCGATGATCTCGGCGTCGCTGTAGCTGTCGAGCGGGCCGGACAGCACGATCACGCCGTCGCGCAAGACGCTGATCGTGCCGCAGATCTCGCGGATCTCGCGCAGCTTGTGCGAGATGAAGAAGATGCCGACGCCCTGCGCCTGCAATTTGCGCACGCGCTGGAAGAGCGCGCTCGTCTCGAAGGGGGTCAGCGCCGAGGTCGGTTCGTCGAGGATCAGCACGCGTGCATCGCGCACGAGGCCGCGCAGGATTTCGACGATCTGCCGCTCGGCGATTTCGAGGGCGGCGGCCTGGGCGTCGAGGTCGAGGGAGACGGAGAGTTCCGCGACGAGTTGTTCGACGCGCGGGCGCAGCGCTTTCGGCGAGGCGGCAAGGCCGAGGCAGATGTTTTCCAGCACGCTCTGGTTCGGCAGGATATGGGCTTCCTGCGGCACCAGATAGAGGCCGAGCTCCTGCGCATGGGCGGGGGAGGCATGGGCGAGCGCCCGGCCGTTGATCTCGATTTCGCCGGAATTGGCCGGGATGACGCCCGACATGATCTTCATGAGGCTCGACTTGCCGGCGCCGTTGCCGCCGAGAAGCGCATGCACTTCCCCGGCCTGCAAGGCGAGCGAAACGCCCTTCAGCACCGGAACGGCACCGTAGGACTTCCAGATGTCCGTCAGCTTCGCGACCCTCCCGGCCGCCGGGCTATCCGTCATTCTGCACCTGTTCATATGTAATTCGTGCCAATCATGTGATCATAGTGGCGCAAGGCCGTCAATATGCTCAAATCGCCCTGTGCGATTACACATGGCTGATATTGCACTGCAAAATATGATTTATCAGCGAAAATCAAGGAATTGCGGCCGCAAAGAATTTTTCGCCACACGGATGCGTTGACGTATCAAAAGTTTTTTTGTTATTCAAATGATCAGAAATCGACCGAAAGGGCCGCTTGCATGGCGACGGACAACGGGGAATGGAGCTACGCCGATACGGATGAGGAAATCCTCACCCGTATCGCCTGGTATTACTACAACGACGGGCTGACGCAGAACGAGATCGGCGAAAAGCTCAACATGTCGCGCATCAAGGTCTCGCGCCTGCTGGAAAGCGGCCGGCGCTCGGGCATCATCCAGGTGCGCATCAATTCGCGCTACCAGGGCTGCCTTGCGCTGGAGCGGCAGATCAAGGAGCGCTACGGGCTGCTCGAAGCCTATGTCGTGCCGCAGCTTCCCGATCAGGACCCGAGCGACCGGCTGGGGCAGGCGGCCGCGCAGTTCCTCATGCAGCGATTGCAGACGGACGACCTTCTGGCGGTTGGCTGGGGCGCGACGGTGTCCAACACCATCCAGCGGCTCGGCCATCTCGCCAACGAGCGCAATATCGGCCTCGTCAGCCTCACCGGCGGCGTCGGCACCTATGTCGACGGTATGCGCACGGCCAATTGGGGCAGCGGCGTGCATCTGGTGCCCGCGCCGCTCGTCGTGCGCGACCCGGACGTGGCGCGCAACCTCTCCTCGGAGCCGGCCGTCGCCAACCTCCTCGACATGGCGCTCAACGCCACCTACCAGCTCGTCGGCATCGGTGAGCTTTCCGCCGCCTCCACCGTCGTGCGCTCGGGCTATGTCAGCCCGGACGAGGTGGAGCCGCTGCGCCGCAAGGGCGCGGTCGGCGATATCCTCTGCCAGTTCTACAACGAGCGCGGCGAACCGCTCGACCTGCCCCTGCACGACCGGGTGATCGGCGTGAAGCTTGCGGCGCTGTCGCGCGCGGAGAAGGTCGTGGCGGCGGCGGGCGGCATCCAGAAGGTGCAGGCCATCCACGCGGCGCTGCGCGGAAAATTCGTCGGCATCCTCATTACCGACGAGACGACGGCCGCCGGCCTCATCGAGATCAAGGACTGACCCCATGACGACTTCCTATCTGCTGGCCGTCGATGCCGGCACCGGCAGCGGCCGCGCCGTCATCTTCGACGAGAACGGCAACCAGATCGCCAGCGCCCAGCACGAATGGTGGCACAAGGCCGATCCGCGTTTTCCCGGCTCCATGGATTTCGACGTGGAAGGCAACTGGTCGCTGCTGTCGCGCGCCATCCGGCAGGCGATATCCGAGGCCGGCATCACGGCCGCAGATATCCGCGCCGTCAGCGCCACCAGCATGCGCGAGGCCTTCGTCGCCTATGACCGCGACGGCCGGGAAATCTGGGCCTGCGCCAATGTCGACAGCCGTGCCGTCAGCGAAGTGCGCGATCTCAAGCGCGACTTTCCGGGCCTCGAACGCGATCTCTACGCCGAGAGCGGCCAGACCTTCGCGCTCGGCGCGCTGCCGCGCCTTCTCTGGCTGAAGCGTAACCTGCCGGACGTCTATGCCCGCATCGACAAGATCGGCATGCTTTCCGACTGGGTGCTGGCGCGCCTTTCCGGCGTCATCGCCAGCGATCCTTCCAATGCCGGCACGACCGGCCTCTACAGCCTGACGAAACGCGACTGGCTGCCGGAAGCCATGGCGAAGGCCGGCATGCGCGACGACATCTTCCCGCAAAGCGTCGAGCCGGGCACGGTCATCGGCCGCGTCACGCAAAAGGCGGCAGACGAGACCGGCCTTGCCGCCGGCACGCCCGTCGTCATGGGCGGCGGCGACTGCCAGAGCGGGGCCGCGGCCATCGGCGTCGTCAACGAGGGCGACTGCGCGGTGCTCGGCGGCACCTTCTGGCAGCAGGTGGTCAATGTCGGCCTCGATGTCTCCGATCCGTCGATGGACCTGCGCATCAATCCGCATGTCGTCACCGGCCTCAACCAGGCCGAGGCGATCAGCTTCTTCGTCGGCATCGTTATGCGCTGGTTCCGCGACAGTTTTGGCGCGGAGGAAGTGGCGGCGGCCGGACCGGGCGGCGACGCCTACACGCTGCTTGAGGCGAAGGCGGCGGGCGTGCCCGTCGGCGCCTACGGCATCATTCCCGTCTTCTCCGACGTCATGCGCTACGGCAACTGGTATCACGCCGCCCCGTCGCTGCTGAACCTGTCCATCGACCCGGAGAAGTCCGGCAAGGCGGCGATCTTCCGCGCGTTGCAGGAAAACGCCGCCATCGTCGCGGCCCGCAACCTTGCGGCCATCTTCAAGCTCTCCGGCAAGACGCCGGACAAGATCGTCTTCGCCGCCGGCGCGTCGAAATCCGCCCACTGGTCGCAGATCCTCTCCGACGCGACGGGCCTTCCGGTCGTCACCCCGGTCGTCAAGGAAGCGACGGCGCTCGGCTGCGCGGCTGCCGCCGCCATCGGCATCGGCCTTCGCCGCGATTTCGTCGAGGCGGCCGAAGGCTGGGTGCGCTGGGACAAGCGTTTCGAGCCGAACTTCGGGCACAAGGCCATCTACGACGAGGCCGGCGAACGCTGGGCGCGCGCCTATGCGCTGCAGCGCCAGCTCGTCGACGAGGGTGTCACCACGGCCATGTGGAAAGCGCCGGGCCTCTAACCTTTCATCCGACATTCAACATAGCAGGGATCAAGACATGCTCATCCAGATGGTCAGCATCAACGTCAAGCCGGGCCATGCCGCCGAATTCCTGGAGGCATTCCGCATCAACTACGAAGGCACGCGCCAGGAGCCGGGCAACCTGCGCTTCGACGTGCTGCGCAACCCGGAAGACGAGCACAGCTTCGTCATCTATGAAGTCTTCAAGTCGCCGGAAGCGCTGGAGGACCATCGCAAGACCCCGCATTATCGCGAATGCGTGCGGCGGATCGATCCGATCCTCGCCGGTCCGCGCACCAAGACCTTCTACAATGTCGAGATGGCGGACTTCCTCGGCGCCTGAGCGCCGCAAGGGGGCTAGCGTATGGCCGCCACTTCCTCGATCAGCCAGTCGCGGAAGCGCGCGAGGGCTGGATTGGCGGCCATGCTCTCCTTCGGGCAGATGAACATGTAGCATTCCTCCGGCTGGAACATGTCCTCGGACAGCACACAGAGCGTGCCGCGCGCGATATCCGCCTCCACGAAGGCGCGGTGCGAGAAGCCGATGCCATGGCCGGAGCGGGCCGCGGCGAGCAGCGTGTGCTGGTCGTCGAAGAAGAGGTTCGCGTTGGTGCGCGTTTCCTGCAGGTGGTTGTGGGCGAGCCAGTTCTTCCAGTCGCTGGCATTGCGATAGTGCAGGCGCGCGACGCTCTGGCTGAACAGAAGGTCCTCGCCGCGCGCGACGCTCGCCAGCAAGGCCGGGCTGCACACCGGCACGAGACGCTCGCGCAGGATCTCGATGGCATAATGGCCCGCCGGCGGGTGGAGGCAGTATTTGATCTGCGCGTCCTCCCGCTCCTGCCCGCCGCTGCGTTCCTCCAGGTTGCTCAGATGAAGCTGGATGCCGGGATTGCGCTCCAGGAAGCCGGCCATGCGCGGCACCAGCACCTCCATCGCGAAGAACGGGCCGGTGCGGATGCGCAGGATCTGCGTTCCGTTCTCCTGCCCGATCAGCGATAGGACGTCCGCGATCTCCTCGAAGGCACGCGCGCAGACATCCAGCAGGAGGCTGCCCTCGGAGGTGAGGCCGACGCCGCGCGCATTGCGCTCCAGAAGACGCCGGCCGAGCCGTTCCTCAAGCTGCTTGATCTGATGGCTTACGGCGCCCTGGCTGACGGCAAGCTCGTTCGCCGCCGCCGTGAAGCTGCGGTGATGGCCCACGGCTTCGAAAGCCCGCAGGGCGCGCAGGTTCGCGAGCAGCTTTCGGCGTTGGCGGTCGGTCATGGCATCATGAGGAAAACTAATAATCAGCAATATATCTTTTGCATTGTTGCGCCGCGCCCTCAACAGTAATCCTATCGGTGCAGAACGAAAAAAACGGGTGCCCCGTTCCGCCGCGATCCAGGAAATTCATGGTTCTTTCCGATTCCGCCGCCTTGCGCGCCGGAGGCCGCGTGCAATGGGCAGGCTCGAAACGAACAGCAACGAGGGAACGACGATGAGAAAAATTGCGCTTTATGCCTGCGCTGCGATGACGCTTGTGCTGGCCGGCACCGCTCTGGCGAAGGCCGAGACGATCCGCATGGGCGCGGAGGGCGCCTATCCGCCCTTCAACTATGTGGCCGAGGACGGCCAGCTCAAGGGCTTCGACATCGATATCGGCAATGCGATCTGCGCCGAGCTGAAGGCGACGTGCGAATGGAGCGTCAACGAGTGGAGCGGCATCATTCCGGCGCTGCTGGCGAGCAAGTTCGACATCATCGCCTCTTCCATGGCGATCACGGAAGCGCGCATGGAGAAGGTCAGCTTCTCCGATCCCTATTATTTCAACGCCATGCGTTTCGTCGCGTCGAAGGAGCTGGGGCTGACCGATATCAAGCCGGACCTCGCCAAGGGCCTGGTCATCGGCACGCAGTCCGGCTCCATCGCCGTCGACATGCTCAAGCAGTTCTTCCCTGATAACGAGGTCAAGCTTTACCCGACGCTCGGCGAAGCCTTCCTGGACATGCAGAACAGCCGCCTCGATCTTCTGGTCGAATCCAAGATCGCCAGCGCCGACTGGCTGGCGCAGGGCGAGGAATGCTGCGCCTTCGTCGGCGAGGAGTTCCTTCAGGACGGCACGCTCGGCGCGGGCCTTGCCTTCCGCAAGGATGACGACGCCCTGCGTGAGCGCGTGAACGCGGCGCTCGCCAAGATCGTCAGCGACGGCACCTACGATACGATCCGCAAGAAATATTTCGACTTCGATATCCGCCAGAAGCCGAGCAATGCGAGCGCGCTTTTCGGCAAATAGCCGATCCGTCCGCAAGAATGCGGCGGCAAGGCCCTGTTGCCGGGCCTTGCCGCCGGCGTTTTTTCGGGTTGCGCCGGCCTTCGGGTCGTCTCCGTTGTCGTCCGCCCCTCCGGGGGCAGGGAAGGGCGCCCCTTTGGGGGCAGGGAAGGGTCTGCATGTCCTATCGCGTCGCCATCATCGAGTTCATCAACGAGTCCAATACCTTCACCCTGAAGCGGACCGGCATCGGCGATTTCCATGCGTCGCACTATTTCAAGGGCGACGAGATACCGCGCAATTTCGAGGGCACCGGCTCGGAAGTCGGCGGGGCCATCGAGGTCGCGCGGGCGAAGGGCTGGACGCCGGTCTATATCGTGGCGGCCCATGCGGAGCCGAACGGCATCATTCGCGAAGAGGCGCGGGCGGAGATCACCGAGGCGTGCCTGCGCGGCCTTAAGGAGGGCGGCCCCTTCGACGGGGTCTTCGTCGCGCTGCACGGCGCGATGGTCACGCAGACGGACGAGGATGGCGACTGCCAGTTCCTGCGCGCGGTTCGCTCCGTCCTCGGTAACGCGGTCCCGGTGGCCATCACCCTCGACCTTCATGCCAATGTCTTCGACGAGCTTGCCGGCCTCGCGCAGATTTCCGTGTCGTTCCGCACCTATCCGCATGTCGACATGCGGGAGGTGGGCGTCCAGGCCTGCGAATTGCTGCACGAGACGATGGCCGGGGCGATCATGCCGAAACTTGCCATCCGCCGCCCGCCCATGCTGCTCGGCTGCGACGACGGGCGCACCACGGACAACGGCCCGATGTGCCGTCTGCTGGACATTGCGGATACGGAAGCGGCCGCTCCCGGCATCCTCAATGTCTCGATCAATGCGGGCTTTACCGATGCCGATGTGTGGGCGGCGGGGCCGAGCGTTGTCGTTACCTATGATGCGGCCGTCGCGCCGGCGGCCGTGGCGGAGGGCATCGGCGAGCGTTTGTGCGAGGCCATCTGGTCCTATCGCCACGACTGGGCGCAGCCGGTGCCGCTTGCCGAGTGCATCGCCGCGCTGAAAGCCGCCGATCCGGCGGAGGGCATCGTCGTGGTGGCCGACTTTTCCGACAATCCCGGCTCTGGGGCCTATAGCGATTGCACCGCCCTGATCGCCGCCCTGCTGGAGGCGGGGATCAAGGATGCGGCGGCCGGAGCGCTGCTCGATCCCGAGGCGGTGGCCGAGATCGCCGCGGCCGGCGTCGGTGCGCAGGTGACGGTGACGATCGGCGGGCGCACCGACCCCACGGTCGGCGGCGGCCCGCTGACGGTGACAGGCACGGTGATGGCCGTCAGCGACGGGCGGTTCGTCTTCGAGGGGCCGATGTTCACCGGCCTGCCGGGCACCTGCGGCCGGAGCGTCTGCCTGCGCGTCGGTGGCCTTGACATCATGATCGTTTCCGAGCGCATGCAGATGCTGGACAAGAACATCTTCCGTGCCGTGGGCATCGAGCCGACCGGCAAGGTGGTGCTCGCGGTCAAATCCATGCAACATTTCAAGGGCGCGTTCGGCCCGATCGCGGCGCGCATGATCGTCACGGATGCCGGCGGCCTCAGCTCGCCGGACCTGACGCGCCGCAGCTATCTTCGCCTTCGCCGGCCCGTCTATCCGCTCGATTGCTGACGGGCCGGCTCGTTCCTGGGCAGCCGCTTCAATACTGGTCGTGCAGCTTCACCCAGCTCATGGTGCCGTTCTCGTTGCGGCCCTTGGGGGCGAGGTCCAGCCAGTTGAAGGCGCCCATCAGCAGCTCGGTGCCGCGATGATAGGTCGAGTAGGTGTGGAAGATGTCGCCCTTGGCATCCCGCGCGAAGACGCTGAGGCCGAACATGTCGGAGGCGTTGCGGATCGTCGTCAGGCCGTAATTATACGCCGCACGCCCCTCGGCGCGCTCTTCCGGGGTAAAGGACACGCCGAAATCGTAATTGAAATCGCGGTCGCCCGACGAGACCCAGGGGAACGTCCAGCCCATGCGCTCCCTGACCTCCTCGATCCGCCGGATGGGCGCGCGCGAGACCGCAACGAAGGCAAGGTCCGCCTGCTCGAAATGCTGCCGGGCGGCATCGGCGTGATCGACCGTGAACGCGCAGCCCGGGCAGATATGCTCCGAACCCGGCGTCAGCATGAAGTGATAGAGCGCAAGCTGGCTCCGGTCCCCGAACAGGTCGCTCAGCGTGCATTCGCCGTCCGGGCCGTCGAAGACATAGGGCTTGTCGATCTTCACCCAGGGCAGTTGCCGGCGCTCGGCGCGAAGCGCATCGAGCTGGTGGGTCATGGCGCGTTCCTTGGCGAAAAGCGCCTTGCGGGCCGTGAGCCATTCGTCGCGTGAAACGATGGTGTGTTGCATGGTCAGTCTCCTTCGGTTTGCGTGTGAGGTCGATGAGCGGCCGCATGGCGGCGGGATGCGAGCCTCAGCCATGGCGGCAGGTGAAAGAGGCTCATCAGCAGGTACATCCAGGCCATGCCGTCCACGGGAAGCATGCCGGCGTCCGATGCGCAGATGCCGGCCGGCGCACCGGCCATGGCCCATGCCATGGCGGCAAAGGTCGGCGCGGCGGCAAGGCCGAACCAGTCGCCGATGCGGTATGTCCGTGCATCCTCGATCTTTGCGCGCGCTGCCATCCTGTGCTCCCGGTCGGTTCCGGCCCTATGCGGCCGCTACAGGGCAAAGCTAGATCGGAAGGCGCGGGATATGGGAGTGACAAATGTGACGGGATTGCGAGGCGTGCGCCGGTCACGGTCGAGACGCCGCGAGGGCGAGGCGCCAGCATCGAGCTCCAGCGTGGCGTGGCTCAAACCCGGCCGCTAGGCCGGGGAAGGCGGTGTCTATGGCGCGGCTGCCATGCCTAGCGTCCGAGCAGCACGGAGGATTTGAGCATGCCGTTCATCGTCGACTCGTCGCCATCGGCATAGTCGTCCGGGCAGTCCGTCGCGATCAGCTTCGCGGTGCGTCTGGCGTGGTCGCCGGCCGGGCTGATGTCCTTCACCTCGTCCATGGTGTAGGCCGTGGCGATGTCGCCCGTCAGCGTTCCCTGGGTCGTGACATTGTCCATGCCCGGCACGCCGCAGACGGTGGTGTAGGTGTAACCCTCCGCGGTCTTCTCGAAGCGCTTGCTGCTGCAGGAGGAGCCGGAAATCTGGTCGAAGGCGGAGTAGACGGCTTCCGACTTGTCGCCGACGCAAAGATGGGTCTTGCTCAGTTCGTCGCCGTTCTGCGCCACGTCGGTGAATTCCCACCAGCCGGCGTTCCGCTTCGGTCCGGCGATATGGGCCGTCATCATGTCGCCCGTCTCGGAAGAGGCCGAGAGCACCTCCTGCGCCATTGCCGGTACTGTCGTTGCGAAACCGGCAAGAAGAATGCCGGCGATACGGGAAGCCGCCCATGCTTTCGAGGTCATCGTCCGTTCCTCCTCCGGGGTGCCTTGTTCCGCAAGACTATCGCGGTCCCGGACTCGTCGCCAGCCCTGATTGCAGGGCCGGCATTACGGAAGATGATCTCCGTTGTATGGTGATACCGGAGCGGGCGCGGCTCATGCGGCGATTCCGAGTTTCGGCGCAAGACCCCTGCCTAGAGCGTCTTCAACACATCGGCGAGCGCATCCACCAGCGTGTCGGCGTTCTCGCTGGAGAAGACCAGCGGCGGGCGGATTTTCAGGACGTTGGCGCGTGGGCCGGAGGCGCTGATCAGGATGCGGCGCTCGCGCAGGCCGTTGACGATGCGGGTGGTGAGCGCGGCGTCCGGGCTTTTCTCGGCGGGGTCCGCGACGATCTCGACACCGACGAAGAGGCCGGAACCGCGCACATTGCCAAGGGCGGGGTGGCGGCCGGAGAGGCTCTTCAGGCCGTCCATCAGATAGCGGCCGACGTCGAGCGCGTTCTGCTGCAGGCCTTCGGTGCGGATCGCGTCGAGCACCGCCTTGCCGGCGGCGGCGGCGACGGGGTTGCCGCCGAAGGTGTTGAAATAGCGCGCCTTCGGACCGAATTCGGCGATGACCTCCGGCCGCAGCACGATGCCGGCCATCGGGTAGCCGTTGCCCATCGGCTTGCCGATCGTCACCATGTCGGGGGCGACGCCGTGGCGTTCGAAGCCCCACATGGCCTCCCCTGTGCGGCCGAAGCCGGGCTGCACCTCGTCGGCGACGAAGAGGCCGCCGGCCTCGTGGATCGCATCCACGGCCGGCTTCAGGAAGCCCTTCGGGCCTTCGAAGATGCCGTCGCTGGAAAAGATCGTGTCGGTGATCAGCATGGCCGGCTTGATGCCATGCCGCTTGAGGTCGGCGATGGCGGCGCGCACGTCGCGGCCGAATTTCTCCATCACCTCCTCCGGCGAATGGCGATAGCTGTCCGGCGCGGCGACGGTGCGCACATGCGGGCCGAGCGTCACGGATTCGCCGAGCGAAGGCGAGAATTCGGCGACCGCGCCCGTGAGGCCATGATAGGCAAGCTCCGTGGCGATGATGCCGGTGCCGCCGGTGACGAAGCGGGCGATGCGCACGGCAAGGTCGTTCGCCTCGCTGCCCGTGCAGGTGAACATCGCCTGGCTGAGCGCCTCCGGGAAGGTCGACGTCAGCGTCTCGGCATAATCGACGATGCCTTCGTGCAGGTAGCGGGTATGGGTGTTGAGAACGGCGGTCTGGCGGGTGATCGCCTCCACCACGCGCGGATGGCAATGGCCGAGCGAGGCGACGTTGTTATAGGCGTCGAGATAGCGTTCGCCCGCCGCGTCATAGAGGAACACGCCTTCGCCGCGCACGAGATGCAGCGGCTTTTCGTAGAACAGGCGATAGGCCGGGCCGAGCACCTTTTCGCGCCGGGCGATCAGCGCCCGTTCGCTTTCGTCCAGCCGCTCGAAATCCTCGCGCGAAAATGCATTCACCATCGACATGATCAGCCCTCGGTCAGGTTGGGCGCGAGCCGTTTCAGCCCGGCCGCAGTAAGATCGGCAATGTTTTGCAGGCCGCTCCAGGCGGCGGCGTGGTTGCGCATGATATAGGCCCGGTTCTCCGGGAAGCGCGCGGAGCGCCACTCCGCGATGATGATGGACATGGCGAGACGGCAGCGCATGAGAAGCGGCAGCAGTTCGACCTCCTCCGGCTTCAGCGCGCGCGCCGAAAGGAACCCGTCGAGGAAGGCGCCGGCGCGGGCGGCCCAGTTCCCGGTGGCGAGGTGATAGGAGATGCCGACGGCAAGGTCGTTGATCAGGGGGGCATGCACCATGTCGCCGAAATCGATGATGCCGGCGACTCTCTCCGGCGCGGCCGGATCGAGCAGGATATTGTGCGGGTTGAAATCGTTGTGAATGATCTGCCGGCGTTCGAGCGCGGCGATGGCCGGCAGGCAGCGCTCGAATTCGTCGAGAACGGCCTCAGCCTGCGCGCGACGCTCCACGGCGACATCGCCGACGACGGCCGCAAGATCGAGCGTATGGGAGATGTCCCACATCAGCTTGCCTTCCGGCGGGCGGCCGGCATAGGCCTCCAGGCCGAGGCCGAGTTCGGCCAGCGCCCGGCCGACATTGCGGCTCTGCGCTTCCGAGGCCGGCGTGCGGTATTGCAGCTCGCCGTCGAGGAAGGTGAGCAGGCGCATGATGCGCGGGCCGTCGACCGTCGACAGCGTGTGGCTCGGCTCGCCCGATTGCGTCGGCACCAGCCGCGGCACGGGCACGGCGGGGGCGGCGGCCTCCAGATGCAGCAGCGCGCCGTCCTGGAATTCGAGCGCGGCCGGATCTTCGGCGGGATTGGCGATTTTCAGGATGAAATCGGTGCCGTCGGTCCGGGTGAAAAGGAAGGTTTCGTCCCGTTCGCTGGAAAGGCGCTTCACGGCGCCCGCAAGCCCATAGACGTCCGCGACCGCGACTTGCGCGTCCTCGATTGCCGTCATGCTCCATGTCGCCGACATTGAATCCGGCTTCGGGGAGTCCGATTTCGGGGCGGCGGGCGCTGGCTCCGTCATGCTTGCTCCGTTCTGGCGGTTTCCCGCGGCGGTATCGAGAAAGGCTTCGGCGCTGTTGACAGCGCTCCGGCCGGCATTGCCATGGCCGCGTCTTCCCCGGAAGATGCCGCCGATGGCCGGCCGATACTTGAAACACGTCAAAAAAGATGCATCAAGTATCTTGTTACTCGATTTTGCGGATCAGTTCCATGCCTGAATTCACGACACTGGAACACGAGAACCTCAACAGCGTGGTTTATGGCGCGCTGTGCGACGCGCTGATGCAGGGGCGTTTCCAGCCGGGCGACCGGCTGAAGATCCGCGATCTCGCCGAGCAGTTCGGCACGAGCGTGACCCCGATCCGCGATGCGATCCTGCGTCTTGCCAACGACGAGGCGATCACCTTCCGCTCCCCGCGCGACATCCGCATATCCGGTCTCAGCGAGGCGCGATACCGGGAGATCCGCACGATCCGCGTCCGGCTGGAAGGACTTGCGGCGGAAACCGCCGCGCAGACGGCGACGGGCGCCGATATCCATGAAATGGAGCAGATTTTGCGGGAAAACGAGGCGGCGATCGCGGAGGGAGACCGCTTGCGAGGCACGCAGCTCAACCAGGCGTTCCATTTCATGCTGCCGCGCATCGCCGGGCTTCCCGTGCTTACCACCATCCTGCGGCGGCTCTGGCTGCAGATGGGGCCACATATTTCCGACGCCTATCTTGCCGGTGGGCGGGCGATGATCGATCATCACTATCCGGTCGTCGAGGCATTGAAGCGGCACGATTCCGCCGCCGCCGCCATGGCAATCATCGATGATATCCAGCTCGGCGGAAGGCCGATCCTCGAGCGTATCGAGCATGGCGCGGAGGGAAAAACGCGCCGCGCCTGACCTGTCTCGAACGGGGCTTGCAATTCATTCGCCGCAGATTACGATGTATCAAGCATCAAGGGAGATCGCCCCGCATGACCGAAGAACGCCGCTACATGTTGCTGACGGGAGCGAGCCGCGGCATCGGCCATGCGACGGTCAAGCTCTTCCAGTCGAAGGGCTGGCGTATTTTCACCGTTTCGCGCCAGGCTTTCTCGGAGGAGTGCGCCTGGCCGTCCGCCCGGGAAAGCCACATCCAGGCCGACCTTGCCGACCTCACGCAGATCGACCGCCTCGCCGCGACCGTGCGCGAGCGCCTGCCGAACGGCAAGCTGCACGCGCTCGTCAACAATGCCGGCATCTCGCCGAAAGGGCCGGGCAAGAGCCGCCTCGGTGTGCTCGGCACCGATGCGGACGTGTGGACGCAAGTGCTGAACGTCAACCTCGTCTCGACGGCGCTGATCGCCCGCGCGTTGATGCCGGAGCTGGAGGCGGCGAAAGGCTCGATCGTCAACGTCACCTCGATCGCCGGTTCGCGCGTGCATCCCTTCGCGGGGGTCGCCTATGCGGCCTCCAAGGCGGCGCTTGCGGCGCTGACGCGCGAGATGGCGCATGAATTCGGCCGGCGCGGCGTGCGGGCCAATGCCATCGCGCCGGGCGAGATCGAGACCTCGATCCTCTCGCCGGGCACGGACGCGCTGGTGGCGGCGGAAGTGCCGATGGGACGGCTGGGCGAACCGCGCGAAGTCGCGGAGACCATCCATTTCCTCTGCACCGAACAATCGTCCTACATCAACGGCGCGGAAATCCACATCAATGGAGGGCAGCACGTCTGACAACGGTCAATAAGCGGGAAAAACCCGTTGACCGACAATGACCGGAATGCATCAATCGGCCGAAACGCCCAGGGGAAAGGGCGCGATGGCCGCAAGCCGCAGTCACCGCCGCAAAGGCGGGGCGGGCGGTGCGCATCAATCGTCATCGGAGCCGTAGCGGCTCCTTCATAAACGAAGAAAAGGGGAGTGCCATGAAGACAATTCTGAAATCGGGTATCCTGGCGGCGGCCGCCATCGTGCTGTCGGCCGGCATCGCCGCGCCGACATTCGCGCGGGACCTGACCGTCGTGTCCTGGGGCGGTAACTATCAGGATGCCCAGCGCAACATCTACTTCAAGCCCTTCGCCGAGAAGAGCGGCAAGCCGGTGCTCGACGAGGCCTGGGACGGCGGCATCGGCGTCATCCAGTCGAAGGTCAAGGCCGGTGCGCCGAACTGGGACGCCGTGCAGGTGGAGGCCGAGGAACTGGCGCTCGGCTGTGCCGACGGTCTCTACGAGAAGATCGACTGGGACAAGATGGGCGGCAAGGACAAGTTCCTCGACAGCGCGGTCAACGACTGCGGCGTCGGCGCCATCGTCTGGTCCACGGCCATCGCCTATGACGGCGACAAGCTGAAGGAAGGCCCGGCCTCCTGGGCGGACTTCTGGAACGTCGAGAAATTCCCCGGCAAGCGCTCGCTGCGCAAGGGTCCGAAATACACGCTGGAATTCGCCCTGCTCGCCGATGGCGTCTCCAAGGACGAACTCTACGACGTGCTCGGCACCGAGGAGGGCGTCGCGCGCGCCTTCAAGAAGCTCGACGAGCTGAAGCCGAACATCGTCTGGTGGGAATCGGGCGCCCAGCCGCTGCAGTTCCTCGCTTCGGGCGAAGTGGCCATGACCTCGGCCTATAACGGCCGCATCACCGGCATCAACCGCTCGGAAGGCAAGAACTTCAAGGTCGTCTTCCCGGGCAGCATCTATGCCGTCGATAGCTGGGTCGTGCTGAAGGACGCCGAGAACAAGGACGCGGCGCAGGACTTCATCGCCTTCGCCAGCCTGCCGGAAAACCAGGCCAAGCTGCCGGAATTCGTCGCCTACGGCCTGCCGAACAAGGATGCCGCTTCCAAGGTGCCGGCGGAATTCTCCAAGGACCTGCCGACCGATCCGGCGAACATGACGGATTCGATCCCGCTCAATGTCGACTTCTGGATCGACAATGCGGAAACGCTGACGGCGCGCTTCAACGCCTGGCTGGCGCAGTAAAGCGGATATGGTGAGGGGCGGGTTCGCCCCTCATCCCGTTTGGCGGCCTTCTTCCCGGGCCGGGGAGAAGGTTTTGCCGGGGCAATCCCGCCGCTGCGACCCTTGCGATGGAGTCCTCACTTGGCCGAATTCATCCGCTTCGACCGCATCACCAAATTCTACGGCCCGCTCTGCGTGGTCGAAAACCTCGATCTTTCCATCGACAAGGGCGAGTTCGTCAGCCTGCTCGGCCCGTCCGGTTCGGGCAAGACGACGCTCCTGATGATGCTCGCGGGCTTCGAGCAGCCGACCTCCGGCAATATACTGCTCGACGGGACCGCCATCAACGCCGTGCCCACGCACAAGCGCGATATGGGCGTCGTCTTCCAGAGCTATGCGCTCTTTCCGCATATGTCCGTCGGCGACAATATCGCCTTTCCGCTGCAGATGCGCGGTCTCGGCAAGGCCGAGACCGGCGAGCGCGTCAAGCGGGCGCTCGACATGGTGCAGCTCTCGGCCCTCTCCGACCGTCGCCCCTCGCAGCTTTCCGGCGGCCAGCAGCAGCGCGTGGCGCTCGCCCGCGCGCTGGTCTTCGAGCCGCGCGTCGTGCTGATGGACGAGCCGCTCGGCGCGCTCGACAAGCAGCTTCGCGAGCAGATGCAGCTCGATATCCGCGACCTGCATCGCCGCCTGGGCCTGACCATCGTCTTCGTCACGCACGACCAGTCCGAGGCGCTCACCATGTCGGACCGGGTCGCCGTCTTCAACAAGGGCAAGATCGAGCAGATCGGCACGCCCCGTCAGGTCTATGACGAGCCGGCGACCCGTTTCGTCGCCGAGTTCATCGGCGAGACCAATCTTGTCGAGGGCGTGGTGGAGGCCGTGCAGGGCGCGGAAGCCACCGTCCGCCTTGCCTCCGGCGCGCAGATCGTGTCGGCCGTGTCCGGCACCGTCGCCTCCGGCCAGCCCGTCTTCCTCTCGATCCGGCCGGAGCGCGTCGACCTCAGCGAAACACGCGGCGAGGCGCGCAACGTGCTCGAAACGGAGGTCACCGACAGCGTCTATCAGGGCGATCATCTGCGCGTGCAGTTGCAGAACGCCAATCATCCGCTGATCGCCAAGCTCGGCCGCCGGTCGCGCGAGTTTCCGCCGGGCACCAGGGTGTTCGCCGCCTTCTCGGCCGGCGATTGCCGGGTCATCGCGCCATGAGCGGGGCTCCATCGCGCACGGGCCGGTCGCTTTTCCTGCTGGCGCCGCTGCTCGTCTTCCTCATCGGCTTCTTCGTCTGGCCGCTCTTCAGCATGATGTCGCAGGCCGTTTCTGATCCGGCCGTGCTTCGCCTCCTGCCGCGCAGCGCCGAGGTGCTGCGGGACTGGGACCGCACGTCGCCGCCGACCATGCCCATGCAGGCGGCGCTGATGGAGGACCTGAAGGCGGTCGACGACGACCAGGCGCTCGGCGACATGGTACGCCGGCTCAACAGCGCCCGCTCCGGCTTCCGCACCCTGATGGGCAAGACGACGAGCGCGCTCGCCGACGCGGAGAACCCGCCCGCCGACCTCGTCTCCATCGACAAGCGCTGGGAAAAGCCGGAATTCTGGCTCGCCATCGCCGACGCGCTCTCGCCCTATACCGACCGCAACCTGCTTGCCGCCGTCGATCTCGGCCGCAATGCCGCGGGCAGCATCGAGCAATTGCCGCCGGACCAGTCCGTCAACCGGGTGATCCTCGTGCGCACCTTCTGGATCGCCGCGCTCGTCACCTTCGCCTGCGCCTGCATCGGCTATCCCTACGCCATCATCGCCGCCTCGCTGTCCGGCTGGAAGCGCGACCTGATGCTCGGCGCGGTGCTGCTGCCGCTCTGGACGTCGCTTCTGGTGCGCACCGCGGCCTGGTTCATCCTGTTGCAGGAGCAGGGCCTCATCAACGACCTCCTGCGCGGCATCGGCCTCATCGACGCGCCGCTGGCGCTGATCTTCAACCGCACGGGCGTCATCATCGCCATGACCCACGTGCTCCTGCCCTTCATGGTGCTGCCGATCTATTCCGTGCTGATCACCATTCCGAAGAATCTGATGCCGGCCGCCGCCTCGCTGGGCGCCCATCCGCTGCGCGCGTTCCTGCGCGTGCTCCTGCCGCTCAGCCTGCGCGGCGTCGCTTCCGGGAGCCTTCTCGTCTTCATCTCGGCCATCGGCTACTACATCACGCCGGCGCTGATCGGCGGGCCGGGCGACCAGATGATCTCGTCCATCATCGCCTTCTACGCCACGGGTTCGGCGAACTGGGGCATGGCCGGCGCGCTCGGCGTCGTGCTGCTGGTCGCAACGCTCCTGCTCTACAGCGTCTATGCCCGCCTCTCCAGCGACGAACCGGGGAGGCGCTGACCATGCCGATGAAAATCGCCAAGGCCACGTTCGCCACGCTGACGGTGCTCTTCCTCGTCGCGCCGCTCCTCGCCATCCTGCCGCTCGCCTTCACCTCGAGCGTCATCCTGACCTATCCGATCCCGTCCTGGTCGCTGCGCTGGTTCGAGGAACTGTTCTTCGCCGATGCCTGGCGGCGGGCGATCGTCAACAGCCTCATCATCGGCACGGGCACGACGCTGCTGGCAACCGTGCTCGGCACGGCCGCCTCGCTCGGCCTGCGCAACCGGCTGCTGTTCTTCCGCGGCACGATGCGCACGCTCTTCCTGCTGCCGATGGTCGTGCCGGCGGTCGTTCTGGGTGTCGGCATGCAGGTGTTGCTGGCCCGTTTCGGCCTGACGAACAGCTATCTGGGCGTGATCATCGCCCATACGGTCGTCGCCGTGCCCTTCGTCGTGGTGAGCGTCACCGGGGCGCTGGCCGGCATAGACGAGCGGGTGGAGCTTGCCGCCCAGAGCCTCGGGGCGTCGCCCACGACGGTCTTCCGGCGCATCACCCTGCCGCTCGCCATGCCCGGCGTGCTGTCCGGCGCGGTCCTGGCCTTCGCAACCTCGCTCGACGAGGTGGTTTTGACCCTCTTCGTCGCCGGTCCCAACCAGCGCACGCTGGCGCGGCAGATGTTTTCCAGCATCCGCGAGAACATCAGCCCCGCCATTGCCGCCGCCGCCTTCCTCTTCATCGTCGCAACCGTCGCCATCGGCCTCGTGGTCGTGCTGTCGCGCTCGATGCTGGCGAAGCGCCGCTGATCCGGAGCGCCGGCTGGCGGCGTGAGGCTTATCCGGCGTGGCCCTGCGCCAGTGCGACGGCGTCGGGGCCGGCGGGGAAGCGGAGCTGCCCGGACAGGTCGTTGGCGGCCTGCCAGACGGCCTCGGCTACATCGGCCTCCGTCGTCACCATGGCCGGCTTGGCGAAAGCGGCGAAGATTGGCGCGGCGAATTCCTCATAGGCTGCGGGAATGAGGTCCTCGACGCGCACCCCGCTATTGGCGGTGAACCGCGTGGTCGGGGCATAGCCCGGCTCGATCAGCCTGGCGCGCACGCCGAAGGCGGCCAGTTCATGCGCCAGCGAGCCGGTGAAGCCCTCGATCGCCATCTTGCTGGCGGTATAGGCCGCCGCCAGCGGCATCGGCGCGAGCGTCACGCTGGAGGTCACGTTGACGATCACGCCCGACCGGCGGGCGCGCAGGTGCGGGATGACGGCCTGCGTCATCGCCATGACGCCGAACGTGTTGGTCTCGAATATCTTGCGGATATGCGCCATGGGCGTCGCCTCGAACGCGCCGACCACGCCGATCCCGGCATTGTTGACGAGGGCGTCGATCGGGCCGGCGGCCTGAAGGCAGGCGGCGATGCTCTCGGGCTGCGTCACGTCGAGCGGCAGGATGCGCAGACGGCTGGATTTGGGCAGGACGTCCTCGCGTGGCGTCCGCATGGTGGCGATGACGGTCCAGCCCCTGTCATGGAAGTGGCGGGCGGTTTGGAGGCCGTAGCCGGAAGAGCTGCCGGTGATGAGCACGGTGTTCATGGAAAGGGTCCTCTTTCGTGTTGACGGGAAAGAGATAGCTGGCAATATCAGGACTATCATCAATCAAAGGTCCGCATTTATTTTGCGATAGTCCAAATGTCCGATCCGCTTACCGAGGTTATCGAGCTGTTGCGGCCGCGTGCGGTCTTTTCGAAGGGCATCAGCGGGGCCGGTCCCTGGGCGGTGCGCTATTCCGCCTTCGGCCAGCCCGGCTTTTGCGCCGTCCTTGAGGGGCGGTGCCGTCTGATGGTCGACGGTGAGGCGCCGGCCACGCTGGAGCGGGGCGATTTCGTGCTGCTGCCGGCGACGCCGGCCTTCACCATGTCCGGCTTCGAGCCGGCCATTCCCATGCATGTCGACCCCACGGCCGCTCCGGCTCCCATCGGGGAAGTGCGGCATGGCCGTCCCGGCGGGCCTGCCGATGTCCGGCTCCTCGGCGGGTATTTCGCATTCGATACGCCGGACGCCGCGCTGCTGGTGTCGCTGCTGCCGGGCATGATCCATATCCGCGGCGTCGAGCGGCTGACGACGCTGGTGCGGCTCGTCGCCGAGGAGGCGAAGGCGGAGAATGTCGGGCGGGAGCTTGTGCTGGCGCGGCTTGTGGAAATCCTGCTGGTCGAAGCGCTGCGCATATCGCGCGGCGGGGATACGCCGCCCGGCCTGTTGCGGGGCCTTGCGGATGCCCGGCTGGCGAGGGCGCTGCGCGAGATGCATGGCGGCCCGCAGCATGGCTGGACGGTGGCCGGGCTGGCGGATGCCGCCGGCATGTCCCGCTCCGCCTTCTTCGACCGCTTCACCCGCGCGGTCGGCCTGCGCCCGATGGAATATCTGTTGGCCTGGCGGATGGCTGTCGCCAAGGACCTGCTCCGCAGCGGCGCCCTGGCGCTCGATGAGGTCGCGCGCCGCGTCGGCTACGGTTCGGCGAGCACGTTCAGCACCGCCTTCAGCCGCCATGTCGGGCAGCCGCCGGGCCGCTACGCGCGCCATGCGGGAGCCTCCGGGTGAAACGTTAGATCAACCTTGAGCGATTAGGATGGTTCCGGTTCGGCTGTCGCAACAGGCAAGAGGGGCTGGAAGGGGTTGGAAAAGAGATCGGGAGAGCGAAGGCAGGGGGCAGGAGGAGCGATGGCTGGCCGGGAGGGAAAAGCCCGCAGCCGTCTGGCTGTCGTGCTCTTCGGGATATTGCCCCTGCTTCTGGGGTTGCCCTTCCTGGCCTGGCAGGCCCGGCAGTCCCTCGACGGCGAGGCGGCGGCCATTCAGGAATTCGTGGTCGCGCGGGTCGACGCCATCCTCGGCCATGCGAGTAATGCTGCGGTGGAAGTGGCCGGTCTGGTCGGCAGCCCCTGTCCTGCCGCCGGCCTTGACCTGCGGCGGGGGGTGACGGCCCATCCTTTCGTCCGCTCGTTGAACCTTGCTGAAAACGGCAGGATCTATTGCTCCACCCTCGAGGGTGCGGTGGACTATGCCGAGGATAGCGCGGCCTATGCGGACGGCCGCCTGCAATTGATGTTCGGCAATCTCGTCACGCCGAACCGGGCGCTGCTCGTCTACCGGCACGCCACGGCATCCGGCTCTGTACTGGTGGGTATCGACGGGCAGCATGTCTTCGACGTGCTCAGCCTCGGCGCCGAGGAGTTCACGGTCGAGATCGGGATCGGGCCGAACTGGGTGGGGAAGGAGGGCACGGTCACCGACGCCTTCCGGCAACCGGACAATGCCATTGCGAGTCTCGTCCCTTCGGCGGCCTATCCGTTCACCGTCGGCGTGGCCTATGGGCAGGGCCTTGTCTGGCGGCATCTCGTTTTCGATTATTGGCCGTCCTGGCTGCTGCTCGCCTTGCTCGGGCTTCTGTCGGGCTATGCGGCCCGCCGTTTCCTGTCCCAGCGCAATTCCCTGACGGCCGAGTTGCGACGGGCGGTCGACGCCGACGAATTCGTGCCTTTCTACCAGCCTGTCGTGCTCGGGGAATCCGGCGCGCTGGCCGGCGCCGAAGTCCTCGTGCGATGGATGCACCCGATCGAAGGGATCATCCCCCCGAACCAGTTCATCCCGCTTGCCGAAAGCACGGGTCTCATCGTGAAGATGACCTATCAGCTTATGGACCGCGTGCAGGAAGAATTGCTCGGGCAATTGCCGAACCTTCCGGAACCGTTCCATGTCGGCTTCAATATCTCGGCGGCGCATTGCACCAGCATGGAGCTGCTCGATCGGTGCCGCGCCTTTCTGGAGCCGTTCCCGCCGGGTTCCGTCATCCTCTTCCTCGAGCTGACCGAGCGCGAGGCGATCCCCGCGACGCCAATGACCGACGCGCTTTTCAAGCAGCTCGACGGCATGGGCGTTCAAGTCGCCCTGGATGATTTCGGGACGGGCAATTCCAGTCTCGAATATCTGCAGCGGTTCACCGTCAATGCGCTGAAAATCGACCAGAGCTTCGTCGCCAAGGCGGGCACGGAAACGCTCTCCAGCCATATCCTCGACATCATCGCCGATCTTGCCTCGAGGCTGGAGCTTTTCGTTGTCGCCGAGGGCGTGGAGAACGCGATGCAGCGCGAATATCTGCAAAAGCTTGGCGTCGAATACATGCAGGGCTACCTGTTCGGTCGGCCTGTACCCTTTGCGGAGTTCGCCGCGACGCACCTTCCCCCGGCGGCGGGTGGAGCTGGCGATGGTGCGCCGGTTTGAACGAAGGCGGGCGGTCGTGGCCGTGCCCGCATCCTGATGCAGCGGAAGCGACAAGAGCGCCGATGACGCCCGAGCGGTTGTCCGGGCGGCCAGCCCTGCTTGGACTGGGCGTCGGCGCGACTTTTGCTCCGCCGGGCCAGTTGGCGCTGAAACGCGCCTCAACGCAGGCAGACAGCGCTTGTTCCCTCGTCGCGACGTTACCGAAATCAAAGACACCATTGAGGCGGAGGCCAATTTCCGCAGAGCCGTTGTCGTCGATGACTATCCCGCCGTGGCTCATGCCGCCGCTGTGGAGGATATGCCGTGAGCACGGCGGCTCCTTGGCGAGGCTCGTGCCAAGCAAACCACAGAATGCAGCCAGAGCGAAGCGCCCCTACCTGATCGCCGGTGCCAGCGACTGGGGTGGCGTTCAGGGGAGCTGATTGCGAACAGGGATAGGCTGCCGGTGCGGGTGGCCGGCGGAGCGTGGGGCCGACCCATGATGTTGCTCTTGAGTCTGGGCTGCAAATATGGTTAACAATGTGCTTGAAATTAAGTATCTTATAGTAAAATCACTGCTACGCGAACAAAGATACTGTTTTGTATCGATACATAAAATTGTATCAGGCGCGGAAATCCGCAGAAAATTCTTGGTGTTGATGTAAATAAATTCTTTGCTCCGTGTAAATTAGCGGCATTTTAAGCAAGTCTACCGAGAATTCGTAATGACGGAACTGGTTTTTCCCATGCCGGGAGACCCGTGCGCCAGGATGGCGGTTGCTCTGTCATGTTTCCTGAACATTTGACACTCGTTACCAGGCGAGGCCCCCGAAGGCGTCGAGGCGCTGCATCGTGAAACCGTGAGGTTTCGGCGCGGCCGAAGGCATGCCTTCTTCCCGGGAGACCAGTCGGACAGCGATGTGTCGTCTATCCGTGGAGCCGGGTATGTCCTTTCTTACGAATGCCAGGATCAGAACGAAGATTCTCGCGCCCCTCATCGGCATATGCGCCGTTGCGGTCGCGGGCATGTCGATCATGGCCGTGCAGTTTCAAAAAACCGACGATCTCTATTCGGAGTTCGTAGCGCGGGACAATGCCGCGGTTGCACGCATGAACAACCTGCGTGGCGGCGTCAATGCCGCCGCCTACAAGGCGTATATCGCCGCGACGGCCGACGCCGCGACCATGGCCGATGGCGAGATCGTCAGGAGCTACGAGCGCACGCGGGAAGCCGTGAAGAAGGGGTTCGGCGAGATCAGGTCGTTCCTGCCCGCGTCCTCCCAGGAGCTGGACGCGTTCGAGAAGCGCTTCGACGAGATTCTTGTCATCACGGACGAGGCCGTAGCGCTTTCTAAGAAGGGTGAGTTTGCAGCGGCAGTGGTGCGCAATGTCGCCTCGGACGATCCCGTTCGCGTGCTTGGCGACGAAATGGGGAGCTGGAGCACGAAGCTGACCGAGCGCGTCGCGGCCCGGAGCGACGAGCTGAGCGCCGCAACCGCAGCGACGATCTTCTACTCGCTCCTTGCTCTCGGCATCGCGATCGTCGCGGGCATGGCCGGTTCCCTCTTCATCTCCTCGCGCGGCATCACCACGCCGATCGCGACGCTGCGGTCGCGGATGGAAACGCTTGCGGCAGGACAGACCGAGGAAGCGATTGCCGGCATGGAGCGCCGCGACGAGGTGGGCCAGATGGCCGCTGCCGTCGCCGTCTTCAGGGATAACGCTCTCGAACGAATCCGTCTTGAACAGGAGGCGGAGAACGGTCGCGGCCTGTCCGAGCGCGAGCGCCGGGAGCGTGAGGCGCAGAAGGCCCGCGAGGCTGCCGAGATCCAGCACGCTGTCGATGCGCTTGGAACCGGCCTTACCCACCTGTCGGACGGTGATGTCTCCTACCAGATCGTGACGCCCTTTGCCGCCCATCTCGACGGCCTTCGCGAGAATTTCAACCAGTCCGTCGGCAAGCTGCAGGCGACCCTGCGAGCGGTCGGGGAGAATGCCAATGCCATCGACGCCGGCGCGAACGAAGTGCGCGCCGCAGCCGACGACCTTTCCAAGCGGACCGAGCAGCAGGCCGCTTCCGTCGAGGAGACCGCGGCCGCGCTGGAGGAAATCACCACGACGGTCCGTGATGCGGCCAAGCGCGCGGAGGAGGCCGGTCAGCTCGTGGCGCGGACCCGCGCCGGGGCGGAGAAGTCGGGCGAGGTCGTGCGCCGCGCCGTCGAGGCGATGCGCGAGATCGAGCGGTCCTCCGGCGAGATCACCAACATCATCGGTGTCATCGACGATATCGCCTTCCAGACGAACCTTCTCGCATTGAATGCCGGCGTGGAGGCTGCCCGGGCCGGCGAGGCCGGCAAGGGGTTCGCCGTGGTGGCGCAGGAAGTGCGCGAACTGGCGCAGCGTTCGGCGCAGGCCGCCAAGGAGATCAAGGGGCTCATCACGGCATCCAGCACGCAGGTGCAGGCCGGCGTGGCGCTGGTCGGCGAGACCGGTGCAGCGCTGCAGACCATCGTGACGGAGGTGCAGGACATCAACGCGAACGTCAACGCGATCGTGGAATCCGCCCGCGAGCAGTCGGTCGGTCTCGGCGAGATCAACCAGGCGGTCAACACGATGGACCAGGGCACGCAGCAGAACGCCGCGATGGTCGAGCAATCGACCGCGGCGAGCCACAGCCTTGCGAAGGAGGCGTCCTCGCTCAAGCAGCTTCTGGCGCAGTTCACCCTCGGCAACAGCGGCGTCGGACATGCGCCGGTGCGCCTTGCCGGCCCGGCCTCCGCGCCCGTGACCTCTCCCGCCCGTGGTCTTGGTCGCAAGGTCGCCTCCGCCCTCGGTGGTGCGGCAGCGGCAACAGCGGCGCAGGATTGGCAGGAATTCTGATCGCCGTCGCTTCGAGCCAATAAAAAAGCGCGCCCCTGGCCGGGCGCGCTTTCTTCACAATGCAAGCGGCAGGAATGCCGCCCTTCGCCCGCGCGGATGACCGCGCAGCGACCTTATTCCTTGATGGACGCCAGAAGCTCGTCGATCGCCTTGCAGGCTTCCTTCTCGTCCGCATTGGCGTATTTCGTCGTCACTTCCTGCATCTTCGTGAGGGCCGTCGCTCCCTTGGTCGGGTCCTTTGTCACGAGCTCCTGAATGGCCTTGGTCAGCTCCTCGGTCTTCTTCTGGGCAAGCTCCGGGGTGCATTCCTCGCTCTTTCCGCAGGCGCCGAGCGCGAGCAGCGGAACCATCGAAACCGCGACAAGAATCTTTCTCATTTCGTTCTCCATATTGTCTTGCAGGGAATGAGGCGCCCCCTGGCTCGGGGGGCGCGCTCTTCTCGGGGGAAAGGCGGGATGGGGGGAGCCTTTCCGGTAAGCGGCTCATGGGGGGAGGCCGCTATCTCGGGCATGACGGAATCAGGGAACCCCTCGCCGCCATTGTCGGCGCGTTTGCAGATTCATTCCGTCTGTTCGGGAGATGCCGGCGCGGCGCTCCGTCCGTTGTTCGCGCCATCGATCCGGTTCGGAGGGGTCGCCGTTGCGCTCCGGCGAGCCTCTAGCCAAGGGGTTACACCTGGGTCAATCGACCGGTGCCTTCCGTAACGATACGTTCGGCGCGGCCGGTCTATTCGCTCTCGATGGGAAACGGACCGATCCGGAGAGCCGCAGGCCGGTGCGGGCCATTTTGCGAGGCTCTACACTTCTGTTATCGTGCGGCCAGCGGCCCGTATGACATAGCCGCGCCTCCCATGGGGTGAGGTGCAGCAGGGGAGTGCGAGGGGGAGGAGCCGGGGGCTTCCCCTCGCCACCTTGCGGCGGCGACTGCGTGACTCCGGCGTGACGGAGTCAAATGCGACACCGGATTGCGTAAACGTTTCTTTTTGGTTGCTGCTGTTTTAGGCATAGTGCACATGTCCGATGCATCTGGCGTCCCCCCGGCGTTAGTTCCCATGCATCGGCATTTTCTCTGGCCCACAAGGCCAGACGTCGAAAGCCCCGGTTTGCAGCCGGGGCTTTTTTGTTTTCGGCCGACGGGCCAATGGGGGGAATGGCCCGCCGGGCCGGCTGCTCAGAACTCCTCCCAGCTATCCGCCTTGGGGGCGGCGCTGCCGGCGCCGAGCGCCGAGGCGATGCGGCCGACGAGACGCCGGGCGGGCGAGGGGACGGCAGACCGATCGGCCGAGGCCGCAACCGGTGCGGAACGCGCCTCGTCCCGGCCGGCATACTGGAAGCCCGAGACGAGATGGCGCAGGGTTTCCGCTTCCGAGGCGAGCGAAGCGCTCGCGGCCGTTGCCTCCTCGACCATGGCGGCGTTCTGCTGGGTCACCTGGTCCATCTGGTTCACGGCCACATTGACCTCGCTCAGCCCAACGGACTGCTCCTTGGCCGAGACGGCAATGGCGTCGAGTTGGCTGTTGATCGAAACGACATGCATCTCGATGACCTTCAGGGCCTCGCCCGTCTCCGTCACCAGCTTCACGCCGCTTTCGACTTCATCGGCGGAGGTGCGGATGAGGTCCTTGATCTCCTTGGCCGCCTGTGCCGAGCGCTGGGCAAGCTCACGTACTTCCTGCGCCACCACCGCGAAACCCTTGCCGGCCTCGCCGGCGCGCGCCGCTTCCACGCCTGCGTTGAGGGCGAGCAGGTTGGTCTGGAAGGCGATCTCGTCGATGACGCCGATGATGTTGGAAATCTGGCTCGACGACTGCTCGATGCGCTGCATGGCGCTGACGGCACGGGCGACGACCACGCCCGACTTCTGCGCCGACTGGTTCGCCTCGATGGCGACGCTGCGGGCCTCCTCGGTGCGCTGGGTCGAATTGGCGACGTTGCTGGTGATCTGGTCGAGGGCGGCGGCGGTTTCCTCGAGCGAGGCGGCCTGCTGCTCGGTCCGCCGCGACAGGTCGTTCGCGCTCTGGCTCAGTTCACGTGCCCCGCTGTCGATCGCGCCGGTGGAGGCGGCGACGGAGGCGATGGTCTCGCGCAGGGTCGAGACGGCGGCGTTGAAGTCGTTGCGCAGACCTTCGAAATCGGGGGCGAACGGCTTGGTGAGCTGGGAACCCAGATCCCCTGCGGACAGGCGCTTGAGGCCTTCGGCAAGCCCGGCCGTCGCCTCGCTCATTTCGGCGGCGCGCTGGCGGTCGAGTTCGGCGACGCGTGCGCGTTCCGTCTCGCTCTGTGCCCGGGCATTTTCCGCCTCGCCTTCGAGTGCGCGTGCCTTCAGTCCGTTCGTCTTGAAGATCTCGACGGCGCGCGCCATCACGCCAACTTCGTCACGGCGGTCCGTGCCGTCGATGTTTGCGGTGAGGTCGCCGTTGGCCAGCGTCTCCATCGTGTCGGCAAGCCCCCGGATCGGGCGGGCCAGCCAGGAGCGAATTGCCACATAGCCGATGGACAGGACGACGAGGAAGCCTGCCACGACCGCGATGATCGAGATGATGGCGATCGAATTGCTGCGCTCCGTCAGCAGGTCGCTCAGCTTCAGATTGCCCTCGTTGATCGCATTGGCGGTTTCGGCGAAGCGGGTGGTCACGCCGTTGAAGACCGGCCGGCACTCGGTATTGAAGAGCTTCTGCGATGCGGTGACGCCGGCGGGATCGAGCGCCACGCGGCCGAGGTCGATCGCGTTCTTGCAAGCGTCGTCGAAAAGGGCCAGGCCATCGGCCTTCAGCGCCGGAAGGCGCGTGTCGGACGGTAGCAGGGATATCGTCCTGTCCATGAGGGCGGCGTAATCGGCCTTGATCGCCTTCATTTCGGCGTCCGCGGACTCGGTGTCTTCCTTGGTGGCGGCCATGACCATGTCGGCGATGGCTGCGCGTCCGTTCTGCAGCGCCTTGCCGGCATTGACGAGGGTGAGCGCAGCGCTGCTCTCATTGGCGAGAATGCCGCTGTATGCATCGTCGACGGCTTTGATCTGAATGGCGGAATATGCGGCTATCGCCAGGGCGAAAACGCCGAACAGCGCGAAGATCGCCAGGAATTTTCCAATAATTGGAACGTGCTTCATTATCTGTCCCCAAAGGATGAAAGGTTGAACCCCCATCATAGGGTCGATGAAACCGCCTCATGCGATTACGATGCGATGCCCGCCGTTTCATGTCTGCGGGCCGGATATTGTCTTCAGCCAGCAAGATGTCCCGGCGGCTGATGTATTCGATTGCAGGTTCGCGGGGTCTCTCCACCCCGGCGAACTATTTCCCCGGCGCCTGACTCAATTCGGTCTGCGCGATCCTTGATTCCTGGCGCGCGTTTTCGCGCAATACATCAAGCATTCGTTCAAGTTGTTGCGTGACGACTGCCATGGAGCGCAGCACTGTATCTGCGTCTTTGTTCTCGTGGTCGCCGCCAATGAGCGTTTCTCTGCGTGTAAATTTCAGAATATTCTGCATCTTCCGGCCTATTGCTGGAGTTTGTGCGCATAATACTGAAATAGAACGTGATATTTCGGTTAATTATGGATTAATTATAAAATCTATCCGTGGATATGTATTGATAATAGATGATACATGGGTCGTTTAACATTGATAAATTAGCGTTCGCTTCTGGATTTACTTTGGATTTTTACCTCATATTAATGTCCGCAATCAACGATCGGCTTCACTTGCCGGACGTGGCCCAGGGCACCGGCGGCAGAGCAGGCGGGAATGAGCTTCCGTCCCAACCGACACCTTTGCTTCATGATGGCGCGACGTGCGTCTTGCGATCGCAAGGGGCGCGCCGTTTCCGAACCGGCAACCCCATGCGACCCGCGGAATGCTCCGGCGGATTGCAGGCGGATCGACGCCGGCAGAGCGATCCCCGCCTAGCATCCGCCGATCGAGTGGAGCCTAGTAGATGTGGAATAAGCAGCTCTTCATCGTCGTCTCCCGCCGCAGGCGCGTTCCCGGACCGGCAGGGAGACACTGAGCGTGCGCGTGGCAACAACGGAAGCGGACCGCCCGCGGGATATCGAGTTCGAAGAGGCAGGACTGCTCGACCAGATCGTCAGCGTTTTTCGCCGGGCGAGCGAACCGGGCGAACGGGAAGAACTGGCGATTGCCCAGTACCAGTCTCTCAGGAAGCAGATCCCGCTTCTCTACCTGATCCTGCTCGCCAATGCCTGGATGGTCGCCTATTCCTATATGGGCGTGGGGCCACGACTGCTGACGCTCTACGTTCCCGGTATCTTCACCCTGCTCTGCTCGGTCCGCTTCATCAAGTGGATACGGCGGGCGGGTACCGTGCCAACCTATGCCGAGGCCCGGCGGATGCTGGCGGGCACGACCCTGCTGGCCGGCCTGCTTGCGGCGATCTTCGTTCTCTGGGGGCTGGCGCTCTATTCCTACGGCACGGCGCACATGCAGGGCCAGATCGCCTTCTTCATCGGCATCACGGTGATCGGCTGCATCTTCTGCCTCATGCATCTGCCGCGCGCGGCGCTCCTCGTGTCCGCCGTCGTCAATATCCCTTTCGTGCTCTTCTTCGCCGATAGCGGCAGCCGCTCCTTCACGGCGATCGCCGTGAATGTCGCCCTCGTCTCGCTCATCATGATGATCATCCTGGCCATCAACTATGCGGCCTTCGCCAGCCTCATCCGTTCCCGGCGCAGCATTCTCGACAAGCAGGCGGCGATGGAGGTGCTCGATGCACACAATCTCTGGCTCGCCAACCACGACACGCTGACGAAACTGCCCAACCGCCATAGCTTCCTCGTGGAAATCGAAAGCCGCTTTCGCGAACTCGAGCAGGGCGCCGGCGATCTCTTCATCGGCGTGCTCGACCTCGATGGCTTCCATGTCGTCAACGACGCCTTCGGCCATCGCGGCGGCGACCAGGTCCTGATCGAAGTGGCGCGGCGGCTGCTGGCGAGCGCAGGGGACAGCTTCGGCGTCTTCCGTCTGGCCGGCGACGAATTCGGCCTTGTCGGTACTGCGCCTTGGGCCATGAGCGCCGGGATGCTCGAGCGCTCCGAGGCGATCTGCGCCGCGCTTGAGGCGCCCTATAGCGTCAATGGCGTGACGGCCCATATCACCGCGACCATCGGCCTTGCCTCGTCGGCGACGGTTTCGGGCGGTGCGCAGCAGATTCACGAGGCGGCCGAATATGCGCTGATCAGCGCCAAGCAGAGCCAGCGGCGCGGTCATACCAACCTCTTCTCCTTCGCCCATCAGGATACGATCCGCCGGCACTCGCTCGTCGAGCAGGAGCTGCAGACGGCCGATCTGGAGGAGGAGCTGAGCCTGGTGTTCCAGCCCATCGTCGCGGTCGCGACCGGCACGCCCATCGGCTTCGAGGCGCTGGCGCGGTGGAACAACCGGCAGCTCGGGCGCGTCAGCCCCGTGGAGTTCATTCAGATCGCGGAGCGGGCAGGGCTGGCCAATCGCCTGACCTGCGTGCTGCTCTCAAAGGCGCTCACCGCTGCGGCCGCCTGGCCGCCGCAACTGCGCCTCTCCTTCAACCTGTCCATGCAGGATATCTGTTCGCCCGATAATGTCCTGCGGCTGGTCGGCATCCTCAATAACAGCCCGCTGGATCCCAGGCGCATCGATTTCGAGATTACGGAAACCGCTGTCGTCGGCGATTTCGACCAGCTCGTCACGGCCGTCACGACGCTTAAAGCACTCGGCGCAGGCATCTCACTCGACGATTTCGGCACGGGCTATTCGACGCTTTCGCAGGTCAACAAGCTGCCGCTCGACAAGATCAAGATCGACCGCAGCTTCGTCAGCAACATCAGCACCGTCTCGACCGGCTACAAGATCGTCAAGTCCGTCATCGCGCTCTGCCGTGACATGAAGATCAGTTGCATCATCGAGGGCGTCGAGACGCAGGACGAGCTGAACACGTTGCGCAAGCTCGATTGCAGCCTCGTGCAAGGCTACTTCTACTCCAAGCCGCTCCTTGCCGACGAGATCACCGACTATATCGAGAAAGCCGGCGCGCAGGCCCTCTACAGCGCGGCTGCCGCCACTCCCATCGTTCCTTTCGAGACACCGCGCCGCCGCTCGTCCGGCGAACGGAAAACCGCGCGGCACGCCGCTACATGATCCCCCAACCAAGGAGAAACGCATGCTTTCCATGACCAAGTCCCTTGCGGCCTTCGCCGTCGGCCTGGCGCTGACCTGCACGACCGCCCTTGCCGCCGAGCCCTATTTCACGATCCGCTCGGCCGATGGCGCCAAGACGGTTGAAATTACCGCCGAGGCCATCGCGAAGGCCGGCAGCGTGACCTTCAAGACCACCCTGCCCGGCACGGACGGCGAGGAACTGCATGAGGTGCGCGGTCCGCTGATGCAGTCGCTGCTCGACCAGGCGGGCTTCGCCTCGGCGGAATATGTCGCGGTCGCCCTCGATAATTATGAAATCGACGTGCCGGCCGAGGACTTCACGACGCTCGGCGCCATCGCTGCGGTGGAGGTCGACGGCAAGCCGCTGACCGTGCGTGACAAGGGGCCGACCTGGATCGTCTATCCGCGCAGCGACAACGCGGCGCTAACCGACCCGATCTATGAATCGCGCAGCGTCTGGCAACTGAAAGAACTCGTCGCAAAATGAACCTGCTCGGCAAGGTCTGGGGAAGGCTGCCTCTGCTGCGTTTCCCGATCATCCTATCGCTGTTCCTGATCATGCTTCCCGTCAGCTATCTGAGCCTTGCGCAGATCTCCGACGGGATCAACGACCGGCTCCACTTCTCCGCCCGGCTGGAGGAGGCGAGCCGGCTCGAACTGGAGGCGAACACGCTCTTCAGCAAGGCGGAGCTTTTCGCGCGGGGCGATCCGCGCGTTGCGGCCAAGGACGTGCAACTGGCGCTGGACCTTCTGTGGTCCCGCGTCAACGTCATGGGTACGAAGAGCTATCGGAAGGTCCAGGCGGATGACGACCTTGACGAGGCGCTGATCGGTGAGCTGCTCGGCGCCATGCCGCGGCTGGAGGCCGCGGTCAACGCCTTGCAGCCCGGCGTCGCCGGCAGCTACCGTGGGGTCGATCTCTTCGCCACGCAATATCGCGAGCGCGTCATCGTCTTCAGCGACGCGGCAAACAAGGCACGGCGCCAGCGGCTCAACATGGCGGTGCAGACCCAGTTGCAGAGCGTCACCAATCTCAAACGCATCCAGATCGCCTATGTGGCGCTCGGCGTCGTCGCCGTGGCCTATGTGCTGGTCGAGCTTTTCCTGACGCGCCGGCTCAACCGCCGGCTCAACGAGAGCATCGAGGAGAAGCACGAGCTTCTGTGTACGGATCACCTGACCGGCATCGGCAACCGCGCCAGCTTCGAGGACATGCTGCGTACGCTGAAGGCGCTCTCCGGCGCGGACTTCGCCGTCATCTATTTTGACCTCGATGGCTTCAAGCAGGTCAATGACACACTCGGCCACGGCATGGGCGACATGCTGCTGAAGCACGTCGCGGCGATCCTGCTCGCCGTGCGCCAGAGCGATGACGCCTTCGCCTTCCGCTTCGGCGGCGACGAATTTGCCGTGGTGCTTACCGGCAGCCGCGAGACCGCGCGCCACTATGCCGCCCGTGCCGTGCAGAAGATCGCCGCACCCGCGACGCTGGACGCCAATGTCGTGCAGGTATCGGCGAGCGCCGGTTATTCGCATGTCGAGGACCTGCGCTCCGTCGAGCCTGTCGATGCGCTGATGCGCAATGCGGACCTTGCGCTCTACGCCGCGAAATCCGCCGGGCGCAATTGTGTCCAGGCGTTCAATGCCGGTCTCCTGATCGAATATGAGCGGCGGACCTATCTGGAGGACGCGCTTTCCCATGCCATCGTCGAAGGGGCCATCGAGGCCTCCTTCCAGCCGGTGTTCGATCTGCCGACGCGCCGGTTGCGCGCGGTGAAGGTCGTGCCGCGCTGGTCGCACAATGCCTATGGCGCCATTGCGCCGGCGGAGGTGATGGAAATCGCCGACAGCATCAACGAGGGCGCGGCGCTTCTGCTTTCCCTGCTGCGCTCGACCTTCAACCTGTTCGGCCGGCTTGCGACACAGACGGAATTGCGGATCTATGTCGAGGCCTCCGAGAAGCTGTTCTCCCAGCCCGGTTTCGCCCAGTCGCTGTTCGAGTTGCTCGAGCGCCACAGGATCGGCCCCGGCCATCTGCAGATCGAGCTGACGGGTAAGCGCAGCGTTACCTATAGCGAAGCCTTCCTCGCCAGCATCCGTTCGCTGCGCGACGCCGGCGTCATCTTCGCGACCAGCGACGTCAGCCGCGCGATCGACAGCCGCAACCGCCTCGCCAATCTCGATTTCGGCACGCTGAAGCTGGAGCGCACGCTGGTGGAGGAGGCGACGCGCAGCGAGCGCAGCCGCGGCATCATCAAGGGACTCGGCGCCATGGCGGTGAAGATGGGGGCAGAGGTCGTTGCCGAAGGGGTCGACCGGCGCGAGGATGTGGAGCGCCTGCAAAGGCTTGGCATCGCGCTCGGTCAGGGCGATGCGCTCGCCCCCGTCATGACGCCCGACGATCTTCTGCGTTATCTCGCCGGCTGGGCCGGCCCATCGGTCGTTGCCTTCCGGCGCTGACGCCACCGGAGCATGGTCCGATACGAAGCGGTCTTGCTGCGGGCAATGCCCTAGCTGTGGAGCAGCGCCTGGCGGACCTTCGCCTTGATCTCCTCCAGGGCCGTTTCCAGATCCCTGGTGAAGCGCATGGCGAAGGTCGCGCGCGGTGCCTTGGTGGTCCGCCAGAGGTGGATACGGTAGAGGATCGGTACGGAGAACCTGCGAACCACCAGCCCGCGATTGAGATTATGCGCGGCGGTCAGCGGGTTGACGATGGAAATGCCGGCGCCGCGCGCGACCATCGCGCAGACGCTCGACGCCGTGGTCGTCTCGACGATGAAGCGCCGCGTCACGCCCGCCTTGTCGAAGACGTCGTCGAGCTTGCGCCGGTAAGGATCGTCCTTCGAAAAGTAGACGAACTCCATGTCCTCGAAATCGGCCGGCGCGAGGACCGACTTTGCCGCCAGCGGATGGCCCGCCGGCAGAATGCACACGACCTCGCCGGCATCGATCGCCTCGGTGGCGACATTGCCGAACTGCTGCTCCTGCTCGGCAAGCCCGAGATCGAACATCGCCGCGGTCAGTTCGTTCTGCAGGGCCGTCTCCTCGATCGAATGGATCGATATCAGCGCCCCGGGATGGACCTTGAGAAAGGCCTCGACGGCGATGGGCAGCATGGTGTCGCCATAGGCCGGCAGGGCGGCGATGCGCAGGTTTGCCATGCTGCGCCCGCCGATCGCCGTCGCCGCGCGGCTTATTTCTTCCAGCCCCACGAAGGAGCGGTGAACGATCGTGTAGAGTTCCTGTCCTTTTTCGGTCGGTGTGATGCGCTTGCCGAAACGGTGGAAGAGGTCGTAGCCGAGATAGTGCTCAAGGTCGCGCAACTCCCGGCTGATCGTCGGCTGGGAGGTGCGTAGCGCCGTCGCCGCGGCCGTCACGCTCTTCTCCATCATGACGGCATGGAAAATCTCGATCTGTCTCTGGTTCAGCCGCATCGTGCCCGCTTCGGTTCATATCGATTTCGAATAAAACGATTCTCTAATGGATTTCACAGTTACAAGTGCCCATGCGATGTTACTTATCGAGGTAGCAGGCTGCTACATGGGAATGGAGCGGTTGACTGCCATGAACAAGCACATCGATGTAAAGAATTCCCGGGCGAATGACGCCGGTCTGGCGAAAAACACACAGATTGAACTTGATTCGAATTGTATATCTATGGTGGCGGATGCCGTCGGCACGCCGTTCTACTGTTATTCGCCGGAAGTAATCGCGCAGGCCTATGAGGAATTGTCCACCGCGCTTTCCCCGGTCGGTGCATCCGTCTGTTATGCGGTGAAAGCTAATGGGAACCTTTCCATTCTTCAACTGCTTTCCCGTCTAGGGTGCGGAATGGACATCGTTTCCGGCGGCGAGATGGAGCGCGCGCTGGAAGCGGGCGTGCCGGCCTCCAGGATCATCTTCTCCGGTGTCGGCAAGTCGCCGCGCGAGATCGCCAGGGCCCTGACCGAGGGCGTTCACCAGATCAACGTCGAATCGCCTGCCGAATTCCACCTTGTCGCCGATATCGCCGCCTCGCTCGGGCTGCGCGCGCCGGTCGCGCTGCGGGTCAACCCGGATGTCGACGCGCAGACCCATGCGAAAATCTCCACCGGCAAGAAGGGCGACAAGTTCGGCGTCGCGCTTGGCGACGTGGCCGGTCTTTTCGAGGCGGCGGCCGGGCGAGCGGAAATCGAAATGGTGGGCCTTGCGGTCCATATCGGCTCGCAGATTCTCGACCTTTCTCCCTATCGCCGCGCCTATGGCGTGCTTGCGGATCTCGTTCGCGATCTTCGGACGCAGGGGCATGCGGTGCCGCGCCTCGATCTCGGCGGCGGCATCGGCATCGCTTACGGCGATCAGGGCGCGCCCTCGGTGGCGGAGCTTGCGGCGATCATCGCCGAAACGGTCGGCGGCCTCGGCTGCGCGCTGACGGTCGAGCCGGGGCGCTGGCTGGTCGGTCGCGCGGGCGCACTCGTCACGACGGTGCTCTACACCAAGGAGGCGGGCGAGCGCACTCTGGCGATCGTCGATGCCGGCATGAACGATCTGGTTCGCCCGGCGCTCTACGGCGCCGTCCATCCGCTCGGCGTGGTGCGTAGCGCGCGCGGCGGGGAGGGGCAGTCCTATGGTGTCGTCGGCCCCGTCTGCGAAAGCTCGGATATCTTCGGCGTCTATGACGACCTGCCGCAGCTGGCGGCCGGCGATCTCGTGGCCTTCCTGTGCGCCGGCGCCTATTCGGCCTCGATGGCCTCCACCTACAATGCGCGCGACCTCGTTCCCGAAGTCTTCGTGAGCAATGGCCGCTTCCGTATCGTTCGGCGTCGTCAGACCACGAGGGAACTCATGGCGCTGGAGAAGGATACCGTCTGGCAGGATGTCGAATCCGGCCCGGCACCCGAAAACCGTAAAGGCATTGCATGACATAACTCCCCTGCGCCGGCTGCCTTGGCGGCCGGCGCGGAAATCCCTTTGCGAATGAAGACCCGATCCATGGCGCGTCCCCGCGCTGTGGCGTCGGCGCATACTTTCATGCCTCCAGAGCGAAACGACAGAGCGCGAGAAGCGACATGAACATATTGGCTAACCCTGAACCTGCGATACGGGCGCGCGTCCTGACGACGCTCGATTCCGTGTGCTCCTCCGAAGCCTTGCGCAAATCGAAGCGCATGCGTGAACTGCTGCGCTATCTTGTGCAGGAATCCATCGAGCGGCCGGGCGCGCCCGTCACCGCCGAGGCGATCGCCGCCAACGTCTTCAACCGGACGAACGGCTTCGATGCCATAGACGACCCCATCGTGCGCACCACCGTCAGCCGCCTGCGCGCGGCGCTTGCCACTTATTATGAACAGGAGGCCTGCGGCGACGAGGTGGAAATCCGCATCCCGCGCGGAGGCTACATGCCCGAGTTCCTGCCGCGGGCGGCCAAGCCCCCGGCGCGCCGGCGGCTGGAATGGCTGCGCGGCAATCTCTGGATGCTGAATGTGGCCAGCGCCGTGGTTGCGCTGGTTGCGCTTGGCATTGCCCTTTCGCTGGGGACGGACGCATGCAGACCGTGACCGCAAGGCAGGTGCTCGAGGTGCACCCTGCCGCGCCCGTCGCGGTTCGCTATTGTGACGACGACGGCGAGGCCGACGCTACCTTCCCATCGCTTGCAGTTGCGCTGCTGGCGTTGTGCTACGACGCAGGTGTCCGGCATGTGCTGACGATGACCGTTCACGCGGCGGACGGTCATCTTGCCCTGGCGAGGTGTGAGATCGATTTCCTGATGGAGAGGCTTCACGCCGGGCAGGGCGACAGCGCAGCCAGCGACAATGGATTCCCCGATCTGGGGAGCCTGGCGGACCATGTCGCGACACTTGCGCGTAACCCGGGCCTTGCCCGGCCCTTGGTTCTCCATGTCGGAGGAGCCGGCGTTGCTCCGCTGGGCAGCGCGGAAACCTGGCGTAGCGTGAGCCGGAGCGCGTAGCCAGCCCGTGTTCGGGAGGATCGCGCCTTGCAAGACCCTGCCATCCTTATACGATGCCCGTTCTGCACCGCGCGGGATCGCTGCCCGCCATTTCCCGCTGAATCCGCAAGGAAGGAATGTCGATGGACCTGATCGTAACCGCTGCCGGCGATGGCTGGCAGGCGCGCCATGGAGACCGGAGCTGGCGCGCGGCCGTCGGTCGCGGCGGCATAAGGGTGGAGAAGGCCGAAGGCGACGGGGTCAGCCCCGTCGGCCGCTGGCCGATCCGCACGGTATATTATCGGGCCGACCGCATCGCAAAGCCGGCTTCTCCCTTTCCGACCCGGGTGATCGCCGAGCTGGACGGCTGGTGCGACGATCCCGCCCATGCCGACTATAACCGTCCCGTCACCCGCCCGTTCCCGGCGAGCCACGAGGAAATGCGGCGGCAGGACGAGCTCTACGATATCGTCGTCGTGCTCGGCCATAATGACGATCCGCCCGTGCCCGGTGCGGGCAGCGCTATTTTTCTGCATATTGCCCGTCCGGATTATGCGCCGACGGAAGGCTGCGCGGCGCTCGCGAAGGACGACCTGCTGGCGTTTCTTGCGGATGCACAGCCCGGAACGCATCTCGAGTTCCGGGCGACCGCCTGACGGACGGGAATGCCCGCCGTCGCGGGACGGGCAGGCGTCAGAGGCGCTTTGCCGCCGACCGGCCGGTCATCCACAGGGCGAGGCGGATGATGCAGAGGTTCAGTGCGAAGATCCCGAGGATAACGCCGCCGATCATCAGGGCGCCTTCGTTGGCAAGGTCCTGCAGGGCCATGTCCTCGGCCTGCAGGGCGAGCGTGGCGACGGACGACATGACGGCGGTCGTGGCCGCCGCGCAGAGGACAGCGACCTGCCAGGCCCGGCCGGACGCCGGCGCTGCCCGCTCGCGCGAGACCCAGATCTGCGTCATGCCGGACGCGGCGGCGAATGCGATGATGAGGCCCATCGCCGAGTTTTCGAATTCCAGGAACATCGTCACCAGGAGCGCCAGAACGGCGAGGCCGACATAGAGCCCGGTATAGATGCCGACGAGCAGCAGGGTGGACATGGGACGGGCGACGGTCTCGGTCATGGCGGCTCCAGTGCCGGTTGGTATCGATTGCCCGTGGCGATACATGAGCGCGCATTGACGGGAAGTTAAGTATCGATACGCCTGCCCGCCCGGCTCGGCCGCCTTTGCGCCTAGAGTTTGTCAGGTTCATTCTGAATCTGACGAGCTCTAGGTTCCCTTGTTTCCGTTTGTCTTATCGGGAAAACCGGGTTCCACTTTTCCCTGGCAAACTCTCGGAGAGCTTACTGGAGGCTTCCCTTGACGACGAGTTGCGAAACGAAGCGCTTCAGCAGGTCCCGGTCGAAATGCCCGCGCGAGGTCAGCATCATTTCGACGGTCTGGGCCTGCGACCAGCCGCGCTTGTAGGGCCGGATCGTCACCATGGCGTCGTAGACGTCGCAGATCGCGGCGATGCGCGCGGCCAGCGGAATCGCATCTTCCCTCAGGCCGAACGGATAGCCGGTGCCGTCCAGCTTCTCGTGATGATAGAGACAGACATCCAGCACGGTCTGCGGCAGGTCGCAGGCCCCGCGCAGCAGCGCCGCCCCGCGCGCGGGATGCTGCCGCACCAGGGCGAACTCGGCGGGCGAGAGCTTGCCGGATTTGTTCAGGATGGTGTGGGGAACGGTGGCCTTGCCGATATCGTGGACGAGGCCGCCCAGCCCGAGGTCGCGGATCGCCTCCTCGCCAAGGCCGAGGCTGCGGCCGAAGGCGATCATCAGCGCGCTGACGGCGAGGCAATGCAGGAAGGTGCCTTCGTCGCGATCCTTGAGCTTGGTCATGGCGATCAGCGCGCCGGCGCTTTCCAGCGCGTCCGACATGACGGCCTCGACGATTCCGTGCGCGCCGTCGAAATCGAAGCTTCCGTCCCGGTGCGCGCTGGATAGCATCTGCCGGATCATCGGGCGCGTGGACTCGATGCATTCGCGCGCCTGCCTGATTTCGCCCGCATGGAACGAGGATTCCAACTCGGCCTCGAAGCGCGCGCGTATCAGCTCCCAGGAGGGATCGGCGGCCTCGCAGACATCCTTGCCTTTGGCGGTGTCGATGATGGCGCTCATCGCGTTGCTGGCCAATATGGCGCGAAGCTCGGCCTGGGACGTGATGAGGAGGCGGCGCTTGTCAAAGCCGTTTCTCGAGCTGTCCTCAAGCTCTTCTATGTACATCCCCACGCAAATGTTGCTGAGATGAACCCTCTTTTTCATCTGCCTCGTGCCTTCCGACCGAATGTATACTCGCAAGTGAGATGGTTGCTTACGAATATTAAGCATTCCTGATGATCGTGGCGTGTCGCGCGATAAATATCGAGTCGTATCGGAGGGCGGCGGAATATGTCCGTAGCCGGCATCGAGACCCCATGGCGGCGGTTCCGCCGCCATGGGTGCGGTCGTTATTTCCAGCTCTGGAAATCGGCCGCCACGCAGCCATAGGGCGCGCGGGTGTCGCCGAACCGCTTTTTCAGTTGCTCGCAGCCCCAGCGGTTCAGGGATTCCGGCATCGCCGCGTTGATGTCCATTGCCGGCGCGGTGAACGCCGAGGAGGCGCTGGTCACGTACCAGAGCCAATAGCCGAAGTACCCCGCAACGACGAGGAGGACGACGAGCAGGGCAAGCCCGATCCGCCGCGTAAGCGAGGGGCCGGCCTTCGTGGCTTCGGGCACCAGCGGCGCCTGCCGGTCCTCGGCGGCTGGCAACGCCGTTTCGAGGGGCGGGAGGGCGGCGGCGCGCTCCTTGTCGGTCATGCCGATCCGCATCAGCCGGCTGTCGAGCAGGACGGGCAGCGCGGCATCGCCGTGCCAGACGGCCAGCGCCACCGCATTGTCGCCGGTTTTGCCGACGATGAGCGGTTCCTCGCCGGGCTCGAAGCGCGTATGGGCGGTTCGCCCGGTTTTGCGCTCGCTCAGCGTGTCGGCATAGGTGATCGACAGGCGCTTGCGCTTGTCTTCCACGGCGGTGATCGCCACCGGAACGGGCGTGAGGAGCGCCGGGCGGGCAAGCTGCCTGCGGGTGCGCAGGACGCGGACCGCCTGGAAGATCGGCGCCAGGAACAGGCCGATAAACGCGACCGTGAAGGCCGCGAAGATGAAGATGCGGCTCCAGAGCTTGTCCAGCGCAAGGCTCATCGTGGCCAGTTCGGGCTGGTCGGCGGAGATGACGAGGTCCGTCTCGTAGTCGCCGCTATGCATGTCGACGAACATCACATCGATGTTCTTCTCGTATCGCTGGCCGTCATAGTCGTAGGTGAGGGTGGCCTCGCAGGAGGTGACCACGGCCTTGCGCGTCGTACATTCGCCGTCGATGTCGCCCTCTATCGTGAGAGGGTTCCGGCTGATCTTGTAGTCCTGCAGGATGCCGGGGCCCTGCATGACGATGAGGAAGACCGCGACGAAGAGCATGATCGGCGCCGTGAGAAAATGGATTCGCGGTATCGAAAGAACACCGCGCGCAAGTGCAAGGGCGCGGGAGGGAAGCTTGATTGTGGGGAAAGTCATGATGTGCCTGATTGATTTCGAAAAGCGGTCGCCCGCCTCGTAGAAACGGTACAGCCTGGCTGAAAATTCGCCGGGGAGGGCGATTTGCCCGGAGGATTTCCCGGCTTGATCAGTTAAATTAATTGCATTAAATTAATGCCGTTAAATATTATATCCTCCCTCGTCGAGTTTCCCATGGCCCGCCCGCGAAAAGACCAGCAGATCGATATCCGGCCCGTCGCCATCGCGCAGACGATGCACCTGCTGGACAGCCGGGATGCCGCCGATATCACCATGGCCGATGTCGCCGATGCCGTCGGCTGCCGGGCGCCGGCGCTCTATGCCTATTTCGCCGGCAGGGATGCGCTGCTGCGCGCCGTGCATGACGAGGGGTTCCGCCTCATGCTGGAAGAGAAGATCGCCGTCGCCACGCGCAATGCGGACGATGCGGTCGAGAGGCTGCGGGCCGGCGGCCTTGCCTATCTCCGCTTCGCCTTCGAGCGTCCGGGCCTCTATCGGCTGATGTTCTCGCCGCCGCCGCTCGAGGGTTTTCCGGCCAATCCCTTCGCGGCCGATCCGGCTGGAAAATGTCTCGCCGCGCTGCGGGACGCGGTCGGAGCCTGCCAGGCGGACGGCTATCTGCCGGACATGGAAGCGGGACAGGTCGCCTTCATGCTGTGGTCGGCCGTCCATGGCGCCGCCGTGCTGGCCTTGCAGGGGCGTGCGCCGCTTCTGGCCGGACAGGATGCCCGGACCGCCGCCGTCGCGGCGGTCGAAACCCTCATGGGCTTCATCCGCTCTACGCGCCCATAGTCACCCCATTTCCCCGTCCAATAGAAAGACATGCCATGCGTCGCCGCCTACGCCTCACCCTCGCTGTTCTCGTGCTACCGCTCGCCGGCCTTGCGGCCTGGATCGGAATCTCCTCGATCCAGACGGAGCGGGAAATCGCCGGCCATGCCGAGACCGTCCGCCGGATTGCCGCCGGACATCCCTCCATCGCGGTCGATCCGGTCGCGATGGCGGCGCTACCTGCCCCGGTACAGCGCTATCTCGTTTTCGCCATACCGAATGCGAAATTCCAGTACCGGGTGGTGACGCTCTCGCAGGAAGGGGACTTCCGCCGTCCCATGAAGCAGGATTTCGCGCCGACGACCGCTTCGCAGACCATTGCCGTCGGCACGCCGGCCATGATGTTCGCCGCGACCACGCCCATCGTGCCGGGGCTCTGGTCGCGGGCCTACGATTTCTTCGCGGAAGGCCGGATGGAGATGCGTGCCAAGATCGCCTCGACCCTGACGGTCGTGGATGAAAGCGCCACCGAGGCGCTGAACCGCACCTCGCTTCGCCGCTGGCTTCTGGAAAGCCCGCTCTATCCCGTGGCGCTTCTGCCCGGCGGCCCGGTGCGCTGGGAAGCCATGGACGACAGCCATGCCCGCGCCACCGTCTCGGGCTTCGGCCTCGAGGCGTCGCTGGTCGCGACGTTCCGGCCGGATGGGAGTCTGGAGAGCTTCCATGCCGAGGAGGACGGCGATCTTGCCACGCCCTATCACGGTTCCGGCGAGCACGCCCTTCGCAGCGATTATCGTCCGGTTTCGGGCATGATGATCCCGCATGAATTCGTGATATCCCGCGCGGCCGGCGGCAGGATTCTCCCGTTCTGGAAGGGCCGCATCACGGCGATCGCCTATGAGTGAGACGGCTTGCAACGGGTGCTGTTGCATCGGCGCGGTCCCTGCCATAGTCCATGCAGGTAGCTATTCGTCCGGAGACCACGAACCATGAGCATGACTGCCCTGACCCGACGCATTCTAGGAATGAGCGCGGCTTTCGCATTGAGCTTTTCCGCTATCGAGGCGGCGCAGGCGGAAAGCTTCAGCGCCCGGGGCAACGAGCCGGGCTGGCACCTTGAGATGACGGAAAAGGCCATTACCTTCCGCACCCAGGAGGGCGAGACCCTTTCCGTCGAGCCGGTGCCGGCGGCGCAGGAGACGGAGGCCGGGCGGACCTATTCCGCGGTTGCCGGGGGCAAACCCTTCACGCTGACGGTCGCCGACAGGATCTGCGCCGACACGATGGCGGACATGCCGTTTCCCAAGACCGTTTCCCTGGTCGTCGGCGAGCGCACCCTTTCGGGCTGCGGCGGCGATCCGGCGAGCCTGCTGCACGGAGACTGGAAGGTCGACGCCATCGGCGGCAAGGCGCCCGTGGAGAAATCCGAGCCGACGCTGGCCTTCGCCCCGGATGGCAGCATGCACGGCAACGGCTCCTGCAACCGTTTCTTTGGCGGTTTCACGCTGTCCGGAGAAGGGCTGAAACTCTCGCAGGTCGGCGCGTCTATGATGCTGTGCGACCAGCCCCTGATGGACCAGGAGCATGCGCTTCTGGCCGCCTTCGGCGACGTTACCCATTTCGACGCCGTGTCGCCGACGCAGATCCGGCTCATGGGCGCAAGCGGCGTTCTGGTGAGCCTGCGGAAGTAACGCTCCGGGTCGCCGTCACGACGATGGCTGGCGTGCCCGCGCGGTCTTGAGCCTTTTGCTGAAGAATGTGCTCGATGCCGCCCGCAGGATCGGCTGGGGCTTGCCGAGCAGGTAGCCCTGCGCCTCCGTGCATCCGGCCCGGCCGACGGCTTCCAGTTGCTCCAGGGTCTCGATGCCCTCCGCCGTGGTCGCCATGCCCAGCTCGCCGGCAAGCGCCGCGATGGCGGAGACGATGGAGGCGCTGTCGCGGCGGGCGGTGATGTCCCGGACGAAGGAACGGTCGATTTTCACCTTGTCCAGCGGGGCGAGGCGCAGATGGCTGAGGCTGGAATATCCTGTGCCGAAATCGTCGAGCACGATGCGCACGCCCAGCGCCTTCAGGCTTCGCAGCGCCGCGAGGGTCCGGTTGTCCTCGTCGAACAGCGCGGTCTCGGTGATCTCCAGTTCGAGCCGGGCGGGGTCGAGGCCCGTCTCGCGCAGGACCTCCTCGACGGTCGCCACCGTGTCGCCATAGGCAAGCTGCACCGGGGACAGGTTCACGGCGATCCGCGGGCTTCCCGGAAGCTGAACGGCATCCCGGCAGGCCCGCCGCAGAACCCATGCGCCGATCTCGACGATCAGCCGGGTCTCCTCGGCAAGCGGAATGAAGTCTCCGGGGCCGACGAGGCCCCGCTCCGGGTGCTGCCATCGCACCAGCGCCTCGAAGCCGCAAAGCTGCTGGGAGGCGAGATGGTAGATCGGCTGATAGGCCAGCTCGAACTGTTCCTCGGCGATCGCGCGCCGCAGGTCCGCTTCGAGCGCGATGCGCTCGCGCAGCCGCTCGTCCATCTCCGGCGTGAAGATGCAGAAGGTGCCGCGCCCCATGGATTTGGACTGATAGAGCGCAAGATCCGCCTGTTTGAGCAGTGCGTCGGCATCCCCGCCCGCACCCTCCGCCACGGCGATGCCGATGCTGGTCGATATGGAGATCGTCCGCCCCTGGATGATATAGGGCTGCCCCAGAACCTCGATGATGCGGTTGCTCAGCGCTTCTGCGGATTGCGGCTGGTCCCGGTCGAGACACAGGACCGCGAATTCGTCGCCGCCGAGGCGGGCGACGCCGTCCGTCTTGCGCACGCAGCCCGCCAGCCGCCGGGCCACCTCGCGCAGAAGCTGGTCGCCGACGGGATGGCCGAGTGCATCGTTGATATCCTTGAAGCGATCGAGGTCGAGGAACAGGAGGGCGATCCGGTCGCCGGCGGCCTCGGCCCCCAGCAGGGCATCGGCGATCTGGGTGCGGAAGGCCAGCCGGTTCTGGAGGCCCGTCAGGTCGTCGTGATGCGCCAGGAAGCGGATGCGGCTTTCCTGCCGGGTGAGGGCGGTGTTCTGCCGCCGAGCCTCTTCCACCGCCGCGTTCGCGCGGGTATGCGCGGCGGCAAGCTCGGCATGTGCGGTCTTGAGCGCGGTAATGTCGGTGCGGATGCCGACCCGCCCGCCGTCGGCGGTCTTGCGCTCGCTGATCAGGAGCCAGCGTCCGTCCGGCAGCAGGCGCTCGATCGTTCCGCTGCCTTCCTGCCGCCAGGCGGCGAGATTGTCGACGAAGGCGTCGATATCGTCGGTGATCTGCGGATATTGTCCGCGCTTCGCCCCCTCCCGGACGATATCCTCGAAGCGTGCGCCGGGCTGGATGAAGGCGGCGCTGAGCGCATAGAGCTCGCGATAGCGCTTGTTGCAGGTCACCAGCCGGTCGTTCTCGTCCCACATCACGAAGCCGTCGGACATGGCGTCGATGGCGTTGTCGAGGACGGTGGCGGCGCGCTCGCGTGCGGCGCTCGCCTTTTCGCGCTGGCGGATGGCGACGAGGATCGCCGCGGCGAAGGCGAGGACGAACAGCGAGATGATCGCGGCGGCCAGCACGAGGCGGTCGCGGGTGTCGCGCCATTCGGCGAACAGGGCCGCCTTCTTCGCTACCAGCACCACCTGGATTTCGCCGTAGAGCGATTGCCTGACGACGCTGAGGGCGCCCTTGTCCATCCCGGAGCCGCCCGTCTCGAAGGCGACGCCATTGGCCGGCGCCTGCTGGCCGCTCGACCGCTGGACCTTGCCGACCAGAAGCTCGTCATGCGGCAGCGATGCGATCACCGCACCGTCGGCCCGTTTCAGGAAGATCTGTATGCCCGGGCCGACATTGGCTTCCGACACCAGCTTCATCAGCGTTTGCAGCGGCACTTCGGCGACCGGCACAATGCCGACCCATCCGGCGATGGTGCGCGCGACATAGAGGGACCAGTCGCCGGTGAGGGGATTGCGGAGCGGGCCGATCAGGGTGGTCGGGTTGCGGCCGACAAGCGCGACGTCCACCGGCAGGGCATGGCGCGCGGCGCGCGACTGGGCCGAGGCGGCGACGCTGCCGTCGGGCGCGACCAGCATGAGGTCGCGGAAAGCCATCGTCTGGAAGCTGAGACCGTTCAGCAACTGGCTGGCGGGACCCGACTGGCCGGGCGCGATGCGCGCGGCCTTGAAGAGTGCGGGAAGGCTTGCCAGCGCCCCGTCGACTTGCAGCAATTGCCGGTCGAGGGCGTTTTCCACCGCCTTGGCGGCGCTTTCCAGCGATTGCCGGGCGGTTTGCCAGGCGATCCGCTCCGTCCGCTCCACGACGTTGACCGTGCCGAGGGCGATTATCGTCAGAATGGCTGCCGCGCCGGCGCCGATCACGATCTTGAGACGATGCATCACTGGGCGCTACCCCGACAGTTTACAGTCCTCATGGAGCGTGCGGCTCCGTTCCGAAAAGCGGCTTGAGATAGGTATCCCAGGTCCGTTCGCATTCCCGGCCGCAGCGCGTGAACCAGCGCGGCAGCACGACGTCCGTCAGGAGCTTGCGCCGGCGAACCTCGTCCTCCGGCGATGTCGGCACGATGGTCATGGGTTTGCGGGCCTTGCCGGAGCAGTCCGCCGCGCCGGCATTGCAGGCTAGGCCCCGCTGCGTGTCGGCCTCGGTCTGCGACCAGATGCGCTCTTCAAGCGTGAGCACGCCGCTGCGGACGGTCTCGCGCACATCGGCGGGCAGGCTTTCCCAATAGGGGCGGTTGGCGGCGAAGATCGATACTCCCCAGCTCAGCGCCATGGCATGGACATAGGAGGTCACGTCCGGCAGCCCGATCTCGTAGCCGCTGAGGGTTCCCGTGATCGCGCAATCGACGACATTGTCGCGCAGGCTCGGCATGATGTCGGCGAAGGGAATGCTGACCGGCACGGCGCCCAGCGCCGTCATCAGCTCGGATTGCGCGACCGAGGAGGTCCGTATGCGGCGGCCGACGAGATCGTCCAGTCCGGTGAACGGCTTGACGCAGAACAGAACCTGCGCCGGATAGGCGTAGACGCCGAGAAGCTGGATATCGTAGCGGTCCCGCAGCACCGTCTCCAGATGGGGGCGGTATGCGCCGACCGTGCGGCGCAGCGTCACCACGTCGGGGTTCAGCGCCGGCAGGTCCACGGCGCTCAGTTCCGGCTCGTCGCCGGCGGTGACGCTGAGCAGCACGGTGCCGAAGGAGACGACGCCGAGCCGCAGGAGCTGGAGCATTTCCTGGGTGCGCAGTCCGCCGGCATCCAGCGGCCGGATGGTCGCGCTGATCCGGCCCTGGGAAAGCGGTCCGATCTCCGTCTCCCAGAACGGTTGCTCGATCTTGTTGAACTGGGTCACACCGGCCAGACCGCCGATGATCTGGAGCTTGACCGGATCTGCTGCCGCCTGCTGGGCGAAGGCGCTGCCGGCAAGGCCGACGGTGGCGGCAAGCAGAATGCCCGCCAGCCGTGCAGGGAGGGAGCGGCGCGCGGCAGCGCTCCCACAAGTTCGCCCGCTCATTCGTCGATCCTCCGGTCGGTGCCTCTCCCCGCGGAAAATCTTCCACTACAGAAGTTAACGGACTTTATGCCGTTTCAGTAGAATGGCATGCGAAGCTGTTTCACGGACATAGCGAGAATCCTTGATGAACGTCCAATTCCGCCGCGGGCGGGGCTGGCGCCAGTATCACGCGATGCGGGGCAGGTCCTCGGCGGGCGTCCCGTCGCGCACGAGAATGCGGCCGCGGTGGATCACGGTGCGCTTCTGCGGCGTCAGGGCCACGGCCTCGGCCAGCGTGCGCGCAGGAACCAGAACGAGGTCGCCGAAATCGCCTTCGGCAAGACCGTAGCCGGCAAGGCCGATCCCCTCCGCGCCGCCATGGGTGCAGATGCGCATGGTTTCGACAAGGTCGGCGTCGTTGGTCATGCCGTTGCGCTGGGCGAGGTATTTTGCCCGTTCCAGCATGTCGCCGTTGCCCCATGGTTCCCAGGTGTTCTGTATGCCGTCCGAACCCGAGGCGACCGTCAGGCCGCATTGTTGCATCAGGCGCAGCGGGAGCGCGGGGGCGGCGGGGCTGCCGACGGTCATCACGGCGATCCGCTCGGCCGCCATCGTCTCGATCAATCCCTGCTGGCGGGCCGGCTCCAGCATGCCGAGGCAATAGGCGTGGCTGACCATCACGCGGCCCTGCAGGCTGAGGGCGCGGGTGCGCTCGACGATCAGTTCCAGGCAGAACGCGCCAAGCTCGCCGAGTTCGTGCAGGTGGATGTCGATGGGTTTCGCATGCCGGTCGGCAAGGGCGAAGATCGCGTCGAGGTGGCGCACCGGGTCGCGGTCGATGGTGGCCGGGTCGATGCCGCCGACGATATCGGCTCCCGCCCGCATCGCCGCGTCCATCAGGTCGAGGGTGCCTTCGCGCGGCAGCATGCCGCTCTGCGGGAAGGCGACGATCTGGATATCCGCGATATCGCGCAGCGCCTCGCGGGTTTCGAGCACGCCTTCTATATTGGCGATGCCGATTTCCGTGTCGACGTCGACATGGCTGCGGATATGCAGCACGCCGTAGGACAGCGTCTGCAGGACCTGCCGGGCCGATTGCCGGCGCGCGTCGATGCCGAGTTCGCGCTTGGCCTTGCGGTCGGCGAGGATGCGGTGGTTGCGCGTCGGGCCGACGCGGTTCTCGAACCAGTCCATGCCGATCAGCGTCTTGTCGAGATGAGTATGCGCCTCTACGAGACCCGGCAGCGCGATCTGCCCCGTGGCATCGAGTTCGCGCGCCGGGCGGTCGCCGCCGGGCGGGGCGAAGCGCCCATCGCGAATGAGGAGGTCCACGGGATCGCCGCCCATGGGGCGGGCGTTGCGGATGAGAATGTCTGCGGCCATGCCCTTCTCCTGCTCTTCGTTTCTCATGCCAGTCCGGCGCGCTGCATCGCCAGGCGGAAGGCCCTTTCGGCGCGGTCGAGAATGGCGTCCTCGTCGTGTTCGGTCAGCCTGCGTCCCCGCATCAGCACGCGCCCGCCGACGATGGTCGTGTCCACGTCCGCGCCGTTGGCGAAGCGGGCGAGGCGCTGCACCGGATCGACCGGCGGCCACAGATGCGGCTGGCGCATGTTGACAAGCAGGATATCGGCGCGCTTGCCGGCTTCGAGCGAGCCGATCTCGGTTTCCATGGACAGGGCGCGCGCGCCCTCGATGGTCGCCATTTCCAGAAGCTGGAGCGGCGGCAACACGGTGTCGTCGCGGAAATGGCGGGCGTGGTAGCGGTGGGCCTGGAACATGTTGCGGAACATGTCGAAGGAGCGGTCGGGGGCGGCGGCATCGGTGCCGAGCGAGACGGTGACGCCCTCGGCCATCAGTTCCGGCGCGGGGCAGCGGGCGGAAACGGACATCAGCGCGCTCGGATTGTGCGCCACCTTCGCGCCGGTGCGCTTCAGCACGGCGCGGTCCTCGTCGGTGAGGTCGACGCAATGGGCGAGCAGCGAGCGGCCGTCGAAGAGGTCGAGGCTGGCATCGTTCGCCGCGATGGAGCCGTCACGATGGCCGTCCTGCACGAGGAGCACACCCTTTTCCCGCGCCAGCCGCCGCGCCGCCCGGGAGAGTTCGAGCACCTCGTTGTCTTCCAGTTCCGCGGCGTTGAAGACGGGGAGGGAGATGGCGAGGTGGATCCGGTCGTCACGGCCCGCCCAGGCGTCGATCAGCGTGCCGCTGACGGCAAGCTGCCCTTCGGCAGAGACCGCGATCTCTTCGTACGATCCGCCCTTATGGGCGCGATAGACGCTTTTGGCGGAGGGGCGGTTCGGGCCGACCGCGAGCACTTCGCGCACGCCCATCGCGGCGATGGCGGCAAGATGGGCTTGCGCCGCCTCGGGTGCTTCCGTGCGCATGATATCCGGCCCGCCGCCGAACAGCAGGCAGGCGGTGGTCGTGCCGCACCGGATGCGCTCGGCCGCCGAAAGCGCGGCTTCCGCCGCCCAGAATTCCGCATCGGCCGCCTCGGCATAGATGCGGCCGGTGACGTTCATCCAGTCCTCGGAATCGTCGCCAAGTCCCTTGGTCAGCATGTGGCCGGCATGGGCGTGGGTGTCGATCAGGCCCGGCATCACCACCATGCCGGTCGCGTCGATGCGCTCGGCCTCGGGGAAGGCGGCGGGCGTTCCTTCGCCGATGGCGGCGATGCGGCCGTTCTCCACCAGCACGTAGCCTTCAAGAATGCGGCGGTCCGCATCCATGGTGAGGATCGTGCCATTTTCGATAAGCAGGGCCTTCGTCATCCAGTCTCTCCCGTTATAATTGCATACACCATTGGCAGGCCAGTGCGTGCGAATTCCGATTCCGGTGCCTTGATATTATATGCACATTATGTACATTCATATTGAAATAATCGTATGCATATTGTCGGGAACACGCATACAAATTAGGGAGAGCCTTGTGAAGACCTATATGAAGACCCTCTTGGCGGGCCTTGCCGTGCTGGCGCCGCTATCCACTCCGGCGCTGGCCGAAACGTTCCGCTGGGCGGCCTCCGGCGACGTCATCACCTATGACCCCAACGCCCAGGTTGACAGCTTCACCCAGAGCGTCCAGCACATGGTCTTCGACCCGCTGGTCCGCCGCAACAAGGAGCTGAAGCTGGAGCCGGCGCTCGCCACCTCCTGGGAAATCGTCGAGCCGACGCGCTGGCGCTTCAAGCTGCGCCAGGGCGTGAAGTTCCATGAGGGCCAGCCCTTCAACGCCGACGACGTCGTGGCGACGATCCAGCGCCAGATCGATCCGGGCGCGCGCAACCGCGAGAACCTTTCCGCCGTTACCGGCGTCGAGAAGGTGGACGACTACACGGTCGACCTCATCCTGCGCGGCCCCTATCCGCTGCTCCTCAACGACCTTGCCGCCATCTATATCATGAGCAAGCCGTGGATGGTGGAGCACGACGCGCTGAAGCCGGGCAACACGGCGACCGGCGTCGTCACCTATGCCAACAACCACGCCAACGGCACCGGCCCCTTCAAGCTGAAGAGCTACGAGCCGGATTCCCGCTCGGTCTTCGAGGTCAACAAGGAATGGTGGGACACCCCGCAGCATAACCTGACGGAAGTGGAGTTCCGCCCGATCGCCTCGGATGCGACCCGCGTCGCCGCCCTGCTTTCCGGCGAAGTCGACATGATCGCCCCGGTTCCGCTGCAGGACGTCGACCGCATCGCCGCGACCGAAGGCCTGAAGGTTGTGCAGGATCCGTCGCTGCGCACCATCATGCTGGCGCTCAACTTCAAGAAGGAATTGCATGCCGCGCCCGGCGTGCCGAACCCGATGCTCAACGTGAAGGTGCGCCAGGCGCTCTGGCACGCTATCGACCTCAACACGATCCAGAAGCGCCTGATGCGCGGCAAGTCGCGCGTCGCCGGCATGCTGGTCGCCCCGGCCGTCACCGGCCATGACGACGCGATCGACGTGCCGCTGGAATACGATGTCGACAAGGCCAAGGCGCTGCTGGCGGAAGCCGGCTACCCGGATGGCTTCAAGACGGGCCTTGCCTGCTCGAACGACCGCTACATCGCCGACGAGCAGATCTGCCTTGCCATCTCCTCCATGTGGGCGAAGATCGGCGTTCAGGTGGACCTCAGCGTCGAAAGCAAGACGACCTACTTCCCGCGCATGGATAATGGCGAACTCGACGTCTACATGCTCGGCTGGGCCTCGCTGCCGGCGATGGACGGCTACAGCGTGCTTCAGGCGCTGCTCGCCACCAATGACGGCACCTATGGCGGTTCCAACCCGAACGGCCTTTCCGATCCGCGTATCGACGCGCTCACCCGCTCGGCTTCCGTCGAGCTGGACGAGACCAAGCGCGTCGACATGCTGAAGGAAGCCTTCCGCATCACCCATGACGAGGCGCTGTTCATTCCGCTGCATCAGCAGCCGGTCGCCTGGGCGATGAGCAACAAGGTCGATATCCCGCAGTTCCCGGACGAATACGTTCGTCCCTGGTTCGCGCAGGTCAAGAAGTAAGGGTTTCTCCCGAGGCATGGTCCCGGCTGGCGCGCGCCGGTCGGGACCGTCCGCTATCCGGCCGGTTCCCGCAGCCTGTGGCGCGGGGAAGATGGAGCGAACGGCCCGGTTCCGCCCTTTCGGGCCTGAATGCTCCCTTGCAAGGACCATTGCGATGCTCAGACTATTCTCGATGCGGCTGCTCCAGGCCATCCTCGTGATGATTGCCGTGACGGCCATCGCCTTCATCATGTTCCGCTTTGTCGGCGATCCCGTCTCGGCCATGGTGCGCGAAGGCGCGACGCAGGCGGAAAAGGATGCGCTGCGCCTGGCGCTCGGCCTCGACAAGCCGCTCCTCGTGCAGTTCCTCGATTTCGTCGGCAAGGTGCTGACGGGCGATTTCGGCACGAGCTTCCGTTACCAGCAGCCCGTTGCGAGCCTGTTGATGAGCCGCCTTCCCGCGACGCTCGAACTGGTGGTCGTCGCCACCGTGATGGCGCTTGCCATCGGCATCCCGCTCGGCGTTCTCTGCGCGCTGAAGCCGAATTCCTTCCTGTCGCGGCTCACCCAGGCGACCACGCTGGTCGGCGTTTCGATGCCCACCTTCGTCACCGGCCTGCTGCTGATCCTCGTCTTTGCCGTCAACCTGCGCTGGCTGCCGTCCTCCGGGCGTGGCGACCTCGTCGACCTCGGCCTCTGGCAGACGGGTTTCCTCACCGTTTCGGGCCTGAAGTCGCTGATCCTGCCGTCGATCACGCTGGCGCTCTTCCAGCTCACGCTGATCATGCGGCTTGTGCGCTCGGAAATGATCGACGTGCTCTCCTCGGATTACATCCGCTTCGCCTTCGCCCGCGGTCTGCCGCGCGCCTATATCTACGGCCGCCTTGCGCTGCGCAACGCGCTGATGCCGGTCGTCACCGTCACCGGCCTGCAGATCGGCCAGCTCGTCGCCTTCGCCATCGTCACCGAGACGGTGTTCCAGTGGCCGGGCATGGGCCTGCTCTTCACCAATGCCGTCGGCTATCCCGACGTGCCGGTGCTGGCCGCCTACCTGCTCTTCGTCGGCTTCCTCTTCGTCATGATCAACATGATCGTCGACATTCTCTACACTCTCATCGATCCGCGCCTGAGGACCCGATAATGGCCACGCAATCCCTGATGCGCCGGCTTCCGCCGGTTTCCGTGATGATCGCCGGGCTGGTGCTCGCCATCATGCTCGTGCTCGTCGTCTTCGCGCCGCTGATCGCGCCGATGGACCCGCGCGACGTTTCCTCCTATTCGCTCATCGACATGGAGATTCCTCCGGTCTTCATGGAAGGCGGCGATCCGCGCTTCCTGCTCGGCACCGACAACCAGGGCCGCGACCTCGTCTCGGTGATCCTGTTCGGCCTGCGCATCTCCGTCGTCATCGGCCTCGGCGCGGTGTTCTTCGCCGCCGCGCTCGGCGTGATCCTCGGCCTTGTCGCCGGCTTCTTCGGCGGGATCGTCGATGGCATCGTCATGCGTATCGCCGATGTGCTTGTCAGCTTCCCGACCATTCTCGTGGCGCTCCTCATCAGCGGCATCGCCCGCGCACAGCTCAGCGCGGATGCGATGCTCACCTGGGCGCCGCTGGTGCTGATCTTCTCCATCGCCGTCAACGAATGGGTGCAATACGCTCGCACGGTCCGCGCCTCGACCATGGTGGAAGTGGCGCGCGACTATGTGCGCGCCGCCAAGGTGATCGGCCTGCCGTCCGGGCGCATCATGGGCCGGCATATCCTGCCGAACGTCATGAGCTCGGTCATGGTCATTGCCACGATCAACCTTGCCGGCGCGATCCTGACGGAAGCGACGCTGTCCTTCCTCGGCGCGGGCATGCCGCCGACCTATCCCTCGCTCGGCACGCTCATCCGCATCGGCAACCAGTTCCTGTTTTCCGGCCTCTGGTGGATCGCCGTGATGCCGGCTGCCGTGCTCGTCGTCCTCGTGCTCGCCGTCAACATCATCGGCGACTATCTGCGCGACCGCTTCAACCCGAAACTGATGGCCCGCTGAGATGACCGAAACAAAGCCCCCCGTTCTCGACATCCGCAAGCTGCGCGTCGACTATCCGCTGGCCAACGGCGGCACGCTGACCGCCGTCAAGGATATCGACCTTCTCATCCGCCCCGGCGAAATCCATGCTCTCGTCGGCGAATCCGGCGCTGGCAAGACCACGGTCGGCAATGCGCTGATGGGCCTTCTCCAGGCCCCCGGCAAGATCGTCTCCGGCTCCATCGAGATCGCCGGCAAGCCGATCGACCTGCGCACCGGCCGCACCGAGGGCATCGTGCCCGGCCGCGATGTCGGCGCGATCTTCCAGGATCCGATGACGAGCCTCAACCCGCTCTTCACCGTGGAAAGCCAGCTTTGCGAAGGCATGCTCGCCCATCTGAAGCTCTCTTCAAGGGAAGCGAAGGCGCGGGCGCTGGAGCTGATGAAGGCGGTCGGCATTCCCGAGCCGGAGCGCCGGCTCGGCTCCTATCCGCACCAGCTCTCTGGCGGCCAGCGCCAGCGCGTCGTCATCGCGACGGCGCTTGCCTGCAACCCCCAGCTCATCGTCGCCGATGAGCCGACCACGGCGCTCGACGTATCCGTGCAGGCACAGATCCTCAAGCTGATCCGTGACCTTGCGGACCAGCGCGGCGTCGGTGTCCTGCTCGTCACGCATAATATGGGCGTGGTCGCGGAGATCGCCGACCGCGTCACCATCATGCAGAACGGCGCGGTGGTGGAAAGCGGTTCGGCGCGCGATGTGCTGACCAATCCGCAGGCCCCCTATGCCCGCACGCTGATCGCCGCCGTGCCGCCGATCGAAACCCGTCTCGAGCGCCTGCCGGTGCCGAGCGAGGAAACGAAGGTGACGCTGGACGCGCGCGCCGATGTGCGCGCCAAGAGCACGAAGAGCGAGACCGGCAGCAAGGACGACGTCGTTCTCTCCGTGCGCGACCTTGCGGTGGAATATGGCGGACGCTCGATCCTTCCCGGCCGCAAATCCTCCGTTTTCCGCGCGGTGAAGGGCGTTTCCTTCGATGTTCGCCGCGGCGAGATCTTCGGCCTCGTGGGTGAATCCGGCTGCGGCAAGACCACCGTCGCCAACACCATTGCCGGCCTCGTTACCCAGAGTTCCGGCAGCATTGACTTCCAGGGCACGGCACTCGGCGCAAGGCGCGAGAAATCCGTTCGCCAGTCCCTGCAGATGGTGTTCCAGGACCCCTATTCCGCGCTCAATCCGCGCCTGCGCATCAATTCCGCCATTGCCGAGCCGATCCTGTTCTACAAGCTCGCCTCCAATGCGGAAGAGGCGCGGCAGGATGCGAAGACGCTGCTCGAAGCGGTGGGCCTGCCCGCCGATGCGGGCGCGCGATTCTCGCATGCCTTCTCCGGCGGCCAGCGCCAGCGCATCGCCATTGCCCGCGCGCTCGGTCCGCGCCCGTCGCTGCTGATCTGCGACGAGCCGACCTCGGCGCTCGACGTGTCGGTGCAGGCGCAGCTTCTCAACCTGCTCAAGGATCTGCGCGACCTTGCCGGTCTCTCCATGCTGTTCATCAGCCATGACCTCGCGGTGATCCGCCAGATGTGCGACCGCATCGCGGTCATGAAGTCGGGCGAGATCGTCGAACTGGCGGAGACCGAGACGCTGTTCACCGCGCCGCAGCACGACTACACCAAGGAACTGCTGCGGCTCGCCCCCTCGCTGGATCGTATCCTCTCGCGGCAGACCGCGGCGCAGTGACAGGAGACCGCCATGGCCGACATCCTCATCAAGAACGGCACCGTCATCGCCATCGACCCGGAGCGCCGGATCATCGCCGACGGGGCGGTCGCCATCACCGGTGACCGCATCGTCGCCGTCGGCGCGACGGCGGAGGTGGAGGCGGCGCATCCGGCCGGCGAGGTCATCGATGCGCGCGGCATGGCGATCATGCCGGGTTTCGTCGATGCCCACGCCCATGCCGGCCACGGCTTGATCAAGACGCTTGGCGGCGGCAGGAGCGATCCGTGGTATCAGGCCTGCCGCGGGGCCTACACGGTCGGCTCGACGCCGGAATTCTGGTTTGCCGAGGCGCAGCTTGCCGCGCTGGAGCGTCTGCGCTTCGGCGTCACCACCGGCGTCTCGCTGCTCGGCGGGGGCGATTCCATCATGCGCACGGACGAGCCGGTCTATGGCGATGCGCATATGGAAGGCGTGCTCGGCATCGGCACGCGCTCGGTGGTTGCCGTCGGCACGACGCGCCCGCCGCACCCGCTGACCTACGCGCGCTGGGAGGGCGAAACGCGAACCGACTATCCCGTTTCCTTCGACCAGCAGTTCGCCACCTGCAAGACCCTCATCGACCGCTGGCACGGCAGCCATGACGGCCGCCTGCACCTCGCCCTGCTGACGCCGACGCTGCATCGCGGCTATCGGGACGCGGCTGGTGCGCAGGAGGCCGTCGAGCAGTCGCGTGCGGTCAAGGCGTATGCGGAAGAGAGGGGGCTTGTCTTCACGCAGGACGGCCATACGAAAGGTAGCGTCCGTATCGCGGGCGAAATCGGCATCCTCGGGCCGCGCACGCTGCTCTCCCATGCGACGGGGCTGGACGAGGAGGAAATTGCGATCTGCGCGGAGACCGGCACGACCATCGTGCACAATCCGAGCGCCGTCGCGGCCATCCTCGCGCGCTGCCCGGTGACGGAACTTCTCGATGCCGGTGTCACCGTCGTCATCGGCTCGGATGCGACCGCGCCGGATCGTTCGGCGGACATGTTCCGCCACATGCAGCAATGCATGCACTACCACCGCACCCATTTCCACGACCCAAGCTGGCTGCCGCCGGGCAAGGCGCTGGAAATGTGCACCATCGACGCCGCCCGTGTGCTCGGCCTCGAAAGCGAGATCGGCTCGCTGGAGCCGGGCAAGAAGGCGGATGTCATCCTCGTCGACCTGCGCCGCCCGCATCTCTATCCGGCCCATATGCCGGAATTCCGCGTCACCTATTTCGCCAACGGCAACGATGTGCACACGGTCCTCGTCGGCGGCAAGGTGCTGCTGCGCGACCGGCAGCCTGTTCATGTCGATCAGGATGCCGTGCTCGACGCCGCCCAGCGCGAGGCCGAGCTGATGATCGACCGCCTCGGCCTGCGCTATGCGCTGGAGACGCCCCCCATGTTCTGGGGCCACAGCCGCGATCTCGACGTCCTCGAATAACCCCAAAACCCGTTGCCAAGACTGGATAGACCCATGACCCTTTCCGACCTCGTCCTCGGCCGCCGCCCGGAAGGCCGCACCGCGCTTTTCGCCCGCTGGATCGTCGCTCATGAAAACGGCCGCCACCGGCTGCTGACCGACGGTGAGATCGTTATCGAGGGGCAGGAAGTCATCTATGTCGGCCCGCGTTTTCCCGGCGAGGTGGCGCGGCGCATCGAGCTTGGCGATACGCTGGTCTCGCCCGGTTTCGTCGATCTCGACGCCCTGTCGGACCTCGACACCACGGTTCTGACCATCGACTACGGTCCCGGCTGGGCGAAGGGCCGCGTCTGGCCGCGCAGCTATGTCGATCGCGGCCCCTATGAAATGTACACGCCGGAACAGCTCGTCTTCCAGAAGCGCTTCGCCTTCGCGCAACTGCTCCTGAACGGCATCACCTCGGCGCTGCCCATCGCCTCGCTGTTCTACCGCGAATGGGCGGAAACCGCCGCCGAATTCGAGGGCGCGGCGGATGCGGCGGGCGATCTCGGCCTGCGCGTCTGGCTCGGCCCGGCCTACCGCTCCGGCGGCATGGTCTGCGAGGCGCCGGGCGTGCTGGAGCCGGTCTTCGACGAGGCGCGCGGTCTCAAGGGGCTGGAAGACGCCATCGCCTTCGCCGGCCGCATCGCTGGCCGTCATGAGGGGCTGGTGCAGGCCATGCTCGCGCCGGACCGGGTGGAAACCTCGACGCTGGCGCTTCTCCAGCGCACCATGGCGGCGTCCGCCGAAATGAACCTGCCGGTGCGCCTGCATATGGCGCAGGGCAAGATGGAGCGCCAGACGGTCGCCCGCCTGCACGGTACGACGGCCCCGCAATGGATGGCGCGCCACGGCCTGCTCAACGAGCGCCTGATCGCGCCCCATGCGGTAGAGGCCGAGCCGGAAGACCTCGACCTCTACGCCAGGCATGGCGTGACCATCGCCCATTGCCCGCTGGTCTATGCCCGCGGCGGCGAATATCTCAACGCCTTCCGCCGCTGCCGCGATCTCGGCATCCGCGTCGGCATGGGCACGGACACGACGCCGCCGGATATGGTGCTGAACATGGCCGTCGCGCTGATGACCGGCCGCATCGCTTCCGGCGAGGACGGGCTTTCCACGGCGGAAGTCTTCGATGCCGCCACGCTCGGCGGGGCCGATGCGCTGGGCCGCTCCGATATCGGCCGCCTGCAGCCCGGTTCCAAGGCTGATATCGCCATCTTCGATCTGTCCGATCCGCGTTTTGCGCCGACCGTCGATCCGGTGCAGTCGCTGATCTTCGGCGCCACCGGCCGGGTGACGCGCGCCGTCTTCGTCGACGGGCGGCTTTCCATGCTCGACGGCGAGGTGGCTGGCATCGATATCAAGGCGGCGCGCAGGCAGGCGCAAGCGCAGTTCGACGGGCTGGTCGCCAAATATCCCGAGCGCGCCTGGGGCCATCCGTCGGTGGAAAGCATGTTCCCGCCGACCTATCCGCATCTGAAGGCCGAGTGAACGAGGAAGCGGTGCAGCATTTGCATAGCTGCATTGCACAATAAATGTTTTCCATCCGATCAAGAAATAGGCATAGTGCATACAGCTAATGCACATGGCGGCTTCTCCTCCCAGTGCCGCCGCACTAGCTGTTCCCCTCTGGAGGTTTTGACCTTCACACCTATATGGGCCGCGGTTTTCGCAGGCCCATTTTTTTTGCCTTCCCTACAAGAACAGCGCCCGATAGCTGCGGGGCGACATGCCGCGCAGCCGTTTGAATTGCCGGTTGAAATTCGCAAGCGAGGTGTAGCCGTCCTCCGCGGCGATATGCTGGATGGGCTGGCGCGTGCCGGAAAGGCGGGTGCAGGCGTCGCCGATCCTGAGACCGATGACATAGTCGGACACGGTCGTCTGCGTGTGCTTGCGGAACAGGCGATGCAGGCCGGAAACGCTGAGGGCGGCGATTTCGGCAAGCTCCGCCATGGCTATCGGCTGCCCGTAGAATTGATGGAGATGCTGGAGCACGCGGTCGATGCGCTCGCGGCTGCCATCCGCTCGCGGGGGCGCCTGAGAGGCGAGGGGCTGGCCGCCCTCCGTATCGGCAATCTGCAGCAGGATATCGAGCAGCCCGAGAAGGCGTTGCGCCGGCGGCCGGGTATAGACGGCCTCGAAACTGTCGGCGAGCGCCAGCCCGAGCATGTTGCCGAAGGCCAGTCCCGTCGCCGCCCGCTCGATGAGGCGCTGGACCGGGCGAAGCTCCACGGTGCCCGCCGTCAGCCGTGTGATCCATTCCGTGCCGAACCAGAAGACCAGCGCCACATGGGGTTCGGCCGGCCGCAGCTTCTCGCGCGAGACCCAGCTATGCGGCAGGTTGGGGCCGATCAGGACGAGGTCGCCATGCTCATAGGCGCCGACATGATCCCCGATCAGGCGCTGGCCGCGCGAGTTGAGCGTCAGCGTCAGCTCGAACTCCGGGTGATGGTGCCATTCGAAGGGGATACCGTCGTCGAGCCGGCGGTTGAGCATGCTCCAGGATGCGTCTGAAGAGGCCGGCAGGTGTTCGCGATAGGGGCGCATCGGGCATCCATGGGGGAAGATACGCCAGAATAGTATCAGAAATGGCTGCCCGCCGACAACATCGGCGGGCCGGCGCGCCTATCCTGTTCCTGCCTGATGTTCAGGCAGACAACGATGGGAGACCGATATGCAAGCCGCCATGGGCAAACGCGACAGCCACCCGACCGCTGCCGCCACGACGCAGCTCAAGGATATCCGCAAGACCTTGCCGCTGCGCGTTTTGTCGAAGGCCGATTGGGAACAGTGGACGACGAAGGGCTATGTCATTGTCCGGCAGGCCGTGCCTGCGGCGAATGTGGAGCGCCTTGTCGATCTTCTCTGGCGCTTCGACGAGAAGGACCCGGCCGATCCCGCGACCTGGTATGCGCCGCAGCGGCGCGAGCACAAGATGAAGGAACTGAACAATACCGGCATGCTGGAGATCTACAATCGCCAGTATCTCTGGGATAACCGCATGGAGCGGCGCGTCTACGACGTCTTCGTCGATATCTGGGATCGCGAAGACCTCTGGGTGACGATCGACCGGGCCAATCTCAATCCGCCGAAGCAGGTCAAGGGCAATCCGAACGGCTTCATCCATTGGGATGTCGATACGTCGATCCGCCCGCTTCCCATCGGCGTGCAGGGCGTCCTCAGCCTGCAGAAGCAGGATGGCGATGTCGGCGGCTTCCAGTGCGTGCCCTATCTCTTCGAGCATTTCGAGGAATGGGTGAAGACGCAGCCGGCGGATCGCGATCCGATGCACCCGGATATGAGCGGGCTTTCGGTCGTCAATATCGACATGGACCCCGGCGACCTCATGATCTTCAATTCCCTGCTGGCGCATGGCGTTCGCCCGAACCATTCGGACGGCCGTGTGCGCATGGCGCAGTACATCGCCATGCATCCCGCCGAATGGGACAATGAGGCGGAGCGGCTGGAACGCATCCGGCTCTGGCGCGACCTCGACCATCCGCAGCGCGATGCCTTTCCCGGCGACCCGCGCGGCTGGGAGAAGCGCAATGCCGGGACCGCGACGCTGACGCCGCTCGGCGAAATGCTGCTGGGCCTTGCCCGCTGGTGAAAACCTGTTCGGCCGCTGTCCTGCGTCGCGGCCGGAATCGCTTCAGAAAAATAGACTACCAAAAAGGTAGAAAATTACACAGGACTGCGCTATCCTCCCTTCGGCTTCTCGCGCCGCCTCCAAGGGAAAGGACATCGCATGTTCTTCGAACGGATCGTAAGGGAAGATGCCTCGCCCTCCAGGGCGCGGCCGATGGCGCGGATCGCGGTGATCGGCGCGGGGCCTTCGGGCCTTGCCACGGTGATCGCGCTGATGCGGCGTTTCCATCGTCCTTTCGAGGCGTGGATGATCGATGCCGGCGATGCGCCGGGCGCGTTCGGCGATGGCCCGGCGGGCCGGGCCTTCACCACGGAACCGGCGCGGGACCTCTCCGTCTTGCCGGACCGGCCGGACGATTTCGCCCGCTGGCTGAAGGACGGTTTCCTGGCGGACGGCGCCGTCACGGCGCTGCGCGGCCCGCAGGACCTGCATGTGCCGCGCGCCCTTTTCCGCGACTATGCGATGGCCCGTTTCGGCGAGGCGCTGGCCCTGCGAAAGGATGTGCGCCTGCGCACCCTTTGCGCTGCCGCGCAGCGTATCGACATCGAGGGCGAGGGCGTGCGCATCGGCTTCGGCGATGGCGAGAGCGCTCTCTTCGACCATGCCTTCATCGCCACCGGCTTCGGCTTCGCGCAGCGCGAGGTGGCGTCCTGGGAGGAGGCGAGCGCGGCGGCCGTGCGGCTCGTGCGGCAGGAGCGGCCGTCGCCCCTGACCCTTGTCGGCAACGGGCCGCGGCTTGCCGCCATCCTGCTCGACCTGAGGGCGCGTGGTTTCTTCGGGGCCATCCATGTCGCGGCGGCGAGCGGCGGGCTGCCGCAGCCGCATGGCCGGGCGCAGGAGGGCGTGCGCTTCGGCGAGCCGCCGGCCGGGCGCTCGCTCCGCGATGCCTTCCGCTATATCCGGCAGGAATGTAGCATCGCGGAGGCGCGGGACGGCGGCCAATGGCAAACCGTCGTCGATGCCGCCTCCGCCCGTCTTTCCGTGGTCTGGCGCAATCTGCCCCAGGCCGAGCGCAACCAGTATCGCCGTCATCTCCTGCGCCTGCACCGGCATTTCGCCATCCGCATCGCGGGCGATATCCACCGCCGCCTCATGGCGGAATTCGAGACCGGACGGACCCGTTTCGTGCCGCCGTGCGCCCCGCCATCCGGCGAAAACACCATCGACTGCCGCGAGACGCCTTCGGCCAATGCCCTTGCCGGCATGCTCGGCTGCGATATCGCCACCCTTTCCATCGACGATTGCGGCCGCCTTCTCGTCCATGACGCGCCGTTGCGCGGGCTGTCCGTCGTCGGGGCCATCGCGTCGAGCCTGCGACCGGGGCCGTTCGTCTTTGCCGAGACGGTACGGCAGGTCTATCGCAGCGTGCTGTCCGCGCCTCTCGGCGGTCTGGCGCGAGTGTCCGGCGGCTGAAAAAAGTTTCGGCGCAGGGCCGGGGAGGCGCATTTTCCGCGGATGCATTTTGCGTTTGCGCGGCCGTTTTGGAGATGAACTATGCGCCTCCTGCCGGGCTCGGCAGTTCGCGTATTGCGCCGTTTTGACCCGTTTTAAACCCGTTTTGCGAACTATCCTGCCGTTGTTGACTAAGTCTACTAATTCTCTAGGCTTTTGGGCGAGGCAGTGACCAGGAGGTTGGAGATGTCTGTATTTGCAAAACGGCTCGGGGCGATTGCCCTTGGTGTGGGGCTGGTGTTTAGCGGGGTTTCGGGGGCGGTCGCGCAGACGGCGCTGCTCAACGTTTCCTATGACCCGACGCGCGAACTCTACAAGGATTACAACGAGGCTTTTGCCAAGCACTGGAAGGCCGAGACCGGCGAGGACGTGACGATCCAGCAGTCGCACGGCGGCTCGGGCAAGCAGGCGCGCGCCGTCATCGACGGTCTGGAAGCCGATGTGGTAACGCTGGCGCTGGAAAGCGACATCAACGCCATCGCCGACAAGACCGGCAAGATCGCCAAGGACTGGCGCACGCGCCTGCCGAACAATTCCGCCCCCTACACGTCGACCATCGTCTTCCTCGTGCGCAAGGGCAATCCGAAGGGCATCCATAACTGGGGCGATCTCGTGAAGGGCGACGTGCAGATCGTCACCCCCAATCCGAAGACATCGGGCGGCGCGCGCTGGAACTATCTGGCAGCCTGGGCCTGGGCGAACCAGGAATTCGGCGGCGATCAGGACAAGATCAAGGCCTATATCGCCGAGCTCTACAAGCGGGCGCCGGTGCTCGATACGGGTGCGCGCGGTTCGCTGACCACTTTCGCCCAGCGCCAGATCGGCGACGTGCTGCTCGCCTGGGAAAACGAAGCCTACCTTGCCGGCGCCGAATTCGGTGCGGACTCCTTCGATATCGTCGCCCCGCCGATCTCGATCCTCGCCGAGCCGCCGGTCGCGGTGGTCGACGGCAATGTCGATGCCAAGGGCACGCGCAAGCAGGCGGAAGCCTATCTCGAATACCTCTACTCGGAAGAAGGCCAGAACATCGCGGCCAAGCACTTCTACCGTCCCTCCAAGCGCGAGGTGGTGAAGCCCGAGTTGCTGCAACAGCTTCCCGAGATTAAGCTGGTGACGATTGACGACCCGATCTTCGGCGGCTGGGCGAAGGCACAGCCCGAGCACTTCGGCGACGGCGGCGTCTTCGACCAGATCTACAAGCCGGGGAACTGAGTAACTTGACGACACCTGCTGCCGCCTCCGTGCGGTGGCGACTGAGGCAGCCAAGCGTCATTCCGGGCTTCGGATTGACGCTTGGCTTTTCGCTCGCCTACCTCACGCTCATCATCCTGATCCCGCTCGCCGGCCTCGTCTGGCGTTCCGCCTCCCTGTCGGGATCGGAGTTCCTCGCCATCCTCGCCGACGCGCGCACGCTGAATGCGCTCAAGGTCTCCTTCGGCACGGCCTTCCTCGCCGCCCTCATCAATGTCGTCTTCGGCGTCATCGTCGCCTGGGTCATCGTGCGCTACGAGTTCCCCGGCCGGCGCATCGTCGATGCGGTCGTGGACCTTCCCTTCGCCCTGCCGACGGCCGTCGCCGGCATTGCCCTTGCCGCGCTCTATGCGCCGAATGGCTGGGTCGGGCAGGTGCTCAACGTCTTCGGCATCAAGGCCGCCTTCAACCCCACCGGCATCGTCATCGCCCTCGTCTTCATCGGCCTGCCCTTCGTCGTGCGCACGGTGCAGCCGATCATGGAGGAGATCGACCGGGAGGTTGAGGAAGCGGCCGCGACGCTCGGCGCCAACCGCTTCCAGACGGTCTACCGCGTGCTGCTGCCGGGCCTTGCGCCGGCGATCCTCACGGGTTTCGCGCTCGCCTTCGCCCGCGGCGTCGGCGAATACGGCTCGGTCATCTTCATCGCCGGCAATATCCCCTATGTCTCGGAGATCGCGCCGCTGCTCATCGTCATCCGGCTGGAGGAGTTCAACTACGGTGCGGCGACGGCCATCGCGACGATCATGCTGGCGCTGTCCTTCGCCATGCTGCTCGCCATCAACCTGATCCAGGCCTGGAGCCGCAGGAGGTACGGTCATGGCGCATAAGCCGCGTTCCCTCCGCTCGCCGACGACGGAATCGCCCGCCGCCCGCTATACGCTGATGGCGGTCGCCTTCCTGTTCCTCGCGCTCTTCCTCCTCCTGCCGCTGGCCGCCGTCTTCGTCGAGGCGTTCCGCAAGGGGCCGGGGGAATTCTTCACCGCCTTCGGCGATCCCGATACGCTCGCCGCCATCCGCCTCACGCTGCTGGTCGCCGGCATCGCGGTGCCGCTCAACCTCGTCTTCGGCGTGGCGGCGGCCTGGGCCATCGCCAAGTTCGAATTCAAGGGCAAGGCGTTCCTCACCACCCTCATCGATCTGCCGTTCTCCGTCTCGCCGGTCATTTCCGGCCTCGTCTATGTGCTGCTCTTCGGCGCGGGAAGCGTGCTTGGGCCGTGGCTGAAGAGCCATGGCGTCGAAATCCTCTTCGCCGTGCCGGGCATCGTGCTCGCCACGGTCTTCGTCACCTTCCCCTTCGTCGCGCGCGAGCTGATCCCGCTGATGCAGGAACAGGGCACGGGCGACGAGGAGGCGGCGCTGTCGCTCGGGGCGTCCGGCTGGCAGACCTTCTGGTACGTGACGCTGCCCAATATCAAATGGGGGCTGCTCTACGGCGTGCTGCTCTGCAACGCCCGTGCCATGGGCGAGTTCGGGGCGGTCTCGGTGGTGTCCGGCCATATTCGCGGCCTCACCAACACCATGCCGCTGCATGTCGAGATCCTCTACAACGAGTATAATTTCGTCGCGGCCTTCGCGGTGGCCTCGCTGCTCGCCGCGCTCGCGCTCGTCACGCTGGTCGTCAAGACGGTTCTGGAACTTCACTACGGCGCGGAAATCGCCGCCGGTCGCAAGCATTGATCTGAAAGGCACGCCCGCAATGGACGTCAGTGTAAAAAACATCCGCAAGGAATTCGACCGATACCCGGCGCTGAACGATGTCTCGCTCGACATTCGCTCGGGCGAGTTGATCGCACTTCTCGGCCCCTCCGGCTCGGGCAAGACGACGCTGCTGCGCCTCATCGCCGGCCTTGAGCAGCCGACGCTCGGCAGCATCCATTTCGGCGCGGAGGATGCCTCGCACAAGACCGTGCAGGAGCGCCATGTCGGCTTCGTCTTCCAGCACTATGCGCTGTTCCGCCATATGACGGTGGCCGACAACATCGCCTTCGGTCTGACGGTGCGCCCGCGCGCGGAGCGTCCGCCCAAGGCCGAGATCCGCCGCCGCGTCGGCGAGCTTCTGGACATGGTGCAGCTTTCCGGCCTTGAGAAGCGCTATCCGAACCAGCTTTCCGGCGGCCAGCGCCAGCGCGTGGCGCTCGCCCGCGCCATGGCCATCGAGCCGAAGGTGCTGCTGCTCGACGAGCCTTTCGGCGCGCTCGACGCCAAGGTGCGCAAGGAGCTGCGCCGCTGGCTGCGCGAGTTCCACGACCGCACCGGCCATACGACTGTCTTCGTCACGCACGACCAGGAGGAAGCGCTGGAGCTGGCCGACCGCGTGGTCGTGATGAGCCAGGGCAAGATCGAGCAGGTCGGCTCGTCCGACGATGTCTACGACCGGCCGAACTCGCCCTTCGTCTTCTCCTTCATCGGCGATAGCGCCAGCCTGCCGGTGCGCGTGGAGGAGGGGTGTATCCGCTTCCAGGGCGCACCCGTCGGCATTGCCCCGCGCGGCGGCGATGCGGGCGAGGGGGCGGGCACGCTCTTCTTCCGTCCGCAGGATGTGACGCTTGTCACGGATGCCGGGACACCGGCGCTGGAAGGCCGCATCGCCACGTCCCGCCGCCTTGCCGGCACGCGCATCGCGGATATCGATATCGGCCGGCCGGGTGAGCCGCACCATGTCGAGATCGAAATCCCGCTCGACGCGCAGGCCGCGAACGGCGCGACGCTGCGTTTCAGGCCGACGCGGTGGAAGCTGTTCGCGGACGAGGCTGCGTCCTAGAGGGTTTGTGTTACCGCACTACCGTTGCCGAAGCGAAATCGCTTCGGCTAGACGAGGCCTTCCGCGACGGCATAGGCCGAGAGCACGTCCTTGATATTTCGGTCGTCCTCTTTCGGCAGCAGGGCGCGGGTGGTGATCGAATCGAGGTGATGGGTCATCAGCTTGACTGCGGCCTCGGTCTTGCCGGCAATCAGGTGGTCGAGCAGGTCGCGGTGCTCCGACACGGCGCATTCGGAGGAATGCGGCCGGCCGTAAAGGGCGAGGATCAGCGAGCTGCGGGCGACCGTCTCGTTCACGTAGCGGATGAGGGTCGTATTGTTCGTCATCTGCGCGAGCAGGGTATGGAATTCACCGGCGAGACGGATCGACTGCGCGTGTTCCGTCCGCGCGGCATCTTCGGCGTCGATATGAGCCGAGAGCGTGTCGATCTGCTCCTTGGCAAGCCGGCCCGAAAGGGTCTCGACGACGAGCCGCTCCAGCGCCACGCGGGTAAGGAAGAGGTTCCGCCCTTCCTCCAGCGTCGGCCGCGCCACTGTCGCGCCCTTGTTCGGGCGCAGGTCGACCAGTCCTTCCTCGCTGAGCCGCACCAGCGCCTCGCGCACCAGCGTGCGGCTGACGCCGAGACGTTCGCCGATGGAATCCTCCGGCAGCTTCGCGCCGGGTGAAAGAGCCTGATCGAGGATTGCGCGTTTCAGCGCCCGGTGGACGGCATGCGAGCGCCCGCGAACCGAATCGCCCGTTTTCTGTACCATGCGGTGTTCTCCCGTTCCGCAATTTGTTTGCGGCAAATTGCATGCAAAGGGTGAGTCTGTCCACCCGTTTGCCGGAGCCGCAATGATGGTTCCGGCCAAGTGTATGCGATTTTCACCGGCCGTCGCCCTGCGTTTCCCTCTGGCGCCGCCGCCCGGCGGTGTGACAAGGTGCGGCTCGTCACGGAAAAGGAGACCCCCATGGCCAATCATCTTTTCGATGCGATCCGCGCCGCCGCGCCGTCGGAGGCGGCGTTCATCGAGACGGCCGAGGGGCGGAGCTGGACCTATGGCGAGATGATCGCCTTTTCCGGCCGGCTGGCGGGCGCATTGCGGCAGCTCGGCGTCCTGCCGGGAGAGCGGATGGCGGTGCAGGTGGAGAAAAGCCCGGAAGCGCTGATGCTCTATCTCGCCTGCCTGCGGGTGGGGGCCGTCTACCTGCCGCTCAACACGGCCTATACGCTGGCCGAACTCGACTATTTCCTGGGGGACGCCACGCCGCGGCTGGTGGTCGTCGATCCGACGCAGGGCGAAAGCGTCGCCGGCATGGCGAAGGCGTGCGGCGGCACGGTCGCCACGATGGATGCGGCGGGCGGTGGCAGCCTGCTCGCGCTTGCCGCCGGGCTGGAGGCGGATTTCGTCGATGCCGAGCGCGGGCCGGACGATCTGGCGGCGATCCTCTACACGTCCGGCACGACCGGCCGCTCCAAGGGCGCGATGCTCACCCACGACAACCTGCTCTCGAACGCGCTGGCGCTGCGCGATCATTGGCGCTTCACCGGCGCGGACCGGCTGATCCATGCGCTGCCGATCTTCCACACGCACGGCCTTTTCGTCGCCTCCAACGTGACGCTGCTGTCGGGCGCGTCGATGTTCTTCCTGCCGAGGTTCGACGCGGGCGAGGCCCTGCGGCTGATGGAGCGCGCCACGGTGCTGATGGGCGTGCCGACCTTCTATGTCCGCCTGCTGCAACATCCGGGCCTGACGCGCGAGGCGACCGCCCATATGCGGCTGTTCGTGTCCGGCTCCGCGCCGCTGCTTGCCGAAACCCATCGCAGCTTCTCGGACCGGACCGGCCACGCCATCCTCGAGCGCTACGGCATGACCGAGACCAACATGAACACCTCGAACCCCTATGACGGCGACCGGGTGGCGGGCACGGTGGGCTTCCCGCTGCCGGGCGTCCTGCTGCGCGTCGCCGATCCGCAGACCGGAAAATCTCTGCCCGACGGCGAGACGGGCATGATCGAGGTGAAGGGGCCGAACGTCTTCAAGGGCTACTGGCGCATGCCGGAAAAGACGGCCGCCGAATTCCGCATGGACGGCTTCTTCATCACGGGCGACCTCGGCAAGATCGACGAGCGCGGCTATGTGCATATCGTCGGCCGCGGCAAGGACCTCGTGATCTCGGGCGGCTACAACATCTATCCGAAGGAAGTGGAGATGGAGATCGACGCCATGCCCGGCGTCGTGGAAAGCGCGGTCATCGGCGTGCCGCATCCCGATTTCGGCGAGGGGGTGACGGCGGTCGTGGTGCGGGCGGCAGGAGCGGCGCTCGACGAGCCGGCCGTGCTCGCCGCCCTGCAGAACCGGCTGGCGCGCTACAAGCAGCCCAAGCGCGTGCTCTTCGTCGAAGACCTCCCGCGCAACACGATGGGCAAGGTGCAGAAGAACGTGCTGCGCGAGACCTATGCGGATATCTACAAGGGCTAGGACCATCGACTTCAGCCCATGCCGGCCTGCAAATGGTGCTTTTGCGAGCTTCCGGTGCTCACGTACCGAAAGTACGCTGCGCTCCGGGTCCCGCAAAAGCACCATTTTCGGCTCAGCCTGAACTGAAGCTCGATGGGTCCTAGATACGCGCGAAATGCCGCCTGAGGATGTCGAGCACTTCGTCGGCCAGCTCGCCGACGAAGCCGCTTTTCTCCCAGGAATAGAGCGAGGCGAAGACCGGCGGTTCGCCCGCGAAGCCGGCGAGCGGCTCGATCCGCCAGCCTTTCGTGGCGTCGACCGGCAGCAGCGAGAGGCCGAGGCCCGCTTCCACGGCCATCAGCACGTTGCGCAGGCTGGCGGAGGTGAAGGCGATGTACCAGCGGCGGCGCTCGCGCTCCAGCCGCTCGAACATGGCGTCGCGATAAAGCCCGCCGGGCGGGAAGGTAACGAGCGGCACCGGGTCGGGCAGGCTTCCGGCCGCGCCGGGCGCGGCGAACCAGGCGATCGGCTCCTCGAAGCTCGCCAGGCTGTCCTCTCCCGGCGCATCCTCCTTCAGCACCACGATATCGAGTTCGCCGGAGCGGTAGCGGCGGGCAAGATCGGAGCGCAGGCCGGTGGTGACGTCGAGGCGGGCCTCCTTGTGACGCCGGGTGAAGGCGGCGAAGGCCCGGGCCATTTCCGGGGTCGCGATGTCGTCTGGCATGCCGATCCGGACCGAGGTGGTGCCGGAGGTTTCCGCCACCAGCGTCAGCGCCTCGTCCTGCAGGGCGAGGATGCGCCGGGCGTGGCCGAGCAGGCGTTCCCCGGTCACCGTCAGGCGCACCGGGCGGGCGGCGCGGTCCACCAGCGCGCGGCCGATCGCATCCTCAAGACGGGCGATCTGCTGGCTCATGGTCGATTGGGTCATGTGCAGGCGGTCGGCGGCGGCGGTGAAGCTGCCGGCGTCGGCAATCGCCACGAAGGCCCGGAGCAGGCGCGGGTCGAGCACGATCCCTCCATCCAGATTCAGAATGATGGCTATCTAAACATCTAATTTGCGCATGATTCAAGCGAGTGATAGCCATAGGCGCATGATCGCCGGGCCGTCATGCCCGCGCGGACAGGTATTTTCAGCACGAGAGAAGCATGATGACGGATATGCGCCCCGGCCGCGATTGGGCAATGCTCGCACTGGTCGTTCTGGTCGGCCTCAATCTCCGGCCCTTCATCGCCGCGCCGGCGCCCATTCTCGCCGAGATCGTCGCCGATACAGGCCTCGGTTATGGCGGGATCGCCATGCTGACGCTGCTGCCGATGTTCCTGATGGGGGTTGGCGCCTTCGTGGCGCCCGGCCTGCAGGTGCGCACCGGCACGCGGCGCGGCCTGCTTGCCGCGCTCGCCATCCTGCTCGCCGGCTCGGCGCTGCGTCTCTTCGCCCATGACGGGCTGACGCTGATCGCGACGGCGGCGCTCTGCGGCATCGGCGTCGCCTTCATCCAGGCCGCCTTTCCCGGCATCATCAAGGCGCGGTTCCCGACCAGCGTGCCGGTCGTCACGGGGCTTTACTCCGCCGTCATCATGGCCGGCGGGGCCTTCGGGGCGCGGCTGATGCCGGTGCTCGTGCATGCCGGCTTCGGCTGGCGGGCGGCGCTCGCCTGGCTGGCCCTGCCGGTGGCTCTGGCGCTGGCCGCCGCCTGGCGCATCCTGTCCGACGTCGAGGCGAAGAAGCCGGACGGCACGCTCACCCGCCGGCTGCTGCGGCGTCCGCGCACCTGGGCGCTGATGGCGGCCTTCGGCCTGATCAATGCCGGCTACAGCTCGATGATCGCCTGGCTTGCGCCCTATTATCAGGCGCAGGGCTGGACGAGCGCGGACGGCAGCGGCCTCGTTGCTGTCATGGCGGCCTGTCAGGCCGCCGCGGCGCTGGGTCTGCCGTTCCTCGCCCGCGGCAATGTCGACCGCCGCCGCTGGCTCTGGCTGACCATCGCTTTCCAGATTATCGGCTTCTTCGGTCTCGCGCGCTTTCCCGAGCTGGCGCCGGCGCTCTGGGCGGGGCTTTGCGGGGCGGGTCTCGGCGGCAGCTTCGCGCTCGCCATCGTCACTGCGCTCGATCATCTGCCGAGCCCCGAGCAGGCCGGCGCGCTCGCCGCGCTGATGCAGGGCGGCGGGTTCCTCATCGCGGCCATCGGCCCCTATGCGATGGCGGTGCTGCACGACTGGACGGGCGGCTTTGCGGCCGGCTGGTATCTGCATCTCGGCTGCGTGCTGGTGACGGCGCTGCTTTATCTGCGCTTCGACCCTCGCTCCTATCCGGTGGCGATGCCGGTAGCCGGATAGGCCCAATCGACAACAAAAAACCCGCGCCGGTGGGGCGCGGGTTTCGTGGTGAGCAACCGATCCGCTCAGCGACGTGCGCCGAAGGGCCTCAGCGCCATGTGACGGTTGACGTCCTTGTAGAGCAGGTAGCGGAACGGGCCGGGGCCGCCGGCATAGCAGGCCTGCGGGCAGAAGGCGCGCAGCCACATGAAGTCGCCGGCTTCCACTTCCACCCAGTCCTGGTTGAGACGGTAGACGGCCTTGCCCTGCAGCACGTAGAGGCCGTGTTCCATGACGTGGGTCTCGGCGAAGGGAATGACGGCGCCGGGCATCAGCGTGACGATGGTCACATGCATGTCGTGGCGAAGGTCGTTCGGGTCGACGAAGCGGGTCGTCGCCCAGCCGCCGTCCGTATCGGGCGTGACGGAGGGGGTGATGTCCTTCTCATTGAGGATCAGCGGCTCGGGATGGTCGAGACCGTCCACGGCCTCATAGGCCTTGCGGATCCAGTGGAAGCGGGCATGGGCGCCCGAGCGGTTGCGCAGCGACCACTTCAGGCCCGGCGGCAGGAAGGCGTAGCCGCCCGGCGTCAGCGTGTGCTTGCCGGCCGGCAGCGTCAGCTCCACTTCGCCGTCGACGACGAAGAGAACGCCCTCGGCCTCCGGGTCCTGCTCCGGCCGGTCGCTGCCGCCGCCGGGGGCGACTTCCATGACATATTGCGAGAAGGTCTCGGAAAAGCCAGAAAGCGGGCGGGCGATGACCCAGCAGCGCGTGTTGTCCCAGAAGGGCAGGAAGCTGGTGACGATGTCCTGCATCGTGCCCTTGGGGAGCACCGCATAGGCCTCCGTGAAAACGGCGCGGCCGGTCAGCAGGTCGGTCTGCGGCGGGTGGCCGCCGAGGGAGGAGTAGTAGCTTCTTTGCATCGTCTCAGGCCCTTTGTCTTGAGTGTTTCCGTTATTCATTTCGCCCCTGCCTTTTCGAGCAGGGCGGCGATTTCGTCGAAGCCGCGGTCGCGGGCATGGCGCAGCGGCGTCACGCCGTCATTGTCGGCGAGGTTCACATTGGCGCCGGCCGCGATCAGAAGGCCGACGATCTGCTGATGACGCTTGCCCCCGTCGCCGAGGATGATCGCCTCCAGAAGCGCAGTCCAGCCGAGCCGGTTGACATGGTCGATGGCGACGCCCGCCTTGATCAGCGTGTCCACCGTCTCGACAAGGCCGCGCTCGGAGGCCGGGATCAGCGAGGTGCCGCCATAGCGGTTGATGCTTTTGAGGTCCGCGCCATGGGCGAGCGTCAGCTTGAGGATATCGAGATGGCCGCGCGCGCCGGCATAGAGATAGGGGCTGTCCTGGATATCGTCCTTGGCGTTGACATTCGCGCCCGCTTCGATCAGCGCGCGGGCCGCTTCCACCTTGTTGGCATGGGTGGCGACGAGCAGCGCGGTCGCGCCGCTGGCGTCCCGCGCCTCGATGTCCGCGCCCCCGGCGAGCAAGGCCCGGATGGCGGCGGTGTCGCCGGCAGCGGCGGCCTTGTGCAACTGGGTCATCGTATGCTCGGCGGCAAGGAGGGGAAGGGAGGGCAGCGCAAGGAGAAGCCAGGTCGAAAGCAGGGCAAGTTTCAGCATGGGCCATCCCGTGAGCGTGTGCGGATGAAATTAACAGGCGACCGCACCATTAGAAAATTAAATGTGTAAATCCGTACCATGCAGAAGATGGAATTCGGTGCGGCGGGCCGCTATAACGGGCGCCTTCTCGATCGACAAAGGGGCTGTCTCATGATGAAAACGGAACAGGGGCTGCTGCGCGTCTCCATCGCCGTCACCATCCTCCTGGCGGGCGTCGGCATTCTGTTCGGTATTCTCTCCGGTTCCTTCGCCATCGTCTTCGACGGTATCTATGCGATGACGGATGCGTCGATGACGGTTCTGGCGCTCGTGGTCTCGAACCTCATCGCCTCCTCGGCGACCGACGGGAAGAACCCGCTCGTCAAGCATTTCACCATGGGTTTCTGGCATCTGGAGCCGATGGTGCTGGGCCTCAACGGCATCCTGCTCACCGGCGCGGCGACCTATGCGCTGATCAACGCCGTCAGCAGTATCATGAACGGCGGGCGGCTGTTCGATTTCGGCGCGGCGATCACCTATTCCGTCGTGACGCTTGCGATCACGATCACCATGGCCATCGTCAGCGCGCGGGCGAACCGCACCATCAAGTCGGAATTCGTCGCGCTCGACGTCAAGTCCTGGATCATGTCCTCCGGTCTTACCGGCGCCCTGCTCGTCGCCTTTATCGGCGGTGCGCTGATCCAGGGCACCAAGCACGAATGGATGTCGCCCTATATCGACCCGGTCGCGCTGGCGCTCGTCTGCCTCGTCATCATCCCCATTCCGGCCGGCACGATCCGGCAGGCGCTTGCCGATATCCTGCTCGTCACCCCGGCCGACCTGAAGAGCCATGTCGACGCCGTGGCGGAAACCATCGTCGAGCGGCACGGCTTCCTTTCCTACCGGGCCTATGTCGCCCGCGTCGGCCGCGGCCGGCAGATCGAGCTTTTCTTCATCGTGCCGGCGGATCTCCCGGCGCGCAAATTGCAGGATTGGGATGCGATCCGCGACGAGGTCGGCATCGCCATCGGTGACGAGGGCCCGGACCGCTGGCTGACCATCGCCTTCACCACCGATCCCGAATGGGCGGATTGACGAAGAAAACCCGGAGCGGATCGCTCCGCCCCGGGTTTCCGGCCCCCGCCCCGTAAGGACGTATTGCGTATCAGAGACCGGCTGCCGCGATGGCGGCATCCAGACGCTCGCGTGCCTTCTTCGGCAGCTTGCCGGTCTTGACGGCATCGAGGTTCGCCGGCGCATCGCCGACGATGACAACACCCACCATGCCCATGCCGACATGCGGCGTGCATTTCACGCCATAGGCGCCGGCCTTGTCGAAGGTGACCTTGTAGGTCTCGTTCATCTTGCTCTTGAAGGCTTCCGCGCCCTCGGGGATCATGTCCTTGATCGTCTCGACATTGTGACCCTTGTCGGTGGGGATGAAGGTGACCGTATCGCCGGGGGCGACCTTCACGAAGGCCGGCTCGAACACCATGGCGCCTTCGGCGCCCTTGTTCAGCATATGCACTTCAAAATCCGCCGCCGCTGCCGGAAGCGCGAGGGCCAGAATGACTGCTGCCGCGCCGACGATGCTCTTTGCCATGGTACGCACTGGAATTCTCCTTCTGACGAACGTCAATCGTTCATGCACAAAGGAGTAGGCTCGCGAAGGGCTTCCTTCTTTGACATTGATCAAACAAGGCGGGGAATGTGCGTGGCGTCCTGTCGCAGGGATGGCCCCGTCAGACGACCGTCACGGCGATGCCGTCCAGCCCGTCGATATGGGCCTCCATCACGTCGCCTTTCCGGATCGCGCCGACGCCCGCGGGCGTGCCGGCGAAGATGAGGTCGCCCGGTGCGAGAACGAAGAGACGGGAGAGGTGGGCGAGCATCTCTGGCACCTTCCAGATCATCTGGCCGAGGTCGCCGTCCTGCCGCACCGCGCCGTTGACGGCAAGCCGGATCGCGCCGCGCGCCGGATGGCCGATCTTGGCGACGGGGTGGATCGGCCCGCAGGGGGCGGAATGCTCGAAGGCCTTGGCGATCTCCCAGGGGCGGCCGTGCTTCTTGGCTTCGGCCTGCAGGTCGCGGCGCGTCATGTCCAGCCCGACGGCATAGCCGTAGACGCAGTCGAGCGCGTTTTCCGCCGCGATGTCGCTGCCGCCGCTTTTCAGCGCCACGACCAGCTCGACCTCGTGATGCACGTCGCTGGTTGCGGGCGGATAGGGAAAGCCGTTTTCGGGCGCGGTGAGCGTATCCGGGTTCTTCTGGAAGAAGAAGGGCGGCTCGCGCACCGGGTCGTGCCCCATCTCGATGGCGTGGTCGGCGAAGTTGCGGCCGACGCAATAGATGCGATGCACCGGAAAGAGCGCGGACATGCCCTTGACCGGCAGGGCGGGAACGGCGGGCGGGGCGAAGATGTAGGTGTGTGCGGGCGGGGCGTTTTCGGCTGTCATGGCGTGCTGCGCTTTCGAGAGACTGTTTGCGGCGTGGACGCTAGCATGCCGGCGGCGACAGGCGAACCGTTCTTCCCGGCTTTCCATTGCGCGGGCCGGGAAAATCGCGGATAGAGGCAGGACGATGAACGGTGCGCCTTCGGACATGGACAATCCCGACAAGACGAACGACGGGTCCCCGCGTGAACGCCGGCGCTCGCTGGCAATCGGCCTCTTGAAGGCGCGCGAGGCGGTGATGAGCCATTTCCGGCCGATCCTCGCCGACCATGACGTCACCGAGCAGCAATGGCGGGTGCTGCGCGTCCTGGCGGAGGCCGGTACGCTCGATGCATCGGAGCTTGCGGAAAAGGCCTTCATCCTTGCGCCGAGCCTGACGCGCATGCTGCGCTCGCTGGAGGAGCGGGGCCTGATCCTGCGGCACAAGGACAAGGACGACGGCCGCCGCGTGCTGCTGCAACTCGCCCCGGCCGGACAGGCGGTGATCGACGAGGTGATGCCGGATTCCCGCCGTGTCTATGCGGATATCGATGCACGCTTCGGGACGCAGCGGGTCGATGCGCTTCTCGACATGCTGGAGGAGCTTGCCGCCCTCAAGCTCGACGGCAAGGGCGGCGGCGAGGAATAGGCCGTCGCCTGTCGCCGGTGAGATTTGCATCTTTCAAAAGCATCCTCCGGCCGTTATCGTCGTATCCAGTGGAATATAGCGATGGAGATGGGCATGGTCCGGCTGAATGAAATCCGTGACAACGAGGTGGCGATTGCGCCGCCGCAGGCGGAGGATGCCGCGCTCGTCTTCATCGGGCGGATTTCGACGCCCTGGACCTCGCGTCTGGAAACGCCCCGGCAGGGCCGCCCGGACGGGCCGGTCTGCACCATCGAGATATTCGAGCCATGGGTGGCGGCGCTGAAGGGCGTCGAACGTTTCGAGCGATTGGAAGTGCTCTACTGGCTGCACCAGTCGCGCCGCGACCTCGTGCTGCAAAGTCCGGCCTCGAACGGCGAGGTGCATGGCACCTTCTCCATCCGCTCGCCCGTCAGGCCCAACCCGATCGGCACGTCCATCGTCGCTCTGGAAAAGATCGAGGGCAATCGCCTCTTCGTGCGCGGCCTCGATTGCCTCGACGGCACGCCGCTGATCGACCTGAAGCCGGATCGGACGCTCTTCAAGCCGATTGCGCCGCCCCAGCCGGGCGATTTCGAGACCGGCCAGGTGCATATGTGCAAGAAGATCGACGGTTAATCGTCGATGGCGACCATCACGTCGGACGCCTTGACGACGGCATAGGCTTCCTGCCCGGCGGCAAGGCCTAGCTCGTTCACCGCTTCGTTGGTGATCGCGGCGGTGATGATCGAGCCGCCACCGACATCGATGCGGACATGGGCGGTCGTCGCGCCGAGGATGACTTCGACGATCTTGCCCTTGAGGCGGTTGCGGGCGCTGATTTTCATGGGAATTCTCCTGTGTTGGAGCCGCGAAACTAGCAGTCCGGTCCAGGATTTGAAAGTGCGCCGCCCGTTTTCCTAGGGGCGGAACGTATAGGCCGCAATCGATTCCGGCTTCATCTCGATGGAGAAGCCGGGCCGCACCGGCGGCATGTAGGCGGCGTTCTCAATGCGGCAGGGATCGAGGAAATGTTCGTGCAGGTGGTCGACATATTCGATCACCCGGCCGTCCTTCGTGCCCGAGACGGCGACATAGTCGATCATCGACAGGTGCTGCACATATTCGCAAAGCCCGACGCCGCCGGCATGGGGCCAGACGGGCAGGCCGTACTTCGCCGCCATCAGCAGCACGGCCAGCACCTCGTTGAGGCCGCCCATGCGGCAACTGTCGATCTGCACGATATCGATGGCGCCGCCGGCGATCATCTGCTTGAAGACGATGCGGTTCTGGCACATTTCCCCGGTCGCGACCTTCACCGGATGGATCGCCTCGCGGATCGCCTTGTGGCCGGCAATGTCGTCGGGGCTGGTCGGCTCCTCGATGAAGAAGGGCCTGTAGGGCTGCAATTCCTTCACCCAGTCGATGGCTTGCCCGACCTCCCAGACCTGATTGGCGTCGATCATCAGGAAGCGCTCGTCGCCGATCTCCTCGCGGGTGATGCGCAGGCGGCGCTTGTCGTCCTCCAGGTCGCGGCCGACCTTCATCTTGATATGGGTGAAACCTTCCGCGACCGCCTCCCGGCAGAGCCGCCGCAGCTTCTCGTCGTCATAGCCGAGCCAGCCGGCCGAGGTCGTGTAGCAGGCATAACCTTCCGCCTCGAGCGTTGCGATGCGCTCCGCCTTGCCGGCCTCCGCTTTCTTCAGGATGGCCAGCGCCTCCTCGGGCGTCAGCGCATCCGTCAGGTAGCGGAAGTCGACGATGGAAAGGATGTCCTCCGCGCTCATCTCCGCGACGAGACGCCAGACGGGCTTTCCGGCCTGCTTGGCCAGCAGATCCCAGACGGCATTGACCACCGCGCCGGTGGCGAGGTGCATCGCGCCCTTGTCCGGGCCGATCCAGCGGAGCTGGCTGTCGCTCGTCACATGCCGCCAGAAGCGGCCGGGATTCTCGCGGATCCAGTCGAGGTCGAGGCCGACGACGAGGTGCTTCATCGCGTCGATGGCCGCGCAGCAGATCTCGTTGCCGCGGCCGATGGTGAAGGTGAGGCCATGGCCCTCCAGCCCCGCCGTATCCGTGCCGAGCACGACATAGGCGGCCGAATAGTCCGGGTCGGGGTTCATCGCGTCCGAGCCGTCCAGCTTCTGCGAGGTGGGGAAGCGCAGGTCTATCGAGCGGAGGCTGGTGATCCTGGTCATGGGGTCCCCTGACGATATGGCTATTGCTCATTAATAAGTAGATCATTTATATACAGGTCAATCAGGCCGTTTCGTCAAGCCCAATCCTGTTCGGGGCTTGCCGCATCGAAGCTACCGATTTCGAGGGAGAAGCCGTGTCGGACGAGGACAACGATCGCTACCGCGCGCCGGCGCTCGACAAGGGGCTGGATATCCTGGAGCTTCTGGCCGGGGTGGATGGCGGTCTCACGCAGGCCGAGATCGCCAAGCGGCTCGGCCGCAGCCCGAACGAGTTCTACCGCATGCTCGACCGCCTCGTGAGGCGCGGCTATGTCACCCGCATCGATGGCGACCGTTTCTCGCTGACGCTGAAACTCTTCGGCCTCGCCCAGCTTCACGCCCCGCCGCGCCGTCTCGCCTCCTTCGCGGTGCCGGTGATGCGCGAGCTTGCCGAGGCGTCCCGGCAGGCGAACCAGCTCGTCGTCTTCGACCGCGGTAACCCGGTGGTCATCGCCCAGCAGGAAGCGCCGGGCTACTGGGGCATTTCCATCCGCGTCGGCTCGCGCATCGGCCTATTCGACACCGGCTCGGGCCATGTGCTTCTGGCGTTCCGCGCACCGCCTGAGCGCGCGCGCATGATCGCCGAACATCTCGGCGATGGCGATGCGGACGGGCGGGTGACGCCGGAATTCCTGGCCCGTCTCGATCTCATCCGCGCCCGTGGCTACGAGACGATGCCGAGCGCCCAGACGGCGGGCGTCGTCAACCTGTCCGCCCCGGTGCTCGGGGCCGACGGCACCGCCATCGCAGCGCTGACCGTGCCCTATATCACGCTGATCAACGCACCCACGGCCCCCGATATTGCCGCGACCACCCGGCTCGTCGTCGAAGCGACGGCCCGGCTCTCGGACATGACCGGCGCGGGCTTCACCAGCGAGGACGCACCATGATCGTCGATACGCATCTGCACCTCATCTACCGGGACCGGCTGTCCTATCCCTGGCTGGCGAATGTCCCGCCGCTCGACGCCGATTTCACCCATGCGGCCTATGCGCGGGAGGCGCGCCGGCTCGGCATCGTCGCGGCGCTGCATATGGAAGTGGATGTCGCGGAGGCGGATATTGCGCGAGAGACGGCGATGGTCGAGGCGCTGGCCGGGGAAGCGGGGAGCCTGCTCGTCGGGGCCATTGCCGCCTGCCGGCCGGAAGAGCCGGATTTTCCCGCCTATCTGGAGCGGGTGCTCGCCGATCCTTTCGTGTGCGGCTTCCGTCGCGTCCTGCATGTGGTGCCGGACGATGTTTCCGAAGGCGCGCTGTTCCGGGAGAATATCAGCCGACTGGCCGGCACCGGCCTCAATTTCGACCTCTGCGTTCTGCCGCACCAGATCGGGAAGGCGATTGCGCTCGCCGATCTTGCTCCCGATGTTTCCTTCGTGCTCGACCATTGCGGCGTGCCGGATATCAAGGGCGGCGGCTTCGACTTGTGGAAGGGGCCGGTTGCGGAGATCGCCCGCCGGCCGAATGTCACGGTCAAGCTGTCCGGCATTCCCGCCTATGGCGCGGACGACTGGACGCTGGAGGACCTGAAGCCATATTTCGGCCATGTCGCGGCATGTTTCGGCTTCGAGCGCATGGTCTGGGGCAGCGACTGGCCGGTCTGCACGCTCGGCGGTGGCCTTTCCACCTGGATCGGCGCGACCCAGGCGTTGCTGTCCGGCGTCAGCCTTGAGGACAAGCGGCGCGTCTTCTCCGAGAATGCCTGGCGGCTCTGGAAGATCGCGCCGAAAGCCTGATCTATCGCCAGCGCGCCGTATGGGAGATCCATTCGCGGGTGCGCGCCTCGGGGTCGGCGTTCAACGTGATGTCGGTCACGACGGCGGCGCTATCCGCGCCGTTCTCGAAGACGGCCGGCAGGCGCTCCGGGTTGAGGCCGCCGATGGCGACGAGGGGAAGCGGGGCGATGCGCGCTTTCCAGATACCCAGTCGCTCGACACCCTGCGGGGCCCATTTCATCCTCTTCAGGATCGTCGGCCAGACGGGGCCGAGCGCCACGTAATCCGGCGTTACGGCGAGCGCCGTTTCCAGCTCCGTCTCGTCATGGGTGGAGAGGCCGAGCTTCATGCCGGCGGCGCGGATCGCCGGCACATCGGCAACGGCGAGGTCCTCCTGCCCGAGATGCACGAAGTCGCAGCCCTCCTCGATGGCGAACCGCCAGTAATCGTTGACGATGAGCTGGCAGCCGTGCTCGGCGCAGACGGCTTTCGCCCGGCGGATTTCCGCGCGCAGCCGGTCTTCCGGCAGGTCCTTCATGCGAAGCTGCACGAGTTTCACGCCGAGAGGTACGAGCCGTTCGATCCAGCCGGCGCTGTCGACGATGAGATAGAAGGGATCGAGCTTCATGAAAAGACGGCCTTTCCGATGACGGGGGTGGAGGGAACGGCCATGTCGCGCGGCTCCAATGGCACGGCGCGGTGCGCCATGCGGCCCGCCTCGATGGCATGGGCGAAGGCTTCCGCCATGGAGGCAGGGTCGCCGGCCCCGGCGACGGCGGTGTTGAGCAGCACGGCGTCGTAGCCGAGTTCCATGACGCTTGCGGTATGCGAGGGACGGCCGATACCTGCGTCGACGATCAGCGGGATTTCGGGGAAGTGGGTGCGGAAGGTGCGCAGCGCCATCGGGTTGATCGGCCCCATGGCCGAGCCGATCGGCGCGCACCAGGGCATCAGCACGCGGCATCCCGCCTCCAGCAGCCGTTCCGCCACGACGAGGTCGTCGGTTGTATAGGGGAAGACCTGGAAACCCTCGCCGGTGAGGATGCGGGCTGCCTCGACGAGGCCGAAGACGTCGGGCTGGAGCGTGTCGTGATGGCCGATCACCTCCAGCTTGATCCAGTCGGTGCGGAAAACCTCGCGCGCCATCTTCGCCGTCAGCACGGCTTCCTTGACGCTGTGGCAGCCGGCGGTGTTGGGCAGGATGCGCACGCCGAGGTCCCGGATCATCTCGAAGAACGCGCCGCCCGCCTTGCCGCCCGCACTTTCCCGGCGCAGCGAGACCGTGACGATCTCCGTCTTCGAGCGCCGCACCGCATCCGCGAGAATGGCCGGGGAAGGATAGCGCGCGGTGCCGAGCAGCAGGCGGCAGCCGACTTCGACGTCGTAAAGTTTCAGCATGTCAGCCTCCCTGCATGGGCGAAAGGATTTCGATGCGGTCGCGCGCGCCGAGCGCGAAGGCGTCGCGGTCCTCGCGATGCACCAGTTCGCCGTTGACGGCCGTCGCCAGCCAGTCGCCGTCATAGTCGAGCGCGGCCAGCAGGTCGGCGAGCGTTGCGGCGGCGACCTCCTGTTCCTCGCCATTGATGATGAAGGTCATGAGGCTTTCCTTTCCGGCTGCCGCTGGCGCAGGAGGATGCGGGCGACCTCTCCCGCCATGGCGGGGGCGAGCAGGAAGCCGTGGCGGTAGAGGCCGTTGACATGGATGGTGTCGCCGTCCTCCGTCACGCGCGGCAGGTTGTCGGGATAGGCGGGGCGCAGGCCCGCGCCGGTCTCGACAAGCCGAGCCTCGCCGAAGGCCGGGTGCAGGGCATAGGTGGCGTTCAGCAGTTCCATCAGCGAGCGGGCAGTAACGGGGCCGTCGTCGTCGCTTTCGATCATGGTCGCGCCGACCATGAAGCGATTGCCCTCCCGCGGCACGATGTAGAGCGGGTGGCGGGGATGCAGCAGGCGGACGGGGCGGGACAGGCGGATTTCGCCGGTTTCGAGGGTGAGCATTTCGCCGCGAACGCCCCGAAGCATCGGCAGATGGCCGATACGCGCCGCGCCGGTGCAGTCGATCACCCTGTCATAGCCGCCCTTGTCCCTGACGCCGAGAAGGAAGCGCATGCGCGCCTCCTCCAGCCCGGCGGCGAGGGCGGAAAGGGCGAGGCGCGGATCGAGATGGGCTTCCTGCCGGAAGAACAGCGCCTTCTGGAACCGTCCCGAAAGGTCCGGTTCCAGCGCGGCGATGCTTTCCGCGTCCAGCCATTCCCAGCCGCTTGTCCGGCCGGCGAAGCGGTCGAGTTCGCCGGCGTCGCGGCCGGCGGCGACGATCAGCGTGCCCTTGCGATGCACATGGCCGGGCAGGGCTGCTTCCCACCAGTCGGCAGCCGTGCGGCCGAGCGTCAGCACCGGCTCCTCGGCGCTTTCCCGCTCGCACCACGGGGCGAGCATGCCGCCGGCAAGGCCGGACGCGCCGCTCGCCACCCTTTCTGCGCGGTCCGTGATCGTGACATCGAAGCCATGGCGGTAGAGTTGCCAGGCGGTGGCAAGGCCGGCGACGCCGGCGCCCTTGACGAGGATGCGCATGGTCATTCTCCAGCCAGCGGCATGTAGAGGTCACCGCCCTCACGGAATTTCGCGGCCATGGCCTCCAGCCCCTCCTTCTGCGCTTCGGCGCGGATGTCGTGCGAGATGCGCATGGAGCAGAATTTCGGGCCGCACATGGAGCAGAAATGCGCGACCTTGTGCGCCTCCTTGGGCAAGGTCTCGTCGTGGAAGGCGCGGGCGGTTTCCGGATCGAGCGAGAGGTTGAACTGATCCTCCCAGCGGAATTCGAAACGGGCGCGCGACAGCGCGTCGTCGCGAATCTTCGCCGCCGGATGTCCCTTGGCGAGATCGGCTGCATGGGCGGCGATCTTGTAGGTGATGACGCCGACCTTCACGTCGTTGCGGTCGGGCAGGCCGAGATGTTCCTTGGGCGTGACGTAGCAGAGCATCGCCGTGCCGAACCAGCCGATCATCGCCGCGCCGATGCCCGAGGTGATGTGATCGTAGCCGGGGGCGATGTCCGTCGTCAGCGGGCCGAGCGTGTAGAAGGGGGCCTCGCCGCAGGTTGCAAGCTGCTTGTCCATGTTCTCCTTGATCTTGTGCATCGGCACATGGCCGGGGCCTTCGATCATGACCTGGCAATCCTTCGCCCAGGCGATCTGCGTCAGCTCGCCGAGCGTTTCGAGTTCGGCGAACTGCGCGGCGTCGTTGGCGTCGGCAATCGAGCCGGGGCGCAGGCCGTCACCGAGCGAGAAGGTGACGTCATAGGCGCGGCAGATATCGCAGATTTCCTCGAAATGCTCGTAGAGGAAGCTCTCGCGGTGATGGTGCAGACACCACTTGGCCATGATCGAGCCGCCGCGCGAGACGATGCCCGTGACACGGTTCACGGTCAGCGGAATGTAGTGCAGCCGCACGCCGGCATGGATGGTGAAATAGTCGACGCCCTGTTCCGCCTGCTCGATCAGCGTGTCGCGGTAGACCTCCCAGGTCAGGTCCTCGGCAATGCCGTTCACCTTCTCCAGCGCCTGGTAGAGCGGCACGGTGCCGATGGGGACCGGCGAATTGCGGATGATCCATTCGCGGATATTGTGGATGTTGCGGCCGGTCGACAGGTCCATGACCGTATCGGCGCCCCAGCGGATCGCCCAGACCATCTTCTCCACCTCTTCCGCCATGGAGGAGGTGACGGCGGAATTGCCGATATTGGCGTTGATCTTCACGAGGAAGTTCCGGCCGATGATCATCGGCTCGGCCTCCGGGTGGTTGATGTTGGCTGGGATGACCGCCCTGCCGCTCGCCACTTCCTGCCGGACGAATTCCGGCGTGACAAAGTCCGGAATATGCGCGCCAAAACTTTCGCCGTCGCGGGCAAGGGCTTCCTGCGCGGCCTTGCGGCCGAGGTTTTCGCGGATGGCGATGAATTCCATCTCGGGCGTGACGATGCCGGCGCGGGCATAGGCGAGCTGCGTCACCGCCTTGCCGTCGGTCGCCCGGCGCGGGCGGCTCAGCACCGGGAATTCCGGCGTCAGCCGCTCGCCGGTGGCAAAGCCGTTGTCCTCCGGGCGGATATGGCGGCCCTCATAGGCTTGCGTATCGCCGCGGGCGGCGACCCAGCTTTCGCGAAGACGCGGCAGGCCGCCCTCGATGGAAACGACATGGGCGGGGTCGGTATAGGGGCCGGAGGCGTCGTAGACCGTGACCGGCGGTTCGCCCGACGTCGGGTGCAGGGCGATCTCGCGCATCGGCACGCGGATATCCGGGTGCAGTTCGCCGGGAATGTGGATTTTCCGCGAGGCGGGAAGCGCCCCGGTCGTGACGGTGGGGGTGAGTTTCTGGGCGGCAATATTCATCGTGAGGCTCCAAGTTGCGTTTGGAGACCCAGTCCTAGAGCCGGAATGATGGAAGAACGCGGGAGACGGAATCCGGGTTGCGGATTGCCTGCCACAGCGCTTGCACCGTCCCTACGCCAGTATGAACTGGATCAGGTTCAACGGGTCACTGCGCTGCGAAAGCCAGCAGTATCTCAGCCCCTTGTCGGGACCCCCCTGGTGAATGTCTCAAGCAAAGACGCTGCGGGGAGATTTGTCAACGGGGGTAATTTATGTAAGTGAATTCTTACGTTTTATTGCGATGCGTACAGAAGAAAACGGCGGGATATTGCCCGCCGTTCCCTTTGAAATCGCTTGCGAAAACTACTCGCGTTCGCCCGTGAAATTCAGCAGAAGCTGGAAGATGTTGACGAAGTTGAGATAGAGCGACAGCGCGCCGAACACGGCCATCTTCTGCTGCGACTCGTGGCCGATATTTTCCGCATACTGCTCCTTGATGTTCTGCGTGTCCCAGGCGGTGAGACCGACGAAGACGACGATGCCGATCACCGAGATGGCGAACTGCAGGGCGCTGGAGCCGAGGAAGATGTTGACGATGGAGGCGATGACGACGCCGATGAGGCCCATCATCAGGAACGAGCCGAACTTGGAGAGGTCACGCTTCGTCACATAGCCGTAGAGGCTCGTCGCGCCGAACATGGTGGCGGCGATGAAGAAGGTGCGGGCGATGCTCATGCCGGTGAAGACGAGGAACACCGAGGCGAGCGACAGGCCCATGACGGCGCAGAAGACCCAGAAGGTCATCTGCGCGGTGCTGGCCGACATCGTCTGGATCTTGAACGAGAAGAAGAAGACGAAGGCGAGCGGCGCAAGCATCACCACCCACTTCAGCGGCGAGGAGAAGATCGGCACGTAGAGGGCCGGCGTCGAGCCGACGATGAAGGCGATGAGGCCGGTGATGACGAGGCCGGCGCCCATGTAGTTGTAGACGCGCAGCATGTGCTGGCGCAGGCCCTCGTCGAAGAGGGCGGCCGACTGCGCCTGCGCGCCGTAGCCGAAACGCTGTTGTACGGGTTCCATGGAAATCTCCTTCGGTCTGGAAGCGGTTGATCAGTAGAGCGTGCGGGAAAGGTCCCGCGCGGTGTCCGCCAGGTCGTCGGCCTTGCGGCTTTCCGACACCAGCGCATAGGCGACATCGCCGATCTGCCAGTAGGCGGCACGGGCATTGTCGGCGTGGAAGACGAGGGCGTGCTGCACGGCGAAGGAGCCGGGCCGCACGGCAAAGAGCGACAGGCGCTCACCCTTCACGGGTTCAAGCACCAGTTCGACGCTCGGGCCATAGGCGGAGGGGAAGACCTGCGTGTCGATGACGCTCCATCCCTTCGGCAGGTCCGGCAGCACGATGGCCGTCGCGGAGCGGATTTCGGCCGGGTCGAAAGTCTCGGTTTCCGGCTGAGAGGTCATGCTGTCGCGCAGCAGCGTGGTGCGGTGCGCGCGCACGGCCTCTTCCACGAAGGCCGGCGGCGGCGTGGAGGCCACGACCTCCGTCGCACCGAAGGGGCCGAGCACGGCATGGGCCGTCCAGCCGGCCGCGACGAAGAGCGCGATGGTCGCGGCGCGGCGGAAGAGCGAGAAGATGCGGCGGCGCGAAAGCGAGCGTTCCAGCAGGCGCGCGGCTTCCCGCGTCTCCTGCCGCGTCACAGTGCGGTGGTCGGCAAGCGCAAGCCGCAGTTCGTCGCGCACGCGCAGGTCCTGCATGACCTGCGCGGCGACGTCCGGCCGCTCCGAAAGATAGGCCTCCACCTCGATGCGCCGGCCGACGGCCAGCTGCTCGTCGACATAGGCGTTGAGGTCGGTTTCGAGGATGGGGTCATTGCTTGTCATCGCCGGTGCCTCCGACAATCTTGAGATGGGTGACGGGCGCGGCATTGCCGCCCTGTTCGAAGGTTCGCAGCCGCTGGCGGGCGCGGGCGACGCGCGACATCAGCGTGCCGACCGGAATGCCGAGTGCTTCGGCCGCTTCCTGATAGGAAAGCTCCTCGATGGCGACGAGATGCAGCGCTGCGCGCTGCTCTTCCGGCAGGTCGAAGAAGGCGTTGCGAAGCTGCGTCAGGCGCACCGAATGGTCCTGGTTGGCGGCAATCGCCGTCTCGGCGATCTCGGCCGCCGCGTCGTGGCGGCGCTCCTGGGAGCGGCGCTGGCGCAGGCGGTCGATATGGGCGTTGTGCAGGATCGACATCAGCCAGTTGCGCACATTCGCGCCGGTGCGGAAGGTCGATTGCCGCTCATAGGCTTTCACCAGCGCGTCATGCACCAGATCCTCGGCCTCGTCCGGATTGCGGACGAGCGACAGGGCGTAGCGCCTCAGCGCCGCAAGCTGTCCGATCACGTTGAAGCCGGGTGTCTTTGCGTTCATGCCCCAGTATACGAGAGCCGGGCGGCGCGCATTCCATCGCGGCCGGAAAAAATTTCAAGTCCAGGAGAGGACAAGGGCGGCAAGGACGATGTAACGGCCGAACTTGGCGATGGAAACGACGAGCAGGAAGCGGGCGAACGGCTCGCGCATGACGCCTGCCGCAACCGTCAGCGGATCGCCGATCACCGGCACCCAGCTCAAAAGCAGGCTCCACCAGCCGTATTTCCGATACCAGCTCCCGGCCCGGTCGAGCTGTCTTTGGCTGACGGGAAACCAGCGCGCGCCGCGAAAGCGCTCGATGCCGCGCCCGAGCAGCCAGTTGACGACCGAACCGAGCACATTGCCGGTGCCGGCGATAAGGATCAGCAGGGCCGGTGCGTGGCTGCCCGCCGCCAGCAGGCCGGCGAGCACGGCTTCCGACTGGGCGGGCAGGATGGTCGCGGCGGCGAAGGCGGCGAGGAAGAGGCCGCCATAGGCGGCAAGCGCGCTCATCCGCGCATGGCCCGGCTACCGCCGGGCCTATGCCGGCCTGTGCGCTCGCTCATATCGTTCTCCGCCCGGATGCCGGCTTGGCTGTCATGCCTTTCCGCTATCCGTTGTCGCGGCGGCAGGAAAGCCCTTGCTGCCGTTTCCGGCAGCCGGCGGCGGAAAATGTCAGGCCCCCGTGCTCAGCAGAGGGGGGACCGGTTCATCAGTGTGATGTCGTTTGCCGTCAGCGTCATGCGCGCGGGGTCGTCGATCTGGTCGAGCACCGCCCGCAGCGCCTTGTCCAGACAGAATTCGACGACTTCGGCGTCGAGCGACTTCGCGGATTCCAGCGCGAAGGCGACAAGACGCGCCAATGCCAACAGTTCCTTGCCCCGATCGTCGGTTTCGATTTTCATAGTTCGTGCCCCACAACATTAGCCCCGGCTCCAATATAGGCGTGACTCCGCGGCTTCGCGCGTGACTTGAGCGTGACACACGTGCAATGGGAAATTGCTCGGATTCCTGCGTTGCCGGTTGCCTTGCCGCGACAGGTCCGTTGGGTGTGATGTGGAATGCCGGATTCCCGGCCGCTCAGGATTTTCCGGCGGAAGCGCCGCGAGGATGTGCTACGGCGCGCCTGTCTCGGTGCGCTTCCAATTCCCATTGTAATTGCACGTAAAAGTAGCTCTTGTTCCGATGTAATCCGGTCATCAGAAGCCGGCGCGCTTGAGGCCTTCGTAATAATGCTGCCGCTGCCACTCTTCCCTGAAGGGAATGATCTTCATCCAGGCTTCGAGATCGAAGTTGGGATTGCTTTCATAGGTGCGGCGCATGAACAGGCGGGCCTTCCGGATATCGCCCAACATGGCCCAGCATGCGGCCGATAGCCGGTGGACAGGTTCCTTGTCCTTCATCCGGGCAATATAGGCCAGCGCTTCCTCATATCTGCCGATCGCGTAGGCGGCCCCGGCCGCTGTCCAGAAATATTCGTCGGGCGGCAGCGGGTTGAGGTCGATTGCGTGCTTGATCTTCTCCAGGCCGATATCCGGCCGCGACGCCTGCACGAGTGTATCGGCATGGCTGGCGATCACATTGGCGTAGTGCGGGCTTAGCGCCTCGGCGCGATCGAGATAGGCCAGGCTCTCGTCGAATTGGCGGGCATAGAGCTTGACCACACCGAGTTCGCGATAGCCGGTTGGCAGGTGCTCGTCGGCCCGGATGGCCGTCTCGGCGTGGTGCTGGGCCTGGCTCAGCAGGTCGCCATCGCCTCTCGCCGTGACCAGCCATTCGAGGAAAAAGCTGCGGGCAAGACCGCTCATGGCGGGCGCGAAGCCGGCGCTCACCTGCAGGGCGTCGCGGAAGCTCTTGCGGGCGCGGCGGATGTCGCGCAGGTCGAGATTCTTGAGATGTCCCTGGCCGATGAGGAAGCTGCGATAGGCGTCGGCATCCCGCTCATAGTCGCGGCGGACCAGTTCGTTGCGCTCGATCTCGGTTGCGATGGCGCCGGCGATCTGGCGGGCGATCACCTGCCTCGAGCGCGCCAGCCCCTCGGCCGACAGGGGAAAGCGCTCGGCCCAGATGACCTCGTCGCCGCCGAAGAAGAGGAGCTGGGCGAAGAGCGAGTGCCGGTCGCCGTCGTCGCGCAGGCGCGTTTCCAGGATGTAGCTGATCCTGTGCCGCGCATAGGTGGCGGCGCGGTCCGCCTGGAGCGATATCTGCGCGGCGGTATGCGGGGCGATGATCGAAATCGAACGCAGGGCGCAAAGCCCGATTGTGACGTCCTCGATCAGCGCTTCGGAAAAGCGTGCGGCAATGCGTGATGCGTTGATGGCGGCTGGCGGCAGCAACAGGAGGCGCGGCAGGCTTTGACGCGGGAGTATGGCTTCCATGGGAAGCCCGGTGTCGGCTTCTGCCTGGGGGAAGGATACGAGCGCCGTGGGGGCGGCCGGCTGGCCGGTCAGTACGGCGCGCACCTCCTCGTCCTCGGGATTGGCTTCCAGCAGGCGAAGCGCGGCGGCCGAGCGTGCCTGCCGCGCGCTGTTGCCGCCCTGTGCCGTTTCCTGGAGCAGGATGCGGCGAAGAAGCGCGACATGCGCGGTGCGTTGCAGCGCGACCCAGCCCGCGAGCGCGGGCTGGCCCGGCTTGACGTGTTTCAGGAATTCGTCGCCGAGCAGGTCGGCAAGGACCTCCAGGCCGGCACCTTCCCGGACCAGATCGATATCGCTCTCGATGGGGTCCGGTCCGAGGACGATGCCGGTTTCGGTGAAGGTCAGATAGGTCCGGCCGAGATCCCGCTGGCGCTTCTGCACACGCGATACCGTCTGCCGGAGGCTGGCATAGGCCGCCGCCGTGTTCGCATCGTCCCAGAAAAGGCCCGCCGCGTCGGCCCGGGACATGTCCGGCAGGCCGCGGGCGTGCAGATAGCAGAGGATGAGGAGCGCCTTCTCGGGAAAGGCGATATCGCCGCCGCCCTCGTCAAGCAGGCGCAGATGGCCGAACGACTGCAGCCGTGCCGGCATTTTGCGTCAGATCCGCAGTTCCGCTGCGCTTTCGGCCCGGTCGCCGGCCTCGGCGGCGTTGGCTCCGGCCTTGGACAGCGCGGTGGCGAGCGCGATGATCGACTTGCGGACGCCGGCGTCGTCGATCTTCAGGAAGGCGCGGTTGAGGTCGAGGCCCTCCTTGGAGGAAACGAAGGAGGAGACGTCGCCCGTCTCATGGCCGGCGCCGGCGGCCGGCTGGGCGCTGTCGTCGTCCTGGAAGAAGAAGCTCGGCGGCACGCGGAAAACGTCGGAAATCGCCTGAAGACGGCTGGCGCTGATGCGGTTGGTGCCCTTCTCGTATTTCTGAACCTGCTGGAAGGTCACGCCGAGACGGTCGGCAAGCGCTTCCTGGCTCATGCCCACCATGAGGCGGCGCAGGCGGACGCGGGAACCGACGAAAACGTCGATCGGGTTCGGTGTTTTCTTGTTCATGGGACTTTCTCCCCTGTTGGACATGCCGGGGCATGGCGAGATGCGAATATCCCTTTATTTTGCTTGAATCGCCGGTGCGATGCAACTGCCGAGGGGCCGAATTCCCTGCCGCCTCAGCGTGTGGCGGGGTGCATCCTAGATGTCGTAGCTGTGCGGCGCGCTGAGCGAGGCGATGAATTTTTTCGTGCGCTCGCGCTCCGGCGCGGAGAAGACGGCGCGGGGCGGGCCCTGTTCCACGACGACGCCGCCATCGAGGAAAACCACGGTGTCGGCGACGCGCGAGGCAAGGCGCAGGTCGTGCGTCGCCATGACCATCGTGGTGCCCTCGCGGGCAAGCCGGCTCAGCACCTCGACCACTTCCTCGGCCAGTTCCGGATCGAGCGCCGAGGTCGGCTCGTCGCACAGAAGCACGCGCGGCGAGGGGGCGAGCGCGCGGGCGATGGCGACGCGCTGCTGCTGGCCGCCGGAAAGGGTGGCGGGCCAGGCGTCGGCCTTGTGCGCCATGCCGACCTTCTCGAGCAGTTCGAGCGCGCGGGCGCGGGCCTTGTCGGCCGGCCATTTCAAGACGGTGACGAGGCCTTCCATCACATTGGCGATGGCCGTCTGGTGCGGGAAGAGCTGGAAATTCTGGAAGACCATGCCCGTCTGGCGGCGCAGCTTCTGGATCGCATCCCAGCCGACCTTGCGGCCGGGCGTAAAATCGATGGTTTCCCCGCCGAGCCGGATCGTGCCGGAGGTCGGCGTTTCGAGCAGGTTGATGCAGCGCAGCAGCGTGCTCTTGCCGCCGCCGGAAGGCCCGACCAGCGCCGTCACCGAGCCTTCGGCAAGCCGCAGGCTGATGTCGCGCAGGACGTGGTTGTCGCCGAAGCGCTTTTCGATATGGGAAAGTTCGATCATGTGCGGGCCTCCAGGAAGCCGCCATAGCGGGAGAAGCGTTTTTCCAGCCGCACCTGAAGGGCCGAAAGAACGGAACTGAGCGCGAGATAGATCAGTGCCGCCTCGATATAGAGGATCAGCGGCTCATAGGTGGTGGCGACGATGCGCTGCGCGGTCTGGAACAGCTCCGGCACGGTGACGGCGGCGGCGAGCGAGGTATCCTTCACCAGTGAGATGAAGGTATTGGACAAAGGCGGCACGGCGACGCGCGCGGCCTGCGGCAGGATGGTGCGGCGCATGGCCTGCGACCAGCTCATGCCGATCGAATAGGCCGCTTCCCACTGGCCGCGCGGCACGGAGGCGATGACGGCGCGGATGATCTCCGACGTATAGGCCCCGACATTCAGCGTGAAGCCGATGAGGGCCGCCGGGAAGGCATCGAGCAGGATGCCGACGCTCGGCAGGCCGTAGAAGATGACGAAGAGCTGCACCAGCAGCGGCGTGCCGCGGATCACCCAGACATAGAAGCGCGCGATGGCGGAAAAGGGCCGCGGACCGAACAGCCGCACGACGGCGGTGACGAGGCCGAGCGCAAGGCCGAGCACGAAGGAGGCGAGGGTGAGCGGAATGGTGAAGACGAGCGCGGCCCACAGCAGGGGGGCGAGCGAATCCAGCATCAGTTGAAGCCACGGCGGCACGGGGAGCATCCTCCGAAATGCGGCTGGCCGGGAAGAGGCCCGGCCAGTTCTCAAGTCTATCTATAGGCGAGGAAAGGGCCGGCGCGAAGCCGGCCCCGGCAGGACTTGGCCGGGCAGGCTTACTTGGAAACGTCCTGGCCGAAATACTTGTCCGAGATCGCCTGATAGGTGCCGTCGGCCTTGATGTCGACGAGCGCCTTGTTGATCGCTTCCAGAAGCTCCGGCTCGCCCTTGCGGATGATGACGCCGGAATAGTCGGCGTTTTCCTGTTCGGCGACGATCTTCACATTGGCGTCGGGCTTGTGCTTCTTGAAATCGAGGAAGGACAGGCTGTCGTTGATGGTCGCGTCGGCGCGGCCGGTCAGCACGAGCTGGATCGACTGGTCGAAGCCGTCGGTGCCGACGAGTTCGGCGCCCGACCCTTCAGCAAGCTTGCCGAAATTGCTGGTCAGCGACTGGGCGGCTTTCTTGCCCTTCAGGTCGGCGAAGCCCTTGATGCTGTCGTCGTCGGCGCGCACGATCAGCACGGCCTTGGAGGCGATGTAGGGCTCGGAGAAGTCGTATTTCTGCTTGCGCGCCTCGGTGATGCCGACCTGGTTGATCACGGCGTCGTAGCGGTTGGCGTCGAGGCCGGCGATCAGGCCGTCCCACTTGCCTTCGAGGAACTCGGCCTTCACGCCGAGCTTCTTGGCGATCGCCTCGCCGATTTCCACGTCGAAGCCGACCAGCTTGCCGTCCGCATCATGGTAGGTGAAGGGCGCATAGGTGCCTTCGGTGCCGATCTTCAGCGCGCCGGCCGCCTTGACGGCGGAAAGGTTCTCGCCGGCATGGGCGGGGGCGAGAACGGCCGCCTGGAGAGCGGCGGCGGCGGCGAGGGTCTTCAACCAGTTCATCTTGGGACTCCGTTTCTGGCTTGCATGTTCGATGGGCGATCAATCGCAGAAATCGGCGCGGAACGATGGGCAGAAAACTGCGATTTGCTCCCGCAAATGCAAATATTTTTCTCTGCTTCGCGCATCCGCGGATTTTCGGGGGGAGTCTGCGCCGGTCGCGATGGATGCCATTTCCAGCGCGGCCCGGGAGGACTATACAGGAACGCTGATCGGCGCGGCCCGCATTGCGGGGCCGTGAGCCGCGAGAATTCTGGAGGACGGATGGCTGAAAGCCGCTTGCCGCATATCGTGCTTTTCTCGGGCGGCAGCGCCTGTCGCTCGACCAATCTGGCGCTGCTATCCAAGCCGGTGCGGCTGACCCGCATCGTGCCCGCCTGGGACAGCGGCGGCAGTTCCAAGGTGATCCGCGAGAATCTCGGCGTTCTGGCGGTCGGCGATATCCGGCAGGCGCTGATGACCATGGCGCATGGCGAGGGCCGGGCGGGCGATGTGGTGAAGGTCTGCAATGCGCGCCTGACCAGCGGCAGCGAGGCCGATGCGCAGGCCGAGTTCGCGCTTTATGCCGAGGCACGGCATCCGCTTCTCGAACGCATGGAGCCGGGCCTGCGCGGCGCGATCCTCAACTATCTGCGCATCTTCCGCGCGGCTATCGGGCCGGGTTTCGACTTCCGCAACGGCAGCATCGGCAATTTCATCCTCACCGGCGCACATCTCGCCCATGACGGCGACATCAACACCGCCATCTTCGTCTTCCGCAAGCTCTGCGACATTGCAGGCCATGTCTGGCCGTCGACGGAAGCCGCCGGGGTCACGCTTTCGGCCGTGCTGAACGACGATACGCACGTGACGGGCCAGCATCGTGTGACGACGCTGGAGGAGGAGCCGGGCCGCATCGGCATAAGGCAGATCGAGCTTGCGGCGGGGGACGGAGGCGTGCCCGCCAACGACGCCGCGCTCGAAAGCCTGGAAAGCGCCGATGCCATCGTGTTCGGCCCCGGCAGCTTCTTCACCAGCGTGCTGCCGCATCTGCTCGTGGACGGCATCGTGCCGGCCATCGCGCGCAATGTGCATGCCCGCCGCGTCTTCATCGGCAATATCCTGCAATGCCGGGAGACGCGCGGGGTCGATCTGGCGCGCATGCTCGATATCGCCGCCGGCCTCTGGCAGGAACGCGGTGGGGCGGGGGCGCGGCCCTTCACCCATGTGCTGGCGAACCGCCAGCTCCTGCCCTTCGAAAAGACCGTGGGCGCCTTCGCCTATCTCGGCAACGGGGCGCTGGAGGAGGCCTGCGCGCGCATCGGCGCGGAGGCGGTGATCGGCGAGTTCGAGGATCCCTGGCAGCGCGGCCATCATGACGGCCGGGCCGTCGCCGATGTGCTCAGCTCGCTTTTGCCGTCGTGAGTTTTCCGGCCGGCAGCCAGGTGCGCGCCGTGGCGAAGGCTAGCACGTCGTCCGCCGGCATCGGCCGCGCCAGCGCATAGCCCTGCAGGATATGGCAGCCGAGGCGGCGCAGCAGCTCGGCATGCGCCATCGTCTCGACCCCTTCCGCGACGATCTCGATGTCGCGCATCTTGCCGATATCGATGATCGACCGCACGAGATCCTGCTGCGCGGTCGATTCGAGTAGCGGCTGCACCAGCCGGCGGTCGATCTTCAGCCGTTTGGGCGAGAGTTCCAGCAGGCTGACGATGGAGGCATGGCCGCTGCCGAAATCGTCGATCTCGATATCGATGCCGAGCGCCTTGATCTCCTCGATGGCCTGCTTCAGGCCCTCGTCGGCCGTATCGAAAGAGATGGATTCCAGAAGCTCGAAGGTCAGCATGCCCGGCCGGATGGCCATCGCCTTCAGCTTGGCGACGAGGTTCTCGTCACGCAGCCTCTGGCACGAAACATTGACGGAAACACGCGAAACGTCGAGGCCCTGGCCCTGCCAGCGAACGATCTGGAACAGCGCCTGATCGAGGATCGCCTCGTCGATCTGCGCCACCACATTGAGGCTTTCGGCGACCGGCAGGAACGTGTCCGGCATGATAAAGCCGCGCGTGGGGTGCTCCCAGCGGGCCAGCGCCTCCACGCCGACGATCTCCAGCGTCTCGGCGTCGAACTGGGGCTGGAAGAAGGGGCGGAATTCCTGGCGCTCGAGGCCGCGCAGGATTTCGTCGCTGAGGCGCTTCACCTCGACCGTGCGCTGGCGCAGCTCGTCGTTGAAGGCCTCGACGCGGTTGCGGCCGCGACGCTTGGCCTCGTAGAGCGCGATGTCGGCATTGACGAGAAGCTGCTCGGCGGATTCTTCCGCGTCGTTGCGCGTGGCGATGCCGATGCTCGCCCCGATGCGGCAATCGTGGCCTTCGATCGCCATCGGTTCGCTGATCGCCTCGACGAGGCGGGCGGAAAGGGCGGGAAAATCGGCGGTGGACGGGTCGCGGTGCGAGAGCAGCACGAATTCGTCGCCGCCGATGCGGGCGATGAAGTCCTCCGCCGGCACATGGGCGCGCAGCACGCCGGCCGCCTGTTTCAGCACCTGGTCGCCGGCAGCGTGGCCCAGCGTGTCGTTGATGTCCTTGAAGCGGTCGAGGTCGATATGCAGCAGGGTCAGCGGGCGGCCGCCATCACCGGCAAGGGCGAGCTGCTGGTCGAGGAAGCGGCGGTTGGGCAGGCGCGTCAGCGCGTCGTGCAGGGAGTTGTGCTCCATGGCGCGGCGGGCGTCTTCCAGCGCCCGGTTCTGCGCCTCGGCCGTCAGCTTGGCCTTCAGCAGCTCGTCCTGAAGCTGGAGGTCCTTCGTCACGTCCCAGTTGGCGCCGACGATGCGCTTGGCGCCCGATGCGGTGCGATAGGTCATGCCGTGGGCGCGCACATGGCGAATGCCGCCGCCTTCGGTCAGCACGCGGAATTCGGTGATGTAGGGCTTTTCCGTCTCGATGGCGATGGCGAAGAGCCGTTCGGCCTCCTCGACATCGTCGGGATGCAAGGCTCCGCGCCAGTCCTCGTAGCCGCAGATTTGCCGCGTCGTAGGGACGCCGTAGAGCGTGCGCATGCCGGCATCCCAGGAAAGGGCGCCGGTTCCCGGATCGTATTCGAAGACGCCGACCCTCGAGGCGTCGAGCGCAAGCTGGAGGCGCTGCGAGACGGTTTCGAGCCGCTCTTCCCGGTCCTGCAGGGCAAGGATATGACGGTGGCGGTCCTTCATCAGGTAGCCGACCCAGAACATCGGCACGAGGATGATGACGGCAAGCGCCGCAAGGCCCGTGCGGAAGACGCCGAGATCGGCGGACGGCTGGCGCCAGCCCTTCAGCGGCGCGGCCGACATGGTCCAGACCTCGTGGCCGATATCGATCGACATGACCACGGGGTCCGCGTCGACGGGCGTTGCGGTGTGGAAGACGGGCCTGGCCTCGCCGCCGTCATGCGCGCGGCTGGAAATCGAAACCGCGATCCTGAGGTCGCCCTTGAAGCCGCTGCCCTTGAGCAGCGTGTCGAGGTCGATCACCGCCGAGGCGATGCCGAAGAAGGCGTTGTCCGCGCCGGCATGAAGCGGATAGCGCGCGATCAGGCCGCGCCCGCCCTGCACGAGATCGACGGGGCCGGTGACGATCATCCGGTCGCGCTCGCGGACCTGGAAGGCGGCGGCGCGCTGCCGGTCGTTCGTGCGGTAGTCGAGGCCGAGGCTGCGCTCGTTGCCCTTCAGGGGGTAGACCAGGGAGATGACGAAGTCCGGCGCGATGGCAAGGCTGCGAAGCTGGTTGTCCTCGCTGAAGATGCGGCTGGCGAGAGCGGCGTAGCGCTCCTGCGACATGTGCGGCTCGGTCGAGACCGTCGCGACGAGGCCCTGCGCCAGCTTGATGTTGCCGAGGATGTTGCCCTGCAGCCGCGAGCGCAGGATGCCGAGCTGTTCCGTCGTATAGGAGCGCAGATACTCCTCCTCCAGCCGGCGCTTCTGCACATCGGCGAGGAAAGCTGCGATCAGCACGGCGACGGCCACGACGATGGCGGGAGCGTAGTACCCCAATCCCCGGAACGAAAGCTGTGCATGCCGATTGTTCATCTGGGCCCGTTCGTCTGCGCGCACTTGCGCCTTGGCCGGATGGGAATCCGGGTGCGGTTGCCGGCAGACGATGGCAGACGCAGCTTAACATTTACTGACGAGACGGAGGCCTGTTCTTAAGGTTGCAGGCCGCCCGCTGCTCACTCCGCCGGCCGCATTTCGCCGAATACGGTCGGGATCAGTTCCGAGACGGTCGGGTGGATGTGCATGGCGTGGGTGATGGTCGTGTAGGGCCTGCCGGCATACATCACGTCCAGAATGCTTTGCACCGCCTCGTCGCCGCCCGTGCCGAGGATCGCGGCGCCGAGGATTTCCTGCGTGTCCGCATCGGCGATCACCTTCATGAAACCGAGCGTTTCGCCCTTTTCCTTCGCGCGGCCGACGCGCGTCATGGGGCGCGTGCCGATCAGCAGCTTGCGGCCGGTCCTGCGCGCTTCCGTTTCGCTCATGCCGGCGCGGCCGAGCGGCGGGTCGATATAGAGCGCATAGGTCTGGATACGGTCGCTCACCCGGCGCGGCTCGTTGTCGAGAAGGTTCGCGGCGACGATCTCGAAGTCGTTGTAGGATGTATGCGTGAAGGCGCCGCGTCCGTTGCAGTCGCCGAGGGCGAAGATGCCGGGCACATTGGTTTCCAGCCGCTCGTCGACGGTGATGTAGCCGCGCTGGTCCACCGCGATGCCAGCCCTGTCGAGGCCGAGATCGTCCGTGTTCGGCCGCCGCCCGGTGGCGAGCAGGATGTGAGAGCCGGCGATTTCCGGCGCGCCCTCCGCGCAGTCGACGCCCACCCCTATGCCGCCGCCGCTCCTGACGAAGCGGATGCATTGCGCGCCGGTGCGAATGGCGATGCCTTCGCGCTCCAGGATATCGCGCACCGCGGCGCTGATGTCCTCGTCTTCCCGCGCGATCAGCCGCGGCCCCTTCTCGACCACCGTCACCCGGGAGCCGAAGCGGCGGAACATCTGGGCGAATTCCAGCCCGATATAGCTGCCACCGACGACGATCAGGTGCTCGGGCACCTCGGTCAGGTCCATCATCGACACGTTGTCGAGATACGGCACGTCTGCGACGCCCGGAAAATCCGGCGTCACGGCCCGCCCGCCGACATTGAGGAAAAACTGCCGCGCCGACAGGATTTCGTCGCCGACGCGGATTTCCGTCGGGCTCTCGAAACGGGCATGGCCACGGATGAAGGTGAGGCCCTCCATGCCCTCCAGCCAGTCCTCGTTGCTCTTGCGGGCATCGAAGCGAACCTTGTCCTTGCGCGCCATCACCCTTGCAAAATCGATGGCGATGTCGCCCGTCACCACGCCGTACTCGGCTCCGCGACGGGCCAGATGGGCGGCATAGGCGCTGGCGACCATGGCCTTGGTCGGCATGCAGCCGGTGTTGACGCAGGTGCCGCCCACATGCTTGCGCTCGATGAGGGCGACCTTCCTGCCGGTGGCCGTCAGCCGGGCGGCGAGTGAAGGGCCGGCCTGCCCCGCGCCGATGACGATGGCGTCGAACCTGCGCATCAGACGACCCGCGAGACGACGAAGAGGGCGAGCAGCACGGCGACCGCGTCTTCCAACAGGGCGATGGGCAGGTCCTTGCCGCCGATGGCCGCGACCAGGCGTTTGCGCGCTTCGTAGCCACCGAGCGTGCCGATCACCGCGCCGACGACGCCCGCGAGGAAGCCGCCGGCAAGCGAGCCGCCGACGGTGCCGATGACGGCGCCGCAGAAGCCGCCGCTGACGAGGCGGGCGCCGAACTGCTGCGGCACCTTGCGGCTCGGCGTTCCGGGAAGCTGGTCGGTGACGAATTCGATGAGCGCCAGCGCGCCGAAGATCCAAGGCGTGAAGCGATAGGCCAGGAAGGCGGCCCAGGTGCCGGAAACCGGCAGCCAGCCGAGCGCGGCTCCGATGCTGACGGCGGCCGGCGCCGTCATCGCCCGCAGGCCCGCCACTACGCCGATCAACAATGCAAGACTGTAGATGCCCATTGTCCCCTCGCGATAATCTGCGCCGGACATCGGCCCGTGATTGTCCCCGGCGAATGATGGAATGCGGAACGGAAAACGAGAGAGGGCCGATTGCGAGAGTGTCGGATGCGGTCGGCAATTGCAATGCGTTTCTATTGCCAAGCCCGCGCTCTTCGCGCAATCTCGAAAGCGCTTTGAAGGGAGCAACAAACCGCACGCGTTCTGTCGCCGGCGCGGTCTATTTTTTGCGATTGCCTGCCATATATGAAACGCTTTGCCAGGACGGGCCTTCCCAAACGTGGTGAAAATGCCGCCACGGGTTCCCGCACAGAACGAAAGGTTATCTCATGCGCCCAGTCGTCAAATTCCTCGGAGCAGCTCTGGCCCTTGGCCTTGCAGCCGGCGCCGCCCAGGCCCAGGTCGTCGTCTCCTCGAAGATCGACACGGAGGGCGGGGTGCTCGGCAACATCATCCTGTCCGTATTGAACGCCAACGGCGTCAAGACCACCGACCGCGTGCAGCTCGGCGCGACGCCGGTCGTGCGCAAGGCGCTCATCGCCGGCGAGATCGACATCTATCCGGAATATACCGGCAACGCCGCCTTCTTCTTCGAAAAGGCCGACGACCCGGCCTGGAAGGATGCGACCAAGGCCTATGAGCTTGCCAAGACGCTCGATTTCGACGCCAACAAGATAGTCTGGCTGACGCCGTCGCCGGCCAACAACACCTGGGCGATTGCGCTACGCAAGGATGTCGCCGAGCAGAACAAGCTCGCGACGCTTTCGGACTTCGGCAAGTATGTTTCCGGCGGCGGTCAGGTGGTGCTCGCCGCCTCCTCCGAATTCGTGAACTCGGCGGCCGCGCTTCCCGCGTTCCAGACGACCTACAGCTTCACCCTGAAGCCGGAACAGCTCATCACGCTTTCGGGCGGCGACACGGCCGCGACCATCGCCGCCGCCGCCAACCAGACGAACGGCGCGAACGCCGCCATGGTCTATGGCACGGATGGCGGCATCGCGCCGTCGGGCCTCGTCGTTCTGGAAGACGACAAGGGCGTGCAGCCGGTCTACCAGCCGTCGCCGATCATCCGCGAGGCGGTATTGAAGGCCAATCCGCAGATCGAGGAGATCCTGAAGCCGGTCTTCGAAAAGCTCGACCTCGTCACGCTGCAGGACCTCAATGGCCGCGTCCAGGTCGGCGGCGAGCCGGCCAAGGCCGTCGCCGAGGACTTCCTGAAGAAGAACGGCTTCATCAAGTAAGCCGTCCCGGCCCTCCGCCCGTCCGGCGGAGGGCCTTTCCCCGAAAGGCGTTCATGACGTTGCGGATCGACAAGCTGGGCGTGGTGATCGCCGCATTGCTGGCCTACGGCGCGTATCTGGCGCCGTTCGCCAATTTCCGGGCCAACCGTATCGTGCCGGGCGAGGCGCGGCCGATCCTCGACGCGCTGCCCTCCGGTCTCGGTATGGCGCTGCTTGTCTTCGTCGCCGTTTCCATCGTCCTTATCGTGCTGAAGACGCCGACCATGCTGCGGCTGGTGCTCGGCCTTGCGGCGCTGTGCGTCCTTGCCGTCCTCATCGGTCTTTCCGCCGGGCATCTGACCCCGCCGGAAAACACCTATGCCCGCGTTTCGCCGGCCTCCGGCTTCTGGCTGGCGAGCTTCGCCTTCGCGCTGCTGACGGCCGATGCGCTGGCGCGGCTGAAGCCGCCGCCGCTCGTCCGGGTCGCGCTGCTTGCCGCCGTTTTCGCGGCGGCTGCGCTGCTTCTCCTGTCCGGGGCTTGGGACGGGCTGTCGATCCTCAAGGAATATGGCAGCCGCGCCGAAACCTTCTGGCTGGAAGCGGGGCGGCATGTGGTGCTGGCGCTCGGCTCGCTGGCTGCCGCCACGCTTGTCGGCCTGCCGCTCGGCATTCTCTGCCATCGGGTGGAGCGGGTAAGGGCCGGCGTGCTCAATGTGCTGAACATCATCCAGACCATTCCCTCCATCGCCCTTTTCGGCCTGTTGATTGCGCCGCTCGGCTGGATCGCGCTGCATGTGCCGGGGGCAGCCGCCATCGGCATTCGCGGCATCGGCGCCGCGCCGGCTTTCGTTGCGCTCTTCCTCTATTCGCTGTTGCCGGTCGTCGCCAATACGGTGGTCGGCCTTGCCGGCGTGCCGCGCGATGCCAATGATGCGGCGCGCGGCATCGGCATGACGGATCGCCAGCGTCTCTTCGGCGTCGAACTGCCGCTGGCCTTCCCGGTCATTCTCACCGGCATCCGCATCGTGCTCGTGCAGAATATCGGCCTTGCCACCATCGCCGCGCTCATCGGCGGCGGCGGTTTCGGCGTCTTCGTCTTCCAGGGCATCGGCCAGACGGCCATGGACCTCGTGCTGCTCGGCGCGGTGCCCACCGTCGCGCTCGCCTTCGCCGCGGCCATCGTGCTCGATGCCGCGACCGAACTCAGCAATTCCAAACCCGGCAGGGCCGCATGATCGAGATCGACAGCATCACCAAGCGCTACGGCGATACGACCGTCGTCGACAATGTCTCGATGACCATCGCGCCGCACACGATCACCGTCATCGTCGGCACGTCCGGCTCGGGTAAGACGACGCTGATGCGCATGATCAACCGCCTCGTCGAGCCGACTTCGGGCGAGGTCCGCATCGATGGCGCGCCGAACAGCGTCATCCCCGGCCACGAACTGCGCCGCCGCATCGGCTATGCCATCCAGGGCCACGGTCTCTTCCCGCACCGCACGGTCGCGGAGAACATCGCCACCGTGCCGACGCTGCTCGGCTGGGAAAAGGGCCGTATCGAGGCCAAGGTCAAGGAATTGCTGTCTCTCTTCCAGCTCGACCCGACCGCCTTCGGTCCGCGCTATCCGCACGAGCTTTCTGGCGGTCAACAGCAGCGCGTCGGCGTCGCCCGGGCGCTCGCCGCCGAGCCGAATATCCTCCTGATGGACGAACCCTTCGGCGCGCTCGATCCCGTCATCCGCGCCAAGGCGCAGGACGATCTGCTCGCTATCCAGAAGCATTTCGGCACGACCATCGTGCTCGTCACCCATGACATGGAAGAGGCGTTCCACCTCGCCGACAGGATCGCGGTGATGGACAAGGGCCGGATCGTGCAACATGCCGCGCCGGAAGAAATGCTGGTCAATCCGGCGACCGATTTCGTGGAGACCTTGATCGGCGCGGGCGAACGGCCGCTCCGGCTGCTCTCCATCGGTACTGTCGGGGATGCCACGGAAAACGGCACCGCCGAGGGCGAGCCGCTTGCCGCCGAGGTGAGCCAGCGTGATGCGCTCTCCGCTCTTCTCTGGTCCGGCCGCGAGGCGCTGCCCGTCGTCGGCCCCGATGGCGCTCCCATCGGCCGCGTCACGCTTGCCGGCCTCGCCCGCCGCGCCGCGAGGCCGCAATGAGGCGACAGCTGCCCCATCTGCTGCGGCTGACGGCATTCGCCGTGCTGGTGGCGTTCCTCGTTCAGCCGATGCTGTTCGAGCCGCTGCTGAAGCCGCTGGTGCAGGCCAATGCTCCGGCGATCTACAATCAGGGCAGTCTCCTGTCGCTGACGCTGTCGCATCTCGCCACGGTCTTTATCGCGACTTTTGCCGCGACCGTCGTGGCCGTCGGCCTCGCGATCCTCGTCACGCGGCCGGTCGGGGCGGAGTTCCTGCCGCTCTCGCGCAGCCTCGTGAATATCGGCCAGACCTTTCCGCCCGTCGCGGTGCTGGCGCTTGCGGTCCCCGTCGTTGGCTTCGGCGAGAAGCCGACGCTGATTGCGCTTTTCCTCTACGGCCTCCTGCCGATCTTCGAAAATTCCATGACCGGCCTTTCCACCCTGCCGTCGGCCATTGTCGAGGCGGCGCGCGGCACGGGCATGACGGCCTGGCAGCGGCTCACCAAGGTGGAACTGCCGCTCGCCCTGCCGGTCATTCTCGCTGGCATCCGTCTTTCGGTGACGATCAGCCTCGCCACGGCCACCATCGGCTCGACGGTGGCGGCGCGCACGCTCGGCGAGGTCATCATCGCCGGCCTGCAATCCAACAACCTCGCCTTCGTGCTGCAGGGCGGCCTTGTGGTCGCCGTGTTGGCGGTGCTGATCTACGATGCCTTTTCCGCGCTCGAGCGTGTGCTGTCGCGCCGGGTTGGCCGGGTCTAATCGTCGGTTTCGAGATCGTAGACGAGAATGCCGGCAATGCCGCCTTCCGCGGCGGCGACAAGCCGCGCGCCGGTCTGCCTGTGCTCCGGGTCCTCCAGATAGGCGTCACGCGAAAAACTGTCGGCGAAATCGACGATGAAGCCGTCGCTGAAACCCTTGTCCATGCCCGTTTCCGGGCTGACATTGGTGCCGATATGCACGGCGACCATGCCCGGCAAGCGGTCCTTCAGGGCGTCGATCTCGTTGAAAAGCTCGGTCTTGTAGGCGACGGAAATGGTCGGCTTGAAGCGGATGAAGACGCAGTGGCGGATCATGGCAACCCCCTATCGGATATCGGCGCGGGCACGCGGACGCGTGTCGTTGCGCTCATATGAGAAGACCTGGGCCGGCAGCGCCGGCAGGCCGCGGATGATGTCGGCGCCCTTCTCGCCCACCATGATGGTCGGCGCATTGGTGTTGCAGGAAGGAACGCGCGGCATGACGGAACTGTCGCAGACGCGCAAACCTTCAAGCCCATGCACCTTCAGGTCCAGCCCGACGACCGCATCCGCCCCCGTGCCCATCTTGCAGGTGCCGACCGGGTGGTGGTCCGTCTTGGCATTGGCGCAGCCGTAGTCGAACAGGTCCTCGTCGGTGACGAATTTCGGTCCGGGCAGGCGCTCGGCCATGACATAGGGTTTTAGCGCGGCCTGCTGCATGATCTCGCGGGCGATCTTCAGGCCCTCGATCGACATCTTCCGGTCGTGCGGGTCTTCCCAATAGTTCGGATCGATCAGCGGCGCGGCCGAGGGATCGGACGAGGCAAGGCGCACCGTGCCCTTCGAACGGGGGTGGAGATAGGCGGAGTTTAATGTCACGCCAGCGTTTTTCAGCCTTTCCACACCCGCCTCGATGCCGGAGCCGAGGCCGAGATGGAACTGGATATCCGGCGAGCGGGCATCGGGATCGGCATACCAGAAGCCGCCCGTCTCGAAGAGCGAGGAGGCGACGGGGCCGGAGCGGAACAGCACATATTGCAGGCCGGCCCAGAGCGTGCGGTGCAGTTTCGCGACGCCGTCATAGGTGTGGTCGCCGGTGCATTCGCAGATGACGAAGAGGTCGAGATGGTCCTGCATGTTCGAGCCGACGCCCGGCAGGTCGTGCTTCACCTCGACGCCGACCGACCGCAGGTGATCGGCCGGGCCGATACCGGATTGCTGCAGCAGTTTCGGCGAGCCGATGGCGCCGGACGTGACGAGCACTTCGCGCTCGGCCCGGATCGTTTCGATGCTGTTTCCCGTCACCACCTCGACGCCGACCGCGCGGGTGCCTTCCAGCACGATACGGGCCACGCGGGCGCCGGTGCGGATGGTGAGGTTCTTGCGCTCCCTGATCGGCGAAAGATAGGAAAGCGAGGCGGAGGAGCGGCGGCGGTTGCGCTGGGTAAGCTGGTAGAAGCCGACGCCCGCCTGCTGGCGGCCGTTGAAATCGTGGTTGTAGGGGATGCCGAGTTCCTGGCCGGCGCGGATATAGGCGTCGCAGATCGGCAGGGCCGAGACCGGCATGGAAACGCCGAGCGGCCCGCCATAGGCATGGTAGTCGTCGGCAAAGCGCTGGTTGTCCTCGGCGCGCTTGAAATAGGGCAGGATCTCCCGGTAGCTCCAGCCTTCGCAGCCGTCTTCGCTGGCCCAGAGGTCATAGTCCGCCGCGTTGCCGCGCGTATAGAGCTGGGCGTTGATGGAGGAGCCGCCGCCGATGACCTTCGCCTGCGTATAGCGCAGCACGCGACCCTTCATGTGCTTCTGCGGCACGGTTTCCCAGCCCCAGCTCGCCACGCCCTTCGTCATCTTGGCAAAGCCCGCCGGCATATGGAACAGCGGATTCCAGTCCCCGCCGCCGGCCTCCAGCAGCAGCACGCGGACATCAGGGTCTTCCGAGAGCCGGTTCGCCAGCACGCAGCCGGCCGGTCCCGCGCCGGTGATGATATAGTCGTAGGTCATGCTCTGTCCTCAGAATGCGCGGCCTAGAGCCGCCCGATGGCGAGGCCGCCGTCGAGATTGATCACCGAGCCGGTGGCGAAGGCGAATTTGCCGGCCGCGAGCGCCGCCGCGGCGTTGCCAATATCGCCCGGCTCGCCCCAGCGCTTCATCGGCACGAGGCCGCTTTCGATGAGCGCGTCGTATTTCGCCGAGACGCCGGCCGTCATTTCGGAGCGGATGATGCCGGGGCGAATCTCGAAAACGGAGATGCCCGTATCCGCGAGCCGCAGCGCCAGCCCCTGGCTGAAGGCGGCCAGTCCCGCCTTGGTCATGCAATAGTCGAGCCGCTCGGGGGAGGTGAGGCCGGCCGAAATCGAGGTGATGTTGATGATGGAGCGCGGGCCGGCCGCCTGCTTCGAATGCAGCATCGCCTTCAGCACGGCCTGGGTGAAGAAGACGGTGCCGCGCAGATTGGTCGCGACGATGGTGTCGAAATTCTCCGGCGCGAGATCGAGGAAATCGCCGCGCACGACGGAGGCGATGCCGGCATTGTTGACGAGGCAGCCGATGGCTCCAAGCCTATCCTCGATGGCCGCGACGGTTGCCGCGTGGCCGGAAACGTCCGCGAGGTCGCCCTTCAGATAGATCGCCCGGGTGCCGAGCGCTTCAAGGTCGGCCAGCATGGCATCGGTCGTGGCATCCGCCTCGCCGATGCCGGTGACGGCGATGTCAAAACCTTCGGCGGCAAGGGCCTTGGCGATGCCGAGGCCGATGCCGCGGCGGCCGCCGGTGACGATGGCGACGGGGCGGGGTGCGGTCGTCATGCGGCAAGGTCCCTCGATTGGATGTGGCCGGCGACGCGCAGCGCCTGCGCGGCGACCGTCAGGGCCGGGTTCACGGCGGCGGAGGTCGGCAGATACGAGGCGTCGACCACGAAGAGATTCGGGTGGTCATGGGCGCGGCACCAGATGTCGAGCGGTGCGCTCGCCGGATCGTTGCCGATGCGCACGGTGCCGCATTGATGCGAGGGCGTGCGCTTGTCGAAGGCGCGGGCGAGCACGATGGGGAAGCCGGCCTTTTTGAGCGCGCTCTTCAGTTTCGTCACGAGGTCGAGATGGGCCTGCCAGTTGGTGCGGGTCCATTTCATGACGATCCGGTCGCGATCCACCATGATGCGGCTTTCGGGATGCGGCAGGTCCTCGCTCATCGCGTAGAAATCGATGCTGTGCCCGGCGACCTGCTCCAGCAGCCATTCCGGCACAGAGGGCATGTTGGCCTTCAGGATCTTTCCCGAAACGCGGCCAAGAAGCTGGACATTGCCGAGCGGCGCGCCGCCGTTTCCGTCCGAGAGGTAGTAGTCGTTGAACCCAAAACTCTTCTGGTAGACGGAGGTGTTGCGGTAAAAGGGCGAGAGGCCGATCACGGCGCTCGAATTATGGTTCATGAAGTTGCGGCCGACCTGATCGGAGCTGTTGGCAAGCCCCTTCGGGAAGGCCTCGGAAGCCGAGCGCAGCAGGAGAACGGCCGATTGCACTGCGCCGGCCGAGAGGATCACCAGCTTCGGCGAAAGGCTCTCCGCCGCGTCGCCGCGCCTGTAGTGCACGGTCGAGATGGTGCGGCCGTGCGGCGCGGTGGCAAGCCGCGTCACCCGGCAATTGGTGCGCAGCTCGATATTCGGATGTTTCAGCGCTTCGGCAAGCGCCGTGCTTTCTGCATCCATCTTGCCGTCGTTGCAGTTCGGATGCGCATCCCAGGGTGTCTTCGCCTTGGCGAGCCAGCGGTCGATATCGACGCCGAGCGGCAGGGAATAGGGGTGCAGCCCGTTCGCCTTCATCTTCGCGCGGACCTTCGCGATGGCCGGCTCGTCCGGCACGGGCGAAAACGGGTAGGGGGCGGAATGGTGCGGCTCGGTCGGGTCCTCGCCGAGCGTACCGCGCACGTTGTAGAGCTTTTCGGCGGCGGAATACCACGGCTCCAGTTCCTCATAGGGGAAGGGCCAGGCGGGGGAGACGCCGTCGCGGTGGCGCATCTCCTCGAAATCCTCGTGGCGGTAGCGCACCAGCACCGCGCCGTAGAATTTCGAGTTGCCGCCGACATTGTAGTAGTTGCCGGGGTTGAAGGCGGTTCCGTCGGCCTCGTACCACATCTCCTTCGGGCGGAAATGGCCGCGCTGGAAAATGGCGCGCTGGTCGCGGTTTTCCGGGCGGTCGGGCAGGTGATCGCCCGCTTCGAGGATGACGATCCTCGCGCCCGTCGGGGCAAGCGCGGCGGCCATGGTAGAGCCGCCGATGCCCGATCCGATGATGACGATGTCCGGCTGCGTGGTCATGGCTTTCTCAGGCGATGCGAAGCTGGCTTGCCGGGTCGAAGAACACGGCCTTGTCGAGATTGAAGGCAAGACGCGCGGTCTGGCCGGCGGTGATGCGCACGTCGGCGCGCAGGCGCGCCACGATCTCCTTGCCGCCCAGATGCGTGACGGCGAAGGTGTCGGCGCCGGCCGGCTCCACCACCTCGATCAGGCAATCGCCCTCGGCCACGGTGCGGGCGTTGCGGTCCGCGCCATCGGGGTCGGTCAGCGCCTCCGGGCGGATGCCGAAGATGACGTCCTTGCCGCTATAGGCCGACAGGCTGCCCGGCGCATTCGGCACGGACAGCACCAGCGGTTCGGCCTGATGACGGGCGAGCGAGACGGCAAGGCCGGAGCCGTTGGTCTCGACCTTGCCCTTGAGCAGGTTCATGGCGGGCGAGCCCATGAAATCGGCGACGAAGGTGTTGGCCGGGTTGTTGTAGATTTCGGCCGGCGAGCCGAACTGTTGCAGCACGCCGTCCTTCAGCACGGCGATCTTGGTGGCGAGCGTCATCGCCTCGATCTGGTCGTGCGTCACATAGACGATGGTGGTCTTCATGCGCTGGTGCAGGCGCTTGATTTCCGTGCGCATGTCGACGCGCAGCTTGGCGTCGAGGTTCGACAGCGGCTCGTCGAACAGGAAAAGCTTCGGGTCGCGCACCAGCGCCCGGCCCATGGCGACGCGCTGGCGCTGGCCGCCGGAGAGCTGGCCGGGCTTGCGCTCCAGCAGGTGGCCGATCTGCAGCATGTCGGCGACCTGCTTGATCGCCTTGTCGCGCTCCTCCTTCGCCACGCCGCGGATTTCCATGCCGAAGGCGATGTTCCCGGCGACAGTCATGTTCGGATAGAGCGCATAGGACTGGAACACCATGGCGATATCGCGCTTGGAAGGGTGCAGGCCCGAGACGGAGCGTCCGTCGATGGCGATATCGCCGGAGGTGATCGGCTCGAGGCCGGCGATGGTGTTGAGCAGGGTGGACTTGCCGCAGCCGGAGGGGCCGACGAGCACGAGGAAGCCGCCCTGTTCGATTTCCAGGTTGATGTCCTTCAGGATTTCGAGCGCGCCGTAGGACTTGCGCAGGTTGCTGATCTTCAGGAACGACATGAGCGTTATCCTTTCACGGCGCCGGACATCAGGCCGCGCACGAAATAGCGTCCGGAGACGATGTAGACGATGAGGGTGGGCAGCGCCGCGAGGATCGCGCCCGCGAAATGCACGTTGTATTCCTTCACGCCCGTCGAGGACTGGACGAGGTTGTTGAGGGCGACGGTCATCGGCGTCGTGTCCGCGCCGGAGAAGGAGGCACCGAACAGGAAGTCGTTCCAGATATTGGTGAACTGCCAGATGACCGAGACGACGATGATCGGCCCGGAGGAGGGCAGCAGGATCCGGTAGAAGATCTGGAAGAAGCTTGCGCCGTCGATCTGCGCCGCGCGCACCAGCTCGGTCGGGAAGTTCTCATAGTAGTTGCGGAAATAGAGCGTCGTGAAGCCGAGGCCGTAGATGATGTGCACGAAGATGAGGCCCCAGAGGGAGCCGGCCAGCCCCAGCATGCCCAGGATGCGCGCCATGGGAATGAGCACGATCTGGAACGGGATGAAGCAGGAGAGCAGCAGCAGGCCGAAGAAGACGTTCGAGCCCTTGAACTGCCACTTGGTCAGCACGTAGCCGTTCAGCGCGCCGATGATCGTGGAGATGGCGACGGCCGGCACGACCATCAGGATCGAGTTGATGAAGAAGGGCCGCAGGCCTGTCGGCTGCACGCCGATCTGCGCCGTCGACCAGGCGGAAAGCCACGGCTCGATCGTCCATTGCTGCGGCAGGTTGAGCATGCCGCCCTGGCGGATTTCCTCCAGTGGCTTCAGCGAGTTCACCAGCATCACATAGAGCGGCAGCAGGTAGTAGATCGCGAAGAGGATGAGCGCGGTGTAGATGAGGGCGCGTGTCAGGCGGCTGTGGGTGATGATGTTGTCGGGGCTTTGCGCGCTCATCGGCCTTTGCCTCCGCGGATTTCGGAATAGAGATAGGGGACGATGATCGAGAAGATCATGATCAGCATGATGATCGCCGAGGACGCGCCGATGCCCATCTGGTTGCGGGTGAAGGTGTAGGAATACATGAAGGTCGCCGGCAGTTCGGTCGCCTGCCCCGGCCCGCCGCCGGTGAGCGCCACGACGAGGTCGTAGGCCTTGATGGCGAGGTGGGCGAGCACGACGAAGGCGGAGAGGAAGACCGGGCGCATCAGCGGAATGATGATGCGGCGGTAGATGGTGCCCGTCGTCGCGCCGTCGATCTGCGCGGCCTTGATGATCTCGTTGTCGACGCCGCGAAGGCCGGCGAGGAACATGGCCATGACGAAGCCGGAGGACTGCCAGACGGCGGCGATCACCACGCAGTAGATGGCGTAGTTGCGGTCCTTGATCCAGTTGAAGGAAAAGCTCTCCCAGCCCCACAGATGCATGGTGTTCTCAAGGCCGATGCCGGGGTCGAGGAACCATTTCCAGGCGGTGCCGGTGACGATGAAGGAGAGTGCCATCGGGTAGAGGTAGATCGGCCTGAGGATGCCTTCCGCCCGGATCTTCTGGTCGAGCAGGATGGCGAGCGCCAGACCCAGCACCGAGCAGATGACGATATAGAGCGAGGCGAAGATCGCCAGATTCGAGATCGCCCGCCACCAGTGCGGCAGCGCCCAGAGCTTGGAATAGTTGCTGAGGCCCACGAAATTGTAGGAGGGCAGCATCTTGCTGTCCGTCAGCGACAGGAAGCCCGTATAGGCGATGAAGCCGTAGACGAAGACGAGCACGATGAGGAAACTGGGCGCCAGCACGAGCTTCGGCAGAAGCTCCTGCAGCCGGCTTCGGCTATCCATGGTCGATACCACCGTTAGTGTGCGGTTTGCGGTTCAAGGGCGGTAGCCCCTCACCCTGACCCTCTCCCCGCAAGCGGGGAGAGGGAACTGGGCGGTGCGGCATTCTTCCTTCTCCCCGCCTGCGGGGAAAAGGTGCCGGCAGGCGGATGAGGGGCGAACCCCTCGATCCCTGGTTACTTCGCGGCCTCGACGGCGGCCTTCAGTTCCGTCACGGCTTCCTCGGAGGTCAGCTCGCCGTTGAACTGGCGGGTCACGACGTCGTAGATCGCGTTCTTGACGGAGGCCGGGTTTGCGTGGCCGTGCGCCATGGAGCCGAACAGCGTGCCGTTGGTGTTGGCTTCGGCAAGGTCCTTGATGGCCTTCTTGCCGCAATCGTCGAAGGCTTCGTCGGAGACGTCCGTGCGGGCCGGGGCCGAACCCTTGACCACGTTGAAGGCCGACTGGAAGGTCGGGCTTTCGATGGCCGAGGCCATGACGAGCTGGGCCGGAACCTTCTCGGGCGCGACCTTGAACATTGCGAACTGGTCGGAGTTGAAGGTGACGGAGCCCTGCGTGCCCGGGAAGCGCATGCAGACGAAGTCAGCGCCCGGCTTCTTGCCGGCCTTGATGAATTCGCCCTTCGCCCAGTCGCCCATGAACTGCACGCCGGCCTTGCCTTCGATCACCATGGCCGAGGCCAGGTTCCAGTCGCGGCCGGAGAAGTTGTCGTCCACATAGGAGCGCAGCTTCGTCATGCGGTCGAAGGCTTCCTTCATCTGGGCGCCGCCCAGCGTTTCCGGGTCGAGATCGATGAAGGCCTTCTTGTAGAAGTCGTTGCCGAAGGAGAGCACGACCGCGTCGAAGATCGTCGCGTCCTGCCACGGCTGGCCGCCATGGGCGACCGGCGTGATGCCCTGTTCCTTGAACTTGTCGAGAAGGGCGACGAGTTCGTCCCAGTTCGCCGGTTCCTTGCCGCCGGCCTTGTCGAGCGCGGCCTTGTTGATCCACATCCAGTTGGTGGAGTGGACGTTGACCGGCGCGGCGATCCAGTGGCCGTCATATTTGGAGAACTGCTGCAGGGCGGTCGGGATCACCTTGTCCCAGCCTTCCTTGGCGGCGACTTCGTCAAGGTTGCCGAGCGCGCCTTCCTTGGCCCAGTCGAGAATGTCGAAGCCGAGCATCTGCACCGCGGTCGGCGCGTTGCCGGCCGTGACGCGGGCGCGCAGGACGGTCATCGCTTCCGTGCCGCCGCCGCCGGCAACCGGCATGTCGGTCCAGGAGATGCCCTTGGATTCGAGGTCCTTCTTCAGCACGTCGAGCGCGGCGGCTTCACCGCCCGAGGTCCACCAGTGCAGGACTTCCACGTTCTCGGCTGCGCGGGCGGCCGTGCCGCCCATACCCATCAGCACCGCAATCGCTGCAGTGGTCGTCAGAAACTTGCGCATCGTATTCCTCCCGTTTGCAAGTTCATGGGCGAGAGCCTCCTCCCGCCGATTTCCCCGAGGCCCGAAGGGGCGTCGGAATTTGGTCCATGGCTCAAAGCGCCGCGCCAATTTAAAACGTTGTAAATTTGCGGAGTCAAGCCGGGACGGCATGTCGCGCCGGCTCTCTTCAAAAACGCGGTAAATTCGGAGAATGCGGGCGTATCCACCGCTTTCTGCTGGTTTGTGCGCTGCACTGAAATCGTTTTAAATTCTGTGCGGCGCAAGATTGCCGAATGCCAGGTGCGCCGATATGGTGCCGCCCATTGACTGACGCCATCCGAAGAAGCGTATCCGTGTCCCGCATCGACAAGCCCGCCGACCACGATCCCGCCCGCAGCACGCTTCGAGCCGGCAAGCCGACGCTGAAGACCATTGCGGAAATGACGGGACTTGCCATCACCACGGTTTCCCGTGCGCTCGGCAATGCGCCGCAGATTTCCGAGGCGACGCGCCGCCGGGTGCACGAGGTCGCCGCCGAGATCGGCTACCTGCCGGACCGCGCGGCCCAGCGCCTCAAGACCGGCCGCACCAATGTCATTTCCGTGCTGCTCGACCCGCACGAGGAAATCCTCGGCTTCGGCACGTCCATCATGCATGGCCTTGCCCGCGCCCTGCAGGCGACGCCCTACCATCTCATCGTCACGCCGAATTTCCTCGACGGCAGCAATGTCGATGCGGTCAACTACATCATCCGCAACGGCATGGCCGACGGCCTGATCTTCTCGCGCACCGAGCCGTTCGATCCGCGCGTGCGGCTGCTTCTGGAAAACGGCTTTCCCTTCGTGACCCACGGCCGCACGGAATTCTCCACCCCGCATGCCTTCGTCGACTACGACAATTTCGCCTTCGCCTACGAGGCGACGAAGCGCCTGATCGCCAAGGGCCGGCGCAAGGTGACGATCATCCTGCCGCCGAGGCGCCTGACCTTCCACCAGCACATGCTGCACGGCTTCATGACCGCCGTGCGCGAGGCCGGCGTCGCCTACGAGATTCCCGATACGCTCGACCTCGACAGCCCAGCCGATACGATCCGAGACACCATGCGCCGTCGCAGCGGCGAGCCCGACCCGCCGGATGGCATTACCTGTCCCGGCGAGGTTTCCGCGCTCGCCACCATTACCGGCATGAGCGACAACGGCTTTTCGCTCGGTGTCGAATATGACATCGTCGGCAAGCAGACCTCGCGCCTGCTCAGCCAGATCCAGCCGAAGGTCGAGACCATCCACGAGGACCTGCCGGCGGCAGGCGAGGCCATGGGCCGGCTGCTGCTGCGGCGCATCGCCGGCGAGCCGGTGGAAGAACTCACCCTGCTGCAGAGCCCACAATTCAGCTTCCCGACGCCCTGAGCGGGCGGCGGAGCCGGTCCCAGTCATGGTTGTCGGGAAGGGCTTGCTCATCGCGGCATCCACCAGCCGGTGCGCACGCCCATATGCATGTTGAGCGTCTTGGTCTCCGTATAGTCCTCCACGGCATGGCGGCCGAGTTCGCGGCCGAGGCCGGACTGGCGGTAGCCGCCGAAGGGCAGCTCCGACGCGCCGTCCATGAAGGTGTTCATCCAGATCGTGCCGGCGCGCACCTTGCGGCCGATGGACAGGCACGTATCGAAATCGCGGCTCCAGACGCCGGCCGAAAGGCCATAGTCGATGGCGTTGGCGATGCGGATCGCCTCGTCCGTCGTCTCGAAGGTCAGCACGGAGAGGACCGGGCCGAAGACTTCTTCGCGGGCGACCGCCATGTCCGGCTTCACGCCGGAAAGGATCGTCGGGGCCATGAACTGGCCGAGGCCGAGATCGAGCGCCGCCCCGCCGAGCGCGACGGATGCGCCGGCCTTCGCCGCGCCATCGACATAGGAGCCGATCTTTTCGAGATGCTGCGGCGTGATGATCGCGCCGACCTGCGTCGTCGGATCGAGCGGATCGCCGACCTTCACCTTCTTTGCGAGTTCCGCCACGCGCGCGGTCACCTCCGCCGCGATGGATTTGTGCAGGATCAGCCGCGAGCCGGCATTGCAGCATTCGCCGGCGTTGAAATAGGCGCCGAAGACGGCGGCGTCGATGAATTCGTCGAGATTGGCGTCGGGGAAGACGATCTGCGGGTTTTTGCCGCCAAGTTCCAGCGACACCTTCTTCAGCGTCTGGGCGGCATTCGCCATGGTCAGGCGGCCGACGCCGGTGGAGCCGGTGAAGGAGACCATGTCGACATCGGGATGCGTCGTCATCGGCGCGCCGACCTCCGGGCCGGTGCCAGTGACGATGTTGACGACGCCCGCCGGCACGCCGGCCTCGATGAGGATTTCGCCGAGAAGCAGCGTTGAACCGGAGGTCAGTTCCGATGGCTTTACGACCGTCGTGCAGCCGGCGGCGAGCGCGAAGGGTAACTTCTGGCTTACGATCAAGAAAGGGAAGTTCCAGGGCGTGATGATCGAGACGACGCCGATCGCCTCGCGCAGTACGACGCCGAGCGTGCCTTCGCCGAGCGTGTTGTAGCTCTCGCCGTGCAGGTCGCGGGCAAGGGCCGCCGCATAGCGCCAGATATCGGCCGCGCCGCCAAGCTCGCCCTTGGCCTGGCTGATCGGCTTGCCGCTTTCGATGCAGTCGAGGAAGGCAAGCTCGTCGGCCTTCGCGGCGATGAGATCGGCGGCCTTCAGCAGGATGTTGGATCGCTCCGCGCCGGTCATGCGCGGCCACGGGCCGTCATCGAAGGCTTTGCGGGCAGCGGCGATGGCGCGCTCGGCATCGGCCTTCGTGCCGGCCGGATAGCGGCTGACGACGACGCCATGGCCGGGGGCCACGCGTTCGAGCGCGTTGCCGGAACCTTCCGTCCACACGCCATCGATCAGCATGCGGAAATCGCGCACCTTGAAATTGTCGATCGCCTTGGGTTTCACATGCGCGGTCATCACCATTCTCCCTTGAAGTCTGCGGGGCGTTTTCCCGTGAAGGCGGCGACGCCTTCCTTGAGGTCCCCGGTCTTGGCGACGAGGATGGAGCCGAGGGCTTCCACCGCCGCGCCGTTGTCCTCGCCGTTTGCCACGGCAATCATCAGCTTGGAAATCTCCGTCGCCGCCGGTCCGCGCGCCGCGATGCGCGCCGCATAGGCCCTTGCGGCCTCGACCGCCGTGCCCGTTTCCACGACCTGATCGACAATGCCGAGCGTTGCCGCCTCCGCCGCCGTCAGCACCTCGCCGCCGAGCAGCATGCGTCGCACCGCCTGCGCACCAAAACGTTTCACCAGCCGCTGCGTGCCGGACCAGCCGGGCACCATGCCGAGACCGGCTTCCGGCAGGCCGATCTTCACCTGCGTCTCGGCGATGCGGATATCGGCGGCGGCGGCCAGTTCCAGCCCGCCGCCCAGCGCATGGCCGTTGACGGCGGCGACCAGCGGCATGCGCAACGTCGCCAGCCGTTCGAAGACGCGGTGGCCGAAGCGCACCCAGGCATGGCCGAATTCATTGGCTTCCATGCCCGCCCAGGCGCGGATATCGCCGCCGGCGGAAAAGGCCTTGCCCTCGCCGGTGAGGATGGCGACGCGCACGCTGGCATTGGCTTCCACCGTATCGCAGGCGGCGGAAAGCTCCTTCAGCATGTCGATGTCGAAGGCGTTCAGCTTTTCCGGCCGTGCGACGGTGATCGTCGCGACAGGGCCGTCGATGTCGATGCGGATGCGCGGCTCAGCCATGGTTCGCCTCCGCAAGCCGGCGCGGCGCCTTTGCCGGCAGCGTCAGGCCGATGGGCGCATCGGTGAAGAGGCGCGCATCCATCACCTTGAGGTCCGGCGAGACGATCAGGGGGAACTCCGACTGGTCGAGGATATGCGCCTGAAGATCGACGCCCGGCGCGATCTCGGTGAGCAGGATGCCTTCGGGCGTCAGCTTCATCACGCAGCGTTCGGTGACATACGTGATGTCCTGTCCCTGCGCCACACCGCGCGGGCCGGAGAAGGTGACGTGCTCGACCTCGTTGACCAGCTTCTTCAGCTTTCCTTCCTTCTCGATGACGAGCTTGCCATCCGCAATAGTGAGCTTCGCGCCGGCATTGAACATGCCGGAGAAGACGACCTTCTTCGCCCGTGCCGTGATATCGACGAAGCCGCCGCAGCCGGCCGTCACATGCGGGCGGAAGGAGAGTTTGGAGACATTCACCGAACCGTCCCTGCCGATTTCCAGGAAGGAGAGCAGCGAGGCATCGAAGCCCGCGCCCTGGAAATAGGTGAACTGGTAGGGCGAGGGCATGAAGGCGTCGGCATTGGAGGCGCAGCCGAAGGCGAAGTCGAGCAGCGGCACGCCGCCGACGGCACCCTGTTCGATCACCCAGGTGACGGCCCCGTGCAGGCCCTCTTCCATGAGGATGCGCGGCACGTTGGCGGAGATGCCGAAACCGAGATTGACGGCGCTGCCGGTCTCGAGCTCCTCGGCCACCCGGCGGGCGATGACCTTCTGGATGTTGAATTCCGGCACGCGGAAGCTGTCGAGCGGGCGGAAGATTTCGCCGGAAATGGCGGGATCGTAGAGCGTCTGCGTCGTCTGCTTCTGTTCCGGATCGACGACGACGTAGTCGACCAGCACGCCCGGTACGCGCACGTCATGCGGCTTCAGCGAGCCTTCCTTGGCGAGGCGCTTGACCTGCGCGATGACGATACCGCCATTGTTGCGCGCGGCGAGTGCCTGGTCGAGGCCACCGAGATAGGCCCCCTCATGTTCATAGGTCAGGTTGCCGCGCTCGTCCGCCGTGGTGGCGCGGATGATGGCGACCTGCGGCGCGATGGCCTTGAAATACAGCCATTCCTCGCCGGCGAAGGTGATCTTCTCGACGATCGGTTCCGCCCCGGCCTTGTCGTTCATGGCGCAGCCCTGCCGGGTGGGGTCCACGAATGTATCCAGCCCGACCTTGGTGATGACGCCGGGGCGCTTGGCGGCGGCCTCGCGGTGCATGTCGAAGAGGATGCCGGAGGGGATGTTGTAGGCCGGGATTTCGTTGCCGGTGATCATCTGCCAGATCAGCGGTGGCTCGGAGGAGGAGGGGCCGGATGGATAGGAACCGGCCAGTACCTTGGCGAGCAGTCCCTGCTTGGCGATGTAGTCGATGCCCTTGATACCGCTCATGTCGCCGGCGGCGATGGGGTGCAGCGTCGTGATGTTCCGCGGGTGGCCGGTCTCGTCGAAGCGCTCGCCGATGGCCTTCAGCGTCAGGTCCGGGCAGCCGAGGCCGGAGGAGGAGGAGACTGAGACGACGGCCCCGTCGGGTATGAGGTCTGCGGCCTGGCGCGGGGTGATATGCTTGCTCATGATGCTTCAGAATCCGGTTTCGATGCGGACGGTCTTGCCCGTGCGGGCCGCCTCGACGACGGCAAGGCCGGTCGCCAGCGACCAGACGCCGTCCTCGCCCGTGGCGGAGGGCTGCCCCTTGCCGGCGAGGGCGGCGTGGAAGGCGGAAAGGGCGGTCTCATAGAGATTTTGGTGGTCGAGCGGCAGGTCGTGTTCGCCCTGCGCATCGCGGAGCGTCACGGTGCCGGTGGCGCGCTGCGTCATCACGTTGCGGCCGATCAGCGAGCCGTCCGTGCCGTGCACCTCTAGGCCCGTTTCGGCGAATTTCGTGGTGAAGCCGTCGTGGAACTGGGCGATGACGCCGTTTTCGAAGCGCAGCACGCCCATCGCGGCATCCTCAAGCCCGGCCTGGCCCATGCCGCCGGCCTGCGCGAAGGCGATGGCCTCCACCGGGTCGCTGTCGAGCACGAAGCGCAGCGTATCGGCATCGTGCACGGTGATGTCGAGGATCACGCCGCCGCCGGCTTCCGGCTTGTCGAGCCGCCAGCCCTGCAGATGCGGCGGGAGATAGACGGCGTGGAAGACGCGGGCGGCAAGCGGCGTGCCGATGCGGCCGGCCTTGATGGCCTCGCGCATCGCCCGATGCGTGGCGGCATTGCGCAGGTGATGATTGGTCGCCATGACGACGCCGGCATCCTTGGCGGCCTTCACCATGGCCCGCGCATCGCCGAGCGCCATGGCGAGCGGCTTTTCGCAGAGGATATGCTTGCCGGCCCTGGCGGCGGCGAGCGTCTGGTCGCGGTGCAGCTCGTTGGTGGTGGAGATGTAGACGGCGTCGATCTCGGGGTCGTTCACCAGCGCATCCAGCGTCGTCACCGACTTGGCGATGCCCTGCTCGGCCGCATAGGCCTTGCCGCGCTCGGCGCTGGTGCTCATGACGGAGACGACTTCGCCGCCCGTCGCGCGGATCGCGCCGATCACCCATTCCTTCGCGATCGTGCTCGCCCCGATCAGTCCCCACCGTGTCATGCCGACATCCTCTTCGTCTTCTGGCCGGCGCCGCAGCTCTGGCGCACGACGAGGCGCACGGAGCTGACGATGGCTTCGGGTTCCACCCGGCCGGCATTGATCTGTTTCAGGAGAAGCTGCGCCGCCCGCCGGCCCATGCCCTGCGGATCGACGGAAACGGTCGTCAGCGCGGGTACGGCGGTCTCGGCCTCGATCACGTCGTCGAAGCCGACCACGCCGAAATCGCGGCCCGGTTCCTTGCCGCCGGCACGCAGGCCGTCGCAGACGCCGAAGGCGGCCGCATCGTTGAAGCAGAGGGCGGCGGTCGGCTGGCCGGGCAAGAGCAGCGCGCGCTCGATGGCCGCAACGCCCCCGGCGCGCGAGGCCGTCGTGCCGATGACCAGTGCATCCGGCGCATCGAGGCCGGCTTCGGCCAGCGCATCGCGCCAGCCTTCGACACGCTCGGCAAAGACGGTCGTGTTGGGAATGCCGCCGAGGAAGGCGATGCGGCGGTGGCCGAGCGAGATGAGGTGCCGCACGGCATCCTTCGCGCCGGCATAATTGTCGGAAAAGAGCGAGGAGACCTTCGCGCCCACCACATTGCGCACCACGGCGACGACGGGAATGCCGCTGGCGGTAAGCTGCTTCAGGTCCGCCGCTTCCGTGCCCCGGGCGGGCGAGAGGATGAGACCGGCAATGCCGTGCTCGCGCATGGAGGCGATGACCTCGCGCTGGCGGTCGACGCTTTCGCCGGAATTCGACAGGAACTGCACATAACCGGCCGACTGCATGACCATGTCCATGCCGACGGCCAGCTCCGCGAAGAAGGAGTTGGTGAGGTCGTTGACGATGATGCCGATGATCCGGGAGGAGGCGGACTGGCGCAGGTTCGCCGCGCCGCGATTGTAGACATAGCCAAGCTCGCGGATGACCGCGTTCACCTTGGCCCGCGTCGCCTCGTTGACGAGGGGGCTGGCCTGCAGGACGAGCGAGACGGTCGACTTCGACACGCCGGCGGCGCGCGCAATATCGACGACGGTCACCCGGCCCTTGTTCACGATCATCCTCCCTTTGCGGGGTGTCGGTCCCGCTTGTTGAGATGCAGTAAATTGGATCGTTCCAAATTTGTCAAGCTTGTTCTGGACACACCATTTCCGGGGAATTGCGCGCTATTAAGCGGATGTGCTCGCGAGATTCATGCTTGAAATTTGGAACGATCTAAATTATTTCCCTTCAAAACCTCGGGAGGATTTCATGCCGATCAGCCTTTCCCTGCCGCGTGCCGATGGCGGTCTCGAAGCCTATTCCCTTCTTGGCATGCCGACCGAGCGCCCTGCCGCTGTCCCGCATTTCAACCGCATCGCCTATGCCGCCGCCCACGTGGTTTCCGATCCGCGTCGCGATACGCGGCCATGGGAAGCGCCGGCGGTCGACTGGGAGCGCACCATGGCCTTCCGCCATCATCTCTGGTCGCTCGGCTTTCGCATCGCCGAGGCGATGGACACGGCCCAGCGCGGCATGGGTCTCGACTGGGCCGGCGCGCAGGAATTGATCCGCCGCTCGCTTGCCGAGGCGAAGACGGTGCCGGGTGCGGGCCTTGCCTGCGGCGCGGGCACGGACCATCTCAACCCTGCCGACGCCCGTTCGCTGGACGATGTCGTCAAGGCCTACGAGGAGCAGGTCGGCTTCGTGGAAAAACACGGCGGCCGGGCGATCATGATGGCGAGCCGCGCGCTTGCCCGTATCGCGCAGTCGCCGGACGATTACCGCAAGGTCTATGGCCGCATTCTCGGTCAGGCGAAGGACAAGGTCGTGCTGCACTGGCTCGGCGACATGTTCGATCCGCAGCTCAGGGGCTACTGGGGTTCGGAAAGCTTCGAGCCGGCGCTCGATGCGGTTCTGTCGATCATCGCGGAGAACCGCGACAAGGTGGAAGGCATTAAGATTTCCCTGCTCGACAACGCTTGTGAGGTAGCGCTGCGCGACCGCCTGCCGGAGGGCGTGCTCTGCTTTACGGGCGACGATTTCAACTATGCCGAACTGATCGAGGGCGACGGGCGGAAATACAGCCACGCGCTGCTCGGCATTTTCGATGCGGTCGCGCCGCAGGCCTCGAAGGCGCTGGCGTCGCTGGCGGCGGGCGATGTCGCCACCTTCCGCGCCGTCATCGAGCCGACCGTGCCGCTCTCGCGAAAGATTTTCGAGGCACCGACGCAATATTACAAGGCGGGCGTCGTCTTCCTTGCCTGGCTGAACGGCCATCAGGATCATTTCACCATGCCGGCCGGCATGCAGTCGGCGCGCGGCGTCGTGCATTATGCCGATGTCTTCCGCCTCGCCGACCGTGCGAATGTGCTCGACAGGCCGGAACTTGCCGCCGCGCGCATGAAAAGCCTGATGACGGTGCTGGGCGTCGCCTGAGATTAGCTGTGGATGACCGGCGGTTTGCCCGGTCCTTGCCGTCGCACGGCGCTAAACTCTCCTTCGTCAAGGAGAGAGCGATGGCAGCGACGGATATCAAGATCGGCGAGAGCTGGAAGGCCCCGCTCGCGGCGGAATTCACCAGCCCCTACATGGCCGAGCTGAAGAGCTTCCTTCTGGAGCAGAAGCAGGAGGGGCGGCGCATTTTCCCGAAGGGGGCGGAATATTTTCGCGCGCTGGACCTGACGCCGCTCGACGAGGTGCGCGTCGTCATTCTCGGGCAGGATCCCTATCACGGCGAGGGGCAGGCGCATGGCCTGTGCTTTTCCGTGCAGCCGGGTGTGCGCACGCCGCCCTCGCTCGTCAATATCTACAAGGAAATGCAGTCTGACCTTGGCATTGCGCCGGCCCGCCACGGCTTTCTCGAACATTGGGCGCGGCAGGGCGTGCTGCTGCTCAACAGCGTGCTGACGGTGGAGATGGGCCGTGCGGCCTCCCATCAGGGCCGGGGCTGGGAGCGGTTCACGGATGCGGTCATCCGCGCCGTCAACGAGCAGGAAAAGCCCGTCGTCTTCATCCTCTGGGGTTCCTATGCGCAGAAGAAGGCGGCCTTCGTCGACAAGAGCCGCCATCTCGTGCTGCGTTCGCCGCATCCCTCGCCGCTTTCGGCGCATAACGGCTTCTTCGGCACGCGGCCGTTCTCCAAGGCGAACGAATTCCTTGAAAAGCACGGCCGCACGCCGATCGACTGGCAACTGCCGGCAACGGTGGAGTAAGGAGGAAACGGCCCCTCATCCCCCTGCCGGGACCTTCTCCCCGCAAGCGGGGAGACGGAGGAAAACAGCGCGCCCATCGCTCCTCGCCCCGCTTGCGGGGAGAGGATGCCGGCAGGCAGGTGAGGGGCTTGGTTGGCCGGTGCCGCTCCCGTTACCGCACCAGCGTCTCATCCAGCAGCGCCATAACCTTTTCCGCATCGATGCCGATGCAGGCGTGCTGGCTCGGCAGGCCGTCCCAGTTGCCGGGCGGGAAGCTGCGGGCGTCGGGTTTCTGGATGGTCTGGCCATCGGCGATGCCGCCGGCGACCACGCGGATCGCGCCGGGGCGCGTGGTGAAGAGGTCCGGCGCGACGAGATAGATGCAGGCGCAGCTATCGTGCACGACCATGCCCTCGTCCTTCACGTGCTGGCCGTAGAAGTCGATATAGAACTGCGAGATGTCGGAGAGCAGCTTGAGGTGCTTGCCGTTCTTCGTGGTGAGTTCGGCGAGGCGCTTGCGCGTCATCACCGTCTTCATCGTCACGTCGAGGCCGACGACGACCACCTTCCAGGCCGCGCCCATCACCACATCGGCGGCTTCCGGGTCGCCGTGGATATTGGCCTCGGCGGCGGGCGTGATGTTGCCGGGCACGTCGAAGGCGCCGCCCATGATGATGACCTGTTTGACGAGGCCGGCGATCTCCGGGTCTTCCTTCAGCGCATAGGCGAGGTTGGACATGCGGCCGACGGCGATCAGCGTCACCTCGCCCGGATTGGCGCGCACGGTCTCGATGATGAAGCGGTGCGCCGGGCGCGGATCGACGGGCAGGTCGATCGTCTCGGGCACGTCGATATTGCCGAGGCCGTCATGGCCGTGGATCATCACAGGCCAGTCGGTGGGGTTGCGCATCGGGTTGTAGGTCTTGCCCTCGCCGCGGGCGACCGGCGCGCCGATGCCCCATTCGCGCTTCAGGAACAGCGCGTTGCGTGTCGTCGTCTCGATGGCGGCATTGCCGAAGACGGTGGTGATGCCGATGAGGTCGATTTCGGGATGATTGTGCAGGAAGAGAAGCGCCATGGCGTCGTCGACGCCGGGGTCCGTATCGAAAATGACCTTGTGCACGGTGGGTTCTTTCTATGTCGTTTGGGGTGCTTACTGGAAGCGGGCGATGGAGAAGGGGGCGAGCGCGGCATCGCTCTCGCCGGAAAGAAGGCGCGCGACATGGCGGCCGGTTGTTGCCGAAAGCGTCAGGCCGACATGGCCGTGGCCGAAGGCGAAGGCAATGCGCGGGTCGCGCGGATGCAGGCTGATGACGGGGAGCGAGTCGGGTGTCGAAGGACGCCGACCCATCCATTCCGTGCCGCCTTCTTCCTGGAGATCGGGCACGTAGCGGCGCATCCTCTTCCGCATGGCGGCGGCGCGCTTGTAGTTCGCGGGGGCGTCCGGCGAGGCAAGCTCCACCGCGCCGCCGATGCGCAGGGCATTTTCGAAGGGTGTCGCGACGAAGCCGTGTTCGGAAAAGAAGACCGGCATTTCCAGCGTGGTCGAGGGGTTCATGAAGGTCGTGTTGTAGCCACGCTCGGTCTCCAGCAGAACCTTCAGGCCGAGATCGGCGACGAAGCGGCGCGACCAGACGCCGGCCGCGATGACCAGCCTGTCGAAGGTGAATTCCCGGCCGCCCTCGGTGCGCACGACGACGCCGTCCTGCGCTTGCGCCACCGAGGAGACGGTGGCGTCGACCAGCGTCGCGCGCTCGCGTAGCGAAGCCTGCAGCCGGCGCAGGAAGGTTAGCGGATAGTCGAAGGTCTTGTGGCCGTCGTTGAAGACGGCGCCGGCGAAAGCGCCTTGCAGGGCGGGCACGCGGCGGCGGGCTTCCTCCACATCCAGTTTCTCGACATTGCAGCCGATCAGCTTCGCGTTTTCGGTTTCGTGGGCGAAGGTTTTGTCGCGGGCGGCGACGCTGTCGAAGACGGTCAGCGCGCCGGTGTCGCGGATATGGCCGGAAATGCCGGCGAAATTGCCGAGGCGGATATGGTCGGCCTCGGCCGTCTTCATCAGTGTCAGCAGCGCGTCGCGGCCGGCCGCCGCCGTGCCGGGGCGGGCGGAGCGCAGGAAGCGGATGAGCCAGGGCGTCAGCGCCGGCAGGTCCTGCCAGCGCAGCGTCAGCGGGCCGAGTGGATCGAGCAGCCATTTCGGCATGGAAAGCAGCATGTCCGCGCGGGCCAGCGGGTCGATCTCGGGCACGGCGAGGATGCCCGCATTGCCGACCGAGGCCGGCAGGCCGCCCGCATCCCGCTCGAGGATGGTGACGCTGTGGCCCTGTTCCATGAGATTGAGCGCTGTGGCGCAGCCCATGAGGCCACCGCCGACGATACCGATATGCGCCATGCCGTCCCGTGCCGTTTTCGTTCGTTTGGGCCGAAGCAGGCCGGCCGTTTGCGCCGGACGATAGACGGAAACCGGACCCGTGTCGACCGAACGGCGGCGGCGTTCACATCTGCGGCGCGGGGCGGCGATTTTCCAGCATGCGCCGGAGGAAGGCGAAGACGAAGAGCGCGGACATGAGCAGCACGATGGTCGGCGCGGGGGCGCTGTCGAGGATGAAGCTCAGCCAGATGCCGAAGAAGGATGCGCCGACGGCGACGGCGACCGCAACCATCAGCATGCTCGGAAACCGCCGGGTGAGAAGGGCGGCAATCGCGCCGGGCGCGACCAGCATGGCGACGGCGAGGATGATGCCGACCGCCTTCAGCGCGCCGACCACGACAAGCGAGAGCACGGCCAGCAGCCCGTAGTGCAGCAACCGTACCGGCAGGCCGATGGCCGAGGCGTGCTGCCGGTCGAAGGCCTGCACCAGCAGGTCCTTGCGGAAGATGAGGATGAAGGCCGTCGCGGCGCTGGCGATGGCCGCCGTCTCCACGAGGTCGGAGGCCGCGATGCCGAGCATGTCGCCGAAGAAGATATGGTCGAGATGGATATCCGGCTGGATCTTCACATAAAGCACGAGGCCGAGCGCGAACATGCCGGAAAAGACGATGCCGAGGATGGTGTCCTCCTTCACCCGGCTGTTGTCCTTGAGATAGCCGGCGGCAAGGGCGCAGAAGAGGCCCGCGACGAAGGCTCCGGCCGCAAAGGGCAGGCCGACGACATAGGCGATGACGACGCCGGGCAGCACCGCATGCGAGACCGCGTCGCCCATTAGCGACCAGCCCTTCAGCACGAGGTAGCAGGAGAGCAGCGCCATGGGCACCGCGATCATCAGCGTCACCAGGAAGGCGTTCTGCATGAAGGCGAGCTGGAAGGGCAGGAGCGCGAGTTCGAGCGTTTCGTTCATGGCTGGACGCCTCCCGGGGTTTCAAGCGCCAGCCGGCTCCTGCGGCGGGCGGCGATGAGGCCGTGCTTGGGGGCGAAGAGGAAGGCGAGGAGGAAGATCGCCGTCTGCAGCACGACAATGATGCCGCCGGTCGCCCCGTCGAGGAAATAGGAAAGGTAGGCCCCGACGATGCTGGTGCCCGCGCCGAGCGCGGCGGCGATGACGATGAGGCGCTGGAAGCGGTCGGTGAGCAGATAGGCGGTCGCGCCGGGCGTCACCACCATGGCGATGACGAGGAAGGCCCCGACCGTCTGCATGGCCGCGACCGTGGAAGCGCTGAGCAGGGTGAAGAACAGGATTTTCAGGCCCGTCGGGTTGAGGCCGATGGAGCGGGCGTGGTTCTCGTCGAAGAAGGCGACCATCAGGTCCTTCCATTTGAACAGGAGGACGACGAGCGTCACCGCGCCGATGATGGCGAGCTGGATCGTGTCCTCCGGCGTCACGGCGAGGATATTGCCGAGCACGATGGTCTGGATGTTCACCGGCGTCGGCGAGAGCGACACCATGAAGAGGCCGAGGCCGAAGAAGGAGGAGAAGATCATGCCGATGATCGCGTCCTCCTTGAGTTGCGTCTGCCGGTTGAGGAAGAGCATGGCGGCGGCGGCAAGCCCGCCGGACAGGAAGGCGCCCGCCGCGAAGGGCAGGCCCAGCATATAGGCCCCGGCGACGCCGGGCACGATGGAATGCGAGAGCGCGTCGCCGATCAGCGACCAGCCCTTGAGCATAAGATAGGCCGAAAGGAAGCCGCAGATGCAGCCGACCAGCGCGCTTACCCACATGGCATTGACCATGTAGCCGTAGCCGAAGGGTTCCAGCAGCGTGTCGATCACCGCTTCTCCTCCTCGCCATAGATGACGAAGGGGCGCTCGTCGTCGGTGATGACCTTGACGGTGCGCCTGTCCTCGTCGTCGTGCAGGTCGTGGCCGCCGAGGATGAAGTGGCGCAGCACGCCGCCGAAGGCGCGTTCCAGATTGGCCTCGGTGAAGGTCTCGGCCGTCGGGCCGGAGGCGATGACGGTGCCCTTGACGAAGACCGTGCGGTCGCAGAAATCCGGCACGCTGCCGAGATTGTGGGTGGAGACGAGCATGACGCGGCCTTCGTCGCGCAGCTTGCCGAGCAGGTCGATGATCTGTTCCTCGGTGGTCACGTCGACGCCGGTGAAGGGTTCGTCGAGCAGGATCACCTGGCCTTCCTGCGCCAGCGCCCGGGCGAGGAAGACGCGCTTCCTCTGCCCGCCGGAAAGCTCGCCGATCTGGCGCTTGCGGTAAGCGGTCATGTTGACCCGCGCCAGCGCTTCCTCGACCATCTCGTGGTCGCGCTTCGTCGGTATGCGCAGCCAGTTCATGTGGCCGTAGCGGCCCATCATCACCACGTCCTCGACGAGCACGGGGAAGGTCCAGTCCACCTCTTCGGCCTGCGGCACATAGGCGACGAGGTTCTGCTTCAGCGCCTCGCGCACGGAAAGACCGAGGATCGTCACCTTGCCGGCAGCGACGGGCACGAAGCCCATGATCGCCTTGAAGAGCGTGGACTTGCCCGCGCCGTTGACGCCGACCAGCGCGGTGATCGTGCCCCGCGGCACGGAGAAGCTGGCATGGGTCAGCGCCGTGTGGCCGTTGCGATAGGTGACGGTCACGTCTTCCGCGACGATGCCGTCCACCTTCTTCGGTTTGCCGCCCATCATCATTGCGAGAGGCCCTTCACGATGGTCTCCGAGGTCACGCGCAGGAGGTCGAGATAGGTCGGCACAGGGCCGTCCGCCTCGCTCAGCGAGTCGACATAGAGAATGCCGCCATAGGTCGCGCCGGTTTCGGCGGCGACCTGCTTTGCGGGATCGGCGGAAACGGTGCTTTCGCTGAAGACGACATGGATATTGTGCTCGCGCACGGCGTCGATCACCGCCTTGACCTGCTTGGGCGTGCCCTGCTGGTCGGCATTGATCGGCCAGAGGAAGAGTTCCTTCAGGCCGAAATCGCGGGCGAGATAGGAAAACGCGCCTTCGCTGGTGACGAGCCAGCGCTTTTCCTCCGGCAGCGCGCCGATCTTCGCCTTCATTTCCTCGCCGAGCGCCTTGATCTTCTCGCCATAGGCTTTCGCATTGGCGTCGTAGGTCGCGGCATTGGCCGGATCGAGCGCGCCGAGTGCCTTGCGGATGTTCTCGACATAGATCAGCGCATTGTCCGGCGACATCCAGGCATGCGGGTTCGGCTTGCCCTGATAGGGGCCTTCCACGATGCTCATCGGTTCGATCCCGTCGCTGACGGTGACGTGCGGCACGTCGCCGAGATTGGCGAGGAATTTCTGGAACCAGAGTTCGAGATTGAGGCCGTTCCACAGAACCAGCTTTGCGTCCTGCGCCTTGAGAATATCGCGCGGCGTCGGCTGGTAATTGTGAATCTCCGCGCCCGGCTTGGTGATGGATTCCACCGTGGCCGCATCGCCCGCCACATTCGCCGCGATGTCCGCGATAATGGTGAAGGTCGTCACCACCTTCGGCTTTTCCTGCGAGAAAGCGGGCGCGGCGGCAAGAAGCGGCAGGCTGAGAAGAAGGGCATTGAATGAGCGGCGGAGCATCGGTTGTCCTGAGCTGCTTTTGCGAATGAGTTGCAATAAACTATAGAGCGGTTTCCGGGCCTGTCAACGCAATTGCAAATCATTCGCAACAGTGCCCCGAAATTGCACGCATCGCTTAAAACTTCAGAAACGCCCTCGTTGTAGGGTGGGTGCAGTTCGCGCGCTCTCGGCGCGTTCGTGTTCTGCGTTCAAAGAGAAGTTCGTCGCCCGTGAAGTTCCTTCCGACCTCGTTCCGCCTGTCCCGGAAGCTGCTGATCATCCTTGCCGGTGTCACCGTGCTGACGGGCGCGTCGGGCGCGGCCGCGATCTTCGTCGGACGCGATGCGCTGCTCGGCCCGCCGGCCGAGGAGGTATCGGGCGTCGCCTGCACCATCGTCTCCACCGTCCGCGTCGATCGCGACGGCCAGCAATGGCTGCGCCGCTATGTGCGTTCCGACGCCAAGGACGGCGACGTGCGCATCAAGACGGCGCTGCGTGTCGCCGGCGCCGTCTCCAACAGCGAGGAGGCGGATCTCTATCAGGTCGTCCTGCTCGACGCCGCCGGCCCCACCTACCGCGCGGACATGCGCGGCCGCGCCATCGGCGCCGAAGTGCTCTTCTCGCGCGATCCCTCGGCCATTCCCGGCATGACCGCGCCCTTCGTCGCCCGCTATACGGACGGCACGCCCGCCGCGAACGGCGAGTTCTACGGCGAGCGCAAGGAACTCTCCCTCGACGAGATCAAGACCATCGTCACCGCGATGAAGGAGCGGGAGGATTGCGTCGATCCGAACGCAGTCGCGGAAGCGGGCGAGGGTGGCGGTCATGGTGAGGCGAAGAAGGAAGCGGGCGGCCACGAGGCCCCGGCCGAAGGCGAGCACGCGAGCGCTGAAGCTGCCGAAGGCTCCCACGAAGTCGCCGCCAGCGAGCACTGACGGCGTTTCCATGGGCCGCGCGGCACATTTGCCGTTGTACAGCACCGCCCAACTTTGCTAGCAGAAGCACACGATTTCCACCCCGAAACGGCACGGTGTGCCGCCCCTTTCCGCATGGAGAGGGTGAGGAAGAACTGACATGCCCGATCTTCTGCTTGAACTCCGCTCCGAGGAAATTCCCGCCCGCATGCAGCGCAAGGCGGCCGGCGACCTGAAGAAGCTCGTCACCGACGCGCTCGTCGATGCCGGCCTCACCTATGAGGGCGCGCGCGAATACTGGACGCCCCGCCGCCTGACGCTCGATATCCGCGGCCTCAACGCCCGTTCGAGCGATGTCCGCGAGGAGATCAAGGGCCCGGCGACCTCCGCCCCCGAACAGGCGATCCAGGGCTTCCTGCGCAAGGCGGGCCTTGCCTCGATTTCCGAGGCCCATGTCCATTCGGACCCGAAGAAGGGCGATTTCTATGTCACCCATATCGTCAAGCCCGGCCGTGCGGCGGACGAGATCATCGCCGAGGTGATGCCCGGCATCATCCGCAATTTCCCCTGGCCGAAGTCGATGCGGTCCGGCGCTGCCTCCGCAAAGCCCGGCGCGATGCGCTGGGTGCGCCCGCTGCAATCCATCGTCTGCACCTTCGGCTCGGAGACGGAAGAGACGCGCGTCGTGCCCTTCGAGGTCGACGGGCTCGTTGCCGGCAATGTCACCTACGGCCACCGCTTCCATGCGCCGGACGCCATCACCGTGCGCCGCTTCGAGGACTATGTTTCCAGTCTGGAAAAGGCGAAGGTCGTGCTCGATGCCGAGCGCCGCAAGCAGATCATCGCGACGGACGCCAACAATATCGCCTTTGCGAGCGGTCTCGAACTGGTCGAGGACGAGGGCCTTCTGGAAGAGGTCTGCGGCCTCGTCGAGTGGCCGCAGGTTCTGATGGGCACGTTCGACGAGGAGTTCCTGGCGATCCCCTCGGAAATCATCCGCCTCACCATCAAGACCAACCAGAAATGCTTCGTCACCCGCAAGCCGGGCGCCGATACGCTTTCCAACCACTTCATCCTCATCTCGAACATCGAGGCGAAGGACGGCGGCAAGGAGATCGTGCATGGCAACGGCAAGGTGGTGCGCGCGCGCCTTTCGGACGCCAAGCATTTCTGGCTGCGCGACCAGCACGACCTGCCCGACCTCGATACGCTGAAGACCTCGGCCGCAAAATTCGGCCTTGATCTCAAGAAGCCGCTCGACCAGCGCATGGCCAAGCTCGACGCGCTGAACGTCACGTTCCATGCCAAGCTCGGCACGCAGGGTGAACGCGTTGCGCGCATCCGCAAACTCGCTGCCGAACTCGCGAAGGTCACGGGCGCCGATGCGGCTCTCGTCGATCGCGCGGTGGTGCTGGCGAAGGCGGACCTGCGCACGGAAGCCGTTGGCGAATTCCCGGAACTGCAGGGCATCATGGGCCGTAAATATGCGCTGCTGCAGGGCGAGGACGCCGCCGTCGCAGAAGCCATCGAAGACCATTACAAGCCGCAGGGTCCGTCCGACCGTGTGCCCTCCGACAAGGTAGGCCTCACCGTGGCGCTCGCCGACAAGCTCGATACGCTGATCGGCTTCTGGGCCATCGACGAGAAGCCGACCGGCTCGAAGGACCCCTATGCGCTGCGCCGTGCCGCGCTTGGCATCGTTCGCATGTTGCTGGAGGGCGGGCTGCGCCTTCCGCTCGGCCTTGCCTTCTCTTCCTGGGCGGATGCGCAGGCGCAGGATGGCGGGGTGCTGATCTCCAGGCGTTATGGCGGTGGCACGCAGAGCAGCGTCCTGGAGCGCCGAGCCTATGACGACAAATGCGCGGACCTGCTCGCCTTCTTCCATGATCGCGTGAAGGTTTATCTCCGCGACATGGGCGCACGCCACGACCTCATCGACGCCGTGCTGACGCCGGAGGCCGACGATCTCTTGACGGTCGCCCGCCGCGTCGAGGCGCTGACGGCCTTCATCACCTCGGAAGACGGCCTGAACCTTCTCGCCGGCACCAAGCGTGCGACGCAGCTTCTGGCCGCCGAGGAAAAGAAGGGCACCGTCGTCGGGAACGCCGTCTCGGCGGACCTCCTGAAGCTGGACGCCGAAAAGGCGCTTCACGCCGCCGTCGTGACAGCCTCGAAGGACGCGGCCGCCGCCGTTGCGAAGGAAGACTTCCGCTCCGCCATGGAGGCGCTCTCCACGCTCCGCGCCCCGGTCGACCAGTTCTTCACCGACGTCCTCGTCAACGACGAGGACCCGGCCATCCGCGCCAACCGCCTTGCCCTGCTCTCCGCCATCCGCGCGGCGACCGGCACGGTTGCGGATTTCTCCAAGATCACGGGGTAAGGGACGGGCGCTGATGACAGGCAAGATCCTCATCAGCGCCTGCCTTGCCGGTTTGCCGGTCCGTTACGACGGGGCGGCGAAGACGCTTGTCCATGCGGCCGTCGAGCGCTGGAGGGTGCAGGGGCGGCTGGTGACGCTGTGTCCGGAGTTGGCGGGCGGCTTTCAGGTGCCGCGCCCGCCGGCGGAAATCGAGAATGGGATGAACGGCGACGACGTGCTCGACGGACGGGCGCGGGTGCTGGAGATTTCCGGCGGGGATGTATCCGCCGCCTATGTCGACGGCGCGCGCATCGCGCTGGATGTGGCGCGGCAGAATGGCTGCCGCCACGCGCTGCTCATCGATGGCAGCCCGTCCTGCGGTTCCGGCTTCGTCTATGACGGTACGTTTTCGGGCAGCCGCCATGCGGGGCAGGGGGTGACGGCGGCGCTGCTCAGGCGCAACGGCATCGCCGTCTATTCCGACCGGGAGGTCGACCGGCTTGTCGCGGCGTTGGGCGAGGGCGCCTGACACGCATGCGCCCCTGCTTGAGGTCAGGGGCGCAGACGTCCGCTTTCGCGGATTCCTTCAGTCTGGAGGGACCGAGAGGCAGGGTCCGGAGAGTATGGGCCTAATTGAGCCGAAGTTCAAATTTCGACGGATCAAACTCCTGTGAGGTCGCCATGGACGCGGTCGCGGCCTGGCCTGCTGCACCGGAATCGAGCGCGCCCGTCTGCGTGCCGGTGTCCACGGCGTTCGCGCCGGCCGGCTTTTCCACCTCTGCGACCGTTTCGGCCGGGGCCTTGTTGACGAAGAGCACGGGCGAGCCGCCCATCCAGGCTTCCGTGCGGAAGATCTTGCGCTCGCCGTTCACCTCGCGGATCTCCACCTTCTGCGTGCCGGGCGCGATGGCGTCGACATGGTAGGTGCTTGCCTTGAGCTTGGGCTTGAGCGCCGGGCAGCTCGGGCAACTGATCGTCTTGATGCTGCCCGCGGTGGTCGTGTCGGCCGCAGGCTCGATGGAGCCGGCGAAAGCGGGGGCGGCAAGAAGCGCGAAGGCAAGGGTCGGCAGCAGGATGCGCATCGAAGGTTCTCCCTCATGGTTGCAGGGAGAATAGCGCCTGTCGGTTACGGTCCGGTCAGGGGAAATGGTAAAATTTGAATTACTTCGCCTGCTCGCGGGCGACGGCGCGCCAGCCGATGTCGCGGCGGCAGAAGCCGTTTTCCCACTCCACGCGGTCCAGCATTTCATAGGCCGCCTTCTGCGCCTCGCCGACGGTCGGCGCGACGGCGGTGACGTTCAGAACGCGTCCGCCCGTCGCCACCAGCTTGCCGTCCTTCAGCGCCGTGCCGGCATGGAACACCTTGCTTGCGGCGTCGTCGGCCGGCAGCGAGAGGATCGGCGTGTTCTTCTCGTAAGCGGCGGGATAGCCCCTGGAGGCCATCACGACGGTAAGCGCCGGGGCGTCGCGCCATTCGGCGGAAACCCTGTCGAGCCGGCCGATGGCGGCGGCATGCAGGATCGGCAACAGGTCGCTGTCGAGGCGCATCATCAGCACCTGGCATTCCGGGTCGCCGAAACGCACATTGTATTCGATGAGTTCGGGGCCTTTCGCGGTGATCATCAGCCCGGCGAAGAGCACGCCCTGGAAGGGATGGCCATCGGCCGCCATGCCGCGGATCGTCGGCTCGATGATTTCCTTCATGGTGCGCTCGACCATGGCGGGCGTCATCACCGGAGCGGGCGAGTAAGCGCCCATGCCGCCGGTGTTCGGGCCGGTATCGCCGTCGCCGACGCGCTTGTGGTCCTGCGCAGAGGCGAGCGGCAGCGCGTTCACCCCGTCGCACAGGCAGAAGAAGCTCGCTTCCTCGCCGTCGAGGAAGGCCTCCACGACCACTTCCGCGCCGGCCGCGCCGAAAGCGCCGTCGAAGCAGTCGTCCACGGCGGCGAGCGCCTCGGCAAGCGTCATGGCGACGGTCACGCCCTTGCCGGCGGCAAGCCCGTCGGCCTTGATGACGATGGGCGCACCCTCCGCCTCGATATAGGCTTTCGCGGATGCCGCATCGGTGAAGCGCTTATAGGCGCCGGTGGGGATGTCGTACTTGGCGCAGAGGTCCTTGGTGAAACCCTTGGAGCCTTCGAGCTGGGCGGCGGCGGCCGAGGGGCCGAAGACGTCGATGCCGTGCGCCCGCAGCACATCGGCCATGCCGGCGACCAGCGGGGCCTCCGGGCCGACCACGACGAAGCTCACGCCGTTTTCCTTGCAGAAGGCCGCGACGGCGGCATGGTCCTCGATATCGAGGGCGACCAGCGTCGCGCATTCGGCGATGCCGGGATTGCCGGGCGCGGCATAGAGCCGGGTGAGAAGGGGAGACTGCGCCAGTTTCCAGGCAAGGGCGTGCTCGCGTCCGCCCGATCCGATCAACAGAACCTTCATGCCCGCATCCTCGATCCGTCCTTCGATGCTGGCGGGTTAAGGGGGCGGGGGCGAAAGGTCAAGGGCCGCAGGATGTCAGAGCGTCGCGGCGCCCTTTTCCTCCACGGTGCGGCCGAGATTTTCCAGCTCCGTATCGATCAGATGTACGTCCTCGAACCAGCCGTCGTCCTCCACCATGGCGCTTTCGGTGGCAGCGCGCTGGAGGGCGCGGGCTTCGTTGCGCAGTCTTTCGAGCTTTGCGATCTTCTCCTTGCGGGAAAGGCCGGTATCGTCGCGGATCGCCTGAAGCTTCAGTTCCATCGTGCTGACAGTCATCGGGAAACTCCTTCTGTCGTTCGCGGGGAAACGCCGGCAGGGGCCGAATCGTTCCGCGCGCCGCAGGCCGGCGATGGTTAGCGAAACGGTAATGAAACGCGGCTAATGTTCACGCAATCGAGGGTTTCGGCTGCCTCCGGTAGGACGAGGCCGCAATAGCGAGGCCATAATAGCGAGGATTGTGTTTTGAGTATCCGTGTATCGACCGCAATGACTGCGGCCGCGCTTCTTCTTGCGCCCGTTTCGGCTCTGGCCGGCGAGGGCGGCCATTTCTGGTCCGGCGACTGGTATCTAAAGGTGGGGGCCGCGGGCTTCGCCGCGCCGCGCTACGAGGGCGCGAAGAGCTACCTTTTCCAGGTCACGCCCATGATCTCGCTCGGCAAGGCCGGCAGCACCGTGCGCTTCTCCTCGCGCAACGACAATCCCTCCTTCGCGCTCATCGATAACGGCGCGTTCCGGGCCGGCGCCACCGGCAAGCTGATCATGCCGCGCGACGAGGGCGATTCCGACGATCTCAAGGGCCTGACGCCCATCAAGCTCGGTGGCGAGCTTGGCGGCTTTGCGGAAGTCTACCCGACGGACTGGCTGCGCGTGCGCGGCGAAATCCGGCACGGCATCCGCAGCCACCACGGCGTCGTGGCGGATGTGGCGGCGGATGCCTTCGTGGACGTGCGGCCGGATGTGCGCGTTTCGGCCGGCCCGCGCCTTTCGCTGGCCTCGAAGGATTATATGCAGGCCTATTACGGCGTGACGCCGGGCCAGTCGGCCGCTTCCGGCCTCGACGCCTACGATCCGTCCGGCGGTGTCCATTCGGTCGGCGCGGGCGCGGCGATCACCTGGCAGGTCAACGAGAAGATCGAGACCAGCGCCTTTGCCGAATACAAGCGCCTCGTCGGCCCGGCGGGGGATTCGAGCCTCGTGCGGCAGCGCGGCGACCGCGACCAGTTCCTGGTCGGCGTCTCGGCCACCTATCGCTTCGATTTCACGCTGCCCTGAGCCGCCTTGCGGCGACGTGCCGGCTTGACCGGCGGGGAGCGGCTTGCGATCTAGGCGCATGATCACATCCTCCCCCGATTCCGGCCGCGTCGCCGATGCGCCCTCCGACAACTGGGTCTACCGCGCCCTGCCGCGCGGGGCCTGGCCCTATGCCCAGCTCGCGCGCTGGGACCGGCCGATCGGCTGGCAGCTCCTGCTGTGGCCCTGCCTCTGGTCGGCGGCGCTCGCGGCCAATGTCGCGGCGGCGGCCGGCGCGTTCGACTGGCTGCGGTTCCTCTCCCACCTCTTCCTGTTCTTCGTCGGCGCGGTCGCCATGCGCGGCGCGGGCTGCACCTATAACGATCTGGTCGACCACGAGATCGACCAGGCGGTCGCCCGCACCCGCTCGCGCCCGCTGCCGTCCGGCCGCGTCACGCGCCGGCAGGCCAAGGTCTTCATCGTGCTGCAGGCGCTGGTTGGCCTCCTCGTGCTGCTGCAGTTCAATCTCTTTTCCATCGTCCTCGGCGTCGCCTCGCTGCTGATCGTTGCTGTCTATCCCTTCGCCAAGCGCTTCACCGACTGGCCGCAGTTCTTCCTCGGCATGGCCTTTTCCTGGGGCGCGCTGATGGGCTGGGCGGCGGCTTTCGGCTCGCTTTCGCTCGCGCCCGTCGCGCTCTACATCGCCGCCATCGCCTGGACGATCGGTTATGACACGATCTACGCCCACCAGGACAAGGAGGACGATGCGCTGATCGGCGTGCGTTCCACCGCGCGGCTATTCGGGGACAGGACCGCGCAATGGCTCGTCGGCCTCTACGGGTTGACGGTCGCGCTCATCGCGCTTTCTTTCTGGCTTGCCGGCGTCGGGCTCGTCGCCTGGCTCGGCCTTGCCGCCGCCGCGCTCATGCTCGGCTGGCAGGTGAGGACGCTGGATATTGACGATCCGGTGCAATGCCTTGCGCTGTTCAAGGCCAACCACATCGTCGGCTTCGCCATCTTCCTCGCCCTTGCGGTCGCCATTCCCTTCGCCTGAGACACGAAAAAGCCGGCCGCAGGGACGGCCGGCTTTCCGGAGGTCATTTCGGCACGGCATGCTCAACGGCGGGCGATGATCTCCCGGCCGTCGATCTTCATCTGAACGCCGAGCTTGCCGGTCGAGCGGCGCACGAGGAAGCGCGGGCGGCGTTCTGCAAAATAGGAGTGGCGGCGGCGCGGCTTGGTGGGGCGGCTGCCGACGCTCAGGTTGTCGTCGAGCGGGCGGGCGATGCCGTCGGCTTCAACCATGAGCATGGGAATGCGATAGGCATCCGCCCAGCTACGCCAGTCGGCGGCGATGTCGCAGAGGTCGTGCGCCACCAGCAGGGGAATGCAGAGATCGGGATCGTCGTGATGCAGTTCCAGCGTCACGGTCACATCGCCGTCGCCATGGTCGATGGCGCGGGCGGCGACGCCCTTGAAGGCGCGGGCCGGCAGCGCGATGGACAGCGGCAGGCCGCTCGACGGCAGCACCTTGCGCAGGACCGCGCCGCGCTCGTCGAGGGTGATGGTGGCGTCGGTTCCTTCCGTCCTGAGCGTGAACGTCACCTGCTGCGGAAAGCGCTTGGGATCGAGCCGGAGCGTGGTGCCGGCCCAGGCCGGCTTGGAAACGGTATTCAGCATGTCTTTCGCCCTTGTTTTCCTTGAGAGCCGGTTCCGGTCATCTCGTCGGGACTTTGCGTCCTCTGAGGGCGAGAATAGGCGGCCCCCCTTCCATGGCGCTTAAAAATCGCGGTTAAGAAAACTTTGCAGTTCCTGATGGTTAGCAAAACCGCACGGGTCAGGGTTTAGGGGAGGTGAACGCCGCCGCCCGCATTCGACCGCGTCGCCCGAAAGGCCGGGACAAGCCTCACGCGCGACAATGGAGCCGATCGGCCTGTCGACGACCGGGTCGAGGACTGGAAGGAACGGGTTCCCGATGCTGTCGACCTATACGAGCTACAACCTCATCGCGAAGGATATGCTGAAGTCGCTGAACCGCACGGCGGGCGAGACGACCAATGCGCGCGAGGCGGCGTACTATAAGGAAAACATCGGCAAGGTCTCTTCGGTCGATGCGTTTCTCGACGATTACCGGCTCTTTTCCTATGCCATGAAGGCCTATGGCCTCGAGGACATGCTCTATGCCAAGGCCTTCATGCGAAAGGTGCTGGAAAGCGATCTTTCCGACGCCAACAGCTTCGCCAACAAGCTGACCGACGAGCGCTACCGGGGCTTTGCCAGCGCCTTCAGCTTCACCGCCTCGACCGCGACGGCGCAGACCGAGGCGCAGCTCGACGAGGTCATCGGCCTTTATTCCGCCACCGCCGCCAATGCCGGCGCGGCGATCCAGGAGGAAACGCGCTACTACAATATCGTGATCGACACGGTGACGAGCGTCGACCAGCTCCTCAACAACGACCGCATGCGCAACTACGTCTTCACGGCCTTCGGCATCGACCCCGACACCTATTCGCGGCAGGTCGTGTGCGGTTCGCTGTCGAGCGACCTCGACGATCCGACAAGCTACTACAACACCGAGTTCGGCCCGAAGGTGGCGGCCGCCGAGGCGTCGATAGAGGCGGCGAACGACGAGCTTGCGACGCTTCCCGTCACCGACGCCAACAAGGCGCGCATCGCCGAATTGAAGGCGCAGATATCGCGCCAGCAGTCCGTCATCAGCGCGGCGGAGAAATACGCCACGCTCGCCGCTGCCTTCAATTTCGCAAGCGACGGCTCGGCCGTCGCCGGGATCGTGCAGACCGCCGAGCACAAGGCCAGCACGAACGAGCTGTATACGCTCTCCAATCCGCGTGTGACGTCGGCGGCCGCGCTGATCAGCAAGGACTATTTCGAGGCCAATATCGGCAATGTCTCGACGGTCGGCGAGCTTGTCGCCGATCCCCGCCTGCTGAATTACGTCAAGGTCGCCTTCGGCCTCGACAAGCTGTCCGTCGTCAGTTCCACCATCTCCAACATCCTGACGAGCGACCCGGACCCCGACAATCCGGACAGCTACATCAACCGTTTCGCCGGGGAGGACAAGGAAGCCTATGTCGCGCTGCGTGCGGCCTTCAATTTCCAGGAAGACGGCACGCTGGCCGGCGGCGACGATGTGCAGACCGCCGCGCAGACCGCGGCCACCTCCAGCGGCTACATGAACCATTACAACGACAAGGACGACGAGGCCGACGCGCTCGCCATCAAGCGCTTCAAGAACCAGATCGGCGCGGTCAACACCGTGCAGGACTTCATCGGCGAGGCGAGCGTCTACGACTTCGCGTTGAAGGCGTTCGGCCTCGATCCGGCCAAGGTCTCCACGCTGACCATCAAGAATGTGCTGAAGAGCGACCTCAACGATCCGAAGAGCTATGTGTACCAGCTCAAGGACGAGCGTTTCGTGGAACTGGCCAAGGCGTTCAATTTCGGATCGGACGGCAATATCACCGCGCCGAAACTCGCCCAGTCTCAATCCGAGATTCTTGTCGTCTCGCGCGCCTATGTGACGGCGAAATCCCGTTTCGGCACGGAGGATGACAAGAAGAAGGCGGAAGAGGAGGCGAAATATTACGCCGCCCAGATGCAGAAGGTGGAGTCCGTAAAGGAGCTGCTGGCGGACGAGCGCCTCGTCAACTTCGTGCTGGAGGCGAACGGTATCGACCCGGAAAGCGTCGATGCCGCCTTCATGCAGAAGATCTTCACCTCGGATCTCGACGATCCCAAGAGCTTCGCCAACCAGCAGGCCGACCGCTCCTATCGCAAGATCGTCGCCTCGTTCAATTTCAATGCCGATGGCCTTGTCGATCGCTCGGAAGACGCGAAGATCCAGTCGCGGCGCGGCATCTACGAGACCATAGACAGCCACGTCCAGCAGAAGCTGGAGGAGGATGCCGGAAACGAGAATGCCGGCGTGCGCCTCGCGCTCTATTTCCAGCGCAAGGCGGAAACCATCACCGGACCCTACGATATCCTCGCCGACGATGCGCTCTTCGAGGTCTTCAAGGTGCTCTACCAGCTCCCGGACGAAATCGGCAGTGCGGATGTCGATGCGCAGGCCAGCATGGTCGAGCGCTATCTGGAGATGAAGGACCTGCAGGACCCGGAGAAGGTGCAGAAGATGATCGTCAAGTTCTCGGTCCTCTACGACCTCGACAACCAGACGACCACCGATCCCGCGCTGTCCGTGCTGAGCGGTTCCGGCTCGGCCGGCATCAGCGCCGATCTCATGATGTCGCTGGCGCAGTTGCGCACGGGCGGCCGCTGATCAGGCGGCGATCACCTTGCCGGGATTCATGATGCCGGCAGGGTCGAAGGCGTGCTTGACCCGCCGCATCAGGTCCATCTCGATCGGCGCGCGCACGGCGGCAAGCTCGTCGCGCTTCAACTGGCCGATGCCATGCTCGGCGGAAATCGAGCCGTTATATTTGAGCACGATGCCGTGGACGAGGTGGTTGATCTCGCGCCAGCGGCCAAGGAAGGCATCCTTGTCCGCGCCGAGGGGCTGCGAGATGTTGTAGTGGATATTGCCGTCGCCCATATGGCCGAAGGAGCAGAGGCGCGCGCCGGGAATGGCTGCCAGCACGGCCGCGTCGGCTTCCGCCATGAAATCCGGGATGGCCGAGACGGGCACGGAGACGTCGTGCTTGATCGAGCCGCCCTCCGGCTTCTGCGCGGGCGACATGCTCTCGCGCATGTGCCACAGCGCCCTGCGCTGCTCCTCGCTGGCGGCGACCGCCGCATCCTCGACCAGCCCGCTTTCGACGCCCTCGGCAAGCAGCGCCTCCATCATGCGCGTCGCCGTCTCGGCGGCGTCGGAGGTGGAGATGTCGATCAGCACGTACCAGTCGTGCCGGGTGGGAAGCGGATCGCGCACGCCCGGAATGTGCCGTGTGGTGAAATCGACGCCGAGGCGCGGCATCAGCTCGAAGCCCGTCAGCGCCGCGCCGCAACGGCTTGAGGCGCGCTCGAAGAAAGCGAGCGCGTCCTTCACCGAGCGAAGGCCGGCGAAGGCGACCTCATGGCCGAGCGGCCGGGGAAAGAGCTTCAGCACCGCGCCGGTGATGATGCCGAGCGAGCCTTCCGCGCCGATGAAGAGGTCGCGCAGGTCATAACCCGTATTGTCCTTCTTCAGCCGGCGCAGGCCGTTCCAGATCTCGCCGGTCGGCAGCACCACTTCGAGGCCGAGGCAGAGCTGGCGCATGTTGCCATAGGCGAGAACCGCCGTGCCGCCGGCATTGGTGGAGAGGTTGCCGCCGATCTGGCAGGAGCCTTCCGAACCCAGCGACAGCGGGAAGAGCCGGTCGACCGCTTCGGCTGCCTTGTGGATGTCCGCCAGCACCGTGCCGCCATCCGCCACGATCACATTGCCGACGGGGTCGACATCGCGGATGCGGTTGAGGCGGGAGAGAGAGAGCACGACGTCGGACGTTCCCTCGCGCGGCACGCTGCCGCCGACATGGCCGGTATTGCCGCCCTGCGGCACGATGGCGGTGTGCGTCTCGGTGGCGAGCGCCAGGATTTTGGAGACCTCCTCCACCGAGCCGGGCCGAAGGACCAGCGGCGAGGCGCCGTGATAAAGCCCGCGGCTTTCGACGAGGTAGGGGGCGATGTCGCCGCTTGCGGTCAGGGCATGGGCGGGGCCGGTGATCGCCGCAAAGCGGGCGATAAGGTCGGGGGAAAGCGTTGCCTGAGCCATCTCGTCTCCTAGCCGCGCGGTGCGGCGGCGCGTTGCAGCCGGTCGTTGATCGCCTCCCCGAGGCCGGTCGCCGGGATCGGCGAGAAGGCGATGGAGCGTGCGCCGGCGGCATCGGCCTGCTTCATGTAGCCGAAGAGATTGGCGGCGGCTTCCGCGAGATTGCCCTCGGGGCTGAGATCCAGCACCAGTGCGGCTTCCGCCTCGCCGGGCAGCGCCTTGCCGCCGAAGCGGATCAGCGCCTCGCCGGGGCGGACGTCAGCGGCGTCGAGCCGCACGGGCGCATCGGGCGCATAATGCGAGGCGAGCATGCCGGGGGCCTCGATGGCCGCGCCGGCTTTTTCATTGCGCAGGACCGGGCGGCCGATCACGCGCTCGACCTCGGCGGCGTCGAGACCGCCGGGGCGCAGCAGCCGGATCGTCTCGCCCTCGACCTTGAGGATGGTGGATTCGAGGCCGACCGTCGCCGGCCCGCCGTCGAGCACCAGTTCCAGCTTCGCGCCGAAATCGTCGGCGACGTGCCGGGCGGTGGTCGGGCTGACGCGGCCGGAGGTATTGGCGCTCGGGGCGGCGAGCGGGCGGCCGAAGGCGGCGAGCAGGCGGCTGGCGATGCCGGTCGGCACGCGGATGCCGACCGTATCCAGCCCGGCGCGCGCCAGGGGATGGATGGCGCTTTCCGGCCGGATGGGCAGGACGAGTGTCAGCGGGCCGGGCCAGAAGGCCTCGGCGATGCGGCGGGAAAGAGGATCGAAGACGGCGTGCCGCTCGGCCATGGCGAGATCGGCCATATGGCAGATCAGCGGATTGAAGCGCGGGCGGCCCTTCATCTCGTAGATGCGGGTGATGGCGAGCGGATCGGTGGCGTCGGCGGCAAGGCCGTAGACGGTCTCGGTGGGGATGGCGACGGGCACGCCGCGGCCGAGGGTTTCGCAGGCGCGCGCCAGCGCGGCCCTCGCATCCGTGCGCGCATCCACGATATCGGCCATGTCGTCCTTCCGTCGCTTTTGGCTTCCTTTACAGGGCTTTGCCGGCAAATGCCAAGATATCTAAAATTTGAACGACCGGATTAGACCGGCCGAAAGAGCGGCCTGCTACAAGGGGTGAAATCGTGCAAACAGGTCCGTACCGATGGCTTACAAGAAATCCTCCACGACCGATATAACCCTGCGCATCGCGATGGCGATGAAACAGATGGGCATCGACGGCCTGCCGCGCAATTACGAGCTGGTCTACGAGGCCTATGCCGGCGGCAACCCGGATCTGGTGCGTGATTTCATCGCCCTCGGCAAGTTCAAGACGCAGGCCGCCCTCGACGAGCTTGGCCGCAAATACCTGCCGCACCAGCACGAGGCGAGCGTGTTGCAGCGCTCGGCGGGCGCGATCAGCAACGAGATGAGCAATTTCATGGATCTCCTGAGCCAGGAGCGCTCCTCGCTCAACGACTATGGCCGCCTGATCGGCGAGGCCTCGCAGGTCATCCGCGATGCCGGCGGCACGCTAGGCAGCTCGCTTGAAGCCCTGCAGCGGGCGACCGAGGCGCGCGTCACCCACACGGCGGAAATGGCGCAGAAGGTCGCCGCGCAATCCGCCGCCGTGGAGGGTATCCAGAAGGAGATGGCCGATTTCGAGGCGATGAAGTTCACCGATCCGGTCACGAAGCTCGGCAATCGCCGCGCCTTCAACAAGGCGCTGGCCCGCGTCTATGCCAATCCGGAACTGCCGGTGCTCTGCGGCGTCGCCGTCGCCGAGATCGATGCCGAGCGCCGTTTCACGCCGGGTCAGGTGGAAGCGCTGTCGGATCACCTCGTCTCGTTCTATGGCGGCCTCATTCGCCAGGCCTTCCCGTCGAGCGACCTTGCGGTGCGTTTCGACGGGCTGCGCTTCGGCTTCCTGTTCAACACTTCCGACGAGGGGGAGGTGACGCGGCTGATCGACCTCCTGCGTGCGACCTTCCAGACGATGGTGCTGCGCGATCCGCGCACCGGCCGCAATCTCGGCCATCTCACCCTGTCGGCCGGCGTCTGCATGGCGGACCGTGCCGATAGCGCCCTCGATCTCGCCTCGGCCTGCGAGCGTGCGCTGGCGGAGGCCAAGGGTGCCGGCGGCGATCAGGTCGTGGTCTACGGCCGTGGTGACGAAGTGCCAGCCGGCCGGGAATGGATGCTCTACCGGGCGTGAGGCCGGCTACAGTGTGCGGATGACCTTGCGCAGCGCCTCGTTGCGGGTGCCGAGCATCAGCACGTTCTTCATGGCGAGTTTGGGATCGTCCGTGCGGAAGATCACGCCGTTGCCGCGTACCGTGCGGTCGATCTTGAGGCGGCCTTCTTCTTCCGTCGGCGCGATGGCGATGGCGAAATACATGCGGCCTGGCTTGCGGGAAATGCCCGCGAAGAACTGCTCCTCATCGCCGATCTCGGCGAGGAAATTGGCCATGTAGAAGGCCCATTGCACATTCTCGAACTCGGCGAAGCGCGAATTGGCCACCGTGATATGGCAATAGCCGAGATGCGGCGTCTCGGCGAGCGTGCGGTGGAAGACGAGCTTGGGAAACTGGATAGAGCGGTGGAAGCCGTTGATGCGCTCGTGGGTGACGTTGCCCGCCTGCTCCAGCCTGCGCCCCGTGCGCTCCGCGACCTCCTGATAGCTGAGATAGCGTTTCTCGCTGGGACTCCACGAAACGGCGCGCTCGATGCGGCCGGTGCGCAGGAATTCGGTATGGGCCGCCGCTTTCGGCGGATTGGCGCGCTTGAAGGCGACGGCGTCGTAGTATCGGAATTTCGTCTGCTGCTGCACGCCTCGGCACTCCATCCTCGCGCCCGGATCGCCCGAAAGCTTATGGAAACGTCGTTAATCATTCCTTTCGGTTCGCCCCCCATTTCTCCGACAGGCCGCAATGGTCGCAATATGACAAGGGGAGCCGGTGCGCGCGCCTTTCCGCGGCAGATTGGGTGTGCGGCGGCGGAAGGCCATATATCGGATTGATATATATGGATAAAATCATGGGTTGAATCCGCAAGATGCTTGTATTTGACTGTCGTCAAATCATGATGGCGTGTCGCTTTCTGGCATGTGATGTGGAAAATCCTGCGCTTAGATGGGGACGCTCAAGGTGCCGTTGCCGATGGTGGCGGATAATTGGGAAGCCGGTTGAAATCCGGTGCTGCCCCCGCAACGGTGTTGGAGTCAAGGTGCAGCAGAAGGCCACTGGACGGTTGTCCGGGAAGGCGCTGCCCGTCCCATGGGACGCTCCTCAGCCCGGAAACCAGCCTGGAGAACGATTGTGACTGGCTGCGGCGGGCGGCCGGGAAACGTGTATTTCCGGGCATTTCATGCCCGGATACCGTCTCCTTTCGCGCGCCTCGGCAAATTTACTGAGGAACCGCCATGGACATTCGCAACGACGTGCTCCGCAAGCTCAAGAACCGCCGCGACGGCTACAGCCTCGAGCAGGCCTTCTATATCGATCCCGATCACTACAAGCTGGACCTGGAAACGATCTGGTATCGCGACTGGCTGTTCATCGGCCATGACTGCGAGGTGCCGAAGGCCGGCAATTATTTCACCGTGCAGGTCGGCGATTATCCCGTCGTCATCACGCGCGACCGCTCCGGCACCATCCGCGCCCTGCACAATTCCTGCCGCCATCGCGGCTCGCGCGTCTGCACGCAGCACAAGGGCAGTTCGGCCAAGCTCGTCTGTCCCTATCACCAGTGGACCTACGAACTCGACGGCTCGCTGCTCTTCGCCCGCCACATGGCCGAGGATTTCGACAGGACGCAGCATGGCCTGAAGCAGGTCCATTGCGAGACCGTCGGCGGTTACATCTTCATCTGTCTTGCCGACGAGGCGCCCGATTTCGCGCCGTTCCGCGCGCTGGCGGAACCCTATCTCGCCCGCCATCGCCTCGGCGAAACCAAGGTCGCCTTCGAAAGCACCATCGTCGAGAAGGGCAACTGGAAGCTCGTCTGGGAGAACAATCGCGAGTGCTATCACTGCGCGGCCAATCACCCCGAGCTTTGCCGCACCTTCCCCGAAGCGCCGAGCGTTGCCGGCGTGCAGGGCGCCAAGGACGACCCGGTCATCGCCGCGCATTGGGAAAAGTGCGAGGCCGCCGGCCTGCCGAGCGAATTCCGCCTGTCGCCGACCGGCCAGTTCCGTGCCGCCCGCATGCCGCTGATCGAGGACGCGGAGAGCTACACCATGTCCGGCGCGCGCGCCGTCAGCCGCCCGCTGTCCGGCGATGTCCTGGAAAGCGGCATCGGCACGCTGCTGCTCTTCCACTATCCGACGACGTGGAACCATGTGCTCGGCGACCATGCCGTCACCTTCCGCGTCCTGCCGCTCGGCCCGGAACTGACGCAGGTCACGACCAAGTGGCTCGTCAACAAGGATGCGGTGGAAGGCGTCGACTACCGTCTCGACGAGCTTACCCATGTCTGGACCGAGACCAACGACCAGGACCGCCGCATCGTCGAGGAAAATGCCTTTGGCATCCGCTCGCCGGCCTACCAGCCCGGCCCCTATTCGCTGGAGGACGAGGGCGGCGTCATGCAGTTCGTGGAATGGTATGCGAACTTCATGATCGAGCGGCTGGACGGCGCGAAGAAGCCGCTCGTCAAGGTGGCCTGACATGACGGCGGCAGGTCACTTCCACCATTTCGACGAACTCCACCCCTGGCACGACCGGCACAACCTGCTGGAATGCATCGCCGCCACGGTGGAGACTGCGGACGTGATGACCTTCACGTTCCGCTCCGACCAGAAGAACTGGTTCCGCTATCTGCCGGGGCAGTTCGTCACGCTGGAACTGCCGGTCTCTGCGGACGAGCCCGTCATGCGCACCTATACGCTCTCCTCCACGCCCTCGCGCCCCTTCGCCGTCTCCGTGACGGTGAAGGCGCAGAAGAATTCGGTCGGCACGCGCTGGATGTTCGAGAACCTGCGCCCCGGCGTGAAGCTGAAGGCGTTCGGTCCGCTCGGCGACTTCTCCTTCGTGCGCTATCCGGCGGAGAAGTACCTGTTCATCTCGGCCGGCTCCGGCGTCACGCCGATGATGTCGATGACGCGCTGGATGGCGGACTGCGCGCCGCAATCCAGCGTCGCCTTCGTCACCTGCGCCCGCAAGCCCGAGGACCTGCTGTTCAAGGCCGAACTCGAATGCCTCGCCGCCCATATGCCGAACCTCGCGCTCGGCTTCGTCGTCGAGGGGCACAATCCGCGTGACGGCTGGCATGGCCTTACCGGCCGTATCGATGCTGCCCGCCTCTCGCTGCTCGCGCCCGATTTCCGCGAGCGCACCGTCTTCTGCTGCGGCCCCGAGCCGTTCATGCGCGGCGTGCGCGACATGCTGAAAGTCTGCGGCTTCGACATGGAGCGCTACCACGAGGAAAGCTTCCAGCCTGCCGCCGCACCCGCGCCGGAGGAGATCGCCATCCGCGCGGGGGCGGGCGAGCAGGAGGCCGACGCCGTCTCGACCGTCACCTTCACCATGGCCGGCAAGGAGGCCAAGTGCCCGCCCGGCCAGACCATCCTGCAGACGGCGCGTGCGGCGGGCGTGCGCATCGGCGCGGCCTGCGAGGGCGGCCTGTGCGGCACCTGCCGGGTGATGAAGGTCTCGGGCGAGGTGGACATGCGCCACAATGGCGGCATCCTCGACGACGAGATCGAGGAAGGCTACATCCTCGCCTGCTGCTCGCGGCCCATCGGCGACGTGCAGATCGAGGCCTGAATGGAAAAGCCCCCGCTACCGGCCGGTAACGGGGGCTTCGATGTTTCGAGCGGAAGGGGAAACCCTCAGTCCGCCTTCGCCCGGCGCGCCGGGAAGAGGATGACGTCGCGGATCGACGGGGCGTTGGTCAGCAGCATGATCAGGCGATCGACGCCGATGCCGAGGCCGCCGGCGGGCGGCATGCCCTGGTCGATGGCGTCGAGGAATTCATCGTCGAGCTGCTTGGCCTTCTCGCCGCGGGCATGGGCCTGCTCGAGCTGCTCGACCATGCGGGCGCGCTGCTCTTCCGGGTCGTTCAGCTCGGAGAAGGCGTTGCCGAGTTCCCAGGTGTTGCAATAGGTCTCGAAACGCTCGACGAGGCGCGGTTCGCCCGGCACTTCCTTGGCGAAGGGCGAGATGTCCTTCGGGAAATGCGTGACGTGGCTCGGCTGGATCAGCGTCGGCTCGACCTTCTCCTCGAAGATGAAGGCGAGGCACTCGCCCCAGGTCCAGTCCTTCTCGATCTCGAAGCCGGCAGCCTTGGCGGCGGCGCGGGCTTCCTCGTCCGTCTTGATGGCGAGGAAGTCGATGCCGGTCGCTTCCTTCACGGCATCGGGCATCGGCACGCGCTTGAACGGACCCTTGAAGGAGATTTCCTTGTCGCCATAGGCGAATTCGGTCGAACCGTGGATTTTTACCGCAAGCTCGGCGAAGAGGCGTTCCACGAGGTCCATGATGTCCTCGTAGTCGGCATAGGCCCAGTAGCACTCCATCATCGTGAATTCGGGATTGTGCCGGGTCGACACGCCCTCGTTACGGAAGTTGCGGTTGATCTCGAACACCTTGTCGGTGAGGCCGGAGACCAGCGTGCGCTTGAGGAACAGTTCCGGCGCGATGCGCAGGAACATGTCGAGCTTCAGCGTGTTGTGGTGCGTCTTGAAGGGCTCGGCCGTCGCGCCGCCATAGACCGAATGCAGCATGGGCGTCTCGACTTCCATGAAGCCGTCGTTCTCCATGAAGCGGCGGATGCCGGACACGATCTTCGAGCGCTGCTGGAAGCGGAGCTTCGACTCCTCGTTGCTCATGATATCGAGATGGCGCTTGCGATAGCGAATCTCGATGTCGGCAATGCCATTCCACTTCTCCGGCATGGGAAGGAGCGACTTCGTCAGCATGACGATCTGCTGCGCGTTGATCGTGAGTTCGCCGCGCTTGGTGCGGCGTACCGCGCCCGTCACGCCGATGATGTCGCCGAGGTCGATCATCGGCAGCAGGTTGCGGGCTTCCTCCGGCGTCGTGTCCTTGTGGCTGAAGATCTGGATCTTGCCCGAGGCGTCATGGATATCCATGAACATGCCGGAATTGCGCGAGGAATAGACGCGGCCGGCGACGGTCACGATGTCGCCGCTCTCCGTGTCGAGCTCCAGGCCTTCATACTTTTCCGCAAGCTCCGCATTGGTCATCGTGCGGTGGAAATGCGCCGGATAGACGTCGCCGATCGTCTCGCGCAGCTGGGCGAGCTTCTGGCGGCGGACTTCCGTCGGATCGGAGGAGAGGGCGGTTTCTGTCTTGTCGTTCATTCTTGTTCGTTCCTTACTTTCCGCTGCCGACCATGGAGGCCACCACCTGCGCGGCGACCTTCAGGCGCTGGCGCACGACGGAGCGGCCGAGGATGGCCATCGAGTCGAAGAGCGGCAGCGAGCGCGACGAGCCGGAAATGGCGACGAAGAGCGGGGCCACCACGACCTTGAGCTTCTTGCCGAGCCGGTCGGCGCTGGCGCGCAGTTCCGCCTCGATGCTCTCGATGGTCCATTCCGGCATCTTTTCGAGGTCCGGCTGCACCTGGTTCAGCACTTCGAGGATTTCTTCCGGCGTCGACTTCACCTTGGCGAAGGCTTCCGGCGTCAGGCCGAGGTCCGACTTCAAGAGGAAGCCGGCAAGGTCCGGCAGCTCGCCGAACTTGGAGATGCGCGACTGCGACAGCTTCAGGCCGTCGCGGATGCGGTTGTTCTCCATCGCCCATTCTAGAACGCGCTGCATGAAGTCTTCTTCGGTGAGCTGCTCGCGCAGCCAGCGGCCGTTCAGCCAGTCGAGCTTCTGGATGTCGAAGATCGCGCCGGCCTTGGAGAGGTTCTCCGGGTCGAACTTTTCGGCGAGCTGATCCATGGTCAGCAGTTCTTCGCCTTCCGCGATCTGGATGAAGAAGAGGCCGAGGAAGTTCATCAGCGCTTCCGGCAGGTAGCCGAGCGCCGAGTAATAGGAGATCGAGGTCGGGTTCTTGCGCTTCGAGAGCTTCGACTTGTCGTGATTGCGCATCAGCGACAGGTGCATGAAGACCGGCGGCTCGAGGCCGAGATATTGATAGATGAGGATGTGCTTGGGCACCGAGGCGAGCCATTCCTCGCCGCGCGCCACATGGGTGATCTTCATCATGTGGTCGTCGACCACATTGGCCATGTGGTAGGTCGGCATGCCGTCGGCCTTCAGAAGGACCTGCATGTCGACGGCTTCCCACGGAATCTCGACCGGGCCGTAGACACCGTCGACGAACTTGCACGAACCCTCGGTCGGGATCTTCATGCGCACGACATGCGGCTCGCCGGCGTCGACGCGCTTCGTCACTTCCTCGGCGGAAAGGTGGAGGCAGAGGCCGTCGTATTTCGGCGGCTTGCCGGCGGCGCGCTGCGCCTCGCGCATCTGCTCAAGCCGCTCGGGCGTGCAGAAACACTTGAAGCCGTGGCCGTTGGCGACGATCTTGTCGACGTAAGGGCGGTAGATGTCCTTGCGGTCGGACTGGCGGTAGGGACCGTAGGGACCGCCGATATCCGGGCCTTCCGACCATTCGAGGCCGCACCATTTCAGCGCGTCCAGCACCTTCTGCTCGAATTCCGGGGTCGAACGCGTGGCGTCCGTGTCCTCGATGCGCAGGATGAAGGTGCCGTTGTTCTTTTTCGCAAAGAGGTAGTTGAACAGCGCGATATAGGCGGTGCCGACATGCGGCTCGCCGGTCGGAGAGGGTGCGATGCGGACGCGAACGCCGGAAGTGCTCATGGGTTGGGCCTGTCTTGACATTTCAGGAGGGGAAGGCCGGGTTTCTCGCCGTTTCGAGCGGCGGCAAAAGGCTTTCCATTGGGCTGGGTGAGACCATATTCAGCCCGGCGCGTCAAGAAAAACTCAGGCTCCGTCTATTGCACCGGCCAGACGGCGAGCAGCGTCGGCACGCTGACGATGACGATGAGGAAGGAAAGCGGCAGGCCGACGCGCGGATAGTCGGCGAATTTGTAGCCGCCCGGACCCATGACCAGCGTGTTGCACTGGTGGCCGACGGGGGTGAGGAAGTCGCAGCCCGCGCCGATGGCGACGGCCATCAGGAAGGCCTCGGGCTTGTAGTGCAGCGCGCTTGCGAAACTCGCGGCGATGGGCGCCATGACAAGCACCGTCGCGGCATTGTTGAGGAAGGGCGTCACGGCCATCGCGGTCAGCAGGATGAGCGCGAGCGCGCCGAAGGGCGGCAGGTGTACGGCGATGGCGCCGAGCCAGCCGGCGATGAGTTCGCTCGCGCCCGTCGTTCGCAGGCTGTCGGAAACGGGGATGAGGGCGGCGAGCATGACGAGGATCGGCCCGTCGAGCGCCGCATAGGCCTCGCGCAGCGGCACGGCGCGGAACAGCACCATGGCGACGGCGGCGGCGAAAAAGCCGGTGGCGACCGGCACGAGGCCGAGCGCGGTGGAGGTCATGGCGGCGATCAGCACCAGAACGGGGATGATCGCCTTGCGCGGCGCGCCGAGCAGGATTTCGCGCTGGGCGAGGGGAAGAAGGCCGAGTTCCGGCAGCAGCGTCGGCAGCGTGCGGTTGTTGCCCTGCACCACGATCACGTCGCCGGGGCGGAGGCGGACTTCCGAGAGCTTTTCGCGCAGGCGCTGGCCCTGCCGGCTGACGGCGAGCAGGTTGATGCCGTAGGAATGGAACAGCGCGATGGAGCGGGCGGAAATGTCGATGAGGCGGGACTCGTTGCCGACGACGACCTCGATGGCGCTGATTTCGCCGGCCTCGCCGCGCCCGGCGCGGATCGGCTGGCCGGAGAGCGTGAGGCCCGCTGCGGAGACGACCTTGTCGAGTGCGCTTGCCGTGCCTTCCATCAGGATTGTGTCGCCCGCCAGCAGGCGCACGTCCGGCAGCGGCGTCAGATGCACATGGCCGCGGATGATGGAGGTCGCGATGACGTCGCCGTCGCCGTTGCGCAGGACCTCGTTGAGCGATTTTCCGACCGAGGGCGAGCCTTCCTCCACCGTCGCGTCGGAGGAATAGGCGGCGGCTTCCAGCGATTCCTCGATACTGGCGTTCTTGTTGGTGCGCTCCGGCACGATGCGGTTGAACAGCAGCAGGAAGAGGATGCCGCACACCGTCAGCGTCGCGCCGACGGGCGTGAAGTCGAACATGGTGAAGCTCTCGCCGGTGATTTCCTGGCGAAGCCGCGAGACGACGATGTTCGGCGAGGTGCCGATCTGGGTCATCAGGCCGCCGAGAAGGGCGGCGAAGGCCATCGGCATCAGGAATTTCGAGGCGGGCGTGCCGGATTTGCGGGCGAACTGGAAGGCGAGCGGCATCATGATGGCCAGCGCGCCGATATTCTTGATGAAGGCCGAGAGCACCGCGACAGAGACCAGCAGCAGCGCGAGCTGGCTGCGCCCGGAAGTGAGGTTGGGGAAGAAGCGCTTGACCGCGAGATTGACGATGCCGGAGCGGGCGACCGCCGCGCTCACCATCAGGGCGCTGCCGACGATGATGACGATATCGTCGGAAAAGCCGGAAAACGCCCTGTCGAAGGGCACGATGCCGACGGCGAGCGCCAGAAGCAGCGAACAGCAGGCGACGAGATCGTAGCGGAACCTTCCCCAGATGAACGCCGCCATCATCAACCCGATGACGATGAAGGCGGAGGTCTGCTCAAGGGTCATATGTCGGTCCATGCGGCGGGGCTATGCTCGGCATGAATGCCCTTGAGGCCCTGCCGGTTCCGCCGCGCGCGGCGCAACCCCCAAAACTTTCACGGAACAATCCACCCGCCCAAAGGTTTGCCAAGAGAAGGCGGGCCGTGTCAACCGGACGCGACGGAGATGGAGAATGCGGGGATTTTTCCGGTTTCTCCCCGTGGCCAACGAAACGGCAGGCGAGCTCCCCACCCGTCCGGCCCGTCTTCGGCAGTTTCCAGAACAAAACCGGCGGGGTGAAGGCCCCGCCGGTTCCGGTTTCAGTGGCCTGCGCCCTTGTTCTTCTGCCGCGCGTTTCGCGACACCATGTTCAGCACCTCGACCAGCGCCGAGAAGGCCATGGCGGCGTAGATGTAGCCCTTCGGCACATGGAAGCCCATGCCTTCGGCGATCAGCGTCGTGCCGATCATCAGGAGGAAGGCGAGCGCCAGCATGACGATCGTCGGGTTCTTCTCGATGAAGTTGGCGAGCGGGGTCGCCGCCAGCAGCATGACCGTGACGGCGGCAAGGACCGCGACGACCATGATCGGCAGGTGTGGCGTCATGCCGACGGCGGTGATGATGCTGTCGATGGAGAAGACGAGGTCGAGGATCAGGATCTGGCCGATGGCGGCGGAGAAGGACGTCAGGGCCGCGCCGCCCACCATGTCTTCCTTGTGGTCGACCGGATCGACATTGTGGTGGATTTCCTTGGTCGCCTTCCAGACGAGGAAGAGACCGCCGGCGATCAGGATCATGTCCTTCCAGGAGAAGCCGTGGCCGAAAAGCTCGAAGACCGGATTGGTGAGCTTGACGATCCAGGCGATGGTGCCGAGCAGCGCGAGGCGCATGATGAGCGCCAGGCCGATGCCGATGCGGCGGGCCTGTACCCGATGCTCGGGTGGCAGCTTGTTGGTCAGGATCGAGATGAAGATGAGGTTGTCGATACCGAGAACGACTTCCATCACGACGAGCGTGACGAGCGCGATCCAGGCGGCCGGGTCTTGCATGAGTGCAAGAATGCTGTCCATCCGGTCTTTCCCTTCATGAATACGGCGGAGAATGGACTTCCGTATTTATGCAGAAATCGGCTGCTGGCAAGCGGACCGGCCGCCCTTGAGGCTCATATCACGATTTCGTCATCTGATCGGCGAGCGGCAGCCAGATCTCGATGCGGCCAAGGCCGGTTTCAGGGTCGAAATCCTCGCCGTAGAATTCCAGCACGTCCGGGAACGACGCGACCGTTCGGCCCGAAGCCGGCAGCCATTCGCGGAAGACCGCGTTCACCGTTCCGGCAATGCCGTTGACATGGCCCTCGTGCTGGAACATCGCCCAGCTTTGCGCCGGCACATGGATCGTCTCGAGTTCCGCCGGCAGGTCGTCGCTTCGCGGCACGCGAACGCCGGCAAAGTAGCGGAAACCCGGCTTTCCGGGCACCATGCTGCACAGGCCGAAGGCGGTGTTGCCGTTCTGGCCGGGGATATGGCCGAAATAATCGTTGAACCGCTGCCAGAGCGCCGGAATGCCGGCGGCCGTGCCGGGCTCGAAATGGGTGCCGAGGCCGGTGATGAGGAAGGCATCGAGCGTTTCGATGCGGGGCGAGGGCAGGGTGCTTTTCTCGATGGCGGACATGCGGATGGGCTCCTGAAGCGTGAGGCCGGAAAGGTCGCGCCGGGCCCGCAGGGTTTCCGGCGTCAGGCCGAATTCCTCGCGGAAGGCGCGGGTGAATGCCTCATGGGAGCCGTAGCCGGCATCGAGCGCCACCTTCAGGATGTTCTCCGCACCGCCGGCGATCTGCCGGGCCGCCTCGGCAAGACGCCGGGCGCGCAGGTAGCGGTTCAGGTTCTGGCCGGTCATCTCGCTGAAACGCCGCGAAAGATGGTGGCGCGACATGCCCGAATTGCCGGCGATTTCGGCGAGCGTGATCGCCCGCCCGAAATGGCTTTCGATGTACCAGATGGCCTTGGCGACGGGATGCACGGCTTTTCGCTCCTCATGGACAGCCATCTTATGGCGCCGCCCGAGGCCCGTCACTTGATCGCGGTTGCGCGTTTAGGGCTTTGCGCCATAGGCGGCAAGGAAGACGCGGATGGCGGAGACGATGTTCTTCTCGATGACGGCGGGGGAGGGAACCTCCTCCATGGCGCCGAACATGCGCGGCTTGAAGAGGCCGACGGTGGTGAGTTCGATGAACTGCTTGGCGGCCTGTTCCGTGTCGTCGCAGACGATGATGCCGGCCGTAATCTGCCGGTCGAGATAGTCCTGCAGCACCGAGACGGGGTTGATCGGCGTGGCGGAGAAGAAGCGCTTGCAGAGGCTCGGCAGGCGATGGTTGGCGGCGATCACCATGCGCATGGCGCGGATCGTCTGGTCGGCCGTCATGTGCGTGGCGAAGAGCGTGCCGAAGCCGTGCAGCGTCTCGCCGATCGGCTTGTTGCCGTCGAGGGCATGGCGCACCGTCTCGGTGATACGGCGGCGCTCGCGCTCGATCATGTAGCCGAAGAGGTCTTCCTTGTTCTCGAAATAGACGTAGATGGTGCCCTTGGAGACGCCCGCCGCACGCGTGATGTCGTTCATGCTGGCGGCCTCGAAGCCCTGTTCCATGAACACGCGTTTCGCCCCGTCGAGGATCTGCTCGCGCTTTGCGGGGTCCTCCCCGGCGGCGCGCCGGCCCGTCTGCGGGCTGGCCATCGGGTCTTCGGTCGTCGGCATTTCCATTTTCGCGTTCGAAACCTCGCGTGAACCATTTCGAACCGGCTGGTTCGATTTACTCTTGATATGCGGGAGAAATGGGTCTATGTCAAATCGAACCGAACGGTTCAGTTCGAAAATCTACCTCAGAGAATGGTGGCATGCGTATGTCGACTTCCCACGGCGCCGGCAAGGCGAAGGTTCGTCCGGTTAATGATGATTTCGCAGCCGAGACCGCCGAGGCGCAGCCCGCGGAAGCGGTGCCTGCCGCAGCCGTCGCCCCGCCTGAGAAGAAGAAGGGCGGCCGCCGCCTGATGCTGCCGGTGGTGGGCGCGGTGCTGCTCGCCGCCGCCGGCTGGTATGGCTACCAGTGGTGGACCCATGGCCGCTTCATGATCTCGACGGACGACGCCTATATCGAGGGCGACATCGCCTCCATCTCGCCCAAGGTTTCCGGTTACGTCGCGGCCGTGAATGTCGTCGCCAACCAGACGGTCAAGGCCGGCGATCCGCTCGTCACGCTGGACGATGGCGATTACCGCCTCGCCCATGAACAGGCCGAGGCCCAGATCGCCACGCAGAAGCTCGCGCTCGGTCGCATCGACGCGCAGATCGAAGGCGCGAAGGCCAGCCTTGCCCAGGCCGAAGCCCAGAAGGCCGCCTATCAGGCCGCCCTCGGCGGTGCGGAAGTGGCCGAGAAGCGCGCGAAGGAATTGAACGCGAAGGCCGTCGGCACGGCCGCCTCGCTCGACAGCGCCAGCGTGGCGCTCGATCAGGCCCGGGCCAATCTTGTCGGCGCGGATGCCAATATCGTTTCGGCCAAGGCGAATATCGCGGTTCTCCAGGCCCAGCGCGCCGAATCCGAAAGCGCCGTGCGCACGCTGGAGCTTGCCCGCGACAAGGCCGTGCGCGACCTCGGCTTCACCGTGCTGAAAGCGCCCTATGACGGCGTCGTCGGCAATGTTTCCGTACAGGTCGGCGACCTCGTTTCCGCCGGCCAGCGCCTTGCCGCGCTGGTGCCGGTGACCGAGCTTTATGTCGAGGCGAACTTCAAGGAAACGCAGATCGCCCATCTCGTGCCCGGCTCGAAGGTCCATCTGCATGTCGATGCCTACAAGGACGACGATATCCTCGGCACGGTGCAGTCCATCGCGCCGGCTTCCGGCTCGGTCTTCTCGCTGCTGCCGGCGGAAAACGCCACGGGCAACTTCACCAAGGTCACGCAGCGCGTGCCCGTCCGTATCGCCCTGCCGCAGGAAGCTCTGGACAGCGGCAAGCTGCGCGCCGGCCTCAGCGTCGTCGTCGAGGTCGACAGCCGCACGGCGCCCGCGCAGTAAGGTTCTCCAGTAAAGGAGCGCGGGCCATGGCCGCGACCGCTCAACCGACAGCCGGCGGCCTGATGGTCGCCGCGCCGTCCGACAAGGTTCCCGTTCGCCGCGTCGTCGCGTTCTTCGCGATGGTGTTCGGCATGTTCATGTCGATCCTCGACATCCAGATCGTCTCGGCCTCGCTGTCGGAGATCCAGGCCGGCCTCGGCGCGGGCGCGGACGAGATCGCCTGGGTGCAGACCTCCTATCTGATCGCCGAAGTGATCATGATCCCGCTGTCGGGTACGCTGGCGCGCATCGTGTCGACGCGCATCCTGTTCAGCTTCTCGGCCGCCGGCTTCACCATCGCCAGCGCCCTTGCCGCGACGGCGACGAACATCGACCAGATGATCGTCTACCGCGCCATCCAGGGCTTCATCGGCGGCGGCATGATCCCCTCGGTCTTCGCGGCCGCCTTCACCATCTTCCCGCCGTCGAAGCGCTCCGTCGTCTCGCCGATGATCGGCCTCGTCGCCACGCTCGCGCCCACCATCGGCCCCACGGTCGGCGGCTATCTCAGCCATGCCTTCTCCTGGCACTGGCTGTTCCTCGTCAACGTCATCCCCGGCATCATCGTCACGGTGCTCACCTTCAACCTGATCGACTTCGACAAGCCGGAATTCGGCCTGATGAAGCGTTTCGACTGGTGGGGCCTCGCCTCCATGGCGGTCTTCCTCGGCTCGCTCGAATACGTGCTGGAAGAGGGCAACAACAAGGACTGGTTCAACGACGAGCACATCGTCATGGGCACCGTCGCCATCGTGATCGGCGCGACGGTGTTCTTCTGGCGGGCCTTCAAGGTGCCGTTCCCCGTGGTGGACCTGCGCGCCTTCTCCAACCGCAACTTCGCCTTCGGCTCGATCTTCTCCTTCGTCATGGGGATCGGCCTTTACGGTCTCACCTACCTCTATCCGCTCTATCTCGCGCATATCCGTGGCTACGATTCGCTGATGATCGGCGAGACCATGTTCGTCTCGGGTCTCGCCATGTTCTTTACCGCGCCGATTGCGGGCATGATGTCGTCCAGGCTCGATCCGCGCGTCATGATGATGATGGGTTTCGCCGGCTTTGCGCTCGGCACCTGGCTGATGACGCAGCTTACCGCCGACTGGGACTTCTACGAGCTGCTCGCGCCGCAGATCCTGCGCGGCGTCTCGCTGATGATCTGCATGGTGCCGATCAACAACGTGGCGCTCGGCACGCTGCCGCCGGATCGCATCCGCAATGCGTCGGGCCTCTTCAACCTGATGCGCAATCTCGGCGGGGCCGTGGGCCTTGCGGTCATCAACACCCTGCTCACCCAGCGCTCGCAGGAACATTACCTGCGCCTTTCCGAGCATGTTCAGTGGGGCAATCCGGCTGCCGTCGAGCAGTTGCGCAACATGGCCTCGAACTTCGACGCCCATGGCCTCGACGGCTCGACCATCGCCATCAAGCAGATGGCCGGCATGGTGCAGCAGCAGGCCTATGTCCTGTCCTTCATCGATATCTTCCTGCTGCTGACGGCGCTTTTCTCGACCCTTGTTGTCTGCGCCTTTGCGATCAGAAAGCCGCAGTCGGGCGTCGGCGGGGGCGGCGGGCACTGAGCCGCCGCCAGGGCCTCTTGCCCCGGCCCCGGTCCGTCCGCAGAATGGACGCGTGACCGATGCCCGGAGGCCCGCATGCCGTTTAGTTCCACCCGCCGCCGTTTCCTGACCGCTGCCGGCGGAGTGGGGCTGTCGCTGGCCGTTTCGCCCTTCCGGGGCATCGCGCGGGCGCAGCGCCCCGCGACGGACGCGACCTTCCTCTTTTCCTGCGACGTGCATGCCTGCCTCGTCTCGGCGGACGGCCTCAGCCCGAATTGCGCCGACGAGGGCAAGACGGATGCGGCGCTGCTGCGCCATGTCGCGGCGCTGAACGGCGTCGGCGGCCGCCTCTGGCCGGCGCAGATCGACGGAAGGCCGACCGGGCTTGCAAGCGCCGGCAAGCCCATCGCGACCCCGCTCGGCCTGGTGCTCGGAGGGGACATGACGGATGACGGCGGCGGGCAGGTACGCGTGCCGGGCGAGGGGCGGCAGCTCCAGCAGTTCGCCAGCCGCTACCAGCAGGGCGTCGGCCCGGACCGCGTGCATTATCCGGTCTATAACGGCCTCGGCAATCATGACCTCGATCAGGACGGCGTCGCGCCGCATGTCGACTGGTATCGCCGCGAGCTGCGCGATTATGTCGAGCTGAACCATCGCTCCACCGTGTTCTACAAGGCGCCGGTGCCGGTGACGAATTACGACCTCGACTCGGACAACTATTCCTGGGACTGGGGCGGGCTGCATCTCATCCAGCTTCAGCGCTACGGCGGCGACGATACCCGCGGCGCGATCAGCGGCCTGCCATGGCTGAGGCAGGACCTCGCTACCTATGCCGCCGACGGCCGCCCCGTCGTGCTCTTCCAGCATTACGGCTGGGACGGCTTTTCCACCGAACATTGGGACCCGGCGGCAAGCACCTTCGATCCCACCGGCGCCGGCCCGGCGCACTGGTGGAGCGAGGAGGAGCGCGCCGGTCTGCTGGCCGCGCTCAAGGGCTACAATATCGTCGGCATCTTCCATGGCCACGAGCACCCCACGCCGATGATCTACAGCCATGAGGGCTACGATATCTTCAAGCCCGTCGCCGCCTTCATGGGCGGGTTCGCGCTGGTGCGCGTCACCGATACGTTCATGGATGTCGCCCTTGCGAAAGCCGGCGGGAACCCGGACGGCCTGGCCTTTACCCACGCTTTCAGCAAGCGTTTCTAGGCCGGTGGAACGGGCTTCGGGAGCGCGATTCAAAATTCTGATTTACGTACATCAAAAATTCCTCTAAGGGTCTCGCCACGGAGGAACGATGAGACCCACGGTGCACGATATTGCCGCCAAGGCGGGCGTCAGCCTTGCCACGGTCGACCGCGTCCTGAACGACCGGCCGGGTGTGCGGGCCGTGACCCGCGCGAAGGTGGAGGCGGCCATCGCCGCGCTCGGTTATGTGCGCGACGTGGCGGCGGCGAACCTTGCCAAGAGCCGTGTCTATCCGCTCGTCTTCATCTTGCCGGAGGGCGACAACCCCTTCATGCGCGGGCTGGAGGCGGAGGTGCGCCGGGCGGGCCTGCATTCGGCCGCCGAGCGCACCCGGCTTTCCGTGACGACGGTGCCCGCCTTCGACGGTGCGGCGCTGGTGGGGGCGATCGACGCGGCCATCGCCGGGGGTGTCGCGGGCATCGCGGCCGTCGCGGTGGATGCGCCGGAGGTCTCCGCCGCCATCGCCCGGGTGCAGGAGGCGGGCATTCCCTTCGTCACTCTCGTTTCCGATCTTGCCGGCTCCGGCCGCGATCATTTCGTCGGCGTCGACAATATCGCCGCCGGCCGCACCGCCGGCAGCCTGATGGGACGTTTCCTCGGCGCAAGGCCCGGTCCCGTCGCCGTGCTGGCCGGCTCCATGCGCGTGCGCGACCATGGCGAACGCCTCGAAGGCTTCCTCGCCGCCATGTCGGCGATGCCGCAAGCGCGCGCCGTGCTGCCTGTGCTGGAAGGCCAGGACGATCCGGGCCGCTCCCACGCGCTGATCGCCGATTGCCTTGCCAATGTGCCGGACCTTGCCGGCATCTACAGCCTCGGCGCGGGCAATCGCGGCCTCATCGAGGCGCTTTCTGCCGGAGGCCGGGGCGATCTCTGCGTGATCGTGCACGAACTCACCGCCGAGACCCGCGCGGCGCTGCAGGAGGGGCTCATCGATGTCGTGCTCAACCAGGATGCCGGCCATGAGGTGCGCAGCGCCATCCGCGTGCTGCGCGCCAAGGCGGATGGCCTGCCGGTGAATGCCGGGCAGGAGCGCATCCGCCTCGATATCTTCATCAAGGACAACCTCCCGGCCGGCCCGGACGAGGAAAACTAGGAGGCAGACATGTATCTCGGGATCGACCTCGGCACGTCGGGCGTGAAAGCTATGCTGATCGATGCGGACCAGCGGGTCATCGGCTCGGCCTCCGGCAGGGATGTCGAGACCGCGCGCCCCCATGCCGGCTGGTCGGAACAGGACCCGGCCGACTGGATCCGTGCGACGGAGGAGGCGGTCGCCGCCCTTCGCGCCGCCCATCCCGCCGAATTTTCCGCCGTGCGCGGCATCGGCCTTTCCGGCCATATGCACGGCGCGACGCTGATCGATGCGGAAGACAGGGTGCTGCGGCCCTGCATCATGTGGAACGATACGCGCAGCCACAGGGAAGCCGCCGCGCTCGACGCCGATCCGCGTTTTCGCAGCATCACCGGCAATATCGTCTTCCCCGGCTTTACTGCGCCCAAGCTCGCCTGGGTCAAGAACAACGAACCCGAGACCTTCGCGAAGGTTCGCCGGGTGCTGCTGCCCAAGGACTATCTCCGCCTTTGGCTTGCCGGCGAGCATCTCTCGGAAATGTCGGATTCGGCCGGCACCTCCTGGCTCGACACCAGCGCGCGCAAATGGTCCGCCGAACTGCTCGCCGCGACCGATCTCGACGAGCGGCAGATGCCGGGCCTCGTCGAGGGCACCGAGCCGGCCGGCGTCCTGCGGGCCGAGCTTGCCGCGAAATGGGGCCTCGGCGCAGGCATTGTGATTGCCGGCGGGGCAGGGGACAATGCGGCCTCGGCCTGCGGCATGGGGACGGTGCGTGAGGGCACGGCCTTCGTTTCGCTCGGCACCTCGGGCGTGCTCTTCGCGGCGAACGCCAGCTATCTGCCGAACCCGGAAAGCGCCGTGCATGCCTTCTGCCATGCGCTGCCCGGCACCTGGCACCAGATGGGCGTCATCCTCTCGGCCACCGACGCGCTCAACTGGCATTCCCGCGTCACCGGCGCTTCCGCCGCGGACCTTACGCAGGAACTGGGCGATGCGCTGAAGGCTCCCTCCAGCGTGACTTTCCTGCCCTATCTCTCCGGCGAGCGCACGCCGCATAACGACGCCGCCATCCGTGGTGCCTTTCTCGGCCTCGGCCATGAGAGCGGGCGCCCGGTTCTGACGCAGGCGGTGCTGGAGGGCGTGTCCTTCGCGCTGCGCGACAATCTCGAGGCCCTGAAATCCGCCGGCACGCGCCTGTCGCGCGTCACCGCCATCGGCGGCGGCTCGCGCTCGCGCTACTGGCTGAAATCCATCGCCACAGCCCTGAACCTTCCCGTCGACCTGCCGGCCGACGGCGATTTCGGCGCGGCCTTCGGCGCCGCCCGCCTCGGCCTCATCGCCGCGACCGGCGCGAACCCGGTGGATGTGCTGACCGCGCCTGCCACCGCCGAAACCATCGAACCCGAGACGGCGCTCACCGCCGCCTATGAGGATGCCTATCAGCGCTACCGCCGCCTCTATCCGGCGATCCGCGCCGCCTACTGATCAACGACCATTCAAGAGGAGACACCCATGGCCACCGGCTTCTTCGGCGATATCGCCAAAATCCAATACGAAGGTCCCGAGAGCACCAATCCGCTCGCCTTCCGCCACTACAATCCTGACGAGATCGTCATGGGCAAGCGCATGGAGGATCACCTGCGCTTCGCCGTCGCCTACTGGCACACCTTCGTCTGGCCGGGCGGCGACCCCTTCGGCGGCCAGACCTTCGAGCGCCCGTGGTTCGAAGACAGCATGAAGGCCGCCAAGCTGAAGGCGGACGTCGCCTTCGAATTCTTCCAGCTTCTCGGCGTTCCCTTCTACTGCTTCCACGACGCGGACGTGCGCCCGGAAGGCAAGGACTTCGTCGAGAACACGAAGAACCTCAACGAGATCGTCGACTACTTTGCCGAAAAGCAGGCCGCGACGGGCGTGAAGCTGCTCTGGGGCACCGCCAACCTCTTCTCCAACCGCCGCTATATGGGCGGCGCGGCGACCAATCCGGACCCTGACGTCTTCGCCTTTGCCGCCGCCACGGTGAAGACCTGCATCGACGCCACGCACCGCCTCGGCGGCGACAACTATGTGCTGTGGGGCGGCCGTGAAGGCTACGAGACCTTGCTCAACACCAATCTCGGCCAGGAGCTGGACCAGCTCGGCCGCTTCGTCAACATGGTGGTGGAGTACAAGCACAAGATTGGCTTTACGGGTGCGATCCTCATCGAGCCGAAGCCGCAGGAGCCGACCAAGCACCAGTACGACTACGATGTCGCCACGGTCTACGGCTTCCTGAAGAAGTACGGCCTGGAAAACGAGGTGAAGCTCAATATTGAGCAGGGCCACGCGATCCTTGCCGGCCATTCCTTCGAGCACGAGCTGGCGCTCGCCAATGCGCTCGGCATTTTCGGCTCCATCGACATGAACCGCAACGACTACCAGTCCGGCTGGGATACCGACCAGTTCCCCAACAATGTGCCGGAAATGGCGCTGGCCTATTATCAGGTCCTCGCCGGCGGCGGCTTCACAACGGGCGGCACCAATTTCGACGCCAAGCTGCGCCGCCAGTCCATCGATCCGGCGGACCTGCTGATCGGCCATATCGGCGGCATGGATTGCTGCGCGCGCGGCGTGAAGGCGGCGGCGAAGATGATCGAGGACAAGGCGCTCTCCGGCCCGCTCGCCGAGCGTTATGCCGGCTGGCAGAAGCCCGAGGCGCAGAAGATCCTTTCCGGCGGCTCCTCGCTTGAAGCGCTGGAAAGCTATGTCCTCAGCGGCAACGTCAACCCGCAGCCGCGCTCCGGCCGGCAGGAATTCCTGGAAAACGTGGTCAACCGCTACGTCTGATCCGCCTGCATCCCGGTGCAAGTATCAGGGGCGCCTTTCGAGGCGCCCCTTTTCGTTGTTGCGATGAAGTGCATCACCTTACGTAAGGCAGGATATACTTTTCATTGCGCCCAATACATCCGGCTCTTTTGGTATTGATTGGTATGGTCGATATCAATAAGCAATACTTACCATATAAATCTGAGCAAAAATTACCCTTCGTCAATTTTCTGCGAAGTATCGTCCGTCAATTTACAGTGTTTGTTTACCGTCTCCTGCAAAAAATCGCTACAGACCGAAGGCTGGGATCCTGATTCGGGACTTGCGTCAGTCGCCAACCCAACAGCAGAGGAATCGCCCGATGTCGGCGCAGGATGCCAAGACCCAGCAACTGAACGAGCGTCTCCAGTTCGTCGATTTCGACGCTGGCCAGCGCGAGGCGTTGAAGCGGGCGCTGCCCACCATTTCCGCGTCGCTCGACGGCGCGCTGGATATCTTCTACGGCAAGGCCCGCGCCACGCCGGAAACCGCCCGCTTCTTCGCCAACGAGGCGCATATCCAGAGCGCCAAGGGCCGGCAGGTCAAGCACTGGGAAGTGATCGGCTCGGCGAAGTTCGATACGCACTATGTCGACGCCGTCACCACCATCGGCAAGACCCATGCCCGCCTCGGCCTTGAGCCGCGCTGGTATATCGGCGGCTACGCGCTGATCCTCGAAGCCATCGTCGACAGCGTCATCAAGAAGCATCTCGAAGGGTTCCTCTACCGCAAGAAGGCGGAGGCGCTGGGCGAGGAGATCACCGCCATCGTCAAGGCGGCGCTGGTCGACATGGACTATGCAATCTCCGTCTATCTCGACGCCCTCCAGGAGGAGCGCGAGAAATCCGAGGCCGAGCGGCAGGCTTTGAACGCCCAGCAGGAAGAGGCGCTCGGCGCGATCGACACCTCGCTCAACCGCCTTGCCGGCGGCGACCTCACCGCCTCCATCGCCAAGCCGCTCGCTCCGCAGTTCGAGCGCCTGCGCTCCAATTTCAACGCCGCCATCGAGAAGCTGGACGACACGCTGGGCGCCATCGTGACGGCGGCGGACGATGCGGCGGGCAATTCCGGCGAACTCGTCCATGCCACCGACGACATGGCCAAGCGCACCGAGCAGCAGGCGGCGTCGCTGGAAGAGACGGCGGCCGCCGTCGAGGAGATCACCACCATTTCCCGCGAGGCGGCGCAACGCGCCGAAGAGGCGCGCCGCGTCGTCGGCAGCGCGACGGAGGAGGCCAAGCGCTCCGGTGCCGTCGTCGAGCAGGCGGTCACCGCCATGGGCGCCATCCAGGAATCCTCCGGCAAGATCACGCAGATCATCGGCGTCATCGACCAGATTTCCTTCCAGACCAACCTCCTTGCGCTCAATGCCGGCGTCGAGGCGGCGCGGGCGGGCGAGGCCGGCAAGGGCTTTGCGGTCGTCGCGCAGGAAGTGCGGGAACTCGCGCAGAAATCCGCCGAAGCCGCCAAGGAGATCAAAGCGCTGATCGACAAATCCTTCGCGGATGTGCAGCTCGGCGTGTCGCTGGTCCACCAGACGGGCGAGGCGCTGCACCATATCGGCGAGCAGGTCGTGCATATCAACGGCCATATCGACGCCATCGCCAGCTCCGCTCGGGAACAGTCGGCCGGCATCGCAGAGATCAATACCGCCGTCGGCAGCATGGATCAGATGACCCAGCAGAATGCCGCGATGGTCGAGCAGACCAACGCCGCCACGCACAATCTGATGAAGATCAGCACGACGCTGAAGGGGCTGGTGGATCGCTTCACGGTGTCGGCTGGGCGCAGCCAGCCGGCGGCAAGACCGGCGCAGCGGCGGTACGGGTGACGTTGCCAATGTGAGGCCTGCCGCTCACCCTCACCCTCTCCCCGCAAGCGGGGAGAGGGAACTTGCCCCACGCATGGTTATTGTTTGGGGAAACCGTTGCGGCATATCTCCTTCTCCCCGCTTTCGGGAAGAAGATGGCCGGCAGGCCGGATGAGGGGCGGAAACAGGCGCAAGCGTCGCCCGCAGGCAGCGCCCCGCTACTTTTTCAAAAACCGCCGCGCTGGCATCGACACCGAATTGCGCACGATCAGGTCCGGCCTCAGCAATATTTCCGCTTCCGGCGGCGCGCTCCCCGAAAGCAGCTCCAGCAACAGCGCCATCGAGCGCTTGCCGATGGCGGTGCGTGGCTGGCGGATCGTGGTGAGCGAGGGCGTCATGAAGGTTGCCTGCGGCACATCGTCGAAGCCCGTCACGGAAAAGTCCGTCGGAATATCGTAGCCGCGCGCGCCGAGGCCGATCATCACGCCGATGGCGGTCTGGTCGTTCACGCACATGAAGGCGCTCGGCAGCGTGTCGCGCATGAAGAGCTGTTCGAGCGCAAGGCGCCCGCTCTCGATGGTGCCGTCCCCTTCCAGCACGATGCGCTCGCCGACCGGCACGCCGGCGGCGTCCAGCCCCTCGTCGTAACCCTGCCGGCGGCGGCTATAGGCAAGGCGTGTGCGCGAATCGCCGATGAAGGCGATCTTGCGGTGTCCTTCGGCGATCAGCAGGTCGACGGCCTTGCGCGCGCCCTCGATATCGTCGACGCCGACATAGGGGATGCCGCCGTTATAGACCGGCTCGAAGACGCCGACGCTGGGCGGCAGGCGCGCCGTCATGCTCTGGTGGCCGAAGGGCAGGATGCCGGTGAAGAGGATCAGCCCGGCCGCCTGGCTTGAATTCAGGAACTTCAGATATTCCAGCCCGCGCTGCGGATCGTTCTGCGTATGACCGATCAGGATGCCGTAGCCATGCGCCCGCGCCTCGTTTTCCAGGCCGACGAGGATATTGGAGAAGTTCGGGTCGCCGATATCGGGCGCCACGACCAGGATCATGTTCGACCGGCCGAGGCGGAGACTCCGCGCCATCGCATTGGTCGTGTAGCCGGTGATGGCGATCGCCTGGTTGACCTTCAGCCGCGTCGAGTTCGCCACCTTTTCCGGGGTGTGGATCGCCCGCGAGACAGTCGCGATCGAGACCTGCGCGATCCGCGCGACATCCTCGATCGTGGCAGGGCTGGACGACGACAAACTGGCTCTCACTTAGCGGTGGCAGGTCCGGAAAGCGGCCCGGAACTGCGTCGAACAAACGAAGTGCGGGGGACACTACACAGACTGCTCCAAGGGTCAAACGGCGCTTGGTGAAAATTCCTGATATCCCATGATGTAAACCTTTACATGATCGGTGTAAAGGTTTACATCATGCTCAAGCGGTCGAGGAGCCGCAGGGAGGAAATCGATGAATCCGGACGCTGCCGACGGGGCTCCCGTCGTTCTTGCTGCACGCCGCATAGCCAAGTCCTTCAATGGCGTGCAGGTGTTGTTCAGCGTCAATTTCGAACTTCGCGCCGGCGAGATCCATGCCCTCATGGGCGAGAACGGCGCCGGCAAGTCGACGCTGGTGAAGATCCTTTCCGGTTTCGAGCAGCCGACATCCGGCGAGATCTTGTTGGACGGCCAGCCGGTGAAGTTGCCGCCGAACGGGCAGGCCGAGGCGCTCGGCATCGTCATCATCCACCAGGAATTCAACCTCGCCGAACATCTTACCGTCACCGAGAGCCTGTTTCTCGGCCGTGAGGTGACGCGCTTCGGCGTGCTCGACCGCAAGTTCATGCGCGCCGAGACGCGCCGCGTGCTCGATCAGCTCGGCTCCCACGTCGACGAGAACGCCCAGATCAGTTCGCTCTCCATCGCCGACAAGCAGATGGTGGAGATCGCCAAGGCCATCAGCCGCGACGCGCGCATCATCTTCATGGATGAGCCGACCGCCGTTCTTTCCCGTGAGGAGACCAACTACCTCTTCCGCCAGGTACGCAAGCTGCGCGAGAAGGGCACGTCCTTCGTCTTCGTCTCGCACAAGCTGGACGAGGTGATGGAACTGACCGACCGCGTGACGGTGCTGCGTGACGGGCAATGGGTGAAGACCGCGCCGACCAGCATGCTCGACGGTGAATCCATCGCCCAGCTCATGGTCGGCCGCGAGCTGTCCAGCCTCTATCCGGCCAAGCAGGAGCCGAGCATCGACGAGGAGGTCGCGCTCGCCGTCGAAGGGCTGTCGACGGGCTATGTCAAGGATGCGAGCTTCGAGGTCCGCAAGGGCGAGATCCTCGGCTTTTCCGGCCTCATCGGCTCCGGCCGCACGGAGCTGATGGAAGCCGTCGCGGGCCTTCGGGCGCGTTCGGCCGGTGAGGTTTCCGTGCGCGGCGAGAACGTGCCGGGCGGCGATGTCCATGCCGCCAACCGCGTCGGCATCGCCTATATGACCAAGGACCGCAAGCACAAGGGCCTGCTGCTGAACTCGCGCATGACGGCGAACCTCACGCTGCAATCGCTGGAGAAGCACGGCAGCTACGGTTATCTCAGCCCGAAGAGCGAGGCGACCGCACTGGAGCGCGCCCGCCGCCGCTTCGATATCCGCGTGCGCGACGGGCGTGTCGTCGCCGGCCGCATGTCGGGCGGCAACCAGCAGAAGCTGCTGCTCGCCAAGGTCATGGAGACCGAGCCGGACGTCATCATCATCGACGAGCCGACGCGCGGCATCGATGTGGGCACCAAGCAGCAGATCTACCATTTCATCTCGGCGCTCGCCCGCGACGGCAAGTCGATCATCGTCGTCTCCTCGGAGATGCCGGAGATCATCGGTCTGTGCACGCGCGTCGCCGTCATGCGGGAAGGGCGGATCGTCGGCATTCTCGAAGGCGAGGAAATCTCCGAGCAGGAGATCATGCGCTATTCGGCCGGCCTCAAGAAGAAGACCGCGGCCTGACCGCCGCCAGCACAACAAATTCACGTCGGGGACGAACATGACGGAAGACGCAGTCGAAACGAAGCCGCGGGGCCGAAGCTGGCGGGATGTGGACCTGAGGGCCGTCGCGCCCTTCGCCGCGCTCCTCCTGCTCCTCATCGTCGGCGCGCTGGTGAACCCCAATTTCATCGGGCTCAACAACCTCGCCAATGTCGCCACGCGCAGCGCCTTCATCGCGATCATCGCGGTCGGCGCGACCTTCGTCATCTCGTCGGGTGACCTTGACCTGTCGGTCGGCTCCATGGTCGCCTTCGTCGCCTCGATCATGATCCTCTTCATGAATTCGGGCGTCATCGCCGATCCCGGCCTGATGCTTGCGGCCGCCGTGGTGCTCACTATTGTCATCGGCGGGGCCTGCGGCCTTGCCAACGGCCTCATCACCACCGTCGGCAAGATCGAGCCCTTCATCGCCACGCTTGGCACGATGGGTATCTATCGCGGCCTCACCACCTGGCTGTCGCAGGGCGGCGCGATCACGCTGCGCGAGCCGGAATTGCAGGCGATGTATCGCCCGGCCTATTTCGGCTACATCCTCGGCGTGCCGGTGCCGATCGTCGTTATCCTCGTCGTCACCGCCATTGCTGCTTTCATCCTCTATCGCACGCGCTACGGCCGCCATGTCGTGGCGGTCGGCTCGAACAGCGATGTCGCGCGCTATTCCGGCATTCCGGTCAACCGCGTGCGCACCATCGCCTTCGTCATCCAGGGCCTGTGCGTCGCCATCGCCGTGCTGCTCTACGTGCCGCGCCTCGGCTCCACCTCCGCCACCACCGGCATCCTTTGGGAGTTGCAGGCCATCACGGCGGTCGTCGTCGGCGGTACGGCGCTGAAGGGCGGGGCGGGCCGCGTCTGGGGCACGATCTGCGGCGCCTTCATTCTCGAACTGGTCGGCAACATCATGCTGCTCTCCAACTTCATCAGCGAATATCTGATCGGGGCCATCCAGGGCGCGATCATCATCATTGCGATGCTCGTCCAGCGTTCGCTGGTGCGGAAGTCGTAGGACTAACCGGGTCAACGGGTCGCCCGGTCACGGAAATAGACCTGCTTTTGGGAGGAAACTCATGCGCAAGAAACTTTTGGGCCTGACGGTCGCTGCCATGGCGCTCATCGCCGGCGCCGTCCATGCGGAAGACAAGAAGGTGACGATCGGCGTGTCGATCCCGGCGGCCGACCATGGCTGGACCTCCGGCGTGGTCTATCACGCCGAGCGCGTCGCCAAGCTCCTGATGGAGCGCAATCCGGGCCTCAACGTCATCGTCAAGACCTCGCCGGATCCGGCAAGCCAGGCGAATGCCGTGCAGGACCTTGAAACGCAGGGCATCGACGCGCTCGTCATCCTGCCGACCGACCCGGATCCGCTGGTCAACGCCATCAAGGAAGTCAAGGGCAAGGGCACCTTCGTCGCGCTCGTCGACCGTGCGCCGAGCACCAACGACAATTCCGTGCGTGACCTCTACGTCGCCGGCAACAACTTCGCCCTCGGCCAGACGGCCGGCGAATATATCAAGACCACGACGCCGAACGCCGAAGTCGTCGTCATTCGCGGCATGGCGATCCCGATCGACCAGGAACGCCAGGACGGCTTCGACAAGGGCATCGAAGGCTCGGGCATCAAGATTCTGGACCGCCAGTACGGCAACTGGAACCGCGACGACGCCTTCAAGGTCATGCAGGACTACCTGACCAAGTACCCGAAGATCGACGTGGTCTGGACCCAGGACGACGACATGGCTGTCGGCGTTCTCCAGGCCATCGAGCAGGCCGGCCGCACGGACATCCAGTATGTCGTGGCCGGCGCCGGCTCGAAGGACATGATCAAGAAGGTCATGGACGGCGACAAGATGATCCCGGTCGACGTGCTCTATCCGCCGGCGATGATCGGCACCGCGCTCGAAATGACCGCCGCCAACTTCTATAGCCAGGTTCCGGTCCGCGGCGTCTACACCATCGACGCCACGCTGGTGACGAAGGACAACGCGGAGGACTTCTACTTCCCGGATTCCCCGTTCTGATCTGAGAATACGTGCCGCCCGGGCGTCCTCGCCCGGGCGGTTTCTGTTTGAAGCCGGCATTTCACGTTGCCGGGGCCTGCAAAGGCCGATAGCTTTCCACGCGCTGCGGTACGTACCGCAAAAACATCATCGACTGGCCGCGTGATCGGTCAGCCCCATGGGAGGACGCCGAAAATGAAGACGATCAAGGGCCCCGGCCTGTTTCTCGCGCAGTTCGCGGGCGATGCCGCGCCGTTCAATTCCTGGGATGCGATCACCAAATGGGCGGCCGATATCGGCTATAAGGGCGTGCAGGTGCCGAGCTGGGACGCCCGTTTCATCGATTTGAAGAAGGCGGCGGAATCCAAGACCTATTGCGACGAGTTCGCCGGCAAGGCGCGCGAGAACGGCGTCGAGGTCACCGAGCTTTCCACCCATCTGCAGGGCCAGCTCGTCGCCGTGCATCCCGCCTATGACGAGGCCTTCGACGGCTTTGCGGCGCCCGAAGTGCGCGGCAATCCGAAGGCCCGGCAGGCTTGGGCCGTCGAGCAGGTGAAGATGGCCCTGACGGCCTCCAGGCATCTTGGCCTCAATGCCATGGCCAGCTTCTCCGGCGCGCTCGCCTGGCCCTTCGTCTATCCCTGGCCGCAGCGTCCCGCCGGCCTCGTCGAGACCGCCTTCGATGAACTCGCCAGGCGCTGGAAGCCGATCCTCGACCATGCCGAGGATAACGGCGTCGACATCTGCTACGAAATCCATCCGGGCGAGGACCTGCACGACGGCATCACCTACGAGATGTTCCTGGAGCGCACCGGCAACCATGCCCGCGCCTGCATGCTCTACGACCCCTCGCACTATGTCCTGCAGTGCCTCGACTATCTCGACAATATCGACATCTACAAGGACCGCATCCGCATGTTCCATGTGAAGGATGCCGAGTTCAACTCGACGGGCCGGCAGGGCGTCTATGGCGGCTATCAGGGCTGGGTCAACCGCGCCGGCCGCTTCCGCTCGCTCGGTGACGGTCAGGTCGATTTCGGCGCCGTCTTCTCCAAGATGGCCGCCAACGATTTTGCCGGCTGGGCCGTGGTCGAATGGGAATGCGCGCTGAAGCATCCCGAGGACGGGGCCTGCGAAGGGGCCGAATTCGTCAAGGCGCATATCATCCGCGTGACGGAAAAGGCCTTCGACGACTTTGCCGATGGCGGCACGGATCAGGCGGCCAACCGGCGTATGCTCGGGCTCTGAGGATTGCCCCTCACCCTAGCCCTCTCCCCGCAAGCGGGGAGAGGGGACGTGCCCCACGAGCGGGAATTGTTTGAGGAAACCGGTGCGGCATATCTCCTTCTCCCCGCTTGCGGGGAGAAGGTGGCCGGCAGGCCGGATGAGGGGCTTTTGCCCCGCGAGAAACGTTAAGGAGGAACACAGGATGGCAATCGAAGGAAGCGCTAGCGAGGCGCGCGAGCGCCGCATCCGGCTCGGCATGGTGGGTGGCGGCTCTGGCGCGTTCATCGGCGCGGTGCACCGCATCGCCGCCCGGCTCGACGATCACTATGAGCTCGTCGCGGGCGCGCTCTCGTCCTCGCCGGAAAAGGCCGAGCAGTCGGCCCGCGAACTCGGGCTCGACCCCTCGCGCAGCTATGGCAGCTTCAAGGAGATGGCGATCCGCGAGGCCAAGCTGAAGAACGGCATCGAGGCCGTGGCGATCGTCACGCCCAACCATGTGCATTACGGGGCGGCCAAGGAATTCCTGAAGCGCGGCATCCATGTCATCTGCGACAAGCCGCTGACCTCCACGCTGGCCGATGCCCGCAAGCTGAAGAAGCTGACGGAGGAGAGCGACGCCCTCTTCGTGCTGACGCACAATTACACCGGCTACCCGATGGTCCGGCAGGCCCGCGAAATGGTCGCCAGTGGCGACCTCGGCGCGATCCGCCTCGTCCAGATGGAATATCCTCAGGACTGGCTGACGGAGGATATCGAATCGAGCGGCCAGAAGCAGGCCGCCTGGCGCACCGACCCCACGAAATCGGGCGCGGGCGGCTCCACCGGCGATATCGGCACCCATGCCTACAATCTCGGCTGCTTCGTCTCCGGCCTCGAACTGGAGGAGCTGTCCGCCGACCTGGACAGCTTCGTGCCGGGCCGCCGGCTGGATGACAACGCCCATGTCATGATGCGCTTCAGGGAAAAGGACGGCGTGCGCGCCAAGGGCACGCTCTGGTGCAGCCAGGTCGCGCCCGGCCATGAGAACGGCCTGAAGGTGCGCGTCTACGGCACCAAGGGCGGCCTCGAATGGGTGCAGGCCGATCCGAACTATCTCTGGTACACGCCCTTCGGCGAGCCGAAGCGGCTCATCACCCGGGGCGGCGCCGGCTCCAGCCCTGCTGCTGCCCGCGTCAGCCGTATTCCTTCCGGCCACCCGGAAGGGTATCTCGAAGGCTTCGCCAACATCTATTCCGAAGCCGCCCGCGCTATCCATGCCAAGCGCAGCGGTGCGAAGGTCGATCCCGCCGTGACCTATCCGACCGTCGATGACGGTCTCAAGGGCATGCTGTTCGTCGATGCCTGCGTGCAGTCGTCGAAAAAGAATGGGGCCTGGGTGAAGGTGTAGGATCGCCGGCATTGGTATGAAGAGAGGCCAGCCCTGCGGCTGGCCTCTTTGCGTTGGGCGGGCGATGCCGCAGGCATGGCGGATTCGGTGCCGGCTGATTGACTTTTCCCGAAATGGCGTTACTGCAACGTTGCAGGTGCCGCTTTGCGGCGAAATCCCTCCAAGGCAGAGAAGACCGATGATCGATCCCAAGACCCTTGCCGACCGCTTTCCCGGCGATTTCCTCTTCGGCGTGGCGACCGCCGCGTTTCAGATCGAGGGCGCGGCGAAGATGGATGGGCGCAAGCCGTCGATCTGGGATGCCTTTTCCAACATGCCGGGTCGCGTCTACGGCCGGCACAATGGCGATGTCGCCTGCGATCACTACAACCGGCTGGAGGAAGACCTCGACCTCATCCAGTCGCTCGGCGTCGAGGCCTATCGCTTCTCCATCGCCTGGCCGCGCATCGTGCCCGAGGGCACCGGGCCGGTGAACGAGAAGGGGCTGGATTTCTACGACCGTCTCGTCGACGGCCTGAAGGCCCGCGGCATCAAGGCCTATGCCACGCTCTACCATTGGGACCTGCCGCTGATGCTGGCGGGCGAGGGGGGCTGGACGGCGCGGCAGACGGCCTATGCCTTCCAGCGCTACGCCAAGACCGCCATCGCCCGGCTCGGCGACCGGCTGGATGCGGTGGCGACCTTCAACGAGCCGTGGTGCTCCGTCTGGCTCAGCCACCTCTACGGCATCCACGCGCCTGGCGAGCGCAACATGGATGCGGCGCTGCATGCCCTCCATTTCACCAATCTCGCCCATGGCCTCGGCGTTTCGGCGATCCGCGCCGAGCGCCCGGACCTTCCCGTCGGCCTCGTGCTGAATGCCCATTCGGTCTATCCGGGCAGCGACAGCCCGGCGGACAAGGCCGCCGCCGACCGCGCCTTCGATTTCCACAATGGGGTCTTCTTCGGCCCGGTCTTCAAGGGCGAGTATCCGGAAAGCTTCCTCTCCGCCCTCGGCCACCGCATGCCGGCAATCGAACCCGGCGACATGGAGACGATCGCCCAGCCGCTCGACTGGTGGGGCCTCAACTATTACACGCCCATGCGCGTCGCCGACGATCCGACCGAAGGCGCGGAGTTCCCGGCGACCGTGCCGGCCCCGCCGGTTGCCGATATCAAGACGGATATCGGCTGGGAGGTCTATGCCCCCGCGCTCGGCGATCTCATCCGCAAGCTCAATGCCGACTATAGGCTGCCGGATTGCTACATCACGGAAAACGGCGCCTGCTACAATATGGGCGTGGAGAACGGCACGGTGGACGACCAGCCGCGCCTCGACTACATCGCCGAGCATCTCGGCGTGACGGCGGACCTCATCGGCGAAGGCTATCCGATGCGCGGTTACTTCGCCTGGAGCCTCATGGACAATTTCGAATGGGCGGAAGGCTACCGCATGCGCTTCGGCATCGTGCATGTCGATTACGAGACGCAGGTGCGCACGGTGAAGAAGAGCGGCCATTGGTATGGCGCGCTGGCGGGTGCGTTCCCGAAGGGGAACCACCGCGCGGGCTGAGCCTGCGTCGGCCCCTCATCCGCCTGCCGGCACCTTCTCCCCGCAAGCGGGGAGAAGGGACTTGGGGCGATGCCGCCCCTTCCTTCTATCGGCTGAATTTACGGGAAACCGGTACGGCGTTCCCCTTCTCCCCGCTTGCGGGGAGAAGGTCGCGGCAGCGGGATGAGGGGCAGCTTTCCGCCCCTTACTTCCCGAGATGCCGCTCGCCGCGCTCCCGGGCAAGGTCCATCTGCTTCTGCCGCTGGCGGAAGCGCATGCGGTCTTCCTCGCTGCGCTCGCCGTGGCAATGCGGGCAGGAGACGCCGGCCTCGTAGAGCGGGGAGGTGATTTCCTCGGCGGTCAGCGGATGGCGGCAGGCGCGGCAGAGCTTGTGCTCGCCTTCCTCCAGCCCATGCAGCACGGAGACGCGCTCGTCGAAGACGAAGCAGGCGCCTTCCCACAGGCTTTCCTCCGGCGGCACTTCCTCCAGATATTTCAGGATGCCGCCCTTGAGGTGGTAGACCTCGTCGAAACCCTGCTCCTTCATGAAGGCGGTCGCCTTCTCGCAGCGGATGCCGCCGGTGCAATACATGGCGATCTTCGGCTTGTTGTGTAGGCCGGTGTTCTGGCGCACCCAGTCGGGGAACTCGCGGAAGGTCTTGGTGTTTGGATCGACCGCGCCCTTGAACATGCCGATGGCCGTCTCATAGTCGTTGCGCGTGTCGATGAGGATGGTGCCCGGATCGGTGATCAGCGCGTTCCAGTCCTCGGGCGCCACATAGGTGCCGACGGAGCGGTTGGGGTCGATATCCTCGACGCCCATGGTGACGATCTCCTTCTTCAGCCGCACCTTCATGCGCAGGAAGGGCATCTCGCTCGCCCAGCTTTCCTTGTGCTCCAGCGTGGCAAATTCCGGCTGGCGGCGCAGGAAGGAAAGCACGGTGCGGATGCCGTCCGCCGGTCCCGCAATCGTGCCGTTGATGCCCTCATGGGCCAGCAGCAGCGTGCCGCGTACGTCATATTCCTCGCAGAGCGACTGCAGGGGCGCGCGCAGCTCCGCAAAATGCGGAACCGAAACGAAATGATAGAGCGCGGCGACCAGGAAGCCGTCGGTCTCGTCGGGCGTGGAGAACGTGTTTGTCATGGCCGCCACATACAGCTTCGGCGCATTTCAGGCAATGCGGCGTAGCAGCTCAGGCGAGCTGGCGCAGGCTCGCGCCGTTGCTGAAGCCGAGCGCCATGGACTGGTTGGAATACTGGCTCTCGCCCGTCACTTCCCGGCCCACCCAGTTCGGCATTTCCGGTTCGTCATGGATGGAGGACAGCTCGACCTCGGCGATCACGAGGCCGCGATGGACGCCGTCATAGACGTCGATCTCCCAGACATGATCCTCGTGCGCCACCTTGTAGCGCACCTTCTCGATCACGTTGCCGATGGCATGGCGCAGCATGTCCTCGGCCTCGTCGCGGTCGATATCGAATTCGTATTCGTCGCGCACGAGCGCGGTATGACCGACCTTGAGGGTGATGCGCGCGCGCCCGTCGCCATAGATGCGAACCCTGAGAGACCGGTCGTCCTGTGCCACGACATAGGCCTGCCGTATGGCGATCCCTTCGTCCGCGAAGGTGCGCCACCGCTGGCCCGACACCAGAAACTTCCGCTCGATCTCTTTTGCCATCGGCATGCTTTCGCTGTTGGAGATGGGCTTGGGCGAGGGGCACACTACACGATAAGTGTGTCATGACAAGGTCATGAATCGCGTATCAGTCTCGACAGAACGTCGCGGACGCGGTATTCCCCTCTCAATTCAATCGTTTTAAAAGGTCATGCCATGCGTGAGAAGAACGCCAAGCTCCTTTCGGTCCTGAAGCTGCAGCCGGTCGTTCCGGTGCTCGTCATCGACGATGTCAAGACGGCGGTTCCGCTGGCGCGCGCGCTGGTGGCGGGCGGCCTGAAGGCGATCGAGATCACCCTGCGCACCACGGCGGCGCTGGAGGCGATCCGCGCGGTTGCCAATGAGGTCGAGGGCGCCGTCGCCGGCGCCGGCACCATTCTCAATGCCGCGCAGTTCGAGGCGGCGGTCGAGGCCGGCTCGCAGTTCATCGTCAGCCCCGGCACGACGCAGGAGCTGATCGACGCGGCGGCCGACAGCGAAATCCCGCTGCTGCCCGGCGCGGCCACCGCCAGCGAGGTCATGGGTCTTCGCGAAGAGGGCTATCAGGTCCTGAAGTTCTTCCCGGCCGAGCAGGCCGGCGGCGCGGCTTACCTCAAGTCGCTGTCCTCGCCGCTTGCCGGCACGCTGTTCTGCCCGACGGGCGGCATCTCGCTTGCCAATGCGCGCGACTATCTCTCGCTGCCGAACGTCGTGTGCGTCGGCGGCTCGTGGGTCGCGCCGAAGGAGCTTGTCGCCAGGGGCGACTGGGCGGGCATCGAGAAGCTCGCCGCCGAGGCCGCCGCCCTCAAGGGCTGAGATGGTTCAACGCAATTGCAGACGGGCGGCCTTCGGTCGCCCGTTATGCGTTTGTAATTCGGCATGCGCGTTCCTATCTTGCCTTGCAGCCGGCCCCTGCCGCGCGAGGAGAAAACGGAGACGCCCATGTTTGACGCCAAGAAGTTGCTCGACCAGTTCCTCGGTTCGCAGGTGCCCGGCGCGGGCGGAACCGTGCGCGACCGCGCCGGTCAGGTCACCCAGCTTGCCAAGGACAATCCGCTTGCCAGCATCGCCATTGCCGGCGTGCTGCTGGGCACGGACAGCGGGCGCAAGGTCGCCGGCTCGGCGCTGAAGATCGGCAGCCTCGCCGCCATCGCCGGTCTCGGCTACCAGGCCTACAAGAATTACCGCGACGGCCAGAACCCGGCCGAGACCACACAGGCCGGCACGCCCGAGCTCCTGCCGCCGCCGGCCGATTCCGGTTTCCATCCCGAAGCCGTCAGCACCGATTTCGCCCTTATCCTCGTGCGCGCCATGATCGCGGCCTCCCGCGCCGACGGCCATATCGACGATACGGAGCGCGCCCGCATCATGGACAAGCTCAAGGTCTCCGGTCTCGGCGCGGATGCCGCGCAGTTCCTCGAACAGGAACTTGCCAACCCCGTCGATCTCGACGCAATCGTCGCTGCCGCGGCGACCGAGGAGCAGCGTGTCGAGCTCTATACCGCTTCGCGCCTTGCCATCGAGCCGGAAACGCGCGCCGAGCGGGGTTATCTCGACCTGCTCGCCGGCCGCCTCGGCCTTGCCGATGCGCTGGTCGATCATATCGAGGCGACGGTTTCCGCAGCCAAGGTTTGACGATCGTCAGGGAGCGGCCGAACGCCGCTCCCCGCTTTGCCGATTGCTTCGGCTCGCCGGCTGCTCTATCCCTTCGGCAAGACCGAAGGAGGATTTTCATGCGCGATCTCAAGGACTGGAAGGGTTGCCCGCCGCCGGCGCCCGTGGCGCTCGAAGGCCGTTATGTGCGCATCGAACCCTATGATCGCGCAAAGCATCTCCAGCCCCTCTGGGACGCCTTCGGCGGCATGGAGATCAATCCGCTGCTGCGCTATTTCGCGCAGGCCGATTTCACCGGCATCGAGGGCTTCGATACGTGGTCCGAAGGCGCGATCAAATCGGGCTGGGTGCGTGAGGTGATCGTCGACAAGGCAAGCGGCAAGCCGGTCGGCATGGCGCATTACATGCGGCCGGACCCGGCCAACGGCGTCGTCGAGATCGGCGGCATCGCCCATGGCGGCGGCATGTCGCGCTCGCCGCTCTCCACCGAGGCGCAGTATCTGCTCGCCAAGCATGTCTTCGAAGACCTCGGCTACCGCCGCTACGAATGGAAGTGCCACAACGACAACGCGGCCAGCAAGCGCACGGCCGCCCGCCTCGGCTTCACCTTCGAGGGTGTCTTCCGCCAGCACATGCTTTCCAAGGGCGAGAATCGCGACACCGCCTGGTTCTCGATCATCGACAGCGAATGGCCGGCTCTCGACAAGGCCTTCGCCGCCTGGCTCTCGCCCGGCAATTTCGATGCCGAGGGCAACCAGAAGTGCAGGCTCGAGGATATTCGCGCGGAACTGGCGGGGACGGCATGAGCGAGGACGGCAAGGGTAAGTCGGCGGCGATTGCCGCACTCGTGATCCTGCTCGGCACGGGCGTCGTGTTCTATTTCCTGCCGCGTGTCATGATCGCGCTCGGCGACGTCTCGCCCTGGCTGGCGGGCGTGTTCGGCACGCTGCTGGTGCTCGGCTTCTTCCTGTTGTTCTGGCTGCGGGCGCGTTACCAGCGGAACCGGGAAGGCTAGGCCTGTAGCGCCGCGCCCAGCAATAGCAATCCGAGAACCATCACCAGCGCCGCCCCGCCGATCTCGATGGCGGTGCCGACGCGTTGCGCCGCCGAGCCATTGCCGGCAAAGCGTACCGCCGCGCCCTTGGCGGTGACGGCGAGCGTGGCGAGGATGGAGACGGTGATGGCCGTGCCGATGGACATGGCGAGGACCGCGAGCATGCCGCCGAGATAAAGCCCGTTCAGCAGGGCGAAGCTCAGGACGATCAGCGCGCCCGAGCAGGGGCGTAGCCCCACGGCGACGATGGCGGACCACGCCTCGCGGAGTGCGAAACGGTCGCCCTTCAGCAGCGACGGGTCCGGCGCATGGGCGTGGCCGCAGGTCGCGCAGACCTCGCCGGCATGGTGCTGATGCCCGTGAACCTCGACGGCCGAGATGCCGAGCGTGGAGGCGGGCCGCACCGGGGCCGGCCGCAGCTTCTTGTAGAGCAGCCATGCGCCGAACAGGGCGATGAGCGCGTAGCTGCCGATTTCGAGCGCCCTTGTGGCGTCGGTCATGGAAACCGTGGTGCCGCGCAGGAAAAGATAGGCCGCGCCGACGAGCAGGATGGCGACGAGGCCCTGCAGGATCGAGGAGAGGAAGGAAAGCAGCACGCCGCGCTTCAGCTCCAGCTCGTTCGCCAGCATGTAGGAGGAGATGACGGCCTTGCCATGGCCGGGGCCGGCGGCGTGGAAGACGCCATAGGCGAAGGAGAGGCCGACGAGCGTCGAGGCCGCCCACGGGGTCTCGCGCATGTCCTTCAGCGCGCCGGTCATCAGGCGGTAGAAGCCCTGCTGCTGCGCGTTGATCCAGGCAAAGAGGCCGCCGAAGGTGCCGGTCGTGTTGAAGCCGGGTTCGGCCGAGCCGATGCCGAGAGGGGACTGGGCATGGGCGAATGTTGCAATGGAGGCGGCGGCAAGCGTCAGAGCGATCAGGGTGAAGGCGCGCTCGCGGGTCAGCATGTCAGCTCCAGCCGCGTCGCGAAGAGCTTCGACATGTCGGTGCCCGCCGGGTCGTTGAAGAAGGCTTCCGTCAGGCTGTCCTGGTTCTGCGCCAGCACCTCGTCCGGATCGGGCCGGACCACCGCGCGCTTGCAGGCGGCGAGCTTGTCGCCGATGGCGACGAGGTCGTCGTCGGAGGCGAAATCCATCGCCGCATACATGGTGGGATCATAGACGCCGAAGGTGAGCTTGCCCTTGAGCGGCATGGTCTCGCCGGGCTTGACCGTGAAGAACATCAGGAGCTGGCCGTCCTTGAAGTCGACATTGATCGCGTCGGGCTTGCCGACCTTCACGGTTTTCCCGTCCTCGGTGATCGTCGTGTAGTAGCTGAACTCCTCCAGCGATTCGAGTACGGTCTTGCCCACTTCGGCAAGCTCGTCCGGGTCGAGCTGGGCGTTGCTGTTCTTGTCGAAATCCATGACGACGCTGGCCGAGAACATCTCGTCGAAGCGCCAGACATTGCGCAATTCGCTGATCGTGCCGTCCTCGCCCGCCACCACTTCCAGCCGGGCCTGCGCGAAGATATGCGGATGGGCGAAGGCCGCGGCCGGGGCGAGGAGGGCCGCTCCGGCAATCAGGCAGGGCAGGAAGCGCATGGATTTCGATCCTCTCGGGCGGCGTGAATCAGCGGTCTGAATGTACGGCAAATAGGCCGGAATTGGGACCGTGTCAGGCTTCGATGCCGGGATGGCGGCGGAACCATGCATGCAGGAAATCGACGAAGGTGCGCACTTTCGCGGGCAGGTAGCGGCGATGCGGGTAGATCGCGTAGATGCCGCGGTCGGTCGGCAGGTAATCTTCGAGGATCGAGACGATCCTGCCCGATTCCAGGCAGGACCGGGCGATGAAGGCCGGAACCTGCGCGACGCCGAGGCCGCTTGCCGCGGCGCGCACGGCGGCCGTCGGGCTGTTGACCTCGATATGGCCGCCGACCGGCACCGAAAAGCCCGCGCCCTTCTCGTCGACGAAGCGCCAGTTGCTGTGCGACTTGCCGTTGGTGTCTATGATGCAGGGAAGGCGGGCGAGGTCGCTCGGATGGTCGATCGGGCCGACGCGCTCGAGGAAGTCCTGCGTCACACAGATCTTGAGATAGAAATCGCCGAGCTTGCGGGCGATGAGGGCGGAATCCTCCAGCCGCGTGATGCGGATCGCCACATCGAAACCTTCCTCGACCAGATCGACGAAGCGGTCGTCCGAGACGATCTCCAGCGAAAGCTCGGGATGCTCCTTGCCGAAGTCGATGAGCGACTGGCCGATATCGGCATCGACGAAGGTGCGCGGGGCGGAGACCTTCAGCTTGCCGCGCAGGTCCGTGTTCTTCTCGCGCACGAGATCGGCGAGATTGTCGATCTCCTTCAGGATATCGGAGGCGGTGCGGTAATAGGTGTGGCCCGGCTCGGTCATGGAGAACTGGCGGGTGGTGCGGTTGAGCAGCAGCGTGCCCAGCTCGTCCTCCAGCTCGCGCACATATTTGGACAGCAGCGCCTTGGACCGCCCGGTCTTGCGCGAAGCTGCGGAAAAGCCTTCGGCATCGACCACGTCGATGAAGGCCCGGATTCGGGTCAGTGTATCCATATGTCCCCACTTGAGTGGCGCCGTCAGGGGCGGCGCGCGTTCGGCGCTTGGGTCGCCGTGCAAAGAGATGTGTCGAAACCAGTTCCGCGAATGTCGTGGCTCACGGAATATTTTCAATAGTCAAATTCAAAAAACCTCTTGATTACGACAGCGATTCTTCTTATCTCCGCGCTTGCCCAAAGTCGCACGTGCCTGTGGGTGTCCGCCGACCCTCGATTTGGTGAGGATCATCGGTAAGGTACCTGGAACTAACCGCTCCAGTCGCTATTCCGGCCAACCGGGAAATGCGAGGACATCTTGAAGCAACGACGGTGCGGGCCTTTCTGGTGTCTGCCGGCTTTCCATCAGCCGGGGTTACTGAAGAGGCACACCTTCATTGCCGGAAGTGCGGTCGGGTTTCCCACCAATCCATGGCAGACAAAGCGAATTGAAGCCTAGGCGGGCTTCGGTTCACCGTTCGCGCATTTGCGCATGCTTGGTTCCGGGGTCTCCACCGGCTGGTTCCAGAGCGTTGCCGCATCTGCCCTTTGTCCTCTGGGGTTTCCCTGGAGCAACCTGGATATGGGGAATACCGAGATGGCTTCTGCACGTATTATCGACTTTCTGAACACCCGACGTCCCGACGGCCCGTGCCTCGTGGTCGATCTCGATGTCGTGCGCGACAACTTCAAGGCCTTCCGCCACGCGCTGCCCGACAGCGCGATCTACTATGCCGTGAAGGCCAATCCGGCGCCGGAAATCCTGCGCCTGCTCGCCAGCATGGGCTCCAACTTCGATTGCGCGTCCGTCGCCGAAATCGAAATGGCGCTCGACGCCGGCGCGACCGCTTCGCGCGTCTCTTTCGGTAACACGATCAAGAAGGAACGCGACGTCGCCAAGGCGCACGCGCTCGGCGTCTCGCTCTTCGCCGTCGACAGCCATGAGGAAGTCGAGAAGATCGCGCGCGCCGCTCCCGGCGCCCGCGTGTTCTGCCGCGTCCTGACGGATGGCGAAGGCGCCGAATGGCCGCTGTCGCGCAAGTTCGGGTGCGTACCGCAGATGGCCGTCGACGTGCTCGTCTATGCGCACCAGCTCGGCCTTACCTCCTACGGCGTCTCGTTCCATGTCGGCTCGCAGATGACGAAGCTCGACGCCTGGGATTCGGCCCTTGCCGATGCCAAGCGCGTCTTCGTGCAGCTTGCCAAGCAGGGCATCGAGCTGAAGATGGTCAATATGGGCGGCGGCTTCCCGACGAAGTACCTGCGCGACGTGCCCTCGGCCGAAGCCTATGGCAAGGCGATCTTCGGTGCGCTGAAGAAGCATTTCGGCAACCAGATCCCGGAAACCATCATCGAGCCGGGCCGCGGCATGGTCGGCAATGCGGGCGTGATCAAGGCGGAAGTCGTCCTCGTCTCGAAGAAGTCGGACAACGACAACCACCGCTGGGTCTTCCTCGACATCGGCAAGTTCGGCGGCCTTGCCGAAACCATGGACGAGGCGATCCGCTACCCGATCCGCACCGTGCGCGATGCGGACGCGATGGAGCCCTGCGTGCTTGCCGGCCCGACCTGCGATTCGGCCGACGTGATGTACGAGAAGAACATGTACCCGCTGCCGGTCACCCTTTCGATCGGCGACGAGGTTCTGATCGAAGGCACCGGTGCCTATACGACGACCTACTCGGCCGTCGCCTTCAACGGCTTCGAGCCGCTCAGGGCCTACGTCATCTGACGACCGGGCGCTCCCGTCCCTGCGGGAGCGCCAGCTTCACAATCAGTTTTCGATACCGTTTGAATCGGTTTTGAGTGCGGGAGGCCAAGATGGCCACTGTTCTTGATTCTGTGCGCGCGTTCTTCGCGCATGCCGCCTTCACCATCGACCAGGAAAACGCCGGCGATATCGTTGCGCGCGAGCGTCTGCTCGACCACGTGATGGGCGAGGCCCGCTTCCGCAAGTCTTCGGAAAAGCTGCGCCGCAACCGCCTGCCGGCCGAAGGTCTTGCGCTTGTCGCGCGCGATGCGGACGGTCATGTCATCGGCACCGTGCTCCTGTGGAATGTCGAGGCGGGTGTGGATGCCGATGGCAACGCCGTGCCGGCCTTGCTGCTCGGTCCGCTCGCCGTCGATTGCGCGCATGAGGGCAAGGGCATCGGCGGCGCGCTGATGCGCGCGGCGATCACCGAGGCGCGCGACCGGGGCCATGGCGCGGTGCTGCTCGTCGGCGATCCGGAATATTACGAGCGCTTCGGCTTCTTCGCCGACGAGGTGCAGCACCTCGTCATGCCCGGCCCCTTCGAGCGTCGCCGCTTCCTGGCGCTGGAGCTGAAGGAGGGCTGGCTGGACGGCGCTGCGGGCGTGCTCGTCGCCAGCGGCCGCCGCCTTTCGGCGGAGCGGCGCAAGGCGGCCTGACCCGTCGCCGGTTTGACTTCGCCAGCCTATTGCGGTATCGGGACGGCAGGGCGAGAGACCCCTGCCGTCCGCGAGCGCAAGCTTTGGTGAAGTCTCTCCTGAAACGATCGGTCTCCCAGCATCACGCATGCGAACCGGTGGCAATGCGGGCTCCCTCCGAAATGACGCATGCCATGACTGGAGTTCCGACATGCGTCCATCATCGACGCCACTACCATCCCTCGACGCCCTGAAGGACCAGGCGAAGCGGCTGCGCGCGCGCTTTTCCTCCGAGGGGCAGGACATTTCCCATTCCCGCGCGCTTGAACTCATCGCCGCGCAATACGGTTTCCGCGACTGGAACACGCTGCACGCCGCCGTCGGCAACCGGCCGCCGTTCGATCCGTGGATGCTCGGCTCGCGGGTGCGCGGCCACTATCTCGGCCAGCCGTTCGATGCGGAGGTTCTGGGCATACAGGCGATCACCAGCCAGCCCGGCCGTTACCGCATGACGCTGCATTTCGACGAGCCGGTGGATGTGGTCACTTTCGAAAGCTTCTCGGCCTTCCGCCAGCGCGTGAGCTGCACCATCGACGAGACGGGGCGGACCGTCGAGAAGACCTCGAACGGGCGTCCGCATCTCGAACTCGAATGGTAAGTGACCGGGACCGCCGATCCTTGGCATCGGCGGTCTTTTCCCGGAATCGCTTTAGCCGGCGAGGTCGATGACGCCGCAGTCGCCGGCCTCGCTGGAAAAGGCGAGGAGCTTGCCGTTGCGGCTCCAGGCCATGGAGGTGACGGCGCCCTTGCCGGGACGGCGCAGCAGCACCTCGCGGCTGTCGGCGAAGCGGGCGGCAAGCACCATGCCATCCGAATAGCCGATGGCGACGACCTCCTCGGCGGGATGGCAGGCGACGGCGGTGACCATGACGTCGGCGCGCGTGCCGAGTTCGAGCGGCGGCTTGCCCATCGGGCCATCCTTGGCCGAGAAGGGCCAGACGATGGCGGCCGGCGCGCCGGAGGAGGCGAGCCACTTGCCCTTGACGGACCAGGAGAGCGACTTCACCTTGGCCGGATAGCCGGTCATGCGCATGTGGCGCGTTTCCGCGCCGGGCTTGGTGTCGAGCTTCCAGCCGTGCAGGGCGTTTTCCTGCATGCTGGTGACGACAAAGCGGCCGTCGGGCGAGAAGGTGACGCCGTTATGCGCGCCCTTCCATTCGAGGTCGACCGGCTGGGCGGCCATGGCGACCCAGTGCAGCGACACGCCGTTATAGCGCGCGACGCCGAGGCGCAGGCCCTTCGGCGCAAATGCGATGCCCTCGACCGAACGGGTCTCGGCGAATTCCTTGATCGTGCCGTCGGCAAGCCGCACGCGGGCCGTGCGGCCCTCCGCGAAGCCGACCGCGCCCTGCGGGCCGGCGGCGACGACGGAAATCCACTTGCGCGGCACTTCGGCCAGAAGCGTGACAGTGCCGTCGGCGGCGATGCGCTGCACCTTGCCGTCCTCGCCGCCGGTAATCAGCGTGTCGTTCGCCTCGTCGCGCACGCAGGCCAGCAGGCCGTCATGCGCCTCGGTGACCTTCTGGCCATGATCGAGGCGATGGATGGCGCCGGAGGCGGTGGCGAAGAACGGCACGTCGCCGAGGAAGGCGGCCGCGATGACGTGGCCGTCGAGATCGAGAGGGGCAACCGTGGGCATTAGCTGGTCTTTTCCATGCGCATGATGTTGGCCGAAACCCGCTTCACACTTTTCGGCATCATGCCTGTGCCTCACAAGCCTTGAACGTGCGCTCGATCTTCTCGCGGTCGAGGTCGCGGCCGATGAAGACGAGGCGGCTTTCGCGTTTCTCGCCGTCCTTCCAGGCGCGCTGATGATCGCCCTCGACGATCATGTGCACGCCCTGCACCACGTAGCGCTCCTCGTCGCCGGCAAAGGCGATGATGCCCTTGAGGCGCAGGATGTTCGGGCCGTCCGTCTGGGTAATCTTCTGAATCCAGGGGAAGAAGCGGTCCGGGTTCATCTCGCCGCCGCGCAGCGAGATGGACTGCACCGTCACGTCATGGATCGGCGAAGCGCCGTGGTCGTGATGATGGTGGTGGCCATGGCCGTGATCGTGGTGATGATCATGGTCGTGATGGTGGTCATGGTCATGGTGGTGGTCGTGATCGTGATGATGGTCATGATCGTGATGATGGTCGTGGCCGCAATCGGGGCCGCAGACATGGTCCGGGTGGTCGTGATCGAGGAAATGCGGATCGTTTTCCAGCGCGCGCTCCAGATCGAACGCGCCCTGGTCGAGAACCTTGGAAAGATCGATCTGCGAGCGGGTCGTGCGATGGATGCGGGCGGACGGGTTGATCACGCGCACCGTCGCCTCGATGCGGGCGAGTTCTTCCGGGCTGACGAGGTCGGTCTTGTTGATGAGCACGACGTCGGCGAAGGCGATCTGGTCCTCGGCCTCGCGGCTATCCTTCAGGCGCAGCGGCAGGTGCTTGGCGTCGACCAGCGCGACCACGGCATCCAGCTCGGTCTTCTGGCGCACGTCGTCGTCCATGAAGAAGGTCTGGGCGACCGGCACCGGATCGGCAAGGCCGGTGGTCTCGACGATGATGGCGTCGAAGCGGCCGGGGCGGCGCATCAGGCCTTCCACCACGCGGATCAGGTCGCCGCGCACGGTGCAGCAGATGCAGCCGTTGTTCATCTCGTAGATTTCCTCGTCCGACTCGACGATCAGGTCGTTGTCGATGCCGATCTCGCCGAACTCGTTGACGATGACGGCGTATTTCCGGCCGTGGTTCTCGGTGAGGATGCGGTTGAGCAGCGTCGTCTTGCCGGCGCCGAGATAGCCGGTGAGCACGGTGACGGGAATGGGCTTGGGGAGGGCTGTTTCGGTCATGGGAACCTCGGGCGGGTGCGGGGACACAAGGATGTCCGGTTGGCGACTGATATAGGAGATCGAAGGGGCCAGCGCAAATGCTCCGGCTGCCTGTTTTGCCGCATTGTCCGAGGCCGAGGCGATTCCGGTTCGGCGGGGAATGCTCTAGCGGAGCGTATCCGCGTCGAAGGCCGCGACGTCCTCCAGCAGCGCGACGAGGCCGCGGAGGGCATGGGCGATCAGCGCCTCGCCCTTTTCCGCCGTCGCCGCGCTCGCGTCGCCCGCGACGCCCTTCGGGTTGAGGTCGGACATCTTCCAGCCGAAGGCGTGCGGGCCGTAGGCGCGCAGATGCGCGAAGCGGGCGGCGAAGGCCGCCTGCCGGGAGCCGAAGCGCTCGGCTTTGTCCATGCGCACCCGCTCGGGGTGAAGGGCGAGCATGACGGAGGTCTCGATATCGCCGCCGTGGATGTCGATGGCCTTGTCCTCCGGCGCGATCCAGCCCTCCGGCTGGCCGAAGCGCGTCCAGGCGGTGGCGACGACGAGCATGTTCAGCCGGATGCGCGCCTCGGTCGCCACGATGGTCATCAAAGGCGAATTGCCGCCATGGGCATTGAGCAGCACGAGCTTGCGGACGCCGAGGCGGTGAAGGTCTTCGGCGATGCGCAGCCAGCGCTCGATCGCCTCGCCATAGCCGAGCGAGCGGGTGCCTGGCACGTCGAGATGTTCCGGCGAATAGCCGACCGGCTCGGCCGGCAGGATGGTGACGGGTAGGTGCGGCGGCAGCACGGCTGTCAGCCGGGCGGCGATGCCCTCGGCGATCAGCGTGTCGGTTTCCAGCGGCAGGTGGGGCCCGTGGCCCTCATGGGCGCCGAGCGGCAGGACGGCGATCCAGCCCGCCCGGTCTTCCGGCGCCAGCATGGGGTCGTTCTCGCTCCATCGCATCTTGGGATGCGCCATGGCGTCACTCCGATCCTTACTTGCCGCCAGCCTTACTCCTCTGTCATACAAGGCCGCGCCCGCGATGCAAGGGCGGCGGTGCAGGAGGCGATGCATGGGCAAGAAGCACAAGGACGGCAAGGACGGCAAGAAGGCCAAGAAGAAGAAGTCGCACGAGGCAGTCTCGGGCGCGGGCCTTGCCGCCGCGGTCGTCAGTGCCGCGCGCTCCATGCGCACGGTGCTTTCGCGCAATCTCCTGGCGACGGGTCTCTATGCCGGGCAGGACGGCGTGATCCTCGCGCTGTCGGAAGCCGGTGGACTGACGGCCGGGGCGCTTGCCGCTCGGCTCGGGGTGAAGGCCCCGACCATGACGCGCACCATCGGCCGGCTGGAGGCGCAGGGTTTCGTCGCACGCAGGTCCGACGAGGCGGACGGGCGGCTGACCGTCGTGCATCTCACCGAGGCGGGCCGCGCCTCCGTCAACCACATCACCGAGGCTGCCCGCCTCAGCGAGCAGCAGGCCGCCGAAGGCTTCAGCGAGAAGGACATGCGCAATCTGCTGAAGCTTCTGCGCGCCATGGACGAGAACCTGCATGCCGGCCTGCCCGATACGTCGCGCCAGCACGAAAAGCCTGTTGCCGACGACATTTAAACTGTTTAAATAAACGGTTTTAAAGCCGCGTTGCTGCGTGTTCTTCGGGGAGGGGTCGTGGCTCAGAAAATCAAGCTTTCCACCATCGCGGAAACGCTCGGCGTTTCCACGGCGACGGTATCGCTTGCGCTCAGGGATAGCCCGCTCGTGGCGGCGTCCACGCGCGAGCGGATCAAGGAACAGGCGCGGGCGCTCGGCTATATCTACAACCGGCGCGCGGCGAGCCTTCGCACCTCCCGCTCGGGCATCATCGGCGTCGTCGTACACGACATCATGAACCCGTTCTATGCGGAAATCCTGAAAGCCATCGAGAGCGAGCTGGACCGCGACCGGCAGACCTTCATCCTCTCCAACCACTACGACTCGGTCGAGAAGCAGCGCAACTTCGTCGAGACGCTGCTACAGCTCGGCGGCGACGGGGTGATCATGTCGCCGGCCATCGGCACGCCGCCGGAGGATATCCAGCTTGCCGAGGACAACGGCATGCCGGCAATTCTCATCGCGCGTTCCATCGACGGTCTCGACGTGCCGATCTTCCGCGGCGACGACAGCTACGGCATCTCGCTGGCCACCAACCACCTGATCGGCCTCGGCCACCGCACCATCGCCATGGTGGGCGGCACGGACCAGACATCGACCGGCCGCGACCGCTATCAGGGCTATGTCAACGCGCTGCGCAAGGCCAATATCGAGGTCGATCCCGGCCTTCGCATTCCCGGCCCCCGCACCAAGCAGGGCGGTTTCGAGGCGGCGGTGCATTTCCTCTCGCTGCCGCAGAAACCGACCGCCGCCGTCTGCTGGAACGACCTCGTCGCCATCGGCCTGATGAACGGCATCGCCCGCGCCGGCCTCGTGCCCGGCCGCGATGTCTCCGTTACCGGCTACGACGATCTGGAAGAGGCGGCCATCGCCACGCCGGCGCTCACCACCGTCTGGAACGGCCAGTCGGAAGTCGGGCGCAACGCCGCCCGCGCGCTCCTGGACAAGCTCTCCGGCAGCCACGAGCCGGACGGCATCCACCTCATCAAGCCGGAAATGCGTATCCGGCAATCGACCGGACCGCTGAAGGCGCATTCGGAGAGCTGAACAGGAGTTGGCATGGCGGCCAGGACACGCATTCTCGTACCCGGAACGATCCGCGAGCGGGTGCTCGACCGCCTGAAAGAGACCTTCGACATCGTGCGCATCGAAAGGGCGGATCCCGCCCTTCTCGCCCGCTCCGAGGCGGCGAGCATCGCGGGCGTCGCGGTCTCCGGCAGCTTCGGTGCGGCGATGATCGAGCATCTGCCGGCGTTGGAGATCATTTCAAGCTTCGGCGTGGGGTATGACGGCGTCGATGCGCTGGCCGCCGCCGCCCGCGGCGTCGCCGTCACCAATACGCCGGACGTGCTGAACGATGAGGTGGCCGATACGACCATCGGCCTGCTGCTCAACACCATCCGCCGCTTTCCGCAGGCGGAGGCGTGGCTGCGCGAGGGGCGCTGGAAGCGCGAGGGCGCTTTTCCGCTGACGCCGCTCAGCCTGCGCGGCCGCCGGGCCGGTATCTACGGCCTCGGGCGCATCGGTCTTGCCATTGCCGAGCGGCTGAAGGGATTCGGCATCGAGATCGCCTATCACACGCGCCGGCCGCGCGAGGGCGTGCCCTATGCCTATTATCCGTCGCTGGCGGAACTGGCCGGGGCGGTCGATATCCTCATCGCCATCGTGCCGAAGACGCCGCAAACGCACCGGACGATCGATGCCTCCATCCTGCAGGCGCTCGGGGCGAACGGCGTGCTGATCAATGTCGGGCGCGGCTGGACCGTCGATGAGGAGGCGTTGGCCGCCGCGTTGAAGGATGGCACGATCGCGGCTGCGGGCCTCGATGTGTTCTATGACGAGCCGAACGTGCCCCAGGCGCTGCTCGACCTGCCGAACGCCACGCTGCTGCCTCATGTCGCCTCCGCTTCGGTGGCGACGCGCGATGCGATGGCCGATCTGGTGGCGGACAATCTCCTCGCCTGGTTCGGGCGCGGCGTCCCCCTGACGCCGGTGCCGGAAACGCCCTTTACGCGAAAAACGGGGTAGGGGCTGGAAAGCCTTCGTTAACCTTTCCGCAAGCTTGCCGGCGCATGATTCCCGTATCGAATCGCGATGCAGGAGAGCGCCATGAAGACACTGACATTCGCTGTTGTGATCGGTGCCATATCCTTCGGCCTCTGGAGCTATTGGGGGCAGGAAAGGCCGGGGGTCGACCCCATCGTCTCCGGCTCCATTCCCACACAGGCGGCCGGGCGCAGCTATACGATCTCCAACGGCGCGGCGAGCACGGCCTGCCTTGGCGAGCGGGGCAGCCCGATTTCGAGCCGCAGCGCGCGCTTCACGGCGGATGCGGATTGCGAGGCTGTCTGGCCGGGCCTTTCCAAGGCGCGGACCTGGACCAATAACGGCGATGGTACGGTGATCGTGGCGGATGCGCAGGGCGAGGCGATCCTGACGATCGTCGACGGTGACGGCTTCGACTACGAGGCCGTGGAGCCGGCTGACGCCATGATCACGATGGTTTCCGCCGACTGACGGCCTATTCGGCCGCCGTGCGGTGGGCGGTGCCCTGTTTGGCGGCCGCATATTCGCGCACGGCCTCGCCGAAGGCGGCGAAGAGCCGGTTCGAGGGCTGGTCCGAGCCGACCCAATATTCCGGGTGCCATTGCACGCCGACCGCGAAGGCCTTGGCGCCGATGACGGAGACGGCCTCGATGGTGCCGTCCTCCGCGACCGCTTCCACGGCAAGGCGCGGGGCCTTGTCGGAGATCGCCTGGCGGTGCAGCGAGTTCACCTGCACCTCGCCCGCGCCGATCACCGATGCAAGGCAGCTTCCTTCCTTGACCAGCACTTTCTGGCGGATGCCATAGGCGACGTCGAGCACCGGCGTGTCGGGCTTGCGGTGGTCCCAGATGCCGGGCTGCTCCTGGATTTCGTTGGCGAGCGTGCCGCCGAGAACGACGTTCAGCTCCTGGATGCCGCGGCAGATGGCGAGAAGCGGGATGCCGCGTTCCAGCGCCCGCGCGATGAGCGGCAGGCTGGTCGCATCGCGCGCCCGGTCATAGGGGCCTTCGGCGTCGGTGCCTTCCTTGCCGTAGAGCGAGGGATGGACATTGGTGCGCGAGCCGCTGACCAGAAGCCCGTCGACGCGGTCGAGGATGCCGTCGAAATCGTTGTCCGCCTCCAGCGCCGGCACAAGGAAGACCGTGACATCCGCGCCCTTGACGGCGGCGCGGACATACTGGTTCGGCGTGGCCTGCCAGACGTTGCCTTCGATTTCCCGAATATCGGCGGGAATGGCGACGACGGGTTTCGACATGATCGGCTCCGGAAAAAGAAATACCAAATAAGGATTTGCTATCAAATCCGCCGCCAGTCAATTCCTTCTTTCTGGCGAAATGACGACGCGCCCCGGGGCGCCCGGCGGACAGAATGCCTGACGCCTGTCAATTTTGAGGGGGCGGGGGGATGTACGTCGTTAACCAACGAACTGCAAACGGCCGGGGCGGCTCAAGTTTTCCATGGGCTTCGGTGGCGCAATACTCTGTCGCGAAAGAGTCAGGAAGTTGCGCAGTGGGCCTATGAAGGGTTGTGTAGCCTTTACTGAAATAGCTATTTGTGCAATATTCGGTTGAGTACGGCTTCCTTTGGTTGCGCAGGGGTGCAAATATGCTCGACGATACCCTCGTTATTCGGTAATTTCCCGAAATCATTCATTAAATTTTGGCCGGTAACCCTCAAACGTCATAGGGAGTGCCGAGTCCATGAAGGATAAGGGTCAAAACACACTGCCGGCTGATGTATACTTGTCGTTCGTCAGCTCGCTGTACGGTAATCGCCAGACCCTTTTTGTGGGCGTGATTTCGCACGTCATCACGTTCTCCTTCGTCTACGCCAAGACCAACGACCCCTTCTTCCTCGTCTGGAGCGCGCTCGTCGTGCTCATCTGGGCGCTGCGCGCCCACGGCATGCGCCGCTTCGACCGGGCGGACAAGACCGCGCTCGACATGGACGGCATCCGCTACTGGGAGAACTGGTACAATCTCGGCGCCGTCGGCACGACGCTCGCGCTCGGCACGGCCTGCGGCTACAGCCTGCTCGTCAGCCGCGATTCCTTTGCGGAAATCGCCACCATTTCGGTGACGCTCGCCACCATGGTCTCGGTGGTCGGGCGAAACTACGGCTCGCCGCGCGCCGTCAACTACATGGTCTTCTCGGCCTGCTTCCCCATCGTGGTCGGTTTTCTCGGGCTTGGGGACTTCTACCATGCGGTGCTCGCCTCCCTCGTCCTGCCCTTCGCGATGACGACGCGCTCGATGGCGAATGGCGTGCGCACCTTCCTCTATGAGAACGTGCTGGCCGCGCGCGAACTCGCCACCATCGCAGATCGTTTCGACACCGCGCTCAACAACATGCCGCACGGCCTGTTCATGCTGGATTCGGAGCACCGCATCCTCGTCGCCAACCGGAGGGCCTGCGAGCTTCTGCATCTCGGCAACCAGGAGCGGCTGAAGGATTGCCATCTCGACGTGGTGCTGCGTTTCGGTGTGCGCAATTCCTTCTTCAATGCCGGGCAGAGCCGGACGATCCTGCGCCAGCTCGACGAACTGCTGAAGGGCGAGCGCTCGCGCGCGCTCGTTCAGGTGACGGCCGGCCTTTATCTCGAATTCACCGCCGCGCCACGCGAGAACGGCGGGGCGGTGCTGATCTTCGAAGACGTGACGGCGCGCGTGCGGGCGGAGAAGAAGATCCTGCACATGGTCCGTTACGACAGCCTCACGGGGCTGCCGAACCGCACCTATTTCGCCGAACTGGTGCAGGACGCGCTGGCCGAGCGCAAGAAGCCCGGCACGGTCGGCTTCATGGTGCTCGACGTCGACGACTTCAAGCATGTCAACGACATGAAGGGCCACGTGACCGGCGACCGGCTGCTCTGCGCCATCGCCGAGCGGCTGCGCCGCCTTGCCGGCGACCGGGCGATCGCCGGGCACCTGATGGGCGACGAGTTCATCCTGTTCTTCCCCAACGAGGCGAACCGGCGGGACCTGGAGGCGCGCATGCGGCGCTTCCATGAGCAGTTGCGCGGCAATTACGAATTCGACGGCATGACGCTCTTTGTGTCCTTCAGCGCGGGCAGCGTGACGGTGGCGAGCGACGACTTCCGCCTGGAGGAAATGCAGATCCGCGCCGATCTGGCGCTGTTCGAGACCAAGTCGCGCGCCAAGGGCAGCTTCACCCTCTTCGAGCAGGAGATGGACGCGCGCTACATGGACCGCCAGAAGCTGAAGGACGACCTGCGCGAGGCGCTTGCCAACAACGCGCTCTCCGTCGCCTACCAGCCGATGTTCGTGCCGGATGGCTCGCGCATCGAATGCTGCGAGGCGCTGTCGCGCTGGACGCATCCCGAGCGCGGCCCTGTCGCCCCGACCGTCTTCATCCAGATCGCCGAGGAGATGGGCATCGTTTCCGAGATCACGCGGTTCATGATCAACCGGGCCTGCGCCGACTGCGCCGCCTGGCCCGAGCATATGGGCGTCTCGGTCAACCTGTCCGTCCAGGACCTGCGCGGCACCGGCATCATCGAGGTCGTGTCCGCGGCGCTGGATGCGGCCGGGCTTGCGCCGCACCGGCTGCATCTTGAGGTCACCGAAAGCTGCCTCATGGAGGAGCCGGTCAAGGTGCAGGCGATCCTGCAGGAACTGCGCGCCCGCGGCATCACCGTCGCCATCGACGATTTCGGCACGGGCTATTCCAGCCTCAGTTATCTCGATCAGCTTCCGCTCGACGTCATCAAGATCGACCGATCCTTTGTCCGCAATATCGGCGAGGACCCCCGCCGCCTCAAGCTGCTGCGCGGCACGGTGAACCTTTCCCGCGAACTGGGGCTGCGTATCGTCGTGGAGGGCGTCGAGACGGAGGAGCAGCTCGCGCTGATCAACAAGTATCAGTGCGCCGATCTCGTGCAGGGCTATGTCTTCGCCGCGCCCATGTCGCCCGAAGCGCTGCGCGACCGCTACGAAGGTTTCGGCCACAAGCCGGACGAGCCGCGCCGCCGCGGCCGCCGCGTCGCCTGATCCACACCCCGTTATTCCCATAGGCCTTTGATCCGACAGGATGTATCAGCTTCTTCAAATTTAGCATTAACCATATGTTAAGGTTAATGAATTGTATTTTACACAAATTGTCCTATATCGGCGATTATGACGCCGGCTGTGGGGATACGGCCAGCTTTTCGATCGAGATATGGGGGACACCGGCGTGGAACTAGCGAGCGGCCGCTTTTCTGAGAAGCTTCTCGGACTGCTCGACCGGGTGGAGTACCGCCGGGTCGAGACCAGCGAGGACATGGAGGACGTGGCGCGGATCCGCTACAAGGCCTACAAGGCCGGCAGCGTGATGCATCTTGCGGAAGATTCCCACCTTCTCATCGACGAGGCGGACTTCGACAGCCACGCCTATGTCTTCGGCGTCTATCACGATGAGCGGCTGATCTCGACCGTGCGCCTGCATCATGTCACGCCGGATCATCGCGTCACTTCCTCGGGCAAGGTTTTCCCCGACGAGATCAAGGCGTTTCTCGATGCGGGCATGTCGTTGATCGATCCCGTCCGTCTTGCCGCCGATCCCGAAATCTGGAGCGAGATGCCGGCGATCCCCTATCTGACGCTGCGCCTTGCGACGATGGCCGCGGATTACTTCGATGCCGACCGCGTGCTGCAGATGGTCAAGCCGGCGCATGCGGCCTTCTATCGCCGGGTTTTCGACGGCGACTTCGTCGCCTCGCCCAAGAGCAACCAGGGCAAGTTCATCATCGACCTGATGCTGATGGCGACGCGCTGCAAGGATGTGCGCTCCTCGCTCTATGCACGCTTCCCCTTCTTCCAGTCCGAGCCTTTCGAGCGGCGCATGCTGTTTGCCCGCGGCGAGGACATGCCGTTCAGCCCGCTGACGGTGCGCCCCACCGCGCGCCTTGCCGAATCCCACCGGCGCATCCAGATCTCGGGCAATGTCCATGCCCGATAGGGCTTGCGTTCCGTTGTCGCAGGGAAGGCCGGTTTCGGGCGAAACCGGCCTTCCGCGTTATGGAAAGCGTGCGGGGCGAGGCGCGCGCCGCGCCTTGCCGTTGCGCTTTGCCGATCCATTGTGTATGGCCAGAAAGACGCGCGTTTTCGCGCTTGAGGGAATCGCCGGTCCGTTCGGGGCCGGCCTGTTTCAGGCGCCCGTCCGGGGGATTGACTGGCGGGTGCGGCTGCTTAGGAGAAGGTGACTATGGCTGAACATCATAACGGACCGGTCGAACTCGGCGCGCCGATGGACTATCCCGAGCACGAGAAGACCTACAATTTCTTCATCAATGCCACCAAGTACGGCACGCTGTTCTGCGTCGCCCTTCTGGTCGCCATGGCAGCCGGCTTCTTCACCAGCGCCGGTTTCTTCTCCAGCCTCCTGCTGCTGATCCTCATCAACGTGCTGGGCGTTATCGTCCTGCGCTGATTGGGAAAGCCCGGTGCGTGGCGTCGGGCCCGCCTGACGCGAAAGCCATCAACGAGAAAAGCCCGCGAGTAAGTTCGCGGGCTTTTCCGTTTTTTCCGGCAGGTTCCGGCGTCGGTCAGGCCGGCTTGGCGGCGGCGGCAGCGCCGCGCGTGCGGGCGAGGCCGGACTTGGCCGGGGCGTAGTTCGGATCGAGGCGGAGCGCCTGCGAATAGGAGCGCGAGGCTTTCGCCATCTCGCCGCGGCGCTCGTAGATCAGCGCCTGATTGGCCCAGGATTCGGCGATCTTGCCATTGAGGTTGATCGCCGTGTTGAAGTCCTGGAAGGCGTTGTCGTCGTCGCCCTTCGCGGCGTAGGAGATGCCGCGGCCGTTATAGGGTTCGGCCGAGTTCGGCGACAGCGAGATGGCCTTCGAGAAGTCCTCGATCGCCTTGTCGTGCTGGCGGCGCGCCTGATAGATCAGGCCGCGATTGTGGTAGGCGCGCGGATCGGTCGTATCGAGCTGGATGGCGCGGTTGAAGTCGCTGAACGCCTCGTCGAGACGGCCGGCCTGGCGATAGAGATTGCCGCGGCCGATATAGGCGACGTCATAGTTCGAATTGAGCTGCAGGGCCGTGTTGTAGTCGGCCGCCGCCTGTGCCTGGTCGCCGAGGCTGCGCTGGATGAGCGCGCGGTTGGCATAGGCCTGGTAGAAGCGCGGGTTCAGCTCGATGGCGCGGTTGAAGTCGTCGAGCGCCCGGCGGTATTCGCCCGCGCGGCCATAGGCGGAGCCACGGACGTTATAGCCTTCCGGATCCTGCGGATTGGCGGCGATCACGGCGGAGAGCGAGGCGATGTTCTCCTGCGAGCCCTGCGCGCGCTCGACCTTCAGCACGTCCGTCGAGGTGGTCGACTGGCAGCCGGCGAGGAGCACGGCGAGCGACGTGGCGGCGACGGCTGCCATCAGGGGGCGGCGCATGCGGGCGGACGAGGAAGAGAGACGATCGGTCGGGAACCCGGTAGATGCAGCCATGTCCAAGTGCGAATCCTCAAAATGGGCTTCTTCCCGCCTCATGCGCGAAGAAAACGCTACGGCCTTTCACAGCAATTCCGGCAAGGTTGCGTAGCGGTCGAACCCGGAATTGCACGGAAACCTTTCACAAGGGTGAAAAATCGTCCGGTCACATCAAAAAAGGCGGCGGCGAAATCATCGCCCCCGCCCGGTCTTGCATCCGAAAACGTCGAAATGACGGCCGATTAGCGGGCGCCAGGACGGCCGCCGATGAGGCCTTCGCGCTGGGCGCGCTTGCGAGCCAGCTTGCGAACGCGACGGACGGCTTCAGCCTTTTCACGCGCACGCTTCTGCGACGGCTTTTCGTAGTAGTCGCGCATCTTCATTTCACGGAAAATACCTTCGCGCTGCATCTTCTTCTTGAGAGCGCGGAGAGCCTGATCAACGTTGTTGTCGCGGACAAGTACCTGCACGAGAATCCCGTTCCTTTGTTCGTTGTTACCCGGCGATTCTTTGTGTTCGTCAGGCAAATAAGTGACGTTCGTGCAGCCCGGAAGGCTGACGATTGAGGCGTCGGATACCAGAACGTTTGAGGGAAGTCCAGTCTTCCGCGCCGTGATGTGCCGGATTTTCCGCGAAAGGCCGGGAAAACCGTCTTGCAGCTCCAATATCGTCATGTCGCATGTGGTACAAGGTGCGCCTGAATGCGTCGCAAAGGATACGGCGTCCCCCGCCAGGATTTGCTTTCTATTGCAACAGGAAACAGCCGGCGTGGCCGGCGAGACATCGAGGACCTGGGTTATGCGCAAATATTCGGTTTTCGCCGTCGCCCGCGAGGCGATGCGTGGCCATAAGGGATGGGAGGCTCAGTGGACCTCGCCCGAGCCGCGCAAGGAATATGACGTGATCATCGTCGGCGGCGGCGGCCATGGCCTCGGCGCTGCCTATTATCTCGCCAAGGAACACGGTATCACCAATGTCGCCGTGATCGAGAAGGGCTGGCTCGGCGGCGGCAATACCGGCCGTAACACGACCATCATCCGCTCGAACTATCTCTATGACGAGAGCATGGATATCTACGAGCACTCGCTGAAGCTCTGGGAGGGCCTCAGCCAGGACCTCAACTACAATGTCATGTACTCGCCGCGCGGCGTGATGATGCTGTCGCACAACATCCACGACAAGCAGTCCTTCCAGCGTCACGTCCATGCCAACCGTCTGCACGGCATCGACAACGAATGGCTGACGCCGCAGCAGGCCAAGGACTTCGTGCCGGTTCTCGATATCTCGGCCTCCGCCCGCTACCCGATCAACGGCGCGGCCCTCCAGCGCCGCGGCGGCACTGCCCGCCACGACGCCGTCGCCTGGGGCTATGCGCGCGCTGCGTCCGATCGCGGCCTACACGTCATCCAGAACTGCGAGGTCAAGGGCATCCGCCGCGGGCCGGACGGCGCGGTGACGGGCGTGGAAACCTCCAAGGGCTTCATCGGCGCCAAGAAGATCGCGGTTTCGGCCTCCGGCCACAACTCGGTCATCATGTCCATGGCCGATGTGAAGCTGCCGCTGCATTCCGTGCCGCTGCAGGCGCTGGTTTCCGAGCCGATGAAGCCGATCTTCCCCTGCGTGGTCATGTCCAACTCGGTTCATGCCTATATCTCGCAGTCGGACAAGGGCGAGCTGGTCATCGGCGCGGGTACGGACCAGTACAATTCCTACTCCCAGACCGGCGGCCTGCAGATCATCACGCATACGCTCGACGCCATCTGCGAACTCTTCCCGATGTTCCGCCGCGTCAAGATGATGCGCCAGTGGGGCGGCATCACCGACAACACGCCGGACCGCTCGGCGATCCAGGGCGTGACGCCGGTTCCCAACCTCTTCGTCAATTGCGGCTGGGGCACCGGCGGCTTCAAGGCGACGCCGGGTTCGGCGCATCTCTTCGCCCATCTCATCGCGCGGGGCGAGCCGCACAAGCTGGCCGCCGGCCTGACGCTCGACCGCTTCCGCACCGGCCGCCTCATCGACGAGGCAGCGGCGGCGGCCGTGGCGCACTGAGTGGAAGCCGATGACCAGAAGGGCGAACAAGCTTTTTTTTCTTGGAGGCGCTGGTGCGGTCCTTCTCGCACTGGCTGCCGAGCAACTGCATAAGCACACGGGCTCTGAGATTGCGGGGATATTGGTTGGAGTTTTCCCGCTCGTGGCATTCGTTTCGCTGGTTTTCGGAGGCGTCCTGCCTTGGGCTGGAACGCTCATCCTGAAGCACCCAATGCACGACACGGCCGGATATCGCGATGATTATGCTGCCGAGCCGGAGAAGGAAACTGGTGGTTATTTGTCACAAGGCTGGCGTCGAAGGCGCGAGCGCGTGATGCACCGAAATATAAAAGCCTTTGGTCTCTATATCGAGCCTGACGAGAAGAGTTGAACCATGCTGCTGATCTACTGCCCCTACTGCGAGGAAGAGCGCTCGGAGCTCGAATTCCGCCACGGCGGCGATGCGCACATCGCCCGGCCGACCAACATCGCCGATATCACCGACGAGGAATTCCAGGACTACTTCTTCCTGCGCGATAACCCGAAGGGCCTGATCTTCGAACGCTGGCGCCATATCCATGGCTGCGGCCGCTTCTTCAATGCGGCGCGCGACACGGTGAGCGACAAGTTCTTCATGAGCTACAAGGCAGGTGAGCCGAAGCCCGATATTCCGGGCGCCGCGCCTGCCGCCGCAACCAACGAGACCACGGAAGGAACCGCGAAATGAGCGGCGCCAATCGCATTGCCGGCCAGGGCCGCCTGACGCCCGCCAAGACGGCGCGTTTCACCTTCGACGGAAAGACGTTCGATGCGCTGGAAGGCGACACCGTCGCCTCCGCGCTGCTCGCCAACGGCGTGCATCTCGTCGGCCGCTCGTTCAAGTATCATCGTCCGCGCGGCATTCTTTCCGCTGGCCCCGAAGAGCCGAACGCGCTGATCGACGTGTCGCGCGATGCCGCCCGCCGCCAGCCGAACGTGCGCGCGCCGGTGCAGGAGGTCTTCGACGGCATGAAGGTGTCGTCGCAGAACCGCTGGCCCTCGCTCGCCTTCGATATCGGCGGCGTCAACAACCTGCTGTCGCCGTTCTTCGCGGCCGGCTTCTACTACAAGACCTTCATGTGGCCGAAGGCGGCCTGGGAAAAGCTCTACGAGCCCTTCATCCGCAAGGCTGCCGGCCTTGGCGTCGCGCCGACGGAAGAGGACCCGGACCACTACGCCAACCGCTACGCCTATTGCGACGTGCTGGTCGCGGGTGCTGGCGTTGCAGGCCTTTCGGCCGCGCTTGCCGCCGCTGAGGCGGGCGCGCGCGTCATGCTCGTCGACGAGCAGCCGGAAGTCGGCGGCGCGCTGCATTACGACATTTCGGTGAAGATCGATGGCCAGAACGGCTATGAATGGGCGCAGGCTGCGACCGCCAAGCTGAAGGCGATGGAGAACGTCACCGTTCTTACCCGCACGACGGCCTTCGGCTACTACAACCACAATTTCGTCGGCCTCGTGGAGCGTGTGACGGATCATCTTGCCCGTCCCGACAAGAAGCTGCCGCGCGAGCGTCTGTGGCAGGTCCGCGCCAAGCGCGTCATCCTCGCCACCGGCTCCATCGAGCGGCATATGGTGTTCGCCAACAACGACCGGCCCGGCATCATGCTGGCCTCGGCGGCGCGCACCTATCTCAACCATTTCGGCGTCGCCGTCGGCCGCAAGGTCGGCGTCTACACGGCGAGCGATTCCGCCTATGAGGCCGCCTTCGACCTGAAGCGCGCCGGCGTCACCATCGCCGCCATCGTGGACAATCGCGAGAAGCCCGGCGAGGCGGTTCTGGCCGAGGCCCGCAAGCTCGGCATCGAGGTGCTCACCGGCCATTCCGTCGTCGACACCAAGGGCAAGCTGCGCGTCTCCTCCATGTCGGTCGCCCGCAACGGCGGCGGCTCGGCGCGGTCGATCCCGGTCGATGCGCTGCTGATGTCGGCAGGTTGGACGCCGTCCGTCCACCTCTTCTCGCAGTCGCGCGGCAAGGTGGCCTATGACGCCGCCTCCGGCCGCTTCCTGCCGGGCGCCTATGCGCAGGATTGCCTTTCGGTCGGCTCGTGCAACGGCACGGACGGCCTTCAGGCGACCATTGAAGAATCGCTGGCGGCCGGCGAGCTGATGGCGCGCGCCACCGGCAACGAGGGCGGCGGCAAGGTCGAGCTTTCCGGCGAGAACGCCTTCGAATGGACCGGCGGCATGGCCGGTGCGGGCGAGGGGGCCGGCGTCGATACGACCGTCAAGGCCTTCGTCGACTTCCAGAACGATGTCTGCGCCAAGGATATCCGCCTTGCCGTGCGCGAGGGCATGCACTCCATCGAGCATATCAAGCGCTTCACCACCAACGGCATGGCGACGGACCAGGGCAAGCTGTCCAACATCCATGGCCTTGCCATCGCCTCGGAAGTGCTGAACCGCGAGATCCCGAAGATCGGTCTCACGACCTTCCGCGCGCCCTATACGCCCGTCACCTTCGGCGCACTGATCAGCCATTCGCGCGGTGACCTGTTCGACCCGGCGCGCAAGACGCCGATCCATGCCTGGGAAGAAGCGCATGGCGCGGTCTTCGAGGATGTCGGCAACTGGAAGCGCGCCTGGTACTATCCGCGCTCCGGCGAGACCATGCATGACGCGGTCAACCGCGAGTGCCGCACGGTGCGTAACGCCGCCGGCCTGTTCGATGCCTCGACGCTCGGCAAGATCGAGGTCGTCGGCCCGGATGCGGGCGAGTTCATGAACCTCATGTATACCAACGCCTGGGATACGCTGAAGCCCGGTCGCTGCCGCTACGGCATCATGCTGCGCGAGGACGGCTTCGTCTATGACGACGGCGTCGTCGGGCGTCTGGCGGAGGACCGCTTCCATGTCACCACCACGACGGGCGGCGCGCCGCGCGTCATGCACCACATGGAAGACTATCTCCAGACGGAATTCCCGCATCTCAAGGTCTGGCTGACCTCGACCACGGAACAGTGGGCGGTCATCGCCGTGCAGGGGCCGAAGGCGCGCGAAATCCTCGAGCCGCTGGTCGAAGGCATCGACATCTCCAACGAGGCCTTCCCGCATATGAGCGTGCGCGAGGGCAAGATCTGCGGCGTGCCGACCCGGCTGTTCCGCATGTCCTTCACGGGTGAGGCGGGCTACGAAGTCAACGTGCCGGCCGACTACGGCCAGGCCGTATGGGAAGCCATCTGGGCGCGGGCCGAACCGCTCGGCGCCTGCGCCTACGGCACGGAAACCATGCACGTGCTGCGCGCCGAGAAAGGCTATATCATCGTCGGGCAGGACACGGACGGCACGGTCACGCCGCACGATGCGAGCCTCAGCTGGGCCGTCTCCAAGAAGAAGGCGGACTTCGTGGGCATCCGCGGCCTCAAGCGCCCGGATCTCGTGAAGGAGGGCCGCAAGCAGCTCGTCGGCCTTCTGACGAAGGATCCGAAGGTGGTGCTGGAGGAGGGCGCGCAGATCGTCGCCGATCCGAACCAGCCGAAGCCGATGACCATGCTCGGCCATGTCACCTCGTCCTACTGGTCGGAAAATTGCGGCCGGTCGATCGCCATGGCGCTCGTCGCCGGCGGTCAGGCCCGCATGGGCCAGACGCTCTACGTGCCGATGCCCGACCGCACCATCGCGGTCGAGGTCAGCGACATGGTGTTTATCGACAAGGAAGGAGGACGCCTCAATGGCTGATCAAGCTCTTCGCAAGGCGCCGCTCGGCCGTCACCATGGCGGCTCCGCCGGCGCGCGCGTCACGCCCGCCGCGCCCGCAACCCGCCTTTCGCTGCGTGCCGGCGAGGATGCCATCGGCACGCTGTCGCTCGCCTTCGGCCTCGAATTGCCGCGCCGGCCGAAAACCTCGGCCTCCGTCAGCGGCCGCCACGCGCTCTGGCTCGGCCCGGACGAATGGCTGCTGATCGACGAGAACGGCGCGGACCTGATGGGCATCGCCTCCGGCGTTTCCGCGCTGCATTCGGCGACGGACGTTTCCCACCGCAACACTGCGATCATCGTCTCCGGCCCGGATGCGGCCGGGGCGATCGCCAGCGGCTGCCCGCTCGATCTCGGCAATGCGGTCTTCCCGGTCGGCGCTGCGGCGCGCACGGTGCTCGGCAAGATCGAGATCGTGCTGTTCCGCTCGGGTGAGGAGGACTATCGGGTCGAGTGCTGGCGCTCGTTCTCGCCCTATGCCTTCGGCCTTCTGGTGGAAGGCGCGGAAGACGCCGGTCTCTGATCCTTCAGAGCAGACGGTAGAAGAACAGGGCTGTCTCCCGCGTGCCGGGGGACAGCCCTTCGTACAGGTGCCGGTCGTGGCCGCCCAGCACGAAGCCCTGGCGCAGATAGAAGCGGCAGGCGGCGACATTGTTCGTCTGGGTTTCGAGCCGCAGGCCGGGCAGGTCCTTTTCCCGCGCCCACTGGATTGCCTGCTGCATCAGGCGCTGGGCAGCGCCCGTGCCGCGCCATTCGGCATCGACGGCGAGGTCGTCGACAAAGGCGAGATTGTTCCAGCCCGTTGAAAGCGCGATGTAACCGACCGGCGTTTCGTCTCCGATGATGACGAACAGCGCCTTGTTTGCGTCCTGCAGACAGGAGGCGAATTCGGCCGCGTCGAAGCCGTAGCTTTTGGGGTAGGGTTCGACGGGGCGGGCATGGGCCAGCCATTCGCCTTCGAAGGGCGGCACGGCCTCCCTCGTGACGAGGAAGGAGAAGTCGCAGGCGGCCAGCGCCGTCATGTCCTCCTGACTGGCGAGGCGGACCCTCACACGTCCTCCGGCCGATCCTTCGGGTCGAACTGGATGATGGTGGTCCATTCGGCCGTCAGCGCCGGCTTGCGCTCGTCCTCGATCTCGACCGTGACATTGTAGCGGACCGTCAGCATGCCCGCGCCACGAAAGCGGGCTTCATCGAGCACGAAGCGGCCGCGCACGCGCGCGCCGCTCTTGACCGGCGTGATGAAGCGGACCTTGTCGAACCCGTAATTGATGCCCATCGTCTGCTCGACGATTCGCGGAATGCAATCGTAATTCATTGCCGAGAGCAGCGAGAGCGTGAGGAAGCCGTGGGCGATGGTGCCGCCGAAGGGCGTTTCGGCCGCCGCGCGCTCGGGGTCGGTGTGGATGAACTGGTGGTCTTCAGTCGCGTCGGCGAAGCGGTCGATCATCGTCTGGTCGACGGTGAACCAGCGCGAGACGCCGAGTTCCGATCCGACGCTTGCAGCAATATCTTTCAAATGAACAGTGGCTGGCATCCGGTTTTCCATGGAACGAGTCAGGCCTCTTCTAGAAAGGCCGCCTGTCCGGGCAGTGAACTTCAGTGGCTTTCGACAAAAATCTCGACCGAGCGCGCCCGCAGCAGTCCGGTCGCCGGGTGGTTGGCGGTCAGGAGGCTCACCCATTCCCGCGTTTCCGGCGCGGGCAGGGCGAGCGCCTGTTCGCCATGCGTGCGATTAAGGGCAATAGCAAGGCGGACGCTGCGTTTCTGCTGGAGGTCCGGCGTGACGAGCAGCGCCAACAGCGTGCCGGCAAAAGGCGCTTCCCAGTCCGCGACCGTCATCGGCGTGCCGGCGAGCGTCAGCCATTCGACATCGCCCGCGCCGCTGAGGAAGGCCGTTTCCCCGAGCGCCGGGAAGCGCTTGCGGATCGCCGAGAGCATGGCCGTATGCTCGATCAGGCCGTCGTCCAGCCGGTCCCAATGCATCCAGGTAATGGCGTTGTCCTGGCAATAGGCGTTGTTGTTGCCTTGCTGGCTGCGCCCGCCCTCGTCGCCGGCCGTCAGCATGATCGTGCCGCGGGAGAGGAAGAGGCTCGCGAGCAGCGCCTTGATATCCGCTCTGCGGGCGACAAGCACGGCGCCGTCGGTCGTCGCGCCTTCCGCCCCGTTGTTCCAGGAATGGTTCTCGTTGTGGCCGTCGCGGTTGTCCTCGCCGTTCGCGCCGTTGTGCTTGACGGTATGGGAGACGAGGTCGGCCAGCGTGAAGCCGTCATGGGCGGCGAGGAAATTGACGGTGCGGGTTTCGGTGCCGCCGTTCCGGGAAAAGATGTCCGCCGAGCCGGCGAAGGCGGTGACGAAGCTGCCCAGCCTGTGGCTGTCGCCGCGCCAGAACATGCGGGCGTCGTCGCGGAAGCGGTCGTTCCATTCGAGGAAGGGTTTTGGGAAATTGCCGAGCTGGTAGCCGCCGGGGCCGATGTCCCACGGTTCGGCGATCAGCACGCGGTCCTTCAGGAGCGGGTCCGCGCAGATTTCCGAAAGCAGGGCGGCGCGGGCGGAAAAGCCGTCCGCCTCGCGGCCGAGAATGGTGGCGAGGTCGAAGCGGAAGCCGTCGACGCCGGCATGGCGCACGAAATGGCGCAGGCTGTCGAGCACGAGCTGGCGCACGACGGGATGCTCACCGGCTATCGTGTTGCCGCAGCCGGTGTCGTTGATCAGTTCGCCCGGCTGGCCCGGCACATGGCGATAATAGGTGAGGTTGTCGAGGCCGCGCATGGAGAGCGTCGCGCCGTGGCGGTCGCTCTCGCCGGAATGGTTGAAGACGAGGTCGAGGATGGTGCCGATGCCTTCGGCGCGCAGCGCCGCGACCGTATCGGCCAATTCCCTCCAGCCGCCGGGCACGAGGCGCGGGTCGAGCGCCATCAGGGCGATGGGATTGTAGCCCCAGCTATTGAACAGGCCGAGCGGCGGCAGGTGGCGTTCGTCGATCCAGGCGGTGATCGGCATCAGCTCCACCGCATCGACGCCGAGGCGCTTGAGGTGGGCAAGCAAGGCGGGATGGGCAAGCGCGCCGACGGTGCCGCGCATTTTCTCCGGCACGTCGGGATGCAGCATGGTGAAGGCGCGCACGGCCACTTCGTAGACGAAGCCGCCGGGGCGGAAAAGCGGGGGCTTCACCTCGACCGGATTGTCGCGGGTGACGATGGCCTTCGGCGCGATGTCCGCCGTCTCCGCCCCGAAGAGCGCCAGCCGGCCGTCATGCACGAAGCGGCGGTCGAGTTCCTTCGCATAGGGATCGACCAGCAGCTTTGCCGGATCGAACCAGAGGCCGTGGTCGGGCGAATAGACGCCATCGGCGCGGAAGCCGTAGCGCGTGCCGGCGGCCGCGCCCTCGACGAAGACGCGGTGGAAGCCGGTCTCGTCCCGCCCCATGGCGAGGCGGGCGAGTTCCTTGTCGCCCGCGCTGTCGAACAGGCAGAGCTGGACGCGGGCGGCATCGCGCGAATAGACCGCGAATTCCACCCCGTCCCCGGAGAGCGTGGCGCCCGGTGCGAAGGAGGGGGCGGTGACGGTCATGTTACGTGATCACCGTCGGCTCGTTGCGGCCGGTGCGGGCCTTGATGCCGGCGATCTGGTCGGCGACGGCGATGAGATCGGCCAGCGCCTCCTGTGTGTCGATGCCGTGGCGGGCGGCGTCGGGTTCGAAGCGCTCGATATAGACGCGCAGCGTCGCGCCCGAGGTGCCGGTGCCGGAGAGACGGAAGACGACGCGCGAGCCGCCGACGAAGAGAATGCGGATGCCCTGGTTCTTGCTGACGGAGTGGTCGACCGGGTCGTTATAGGCGAAGTCGTCCGATGTCTCGACGGTCAGCGCGCCGAAGGTCTTGCCGGGGAGGGTGGCGAGCTGGTCGCGCAGGTTGGCCATCAGGCCGTTTGCGGCATCCGTGTCGACTTCCTCGTAGTCGTGGCGGGAATAGTAGTTGCGGCCGTAGGTCGCCCAGTGCTGCTCGACGATGGCGAGCACGCTTTCCTTGCGTACGGCGAGGATGTTGAGCCAGAGGAGGACCGCCCAGAGGCCGTCCTTCTCACGCACATGGTTGGAGCCGGTGCCGGCGCTTTCCTCGCCGCAGATCGTGGCAAGACCCGCGTCGAGCAGGTTGCCGAAGAACTTCCAGCCGGTCGGCGTCTCGTAGATGCCGATGCCGAGCTTTGCCGCCACGCGGTCGGCCGCGCCGGAGGTCGGCATGGAGCGGGCGATGCCGGCGAGGCCCTTGGCGTAGCCGGGGGCGAGATGGGCGTTGGCGGCGAGCATGGCGAGGCTGTCGGAGGGCGTGACGAAGATGCCCTTGCCGATGATGAGGTTGCGGTCGCCGTCGCCGTCCGAGGCCGCGCCGAAGTCCGGCGCATCCGCAGCCATCATGGTCTCGTAGAGGGCGCGGGCGTGGACGAGGTTCGGGTCCGGGTGGTGGCCGCCGAAATCGGGCAGCGGCATGAAGTTGAGGACCGAGCCCTTGGCCGCGCCGAGGCGGTTTTCGAGGATTTCCTTGGCATAGGGGCCGGTGACGGCGCTCATGGCGTCGAAGACGATGCGGAAGCCGCCGGCGATCAGCTTGCGGATGGCGGGAAAATCGAAGAGCTGTTCCATCAGCTCGGCATAATCGGCGACGGGGTCGATGACCGTCACGGTCATGCCCTCGATCTCATGCGTGCCTTCGAGGTCGAGATTGACGTCGGCGGCATCGGCGATCTTGTAGCTGTCGATGGACTTGGTGCGGGCGAAGATGGCGTCGGTGATCTTCTCAGGGGCCGGGCCGCCATTGCCGATATTGTACTTGATGCCGAAGTCTTCGGTCGGGCCGCCCGGATTGTGGCTGGCGGAAAGCACGATGCCACCGAAGGCCTTGTTCTTGCGGATGACGTTGGAGGCGGCGGGGGTGGACAGGATGCCGCCGCGCCCGACCAGCACGCGGCCGAAGCCGTTGGCGGCGGCCATCTTGATGGCGAGCTGGATGACCTCGCGGTTGTAGAAGCGGCCGTCGCCGCCGATCACCAGCGTCTGGCCCTCGAAACCCTCCAGACTGTCGAAGATCGACTGGATGAAATTCTCCGCGTAGTTCTTCTGCTGGAAGACGGGGACCTTCTTGCGCAGGCCGGACGTGCCGGGCTTCTGGTCGCTATAGGGCGTGGTCGGGACGGTCTTGATGGTCATGGCTTAGACTTTCGCAAGAAGGCTGGAATAGAGGTCGGCATAGCGCGCGGCGCTGTTTTCCCAGGAAACGTCCGATTTCATGCCCTGGTTCTGGATGCGCGCCCAGACTTTCGGTTCGGCGTAGGCCTTGAAGGCCCGGCGCAGCGCCTGGCGCAGGCCATCGGCATTGATGGGGGTGAACTGGAAGCCCGTGGCGACGCGGGCGGAAAGGGCGGCCTCGTTGGCGTCGATGACGGTATCGGCAAGGCCGCCGGTGCGCGCGACGACGGGAATGCAGCCGTAGCGCAGGCCGTAGAGCTGAGTGAGGCCGCAGGGCTCGAAGCGCGACGGAATGAGGATGGCGTCGCTGCCGGCCTGCATGAGGTGCGACAGCGGCTCGTTATAGCCGATGACGATGCCGATGCGACCGCGATGGCGGGAGGCTGCGGCGAGCAGCGCGCCTTCGAGGCCCTGATCGCCGGAGCCGAGCACGGCGAGCTTGCCGCCCTGCTGCACGATCCAGTCGGCGACTTCGGCGATGATGTCGATGCCCTTCTGCCAGGTGAGGCGGCTGACGATGCAGAAGATCGGGCCGTCGTCGTCATCGAGGTTGAAACGCTCGACGAGGGCCTGTCGGTTGACGGCGCGTTTCTTCAGCGAGCCGGCGGCGAAAGGGCGGGCGATATGCGGGTCGGTCTCGGGGTTCCAGACGGCGGTGTCGATGCCGTTGACGATGCCGTCGAGGTCGGCGACGCGGGCATTGATGAGGCCTTCGAGACCCATGCCGTATTCCGGGGTCGTGATCTCCTGGGCGTAGGTGGGACTGACCGTGGTGATCGACCAGGCCGTGCGCAGGCCACCCTTGAGGAAGCCGACATCGCCGTAATATTCCAGCCCGTCGACGGAGAACGCCTCCGGCGGCAGGCCGAGCTCGGGGAATATCTCCGGGCCGAACTGGCCCTGGAAGGCGAGGTTGTGCACGGTGATCACGGTCGGAATGTTCTGGAGGCCGGTATAGCGCATGTAGACGGCCGTCATTGCCGCCTGCCAGTCATGGGCGTGGACGATATCCGGCCGCCAGCCGAAAAGCAGGCCGCGGGCGATTTCCGCGCCGGCCAGCGAAAGGGCGGCGAAGCGCCGCCAGTTGTCGGGAAAATCCTTGGCGGTCGCATCCGTGTAGGGACCGCCCGGGCGGTCGAAGAAACCCGGTGCGTCGAGCACGAGGATATCGAGGCCCTCGTGCTTTGCCGCGAGGATGCGGGCCGGCTCGCCGAGCAGGTCGTCGAAGGTCGCGACCACCTCGGTCTTCGCCAGCCGCTGCATGACCGCCGGATAGCCGGGCATGAGCGTGCGCATGTGCATGCCATGTCCGGCGAGCGCGAGCGGCAATGCGCCGGCGACGTCGGCGAGGCCTCCCGTCTTGATGAGCGGGAATACTTCGGATGCCACCGAAAGGATTTTCATGTCGCGGCTATAGCTCCAGCTTGTCGATCATCGGCTGCGTGATGAGGCATATGCCGTTCTCCGAGCGGCGGAAGCGCTTGGCATCGAGTTCCGGGTCCTCGCCGACGACGAGGCCCTCCGGGATGACGACCCGGCTGTCGATGACGACATTCCTGAGTTGCGCATGCCGGCCGATCATCACGTTCGGCAGGATGACGGCCCCTTCGAGGCGGGAATAGGAATTGGCGCGCACGCCGGTGAACAGCAGGCTGCGGTTCAGCGAGGCGCCGGAGATGATGCAGTCGCCGGAAATCAGCGAGGAGGTCGCCGAGCCGCGGCGGTTCTCGTCGTCATGCACGAATTTCGCCGGCGGCTTGATCTCGGCGAAGGTCCAGATCGGCCAGGAGCCGTCGTAGATGTCGAGTTCCGGGGTGACGTCGGTCAGGTCGATATTGGCCTGCCAATAGGCGTCGATGGTGCCGACGTCGCGCCAGTAGGCCTCGCGCTCGAAGTCCGAGCGCACGCAGGAGGCGGTGAAGCGGTGGGCGACGGCTTTGCCGTGCTGCACGATATAGGGGATGATGTCCTTGCCGAAGTCGCGGCTGGAGGTCGGGTCGGCGGCGTCGCGGCGCAGCAGGTCCATCAGGAACTTCGTGTGGAAGACGTAGATGCCCATGGAGGCGAGCGCCATTTCCGGATTGCCGGGAATGCCCGGCGGATCGGCCGGCTTTTCCACGAAGGCGATGATCTGGTCCTTCTCGTCGACATGCATGACGCCGAACCCGGTCGCTTCCATGCGCGGCACTTCGAGGCAGCCGATGGTGACCTGCGCGCCGGAATCCACGTGCTGCTGAAGCATCAGCTCGTAGTCCATCTTATAGATATGGTCGCCGGCCAGGATGACCATGTATTCGACGCCGTAATCCTCGATGATGTCGATATTCTGGTAGACGGCGTCGGCCGTGCCTTCGTACCACTGGGTCTCGGAGACGCGCTGGGAGGCGGGCAGGATATCGAAGCTCTCGTTACGCTCGGGACGGAAGAAGTTCCAGCCGCGCTGCATGTGGCGGATCAGCGAATGGGCCTTGTACTGGGTGGCGACGCCGATGCGTCGGATACCGGAGTTCAGCGCATTGGAGAGCGCGAAATCGATGATGCGCGCCTTGCCGCCGAAATGCACGGCGGGCTTGGCGCGCCGGTCGGTCAGCTCCTTGAGGCGGCTGCCGCGTCCCCCTGCCAGAACATAGGCCATCGCATCGCGGGCGAGGGGTTGATTGCGCTTCTGCTCCATGGTGTCCTCCCGATTATCCCTGTTCTTTGTGCAATTCCGCAGCACGCCTTGCCGGAATTGCGCTTCATGCATCCAGTTCGAGCATCACCGTCGCCAGCGGCGGCAGCGTGATGTCGGCTGCGATCCTTCCATTGTCATGCTTGCGGGCCTCGACGGCCCCGCCGTTCCCCTTGCCCGAGCCGCCGTAGATTTCGGCGTCGGTGTTGAGGATTTCCCGCCACCGGCCCTCCACCGGCAGCGGCACTCCGTAGCCCTCGCGCAGGACGGGGGTGAAGTTGGTGATGACGGCAATCGGCTTTTCGCCGGGGGCCTTGCGCAGCCAGGCGAAGACCGAGTTCTCCCGGTCGTCGGCGATCAGCCATTCGAAGCCGTCGCCCTCGCAGTCGCGTGCATGCAGCGCCGCCTTGTAGCGATAGGTGCCGTTGAGATCGCGCACAAGGCGGCGCATGCCCTCGTGCAGCGGATATTCGAGCAGGTTCCAGTCGAGCGAGCGCGCCTCGCTCCACTCCTGCCACTGGGCGAATTCCTGGCCCATGAAGAGCAGCTTCTTGCCGGGATAGCCCCACATGAAGCCGTAATAGGCACGCAGGTTGGCGAATTTCTGCCAGTCGTCGCCTGTCATCTTGGCGATCAGCGAACCCTTGCCATGCACCACCTCGTCGTGGCTGAGCGGCAGCACGAAGTTCTCCGTGAAGGCATAGAGCAGGCCGAAGGTCATGTCGTTGTGGTGGAACTTGCGATGCACCGGCTCGCGCGACAGATATTGCAGCGTGTCGTGCATGAAGCCCATGTTCCACTTGAAGCCGAAGCCAAGCCCGCCCTCATGCACGGGATGGGAGACCTTCGGCCAGGAGGTGGATTCCTCCGCGATCGTCAGGATGCCGGGATGGCCGGCATAGACGTGGCTGTTCATGGATTGCAGGAAGCGCACCGCCTCCAGATTCTCGTTGCCGCCATATTCGTTCGGCACCCATTCGCCGTGTTTGCGCGAATAGTCGAGGTAGAGCATCGAGGCGACGGCATCGACGCGCAGACCGTCGAGATGGAACTTTTCCGCCCAGTAGAGCGCGTTGTTGATGAGGTAGGAGAGGACTTCCGCGCGGCCGAAATTGTAGATCGCCGTGTTCCAGTCCGGGTGGAAGCCCTGACGCGGGTCCTCATGCTCGTAGAGCGCGGTGCCGTCGAACTTGCCGAGGCCGTGGGCGTCGGTCGGGAAATGCGCCGGCACCCAGTCGAGGATGACGCCGATGCCGACCTTGTGGCAGCCGTTGACGAAGCGGGCGAAACCTTCCGGCTCGCCGAAGCGGGCGGTGGGCGAATAGAGGCCGGTCGTCTGGTAGCCCCAGGACGGATCGAAGGGATATTCGGAGATCGGCAGGAACTCGATATGGGTGAAGCCCATGTCGACGCAGTAGGGGATGAGGCGGTCGGCCAGTTCGTCCCATGTCAGCATGCCGCCATCGGAATGGCGCTGCCAGGAGGCGGCGTGTACTTCGTAGATGGAGATCGGCTGGCGGCGGGCGTCGGTGCCTGCCCAATGGGCCAGATGCGCCTCGTCCTCCCACTTCTGGGCGATCGGGCCGGTCGTCATCGAGGCGTTGTTGGGGCGCAGTTCCGAGCGGCGGGCGAAGGGGTCGGCCTTCAGCGGCAGCACCTCGCCGTTGATGCCGACGATCTCGTATTTATAGGCATGGCCCGGGGTGATGCCGGGCAGGAAGATTTCCCAGATGCCGGTGTCGCGGCGAAGGCGCATGGCGTTGCGCCGGCCGTCCCATTCGTTGAAATTGCCGACGACGGAGACGCGCTTGGCATTCGGCGCCCAGACGGCGAAGTGGAAGCCGTCGATGCCGTCGAGCGTCATCGGGTGAGCGCCCATCTTGTCGAAGAGGCGCAGGTGCGAACCTTCGCGGATATAGTAGTCGTCCATCGGCCCGAGCACGGGGCCGAAGCTGTAGGGATCGATCACCACCCATTCGCCGCCCTCGTTACGGGCGCGGTAGCGGATCGGCTGAAGCTTTTTCAGGGCCACCTCGCCGGCGAAAATGCCGTCCGGGTGGAGTTGTTTCAGTGCGCCGATCTCCTTGCCGGCAAGCGTTTCGGCCGTCACCTCGGCCGCGCCCGGCAGGAAGCAGCGGGCGACATACTTGTCGCCGGCTGCGTGCAGGCCGAGCACGGCAAAGGGATCCCAGTGCCGGCTTTCCAGGATCGCGTCGATGTCCGCCTTCGCCAGAAGCTCTGCCAAGAGATTTGACTGGGTTTCCGTCGTGCTCTTGTTTGGCGGTGCGGTCATCAGGCTCTCCAGATGTCCTTGGCGTATTGGCGAATGGTTCGGTCGGAGGAGAACCAGCCCATGCGGGCGGTGTTCCTGATGGTCTTGGAATACCAGGACGTCTTGTCGGTCCAGATGGCGTCGACTTCGCGCTGGGCTTTCGCATAGGCGTCGAAATCGGCGGCGACCATGAACCAGTCGTGATTGTAGATGCCGTCGACGAGGCCGGCGAAGCGGTTGCGGTCGTCGGGTGAGAAGACGCCGGAGGCGATTGCCTGAAGGGCTTGCGACAACTCGCGGGACTGCTCGATGATGGCGCGGGGATTGTGTCCCTCGGCGCGAACCTTCGCCACTTCCTCGGCCGTCATGCCGAAGATGACGATGTTCTCCTCGCCGACATGATCGCGCATCTCGACATTCGCGCCGTCGAGCGTGCCGATGGTCAGCGCGCCGTTCAACGCGAACTTCATGTTGCCGGTGCCGGAGGCTTCCATGCCGGCGGTGGAAATCTGCTCGGACAGGTCGGCGGCCGGCACCATGATCTCGGCGAGCGAGACATTGTAGTTCGGCACAAAGACGACCTTCAGCAGGCCGCGCACGGCCGGGTCGTTGTTGATCACCTTGGCCACGTCGTTGGCGAGTTTGATGATCAGCTTGGCATTGTGGTAGCTCGGCGCCGCCTTGCCCGCGAAGAGCTTTACACGCGGGACCCAGTCCAGCTCGGGATGCGAGCGGATCTGGTCGTAGAGGGCGACGGCCTCGATGATGTTGAGAAGCTGGCGCTTGTATTCGTGGATGCGCTTGATCTGGATGTCGAACATCGCGGCGGGATCGATGCGCACGCCCATGCGGCTGCCGACCAGATTGGAAAGCCGGTTCTTGTTCTCGCGCTTGATCGCGGCGAAGCGTTCCTGGAAATCCCGGTTGTCGGCGAAGGCGTCCAGCGCCGGCAGCGCCTCGGCGTCGTCGACGAAGGCGTCGCCGATGGACTCGCGGATCAGCTCGAACAGGCCGGGGTTGCATTGCATCAGCCAGCGGCGCGGGGTGATGCCGTTGGTCTTGTTGTTGATGCGGTCGGGATAGAGCTTGTGAAGGTCGGCAAAGACCGTTTCCTTCATCAGCTCGGTATGCAAGGCCGACACGCCGTTGATCGAATGCGAGCCGACGAAGGCGAGGTTGCCCATGCGCACGCGGCGTTCGCCGCTCTCCTCGATCAGCGAGATGTTGCGGACGCGCTGGTCGTCGAGACCGTGGTCCTTGCGCGCTTCCAGCAGGATCCTGGCGTTGACCGCGTAGACGATCTGCATGTGGCGCGGCAGCAGGCGTTCGAACAGCGGGACGGGCCAGCTTTCCAGCGCTTCCGGCAGCAGCGTGTGGTTGGTGTAGGAGAAGGTGCGGCGGGCGATATCCCAGGCGATGTCGAAGTCGAGACCATGCACGTCCGTCAGGAGGCGCACCAGTTCGGCGACGGAGACGGCGGGGTGGGTATCGTTGAGCTGGATGGCGACGGCATCCGGCAGCGACGTGAAGTCCGGATACTGCTGGAGGTGGCGGCGCAGGATGTCCTGCAGCGAGGCGGAGCAGAAGAAGAACTCCTGGCGCAGGCGCAGTTCCTGACCGGCGGGCGTGGCATCGGCCGGGTAGAGCACGCGCGTCAGGCTTTCCGCCTTGTTGCTCTCGCGAAGAGCGCCGATATGGTCGCCGGCATTGAATGCGTCGAGCAGGATCGGGTCGATGGGGTTGGCGGCCCACAGGCGCAGCGTGTTGACGCGCTTGGCGCGCCAGCCGACGGCCGGCGTGTCATAGGCCGTGGCGATGACGCGCTCGGCCGGCTTCCAGACGAAGCGCTGCTTGTCCTCGCCGATATTGATCGTCTCGACGGCGCCGCCGAAGCCGATCTCGTAAGAGCTTTCGCGACGCTCGAATTCCCAAGGATTGCCGTGGGCGAGCCAGGTTTCGGGCAGCTCGACCTGCCAGCCGTCCGCCATCTGCTGGCGGAAGAGGCCGTGTACGTAGCGGATGCCGTAGCCATAGGCCGGCACGTCCACCGTCGCCATGCTTTCCATGAAACAGGCGGCGAGGCGGCCGAGACCGCCATTGCCGAGCGCGGCGTCCGGCTCCAGTTCCGCGATGACGTCCAGATCGACGCCGAGCGAGGTGAGCGCGTGGCGCATCTCGTCGAGAATGCCGATATTCGTCATCGCGTCACGCATCAGGCGGCCGATGAGGAATTCCAGCGACAGATAGTAGACGCGCTTGGCGCCGGTGGAATAGGTGCGGCGCGTGGAGTCCATCCACTTGTCGGTGACACGGTCGCGCGCGACGAGGATCGCCGCCGTCAGCCAGTCATGAGGCTTGGCGACCTTCGGGTCCTTGCCGATACGATATTTGAGACGTTCCAGAAGCTCTGTCGCAAGCTGTTCTCTATCCGATGAACGGGGGGCTGGAGCGAGGTCGTTGGTGGTTGCCCGGTTCGTCATCGGTGAGCTTTTTCCCTTCGCATTGCCTGCCTCCGCCTTGGCGAAAAGCACGTTTAAATCAATTTATGCATCTATCCGAAGCGCTTGCAATATGCCTTTTCAAGAAAGGGCGCATGCATTTTCGGCATATCTGAAACGGGTGGCGGGACGTAGAAAAACCCGCCGCGCGGGAGCGCGGCGGGCTGGCTTTCGCTGATCGGGACGGCCCGGATTATTTCGTGACGCGGGCGATTGTCTTCGAGGTCTGCTGGCCGATGCTCTTGAAGGCGGCGAGGAGGTCCGCCGTGCTCTCTGCGAGGAAGTAGTGGCTCTGCGTGGTGGCGCAGGCGCTGAGCAGGGCCTGGCCGCGGCTCGGCGCCATGAAGGCGATCGTATAGACTTCGATCTTCTTGGTACGCGCAAGGTCGCAATATTCCAGCGTCACCTTGTCCGCGTTGCTCTGGTTGTTGTCACCGTCGGTCATGAAGACGATGTATTTCGCGGGAACCTGCCCGTTGCCCTGCTTATCCTTGTGAGCCTGCGCCTCCGTATCGAGCATCAGGCTGTCATAGGCGATCTTGAAGGCCGGGGCCGAGTTCGTGTTGCCGTCGGCCGTCAGGGCGTTGACGTAGTCGAGAACGCCTGTTGTGCCCCAGTCGAGAGGCTTCGCTTTCTGGGCCGCGCTGTTATAGGAAACCGCGCCGGTACGCACATAGGTCGCCGTGGGGTCGGCGATATCGATCTGGGTGAGAAGGCTGGCGGTCGCAAGCTTCAGCGACTCGATACGCGTCAGGTTCTTCGAGCAGACCTTGTCCGGCTTCTTCTTGGTAGGGCAGGGATAGGACGTGGTGCTTTTCGTTTCTTCGCCCATGGACCCGGATTTGTCGAGCACGAAATACATGGAGAAGGCGCTCTTCGAGTCGGCCGTGCCGCTTTCCGCGATGCTCGTCGTCTCCAGCGTGCCGTTCTGGTGGCCGAGGAGCTGCCGCGTGAGGACGTTGTATTTTACGGAATAACTGGCGTCTATTTCCACCTTGTACGACTTGCCGGTGCTCCCGATCGCCGTTTCCGTAATGTTGATCACGGGGGCGGTGTCGACCAGCGTCGCGTCGCCTTCCTTGACGATGGAGGACGCCCCGCTCATCTGCAGCGTGAAAAGCTCCTGGGCGATGATCCTGGCTTCGTCGATGGATTTGCCGTCGTTCGCCAGCGCCGCCGCGGCGGCGAGAACGGCGGCGTCGGACGCATCCTGCAGCTCGGCTTTCGCAAGGACCGTCTTGGTGAGGTCTATCGCGACGCCGGCGGCCATGAGGATGACCGGGATGACGACGGCGGTCACCATCGCGAAATTGCCCGAGCGGTCGCGCAGCAAGCGCGATACGAGCGTCGATTTTTCTGCCATCTTCGTCATGAGGCTTCACCCACCATCGTCATAATGTGGCTGAAGGCTACCAGCGAAGTGTTATTCAACGGTTCGGCGGCGTGGTATAGTTTTCGTAAAATTGCATGCATCCCGAAAACACGCGCTTTCCCGCTGTTTCCAAACGGGAATTCACGGTGCCGGCCGCACCGGAATGACATCGACAGCCTGGCTCGTCTGGTGCTGGCCGTAGCCCTTCAGCACGCCGATGACGGGGGCGACATCGGCATAGTCGCGGCCATAGGCGACGACGATATGGTCGGTGCCGGCGGGGATGTCGTTGGTCGGGTCGAGTTCCATCCAGCCGTTCACCCGCCCGCCCCAGTAGCGCACCCAGGCATGCATGGCGTCCGCGCCTTCCAGCCGCTCCTTGCCCGGCGGGGGAATGGTGCGCAGGAACCCGCTGACATAGCCGGCCGGAATGCCGAGGCTGCGTAGCGCCACGATCATCACATGGGAAAAGTCCTGGCAGACGCCCTTCTTCAGCTTGAAGGCCTCGCGCGGGGTCGTGTCCACGCTGGTCGCCTTGGGATCGTAGGTGAAATCCTTGTGGATGCGGGCGCAGAGCGCCGTCGCGATGGCGCGGACCGTCATGCCGGGCTTGGCGATGGCGCGGGCATATTCGGCGATTTCCGGGCATTCCTTCAGCCGCGGGCTCGGGCCGGTGTAATGGTGCGGCGAACCGGCGTCGAGCGACCAGTAGCCGGCGATATCCTCCGGCAGTTCGGCAACGCAGGGCGAGAGGTCGGCGGTCGTCTCGGGCGCATCGACCTGCACGCGGGCCTGCATGCGGATATCGAGCCGCTCGTGCTGGCTGCGGAAGAGGATCGCGCTCATCGGATTTTCGAAGAAATCGTGATGGTCGACCCGCTCGCCGGGATCGGGGGCGACGCCGACCGTGCCGGCGACGAGGCGCTGGCGGCCCTCGATGGAGAGCGGTAGCACGCGCACGATATGCCGGCCGCCGGAAACCGGCGTGTCATAGAGATAGCTGATATGGAGGTTGACGTCGTAGAGCATGGTTCGGCGCCTCCCCCTCGCTCAGCTCAGATAGGTTTGCGCGAGAATGTCGGAGAGCTTTTCCATCTCCGTCTCGAGGCGCTTGTAGACGGCGTCCGTCATCGTCTCCGGCGTCATCACCGCCAGCCCCGCGTGAAGGCGCATGGCCTCGCGGTAGAAGGGCGACATCTGGCCGTTCGAATAGGCATTCGGCAATTGCTCGATCTCGTTCTTGATCTCGTTGAGCTGGTAGAGGATCGAGCGGGGATTGAGCGCGTCGAGCGCCAGAAGGTCGGTGACGGTCAGGCGCGCGGTCGCCACATTGTAGCGGCGGCGATGGGTCATCACGCTGTCGCCGATTTCCAGCAGCATGTCGAGCGCGCCGTCGGGCGCATCCTCGCCGGACATGTGGCCGAGCAGGCGCGTCATGTGCAGGCCGCGTTCGAGGTAACGGCCGATGGAGAGGAACCGCCAGCCGGTGAAGCGGTACATGTTTTCGTGCACAAGGCCGGCGAAGCCCGCGAGCTTGCGCAGCAGCACCGTCATGGCGCGGGTCGCGTCGTCGCCCGGCTCGATGCTGACATGGAAGCGGCGGGCGGTCTTCGACAGGTCGTTGAGCGCCAGCCAGCCGTCCGGCGAGAAGCGGTCGCGGATATTGCTGGCGGAGAAGACGGCGCTGTCGATGTTGCGGATGAGGCTTGTCGGCACGGCCTCGGAGGTGTCGATGTCGAGTGCGTCGAGATAGGTGCTGACGTCCTTCAGCAGCGGCTGTTCGGGATCGGCATATTCGGCGTAGCGGCTGTGCCAGGCGCGCAGGATGCGCAGCGCCCCTTCCGCCCGCTCGATATAGCGGCCGAGCCAGAAGAGGTTGTCGGCCGCGCGGCTCGGCAGGCTGCCGGGCATGTTGCGGGTAAAATCTTCCTCCGGCGGCAGCAGCGAGGTGCGCTCGACGGGCTTGCGGCTGACGATCCACACGTCGGCCGCCGAGCCGCCTTCCTGCATGGCGATGGCCGCGACATTGTCGCCGGCGCCGATGCGGGCGAAGCCGCCCGGCATGATCTGCCAGCCGTCGCGCGTGCGGGCGGCGAAGACGCGCAGCGACATCGGCCGCGGCACCAGCTTGCCGCCGACGAAAGCGGGCGTGGTGGAGAGCGTGACGGCTTCCTGCCCGACGAGCTTGGCGCCGTCGCTCGCCAGCCATTCGGCGATGGACTGTTTTGCGGTGTCGCGCAGGCTGGAGCCGAGCACGGACTGGGCATTGTCGTCGAAGAAGGGCCGCGTGGAATAGGCCGGGCCGATGACCATGCGCTCGATATTGGCCGTGACGTGCTCGCGCTCGTCCTTCTGCCCGCACCACCAGGTCGCGATGGAGGGAAGGCGCTGCTCCTCGCCGAGCAGGTGCCGGCAGATATTCGGCAGGAAGGCGAGGAAGGCGCGTGTCTCGACGATGCCCGCGCCGAGCGCGTTGACGAAGGTGACGGAGCCGGAGCGCAGCGCCTCGACCATCCCGGGCGTGCCGATATGGGAGTTCTGGTTCAGCTCGAGCGGATCGGCAAAGGCGGCGTCGAGGCGGCGCCAGAGCACGCCGATGGGCTTGAGGCCCGCGACCGTGCGCACCATGACCTTGCCGTCAACGACGGTCAGGTCCTCGCCCTCCAGCAGCATGAAGCCAAGATAGCGGGCGATATAGGCGTGTTCGAAATAGGTTTCGTTGGCAAGGCCGGGCGTCAGGACGGCGATGCGCTCCTCGGCCACTTTGCCGGCCTGCAGTGTGTTGCGGAAAGCGCCGAAGAAGCCGGCGAGGCGATGCACATGGGTTTCGGCGAAGACGTCGGAAAAGGCGCGGGTCGTCGCCACGCGGTTCTCCAGCGCGAAGCCCGCGCCGGAGGGAGCCTGCGTACGGTCGGAAAGCACCCACCACTTGCCGTCCGGCCCGCGGCCGATCTCGAAGGAGACGAAATGCAGGAAATGCTTGCCGTCCGGCTGCACACCGACGAGCGGGCGCAGGAATTCGTCATTGGAGGCGACGAGGGCAGGGGGCAGGAGACCGTTCGCGACCAGCTCGTTCCGGCCGTAGATATCCGCGACGACGGCTTCCAGCAGCTCGGCGCGCTGGACGAGGCCGCGCGACAGGTGCTCCCATTCCGCCTCGTCGATGAGGACGGGGATGTGCGAGAGCGGCCAGGCGCGGTCCGTTCCCGCCTCCTTGCCATAGGCGCGGTAGAAGACGCCGGCATCGCGCAGGTAGCGGTCGGCGCGGGCGAAGCGTCCGGCAAGGTCTGTTTCGTCCATGCGCTCGAGCGCCGAGAGGAGGGGACGCCAGACGGGGCGCACCGCGCCTTGCGTATCGACCATCTCGTCGGCAATGCCGGGAAGGGGCGCATAGGCGCGTGCGGAGGCGTCCGCCGCCTCGGCCTCGATGCGCTCCGCTTCCGCAGTCGTGGTCTTCAATCCATGTCTCCTGGGAGCTGCGGCATGTCCGCGTCTCTTCGAATCGCGAAAATGCTCCAGCTCTTTGTTTCGCGCAATTGCGGATGCAAAACCGCTGCGCACTTTTGCCGGAATTGCTTCAGATACCGGGCGGCCGGCGCAGGTCCAGCGTCAGCGGGAATTCCGCCGGCGGTGTTTCCGGCCACAGCGTATAGCCGCCCGCCCTGTGCCCCCAGGGCTCGAACCGCGCCAGCCGGCGCGCCTCGGCCTCGTTGCCGTTTACCGGGAAGGTGTCATAGTTGCGTCCGCCGGGATGGGCAACGTGGTAAATGCAGCCTCCGATGGCTCTTCTCGACCATGTATCATAAATGTCGAAAGTAAGCGGTGTGTTGACGGGCAGCACCGGATGGAGGCCCGAGGCGGGCTGCCATGCCTTGAAGCGCACGCCGGCGACCGAGACGCCCTTGGCGCCCGTGGAGCGCAGCGGCATGGGCCTGCCGTTGCAGGCGACGGCGTAGCGCTCGGGATTGGCCGTTTCCAGCTTCACCTGCAGGCGCTCGACGGATGAGTCGACATAACGCACCGTGCCGCCGATCGCGCCCTGTTCGCCCATGACATGCCAGGGCTCCAGCGCCTGCCGCAGTTCGAGGTTCGCGCCCTCGTATTCTACCTCGCCGCAGAAGGGGAAGCGGAATTCGAGCTGGGCGGAAAACCATTCCGGGCGCAGTTCGAAGCCGTTCGCCTTGAGGTCGGCGAGGACATCGAGAAAATCCTGCCAGACATAATGCGGCAGCATGAAGCGGTCGTGCAGTGTGGTGCCCCAGCGCACGAAGCCGCCCTGCGCCGGGTTCTGCCAGAAGCGGGCGATGAGGGCGCGGATGAGGAGCTGCTGGGCAAGGCTCATGCGGGCATTCGGCGGCATCTCGAAGCCGCGGAATTCGACGAGGCCGAGGCGGCCGGTCGGGCCATCCGGCGAGAAGAGCTTGTCGATGCAGATTTCCGAGCGGTGCGTGTTGCCGGTGACGTCCGTCAGGAGGTTGCGGAACAGGCGGTCGACGAGCCAGGGCAGCGGCGGCTGGCCCTCGCCCGGCGGCGGCACCTGCGAGAGCGCGATTTCCAGCTCGTAGAGTGAATCGTGGCGCGCCTCGTCGATGCGCGGGGCCTGACTGGTCGGGCCGATGAAGAGGCCCGAAAAAAGGTAGGAGAGCGAGGGGTGGCGCTGCCAGTGCAGCACGAGGCTCTTCAGGAGGTCGGGACGGCGCAGGAACGGGCTGTCGTTCGGATTCGCGCCGCCGACGACCACATGGTTGCCGCCGCCGGTGCCGGTGTGGCGGCCGTCGATCATGAACTTGTCCGCGCCGAGACGGGACTGGCGGGCTTCCTCGTAGATCGCCGTGGTGATGTCGACGCAGTCGTCCCAGGTGGAGGCCGGGTGGATGTTGACTTCGATGACGCCGGGATCGGGCGCGACGCGGATCACGTTGAGGCGTTCGTCATGCGGCGGGGCGTAGCCCTCGATATGGACCGGCAGGCCGAGGGCGGCGGCGGCGCGCTCGGCCGAGGCGATGAGGTCGAGATACTCCTCGACGCTGACGGTGGGCGGCATGAAGACGCAGAGCCGGCCGTCGCGCGGCTCGACCGAGATGGCGGTGCGCACATAGCCGCCGATTTCGTCGGTGGATTGCGGCATCTGCGGCTGCTGGCCCTCGAAGGGCTGGAAATGCGCGGCCTGCAGCGGGCGGCCTGCATCCTCCGCGTAATCAGGCAGTTCGTCGCGTTCGATGGTGGGGTCCATCGGGTTTATGTAGGGATAGACGGCGGGCGAGAGCCAGGGCAGCGAATTCAGCGGCAGGCGGTAGCCGACGGGGCTGTCGCCGGGCACGAGGAAGAGGCGGCCGCGGCGGGTCTGCCACTTCTCGCTCGACCAGCGGCGGCCGCTGGCGCGGGAATTCCACGCCTGAACGGGCAGCACGTAGCCGGTCGGGCGGGTGAGGCCGCGCTCGAAGACGCGGGCGATGCGGCTGCGCTCCTCGGCGTCCTCCAGCTTCGAGTTGGAGGGGTCCACGTTGTTGGGAAGGTTCGCTTCCTTGACCAGCCATTCGGCTGGGTCCTCGAAGGCGGGCACCACGTTTTCGGGCGGAATGTCGAGTTCGCCGGCAATGGCGGTGAGCAGGCGGCCGGCATCGTCATCGGTGACGGGGCGCGGCGCGCTTTCCTCGGCAATGAGGTCCGGGTTCTGCCAGATTGGCTTGCCGTCGCGCCGCCAGTAGAGCGAGAAGGTCCAGCGCGGCAGGCTTTCGCCGGGATACCACTTGCCCTGCCCGTAGTGCAGGAAGCCGCCGGGCGCGAATTTTTCCCGCAGGCGGCGGATGAGCGTGTCGGCCTTCTCGCGCTTGGTGGGGCCGACGGCGGCGGTGTTCCATTCGGCGGATTCGAAATCGTCGATGGAGACGAAGGTCGGCTCGCCGCCCATGGTGAGGCGCACGTCATTGGCGGCGAGCACGCCGTCCACCTCGCGGCCGAGCGCGTTCAGCGCCTCCCAGCTTTCGTCGGAGAAGGGTTTCGTGATGCGCGGATGCTCGGCGACGCGTGTCACCGTCATGGCGAAGTCGAATTCGGTATTCGCCTCGCCGAAATAGCCGCCGCTGATCGGGGCGGCGTTGCGGTAATGCGGCGTTGCGGCGAGCGGGATGTGGCTTTCGCCGGTCAAAAGGCCCGAGGTCGGGTCGAGACCGATCCAGCCGGCACCGGGGATGTAGACCTCGCACCAGGCATGGAGGTCGGTGAAATCCACCTCCGTGCCGGAGGGGCCGTCGAGCGCCTTGAGGTCGGGCGTCAACTGGATGAGATAGCCGGAGACGAAGCGGGCGGCGAGGCCGAGATTACGCAGGATCTGCACGAGCAGCCAGCTTGAATCGCGGCAGGAACCGCGGGCGATGCTCAGCGTCTCTTCCGGCGATTGCACGCCGGGTTCCATGCGGATGACGTAGCCGATTTCCTGCTGGAGCCGCGCGTTAAGGCCAACCACCATGTCCACCGTGCGCTGGCGCGAGCGATCGACGGTCTTCATGAATGCTTCGAGCGCCGGCGTCAGCGGCTCGGGCGTGCGGTAGATTTTCAGGTCCTCGACGAGATCGGCCGGATAATCGAAGGGCCAGTGCTCGGCCTCTTCCTCCACGAAGAAATCGAAGGGATTGTAGACCGTCATGTCGGCGACGAGATCGACCTCGATCTTCAGTTCCGTCACCGGATCGGGGAAGACGTAGCGGGCGAGGTAGTTGCCGTAGGGGTCCTGCTGGAGGTTCACGAAATGGTTTTCGGGCGAGACCTTCAGCGAATGGCTGATCACCTTGGTCTTGGAATGCGCCGCCGGTTTCAGCCGGATGATCTGGGGTCCGAGACGGACCGGGTTGTCGTATTTGTAGTGCGTAAGGTGGTAGATACCGGCCTTGATCGACATGCGCTCTCTGTTCCCCTCGGTGACGGTCTCGCGCCGTCATCGAGGGGAGTGTGTGCAAGGCGAAGGGAGATTGCAAGCGGGAATGACGCGCCCCGCCTGCCTTGCTTGCCCGTGCCGATCAGCGGCTCATGGCGACCAGCGAGAAGAAGGCGCCCTGTGGATCGGTGCAGTTGACGATCCAGGCGCCGCCGGGAACCTCCATCGGCCCCATCACGACCTGCCCGCCGCCGTCCGTCACGCGTTTTGCGGCTGCGTCGAGGCCTTCGACCACGAAATAGTAGCCCCAGAAGGGCGGGGCGGGGGAGGCCGGCGGATTGGTCATCATGCCGCCGATCATGTCGCCGCCGCGCACGCCGAAGGTCTGGTAGACGCCCATGTCATTCTCCGACATGTCGACGGCCATGCCCTTCGTCCAGCCGAAGGTCTTCTCATAGAAGGTCCAGGCCTCGTCGAGCTTTCCGGCCATCAGCTCGTGCCAGCCGATATGGCCGGGCGTCATCATGCCCGGCTGCCCGGGGCTTTCGTCCTCGGTGGTGAAGAGCGAGAAGACAGCGCCATGCGGATCGGCGGCGATGGCGAAGCGGCCGACGCCGGGAATATCCTGCGGCTGGCGGTGGATCTTGCCGCCGTTTGCGGTGATGTCCTTCAGCGTTTCCTCGATCTTGTCGGTGAAGATGTAGCCCATCCACAGCGGCGGCATGCCTTTCGCCTCGGCCGGGGTCTCCATGAGGCCGGCGACCTGGCGTTCGCCGGCATAGGCGAGGGTGTAATTCATGCCCGGCATGCCGGAATCGCGCGTGGACCAGCCGACCACCGATCCATAGAAACGCGCCGCGGCGGGCACGTCCGGGGTGATCAGCTCGTACCAGCAGAACTTGCCATAGTCTTTGTGCATTGGTCTTTCCTCTTGTTGTGCGGGTGGCTCAATCGCAGCAGGATTGCGTCTTCGGCGCGTCGGCATATTCGTCCTTGCGCCTGACGAAGCTGAGCGTGCCGGTCTCGTTGCGGCCCTTCGGCGCGCGGTCGAGGATCATCAGCGTTCCAAGCGCCTCCTCGCCGCCGCGGGCATAGTCGGAATAGGTATGGTAGACGGCGCCGTCCTCGTCCTTGAAGAAGGCGCTGAGGCCGGGCAGTTCGTCATGCGCGTCGGCGGCATCGGTCTCACGGTAATTGTACATGACCTTGCCGTTGGCCAGTTCCTCCTTCGTGAAGGAGACGTGATAGTCGAAATTGAAATCGCTGCCGAAGGACGAGACCCAGGGGAACGCCCAGCCCATGCGCTTGCCGTAGGCCGCCAGCTTTTCCAGCGGCGCGCGGGAAACGGCGATCATCGTGACGTCGTGGTTGTTGAGATGCGGCAGCATGCCGTCGATATGGTCCGCCATGAAGGAGCAGCCGGGGCAGCCGGCCTCCCAGTCTGGCCCGTACATGAAATGGTAGACGATGAGCTGGCTTCGGCCGTCGAACAGGTCCGCCAGCGTCTTGCGGCCCTGCGGTGTGTCGAATGCATAGGCCTTCTCGACCCTGACCCAGGGTAGGGCGAGGCGCTCGGCGCGAACCTTGTCGCGCAGTTTCGTTTCTTCTTTTTCCAGCGACAGCAGCGCTTTGCGGGCGTTCAGCCATTCCTGCCGGGATACGATTTCGTGGTTCGGTCTCATGCTCGGAACTCCTCCTTCACGGGCTTTCGACAAATAAGTTGGTATCAACATTTATTGCCCGTGTCAAAGCGTGGCGCGGTTTACGCCTCCGGCACGGATTGTTTCACGACGGCCTGTAACGCGGCAATGACGGTCTGGGTTGCCTTCGCGATCTCTTTTTCTCCCAGCGCCGCGCCAAGCGCATCGGCCCAGACGGCCTGCCGGCCCTTGATCGTTTCGAGCGCCGCCTTTCCGTCCTCTGTCAGCACCATGAGCTTGGCGCGCTGATGGGCGGGGTTGTCGGCATAGGCAATGAGGCCGTCCTTTTCGAGGAGATCGGCCACGCGCTGCACGCCCTGCCGGGTCATGCCGAGCGCCCGGCCGGCATCGGCGACGGACATCGGCGCATGGTCGGCGGCGGCGAGCACCTGCCAGCGGGCGCTGGTCTGGCCGGCGGGTCTGGCAAGGGCGTCCCCGGCATTCTGGAGATGGCCGGCAAGGCGCAGGACGGAAATGGCGAAGGTGGCGAAGGCATCGCCGGCGGGGGTACGGTTGGAGCTCATATTGACAACATGCTGTCATTCTGCAAGGGTGAATTTGACAACACATTGTCATTTTTGGCCGTCGGGCGCAAGCGAGGAGAATGAGATGCTGAAGACCTACAAGGGAAGCTGCCATTGCGGGAAAATCCGCTACGAGGCCGATATCGACCTTTCCGCCGGCACGGGCCGGTGCAATTGCTCGATCTGCTCGAAGAAGCGCTACTGGGGTGCGCAGATCAAGCCGGCCGCCTTCCGCCTGCAATGCGACGAGGCGGACCTTGGCGATTACCAGTTCAACACGATGAGCGGGCACCACCGCTTCTGCAAGACGTGCGGCATCTCGGCCTTCGGGACCGGCTATGTGGAGGAGATCGGCGGGGAATATGTTTCGATCAACGTCGCTTGCCTCGACAATATCGAGCAGAGCGAACTGGCGGAACTGCCCATCCAGTATTTCGACGGGCGGAACAATGCCTGGTGGAACACGCCGGAAGTGACGCGCCACCTCTAGGAAGGGCCGGGCGCGGGAAAACCTCTCGCGCCCGGTAATTGCTTATTCCGGCAGGATGCGCACGGCGCCCTTGTCGGCGCTGGCGGCGAAGGCGGCATAGGCCTTCAGCGCCGTCGTGACGTTGCGCTTGCGCGGCGCGCCCGGCTTCCAGCCGAGCTTGTCCTGCTCGGCGCGGCGGGCGGCGAATTCCTCTTGCGAAATCGCAAGGTTGATGGTGCGGTTCGGGATGTCGATCTCGATCCGGTCGCCCTGGCGCACGAGGCCGATGGCGCCGCCCTGCGCCGCTTCCGGCGAGACGTGGCCGATGGACAGGCCCGATGTGCCGCCGGAGAAGCGGCCGTCGGTGATGAGCGCGCAAGCCTTGCCGAGGCCCTTCGACTTCAGGTAGCTCGTCGGATAGAGCATTTCCTGCATGCCGGGGCCACCCTTCGGGCCTTCGTAGAGGATGACGACGACGTCGCCGGCCTTCACCTCGTTGCCGAGAATGCCCTTCACCGCCGCATCTTGGCTTTCATAGACGACGGCCGGGCCGGAGAACTTCAGGATCGATTCATCGACGCCGGCGGTCTTCACGATGCAGCCGTCGAGCGCGATGTTGCCGGAGAGCACGGCAAGGCCGCCATCCTTTGAGAAGGGATGCTCGACCGAGCGGATGACGCCCTTTTCGCCGTCCGTGTCCAGTTCGTCCCAGCGGGCTTCCTGGCTGAAGGCGACCTGGGTCGGGATGCCGCCCGGTGCGGCGCGGAAGAAGGTGCGCACGGTCTCGCTGCTGGTGCGGGTGATGTCCCAGCGGTCGATGGCGTGGCCGAGCGTTTCGGCATGCACGGTCGGTGTGTCGCGGTGGATGAGGCCGCCGCGCTCGAGTTCGCCGAGGATGCGCATGATGCCGCCGGCGCGGTGGACGTCTTCCATGTGAACGTCGGCCTTGGCCGGCGCGACCTTGGAAAGGCAGGGCACGCGGCGCGACAGGCGGTCGATATCGTCCATGCCGAAATCGATGCCGCCTTCATAGGCCGCCGCGAGGATATGGAGAACCGTGTTGGTCGAGCCGCCCATGGCGATGTCGAGCGACATGGCGTTTTCGAAGGCGCGCTTGTTAGCGACCGAGCGCGGCAGCACGCTTTCGTCTTCCTGCTCGTAGTAGCGGCGGGCGAGATCGACGATCAGGTGGCCGGCCTCCACGAAGAGGCGCTTGCGGTCGGCGTGGGTGGCCAGCGTCGAGCCGTTGCCCGGCAGCGACAGGCCGAGGGCCTCGGTCAGACAGTTCATCGAATTGGCCGTGAACATGCCGGAGCAGGAGCCGCAGGTCGGGCAGGCGGAGCGCTCGATGACCTTGACGTCCTCGTCGGAAATCTTGTCGTCGGCGGCCGCGACCATGGCGTCGATGAGGTCGAGCGCGTGGGTCTTGCCGTGCAGCACGACCTTGCCGGCCTCCATCGGGCCGCCGGAAACGAAGACGGCGGGGATATTGAGGCGCATGGCGGCATTCAGCATGCCGGGGGTGATCTTGTCGCAGTTCGAGATGCAGACCATGGCGTCGGCGCAGTGCGCGTTGACCATGTATTCGACGCTGTCGGCGATGATTTCGCGGCTCGGCAGCGAATAGAGCATGCCGTCATGGCCCATGGCGATGCCGTCGTCGACGGCGATCGTGTTGAATTCCTTGGCGACGCCGCCGGCAGCCTCGATCTCGCGCGCGACGAGCTGGCCGAGGTCCTTCAGGTGCACGTGGCCGGGCACGAACTGGGTGAAGGAGTTCACCACGGCAATAATCGGCTTTCCGAAGTCCGAGTCCTTCATGCCGGTCGCGCGCCAGAGGCCGCGGGCACCGGCCATGTTGCGGCCGTGGGTGGTGGTTCGGGAGCGATATGCGGGCATGGTCAATTCCTCGAGATGGACGCGGCTCGCATATGGGCCTCGAAGAGCCGGATTGCGAGCCTCAGCAAGGTTCCCTAACGCAAAACGCCCCGCGCGTCACGAAAGGAATGGAGATTTTTTGGCGGTGCGACGCAATTTCCTTGCCGCCCGTGCGGAGCGGTCGTGACCGTTGTCGGCAGGGTGCATTCATGCGATTGTCCGCGCCATGATCGACCGGGGACAGATTTTGGCGGAGGAGGGCGCGCCCGACAACGGACCGCTCTACCTGCGCATCCGCGACGTGCTGGCGGACGCGATCGCCGCGGGCCGGCTGCCGAAGGGCGCCTTGCTGCTCGAAGGGCCGGTGGCGGGCCTCTTCGCCTCCACCCGCACACCCGTCCGCCAGGCTTTCGCCCTTCTCGAAGCGGCGGGGACGATCCGCCGGTTCGACGGACGGGGTTTTCTCGTGGGGCAGGGGCGCGGCGGGCCGAAGCGCGTGGCGCTGACGGCGGAGATGCTGGGCTTCGGTGAGGAAGCGCCGGGCCTGCGCAAGGCGCCGGCCTGGGAAGCGATCTATGAGAGCCTTGAACGGGAGATGGTGCATCTGTCCGTCTTCGGCCGCTACCGGATCAACGAGGTGGAACTGGCGCGCGCCCGCGGCGTCGGCCGGCAGGTGGCGCGCGATGCGCTGACCCGGCTCGAAGCGCTCGGCATCGTCGAGAAGGACGAGCGCATGCGCTGGACGCTGGTGCCGCTCGATGCCGAGCGCATGCGCGATCTGCACGATATCCGCGTCGCGCTGGAGCCGATCGCGCTGACGCAGGCCGCGCCCTTCATTCCGCCCGTCGAGCGCCGGGCGATGACGGAGCGGCTGGAGGAGGCGCTGGCCGTCTATCCCGTCCTTTCCGTAGAGGCGATGGACGGTCTCGAAACGGACCTGCACATCACCTGCCTCGGCTACTGCCCGAACCGGGAACTGTTGATCGCGCTGCGGCGCGCGCGCTTCATGCTCAATGTCAGCAAGCACATTATCGGCGTTTCGCACCGCATGCCCGCCGACGAGCCGTTCATCGCCGAGCATCTGGCCGTCTTCCGCGCGCTCGACGTGGACGATGCCGCGCGGGCGGCGGAGACGCTGCGCCACCATATCGCCGTATCCCTGCCCAAGGTTATCGGGCGCGTCGCGGAACTGCGGGACGCGCACCGGCCGGATATGCCGGCCTATGCGACCCCCGTTGCGCGGTGAGGAGGCTCCATGAAGGTCAAGCGCATCGTCGCCAATATCGAGACGGCCGATCCGGCGGCCGTCGGCCGTTTCTACAAGGACGTGCTGGGGCTCGATCTGCTGATGGATCACGGCTGGATCGCGACCTATGGCGGCGACGGCACCATGCCGCTGCAGGTGAGCTTTGCGTCGGAAGGCGGGTCCGGCACGCCGGTCCCCGGCCTTTCCGTCGAGGTGGACGATGTGGAGGCGGCTCATGCGGCCGTCGTGCGAGGTGGCTATCCCGTCGAATACGGGCCGGTGGACGAGCCATGGGGTGTGCGCCGCTTTTTCGTGCGCGATCCGGCCGGCACGCTCGTCAATATCGTCATGCACACGCGCTGATCAGGTGATCGCGCCGACCTGCCAGGGCACGAATTCGTTGTCGCCGTAGTCGAAGGCTTCGCTCGCCGTCCTGCGGCCGGAAGCGGTCTCGATGACGAATTCGAAGATACGGCGGCCGGCCTCTTCGATGGTTTCCGTGCCGTCGACGATGGTGCCGCAATTGATATCCATGTCCTCTCGGATGTGCTCGTACATGGGGGTGTTGGTGGCGATCTTGATGCAGGGGGCCGGCTTGTAGCCGGAGACCGAGCCGCGGCCGGTGGTGAAGGCGACGAGATTGCAGCCGCCGGCGATCTGGCCGGTCACGGCGGCGGGGTCGTAGCCGGGCGTATCCATGAAGACGAAGCCTGGCTCCGTCACCTCCTCGGCATATTCATAGACGGCGTTGAGCGGCATGGAGCCGCCCTTGGCGACCGCGCCGAGCGACTTTTCGAGAATGGTCGTCAGCCCGCCGGCCTTGTTGCCGTACGAGGGGTTGTTGTTGAGTTCGGCGTCGTTCCGCGCCGTATAGTCCCGCCACCAGTCGATGCGCGACAGCAGCTTTTCCGCCACCTCCGGCCGGGCGGCGCGGCGGGTGAGGAGGTGTTCCGCACCGTAGATTTCCGGCGTTTCGGACAGCACCGTCGTCGCACCCTCCTTGACCAAAAGGTCGGAGGCGATGCCGAGGGCGGGGTTGGCGGAAATGCCGGAATAGCCGTCCGAGCCGCCGCATTCGAGCGCCAGCTTGATGCCGGAGAGCGGCAGCACGGTGCGGCGGATGCGGCCGACATCGGGCAGCATGTCGTCGATCATCTCGCAGGCCGCCTCGATGGTCTTGCGCGTGCCGCCGTGGTTCTGGATCATCATGGTGCGGAAGGTTTTTCCTTCCTCCAGCCCGGCTTCCTCGACGAGCGGGCCGTATTGGAAGGTCTCGCAGCCGAGGCCGATCATCAGGATGCCGCCGAAATTGGGATTGCGGGCATAGCCCTTGAAGGTGCGGGTGAGGATGCGCCCACCCTCGGACTTGAGGTTCAGCGCGCAGCCGCCGCCATAGGTCAGCGCTACCACGCCGTCGATATTGTCGTGGCCGGTCTCGCGGAATTTTCGCGCATAGTGCTCGGCCACGTAGCGCGAGACGGTGGCGGAACAGTTCACGGTGGAGAGGATGCCGATATAGTTGCGGGTGCCGATGCGGCCGTTGCCGCGGTCGTAGCCCTCGAAGGTGCGGCGCATGGCCTGCGGCACCATGACGGGCGGGGCGTTGTCGATGCAGAATTCGTGTTTCAGCGCGACGTCGAGAATGGCGAGGTTCTGCAGATGCACGTGCTCGCCGGGGCGGATCGCCCGCGTCGCATAGCCGATGATCTGGCCGTATTTCAGAACGGGCGCGCCTTCCGCGATAGGCGCGAGCGCGACCTTGTGCCCGCGCGGAATGCGCTCGCCGGCGGTGACGCCATGCACCAGCGCGCGGCCGGCATCGACATTGGCGGGCACGACCCCGACATTGTCTTTCGGGTTGAGGACAAGCACGGCGGGCAGATCGGCAAGCATGGCGGCTCCTCGAATGGGTCGGCGCATTATGCACTTTGCCGGCAAAAGTCAATATTTGGAATTATCTGCGCGAGGACAGGAGAACGGCATGGTCTTCGCTGCTGATTTGTCATATTATTACTTATCAATTGTACGATGATTTGAGGCGACTGCGGGAGAAGCGGAGTGACGGACAAGGCAAGGAGGCCGGTGCAGCGCCCGTCGTCGCGCCGTCCGCGCGTGCGCCATAACGTGACGGCCGCCATCGGGGCGGATATCTGCGGCGGGCGTTTTCCTCCCGGCGCGGTGCTGCCGCGCGAAAGCGATCTCTGCGAGACCTACGGTGTCAGTCGCACCGTCATCCGCGAATCCCTGAAGGTGCTGGAGACCAATGGTCTGGTGCGCGGCCGGCCGCGTGTCGGCACGCTGGTCTGCGACAGGTCGGAATGGAACGTGCTCGACGCGCAGATCCTCGAATGGATGGGGCCGGAGGTGCTGTCGAGCGAGCTGCTCGGCTCGATCCTCGAAGCGCGCCGCACCGTGGAGCCGGCCGCCGCCTTCCTCGCGGCCTCGCGCGCGACGGCGCAGGAGATCGCCGATCTGGAGCGGGCCTGCGACGAGATGCGCGAGACGGAAGGGGACCTCGAAGCCTTCACCGCCGCCGATGCCCGCTTCCATGAGACGTTGCTGAGGGCGAGCCACAACAAGGTCTTCCACCAGTTCTCCTCCATCATCCATGCGGCGCTGTCCTATGCGCTGCACGCTTCCAACCGCGCGGCCGCGCGGCGGGGCGAGGCGCTGGATGTTCACCGCGAGCTGGTCGACGCGCTGCGCCTGCGCGACGGCGCGCGGGCGGAGGCCTGCTCGCGCAATATTCTCGATCTTGCCGCCCGCGACCTTTCCGCCCTGATGGACGGTGCGCGCGGGGACTGACGACTTTCGCGGGCCTCTGCCCGCTATCCATACGAACCGACGAGGGATGGAATCCATGAAGATCACGAAGCTGACGACCTATATCGTGCCGCCCCGGTGGCTTTTCCTGAAGGTGGAGACGGACGAGGGCATCGTCGGCTGGGGCGAGCCGGTTGTGGAGGGCCGCGCGCTGACCGTGGAGGCGGCGGTACACGAGCTTTCCGACTATCTCGTCGGCAAGGACCCGCTGCTGATCGAGGACCATTGGCAGGTCATGTACCGCGCCGGCTTCTATCGCGGCGGCGGCATCCACATGTCGGCGCTCGCCGGCATCGATCAGGCGCTCTGGGACATCAAGGGCAAGGCCTATGGCCAGCCGGTCCATGCCCTGCTCGGCGGGCAGGTGCGCGACAGGATCAAGGTCTATAGCTGGATCGGCGGCGACCGCCCCTCCGACGTCGCCAACAATGCCCGCGAGGTCGTCGCCCGCGGTTTCAAGGCGATCAAGCTCAACGGCTGCGAGGAGATGCAGATCGTCGACACCTGGGAGAAGGTGGAAAAGGCGGTCGAGACCATCGCGACGATCCGCGAGGCCATCGGCCCGCATATCGGCATCGGTGTCGATTTCCACGGCCGCGTGCATCGGCCGATGGCCAAGGTGCTGGCCAGGGAGCTTCAGCCCTACAATCTCCTGTTCATCGAGGAGCCGGTGCTGTCGGAGAACCGCGAGGCGCTGAAGGAGATCGCCAACCATTGCTCCACGCCGATCGCGCTTGGCGAGCGGCTCTATTCGCGCTGGGATTTCAAGTCGGTGCTGGCGGATGGTTATGTCGATATCCTGCAGCCCGACCTTTCGCATGCCGGCGGCATCACGGAATGCCGCAAGATCGCGGCGATGGCCGAGGCCTACGACGTGGCGCTCGCGCCGCATTGCCCGCTGGGTCCGATCGCGCTCGCCGCCTGCCTTCAGGTCGACGCCGTCTCCTACAATGCCTTCATCCAGGAGCAGAGCCTCGGCATCCACTACAACAAGTCCAACGACATCCTCGACTACATTTCCAACAAGGAGGTGTTCCACTACGCGGACGGCTTCGTCTCGATCCCGCAGGGACCGGGCCTCGGCGTGGAAGTGGACGAGCAATATGTCATCGAACGGGCCAAGGAAGGCCACCGCTGGCGCAACCCCGTCTGGCGTCACGAGGACGGCAGCGTCGCCGAGTGGTGATGCGCCGCATCGATCGTCCCTGGAAAGCCCGGCTTCGCGCCGGGCTTTTCATTTCGCGTTCCGCCGGGCGGCGTGGCCGGCAGGCGCTCACGTAAAAAGCCGGCCCGTGGTGAACGGGCCGGCTTTCTTGTTTTCGGAAGGCTGAAGCCTGCGGTTAGTGGCTGTCGGCCATGCGGGTGGCGTCCACGGCGGAGGCGTGATCGTAGCTGACGCCGTTGAAGAAGGCGTTGAGGATCACGGCCGCGATGGAGGCGAGCACGATGCCCGATTCGATGATCGGGTGGATCGCATGCGGCATCCACATCAGGTAGTTCGGCGCCAGCAGTGGGATGAGGCCGAAGCCGATCGACACGGCAACCACGAAGAGGTTGTTGCGCGAGGCCTTGAAGTCGACCGTGGCGAGGATGCGCACACCCGTCGCGGCGACCATGCCGAACATCACGAGGCCCGCGCCGCCGAGAACGAAGGTCGGTACGGCTTCCACCAGCGCGCCCATCTTCGGGATGAGGCCGAGGACGATCATGATGACGCCGGCCGCGACGCAGACATAGCGGCTCTTGACGCCGGTGACGCCGACGAGACCGACATTCTGCGAGAAGCTGGTATAGGGGAAGGTGTTGAACAGGCCGCCGATCATCGTGCCGATGCCATCGACGCGCAGGCCCGAGGTGAGCTGCTGCTGGCCGATCGGCTTTTCGGTGATTTCACCGAGGGCGAGGAACATGCCGGTCGATTCGATCATCACGACGATCATGACAAGCGTCATGGTGGCGATGAGGATCGGGTTGAAGATGGGCATGCCGAAGCGCAGCGGCGTGACGACGGCGAACCAGCCGGCATCGGCCACGCGGTCGAAATGCATCAGGCCGAGGATCGAGGCGGCAAGGCAGCCGATGATGACGCCGCTCAGGACGGCGATGTTGCTGATCAGGCCGCGGCCGTAGCGCGCGATGAGCAGGATGGAGACGAGGACCAGCGCCGAAAGGGCGATGTGGATCGGCTCGGCATAGATCGGGTTGGAGACGGTCGGCGCGAGGGCAAGGCCCTGCGGGACGGCCGGGCCGCCGCTTGCGGCAAGCTCCTTCATCTGCGTCAGCCATGCGGTATGGGCCGGGTCGATTACCTTGGGCGCCGTCGGGCCGAAGGGGTTGCCGAAGGTCCAGTTGATGCCGACGCGCATCAGCGACACGCCGATGACGAGGATGATGGTGCCGGTCACGACGGGCGGGAAGAAGCGCAGGAGCCGCCCCATGATCGGCGCGAGCAGGAAGGCGACGAAGCCGGCGCCTATGATGGCGCCGAAGATCATGCGCGCGCCTTCCGGTCCGGGCGCCATGGTGGCCATGGAGACCATCGGGCCGACGGAAGCGAAGGTCACGCCCATCATGACGGGCAGGCGGATGCCGACATGGCGGGTGACGCCGAGCGACTGGATGATGGTGACGAGGCCGCAGACGAAGAGGTCGGCGGAAATCAGGAATGCGACATCCTGCGGGCTGAGCTGCAGGGCGCGGCCGACGATCAGCGGCACCGCCACGGCGCCGCCATACATGACGAGCACGTGCTGAATGCCCAGCGTCGCGAGCCTGCCGACCGGCAGCTTCTCGTCCACCGGATGTGTACTGGATATGTCGCTCATGGATACTCCTCCCATCACGTCGACCTTACCTGTTCCCGTCCTCCAACGGGGTGCGCCATCCTTCGCACTGCGGTAGAGCGCTGCAAGCATAGCCAGGCGATAAACACTTTACGTATTCTTGGGGTAATCGTGCGAGGGGGAGACATCGCCGCCAGCCGTCTCCTTGCCGGATTCCTCTGCCTTTTCACGGTCTTGGCAGCGGCCTCAGCCCAAAAGAGCGGCTTGTACCTGACATCATATGAGCGCAAAACACCCGCTGCCGTCAACTGTTTCCTCGCCGGCATATGTGTATTTCCGCAAGACCGTCCGCGAGGCCGGAAAATCGCTCCGGGGAGGGGCCAATGTCCGAAAAACAAACGGAAAATCCGCGCGAGGCCGAAGCGCTGGCTTTTGCACGGCAAGGGATAGAGGCCGGGGCGGACGGACGGCATGGCGAGGCGGTCGCATACTGGCAGGCCGCATCCGACCATGCGGACGCCCATCTTTCCGGCGCCGATATCGACCATTGGATCAACAGCGGTCTCGGCGCGGCCCTGTATGACGCCGGCGCCTATGAGCGTGGCATCGCGGTGTCTAGGCTGGCGCTCGACTGGTGCTCCGCCCGAGGCTTCCCGCTGCCGGCCATCACCATTGCCCGAAGTGCGCGCCGTCTCGGCGATCACGCCGCCGCGGCGGCCTACCTTGCCAGGGCGCGTGCGCTCACCGGCGAGCCGAAACTTGAAATATGGGAGGAGGAGTAAGCGGGCGACCGGCCCGGAAATGCAAAAGGCCTTGCGGTTTCCCGAAAGGCCTTTGAGGATCGAATGGTGGGCGTGACAGGGATTGAACCTGTGACCCCTACGATGTCAACGTAGTGCTCTCCCGCTGAGCTACACGCCCGTTCGATGAGGGGCATAGACCACAAAACATCCGGCGGCGTCAATAGGCTTTTTCAGCTTTTTTTGCGCGCCGATTTCGCGGTCTTTTCCGGGCCTTAGGCGGCCAGCATCTTGTTGACCTCTTCCACGAGATCGCGCAGGTGGAACGGCTTGGAGAGGACCTTTGCGTCCTTCGGGGCCTTGGAATCCGGGTTGAGCGCCACGGCGGCGAAGCCGGTGATGAACATCACCTTCAGGTCCGGGTCGAGCTCGGTGGCGCGGCGCGCCAGCTCGATGCCGTCCATTTCCGGCATGACGATGTCGGTGAGGAGAAGCGAGAAGGGTTCTTCGCGAAGCCGGTCGTAGGCACTGGCGCCATTGTCGTAGGACAGCACCTGGTAGCCCGCCTTTTCGAGCGCCTTCACCAGGAAGCGGCGCATGTCGTTGTCGTCTTCGGCGAGGAGAATCTTGGGTGTCATGGAATTCGCAAACCGTTGCTGAAGGGTGTCTGCCCGCGGACGGGCGGTTCTGTTACAAGAGCGTATCCCGGTAAATATCCGGTGAATGGGAGAGGGCAAGCCCCGATCCCTCCTTATCTGAGTATGGACACGCGCCAAACCCGCTGGCAACATGAAAGGCGCAATGACTTTCAGGCATGGTAAAGGACGGCGATGGCGGAGGCTTCAAGCGAAAACAGCGACTTCGAAGTGCTGGAGCCGGTTTCGCAGAGCGTGCCCCTCGTCTTCAATTCGCCCCATAGCGGGCGCCGTTATCCACAGGGCTTCCTCGACGGCTCCCGTCTCGACGCGCTCGGCATCCGCCGGTCGGAAGACCATTATGTGGACGAACTCTTCTCCGTCGCCCCGGCGCTCGGCGCGCCCATGCTGGTTGCGCATTTCCCGCGCGCCTGGCTCGATGTGAACCGCGAGCCTTACGAACTCGACCCGCGCATGTTCGACGGTCCGTTGCCGTCCTTCGCCAATATCGGCTCGATTCGTGTCGCCGGCGGACTTGGCACCATTCCGCGCGTCGTTGCGGAAAACATGGAAATCTACCGCCACCGCCTTCCCGTCGAGGCGGCGCTGGAGCGGATCGAGACGGTCTACAAGCCCTATCATGCGCGCCTGCGCCAGCTTGTCGTGCGCACCCATGTCGCCTTCGGCCTGGCGGTGCTCGTCGATTGCCATTCCATGCCGGGCAATATCCGGGTTTCGGGGAGTGGCATCCGGCCGGATTTCATCATTGGCGACCGCTACGGCACCAGCGCCTCCGGCGAGCTTTCGCGCGTCGCCATGCGGCTGCTGGAGGACATGGGCTTTTCCGTCGTGCGCAACAAGCCTTATGCGGGCGGCTTCATCACCGAGCATTACGGCCGGCCGGCCAAGGGGCTGCATGCCCTGCAGATCGAGGTGAATCGCGGCCTTTACATCGATGAGGCGACGCTGGTGAAGCGGCCCGATTTCGCGGTGATGCAGACGGCGATTTCCGCCTTCCTGCAGGATTTTTCCGACTATGTGGAAGAATACGCCGCCGACCGGGCGCTCGCCGCCGAATAGGCCGTCTCCCCGTCAAAAAAAACCGCGCTTGCGGCGCGGTCAAGTCTAGGGAGGAAACACCCACGGAGGGTATTTACAGTCACAGGTGACTGTGAGGAAAAGGTAATATTGCATCGCACAATTGTCAAGCGCATGTGCGAGATGAATTTGCGGTCCGTCCGGGGCTTCCCGGCGCGGCAGTCCCCTCAATCCGGTTCCGTTTTGGCCGGCGATGCAGTATGAGGGGCTTCGATGAAAACCCCTCCGAGAGATTGCCATGCTGCCTGACCGCGCCTTCTTCGACCTCCTTGCCGATGCGGCGAGGAAGGAAACCTTGCCGCGCTTCCGCGTCGGCGCCGACGTCGTCAACAAGGAGGCCGGCGGCTTCGATCCGGTAACGGAAGGCGACCGGGCGGCGGAAGCGGCGATCCGCGTGCTGATCGAGCGGCATTTCCCCGAACACGGCATTCTTGGCGAAGAGCACGGCTCGGTCGGCCTCGACCGAGAATATGTCTGGGTGATCGACCCGATCGACGGCACGCGCGCCTTCATCTCCGGCGTTCCGGTCTGGGGCACGCTGATCGGCCTTTACCGCAACGGCGAGGCCGTCATGGGCCTCGTCGACCAGCCCTTCACGGGTGAGCGCTATTTCGCCGACGGCAATGTGTCCCGCTATGCCGGGCCGGATGGCGGCAAGGTGCTGTCGACGCGGCCGTGCAACGGCCTGTCGGACGCCATCATGTTCACGACGTCGCCGCATCTCTTCACCGAGAGCCGCAAGACCCGCTTCGAGGCGGTGCAGGACAAGGTGCGGCTCTTCCGCTACGGCGTCGATTGCTACGCCTATGCGCTGCTGGCGGCCGGCCATGTCGACCTCGTCGTCGAATGCGGGCTGAAGCCCTACGATGTCGGCGGCCTCATCCCGGTCATCGAGCAGGCGGGCGGCATCATCACCGCCTGGGACGGCGGGCCGGCGGAAATGGGCGGCGAGATCATCGCGGCCGGCAGCCGCAAGGTCTATGACGAGGCGATGGCGCTGCTCCGGGCCTGAGCCGCGCGGCTCTTCGGGAATGCTTATGCGCCGAGGCCGGTGTCCTCGGCGTCGCTGCCCGGAATGAAGGCGTCGATGGCCGCCATCGCCTGCGCGCGGTAGCGGTCGGCTTCCTGGAAAAGCTCATGGCGCGCGCCGTCGATCTCGATGAGGCGGGCAGCGCGGAAGATGCGGGCAAGATCGCCGATGGCCTTGCGCGGCACCAGCACATCCGCTGTCGGGCAGAGCAGCAGCGTGGGAATGCGGATGCGCGTCAGGTGATCCTGATGCGTCACGCGGGCCATGGCGCGAAGCGTCTCGTTCAGCCAGCGCGCGCTCGGCCAGCCGATGGAAAGCTCGGGATGCGCCGCATAGATGGCGGCGTTGCGGGCGAAGCGGCGCGCGTCGGAACTGACGACATTGCTGGCGAAGTCGAAGGACGGCTCGCTCCTGCGGAAGGTGCGGTTGCCAAGGCCGGTCATCGAGGCGAGGCGCGCGATGATGGCGATGCGGCGCTGGCTCATCGACTGGCCGCCGAGGGCGACGAAGGGCGCCGCCAGCACCATGCGTTCGATGCGGTTCTCCAGGAACGGCGCCTGCGAGAGGGCGACGAGCGCGCCCGTCGAGTGGGCGACGATGAAGAAGGGCAGGCGTGCGTCGGGCAGCACGATCTTTTCGAGAAAGAGAGAAAGGTCGGCCTCGTAATCGGCAAAGCGGGAGACATGGCCGGCATGGCTTGCCGTCAGCAGGCGGCCGGAGCCGGCCTGCCCGCGCCAGTCGAAGGTCGCCACCCACAGGCCCCGTGCCGTCAGGTCGTTGATCGTCTCGTAATATTTCTCGATGCACTCGCTGCGGCCCTGCAGCAGCACCACCGTGCCCTTGGCCTCGCGCTCGCTGGAGCGGAACACGGCGTAGCGGATCTTCACGCCGCCGCTGCCTTCCAGGAAGCCGGCGAAATGGTTTTCCGGAACGGGATTGTCGGGGGTGGCGTAGAGGATGGAATCCATCGGACAGCGCGGTCTCACAGGTGATGTTCGATGGATAGGCGCTCCCATTGGAGCCGTCAAAGAAAAAAGCCGGATGCATGCGGCACGGGGGTGGCTCACATGCAGTCCGGCGCAGTTTGACCGTGGCGGAAGGGACGTTGCACCCCGGTCGTCGAAAGTTGTTGCTTCCGATGTCGCGGTTCTAGCAAGGCCAAGCTGAACGCTGTCCGAAGCGGCCGTTCATTTGTCGTTCATGTCGGAATTTTTCTCGGCCGCGCGGGCTTGAACCGCCCAAATGGCGTTCCCATCTCATCGTCACGGGCGCCGCAAGGGTCCGTCGAGGCTGCCGTCGCCAGAAAGGGGCGGAGGCCGGATGAACCGGGCCGCTCCTTTTGAAATCAGGGGCCGCTCTTTGAAAGATCGCAACCGTTGCTCTGAAGGAGGACACCATGCGTCACGTCGATTTCTCCCCCCTTTATCGTTCCACCGTCGGCTTCGACCGTCTCTTCACCATGCTCGACAGCCTCGGCCAGCCTGACCAGGCCCAGAGCTATCCGCCCTACAATATCGAGCGCACCGGCGAAAATACCTATCGCATCACCATGGCGGTTGCCGGTTTCGACGAAAGCGAACTGTCCATCGAAGCGCGCGAACATGCGCTGACGGTCAAGGGCGAGAAGAAGGACGAAGCGTCCGAGGAAAGCCAGTATCTCTACCGCGGCATTGCCAAGCGCGCCTTCGAGCGCCGCTTCCAGCTCGCCGATCATGTGGAAGTGCGCGCCGCTTCGCTGAAGAACGGTCTGCTTCACATCGATCTTCTTCGCGAGATTCCGGAAGCCGCGAAGCCCCGCCGTATCGAGATCGCCGCCATCGGGCGCGAAGCCAAGCAGATCGAAGCGCAGACCAACTAAGCGTTTCGTTCGGGAATGAAGGGGGCGGTGCCGCAAGGCGCCGCCTTTTTTGTTGTGTCAAAGCGCCGAAAGGAAGGCGTCCACATCCGCTTGCGTCGTGGCGAAGCTGGTGACGAGGCGGATCAGCGTTTCATCATCTTGCATCGTTGCCTGAAGGTCGGGGCCGGGGTGCCAGTCGTAGAAGGTGGCGCCCTTTTCCCGGAGGGCCTTCAAGGCCGCGTCGGGCAGTATGGCGAAGAGTTCGTTCGAGCCGGTCGGCCAGGCGAGGCGGGCCTTGCCGGAAGCGGCGAAGCCTTCGGCGAGGCGGCTCGCCATGGCGTTGGAATGGCGGGCGAGGTCGAGCCAGAGACCGTCCCGGAAATAGGCATCGAACTGGGCGGCGATGAAGCGGGACTTGGAGAAGAGCTGGGCGGAGCGCTTGCGCAGGTAGTGCATCTGCCGCGCCTTCGACGGATCGAAGAGCACGAGGGCCTCGGCGCACCAGCAGCCGTTTTTCGTGCCGCCGAAGGAGAGGATGTCGACGCCGCGCTTCCAGGTCATGTCCGCCGGTGTCGCGCCGAGATGGACGAGGGCGTTTGCGAAGCGTGCGCCGTCCATGTGCAGCGGCAGGCCGGCCTCTTTCGCCACCGCTGAGAGGGCGGCAATTTCATCCAGCGTATAGGCGGTGCCGGCTTCCGTCGCCTGGGTGATGGTGACGGCCATCGGCTGGCCGCCATGCACGAAATCCGGTGGGAAGCGGCCGATGGCGGCGGCGAGGGCCTCCGGCGAGAATTTTCCCGCGGGGCCGTCGATAGGGGCCAGCTTGGAGCCGGTGGCGAAGAATTCCGGCGCGTTGCACTCGTCGACATTCACATGCGCCTCGCGGTGGCAGAAGACCTGCCCGCCCGGCCGGTTGAAACTGGCGAGCGCCAGCGAATTGGCTGCCGTGCCGGTGCCGACGAAGAAGACGGCGACGTCGCGCTCGAAAATCTCGGAAAACGTCTTTTCCACACGCTTGTCGAGGTCGCTCGTCCCATAGGCGGGAGCGAAGCCGCCGGCGGCGTCCACGAGGCTTCTTGCAATGTCGGGATGAGCGCCTGCCCAGTTGTCGGAAGCGAAAATCATGCGGTTTCCAGTGCGAATGAGGGCCGGAAGGGACCATAATGGAGAAAAATCGGCGATCAATCGCCGGATTTGGCTGAAATGTCCGATTTTCCTGAAATTGAAAGGAACGGAAACAATGCGTCGAAGCGCCGTAATTTAATTTCAAGCACCCGGAAGCGCAGGCAATTTTTCTTCATGAGGTGGTGATTATTTGGCATGATGGCCTTGCGGGGTAGGGGTGTTTCTGGCATAGAGCACCTGAAATAGGACAGCGTTACTGTCCTATTTCGGTCAGAAGACCGAAGAGGCGCTGTTCCCACCCTTGGAAAGCGCCGAAAACGGCGCCGGGTGGAAGCCACTTCCAAGACCCGCCGCCCCGACGGTTCCGATGATCCACCGGATCGGCCGTCGTTTTGCGGTCGCATCAGGTTCATGCAACAGGCGACGCTTCCCTGGAAGCGGACGGAATGCCCGCACGATGCCGGGCCAACAGGAGGAAAAGATGGTGGTGAAGACTCAAGCACATGATTTGCGGCAGACCCGGGCGCAGACGACTGCGACGGGCGCCAAAACGCGCGCTTCCACACCGGGCCTGCCGAAAAAACAAGGACTCTACGATCCGCGTAACGAACACGATGCCTGCGGCGTCGGCTTTGTGGCGCATCTGAAAGGCAAGAAGTCGCACCAGATCGTTCAGGACGGGCTCTTCATGCTCGAGAACCTGACGCATCGCGGCGCCGTCGGCGCAGATCCGCTGATGGGTGACGGTGCAGGCATTCTGGTCCAGATTCCGGACCGCTTCTTCCGCGAGGAGATGGCAAAGCAGGGCATCACGCTGCCGAAGGCGGGCGAATATGCCGTGGGCCACATCTTCATGCCGCAGGACGAGAAGCTGGTCGATTACTTCAAGAAGGTGATCGGGGATGTCGTTGCCGAAGAGGGACAGGTCCTCATCGGCTTCCGCGACGTGCCGGTCGACAATTCCTCGCTCTCCAAGGCCCCCGAGATTGCCGCCACCGAGCCGCGCCATGTGCAGGTCTTCGTTGGCGCGGGCCGCGAGGCCGCCACGAACGGCGAGTTCGAGCGCCGGCTTTTCACGCTGCGCAAGGTGATCTCCAACCGCATCTATGATGAGTATGAAGGCGAGGAGAGCAACTTCTACCCCGTCTCGCTCTCCTCGACGACCATCGTCTACAAGGGCATGTTCCTCGCCTATCAGGTGGGCGCCTATTACAAGGACCTCGCCGATCCGCGCTTCGAATCGGCTGTCGCCCTCGTGCATCAGCGCTTTTCCACCAACACCTTCCCGTCGTGGAAGCTGGCGCATCCCTATCGCATGGTCGCCCATAACGGCGAAATCAACACGCTGCGCGGCAACGTCAACTGGATGGCGGCCCGTCAGGCGTCCGTCTCCTCGCCACTCTTCGGCGACGACATCACCAAGCTCTGGCCGATCTCCTACGAGGGCCAGTCGGATACCGCCTGTTTCGACAACGCGCTCGAGTTCCTCGTGCGCGGCGGTTACTCCATGGCCCATGCGGTCATGATGCTGATCCCCGAGGCTTGGGCCGGCAACCAGCTCATGAGCCCCGAGCGCAAGGCGTTCTACGAATACCACGCCGCCCTGATGGAGCCGTGGGACGGCCCGGCCGCCGTCGCCTTCACCGATGGCCGCCAGATCGGCGCGACGCTCGACCGAAACGGCCTGCGTCCCGCCCGCTACCTCGTCACCGACGACGACCGCGTGATCCTTGCCTCCGAAGCCGGCACGCTGCCGGTCAAGGAAGAGAGCATCGTCAAGAAGTGGCGTCTTCAGCCGGGCAAGATGCTGCTCATCGACATGGAAGAGGGCCGCATCATCTCCGATGAGGAGGTGAAGTCCGCGCTTGCCGAAAAGCACCCCTATCGCGACTGGCTGGACAACACCCAGATCATTCTGGAAGACCTCGGCCCGGTCGAGCCGCGCGCGCTGCGCCGTGACGTGTCGCTGCGCGACCGCCAGCAGGCCTTCGGCTATACGCAGGAGGATACCCGCCTGCTGATGTCGCCGATGGCGACGACGGGGCAGGAGGCGATCGGCTCCATGGGCACGGACACGCCGATCTCGGCCATGTCCGACAAGACCAAGCTGCTCTACACCTATTTCAAGCAGAACTTCGCGCAGGTGACGAACCCGCCCATCGACCCGATCCGCGAGGAACTGGTCATGAGCCTCGTCTCCTTCATCGGCCCGCGCCCGAACATTCTCGACCATGGCGGTGCGGCCAAGGCCAAGCGCATGGAAGTGCGCCAGCCGATCCTGACCAATGGCGACCTCGAAAAGATCCGCTCCATCGGCCACGTGGAGGATCGTTTCGACACCAAGACGCTGGACTTCACCTATGACGTCTCGCGCGGCGCGGACGGCATGCTGGAAATGCTTGACCGGCTCTGCGAGCGCGCCGAGCAGGCCGTGACCTCCGGCTACAACATCATCGTGCTCTCCGACCGCCAGATCGGGCCGGACCGCGTGGCGATCCCGGCGCTGCTGGCGACCGCCGCCGTGCACCACCATCTGATCCGCAAGGGGCTTCGCACCTCGGTTGGCCTCGTCGTGGAGACCGGTGAGCCGCGCGAAGTGCACCACTTCTGCCTTCTCGCCGGCTATGGCGCGGAAGCGATCAACCCCTACCTCGCCTTCGACACGCTCACCGACATGCACAAGCGCGGCGAGTTCCCGAAGGAAGTGGACGCGGAAGAGGTCGTCTATCGCTACATCAAGGCGATCGGCAAGGGCATCCTGAAGGTCATGTCCAAGATGGGCATCTCGACCTACCAGTCCTATTGCGGCGCGCAGATCTTCGACGCCATCGGCCTCTCCTCGGAGTTGACCGACAAGTATTTCTTCGGCACGGCGACGACCATCGAGGGCATTGGTCTCGACGAGATCGCGCAAGAGACCTTCAACCGCCACAAGGCCGCTTTCGGCCGCGACCCGCTGCTCGCCAACACGCTCGATATCGGCGGCGAATATGCCTACCGCATGCGCGGCGAGGAACATGCCTGGACGCCGGACGTGATCGCCTCGCTGCAACATGCGGTGCGCGGCAACGCGGCCGACCGCTACAAGGAATTCGCCGAACTGGTGAACGCCTCGTCGCTGCGCATGAACACGATCCGCGGCCTGTTCTCGATCAAGGGCGCGGAAGCGGCCGGCCGCAAGCCGATCTCCATCGACGAGGTCGAGCCGGCGGTCGATATCGTCAAGCGCTTCTCGACGGGGGCCATGTCCTTCGGCTCGATTTCCCGCGAGGCGCATACGACGCTGGCCGTCGCCATGAACCGGATCGGCGGCAAGTCGAACACCGGCGAGGGCGGCGAGGAAGCCGACCGTTACATGCCGCTGCCGGACGGCTCCGCCAATCCCGAGCGTTCGGCGATCAAGCAGATCGCATCCGGCCGCTTCGGCGTGACGACCGAGTATCTGGTCAATGCGGACATGCTGCAGATCAAGGTCGCGCAGGGCGCAAAGCCCGGCGAGGGCGGCCAGCTTCCGGGCCATAAGGTGGATGCGACGGTCGCGAAAACCCGTCACTCCACGCCGGGCGTCGGTCTTATCTCGCCGCCGCCGCACCACGATATCTATTCCATCGAGGATCTGGCGCAGCTCATCTACGACCTGAAGAACGTCAATCCGGAGGCCGATATCTCGGTCAAGCTCGTCTCGGAAGTCGGCGTCGGCACGGTTGCCGCCGGCGTCGCCAAGGCGCGCGCGGACCATATCACCATCGCCGGCTTCGACGGCGGCACGGGTGCTTCGCCGCTCACCTCGCTGAAGCATGCCGGCTCCCCCTGGGAAATCGGCCTTGCCGAGACGCACCAGACGCTCGTGCTCAACAAGCTGCGCTCGCGTATCGCGCTTCAGGTCGACGGCGGCCTCAAGACCGGCCGTGACGTCGTCATCGGTGCGCTGCTCGGTGCGGACGAGTTCGGCTTCGCCACCGCGCCGCTGATTGCGGCCGGCTGCATCATGATGCGCAAGTGCCACCTCAACACCTGTCCGGTGGGGGTTGCGACGCAGGACCCGGTTCTGCGCAAGCGCTTCAAGGGCACGCCCGAGCATGTCATCAACTACTTCTTCTTCGTCGCCGAAGAGGTGCGCGAAATCCTGGCCTCGCTCGGCGTTCGTTCGCTGAACGAGATCATCGGCGCCTCCGAGCTCCTCGAAAAGGAGAAGATGATCTCGCACTGGAAGGCCAACGGTCTCGACTTCTCCCGCATCTTCCACAAGGTCGATGCGCCGAAGGAGGCGACCTACTGGACCGAGCGGCAGAACCATCCGATTGAGGATATCCTCGACCGCAAGCTGATCGTTGAGGCCAAGCCCGCTCTGGAAGCCAAGACGCCGGTCGCCTTCGCGGTCGATATCAAGAACGTCGACCGTTCGGCCGGCGCGATGCTCTCGGGCGAAGTCGCCAAGCGCTACGGCTTCAAGGGCCTGAAGGACGACACGATCTCCGTGACGCTCAACGGCACGGCCGGCCAGTCCTTCGGCGCGTTCCTTGCGCGCGGTATCACCTTCGATCTGGTGGGCGCCGGCAACGACTATGTCGGCAAGGGCCTTTCGGGTGGCCGCATCGTCGTGCGCCCCCCGGCGGGCAACCGCGCGGTGCCGCATGAATCGATCATCGTCGGCAACACGGTGCTCTACGGCGCGATTTCGGGCGAATGCTACTTCAACGGCGTTGCCGGCGAACGCTTCGCCGTGCGCAACTCCGGTGCCGTCGCGGTCGTCGAGGGCGTGGGCGACCATGGCTGCGAATACATGACCGGCGGCGTCGTCGTCGTCATCGGCCAGACGGGCCGCAACTTCGCGGCCGGCATGTCGGGCGGTGTCGCCTATGTGCTGGACGAGGAGGGCGACTTCGCCCGCCGCTGCAACATGGCGATGGTCGAGCTGGAGCCGGTGCCGGAAGAGGACGACATGCTGGAGAAGCTGCACCACCACGGCGGCGACCTCATGCACAAGGGCATGGTGGACGTGTCCGACGACATGACGCGTCACGACGAGGAGCGGCTTTACCAGCTCGTCTCGAACCACCTGCACTACACGGGCTCGCCGCGGGCCAAGGAGATTCTCGACAAATGGGCCGAGTATCGTCCGAAATTCCGCAAGGTGATGCCGGTCGAGTACCGCCGCGCGCTCGAAGAGATGGAGCGCATGAGGATGGGGGTCGCTGCCGAATGAGGCAGCGGTTCACTACTCTTCACTGACCGATTGCGCGACAGCGCAATCAGGATCGATTTCATCTTCACCGGCACGACAGCGGAGCTGCGTACCGGCATCGGGGCCTGAGAGGCACCCGTCTTGAGCAAGGATTATTGACGTGGGCAAGGTAACTGGTTTCATGGAAATCGACCGGCAGGTGATGAAGTATCAGCCGGCCTCCGACCGCATCCGCCATTTCCGCGAATTCACCATTCCGATGTCGGACCCCGAAGTGCAGAAGCAGGCCGCGCGCTGCATGGACTGCGGCATTCCCTATTGCCACGGTCCGACCGGGTGTCCGGTGCACAACCAGATTCCGGACTGGAACGACCTCGTTTATAACGGCAACTGGGAAGAGGCGATCCGCAACCTGCACTCGACCAACAACTTCCCGGAATTCACCGGCCGCGTCTGCCCCGCCCCGTGCGAGGAGGCCTGCACGCTGAACCTGGAAGACACCCCGGTCTCGATCAAGACCGTCGAGCAGGCGATTGCCGACAAGGCCTATGAGATGGGCTATATCGTGCCGCAGCCGGCGACGGTGAAGACCGGCAAGAAGGTCGCCGTCATCGGCTCGGGTCCTTCCGGCATGGCCGCTGCCCAGCAGCTCGCCCGCGCCGGCCATGAGGTCCATCTCTACGAGCGCGAATCCAAGGCCGGCGGCCTGCTGCGCTACGGTATCCCGGACTTCAAGATGGAGAAGAACTTCATCGACCGCCGCGTCGACCAGATGCGCGGCGAGGGCGTCACTTTCCACTACGGCGTCAATGTCGGCGTCGACAAGACGATGGATGCGATGCTCGCCGAGCACGATGCCGTGCTCTATTGCGGCGGCTCGGAAACCCCGCGCGATGCCGGCATTCCGGGCGTCGACTTCGCCGGCGTGCATGATGCCATGCCCTACCTCGTGCAGCAGAACCGCCGCGTCGGCCGCGAGAACATCGACAGCGTCGGCTGGCCCTCCGCGCCGATCCTTGCCGGCGGCAAGCATATCGTCGTCGTCGGCGGCGGCGATACCGCGTCGGACTGCGTCGGCACGGCGTTCCGCCAGGGCGCGGTGAAGGTCACCCAGCTCGACATCCGCCCGCAGCCGCCGGAAAAGGAAGACAAGCTCGCCGTCTGGCCCTTCTGGGCGACGAAGATGCGCACCTCCTCCTCGCAGGCCGAAGGCGCGGTGCGCGAGTTCCAGGTCGGCACGCTCGAATTCGTCGGCGACGAGGACGGCGTGCTGACGGGCGTGAAGTGCTGCCAGGTGGATGACCGCCGCAAGCCGATCCCCGGCACGGAGTTCATCATCAAGGCTGACCTCGCCTTCATCGCCATCGGCTTCCGCGGCCCCTTCACCGACAGCGTGCTGAAGGACCTCGGCGACCGCCTGACCATCAACACCGACAAGCGCGGCTCCTCCAACGTCGTCGCCAACGACCGCGACTACCGCACCTCGGTGGACAAGCTCTGGACGGCCGGCGACGTGCGCCGCGGCCAGTCGCTCGTCGTCTGGGCGATCCGCGAAGGCCGTCAGGCTGCACGCGCCATCGACGAGGCGCTGATGGGCGCGACGACGCTGCCGCGCTAGACTTCGGGAATGACAAAGGGCGCGCCGTGAAAGCGGCGCGCCCTTTTCGTTTCAGGCATAGGAAATCAAGGCGTTGCCGTCTTGTTCATCCGGAAATCGTCCACGCGCCCGAGCGGCGCATCGGCGGTCTCGCCCTTTTCCACCAGCTTGTCGCGCAGGCTCTTGCCGTTGCCCTTGATCGGCGCGCCGCCGAGCAGCGCCGTGCCGCCGTCGAGCGCCGGGTCGGCGAGGCTGATGGGCTGCGTCTTGGTGATTTCCGCGTCCTCGACCGGGGGCGTGGCGACGACGAGGTCCTTGAGGTCACCCTGCAGGCCGGGACCGTCGGCGGCGGCATCGCCGAGCAGGCGGCGGATTTCCTTTTCCACGTAGAAGGCGAGTTTGCGCTTGCCGGCCTTGGTGAAGTTGATGCCGTCCGAGCCGCGCAGGCGCACCTGCTGGCCGTTGATGTCGGAACCGGAAATGACGAACTTGCCGTCCTCGTCGACGAAGCCGTCCCAGATGTCGACGAACTCGCCGCCCGCCTTTTCCACGCCCGCGCGATAGAGGTTGTTGAGCGTCGTCATGTCGGCGGTGAGCGCGGAGGACTGGAAGGCCGGCATGCCCATCCACAGCAGCGGCTTGCCGCTTTGGCGCGCCAGCGTGGCGAGGCGGGCGACGCGTGTTTCGTATTCCTTCGTCCAGGCCTCGGAGCGGAATTTCTCCTTCTCGCCCGCGACGGTCATCTGCTGGCGGTCGTTCGCGCCCATGCTGACGACGACGAGTGCGGGCTTGGTCTCGGCGATGAGCGCGGGCAGGGTTTCCGGCCAGTTGTAATAATCGTCGCGCACGATGCCCGAGGAACCGTTCGTGCGGCGCTCGACGCGAATGCCCGGCGTCGCTTCGAAGGCGGCAGCAAGGCCCTCGCCGACGCTGCCGGCGATGAAGTCGCCGACGACCAGCACCACCTTCGCATCCGGCAGCTTTTCCACGACGGGTGTTTCCGGCGTCTTGGCGACCGTGGTCGTCGTCTTCTTCTTGCGGGCGGTGGTGCGCGGTTTGCGGACCTGCGGCTCGGCGGGAATGACCTCCCGGGGTTTTTTCTTGCCGAAGAGGAATTCGAGGATGGTCTTGCGCTCGCGCGGCTGTTCCTGCGCGCCAGCGGGAAGCGCGGCCGCGACGATACCGGCGGCGGCGACGAGGGCAATGCCGAGGCGCGCGATGCGGGCGGGGATCGTCTTGCTCATCGTGAAAGGCTCCGTCTCTGCCCCGATGTTGCGGAAGCTCGGTGGCGGCATGATGGCAAATGCCGGCGCTGAGCGAAAGCGCCTGCCAGCAAAAAGGGCGCCGAAGCGCCCCCGATGCCGGTATCCGCCGTGGGTCTCAGCGGCGCAGGGCTTTCAGGACCTGCTGGCTCGGCTCGCCGTCCGCGGCAAGGCCCATGCGGTTCTGGAAGGCCTGGATCGCGGCTTTGGAGCCGGAACCGAAATTGCCGTCGACCTCGCCCTCGTAATAGCCGAGTTCCTTGAGGCGCGTCTGGAGTTCGAACTTCTCGGTGATGTCCAGCGTGCCGTCCGGGCGCGGCCAGCGCTGCTTGACGCCGCTGTAGCCGGCGATCTGGTCGGCCAGCATGCCGACGCCCATCGCGTAGGAATCCGAGGCGTTGTAGCGCTTGATGACGAAGAAGTTCTTGGTCATCAGGAAGCCGGGGCCGCCATTGGCCGGCAGCTTGAGTTCGGCGCGGTCCGCGCCGTTCTTGAAGCCCTTGCCGCCCGGGCGGGTGAAGCCGAGCTTGGCCCACTGGGCAAGCGTCTTCGTCTGGCCGGAGTATTTGTTGCCGCCGTCGGGCACGACGATCTCGTAGCCCCAGGTCTTGCCTGCCTGCCAGCCGTTCTTGGCAAGCAGGTTGGCGGCGGTCGCCAGCGCATCCGGCACGGAGTTCCAGATATCGCGGTGGCCGTTGCCGTCCGCATCGACCGCATAGAGCAGGTAGCTCGTCGGGATGAACTGGGTGTGGCCCATCGCGCCCGCCCAGGAGCCGGTCATGTCGCCCGCGGCGATATCGCCGCGCTGGATGATCTTGAGGGCGGCGATGAGCTGGGTGCGGGCGTATTTCGAGCGCTTCTTGTCGGCATAGGCGAGCGTCGCCAGCGCGCGCGGCACGTAATGCAGCCGGTCGTCCTTTTCGAGCACCGCGCCGTAGTTCGATTCCATCGACCAGATGGCGAGCAGGATGTTGCGGTCGACGCCGAAGTGGCGCTCGAGCGCGGCCAGCGTGCGGCCGTGCTTGGCGGCCATCTCACGGCCGATGCGCACCGTATAGGGGTTGACGCGCGAATCGAGGTAATCCCAGATCTTGCTCTTGAATTCCGGCTGGTAGGCCGCCTTCTCCAGCACGTCCGGGTCGGGTGTCTTGACGCCGGAAAACGCCTTCTGGTAGGTGCTTTTGCTGATGCCGGCCGCAGATGCGGTCTCGTAGAAGTCGGCGATCCAGTTCTGGAAGCGGGCGTCCGCGCGGGCCGCTGTCGCCTGGGCGAAAAGCCCGGCCGTAAGGAGAAGGGTGAGCGCAGATCGGCGCAGAACGGTCTTCAGATTCTGTGTCATCGGCTGTCATGTCCGTTTCTAAATTTCGGTACGATGGCGTGAAACCACCGGCTGAACGCAAAACTTATAAAAACGAAGTCAACAAATTCTTTACCATCAAAATTTTGCCCCGTCTTCTTTTGCAAAAAAATAGCAATTCGATTCTATTCCGGCAGAGATATGTCCGGGCCATGATGGCAAGGGGCGCAACGAGGTGAATATGTCGCAGGCACGCAAGGTTCGCAAAGCAGTCTTCCCGGTGGCCGGTCTCGGCACACGCTTCCTTCCGGCGACTAAGGCCGTTCCGAAGGAAATGCTGACGGTCGTGGACAAGCCGGTGATCCAGTATGTGGTCGATGAGGCGCTGGATGCCGGCATCGAGCACCTGATCTTCGTGACAGGCCGCTCCAAGGCGGTCATCGAGGACTATTTCGACATTCAGGTCGAGCTGGAGCAGACGCTGCGCCAGCGCAACAAGACCGCCGAGCTGACGCTGCTGGAAAGCATCCTGCCCGTCGCCGGCTCCACCAGCTTCACGCGCCAGCAGGAGCCGCTCGGTCTCGGCCACGCCGTCTGGTGCGCCCGCGAGCTGGTCGGCAACGAACCCTTCGCCCTCCTGCTTCCCGACATGATCATGAAGGGGGAGAAGGGCTGTATGAAGGGTATGGTCGAGCTCTTCGAGCATTCCGGCGCGAATGTCATCGCCGTCGAGGAATGCGCGCCCGACCAGACGCACAAATACGGTATCGTCGGCGTAGGCGAGAAGATCGGTGACGGCTTCGCCATCACCAAGATGGTCGAGAGGCCGCCGCAGGGCACCGCGCCGTCGAACTTCTTCATCAACGGCCGCTACATTCTCCAGCCGGAAATCTTCCAGATCCTTTCCACGCAGGAGCGCGGCGCGGGCAACGAGATCCAGCTCACCGACGCCATGGTGAAACTTGCGGTCGAGCAGCAGTTCGCGGCCTATCATTTCCGTGGCGAGACCTATGACTGCGGCGCCAAGGATGGCTTCATCCTCGCCAATATCGCCTTTGCGCTGGCGCGCGCGGATATCCGCCCGTCGGTCGAGGGGCCGCTGCGGGATCTGGTCGCCAGCCTGAAATAAGGCTCAGCGGCGCAGGACGAGACCGATGCCGGCGCGCGTGACGCCGGTGTCGGACGTGCCGCGCTGGCGCGTCAGCTCATAGGAGACGTCGCCGGTCATCGCGAGCCAGCGATTGATATTCCAGGTGATGCCGGTGCCGACCAGATAGATTGTCTGGTTCGGATTTCCGGCATTCTTGAAATCGCGCAGCGTATACGCGGCGCTGAGGCGCGCCACGAGATTTTCCCGCAATTCATGCGTCAGTTCCGAGGTCGCCTCGTAGGAGACGTAGCCGCTCTGGCCGGCGGCGGTCGACGGTTCGAGTTCCGTGGCGAGGCCGAGCCGCAGGTCGGTGCCGCGCTGCGGCGACCACTGGACCGTGCCGTCGAGCGTCAGCGCGTCGAGCGTGACAAGGCGGGTGTCGTCGAAGCGCGCACGCTCGTAGCCGAGGCCAAGGTCGCCGCGCAGCTTTTCGCCAAGGTCCAGTTCCACGCCCGCCCGTCCGCCGAGCGTCGTCGCGGAGCGCTCGTATCCGAGCGAATCGTATTTGTCGTCGTAGCTTGAGCGTCCGACGGAGGCTTCCAGATAGGGGATCAGCGCGGGCGACAGTTCGTAGCCGACGCGGCCCGTCAGGGTGCCCTCGGTATAGTTGCGGTCGGAAAGGACGAGCTGGCTGCCGTCGGCAAGCGTCGCCGAACCGTAGGTCCGGCGCTCGACCTCGGCGCCGATCGTGCCGCGGATCAGGCCGAAATCGCGCGTGACGCGGGCGCCGGCCGAATAGGTGTGAACCCCGGACTGGGCGGTTGCGCCATTGATCGCGTTGGGATCGCTGGAGCTTTCCCGCTCGAAATCGTAACCGGCGGTGATGTTGGCGATGGTGCTGTCGCTGAGGTCGAGCCTCAGGTCGGTATCCAGCCGCAGCCGCGGCTCGGTCTCGCCGGTGCCGCTGATATTGCGCTGGTAGATGCCCTCGGCCTCGACGGAGAGCTGGTGGCGCGACCAGTCCGAAACCAGCGACCCGCGAAGGCCGGTCTGGGAATAGGTGCGGCGCGTCGTGACGCCGCCGCTGCTGTTCTTCTCGTGGCCGAGGTTCTGCGAGATCGAGGGGCGCAGGATGAAGGAGCCGACACGAATGCCGGTCGGCTCGTAGGGATTGCCGAAATTGCTGCGCGCGCCGTCGACGCTGCCTTCGCGCGCATTCATCTGCTCGGTCTCGCGCCCCGTGCGGGCGAAGGTATCGCCCTCGTCGGTGATGGCGGGTGTGGAGGCCGTGGTGGTGGCGTCTGGTGTTATCGCCGCCGGATCAATGGTTTCCGTCGTCGCAGTAGACAGGGGATCGGTCGCGGCCGCCTGCTGGCCCGCAAGCGGTGCGGGGAAGGCGGAGGTGTTTTGCTGGGCGAAGGCGGGAGCGGAGACGAGCACGGTCCCGGCGAGCAGAAGCCCGGCCAGTCGCCGTGTCGGGCAGGGCGAAAGCGCCCCGCGTTCCATTCCGTTCGCCTCTTGCATGCTCGGTCCGCGATTCTCGAATTTCCTAAGCGAACGTAAACCGTCGTGGTTAACGCTTGGTTGCCGCGGGCGGCCAATGCGTGCCAATGTTCTCAATGGACAGGTCCGGGCAAAAGCGCTAACGAGGCGCATGATCACGAGACAGGCCAAAGTTGACGGCGGTGGCGCAATCGCCTCCGCGATGCGGACGATCGAAACCGAAAAGGCGGGGCTTGTCGCCCTCGCGGCGGCGCTGGAAGGCGACCTGCACGATCCCTTCTGCGATGCGGTGCGCCGCATCGGCGACAGCGCCGGGCGGGTGATCGTGACCGGCATCGGCAAGTCGGGCCATATCGGCGTCAAGATCGCCGCCACGCTCGCCTCCACCGGCACGCCCTCCTTCTTCGTCCATCCCGTCGAGGCCAATCACGGCGATCTCGGCATGATCGGGCGCGACGACGTCATCCTGGCGCTCTCCTGGAGCGGCGAGACCGCCGAATTGCAGGGCATCGTCTCCTATTCGCGCCGTTTCTCCATTCCGCTGATCGCGATGACCTCCGGAGAGCGCTCGGCGCTGGCGCGCGAGGCCGATACGGTGCTGCTGCTGCCGAAGGTGCAGGAAGCCTGCCCGCACGGGCTGGCGCCGACCTCTTCGACGCTGATGCAGCTTGCGCTGGGCGATGCCATCGCCGTGGCGCTGCTGGAGGCGCGGGGCTTCACGGCCACGGATTTCAAGACGTTCCATCCGGGCGGCAAGCTCGGCGCGAGCCTTTCCCATGTCGGCGACATCATGCATAGCGGCGAGAACATGCCGCTGGTGGCGCTCGGCACGTCGATGCCGGAGGCCGTGCATCTGCTGGCGCTGAAGCGTTACGGCTGCGTCGGCGTCGTCAATGGCGAGGGCGTGCTGGTCGGCATCGTCACGGACGGGGATATCGCGCGCAACCTGTCGCGCAATCTCGCCGAACTCATTGTCGATGACGTGATGACGCGCAGCCCCAAGACGGTGAAGCCGGCGACGCTGGCGACCGCTGCGCTCGGCCTTCTCAACCAGCACAATATCTCGGCGCTGATCGTTACCGACGAGACCTTCCGTCCCGTCGGCATCGTGCATTTCCACGATCTGCTCAGGATCGGCGCGGCCTAAGCACCCTCAACGGCTTCCACCGTCAGGTCGCGGCCGTTGCTGGCGGTGACGCGCACGCGCGTGCCGACCGGCAGGTCCGGTCCCTGGACGCTCCACATCGTATCGTCGAGGCGGATACGCCCGCGGCCTTCGCTGATCGGCTGCTCCAGCGTCGCGGTGCGGCCGACGAGGCTCTGGCCGCGCTGGTTGAGATGCGGCTGGTCGCTGGTCTCGCCCCGCGCGCTGACGATGCGCCGGCCGACGAGCGCGGCGACCAGCGACAGCACGGCGAAGACCAGCCATTGTACCTGCCATGTCCAGAACGCCTGCTCCCAGAGAAGCAGCGAGAGCGCGCCGGTGACGATGGCGGCGATGCCGATCCAGACGAGGAAGACGCCGGGCAGCAGCACTTCGAGGATCAAGAGGACGATGCCGAGGACCCACCAGGCCCAGGGGCCGAGTTCGGCGGCGATGCTGTGGATCATGCTCACGTCCCCTGCGGCGGCGTGTCGAACGGGTTGCGGAAGGCGGGCGTGGACGCAGTCGTCGTCGTGGCGGGACGCGCACGCTGCGTGTTGCCGGCGGGCGCCGGGCCGTCGCCGAACACTTCCCTGGCGATGGCGCCGATGCCGCCGAGCGAGCCGACCAGCGAGGAGGCTTCCATCGGCATCAGCACGATCTTGGAATTGGGCGCCTTGCCGATCGCGGCCATGGCCTCGGTGTATTTCTGCGCGACGAAGTAGTTGATCGCCTGCACGTTACCGGCGGCGATGGCCTCGGAGACCATTTTCGTCGCCTTGGCCTCGGCCTCGGCAAGACGCTCGCGCGCCTCGGCGTCGCGGAAGGCGGCTTCGCGCAGGCCCTCGGCCTCCAGGATGGCGGATTGCTTGGCGCCCTCGGCGCGGAGAATCTGGGCGTTGCGCGAGCCTTCGGCTTCAAGCACCTGCGCGCGCTTCTCACGCTCGGCCTTCATCTGCCGCGCCATCGAATCGACGAGGTCCTTCGGCGGGGCGATGTCCTTGATCTCGACGCGGGTGATCTTCACGCCCCAGGGATTGGCGGCCTCGTCGACCACGCGCAGGAGCTGGTCGTTGATCTTGTCGCGGTTGGAGAGCAGTTCGTCGAGGTCCATCGACCCCATGACCGAGCGGATATTGGTCATGGTGAGGTTGATGATGGCATGTTCGAGATTGGCGACCTGATAGGCGGCCTGCGCCGTGTTGAGCACCTGGTAGAAGGCGACGGCATCGGCGGCGACGCTGGCATTGTCGCGGGTGATGACTTCCTGCGTGGGAATGTCGAGCACCTGTTCCATCACGTTCATGCGCGAGCCGATGCGGTCCATGAAGGGCACGATCAGGTTGAGGCCGGGCTGGAGCGTGCGCGTATAGCGGCCGAAGCGTTCCACCGTGTACTGATAGCCCTGCGGGACGGTCTTGATCCCGGCAAAGAGGATCAGGATCACCAGGATCACAAGGGCGACGACGACGATATCCACTCCGGCAAAATCCATATTCTTTTCTCCAAAAGGCATTGCGGCTTTACTGTAGGCAATACGGCCCACGGTGCCAGTCTATTTGAGCGGGAGGAAAATTATCGCGATCAAATCCAGCCGGAGAGTTCGCGCCGCACGACCGCCTCCAGAACGGCCATGCCCTCGGGTGAATCGTTGAGACAGGGAATGTGCGCGAACTTCTCGCCGCCATTGTGCAGGAAGCTTTCGGCCGCCTGCTCGGCAATCTCCTCCAGCGTTTCCAGGCAATCGGAAACGAAGCCGGGATTGAGCACGGCGATGCGCTTGACGCCCTCCTGCGCCAGCTTTTCCACGGTCTTGTCGGTATAGGGCTGGAGCCATTCCTCCGGCCCGAAACGGGACTGGAAGGTGACGACGAGCTTTTCCTCCGACCAGCCGAGCCGCTCGCGCAGCAGGCGCGCGGTCTTCTGGCACTGGCAGTAATAGGGGTCGCCCTTCTCGAAATAGCTCTTGGGAATGCCGTGGAAGGAGGTCAGCACCTTTTCCGGCTCCCAGTCGAGCGTCGCAAGGTGCTTCTCGATGGAGACGGCGAGCGCGTCGATATAGGCCGGGTCGTCGTGATAGGGCGGCACGGTGCGCAGCGCCGGCTGCCAGCGCATCTTCAGCAGCGTCTCGAAGGCCTTGTCGTTGACGGTCGCCGTCGTGGCGGCGGCATATTGCGGATAGAGCGGGAAGAGGACGATGCGCTCGCAGCCTTCCTTCTGCAGATGCTCCATGCGCGAGGCGATGGAGGGCTGGCCGTAGCGCATGGCCCAGTCGACGACGACGCTCGGATGATCCTTGAGGGCTTCGGCCATCAGTTCCGCCTGGCTGCGGGTATAGGTGCGCAGGTAGCTCTCGTTGCGGTCCTTGTTCCAGATCGTCTCGTAGGCCTTGCCGACCTTGCCGGGGCGCGTGTTGAGCACGATGCCGAAAAGGATCGGATACCAGGCGATACGCGGCCACTCGATGACGCGCTTGTCCATCAGGAATTCCTTCAGGTAGCGCCGCATGGATGTGTAGTCCGTGCCGTCGGGCGTGCCGAGATTGACGAGCAGCACGCCGACCTTGCCATGCTTGACGGGCGGATGGGCGGCGGGCTTGGCGGCGATGTCCATGGCGGTTCCTGTACGTGCGGGTGTCGTTCTATACGCGGCGAGGCCGGTCCGTTCAGAACGGTTCTAAAAAGAAATGCCGGTCCGGGAAAGCCCGGACCGGCAGAAAAAGTTGAGACGAATTGTCCTTATTTGGCCGGGATCGACAGCTCCGTGCCGACATGGAGCGCACGCGGGCGCGGATTGCCGTTGGCCTCGGCGATCCGGCGCCAGAACGCGCCGTTGCCGTAGGCCTCCGTCGCGAGGTCCCAGAGCGTGTCGCCGCGCGCGACGACATGCTTGCCGCCGGCCGTGGCCGCCTGCGCGCCCGCTGCCGCGCCTTCGGCCGGCTTGGCCGCCGTGTCCGTGGTGGCCGCGGGCTTCGCCTCGGCGTTCGCCGATGCGACTTCCGTGATGCGGCCGTCGGTATAGGGCTTGTAGGGGCGATGGGCGGAGAGATAGTCGGCGACGACCAGTTCGAGGTTCGGACCGAAGTCGTAGGCGTTCATGCCGGCCTTGGCGAAGACGGAATAGCCGTCGCCGCCCGCGCGCATGTAGTTGTTTGAGACGACGCCGTAGGTCTTGGCGGGATCGAGCGGCACGAAGGCGTCGCCCTCCTTCACCTCCACCGAGACGATGCGGCTGCCGGCCGGCTTCGACCGGTCGAAGGTATATTTCAGGCCGGCGACCTGCGGGAAGCGGCCCGCGCCTTCCTCGATCTGGCTGAGGCCGTTTTCGAGGGCGGCGAGAAGATCGGCGCCCTTGAGCTGGAAGGTCGCGACGGTGTTCTGGAAGGGCAGAACCGACAGCACCTCGCCCATGGAGACCGGGCCGCCGTCGATGGACGAGCGCAGGCCCCCGCCATTGGTGATGGCGATGGTCATGCCCTGGTCCTTCGTGCGGTCGAGGATGGCGTCGGCCACGAGGTTGCCCATGGGGCATTCGGCGGCGCGGCAGACCTCGCGCGAGCCGTCGATCGGCTCGGCGGCTTCCGCGACGATCTTGTTCTTCAGTTCCTCGATGGGGCCGGCCAGTTCCTTGATGCGGGCGAGGACGGCTTCGTCCGGCTTGATCCTGGAATCGAGGAGGATCGGTTCGCCCGAGGCTTCCTTCACCACGCCGGCGTCGTCGAAGACGACCTTGAGGTTGCCGAGATATTTCGTATAGGCCCCGGCCTGCACGACGGGCACCTTGTAGCCGCCGGGATTGTCGACCAGCGTCGGATAGGGGCCTTCGGCCTTGTCCGAGGTGTTGGAGAGGAAGGTGTTGGTGTGGCCGCCGACCACCACGTCCACATCCGCAATCTTGGCGATGGCCTCGAGGTCGCGCGGATAGCCGACATGGGTGAGGGCGACGATCTTGTCGACGCCCTGCTTCTTCAGTTCGGCGACGGCGGCGGTGATGTCGGCGACGTCGTTGCCGATCAGCACGTTCGGGCCGGGGGAGGAGAGTTCCGCCGTGTCGTTGGCGACCGCGCCGACGATGCCGATCTTCTGGCCGCCCTGCTCGATCACGGTGAAGGGCTTGATGCGGTCGCCGATCTTCGAGCTTGCGCCGGCGGCGACATTGGCGGTGACGACAGGGAACTGGATCTTGTCGAGGAAGGTGGCGAGGCCGTCCTCGCTGTCGTCGAATTCATGGTTGCCGACGGTCATGGCGTCGAACTTCATGAGGTTGAGGAACTCGGCCTCCGTCGCGCCCTTGTAGGTGGTGTAGAAGAGCGAACCCTGGAAATTGTCGCCGGCATTGAGGAGGAGAACGTTCTTGCCGGAAAGCTTCTCGCGCTCGGCGTCGATGGCGGCCTTCAGGCGCGCGACGCCGCCGAAGCATTCGCCCTTGCCCTCTTCTTCGGCCGAGCAGGTCGAATCGAACTTGTTGATCGCCTCGATGCGCGAGTGCAGGTCGTTGATATGCAGGATGTTCAGCTCGTAATCCGCAAGCGCCGAGCCGCCGGAGAGCGCGATGATGGAAGCGGCCAGAAGGCCGGATCGGAAAATCGTCATGGTCCTGTTCTCCTCGTTTGCCGCGATCCCTGTCGGGCGGGCGGATGTTTCCACCGCTCGCCGGCAACTTCAAGAGAAAAGAGGTCCGGCCGGAAGGCGGGTTCGTTTGACGGTTAAAACGAAAAAAGGGCCTTGCGGCCCTTTCATCGCGATATCGTTTCGTCTCAGACGCGGCGGGCGAGGGAGAACTGTGCGCCTTCCGCCGTCGTGCAATTGAGCTGGCTCTGGCTGACGAGCGCGCAATTGACCTTCGACTGCGTGTTGCGTACCAGCGAGGTCATGTTGATCTCGACCAGCGTCGGCGAGGTGTTGACATAGGTGCCGGAGGCCAGAAGCTGGTTCGTGTCGGTCGTGCGCGTCGTGAAGGTGCCGGCCGCGAAGGTCGAGACGATGCCGTTCGGATCCACCCAGGCGCCTTCGACGCCCGTCGGTGCGGGCCGCTGGGCTACCGGCATGTCGTTGCGCGGGGCGCGCTCCGTCTGGCAGGAGGCGAGCGCTACGGCTGCGGTGAGCAGGCCCAGGGCTGCGATTGGCTTCATGTCAAGTCTCCCAAGGTCACGGCGGCGCAAAGCACCCGTTCGTTTCGCCCGAACATGCCGTGAAGAAAAGCCGAAAGCAAGACGCGCCGCCCGGCGAATGAGCATTATCCCATTGGAAGCGAAGACGCCCGCGGCAATGCCGCGGGCGTCTTCGTATCGGGGCGCGAGGGCCGTTCAGCGAACGAGAACGTTCTTGAACTGCCAGGGATCCTTCGTGTCGAGGTCTTCCGGGAAGAGGCCCGGGCGGCCGTCGAGCGGGGTCCAGTCGGTGTAGTGGCCTTCGACCGGGCCGAGATAGGGCGTCTGCACTTCCAGGCAGCGCTTGTAGTCGACCTCGTCGGCCTCGACGATGCCGGCCTTCGGGTTCTCAAGCGCCCAGACCATGCCGGCGAGCACGGCGGAGGTCACCTGCAGGCCGGTCGCGTTCTGGTAGGGAGCGATGCGGCGGGTTTCTTCCAGCGACAGGCGCGAGCCGTACCAGTAGGCGTTCTTGTCGTGGCCGTAGAGCAGCACGCCGAGTTCGTCGACGCCGTCCACCAGTTCGTTCTCGTCGAGCACGTGCAGGACCGGCTGCTGGTTGCCGCCGTTGCCGAACATCTCGTGCAGCGACAGCACGGCGTCGTTGCAGGGGTGGTAGGCGTAGTGGCAGGTCGGGCGATAGGCGACGTCGCCGTCCTTGTCGCGCACCGTGAAGTAGTCGGCGATGGAGATGGACTCGTTATGGGTGACGAGGAAGCCGTATTGCGGGCCGGGCGTCGGGCACCAGGAGCGAACGCGCGTATTGGCGCCGGGCTGTTCCAGGTAGATGGCGGCCTTGCAGCCCTTCTTCTGCTTCTTGGCGTTCTTCGGCATCCACTTCTCATGGGTGCCCCAGCCAAGCTCGGCTGGCTGCAGGCCTTCCGAGATGAAGCCTTCGACGGACCAGGTGTTCCAGAAGGTGTTGAAGGGCTTCGGGTTGCGGGTGCGCTGGGTGTCGCGCTCGGCGATGTGAACGCCCTTGACGCCGACCTTCTTCATCAGCTTGGCCCAGCCTTCGCGGTCGTCCTGCGTCGGCTCTTCGAACTTGATGTCGAGGTCGCGGGCAAGGTTCAGCAGCGCCTGCTTGACGAACCAGGAGACCATGCCCGGGTTCGCGCCGCAGGTCGAAACGGCGGTCGTGCCGCCCGGATGCTTTTCCTTTTCCTTGCGCAGGGTTTCGCGCAGGGCATAGTTCGTGCGGTCGGCGTTCTTCATGTCCTTGTCGAAGTAGAAGCCGAGCCAGGGTTCGACGACCGTATCGATGTAGAGCACGTCGAGCTTGCGGCAGAACTTGATGAGATCGACCGAGCCGGTATCGACGGAAAGGTTGACGCAGAACGCCTGGCCTTCGCCTTCCGTCAGGAGCGGCTTCAGGAGGTCCTTGTAGTTCTCCTTGGTGACATGCGCCTTGACGTGGCGGACGCCGTGGCGGGCGAAGATCTCGGCGTCGGCGGCGTCCTCGCGCGGCTCGATGACGATCAGCCGGTTCCGGTCGTACTTGAAGTGGCGCTCGATCAGCGGCAGCGTGCCGCGACCGATGGAGCCGAAGCCGATCATCACGATCGGGCCGGTGATTTCGCCATGTACCGGATAGGTGCTGTCTGCCATTTGGTTCTCCTGCGGACGGCCGCTTTGTGCTGAAAATTCAGGGGTTCAGAGGCCCCTTAGCATAATATGGCAGCGCTAGAGCACAGATTTCTGTCACAATAAAGGGCGGCCGGATATTTCTGCGGCGATATGCTTAAGCTGTCGTCTGCTTCAGGCGAGGACGCAGCGGATCAGCCCGCGCAGCGAGTTGCCGATGAGGACCGCGCCGCGCGAAAGGTCTCCCGGCCGCAGCACCTTCTCGACGGCCTTGCCGGTTTCCAGCAGTTCCTCGCGCAGCACGCCCGCCAGCAGCCCGGAGGCGAGCGGCGGCGTCTTCAGGGGACCGGAACCGTCGTCGAGGAACAGCGAGGTGATGGTGCCCTCGCAAAGCTCGCCGCGTTCGTTGAGGAGAATGACCTCGTCGGCCTCCGTCGCCGGGAATTCGGCGCGGGCGGCGGCATAGAGGGCGCGACGGGATGTCTTGTGGCGCAGCAGCGGGTCGGTGGACGTGAGGCGGGTGGCGGCGAGTTTCAGGCGCCACCTTGCATCTGCTGCAAGGGGCGTGAAGGCGGCGGTCTGCAGGTCGATCCGGCCATCCGCGAAGAGTTCGAGGCGGATGCGCAGGGCGGAGGGAGAGAACGTCGCCGCCAAAGCATCCCGTGCTCCATCCGCCCCCGGCAATCCCAGCGCCTCCGCCGACCGCTTCAGCCGCGCCAGATGCCGTTCCAGCCGCACGAAGCCGGCTTCCGGCTCCCAGCGCAGGGTCTCGATCAGCGAGATATCCATTGATCCCCCACGGCAAAGCGCGCCTTCAGCAGGCATTCCTCATACTCCGCCTCTGCGGTGGAATCGAAGACGATGCCGCCGCCGACATTGAAGACGGCGTTGCCGTCCTCCAAGAGCGAGACGGTGCGGATGGCGACGTTGAAGCGCATCGTGCCGTCGGGCGCGATCATGCCGATGGCACCGCAATAGGCGTCGCGCGGGCCGTCCTCCAGATCGTGCAGGATTTCCATGGCGCGCATCTTCGGCGCGCCGGTGATGGAGCCGCAGGGGAAGAGGGCGGCGAAGATGTCGCGGATGGAGATGCCGGGCGTCAGCTTCGCCCGGACATGGCTGACCATCTGGTGTACGGTCGGGTAGGTCTCGACGGCGAAGAGCTTTGGGACGTGCAGCGTGCCGACCTCGGTGATGCGCGAGATATCGTTGCGCAGGAGGTCGACGATCATGCGGTTTTCCGCCTGCGTCTTCGGATCGGCCTGCATGGCGGCGATGATGCGCGCGTCCTCGGCCGCGCTGCCCCCGCGCGGCGCGGTGCCCTTCATCGGATGCGTCTCGATCCAGCCGTCGCTGTCGATATCGAAGAAGAGTTCCGGCGAGCGGGAGAGGAGCTTTGGCCCGTCCAGCGAGACGAAAGCGCCGTAGCGCACCGGCTGGCGCTCGATCAGCGACCAGAAGGCGGCGAGCGGGTCGCCGTTCCAGCGGGCGCGGATCGGCATGGTGAGGTTGGCCTGATAGCAGTCGCCCTGCCGCAGGTGTTGATGCAGACGGTCGAAGCGGCTGCGGTAGGTCGTGAAATCCCAGTCGGCTTTCGGCTCGGTGAGGAAGGGTTCGTTCTCGATCCGCTGGCGCGGCGTTGCGAGCGGATGATCCTCCGCCGGCTTTTCGAAGATGCCGAAGCTCATCAGGGGCGTCGGGCGGTTTTCCTCGGCGAGCGGGGCCAGCTTCCTCTCGAAGAGATGGCCGGCCTCATAGCTCATGAAGCCGGCGATCCAGTGGCTCTTTTCATGCGCGGCCTGCAACGCCGCGAAGGCCGGCTCGAAGCCTGCGCGCTCGCGCACGGTGACGACCGCGATCGGATCGGCGAAAACCACCGTCCGATCCTCACGGTCGTCCCTGAGGAGCACAAAGCGTTCGCGGTCGGTCATGCGGGCTTCCGGCTTCTTTTAAGATGACGCCTTATCAAGCGCTTCCAGTTCGTCGATCAGCCCTTCGATCATCGACAGTCCCTTGCTCCAGAACGACGGATCGCTCGCGTTAAGGCCGAAGGGCTTCAGGAGTTCGGAATGATGCTTGGTGCCGCCGGCCTTGAGCAGGTCGAAATACTTCGCCTGGAAGCCGGCCTCGGCCTGTTGGTAGACGGCATAGAGCGAATTCACCAGGCAATCGCCGAAGGCATAGGCATAGACGTAGAAGGGCGAGTGGATGAAGTGGGGAATATAGGCCCAATAGGTCTCGTAGCCCTCGGAAATGCGGATCGCCGGGCCAAGGCTTTCGCCCTGCACGGAGAGCCAGAGTTCGCCGATCTGGTCGCTTGTGAGTTCGCCTTCCTTGCGGGCGGTGTGGACCTTGCGCTCGAATTCGTAGAAGGCGATCTGGCGCACGACCGTGTTGATCATGTCCTCTACCTTCTGGGCGAGCATGGCCTTGCGCTCGCGCTTGTCCTTCGTCCTGTCGAGCAGGCTGCGGAAGGTCAGCATCTCCCCGAAGACGGAGGCGGTCTCGGCGAGTGTCAGGGGCGTCGAGGCCATCAACGCGCCCTGGCCGCCGGCCAGAACCTGATGCACGCCATGGCCGAGTTCGTGGGCGAGCGTCATCACGTCGCGCGGCTTGCCCATGTAGTTGACGAGAACATAGGGGTGCGCCGAGGGCACGGTCGGATGGGCGAAGGCGCCCGGGGCCTTGCCGGGGCGCACAGGCGCGTCGATCCAGCCCTTGTCGAAGAAGTCCCTGGCGATGGCGGCCATTTCGGGTGCGAAGGCGCTGTAGGCGGAAAGCACGGTGTCGCGCGCCTCGCTCCACGGGATGGTCGCATCGGGTGTCTCGGGAAGGGGCGCATTGCGATCCCAGTAGTCCATCTGCTCCATTCCGAGCCACTTCGCCTTCATCGCATAATAGCGATGGGAGAGGCGCGGATACGCTTCGCGCACGGCTTCCGCCAGCGCCGCAACTACTTCCGGCTCGACGCGGTTGGCGAGGTGCCGGCTGTCGGCGATGTCCTCGAAGCCGCGCCAGCGGTCGGAGATTTCCTTGTCCTTCGCGAGCGTGTTGGTGATCAGCGTGAAGGTGCGGATATTGTCCTTGAAGGTCTTCGCCAGCGCCTCGGCCGCCTTGCGGCGGGCCTCGCCATCGGGCGACTGGAGCTGGTTGAGGGCGATTTCCAGCGGCAGCTCCTCGCCGTCGATCGTGTAGCGCAGCGAGGCCATGGTCTCGTCGAACAGGCGGTTCCAGGCAGCCGCGCCCGTCATAGACTTCTCGAGGAAGAGCTGTTCCGTCTTGTCGTCGAGCTGGTAGGGCTTGTCCTTGCGCAGGTCCTCGATCCAAGGGGCGTAGTGTGCGGCGAGCGCGTCGTTCTTCAGCGCCGCCTCGATGCGCTCGTCCGCTATCCTGTTGAGTTCAAGGGAGAAAAACAGAAGATGCGCGCCGAGATCGGTGAGCTTGGCCTGCGCGTCGCCGTAGAACTTGCCGTTGGCCGGTTCGGTCGTGTTGGTGAAATAGGTGAGGCCCGCGAAAGAGATGAGGCGGCCCATCAGGTCTTCCAGCGCCTCGAATTCGCGCACGGCCGCGCCGATGCCCTCGTCGCCGGTCTTTTGCGTCGCGGCGTCGAGCTTGCCCTTCCATTTCGCCTCGAAGGCGAGCGAATCCGCTTCGGCCTTCTTCATGTCGTCCTTGAATTCGGCCGAGGCCGGTGAGGGATAGAGGTCGGCGAGGTTCCAGCCGGGCAGGTCGCCCAGTTCGGCGGCGGCTGCGGCTTCCGCGGTCGCGAAATCGATCCGGGGTTCAAGGAAAGTGCGGTTCATCGGGTATCTCTCTTCCTGATGGCAGGTCGGGTTCATTGCTTGCGTCGGCGTTGGTTAAAATGCAAGCCTTTCTCAAAACGGCATGTTCAACCCTTTCTGCCATGGTCCGCTGGTATTCAGTTCCCTTGGGCGTGCATGACGCGCGCCTTCGGCAAGGAGGTTCCAGTGACGGCCCATATTCTTGTCATCGATGACGATCCTGTCCAGCGCAGGCTCCTGAAGAACATGATCGAGCGCTTCGGTCATGTCGCCCATATGGCCGAAAACGGCCGCGCCGGCCTCGACCTGCTCGATCGCAAGGGCGGCCTGATCAATGTGATCCTGCTCGACCTGATGATGCCGGAAATGAACGGCTCGGCCTTCCTCGACGTGCTCGCCGAGCGGGAGAACACCATTCCCGTCATCGTGCAGACCGGGCAGGGCGGCATCGAGACGGTGGTGATGGCGATGCGCGCCGGGGCCTTCGATTTCGTCGTGAAGCCGGTTTCGCCCGAGCGCCTGAATGTCGCCGTCGGCAATGCCCTGAAGATGGACCAGCGCGAGGGGCGCGGCCGCGGCGGCCGGCGGGGCCGTTCGGAGGCCGTGCATTTCGACGATATCGTTTCGGCCAGTTCCGAGATGCTGCGCGTCATCGAGCTTGGCCGCCGCGCCGCGCAGTCGAACATCCCCGTCGTGCTGGAAGGCGAGTCGGGCGTCGGCAAGGAAATGGTCGCGCGCGCCATCCAGGCGGCGAGCGAGCGGGCGAACAAGCCCTTCGTCACCGTCAATTGCGGGGCCATCCCGCACAATCTGGTCGAAAGCATCCTGTTCGGCCACGAGAAGGGCGCCTTCACCGGCGCGAGCGAGCGCCATACCGGCAAGTTCATGGAGGCCGATGGCGGCACGCTGTTCCTCGACGAGATCGGCGACCTGCCGCTCGAGGTGCAGGTGAAGCTGCTGCGCGCCGTGCAGCAGGGCGAGATCGAGACGATCGGCGCGCGCTTCCCGCAGAAGGTCAATGTCCGCCTCATCTCGGCGACGAACCGCGACCTCATCACCGAGGTGCGCGAGGGGCGCTTCCGCGAGGACCTCTACTACCGCCTCAACGTCTTCCCGATCACCATTCCCGCGCTGCGCCGGCGCAAGGAGGATATCCCGGTTCTCGTGCGCGCCTTCGTGCAGCGCTTTGCCGGGGAGCAGAAGCTCGCCCGCCCGCTCGGGGTCTCGGCCGGCGCCATGGCGCTGCTGACTGCCTATGACTGGCCGGGCAATATCCGCCAGCTCGAAAACGCTATCTTCCGTGCGGTCGTGCTGTCCGAAGGGGCGGAGCTGACGGCCGCCGATTTCCCGCAGATCGCCGCGCAGGTGCCGGGCTACGGGCTGGCCGAGGGCGGGGCCGCGACGTGGGAAGCGGCGAGCGTGCGCCTGCCGGACCCGACCGCCGATACCCGCCTGCCGAACGTCTATCCGGACTTCCGGCCGGCCGAATCAGTGGAGGCCGCATCCGCCGAAAACGCCATTTCCAGCGTCGACAAGGGCGGCCATGTGCGCAAACTGGCCGATGTGGAAGAGGAACTGATCCGTTTCGCCCTGAAATTCTATCATGGCCAGATGAGCCAGGTTGCCCGCAAATTGGGCATCGGACGCTCGACTCTCTATCGGAAATTGAAGGATTACGGCATCGATCCGGATGACCCGATGAAGGAAGCTGCGTAAAAACCCCTGAAATCCCGGCCACTTGGGATTTCTCGATTGCCGTTTATTCCCTGTTAGTGGATTGTTCACTATAACGGGGGTGCGACAAAGAGTGTGGCGGATTTGCCATGCTCTCACCGCAATTGGCAGTCATCTGGGACAACGGACGTTCGTTGTCCTTCGGACGGGGAAAGAGTTGGCAAATTTGTTCGCATCGATGAAGCGCCAGGGGGCCTCCCTGAGCGGCCTCTGCAAGACAGTGCTGCATAAGCTGCCGAAGGCGTTGACCACGGCCGTGCTTTCCGCCGCCCTGATCCTGCCGGCTTCCATCCCCGCGACGGTGCAGGCCGAGAGCGGCAACCGCACGCTCAAGCTCTACTTCATCCATACCAAGGAAAAGGCCGAGATCACCTTCAAGCGCAACGGGCGCTACGATCAGCGCGGCCTCAAGCAGCTCAACACGTTCCTGCGCGACTGGCGCCGCAACGAACCCACGAAGATGGACCCGCGCCTCTTCGACCTCGTCTGGGAAGTCTACCAGAAGGTCGGCGGCCAGGGGTATATCAACGTCGTTTCGGCCTATCGCTCGCCGGCGACGAACGGTATGCTGCGCTCGCGCTCCAAGGGCGTCGCCAAGAAGAGCCAGCACATGCTCGGCAAGGCGATGGACTTCTACATTCCGGGCGTCAAGCTCGCGAACCTGCGCGCCACGGCCATGAAATTCCAGGTCGGCGGCGTCGGCTTCTATCCCACCTCCGGCTCGCCCTTCGTCCATCTCGACGTCGGCAGCGTGCGCGCCTGGCCGCGCATGAGCCGCCAGGAACTCAGCCGCCTCTTCCCCGACGGCAAGACCATGCACGTGCCGGCGGACGGCAAGCCGCTGCCGGGCTACCAGCAGGCGGTGGCCGACTACAAGCGCCGCGTCGGCGCGGACACGATCGAGGTTGCCGGCGGCGGTTCCAGCCCCAAGGCGTCCAAGCGCAAGGGCGGCTTCCTTGCCGCGCTCTTCGGCGGCGGCGGCGACGAGGATGAAGAACCCGAAATGATCGCCAGCACCGCGACCATCGCGGACGAGTTCGACGCAAGCAATCCGGGCGGCTCCAAGGCGAAGATCGTCGAGGAAACGCAGCCCGCCGTCACGGCGGCCGAGACGGAAGTCGCCTTCAACGCGCCCGTTCCGGGCAACCGTCCGGCCTTCAAGTCCGCCGAGGCGACGAGCGAGCTTGCCCTTGTCGCGCCGACGACGAGCGGCGCCGTTGCGGCGCTGGAAGCGGCGACGACCGAGGAGCAGAAGCCTGAATTCGAGGATCTGGCCGCCTACAAGGTGCCGGTTCCCACGATGCTTGGCGCCCGCACGCAGGCCGGCGACGCGCAGCCGGGCGAGACCATGACGGCGGAAGCCGCAGCCGAGGACGGCACGGAGCTGGCCATGGTTCCGGTGCCGGGCCTGCGCCCGCAGGTCGAGCTGGACAAGTCGCAGACGGCGCTGATGGCGGCCGCGGAGGCGCAGGTCGTCCTGCCGTCCACCGCCGACCGTTCCGGCCTTGCCGCGCTTGCCGATCCCGTGGCCGATCCGGCGACGGACCAGTCGGGCGGCACGCCGGTCGAGATGGCCGCGCTGCTTCCGGCGGGCGGCACCCGCTCGCTTTCCGGTTCGGATGCGTTCGACGCGAAGGCGGTCGAGGAAACGCCCTCGAAGGGTGGTCGTCCGAAGAAGAAAGATGCCGATGCGGCCAGCCGCGGGGCGATCCGCACGGAGCCGAAGGCAACGCAGAAGATCCTGTCGCAATGGGCGCTCGCCCAGGACAGCGTCTCGGCCAACGCCAAGCCGGTCAAAGCGCCGCGCTTCGTCAGCCGCACGCTGCGCGCCGCGCCCACGACCGTCTACATGGCCGGCTTCCAGTCCGAGGGCAAGTCGATCGACTCAGGCCGGTTCAGCGGCACGGCGGTCAACTTCATGGAAGTGCGCAAGTTCGAGACCGCCGGCAACTGACCGGCAGGCATATCTCCAATAAAAAACCCGCCGGAGCGATCCGGCGGGTTTTTCTTTGCGCCGTGCGGGCGGCTTATTCGGCGTCCGGCGGCAGCTCGATCATGCCGAGGGCCTGCAGGTAGGTGTCGAGGATCGCTTCCTGCTCCATGCGCTCGTCCTTGTCCTGCTTGCGGATCTGGATGACCTTGCGCAGGATCTTCGTGTCGAAGCCGGTTCCCTTGGCTTCGCCATAGACGTCCTTGATGTCGTCGGCGATGGTCTTCTTTTCTTCCTCGAGGCGTTCGATCCGCTCGATGAACGCGCGAAGCTGGTCGCGTGCTACGCCGTGGGCATCCGACATGGTCTTCTCCTTGGATGGCTGGAAATTCGAAAGGTGCCGTGACTTGCCGCGAACTTCCGGCAAGATCAAGGCTTATCGCGCATTCGTTCAGGATTTTCGCGCGCCGCCGGCATCATTCCTTCGGGCGGTTGACCTCGAAGGCCGCAAGCTGCTCCCCGCTCGCCTCGCGCTGGTGAAGCGCGCGCCATTCCTCGTAGGGCATGCCGTAGACGATCTTACGGGACGCTTCCTTGTCGAGCGGGACGCCGGCCTCGTTGGCCGCCTCGCGATACCAGTTCGACAGGCAGTTGCGGCAGAAGCCGGCAAGGTTCATCAGGTCGATGTTCTGCACGTCGCTACGCTCGCGCAGGTGTTTGACGAGACGCCGGAAGGCGGCGGCTTCGAATTCGGTCTGCTGGTCTTTGGTAAGGTCGCTCATCGTCTCGGTCTCAATAGGGTCCGGTGCGGGAAGGGTGTATCTCGTATGTGTGCAGGGCCTCGTCCGCGTTCAACCGGGCGAAGACCGGCGCCAGCCGGTCCACCCAGCGGGCGATGCCCGCCGCATCGCCGATCTCGTCCTGGCGGATCTCGATCAGCGCATGGGCGATGCCCGGCTTCATGCAGTGCCGGAAGAGGGTGTCGCCGCGCAGCGCCCCGTCATATGGCTCGTTGTCGCCCACCACCACATCGCCGGGCGCTTCCAGCGCGTCGAGCAGCGGATGCACGGCGCGCGGATCGCTGTCCCACAGCACCGTCACCTGCCAGGGGCGGGGAACGCCCTTCCAGGCCGGCGTGAAGGAATGCATGGAGATGACGAGCGGGGCCTTGCCGGTCCGCTCCGCGACCGCACCGATCGTGCGGGACACGGCATCGTGATAGGGGCGGTGGAAGGCTTCCAGCCGGTATTGCCATTCTTCCGGCGTGATCGGATGATTGCCTGGAATGATCGCGCCGTCGGAAATGCGCATGACGAGCGTCGGGTCGTCCTCGCCCCGGTTGGGATCGATGAGGAGGCGGGAGAAGCGGCTCATGACGACCGGCGCGTTCAGCCGGGCGTTGAGGCCGCGCACCACGCCCTCCACGCCGATATCGTAGGCGATATGACGCTCGAAGGCGCTTTCCGGCAGGCCGAGGCGGCCGTAGCGTTCGGGCAGAAGGTTCGTCGCGTGGTCCGCGAGGATGACAAGCCCGAGGCCCGGATCGCCGTCGATGATCTCGAAAGGAGGATAGTCCTGCATGCTTTTGCCGATTGTACGCCGCACCCCGCGAGTGATCGCATGGGGCGATCCGCCCCGCAACCCGCAATGCTTGGCGTTCGGGAAAGATTCCTTCTCTTTTCATGACAATGTAATCGATTAGAGCCGCGTTGACATTCATGCCCCGCCGTCGCAAGAAAGCGCATATTCAAATCAACGGAGTTCCATTGGAAGCCGTGAGAGCCAAGACCCATCGCCCGTTTTTCCCGAAAGCCGGCGGCCTTCTCCAGGCCGGCCTCTTCCTCGTCGCGGGTTTTCTCGCCTTTTCCGTCGCGGATGAGGCGAGAGCCGATTTCCGCGTCTGCAACGGCACGCAGAACCTCGTCGGCGTCGCCATCGGCTACCGCGCCAAGGAAGGCTGGGTGACCGAGGGCTGGTGGCAGGTGCCGGCCACGACCTGCGCCACGCTGATCGAGGGCGAATTGCAGTCGCGCTACTATTATCTCTATGCCGAGGACGCCGCGCGCGGCGGCCGCTGGACCGGCGACGTCAACATGTGCGTTGCCGAGAACGAGTTCAAGATCACCGGCGTCGAGGACTGCTTCGCACGCGGTTTCCAGCGCATGGGCTTCAAGGAATATGACACGGGGCGGCAGGGAAGCTGGATGGTGCAGCTTTCCGACACGCCAGGGACGCAGGAGAGCCAGAACTGATGAGACGGAACAGAAAAGTCAAAATCCTCGCCACGCTCGGACCCGCATCGTCTGACGAGCAGATGATCCAGAAGCTGCATGAGGCGGGAGCAGACCTGTTCCGCATCAATATGAGCCACGCCAGCCATGACGTGATGCGCACGCTGATCAGCCGCATCCGCGCCGTGGAAGCCCGCTGCGGCCGGCCGATCGGCATTCTCGCCGACCTGCAGGGGCCGAAGCTGCGCGTCGGCAAGTTCGCCAACGGCTCGGAAGAGCTGAAGCCCGGCCAGACCTTCACGCTCGACAACAAGGACGTGCCCGGCGACAATACCCGCGTGTTCCTGCCGCATCCTGAAATCCTCGAGGCGGTCAAGCCCGGCCATCGCCTGCTGATCGACGACGGCAAGCTGCACCTGCGCGCCGAGAGCGCCGATGGCAAGTCCATCGTCTGCACGGTCGTCTCCGGCACCAAGATTTCCGACCGCAAGGGCGTCAGCCTGCCCGACACGCTGCTCGGCGTGGGTGCGCTGACGGAGAAGGACCGCATCGACCTCGACGCCGTTCTGGCGACCGGCAGCGTCGACTGGGTGGCGCTCTCCTTCATCCAGCGTCCGGAAGACCTTGCCGAAGTGCGCAAGGTCGCGCGCGGCCGCGTCGGCCTGATGTCGAAGATCGAGAAGCCGCAGGCCATCGAGCGCATCGACGAGATCATCGAGCTGTCCGACGCCCTGATGGTTGCCCGTGGCGACCTTGGCGTGGAAATGCCGCTGGAAGCCGTTCCGGGCCTGCAGAAGCAGCTCATCCGCGCCTGCCGCCGCGCCGGCAAGCCCGTCGTCGTCGCCACGCAGATGCTGGAATCGATGATTTCCGCGCCGGTGCCGACGCGCGCCGAAGTCTCCGACGTCGCGACCGCCGTGTTCGAGGGCGCGGACGCCGTGATGCTGTCGGCCGAATCCGCTTCCGGCGACTATCCGGTCGAGGCTGTCTCCACCATGGCGTCCATCGCCAGCAAGGTCGAGCGCGATCCGCATTATCCGGGCATCATCTATGCCCAGCGTTCGACCCCGGAAGCGACCGGCGCCGACGCCATCTCGCTTGCCGCGCGCCAGATCGCCGAGACGCTGAAGCTGTCGGCCATCGTCTGTTACACCTCGTCGGGCACGACGGGCCTGCGCACCGCGCGTGAGCGGCCGGATACGCCGGTTCTGGCGCTGTCGCCGGTCATCGAGACCGCGCGCCGCCTGTCGGTCGTCTGGGGCCTGCACTGCGTCGTCACGGGCGATGCGGAGGACCTCGACGACATGGTCAACCGCGCCTGCCGCATCGTCGTTGCCGAAGAGTTCGGCAAGCCGGGCGACCGCATCATCATCTCGGCCGGCGTGCCGCTGCGCACGCCCGGCGCGACGAACATGCTGCGCATCGCCTATATCGCCGCCGACGGCGTCAGCGGCGTCTGACAGAGCCTATTGCGCGTGATCCTTCGCAAGGCGGGCCTCGGTCCGCCTTGCCGATTCCTGGAGGTCGCGTTCTTCGCCGGCGATCCTCTCCAGCGCCTCGACGGCAAGGTCCGTGACGACATAATCCGGCTTGTGGCCGAGATTGCGGATCCACACCAGTTCCGACCCCGCTATGTCGCGCGCCAGCCCCACCGAATGGATTTCCTCATAGACGATCCCGTCCGTATCGCCGGTGACGATGACCGTGGGCGTGCGGATTTCGCTGTAGCGCGGCTGTGTGCGGCGGACATAGGCGAGCAGGCTCGCGACGTCGATGGCGTTGCTGCGGAAGGTTTTCGGGCGCAGCACGAGGGCCGGGGCCGTCGCCTCGATATAGTCGTCCGGGCAGGCATTGGGGGCGAAGACGGACCGGGTGTCGCCCTTAATGCGCAGAAGGCCGGCGGGCATGGCCACGATATGGCTGAAGAGCCAGCCGATCACCGGCCGTTTCGCAAGATCGTAATACCAGTCGATGCCGCCCGGCCAGGGATGCGTGGCGGGAGCGAGGAAGAGCAGCCCCGCCGTCTTTTCCGGATGCTCCAGCGCGAAGCTCGCGGCGATGGCGCCGCCGAAGGAGTGGCCGACGACGATGGCCTTTGCGATTCCGCGCTTTTCCATCAGCCGCGCGATGGCGCGGGCCTGCCCGTCGGGAAAGGCGTTCTCCGCCCCGCCGCGTTCCGAATAGCCATGGCCGGGGCGGTCGAGGAAGAGAAGGTCGGCGCGGCCTTCGAGCTTCTCCCGGAAGGCATGCATCTGGTCGCGCAGATTGCCGCTCGCGCCGTGAATGAAGACGATGGGCGGCAGGTCCACCGCCCCGCCGGCCGGCACGAACACGCTGTTCATGCGCAGGCCGCCGATATCGATCAATTCGCCGATATTCGGGAATCGCCGTTCGAGCGCCCGCGTCTTCCATGCCGAGAAGGCGAAGCTGGCGATGAGGAGGGTGAGGGGCGTGGCAAGGAGGGCTGTCAGCATGGGCGACGGGAAGGGGCAGGGAGCGGTCCGGTTGGCTTCTGATAGCCGATCCGCGCCGTCCGCGCTACCGACGGGTCAGGTGCGCTGGCCGGTCAGCTTTTCCGCAAGGTCTCCGAGTTCCTTCTGTGCGTCCCGCTCTGCGGGATAGAGATCGAGGACCTTTTCCAGCGCCTTCAGCGCCATCTCGTCGCGGCCGGTCTGCTCCATGATCGCCGCCATGCCGGCAAGGGCGCCGAAATGGCGCGGCTCGATCCGCAACACCTGGTTTATGTCCGACATGGACTTGCGGTAGTTGCCGCTCTTGAAATGCAGGGTCGCGCGGCGGTTCCAGCCCTCGACATAGTCGGGCTTCAGGCGAATCGCCTCATCGAGAAAATCGAGCGCGGCGGCGTTGTTCTCCTCGGAGATCGCCTTGTCGGTCCACTGGATCAGCAGGTTGATCGTGGCGCTGCCCGATTCCTGCCATTCGCGGCGGATTTGGTCGGCGATGCTTCTGGCCTTGTCGGGATCGCTTTCGCGCTTCAACTCGCTAAAGAGCGTATCGAGTCGCTGGGCGGGTGTGGTGAAGGCGCTGGAGGAGGTGTCGAGCGAAGCCTTGTCCGCCGTCTGCGCAAGCGCGCCGGTGAGGGAGAGGGACAGGCAGAAAGCGGTAAGCATGAAAAAGCGCATGGCGGTTATGGTAAACCGCCATGCGCCAACTTCAAACGATTATTTGTCGATCATCGCTTTCCGCAAGGCGGAAAGGCGACCGCGACGCTTGATCAGCCCTGGCGGGCCTTGAAGCGCGGGTTCTGCTTGTTGATGATGTAGACACGGCCCTTGCGGCGAACAAGGCGGTTCTCGCGATGACGAGCCTTGAGCGACTTGAGCGAATTCTTGATCTTCATTTTTCTGATCCGCGTATTTCGGGGCGACTCGAGTTCGCCGGATTTCCTCAATCAAAAACGCGCCGTTTCGGGCGCGCTTTCGGGTTGGCAGGCATGTAACCCGTGATATTTCCTCTGTCAACCGTGGGAGCCGGTTTTCCAGCATCCCTCAGTCGAGAATCTGGGTGATATGCCCCATTTTGCGGCCGGGACGGGCCTCCGTCTTGCCGTAGAGGTGGACGAGCACGCCGGGTTTTTCCAGCCAGGCGGGCACGTCGTCGATGTCGTCGCCGATCAGATTCTGCATCACGCAGTCCGAGTGGCGGCGTGGATCGCCCAGCGTATGGCCGGCGACGGCGCGCATGTGCTGCTCGAATTGCGAGACGACGCAGGCCGCTTCCGTCCAGTGGCCGGAATTGTGTACGCGGGGCGCGATCTCGTTGGCGACCAGCCCACCGTCCGGCAGGACGAAGAACTCGACGCCGATCACGCCGACATAGTCGAGGCTGTCGAGAATCGCCCGCGCCGCCTTGCGCGCCTGATCCGCCGTCGTTTCGCTGACGCGGGCGGGTAGGGTGGAGGTGTGCAGGATACCGTTGCGGTGGACGTTCTCCGCCGGGTCGTAGCAGGCGATGGTGCCGTCGCGGTCGCGGGCGGCGATGATCGAGACTTCCCGCTCGAAGGGCACGAGGCTTTCTAGGATCAGCGGCACGCCGCCCAGGGTTTCGAACGCGCCTTCGCGGCTTTCGGCGGGTGAGCGGAAGAGGCGCTGGCCCTTGCCGTCATAGCCGAGGCGGCGCGTCTTGAGCACGCCGACACCGCCGAAGGCGTCGAGCGCGGCTTCCAGATCGGCCTGGCTGTCGACGGCGGCGAAATCGGCGGTGAGGATGCCGCAATCGCGGATGAAGCTCTTTTCGACCAGCCGGTCCTGCGAGACTTCCAGCGCGCGCGGCGGCGGGAAGACCGGGACGGATGCCGCCAGCTTTTCGGCGGCGGTGACGGGCACGTTCTCGAATTCGTAGGTCACGACATCGCAGATGCGGGCAAGTTCGGCAAGCGCATCGGGGTCGTCATAGGGCGCGACGATCTGCGCATTGGCGACCTGCGCGGCGGGGCAGTCGGGCTGCGGCTCCAGGACGACGATGCGCAGGTTGAGCCGCGCGGCGGCCATGGCGAGCATGCGGCCGAGCTGGCCGCCGCCGATGATGCCGATGGTGCGCACGCTCATAGCGGGCCGTCCACGGGATATTCGGCAACAGCGTTCGACTGGTTCTCGCGCCATTCGTCGAGACGGTGGGCAAGTTCGGGGTCACTGAGGGCCAGCACGGCGGCGGCGAGCAGCGCGGCGTTGACCGCGCCGGCCTTGCCGATGGCGAGCGTGCCGACGGGAATGCCGGCCGGCATCTGCACGATGGAGAGCAGGCTGTCCTGACCGGAAAGGGCCTTGGACTGAACCGGGACGCCGAAGACCGGAAGGGGGGTCATCGCCGCGGCCATGCCGGGCAGATGGGCCGCGCCGCCGGCGCCGGCGACGATCACCTTGAAGCCCTCTGCCTTGGCGCCGCGCGCGAAGCTGTAGAGCCTGTCGGGCGTGCGGTGCGCCGAAATGATGCGGGCCTCGTAGTCGACGCCGAGCGCATCGAGCGTATCGGCGGCGTTCTTCATCGTCTCCCAGTCGGACTGGCTTCCCATGATGATGGCGACGGGGGGCGTTTCTGTCGTGTCCAAGGCGTCTCGTCCGTTCAGGCGATGATGTCGGGGATGATCTGGTCTTCCAGCTTGGAAAGCTTGTCCTTCAGGATCAGTTTCTTCTTCTTCATGCGCTGGATTCTGAGGGCTTCGCACCCGGTCTGGATCATGGCGTTGATCGCGGCGTCGTAGTCTTCGTGCTCCTGGCGGAGCCGTGCCGCGGCAAGCCGCAATTCAGCCTGTTCCTGGTCTGCCATGCTGTTCGTTCCCCGTCGTCGCGGTTGCGGCCTATCCCCGTCCCGCACCCTCTGTGAAGGCTGCTCCTACCACGAAACCCCCGGTAACGGGAAGTTATCCCTCGCCACGTTTTCGCCTTCGACAAATGAAAAATGACATGGCACACTGACTTTGTTGCAACCTGGATCATCCGGCACGCAAGTGACCGGGTGCAAGCAAAAGGAAGGAACTGTCACATGACGATTGAGGCCCATCTGGCTACGCTCGAAAAGAAGCACGTTGCTCTGGAAGAAGAGCTGCATGCCGCGGTGAACCGCCCCTCGGCTGAGGATCAGACGATTGCGGAGATCAAGCGTCGCAAGCTGCGCATCAAGGATGAGATCGAGCGCCTCCGCTCTTCTTCTCACTGAAAAGACAGGTGTTTTTCCAAAGTTAATCGGAGGAAGGCACGTCGCGGAACAGATGGTCTGTAAGGGAGGACCAGGGTAGGAGCCCATTTCGCGAAACCGCTTCCGGAATACGAAATCATAGATGTCGTGACGCCCTGGCCCGTTCGAAAGACGTGCCGGGGCGTTCTGTTTCAAAATGGGGCGGATGCGATGCTCAGGACCAGAACTGGTCGAGCCAGAGATTGAGCCGGTCGAAGCCCTTGGCATTGATGGCGTAGATGCGCCGCGTGCCTTCGGCCTTCACGCTGACCAGATTGGAATCGAGCAGCGCCTTGAGGTGCTGCGATACCGCCGGGCGGCTGATCGGCAGGCCTTCGGACAGTTCGTTGACCGTGCGCGGCGCGCGGCGCAACTCTTCCAGCAGGAACCTGCGGTTCGGGTCGGCGATCGCGGAGAAGGGGTCCGGCTGGGTCATGGCCGAAAGCTATGGCAAAGCAGCAGGTGCGGCAAGTATTTTGTGCGCTGCGAAGGGCCGCTCAGAAGAAGGCGCGCGCGCCGTCATGGACGAGGTTGAGGCCGGCGATGAAGGCCATGGCATACATGAAGGGATAGAACACATCCGGCTTCATGCGCTTGACGATGAAACCGCCGAAAGCGGTCGCGGCGATGGCGAGGGGAACGAGCGTGGCGGAGATGGTGAGGTTCTCCGTGCCGAACTGGCCGAGCGCGAAATAGGGGCCGAGCTTCAGGAAGTTGAGGATGGCGAAGAAGCGTACGGCAGCGCCGGTATAGTCGCGCGGCGGCAGCTTCAGCGGCAGGCCGTAGACCTGGAAGGGCGCGCCGCCGGCATGGGCGACGAAGCTGCCATAGCCCGAAAGCGTGCCGAGCACGGCGGCGGGCGCCAGCCGGTGCGGCTTCGCATGGATGACGTGGCCGTGGCGCGTGCGCCAGCTATTGTAGAAATAGCGCGCGGCGAAGAGCACGGTGATGATGCCGATGATGAGGCGCAGCGCATCGCGCGGCACATAGGCCGAGGTCGCCCAGCCGACGGCGAGACCGACAAGGGCACCCGGCAACAGCATCTTCAGGAGCGTGCGGTCGTTGTGCTGGCGCCAGATCCAGAGCGAGACGCAATCCATGACGACGAGGATCGGCAGCAGGATGGCGGCGGCCTGCACCGGCGGCACGGCGATGGCGAGCAGCGGCACGCCCATGAGCGCGAGCGCCTCGCCCATGCCGCCCTTGGTGAGGCCGACGAGGATGACCGCGGGAACGGCGGCGTAGTAGATGGCGGGGTCGATGGACATGGAAGGCGATTGATCCTGTTCGTCCTTCCGTCTATCCGCTTTGATCTGTTATGACGAGACCGGACGCCGCAACCGGCGGCCGCAACGTAAGGAAGTCCCATTCATGTCCAATGTCGAAAGCCGCTGCCGCCTTGTGCTGATCCTTCCCGAGGGCGAGGACCTTGCCGCGCGGGCGGCGATGCTGGAGGGGGCCCTGAAGGGCGGCGACGTCGCTTCGGTCATCCTGCCGCAATACGGGCTGGACGACGGGCAGTTCCAGAAACATGCCGAGGCGCTGGTTGCGCTCGTGCAGAAAGCCGGCGCGGCGGCGCTGGTTGCGGGCGATACGCGCGTGGCGGGCCGGGCGAAGGCCGACGGCATCCATGTGACGGGCGGCCTCGAGGCGCTTGGCGAGGCGGTGGAGAAATTCACGCCGAAGCTCATCGTCGGCGGCGGCAATGCGACGGACAGGCACAAGGCGCTGGAGATCGGCGAAGTGCAGCCGGATTACATCTTCTTCGGCAAGATCGGCGGCGACATCAAGCCGGAGGCGCATCCGAAGAACCTTGCGCTTGCCGAATGGTGGGCCTCGATGGTCGAGATTCCCTGCATCGTGCTCGGCGGCACGGATCCGCAATCGGCGCTGGCGGTGGCTGAGACCGGCGCGGAATTCGTGGCGCTGGACAAGGCGGTCTTCGCCGATCCCGCGCAGGCCCCGCATGTCGTTGCCGCCGTCAATGCCCTGCTTGACGAAAAAGCGCCACGGTTTGAGGAATAGTAGGGTTCATGATCAGGGCCGTTCTTTCGCAAGCTAGCCGTATCGCGCCGATGGCGCTTCTCGCCACGGGCCTCCTCGTGGCCGCGCCCGCCTTTGCGGAAACGGCGAAGAAGGGGCCCTCCGTCACGAGCGGCGACCAGGCCGAACAGAAGGACGCGCCCGCGGACAAGGCGGCATCGACGGACAAGGTCGACGACAAGGCCGCTGACAAGGCTGCCGATAAGGGCAAGCCCGGGGAGAAGCCGGAAGACGGGCCATCGACGGGCCTGACGGTGCTTGACCGCATGGGGGCGGAGCTTCCCGCCCTGCCGGCGGAAAAGCCCTTCACCGGCAAGGTCGACGAGGCCTATGGCGCGTTCCAGCGCGGGCGTTATCTCACGGCGATGGAGCTTGCCCTGCCGCGCGCCCAGCTCGGCGATCCGGCGGCGCAGACGCTCGTTGCCGAAATTCTCGACCGTGGCCTTGGCGTCAAGCGCAACCGCGATCAGGCGATGTTCTGGTACGAGCAGGCGGCCAATGGTGGCGATCCGACCGGCATGTTCAAATATGCCGTCCTCCTCATGGAGCGCTCCCGCTCCAAGGACGACCGCAAGAAGGCCGACGAGCTGATGAAGAAATCGGCCGAACTCGGCAATCCCTCGGCGCAGTTCAACTATGCGCAGGTGCTGGTGTCGGAGACGCCCGGCGAGAAGGGGCTGCGCGATGCGCTGCCCTATTACGAGAAATCCGCCGAGCAGGGCATCGCGGATGCGCAATACGCCCTGTCGCAGATCTACGAGAGCCTGCCGGACCTGCCGGCGGAAAAGAAGAGCCGCGCCCGCGAATGGCTGCTGCGCGCCGCCCGGGCCGGCTACGACACCGCCCAGCTCGACCTCGGCATGTGGCTGGTGAACGGCACGGCCGGCGAGCGCGACTTCGACGCCGGCTTCAAATGGATGAAGCGGGCGGCGGACGGCGGCAACCCGGTCGCCCAGAGCAAGCTTGCCCAGCTTTATATCAACGCGATCGGCACCAGGCCCGATCCGGTCGAGGCGGCGAAGTGGTTCGTGCTGGCGCGCCGCGCCGGGCTGAACGATCCCTTGCTGGAGGACTTCTATCTTGGCCTCAACGACGAGCAGCAGAAGGCGGCGATCACGGCGGCGAACAAGTACCGTTCGGGGTCCTGACCGTCCCCGCATTTACCCTGTTGCGCGATAGGATGGCCTGCTTTGCATCCCTTGCAGGGGCAGAAGGCTTGAAACTTCGGGGGATTTGTGGTCTTGAGGCCGCATATCCCGGTCCCGGCGCGTTTTCGCGCCACGGCTTCTGCCGTCTCCAGCGCCGGACATTCCCGAAGGACAAGGTTGCATGGCTCGTTCAGCTCTTCTCAACGTCATGGTTCAGGCCGCTTTCAAGGCCGGCAAGTCGCTCGCGCGCGATTTCGGCGAAGTGCAGAACCTGCAGGTTTCGCTGAAGGGGCCGGGCGACTACGTCTCGCAGGCCGACCGCAAGGTGGAGAAGATCATCCGCGAAGAGCTGATGAAGGCGCGCCCGACCTACGGTTTCCTTGGTGAGGAATCCGAAGAGATCGCCGGCACGGACGGCGCGCACCGCTGGATCGTCGATCCGCTCGACGGCACGACCAACTTCCTGCACGGCATTCCCTGCTTTGCGACCTCGATCGCGCTGGAGCGCAATGGCGAGATCGTCGCGGGCGTCGTGCTGAACCCGGCGACGGACGAGCTTTTCACCGCCGAGCGCGGCGGCGGGGCCTTCCTCAACGACCGCCGCCTGCGCGTGGCGGCCCGCAAGCACCTTTCGGATGCCGTCATCGGCTGCGGCATGCCGCATCTCGGCCGCGGCAACCACGGCAAGTACTTGATCGAACTGCGCCATGCGATGGGCGAAGTCGCCGGCATGCGCCGCCTCGGCGCGGCCGCGCTCGACCTTGCCTATGTCGCCGCCGGCCGCTTCGACGGCTTCTGGGAGCGCGACCTTTCCGAGTGGGACATGGCGGCGGGCATCCTGCTGATTCGTGAAGCCGGCGGCTATGTCAGCGATCTGGACGGCAGCACGGCGATGTTCGACACGGGCACCATCGTCGCCGGCAACGAATATATCCACAAGGCGCTGCGCGAAGTGCTGCATCGCCCGGTGCCGACGCGCTAAGCACTTGGCATGAGCGGCGCTTTCGGGCGCCGCGTGGCTGCTTGGCCCTTCAACTCGTCGCAATCTTCCTCTAGTCTCCGCCCCGACGAGGAAGCGGAGATGCGACTACATGGCTAAGCTGGCGCTGTCGGGCCGGGGAGGCTCGGCCGAGACCGAGGACTACCCGCACAAACTCTCAAGCCCCATGGCCTTCTTCTGGACGATGGTGATCTTCCTCATCATCGTCGGCTTCGTGGCCGCCATCCTCTTCCGTCAGGCGCAGACGGCCTTCCTTTCCAATCCCGGCCTCAACGGCCTCATCCTCGGCGTGCTCCTGATCGGCATCCTGCTGGTCTTCAACCATGTGCTGGCGCTGAGACCGGAAGTGCGCTGGTTCAACTCGTTCCGCGCGGCCGGCAGCGCCGAGAAGGTCGGGCGCGATCCGGTGCTGCTTGCGCCGATGCGCTCGCTGATCGGCCGTCGCCATTCGGTGGCGCTCTCCACCACGGCGCTGCGCTCGATCCTCGATTCCATCGCGACCCGCCTCGACGAATCCCGTGATACATCGCGCTACCTGATCGGCCTTCTCGTCTTCCTCGGCCTGCTCGGCACCTTCTGGGGCCTGCTCGGCACCATCGGCTCGATCAGCCAGGTCATCCAGTCGCTGGATGCCGGCGGCGGCACGGCGAACGATATCCTCAATGCCCTGAAGGAAGGCCTTTCCGCCCCGCTGACCGGCATGGGAACGGCCTTCTCCACCTCGCTTTTCGGTCTTTCCTCCTCGCTCATCCTCGGCTTCCTCGACCTGCAGGCGGGCCGCGCGCAGAACCGTTTCTACACGGAGCTGGAAAACTGGCTCTCCTCGGTCACCGATGTCGGGCCTGAACTCCAGCCGGTGGCCGACGGGGCCGGCGCGTCCTCCGCAGACGTGCAGGCGCTTGCCGAGCAGATCCTGCTGCTTGCGCAGGAGAGCGGCGGCAGCAACCGCTCCACGGCCGCGATGGCGAGCCTTGCCGAGGGCATTCAGGGCCTCGTGAAGAACATGCGCAGCGAACAGCAGATGCTGCGCGACTGGATCGAGGCGCAGCAGGAAGAGGCGAAGGCCCTGCGCCGCACGCTCGACCGGCTTGCCGCGCGCAGCGGCGAAAAGGCCGAGCGCGCCGCCGAGAAGGTCCATACGACCGGGGGCGAATAGTCATGGCGCTCGCGCGAAACCGGCGCAGCCAGCGCACCGTCGATTATTGGCCGGGCTTCGTCGATGCGCTGTCGACGCTGCTGCTCGCCATCATGTTCCTGCTCACCGTCTTCGTGCTGGCGCAATTCTTCCTCAGCCGCGAGATTTCCGGCAAGGACGACGTGCTGAACCGGCTGACGAGCCAGATCAACGAGCTGACGCAGCTTCTCGCGCTGGAGAAAAGCGGCAAGCAGGATCTGGAAGATGCGCTCGCCAATCTGCAGGCCTCGCTCAGCCAGTCGGAAAGCGACCGGACACGCCTTCAGCAATTGCTCGACAGCGGGGCCGGTGCGTCCAGCACGGCCAATGCCCGCGTCACGACGCTGGAAGGCGAGCTGGATTCGGAAAAGCAGGTGAGCGCCCGGGCCATGAGCCAGATCGAGCTTCTCAACCAGCAGATCGCCGCCCTGCGCAGCCAGATCGCCGCCGTGGAGGAGGCCTTGCAGGCCTCCGAAGCGAAGGACCAGTCCTCGCAGGCCAAGATCGCCGATCTCGGCCGCCGCCTCAACGTGGCGCTGGCGCAGCGCGTGCAGGAGCTTAACCGCTACCGCTCCGATTTCTTCGGCCGCCTGCGCGAAATCCTCTCCGACCGGGAGAATATCCGCATCGTCGGCGACCGTTTCGTCTTCCAGTCCGAGGTGCTGTTCCCCTCGGGCGGCAGCGATCTCAACGAGGCCGGGCAGGCGGAGATGGGCAAGCTCGCGACGGCGCTGCTCGATCTCGCAAAGGAAATTCCCTCGGAAATCAACTGGGTGCTGCGCGTCGACGGCCATACGGACAATGTGCCGCTCTCCGGCACGGGCCGCTACCGCGACAACTGGGAACTTTCCTCCGCGCGTGCGACTTCGGTGGTGAAGTTCCTCATTTCCAAGGGCGTTCCGGCCAACCGGCTGGTCGCGGCCGGCTTCGGCGAGTTCCAGCCGATTGCCGAGGGTGATGACGACAAGGCGCGCTCCACCAACCGCCGCATCGAGCTGAAACTGACCGAAAAGTAAGCGACACCCGCGCGCCAGAGACGCGATTTCCGTGCTGTTGATCTTACGCGCACGTATGCGTAAGTTTTCCCGACATAAGGCGGGAGGCTATGCGGTGGATTGCGATCTTCTGGTGATCGGGGCGGGCCTTGCCGGCCTCGTGGCGGCGATAGAGGCGGCGGCGCGCGGCCTCAAGGTGATCGTGCTCGATCAGGAGGGCGAACAAAACCTTGGCGGGCAGGCCTTCTGGTCGCTCGGCGGCCTGTTCTTCATCGACAGCCCCGAGCAGCGGCGCATGCGCATCCGCGACACGGTCGATCTTGCCCGGCAGGACTGGTTCGGCTCGGCCGGCTTCGACAGGCAGGAGGACTACTGGCCGCGCCGCTGGGCGGAAGCCTATCTCGATTTCGCGGCCGGCGAGAAACGCGCCTGGCTGCATGCCATGGGCATGCGCTGGTTCCCGGTCGTCGGCTGGGCGGAGCGGGGCGGCGGCCTTGCCACCGGCCACGGCAATTCCGTGCCGCGCTTCCATGTCACCTGGGGCACCGGTCCCGGCGTGCTGGCGCCCTTCCTTCGCCGCGCGCAGGAGCTTCGCGCCTCCGGCACACTCGCCTTCCGCTTCCGCCATCGCGTCGACGGGCTGATCGTCGAGAATGGCGCGGTCGTCGGCGCTCATGGCGCGGTGCTGGCGCCGGATGCGGCGGAGCGCGGGCGCTCGACCTCACGGGAGGTCGTCGGCGATTTCAGCCTCCGTGCCGGCGCGGTGCTGGTGTCGTCCGGCGGGATCGGCGGCAATCACGATCTGGTGCGGCAGAACTGGCCGCGCGACCGCCTCGGGGAGCCGCCGGGCTTCATGGTGAGCGGCGTGCCGGCCCATGTCGACGGGCGCATGCTGGGAATCGCGCAGCAGGCCGGCGGCTCCGTCATCAATGGCGACCGGATGTGGCACTATACGGAGGGCCTGCGAAACTGGGACCCGATCTGGCCCGGCCACGGCATCCGCATCCTGCCCGGTCCGTCGTCGCTCTGGCTCGATGCGCGCGGGCGGCGCTTTTCGACTCCGGCCATGCCGGGCTTCGATACGCTGGGAACGCTGAAGGCGATCCGCGCCACCGGGTATGACCATAGCTGGTTCATCCTGACGCGAGCGATCATCAAGAAGGAATTCGCCCTTTCCGGCTCGGAGCAGAATCCGGACCTCACCGGCAAGAATATCCCGCTTCTCCTGAAGCGTCTCGGCAAGAACCCGCCCGGCCCCGTGCAGGCCTTCATGGACAAGGGGGCGGATTTCGTGGTGCGCAACGATCTGGGAGACCTCGTTTCCGCCATGAACGCGCTGACCGACGAGCCGCTGCTGGACGTGGTGAGGGTCAGGGCCGAGGTGGAGGCGCGCGACCGGGAGATCGAAAACGCCTTCTCCAAGGATGCGCAGGTGACGGCGATCCGCGGCGCGCGCGCCTATCTCGGCGACAAGCTGATGCGCACGGCCAAACCCCACCGCCTGCTCGATCCCAAGGCCGGGCCGCTGATCGCGGTGCGGCTCAACATCCTGACGCGCAAGACGCTGGGCGGTCTCCAGACCGATCTTTCGGGCCGCGTGCTGGAGCTTTCCGGCAGGCCGGTGCCGGGGCTTTACGCGGCGGGCGAGGCCGCCGGCTTCGGGGGCGGCGGCCTGCATGGCTATAACGCGCTGGAGGGCACGTTCCTCGGCGGGTGCCTCTTCTCCGGCCGTGTCGCGGGCAGGGCGGTCGGCGCCTGAGCCTTGCTCAGACGGCGGCCTGTTCCTCGCCGAGGAACGCCTGGCCGCCGTGATCGAATTGCAGCCGGGCGAGGCGGGCATAGAGGCCATCCTGGCGGATGAGCGACTGGTGCGTGCCCTCCTCGACGATGCGGCCATGCTCCATCACGAGGATGCGGTCGGCCTTGAGGACGGTGGCGAGGCGGTGGGCGATGACGATGGTCGTGCGCTTGCCCATCTGGCCGTCGAGCGCCTTCTGCACCAGCGTCTCGCTTTCCGCATCGAGCGCGGAGGTGGCTTCGTCGAGCAGCAGGAGGGGGGCGTCCTTCACGATGGCGCGGGCAATGGCGATGCGCTGGCGCTGGCCGCCGGAGAGCGTGACGCCGCGCTCGCCGACCATCGTGTCGTAGCCCTTGTCGAGCCGGTCGATGAATTCTTCCGCCTGCGCCGCGCGGGCGGCGGCGCGGACTGCCTCGTCGCTGACATTGTCCATGCCGAAGGCGATGTTGTCGCGGATCGTCGCGGCGAAGATCGTCACGTCCTGCGGCACCAGCGCGATGCGGCGGCGCAGCGCTTCCGGATCGGCGGCGCGAAGGTCCACGCCGTCGAGCAGCACGCTGCCGGAATCGGGATCGTAGAAGCGCAGGACGAGCGAGAGGATGGTGCTCTTGCCGGCGCCCGAGGGGCCGACGACGGCGACGGTCTCGCCGGGCTTCACGGCGAAGCTGAGGCCATTGATGCTGCGGTAGCCGGGGCGGGCGGGATAGGAGAAGTGGACGTCCCTGAACGCCAGCTCGCCGCGCGCGGGAACGGGCAGGGCGACCGGGTTGGCGGGCGCGGTGATTGCCGGGGGCTCGGCGAGAAGTTCGGTCAGGCGCTCGGCGGCGCCTGCGGCCTGCGACAGCTCGCCCCAGACCTCGGACAGCGCGCCGAGGCTGCCGGCGGCGAAGACGGCGTAGAGCAGGAACTGGCCGAGCGTGCCGGCCGAAAGCGTGCCGGAGAGCACGTCGCGTGCGCCGAACCAGAGCACGGCGACGACGGAGCCGAAGATCATGGCGATGGCGAAGCCCGTCAGCAGCGAGCGGGCGCGGATGGCCGAGCGGGCGGCCTCGTAGGCGTTCTCGACCGTGCCGAAGAAGCGGGCGCGGGCGGCCTCCTCCGCGTTGAAGGCCTGCAGCGTGCGGGTCGCGCCGATGGCCTCGCCGGCATAGGCGGAGGCGGCGGCCAGCATGTCCTGCGCCTCGCGCGAGCGGCGGCGCACGGAGCGGCCGAAGGCGACAAGCGGGAAGACGATGACGGGAATGGCGGCGATGACGAGGCTGGAGAGCTTCGGGCTGGTATAGACCATCATGGCGATGGCGCCGAGGCAGAGGATCAGGTTGCGCAGCGCGACCGAGGCGGTGGCCCCGACGGCGGACTTGATCTGCGTCGTATCGGCCGTCAGCCGCGAGACGATCTCGCCGGACTGGTTGACGTCGAAGAAGGCGGGGGAGAGCTTCGTAACGTGGGCGAAGACGTCGCGGCGCAGGTCCGCGACGATGCGCTCGCCCAGCGTGATGACGAAGTAGTAGCGCAGGGCGCTGGCGAGCGCGAGCAAGCCGGCGAGCGCGAAGAGCATCATGAAATAGGTGTTGATGAAGCCGGCATCGGCGCCCGAGAAGCCGTGGTCGATCATGCGGCGCACGGCGATCGGCAGGATGAGCGTGGTGACGGCGGCGAGCACGAGCGCGACGAGCGCCCCGGCGACGAGGCCACGATAGCGGCGAAGATAGGGAGCGAGCCTGCCCAGCGGACGCATGTTCTGGCGCGCGGGCTTTTCCTGCGCGGCGTGATCTTTGTCTGTGGACACCATACCCCCGTTTCCAGCGCCTTGCGGCACGAATTGTCTTTCGGCTCTTGTTATCCAGACGGCCTTCATGTATAGGCTCGCCATCGAATTGGGAAGCCGTAGGTCCGACCGACCGCGGCTTCATTTACGTCTTTGGCCTCGCTGTCGCAATCCATTGCGACAAATGGCCCCCGGAACAAGCAGGAAGAGTGTCATGAAGGCTGATATCCATCCCGACTACCACACCATCAAGGTCGTGATGACCGACGGCACCGAGTACGAAACCCGCTCGACCTGGGGTTCGGCTGGCGCAACGATGAACCTCGAAATCGACCCGAAGTCGCACCCGGCCTGGACCGGCGGCAACCAGCAGATGCTGGACCGTGGCGGCCGCGTTTCCAAGTTCAAGAAGCGCTTCGAAGGTCTCGGCCTCTAATCTGCTTCCTGCCTTGCGGCGGATTTCGAAAAACCCGGCTCCGGCCGGGTTTTTTGTTGTTTGGCGTGTCCCTCAGCTTATGCGCAGGCAACAAAAAACCCGGCCGGAGCCGGGTCTTGCATATCGGTCTGCGTGCGTGCCGATCAGTTGTTGCCGAAGGCGGTCTGCAGCAGGTTGATCTGGGCCTGGACGCTGTTCTGGTTGTCCGGCTGGAAGGTCTGGACTTCCTGTGGACGGTAGATCTCGCGGTCGAGCAGGGCGACGCGGTTCTGCAGGCGCAGCGAGCGCTCGATGAGGTCGCGGAAGGCTTCCGGCAGGTCGTTCCAGCCGGGCGCGGTCTTGTCGACGTTGAAGCTGTCGAGGCGGACCTTGTTCTTTTCCGAAAGCACCTGGTCGCGGCTCATCTCGCCATTGTTGACGGCGCGCTGGAGCAGGAGCCAGGAGGCCATCTGCATGAGGCGGGTGGTGAGGCGCATCGATTCCGCCGCATAGAGCACCGAGGCCATGCGCGGCAGGACCTTGGAGGCCTGACGGCCGACGCCGTCGAGATAGCTCGCGGTTTCCTCGACCAGACCCATGCCCTCGGCGTACAGGGACTTGAACTGCGCCGACGACGCAACATGGCCAGCGAAGCTGACGGTATTCAATCCTCTTTCGGACATGGTTTCTTCCCTGTTGAACGCATCACTTGCAGGTAACGGAAGGTCGGCCCGTGGTGTTCCAAGTGGCCGGTCTGTGGCTAGAAGATGATGCCATAACCTAATTCGCGCAAGGGTATTCTTAAGAAAGGGTTAATCTCCACAATTCTTTCGGGACAGGGGGCGCGGACGGGGCGTTGCAAATAAAAAAAGAGCCGCGGAAAGCGGCTCTCAAGGTAAAACAGGGGAAAAATCAGACGCAAACCCAAAGGGGTGGAAATGTCTGAAGCCGGAAGGACCGGATGTGCAGGTAATAGCAGGTAAGGTTTAATGGCCGGTTAACTCTATTGTCGTTTCGCCGCCGTCTGTGCCTTTTCGGCAAGACCGGTGACCTGATGAGGGTCAGCGAAACAGGCTCTCGGCCGCCGAACGGCTTGCGCCCTTCTTTGTCTTTTCCGATTCGAGACGGTCGATTTCCGCGCGCAGCAGGTCTATGCGCGCGGCAAGCTCATCGACGGAAAGCAGCGACAGGTCGCTGCCGATCTCATGCGCGGTCTTCTTCTGCGGGCGGTCGTCGTCGAAGAGGCTCATGCGGTGCGTTCCTCCTGTTGCTCGTCGGCGGCCTGCGGCTGGGGCAGGGCGCGCGGCGAAAGCTGAAGGCTTTCCGGCGTGGTGAGCGTGCCGGGATTGATGGTCGTGTAGGTCTCGCGCATCTCGGCCGGCAGCGCGGCGCGGCGGCGGCTGCGGAAGATGGCGTAGGCCGTGATGAGGATATGCGCCCAGCAGGTGACCATGAAGAGCGCATAGGGGCCGACGGACGACATGATCGGGCCGCCGAGCGTCGGGCCGATGATCGTGCCGACGCCGTAGAGCAGCAGCAGGCCGCCGGAGACCTTCACGAAGTCCTCGGGGCTGGCGAAGTCGTTGGCGTGCGATACGGCGATCGGATAGAGGGCGTTCGCCATCGCGCCGTAGAGGGCGGTCAGCGCCAGGAGGACGGGCACGGAGGCCGGCTGGAAGATGAAGAGCGCAAGGCCGGCGGCGGCGGCGATGGCCGAGAGCACGGCGAGCACGATGCGCCGGTCCATGCGGTCGGAGATGCGGCCGGCGGGAAGCTGCATGACAGCGCCGGCGAAGATGGCGATACTCATCATGAAGGCGATGTTGCTGGAAGAGAGGCCGGCATTGGCGCCGAAGACCGCGCCGAGCGTGCCGAAGGCGCCGTTGGCGATGCCGATCAGCACGATGCCGACGCAGGCGATGGGCGAAGTCCGGAAGAGGGCGGGGATATCGAGCTTGACCTGCTTCAGCGGCTGGGGCGAGGCGGCGGTCGACAGTGTCGTCGGCAGCATGGCGAGGCAGTAGAGAATGCCCGCGACCATGAAGAGCATGGGGGTCGTGACGTCGCCGAGCGCGACGGTCATCTGACCGCCGACCGTGCCGACCAGCGTGATGGCGATATAGAGCGAGAAGATCAGGCCGCGGCTCTCGTTCGTCGCGCGCTCGTTCAGCCAGCTTTCGATGATCATCGACGTGCCGGCGATGGAAAAGCCGGTGACGGCGCGCAGCACGATCCACCAGAAGGGATCGACGATCATGCCCGTCAGAAGCGCGATGATGGCGATGAGCGAGGCGAAGCCGGAAAAGGCGCGCACATGGCCGATGCGCTTGACGACGGTCGGCGCCAGCAGGCAGCCCAGCACGAAGCCCGTCGCCCAGGACGTGCCGAGCAGGCCGAGCATCGTCGTCTCATAGCCCTCGAAGGCGCCGCGCATGGGAAGCAGCAGGCCATGCAGGCCGTTGCCCAGGAAAAGGAACAGGGTTCCCAGGAGAAGCGCGAAGACGGATAGGAGGTTTTTTCGCATGTGATTTTCGCTTGTTCGCCGATGGGAAAGGAATAGCGCACCTGTTGCCGATTGCCAGATGCAAAGGCGACGTCGGCGCGATTTTCACGCCATGCGCTGATCGCTTGGAAAAGTGTCTGAGGTGTGACAGGAAGGGGCCCGAAAGGCCGTCATGTCGAAAATCCTGCCCGCACTTCTCATCGCTGCCATGCTGCTGCATCTCATCCGGCCCATCGGCCTGCCGGGGCTGCGTCGGCGCGCGGATTTCTGGAAGATCGCGGTGGTCGCCATCGGGCTGATGATGCTGACGGTGCTCATCCGGCCCTGAAACGCAAAAGGGCCACCCGAAGGTGGCCCCCATGAGGTCTGGTCCGGCACGGACCCGGGCCTTGCGGCCCGCAGGAAGGTGGGTTCAGAGCGAGGGCTGCCCCGCTTTCGTCACCACTTTTCCCATGCCCGCGGCCAGAGCCAAATTCTCACTAGACATCGGATCACCTTCCTTTCTGAACGTTGACGATAGAAGGAATGTAGGTGATCCGTGCCGGAGCGCAAGGGCTTTCGCTTATTTCTGCTGGCGCAGGATATCGACGCCCGGCAGCGGCTTGCCTTCCATCCATTCGAGGAACGCGCCGCCGGCGGTCGAGACATAGGTGAAATCGTCGGCGACGCCGGCATGGTTGAGGGCCGCGACCGTATCGCCGCCGCCGGCGACGGAGACGAGCTTGCCGGCCTTGGTCTCGGCTGCCGCGTGCTTTGCGGCAGAGACCGTCGCGGTGTCGAAGGGGGCGATTTCGAAAGCGCCGAGCGGGCCGTTCCAGACGAGCGTCGAAGCGCGCGAGATCCAGGCATTGACCGCCTCGATCGTCTTCGGGCCGACATCGAGCATCATGGCATCGGCGGGAATGGCGTTGACGTCGACCACTTCGTTCTCGGCATTGGCCTTGAACTCGCGGGCGACGACGCCGTCTTCCGGCAGCACGATGGCGCAGGTCGCCGTGGCGGCCTCTATCATGATCTGCTTGGCGGTGTCGGCGAGGTCATGCTCGCAGAGCGACTTGCCGACATCAGTGCCGCGGGCGGCCAGGAACGTGTTCGCCATGCCGCCGCCGATGACCAGCGCGTCGACCTTCTTCACGAGGTTCATGAGCAGGTCGATCTTGGTGGAGACCTTCGCGCCGCCGACGATGGCGACGACCGGGCGGGCCGGGTTGCCGAGGCCCTTTTCCAGCGCCTCCAGCTCGGCCTGCATGGTGCGGCCGGCATAGGCGGGCAGGAGATGGGCAAGGCCTTCCGTCGAGGAATGGGCGCGGTGGGCGGCCGAGAAGGCGTCGTTGACGTAGATGTCGCCGTTTGCGGCGAGCGCGGCGGTGAAATCGGGATTGTTCTTCTCTTCGCCCTTGTGGAAGCGGGTGTTTTCGAGAAGCAGGATATCGCCGTTCGCCATGGCGGCGATGGCGGCTGCGGCCGGCTCGCCGATGCAGTCGGCGGCGAAATGGACCTTGGCGCCGAGGACGTCGTTCACGGCGGGAAGAATCTGCTGCAGCGACATGTCGGCGACGACCTCACCCTTCGGGCGGCCGAAATGGGCGAGCAGGACGACCTTTGCGCCCTTCTTGGAAAGTTCCTGAATGGTCGGCGCGACGCGCTCGATGCGGGTCGCATCGGTGACCTTGCCGTCCTTGACCGGCACGTTGAGATCGACGCGAACGAGCACGCGCTTGCCGGCGATATCGGTGAGGTTGTCGAGGGTCTTGAAGGTCATGGCACGGCTCCTGAATGTGACGTCTGGTCAAGAAAAAACACCCGGACATCGCTGCCCGGGTGTTTCGTGTTTCCGATTAGATCAGCTTGCCGAGGGCAACCGCCGTGTCGGACATGCGGTTCGAGAAGCCCCACTCGTTGTCGTACCAGGAGAGGATACGAACGAGGTTGCCGTCGAGGACCTTGGTCTGGTCGGCGGCGAAGTTCGACGAATTGCTGTCGTGGTTGAAGTCGATCGAGACGAGCGGGCCGGTGACGTAGTCGAGGATGCCCTTCAGTTCGCCTTCTGCGGCTTCCTTGATGGCGGCGTTGACTTCTTCAGCGGTGACGTTGCGCTTCGGCACGAACTTCAGGTCGACGACCGAGACGTTCGGGGTCGGCACGCGGATGGCCGAGCCGTCCAGCCTGCCCTTGAGCTGCGGCAGCACGAGGCCGACGGCCTTGGCGGCGCCGGTCGAGGTCGGGATCATGGACAGGGCTGCGGCGCGGGCGCGATACAGGTCCTTGTGCATGGTGTCGAGCGTCGGCTGGTCACCCGTGTAGGAGTGAACCGTCGTCATGTAGCCCTTCTCGATGCCGAAGGCCTTGTCGAGAACGTAGGCGACCGGTGCAAGGCAGTTCGTCGTGCACGAGGCGTTGGAGATGACGAGGTCGTCCTTGGTCAGCGTGTTGTGGTTGACGCCGTAGACGATGGTCTTGTCGGCATTGTCGCACGGGGCCGAGACGATGACGCGCTTCGAGCCGTTCGCGAGGTGTGCGGAGGCCTTTTCCTTGGTGGTGAAGAGGCCGGTGCATTCCAGCGCGATGTCGACGTCGCCCCAGGGCAGTTCCTTCGGGTCGCGGATGGCGGTGACGCGGATCGGGCCGCGGCCGACGTCGATGGTGTCGCCGGAAACGGTGACGGTGCCCGGGAACTTGCCGTGGACGGAGTCATAGCGAACGAGATGCGCATTGGTCTCGACCGGGCCGAGGTCGTTGACGGCAACGACCTCGATGTCGGTGCGGCCGGACTCGACGATGGCGCGCAGCACGTTGCGGCCGATGCGGCCAAAACCGTTGATGGCAACTTTCACAGTCATTTCGGGTCTCTCCCTATGGATGAACTTTGCGAGGTGAGGCGCGGCCGGGGAGCCGCGCCCTGGGGCAATCAGGCGAGCTTGGCTTCCGCGGCGGCGACGACGGCTTCCGGCGTGATGCCGAAGTGCTTGTAGAGCTCCTTGTACGGGCCGGAGGCGCCGAAGGAGGACATGCCGACGAAGATGCCGTCCGAGCCGATGAAGTGATCCCAGCCCTGGCGGATGCCGGCTTCGACGGCGATCTTGACCGGCGAATTGCCGATGACGGCCTGCTGGTAGGCTTCCGGCTGCTCGGCGAAGAGCTCGACGCAGGGAACCGAGACGACGCGGGTGGAAATGCCCTTGGCCGAGAGGGCCTGCTGGGCCTTCACGGCGATCTCGACTTCCGAGCCGGTGGCGAAGATCGTCACCTGGGCGTCGCTGGCCGAGACGAGATCGTAAGCGCCGCGGGCGCAGAGGTTCTCTTCCTCATATTCCAGGCGGACCGGCATCAGGTTCTGGCGCGTCAGCGCGATGGCGGACGGGCGGTTGTGGCTTTCCAGCGCAAGCTGCCAGCACTCGGCCGTTTCCGTGGCGTCGGCCGGGCGGAAGACGAGCAGGTTCGGGATGGCGCGCAGCGCCGCCATGTGCTCGACCGGCTGGTGCGTCGGGCCGTCTTCGCCGAGGCCGATGGAATCGTGCGTCAGGACGTGGATGACGCGAATGCCCATCAGGGCGGCGAGGCGGATCGACGGACGGCAATAGTCCGAGAAGATCAGGAAGCCGCCGGAATAGGGGATGAGGCCGCCATGCAGCGCCATGCCGTTCATCGCGGCCGCCATGCCGTGCTCGCGCACGCCGTAGTGGATGTAGCGGCCGGAGAAGTCGGTCGGGGTGATCGACTTGGTCTGGCTGGTCTTGGTATTGTTGGAGCCGGTCAGGTCGGCGGAGCCGCCGATGGTTTCCGGCAGCACGCCGTTGATGACTTCGAGCGCGTCTTCCGAAGCCTTGCGGGTGGCCGGGTTCGGCTTGGTTTCGGCGAGCTTCTTCTTGTAGGCGGCGATGGCGGAATCGAGGCTGCCTTCGAGGTCGCCGGCGAAGCGGCGGACGAACTGTGCCTTCTTCTCGGCTTCCGTCTTTTCGAGGCGGCCTTCCCATTCCTTGTGCGCCTTGGTGGAGCGCAGACCGGCGAGGCGCCAGGCGTCGAGCACGTCGGAGGGAACGACGAAGGCTTCCGATTCCCAGTTCAGCGCCTTGCGGGTGGCGGCGATCTCGTCCGCGCCGAGCGGCGAGCCGTGGACCTTGTGCGTGCCGGCCTTGTTCGGCGCGCCGAAGCCGATGGTCGTCTTGCAGGCGATCATGGTCGGCTTGTCGGACTTCTGGGCTTCCTCGATGGCGGCGGCGATGGCCTCCGGATCATGGCCGTCGACGGCGATGGTGTGCCACTGGCTGGCGCGGAAGCGGGCGTGCTGGTCGGTCGAGTCGGCAATGGAGATCGGGCCGTCGATCGAGATGTTGTTGTCGTCCCAGAAGACGATGAGCTTGTTGAGCTTCAGGTGGCCGGCAAGCGAGATCGCTTCCTGGCTGATGCCCTCCATGAGGCAGCCGTCACCGGCGAGCACGTAGGTATAGTGCTCGATGAGGTCGGAGCCGAACTCGTCGCGCAGCTTGCGTTCGGCAAGCGCCATGCCGACGGCGTTGGCGATGCCCTGACCGAGCGGACCCGTGGTCGTCTCGATGCCGGCGGCGTGGCCGTATTCCGGGTGGCCGGCCGTCTTGGCGCCGAGCTGGCGGAAATTCTTGATCTCGTCGATCGTGATGTCCTCGTAGCCCGTCAGATAGAGCAGCGAGTAGAGAAGCATCGAGCCGTGGCCGGCCGACAGGACGAAGCGGTCGCGGTTCGGCCAGGACGGGGTCTTCGGATCGAAGGACAGGAAGCGGGTGAAAAGAACCGTTGCAATGTCTGCTGCGCCCATCGGCAGGCCGGGGTGGCCGGAGTTCGCCTTTTCCACGGCATCCATGGAAAGGAAGCGAATTGCATTCGCCATCCGGTCGTGTTTTTCGCGAGAGATCATGACTGTTCCGTCTTCTTCGGGGTGTCAGGGCCGATGCCGTTCAGGGGGATCGGTTGGAAGCGGGGTGACACATAGCAGGTGCACAGTCGGAGTCAACGAATTCGGCGGTTCCTGCGGCGTTTGCGCGCCGGTTCCACGGACTTTTTCAGCGTTTTCGCATGAATGCGCCGCAGGCCGTTTTCGCCCCTTGTGACGGCTGATCCACAGCGCCGTTCCGGGCCGGTCGCGCCCGGCTGTTGACGCTCGGGCCCGCAGTTGAATACTGTCAAAGGAAGAGAACCGGCGCTGGCGGCGGCGATTCGCGTTTTTTGAGAGTGCCGGTGAAGGCTTTATGACCAACGGGGAAACAGTCAGGGCAGCAATCGAGGAGCTCCGCAGGGCTCTTGCAAGCCTCGACAATGCGCTCGACATGCGCTTCGACCGGGAGCGCGACCACGGCGAGGTGGAGGGCGAAGTGCGGCGGGTGAATGCCGACCGCTCGCGGCTCGCCCAGGAACTCGACCAGTCCGAATTCCGCGCCAACCGCCTGGAAGAGGTGAACCGCGAGGTTTCCCGCCGGCTGGTCACGGCCATGGAAACCATCCGGGCCGTGCTCGACCGCTAATCCCAACAGAAAGTGACGGCATGGCTCAGGTAACGGTACAGATCGACGGCAAGGCCTATCGCATGGCCTGCGAGGAAGGTCAGGAGGGGCATCTCGAAGAGCTTGCCGCCGGCTTCGATCGCTATGTCGGTCACCTGAAGAGCCAGTTCGGCGAGATCGGCGACCTGCGCCTGACCGTCATGGCCGGCATCATGGTGATGGACGAGCTGAACGACGTCACCCGCCGCCTCGAAAAGCTGGAAAAGGAAGCCGAGTCGCTGCGCAAGGGCCGCGAGGGCGTGATGGGCGAGGTTTCCCGCAACGAGGAAGCCATCGCGCAGGCGCTGGGCGAACTCACCAGCCAGATCCAGGGCATGGCTGCCAAGCTCAACGGCAAGCCGTCCGCCAACTGATCCGGCCTTCGCGCGATCTCAGACGCCAAACCGCTTCGTGCATTTGCTGGAAATGCTGCAGGAATTGCCACTGGCGAAAGCATGGCTTTCATCCTATATATCGGATGCGTTCTGCGCTTCCCGACAGGAACCACAATCCCTGGGGCCATACTCGATCCAAAGGGAGCTGTCCCTGACCCGGCCCGTGGGCTTGGTCACACGGTGCCCACCTACGTTTGTAGGCACCCAGGATCGTAAACCTCCATCGGTCGCCGTGGATCGCACTTTCCAAAACCGCTGCCGAACGAAAAAGGCCGCCCCCTGGGCGGCCTTCGTGTTTTGGCGCGGGCGCTTTACGCTGCGGCCTTCAGTTCCTTGTCGATCATCGCGCGCAGGCTGCCGAGGTCCTTGGCAAAGGCGCGGATGCCTTCGGAGAGCTTTTCGGTGGCCATGGCGTCTTCGTTCAGCATCCAGCGGAAGGCCTTTTCGTCGATCTTGACCGGCGAGACCTTGGCGGCCTTTTCCGGCGAGAGCTTGCGCTCGAGCGTACCCTCAGCGGCGTCGAGTTCTTCCAGCAGGGCCGGGCTGATCGTCAGGCGGTCGCAGCCGGCCAGCGCTTCGATCTCGCCCGTGTTGCGGAAGGAGGCGCCCATGACGATCGTGTTGATGCCGTTGGACTTGTAGTAGTCGTAGATCGCGCGGACGGAGAGCACGCCCGGGTCTTCCTCGGCCGTGAAGGTCTTGCCCGAGGCCTTGACGTGCCAGTCGAGAATGCGGCCGACGAAGGGCGAGATGAGGAAGACGCCGGCATCGGCGCAGGCGATGGCCTGGGCCTGGTTGAAGAGCAGCGTCAGGTTGCAGTCGATGCCTTCCTTCTGCAGCACTTCCGCGGCGCGGATGCCTTCCCAGGTGGAGGCGAGCTTGATGAGGATGCGGTCGCGGGAAATGCCGCGCGCGTCATAGGCCTTGACGATCTCGCGGGCCTTGGCGATGGAGGCTTCGGTGTCGAAGGAAAGGTCGGCGTCGACTTCCGTCGAGACGCGGCCGGGCACGAGTTCGGCAAGCGCCGCGCCGACCGAGATGGCGAGGCGGTCGGCGACGGCCGAGACGACGCCCTCGCGATTTCCGCCCTGCGACTGGCCCCAGCGGACCGCTTCCGTCACCGCGTCGGCAAAGGCCGGCGTGCCGAGCGCCTTCAGGACGATGGTGGGGTTGGTCGTGCAATCGACCGGCTTCAGGCGGCGAACGGCTTCGATATCGCCGGTATCGGCCACCACGGTCGTCATCGCGCGCAGTTGTTCAAGCTTGGACGTCATATCCGAAATCCCGAAAGTTGTTGCCGGGCGGCGTTTCTGGGAAACGCCAGGCCCTCCTCCATTGTTCCCGTGAAAGCGCATGGGCTGCCGTGCTTCCGTTTCGGCCGCCGCATGCGTTGGCACGCTCCATCCGCCGGCGGAATACCGCCAGCAGATATGGGCGGACTATTGGTGGCTTCCTGGGCGAAAGTCAAGCACTTTTGCTTAATCTTCTGAACATATGTCGCATTCCTCGCCGGATGTGCTAAGGTCGCCCGGACGAAAGCGGACAGAGGGAGACGACGTGGCAAGGCTTCGGCGCGACACACACACGGCCTATTCGGAGTCGGCGGCGCTCCGGCTGCGGGCGGCGTGGCTCTATTACAATCAGGGCCTTACCCAGAAGGACGTGGCGGAGAAGATCGGCGTCAGCCGCACCACCGTCATTCGCATGCTCGACGAGGCGCTGAAGCGCTCCGAGGTGCAGATCTGGATCAACGAGGGCATTGCCGATTGCGTCGAACTCGCCGTGCGGCTGGAAAAGGCCTACGGACTGGACGAGGCGGTGGTGGTGCCGGCGGCGAACAGCGCGGAGGCGACGGCCAAGAGCGTCGGCCTCGCGCTCGGCCAGTTCCTCACGGAGGCGATCCCGGACGATTGCACCGTCGGTGTCGGCTGGGGGCGCACGCTGACGGCCTCGCTTGCCAGCTTCCGCCCCGCGCGGCGCGAGCGCGTCAAGGTCGTCTCGCTGCTCGGGGGCGTGGTGGAAGCGCACCATATCAATCCTATCGAATATACCTGGCAGCTCGCGAGCCAGCTTGGGGCGGAATGCTACCTGTTCCTTGCGCCGCTTCTGGTCGACAGCGGCGAGACCAAGCGCAGCCTCATCGAGAAATGCGGCCTGAAGACGCTGTTCGATCTCGCCGAGAACATGGATATCGCCGTGGTGAGCTGCGGCGATATCGGCCCGCGGGCAAGCTCGCTGTCGCGCGACTTCATCGCCCGTCATGAGCTTGACGAACTGATCGCCGCCGGCTGCGTGTGCGATACGATGTGCAATTTCCTCGATGCCGAGGGCCGTACCATCGATCACCCGATCCGCCACCGCGTCATGTCCATCGACCTCGATACGGTGAAGAAGGCGCGGCATATCGTGCTGGTCTCCGGCGGCGCGCACCGTGCGCCGGCCATCCGCGCCACGATCCGCCGCGTCGGCTGCAACACGCTGATCACCGACGAGGGGGCGGCGATGGCCATGCTGCGCCTCGCGGAAGATGGCGCTGTCTAAAGCATTTCCGGCCGAAGCGAGATCGCTTCGGCGGCGGACGATGCGGGCAAGACAAAGCGCTAGAGCAGATTGAGCCGCGCGGCGCGGGTGATCGCGCCGACGATGTTGCGGGCGCCGAGCTTTTCGACGGCGCTTCGCAGGATATCGTTCACGCATGCGGTGGTCAGGTCGAATTCACGCACGATATCGGTCGGCGTCCTGCCGTTGGCGGCAAGGCTGAGGCACCGTTTCTCGATTTCGGTCAGTTCCGGCGGGGAAGAAGGGGTATTTTCCGGGGGCATCATGCGCCCGCCTTAAGGGCGCGCGGGCGGTGGGGAAAGTACAAGCTGTGCCGATGCTTAACGGCAGGCGGCCGTTTTGCGCCGCACTGTGCCATCGTGGGACAGGGGCCTGTCATGTCGCAAAGCGAGGCGGATTTGCCTTTCGGCGCTGCTAGCTGGTAAGCCACGGCAGACAAGCTGGAGCGACCCGTGACGACCCACACGACCCCCAAGGAACAGAAGGCGGCGATCCGCAACGAGCGGCTGGCGCTGCGCGATGCGATGACGCCCGAGACACGCATCGAGGGCAGCCTCGCCATGGTCGAGCTTGCGGGCGACCGCATCGCATTCGATCCCGGCACGGTGATTTCCGGCTTCTGGCCGATCCGCTCGGAGGCGGATATCCGGCCGCTGATGGCGCATCTGCGCAGCCGCGGCGCGCGGCTCTGCCTGCCGGTGGTGCTCGACCGCGAGACCATCGTCTTCCGTGAACTCGTCGTCGGCGCGCCGGTCGTGAAGACCGGCTTCGGCACCACCGGCCCGGGGCCGGAAGCGGCGGTACTCGACCCGGATATCCTGCTCGTGCCGCTCTCCGCCTTCGACCGGACCGGGCATCGCATCGGCTATGGCGCGGGGCATTACGACCGGGCGATCGACCGCCTCAAGGCGAAAGGCCGCGTGCCGAAGCTCATCGGCATTGCGTTCGACTGCCAGGAAGTGGCATCAGTACCCGCCGAGCCGCATGACGTGCCCCTCGATGGCATTCTCACGGAAAGCGGCCTCAGCATGTTCCAACAGGTTTCATAAGGCAGATCGATGCGTTTTCTCTTTCTCGGCGACATGGTGGGCAAGACCGGGCGGACGGCCGTCTGGGAGCGCCTGCCGGGCCTGATCAGCGATTTCAGGCTGGATTTCGTCGTCGTCAACGGAGAGAACGCCGCCGGCGGCTTCGGCATCACGGAGGATATCTTCCTTGAGACGGTCAATGCCGGTGCAGACGTGGTGACGACAGGCAACCATGTCTGGGACCAGAAGGAGGCCGTCGGCTTTGCCGGTCGGCACGATCAGTTCCTGCGCCCCGCCAATTATCCGGCCGGCACGCCCGGCCGCGGTGCGAACCTCTTCATTGCCCGCAACGGTGCGCGCGTGCTCGTCGCCAACATCATGGGCCGCGTCTTCATGCATCCCGAGCTGGACGATCCCTTCACGGCGGGGGAAACGATCCTCGCCTCCTGCCCGCTCGGCGAGCAGGCCGATGCGGTCATCTTCGATTTCCATGCGGAAGCGACGAGCGAGAAGCAGTGCTTCGGCCATTTCGTCGACGGGCGCGCCAGCGTCGTCGTCGGCACGCATACCCATGTGCCGACCGCCGATTGCCAGATTCTCAACGGCGGCACCGCCTATATGTCCGATGCCGGCATGTGCGGCGACTACGATTCTTCGCTCGGCATGGACAAGGAAGAGCCGCTGAACCGCTTCATCTCGAAAATGCCCAAGGGCCGTTTCGAGGCGGCGTCCGGCCCCGCCACGATCTGCGGGATGGCGGTCGAGATTTCCGACCGTACGGGGCTTGCCGAGAAGGTCGCGCCGCTGCGCCTCGGCCCGCGCCTTGCCGAGACGGTGCCGGATTTCTGGCGCTGAGTTTCGCGCGGCGCGCACCGCTTGCCGAACGGCCGGGGGATTCGTATTCTCCCGGGCATTCGATACCGGAGCCTTGCGATGCTGCGTCTTCTGCCTGCCTTGCCCGTCCTTTTCCTTTCCTGCAGCGTGGCCCTTGCCAGCGGCGCGCCGACGCCCGGCGAGCCGGCAGTGGAATCCAGCCAGCCGCGCGAAACGGGCAAACAGCCGGTGGAGAAGGCCCCGGCGCGCGGCCTTGGCGTCGCGGACGAATTCATCATGCCCTCCGGCAATATCGGCTGCATCTACATTCCCGAGGGCGGAACCGACGTCTATGAGCCGGAGGATGGCGGGCCGGAGCTTTCCTGTGACCGGATCGAGCCGAAATATGTGCGCGCCATTCTCGGCCGCAGCGGCAAGGGCCGGGTGCTTTCCGATGTCGGCGACCAGGGCTGCTGTAGCGCTGAGAAGACCCTCGACTACGGCGAGGTCTGGCGCGGCGGGCCCTTCACCTGCTACTCCGAGCGCACGGGTTTGACCTGCGAGCGCAATGACGGCCACTCGTTCCTGCTCAGCCGCGCCCGCACAAAAGCGGACTGAAACGGCTCTGTCGCTTTGTTCGCCGGGACTGCTGGACGCGCGGCGACAATGAAATTATAAGGCGGCATTCCAAAAATCGGGGCAGCAGGCCGGCGCGTCACCGCGGTCGTCCTGTCCCGCTCAAAGACCGGCGACCGAAATCAAGGGCGCCAAACCAAGACAGGGGTGCCATGGCTGGCCATTCACAGTTCAAGAATATCATGCATCGCAAGGGTCGGCAGGACGCCGTGCGGTCGAAAATGTTCTCCAAGCTCGCCCGTGAAATCACGGTTGCGGCCAAGACCGGCCTGCCCGACCCGGCCATGAACGCCCGCCTGCGTCTGGCGATCCAGAACGCCAAGGCACAGTCCATGCCCAAGGACAATATCGAGCGCGCCATCAAGAAGGCTTCCGGTGCAGACAGCGAGAACTACGAGGAAGTCCGCTACGAGGGTTACGGCCCGGGCGGCGTCGCCGTCATCGTCGAGGCGCTGACCGACAACCGCAACCGCACCGCTTCCTCCGTCCGCTCGACCTTCTCCAAGGCCGGCGGGGCGCTCGGTGAAACCGGCTCGGTCTCCTTCTCCTTCGATCGCGTTGGCGAAATCACCTACAAGCTCTCGGTCGGCAGCGCCGACGCCGTCATGGAAGCCGCAATCGACGCCGGCGCCGAGGACGTGACGACGGACGAGGACGGCCACACGATCATCTGCGGCTTCGAGGATATCGGCGACGTTTCCAAGGCGCTGGAAGACACGCTCGGCGAAGCCGAGACGGTCAAGGCGATCTGGAAGGCGCAGAACACCGTGCCGGTCGACGAGGAAAAGGCGCAGTCGCTGATGAAGCTCATCGACACGCTGGAAGACGACGACGACGTGCAGAACGTCTATTCGAACTTCGAGGTTTCCGACGAGGTCATGGCCAAGCTTTCGGCGTGATCGACGGCGGATGCTTAATGAGAAAGGCCGGGAGCGCGACGCGCTTCCGGCCTTTTTGTCATGCCGCCTTGGCAAGCGCCTGCTGCGCCCCGGCGAAGAGCCGCAGGGATTTCACCCGCGCCTCCATGTCGTAGATCGGCATGGAGACGATCAGTTCGTCCGCCTTGGTCAGCGCCAGGAAATCGGCGATGCGGCGTTCTATCTTCGCGGGCCCGCCGACGACGGCATATTGCAGCGTGTGCTCCACCATGATGCGCTCCTGCTCGCTCCAGAGGCTATCCATGCTCTCGACCGGCGGCGGGAAGGCGTCCGGCGTGCCGCGGCGCAGGCGCACGAAGGATTGCTGCATGGAGGTGAAGAGGTGGTCGGCTTGCGCATCCGTGTCGGCCGCCGCGCCCATCACGCCCACCATGGCATGCGGCTTGTCGAGATATTGCGACGGCTCGAAGCGTTCGCGGTAGATTTCCAGCGCCGTCGGCAGCATGTCCGGCGCGAAATGCGAGGCGAAGGCGAAGGGCAGGCCGAGCATACCGGCCAGATGCGCCGAATAGTGGCTGGAGCCGAGCAGCCAGACGGGCACGTTGCTGTTCGCGCCCGGCACGGCGATGACCTTCTGCTCCGGGTTCGGCGGTCCCATAAGCTGCATCAGCTCGATGACGTCCTGCGGGAAATTGTTGGCGGCGCTGTCGAGGTTGCGGCGCAGCGCCTGCGCGGTGCGCATGTCCGTGCCCGGGGCGCGGCCGAGGCCGAGGTCGATGCGACCGGGGAAGAGGGCGGCGAGCGTGCCGAACTGTTCGGCGATGATGAGCGGCGAATGGTTCGGCAGCATGATGCCGCCGGAACCGACGCGGATTTTTTCCGTGCCCGCCGCGACATGCTGGATGACGAGGGAGGTGGCGGCGCTGGCGATGCCGCGCATGCCGTGATGCTCTGCGAGCCAGAAGCGCTTGTAGCCATGCGCCTCGGCTTCCTGCGCCAGACGGCGGGAATTTGCCAGCGACTGGGCGACGGTGCCGCCTTCGATGACCGGGGACAGGTCGAGGATGGAGAAGGGCACCATGGGAGCGGCCTCTTGTAAGGGAATTTGATCGCTCTCCCATGTAGGTTCAGTTTTCTAAAATCCAAGCGAGGATTTTCCGGAAATTGCAAAGCATGGCTTTGTTTTTGTTTTGTTCACATTTCGCTGGCAGGGTCCGTTCGACAGGATTAGGGTTGGACCATGCAGGACACGATTCGCATCATCGGCATCGATCCGGGGCTTCGTCGCACCGGCTGGGGCATTATCGAGACGCTCGGCAACTCGCTGCGCTTCGTCGCCTCGGGCACCGTGACCTCGGACGGCGACATGGACCTCGCTTCGCGTCTGTGCCAGTTGCATGACGGGCTTGCCGAGATCGTGCACAGCTACCAGCCCGACGAGGCCGCCGTCGAGCAGACCTTCGTCAACAAGGACGCGACCGCGACGCTGAAGCTCGGACAGGCGCGCGGCATCGCCATGCTGGTGCCGGCCCGCGCGGGCCTGCGCGTTGCCGAATATGCGCCGAACGCCGTCAAGAAGGCGGTGATCGGCGTCGGCCATGGCGAGAAGCAGCAGATCCACATGATGCTGAAGGTGCTGATGCCCAAGGCCACCTTCGTCGGCAACGACGCGGCCGACGCGCTTGCCATCGCCATCTGCCACGCCCACAACCGCCAGGGCCTCTCCGGCCGCCTCGCCAAGCTTGCGGGCTGATTTGTTCTTGACTTGTTCTTATTGCAGCGATAAGTAATACCTCAGAGGTATTACCATGCGTGTGACGGAAAAGGGTCAGGTGACGATCCCGAAGGATATCCGCGACCGGCTCGCCATCGAGCCCGGGTCGGAGGTGGATTTCGTTGTCTCCAAAGACGGCGTGATGCTGGTCAAGGTCGGTGACGGCAAGGCCGACTTCGAGGATTTCGAGGCGTGGGCCGCCAGCGTGCAGGGCACATGGGATTTGGATGGCATGACGCCGGACGAGTATTTCGAATGGCTGCGGGGGCCGCGCGATGACCTCGACCCTCGTTGATACCAATGTCCTGATCGACATTCTCGGACCTGACCGGCCGCAGCGGGTCTGGTCGCTGGCGGCGCTGAAGCGCTGCGCACAGGAAGGCGAGTTGGTGCTCCATCCCGTGGTCTGGTCGGAACTTGCGACGTCGCCGCTCAGCGAACTGGAATTGAACCTCGCTTTCGGCTGGCTGCGCATGCGCAGGGAAACCGTTTCCTATGAGGCGGCTTTCACGGCCGGCAAGGCGCATTACGCCTATCGCCGGGCGGGCGGCCTGCGCGAGCGCACGCTGCCGGACTTCCTCGTCGGCGCCCATGCCGTCGCCCGTTCCCATCGGCTCCTCACCCGCGATGCGGCGCGTTACCGCTCCTATTTCCCCGCGCTCGACATCATCTCTCCCGAAACCCATCCCTGACGGATTTCCCATGATCGGCAAACTCAAAGGCACCATCGACGAGATCGGCGAGGATCATGTCGTCCTCGACGTGCATGGCGTCGGCTATGTCGCCCATTGCTCGGCGCGCACGCTCGGCAGGCTCGGCTCGGCCGGGGAGGCGGCGGTGCTGTTCATCGAGACCTATGTGCGGGAGGACCAGTTCCGCCTCTTCGGCTTCCTGACCGCGCTGGAGCGGGAGTGGTTCCGCCTGTTGCAGAGCGTGCAGGGCGTCGGCTCTAAGGTGGCGCTGGCGGTGCTCTCCACGCTGACGCCGGGGGAACTGGCGAACGCCATCGCGCTTCAGGACAAGACGGCGGTGTCGCGTGCGCCGGGCGTCGGGCCGAAGGTGGCGGTGCGCATCATCACCGAATTGCGCAACAAGGCGCCGGCCTTTGCCGGCGAAGCCTCGGCCTCCATCGGGCTGAAGCAGGAGATCGGCGAAGGGGTGGCTTCCGCGCCGGTGGCCGATGCCGTCTCGGCGCTCACCAATCTCGGTTATTCGCGCGATCAGGCGGCCAATGCCGTCGCGGCGGCGCTCAAGAACGGCGGGGAGGGGGCCGACAGCGCGAAGCTCATTCGCCTCGGCCTCAAGGAATTGTCGCGGTGATGCGGTTGCCTTCCATCGTGGACAATGGGATTAGGGCGCAATGAGCGACGAGACCAGACTGCTTTCGCCGGACAAGCGCGGCGAGGATATCGACACGGCCCTGCGCCCGCAGACGCTGGACGACTTCACCGGCCAGGCGGAAGCGCGCGCGAACCTGAAGATCTTCATCGAGGCGGCGAAGAACCGCGGCGAGGCGCTGGACCATGTGCTCTTCGTCGGCCCGCCCGGCCTCGGCAAGACGACGCTCGCCCAGATCATGGCGAAGGAGCTCGGCGTCAATTTCCGCTCGACCTCCGGCCCGGTCATCGCCAAGGCCGGCGACCTTGCAGCGCTGCTCACCAATCTGGAAGAGCGCGACGTGCTCTTCATCGACGAAATCCACCGTCTCAACCCGGCCGTCGAGGAAATCCTCTATCCGGCCATGGAGGATTTCCAGCTCGACCTCATCATCGGCGAAGGCCCGGCCGCGCGCTCGGTGAAGATCGACCTGTCGAAATTCACGCTCGTCGCCGCCACCACGCGCCTCGGCCTGCTGACGACGCCGTTGCGCGACCGCTTCGGCATTCCGGTGCGGCTCAATTTCTACACCGTCGAGGAACTGGAATCGATCGTGCGCCGCGGCGCGCGGCTGATGGGCCTCGGCATGACGGACGAGGGCGCGCGCGAGATCGCCCGGCGTGCCCGCGGCACGCCGCGTATCGCCGGCCGCCTCCTGCGCCGTGTGCGCGATTTCGCGGAAGTGGCGCGTGCGGAGGCGGTGACGCAGAAGATCGCCGACGAGGCGCTGACGCGGCTTCTCGTCGACAATATGGGCCTCGACCAGCTCGACCGGCGTTACCTCTCGATGATCGCGCACAATTTCGGCGGCGGCCCGGTCGGCATCGAGACCATCGCGGCGGGGCTTTCCGAGCCGCGCGACGCCATCGAGGACATCATCGAGCCCTATATGATCCAGCAGGGCTTCATCCAGCGCACGCCGCGCGGGCGCGTGCTGACCGCCAATGCCTGGAAGCATCTCGGCCTCACCCCGCCGAAGGATATCGAGGCGACGCAGTTCCGCCTGTTCTCCGAGGAAGAGTGAGGGGCAGCGTGGGCTTTTCCCGGGGTGCTGGCAAATCCGGCCGGTGCCGGCACCTTGAAATTGAATTCCGCTTAATTAGCGGTAGATTCTTTAGTTAATCATAATTAAGTCGCGAACCAGCCGGGTTTTGGACCGATTGGCCGCCTATTGCAGCCCCGGGCGGATGGGCTAGCGAAGCGTCACACGCTTTAAGGGAGAGTATTGCGTTTATCTCTGTTTGTCTCGACGGCGTCTTGCGCCGCCGAAGGTGCTCGCGTGCGTTTTGCGTGCTGCGTGGATGTGTGCGCTTCGCATAACCGAAAGGCACTGAAATGGGACTCATGCACCTGATCAACACGCTAAGCCTCGACCCGGTCGCGGCCATCAGGACCGGCTTGCGTATCGTTCACTTCGTCGGCCTCGCACTCGGCCTCGGCGCGGCGACGGTTCTCGACCTGATGATCTTCAGGTTCTTCCTCAACGGCAAGGTGACGTCGGAGCGATGGGCGATCTTCGACTTCGGCTCCAAGATCGTCAATGCCGGCCTCGTTCTCCTGTGGGTGACCGGCTTCGGTTTCCTGGCCTATTACGGCGCATTCGAGCCGATCAAGTTCGGTAATGAAAAGGTCTGGGCGAAGATGCTGATCGTCCTGATCCTGACGGTCAACGGCCTCTTCATCCATGCGGTCATCCTGCCGAAGGTCAAGGCGCAGATCGGCCGTTCCCTGCTGCAGGGCATGTCGACGCGCCAGAAGAGCGTGCTTTTGACCTCCGGCGCGATCTCGGCCACCTCCTGGTATGTGCCGCTTCTGCTCGGCGCCCTGCCGCAGCTCAACTTCGTCGTGCCGATGACCACGATCCTCCTTGCCTATGCGCTCATCCTTGCGCTGGTCGCGGCGGTGTCGCATGGCGTTCTTCTCGTGGTTCCGAACGGCTCCGGGGATGGCGCGTCGACGCGCGGGCCTCTGATGGGGCAGGCCGTCGCGGCATGATCCGCCGCGTGCGATGATGCAGGAGGCCCGGTTTGCGCCGGGCCTCTTTCGTTATGGCCGGGAGATATCACCTTTGCGGATCGGGCGCGAACCCTGTAAGGGCCGTCGGCAGGCATCTTGATCGAGGGCACCCATGTCAGGCACGACTTTTTCGATTTGCGGCGAGCTGAAGGCGCAGGGGCACGAACTCGTCCAGCGGGTCTATTACGAGGACACGGATTTTTCCGGCGCCGTCTATCACGCCCGCTACCTGCATTTCATGGAACGCGCGCGCACGGATTACCTGCGCTGCCTCGGCGTCGAGCAATCCAGCCTGTTCGACAGCGATGCGGAGGGCCTTGCCTTCGTCGTGCATCGCATGGAGATCGACTTCAAGTCTCCCGCGCGCATGGACAATATCCTGACGATCCGCACCGTCACGGAAAAGGCCGGCGGGGCGAAGATGGTGCTGCAGCAGGCGGTGGAGCGCGACGGCGCGCCGCTGATCGCGGCCAAGGTGGTGATCGCCGTGGTCAACCGCCAGGGCCGGCCGCGCCGGCTGCCCGAAGCGCTGGCCGCGCGTTTTCTTGCCAAAGGCCAGGAAATCTTAGGCGCATAGCTGCGGTAACGAACCCTTAACCATAATGATGTCTTACTCGGCGGGTCAGAAGGGTTTTGTGCGCTGCACGTCATCCTTTAACCAAAATTGCCGTGAAGAAGGCAGGTTGTAAGCGTTTGACCGGCATGGCGGCCGGCGGCATCAACCGGACATTCTTGACGGGCTGCGAAGCGGTTGCGGATCTCGATCCCTGCCTGCGACGTGCGCTTTGTGAATGCCGATGCGATATCCACCTCCCAGGAGACCGCAAAGGCGTGAATGGAACCCGGTTCGAGCCGCAAAGGCCCGTGCCGGGTGTTTGGATTCGGGGACATAGGTCTATGGAACAAGTGGGTTTGGAAGCGGCTGGCAGCGTGAGCCTTTGGGGTCTCTTCATCCAGGCCGGATTCATCGTGAAGCTGGTCATGCTCGGCCTGATCGCCGCGTCCGTCTGGACCTGGGCTATCGTCGTCGACAAAGCGGTGAGCTACGGGCGTGCGCGCCGGCAGCTCGATAGCTTCGAGCAGGTTTTCTGGTCGGGCCAGTCGCTCGAGGAGCTGTATCGCACGCTCTCCGACCGGCAGACCTCCGGCATGAGCGCCATCTTCGTGGCGGCGATGCGGGAATGGAAGAAGAGCTTCGAGCGCGGCGCGCGATCGCCCATCGGCCTGCAGATGCGTATCGACCGGGCGATGGACGTGACGCTCTCGCGTGAATCTGAAACGCTGGAGGCGCGTCTCGGCTCGCTCGCCACCATCGGCTCGGCGGCGCCCTTCGTCGGCCTGTTCGGCACGGTCGTCGGCATCATGACATCGTTCCAGGCCATCGCCGGCTCCAAGCAGACGAGCCTTGCGGTCGTCGCGCCCGGTATCGCCGAGGCGCTGCTCGCCACCGCCATCGGCCTTGTCGCCGCTATTCCCGCGGTTATCGCCTACAACAAGTTCTCCGCCGACGCCGGCAAGCTGACGGCGCGTATGGAGGGCTTTGCGGACGAGTTCTCGGCCATCCTCTCGCGCCAGATCGACGAGAAGCTGCAGCCGCGCGCTGCGGCGCAGTAACGCGGCGTTCAGGATAGACGGAGACGACTCCATGGGCATGTCAGTCGGAGCGAAGAATTCAGGCGGTGGCCGCCGCCGCCGCGGGGGCGGCAAGAAGGCCCCGATGAGCGAGATCAACGTGACGCCGATGGTCGACGTCATGCTGGTGCTGCTCATCATCTTCATGGTGGCCGCGCCGCTGATGACGGTCGGCGTGCCGCTCGACCTGCCGAAGACGCAGGCCAAGGCCCTCAACGCCGACACCCAGCCGATCACCGTCTCGGTCAAGGCCGACGGCCAGGTGTTCCTGCAGGAAACGGCGATTCCGCTCGAGGAGATCGCCGCCAAGCTGCAGGCTGTGTCGACCACTGGCTATACGGAACGCATCTTCGTGCGTGGCGACGGCAATGCGCCCTACGGCGTGATCGCCGATGTCATGTCGCGCATCCAGGCCGGCGGCTTCACCAATATCGGCCTCGTCACCGAGCAGAAACCGGATAATTGATCGCACGCCATGAAGGGCAGCCTCGCCACATCCGCCGTCATCCACGCCGCCGTTCTGACCCTGGCGCTGGTTTCGCTCGGCAGTCCCGAGAGCTTCGACGTGGCCAATGTCGAGGCGCTGCCGGTCGATATCGTGTCGATCGAGGAGCTGACGCAAATCCAGCAGGGCGACAAGAAAGCCGAGATGAAGGAAAAGGCCGCGCCTGTTCCGACCAAGAAGCAGACGCCGGTCGAGAATGCGGAAAACGCCGGCGAGAACGACGTCGACCTGAAGAACCTGCCGACGCCGGAGGCCAAGCCGCGTGAAATAGAAACGGCGGCCTCGCCGGAAAAGGCGGAGAAGGTCGTCCAGACGCCGGACAGCAAGCCTGTCGAGGACGTCAAGAAGGAAGAGCCCGCCAGCGAGCCCTCGACCGAGGTCGCGGCCGTCGCCAAGACCCAGCAGGACGTCAAGCCGGACCCGAAGCCGGAGGCCAAGCCCGCCGAGGAAAAGCCGGCCGAGGACCCGGAAGCCGAAGCGCTGCCGGACAAGGTGCCGCTGCCCGAGATGAAGCCCAAGGTCGAGGCGAAGAAGACCGAGACCGCGGAGAAGCCGGCCGAGAAGAAGGTGGAAACGGCCAAGGCCGAGACCTCCAAGACGCCGGACCGCAAGAAGGACCAGAAGAAGAAGCAGGAGAAGGCGACGTCGATGAACGACAGCGACTTCAACGCCGACGAGATCTCCGCGCTTCTCAACAAGGAAAAGGCCGCCGGTGGCGGCGCCAAGCGCTCGCAGGACGAGGCGGCGCTCGGCGGCAAGAAGACGACGAGCGGCACCAAGCTGTCCCTCAGCGAAATGGACGCCCTGCGTGGCCAGATCCAGAACAACTGGTCGATCATTCCCGGCCTTGCCGACGCCGCCGACGTGCGCATCCAGGTCAAGATGCAGCTCGACCAGAACGGCGACATCATCGGCGAGCCGGAGGTGACGGCGACGGGCGGCACGGAAGCCGCACGCCGGGCGCTGGCCGGCGGCGCACGCCGCGCCATCATGAAATCGCGGCCCTTCAAGGGGCTGCCGCCTGAGAAATACGATGCCTGGAGCGAAGTCGTCGTGAACTTCGACCCCAGCCAAATGATGTAGAACTAGGAAGGCCTAGATAGATGTTCAGACGCAGTCTCCTCCGTTTCCTGGTCGTGCTGACCGGCCTTGCGGCCTTCCTGCCGCAGGCCTGGGCGCTTGTGGAAATCAACATCAACAAGGGTAATGTCGAGCCGTTGCCGATTGCGGTGACGGATTTCGTCGCCAGCGGCGACCTCGGCCAGCGTATTTCCGAGGTCATCGCTGCGGACCTGAAGCGGTCCGGCCTTTTCGCGCCGGTCAACAAGCAGGCCTTCATCGAGAAGATCTCCAACCCCGACCAGCCGCCGCGCTTCGACGACTGGAAGGTCATCAACGCGCAGGCCCTCGTCACCGGCCGCGTGACGCAGGAAGGCGACGGACGTCTTCGCGCCGAGTTCCGCCTGTGGGATACCTTCGCGGGCCAGCAGCTCACCGGCCAGCAGTTCTACACGCAGCCGGAAAACTGGCGCCGCGTCGCCCATATCATCGCCGATGCGATCTATGAGCGCCTGACCGGCGAAAAGGGCTACTTCGACACCCGCGTCGTGTATGTCGCCGAAAGCGGCCCGAAGACGGCCCGCAAGCGCCAGCTCGCCATCATGGACCAGGACGGCTTCAACGCCCGGGCGCTGACGAATTCCAACGAACTCGTCCTGACGCCGCGCTTCTCGCCGAACCGCCAGGAAATCACCTACATGTCCTTCGAGGGAAACCAGCCGCGCGTCTACCTGCTCCAGCTCGAGACCGGGCAGCGCGAGGTGGTCGGCGACTTCCCGGGCATGACCTTCTCGCCGCGCTTCTCGCCGGATGGCCAGAAGGTCATCATGAGCCTGCAGCAGGAAGGCAACGCCAATATCTACACGATGGACCTGCGTTCGCGCACCACGACGCGGCTCACCTCGACCGCGGCCATCGACACCGCTCCCTCCTATGCGCCGGACGGCACGCAGATCGTCTTCGAAAGCGACCGTGGCGGCAAGCCGCAGCTCTATGTGATGGGCGCGGACGGCTCCGGCCAGCGCCGCATCTCCTTCGGTGACGGTTCCTATTCCACGCCGGTCTGGTCCCCGCGCGGCGATCTTATCGCCTTCACCAAGCAGTCGGGCGGCAAGTTCTCCATCGGCGTGATGAAGCCCGACGGCTCCGGTGAGCGCATCCTGACCACCGGCTTCCACAACGAGGGGCCGACCTGGGCGCCGAACGGCCGCGTGCTGATGTTCTTCCGCCAGGCAGCCGGCTCCGGCGGACCGCAGATCTATTCGATCGACCTGTCCGGCTATAACGAGCAGCTCGTCCAGACGAAGGGCTTCGCGTCCGACCCGGCCTGGTCGCCGCTTCTGGAATAGCAGCCATTCCCATATGAAGCGTGCCTGCCGCGTTCTTGCCGCAAAGTCCTGTAAGTCAGGCGGCGGTGAGGCGCGGCAGACGCGTCTTCAGGCGATTCCGGCAAAAGCGCGCAGCAGCTTTGCCTTCGGAAACGCGACAGTGAATTGAGAATGCGAGGGGCCGGGGACGGTCTGACAAGCAATCGTTAACCATACTCGTTGAACAGGGATTAACCGAGCGCGGTTACAGTCTGGCAACCCTGATTGAAACCCGCGATTCAACGAACTTGACGCAAGACCTGATGCAAGGAGACCGGCTCATGAGCCGCATTCAGACCCCGGCCGCTGGCCGCATGCAGACCATCGCCCGCAACCCGGCCGTCATCGCCCTTGTCATGACGCTCGCGCTGGCAGGCTGCGCTTCCAAGAAGAACCTGCCGAACAGCGCCGGCGACCTCGGCCTCAACGGCGGCGGCGCAGGCGCCGCGACGCCCGGTTCGCCGCAGGACTTCACCGTCAATGTCGGCGACCGCATCTTCTTCGACACCGACTCCACGTCGATCCGCGCCGATGCCGCCGCAACGCTCGACCGCCAGGCTCAGTGGCTGCAGCGCTACCCGAACTTCGCGATCACGATCGAAGGCCATGCCGACGAACGCGGCACGCGCGAATACAACCTGGCGCTCGGTGCGCGCCGTGCGGCCTCCACCCGCCAGTACCTCGCTTCGCGCGGTGTTCCGGCAGCCCGCATGAAGACGATCTCCTTCGGCAAGGAAAAGCCGGTCGCCGTCTGCGACGACATTTCCTGCTGGTCGCAGAACCGCCGCGCCGTCACCGTTCTCGGTGGCGCGGGCATGTAATTCCGCTCCTTCGGGACGGGATGGAAGGCGGCCTTTCGGCCGCCTTTCTTTTTTCAACACACTTTGGCCGAACTCCGTTGCTTTTTGAGAGTATTTGGAAAACTCTTCGGCGGCGCTTCGGCGCGCAATTTGGACCAACAGGACGAAGATAGATGAAGAAACTTGTCGCGGCAGGCGTTCTCAGTCTTGCAGCGGTGGCAGGCACCGTCGGACAGCTCAACGCATCGCCGCTCACGGCGCTGGCGAGCGGCTTCCTTCCGGCCAAGCAGGAACGGGCGGGCGACCGCGATATCGTTCTGGCCCAGGCCATGGACCCGCGGGTCGGCCAGCTCGAAGAGCAGATCCGCACCCTCAACGGCCGCATCGAGGAGATGAGCTACCAGCTTCTCCAGATGCAGGAGCAGATCCGCAAGGCCCAGGAAGACAACGAGTATCGCTTCCAGGACCTCGAGAGCGGCAAGGCCGGCGCGAAGGGCAAGAGCGGCGCGCTCGAAAAGCCCCTCGATAGCGGCGCTGCCGACCAGCAGACTGCATCCAACACGGTTCCGGCGGACGATACCGCCGGAACCGACCCGCTTGCCACGCCGATCGGCGGCGGCGGCGCCCAGCCGCAGGAACTCGGCTCGATCAAGTTCGACGAGAACGGCAATCCGGTCGGCGCCGACGCCAATCCGGACCTGAACAACCAGAGCGCCGCGCTGCCCGGCGTCGATGGCGGCCAGCCGCAGGCTTCCGGCTCCGCGACCGCCTCTCTCGACAATCCCGACGATCTCTACCAGACCGCCTACGGCCATGTGCTGACGGGCGACTACCAGCTCGCCGAGCGCGAATTCCGCGACTATCTCGATATCTTCCCAACCAGCGAGAAGGCGGCGGACGCCAATTTCTGGCTCGGCGAGGCGCAGTATTCGCAAGGGAACTTCAACGACGCGGCCAAGACCTTCCTCAACGCCCACCAGACCTTCGGCAAATCGAAGAAGGCGCCGGAAATGCTGCTGAAGCTCGGCATGTCGCTCGCCGCCCTCGACAATCGCGAAACCGCCTGCGCCACGCTGCGCGAGGTGAGCAAACGCTACCCGAACGCCTCCAAGGCCGTGAAGGCCAAGGTCACCTCCGAACAGAGCCGCCTGTCCTGCTGATTGCGGACGGAGCGAAGGCCGTGGCCCGCGCGGACAATCCCGTCGTCGAGGCAGCCGGCCATCTGCTTGCCAGTTTCAAACGCCCCGCAAAGCTCCTGATCGCCGTTTCCGGCGGGAGCGATTCGACCGGGCTGCTCGTGGCCCTCGCCACGCTTTGCGCCACCGGGCGCTATCCGCATATCACGCTTTGCGCCTGCACCGTCGACCATGACCTGCGCGCCGGCTCGTCCGCGGAGGCGTCCGCCGTGGGCGCGCTCTGCGGCCGCTACGGCATCGCCCATGCGATCCGCCGCTGGGAGGGGACGAAACCGGCGACGGGCCTGCAGGCCGCCGCCCGCGCCATGCGCTACGACCTTCTCGTCGACGCCGCACGGGAAAGCGGCGCGGACGCCATCGTCTCCGCCCATACGCTGGACGACCAGAACGAGACCGTCGCCATGCGCGCGGCGCGCGCGCAGGCCGGTGTCGGCCTTTCCGGCATGGCGGACGGCGTGCTGCTGAATGGCGCTGTCTGGTTGCTGCGACCGTTCCTCGGTGTCGGCCGCGCCGCGATCCGGGATTTCCTTGCGGAGCGGGGCGAAGGGTGGATCGACGATCCGAGCAATCTCAATCCGCGCTTCGAGCGGGTGCGCGTGCGGGCGCAGGGCGATGCCGCGCCGTTGCTGTCGGCCGGAGAGGAGCGCGTTCTCTTGGCCAAGCGCGCGGCGGTGTTCCTGACGGAAAATGCCCGGGCGGAGGGCGCGTATATCTTCCTTGCGGCACCCGCCGTCGAGACCGTCTTATCTGACCCCGCCGCCTGGCGGGGCCTCATGCTGCTGGCGGCGGCGGCGGGCGGGCGGGTTCACACGCTCGAAGCCCGTTCCGCCGGCCGTCTCCGGTCGTTCCTTGCCAGCGGCACACTGTCGCGGCTGACGGCAGGACGCGTGGTGTTCGACCGCCGGCGGGATGGGCTTTCTCTCTACCGCGAGGATCGGGGCATCGCGCCGCTCGTCCTTGCAGCGGGGGGGGGCGGGACATGGGACGGGCGCTATCAGGTGGTCAACCGGGCGGGGCGGACGGTCGTGGTTGCCGCCTGCGGCGCTGCGGGCGAGGCGCTGCACGGCCCCGCCCTGCGGGCCGCGCGAACCGCGCCGTGCCTGAAATTCGCGGATGGCGGCGCGGTGGCGGCGGGCGATGCCGTCTTCACGCCGGTGATCGCGCCCTATGCACATTTCCTGCCCCGCTTCGACCTGCCGGCCGCCCAGGCCCTTGCGGATGTCCTCGGTTGCGCGCGCTTCCCGTCTCCGCCGAACGAATGAAGGCGGACGCGAAAGCGTTATGATAGGGTGGGTGTCGGAGGCGGCGCGGTTTTGCAGTCGCCGTTGACGATAGTTTGAGAAATGCCCGTGGAGCGCGTGGTTTGCCTTGGCAAGGCCGCAACGCGACCCTATGTTAGGCGTTGAAGAAACGGCCGGCAGCCCCCGGCCGGGAAAGTGCCCGGAAAGTTCGATGAATCCCAATTTCCGAAACTTCGCCCTCTGGGCGATTATCGCTCTCCTGCTGATCGCGCTGTTCAGCATGTTCCAGACGAGTCCGGCCCAGACCGGCTCGCGGGAAATCCCCTATTCGCAGTTCCTTAAAGAGGTGGACTCGAGCCGGGTGAAGGAAGTCGTCATCACCGGCGAGAAGATCGTCGGCAGCTATGTCGAGACCGGCGCGACCTTCCAGACCTATGCGCCGGCCGGCGACAACACGCTCGTCCAGCGCCTAGAGGCCAAGAACGTGGTCGTGAGCGCGCGCCCGGAAACGGACGGTTCCTCCAGCTTCCTCAGCTATATCGGCACCCTCCTGCCCATGCTGCTGATCCTCGGCGTCTGGCTGTTCTTCATGCGCCAGATGCAGGGCGGCTCGCGCGGGGCGATGGGCTTCGGCAAGTCCAAGGCCAAGCTTCTGACCGAGGCGCATGGCCGCGTCACCTTCGCGGATGTCGCCGGCGTGGACGAGGCCAAGCAGGACCTGGAAGAAATCGTCGAATTCCTGCGCGACCCGCAGAAGTTCCAGCGGCTTGGCGGCCGCATTCCGCGCGGCGTGCTGCTCGTCGGCCCGCCCGGCACGGGTAAGACGCTGCTCGCGCGCTCCGTCGCGGGCGAGGCGAACGTGCCCTTCTTCACCATTTCCGGCTCGGACTTCGTGGAAATGTTCGTCGGCGTCGGCGCGAGCCGCGTGCGCGACATGTTCGAGCAGGCCAAGAAGAACGCGCCCTGCATCATCTTCATCGACGAAATCGACGCTGTCGGCCGCCATCGCGGCGCCGGTCTCGGCGGCGGCAACGATGAACGCGAGCAGACGCTGAACCAGCTTCTCGTCGAGATGGACGGCTTCGAGGCGAATGAGGGCATCATCCTGATCGCCGCGACCAACCGCCCCGACGTTCTCGACCCGGCGCTCCTGCGTCCCGGCCGCTTCGACCGGCAGGTCGTCGTGCCGAACCCGGATATCGTCGGCCGCGAGCGCATCCTCAAGGTGCATGTGCGCAACGTGCCGCTGGCCCCCAATGTCGACCTCAAGGTTCTTGCGCGCGGCACGCCCGGTTTCTCCGGCGCCGACCTCATGAACCTCGTCAACGAGGCCGCCCTGATGGCCGCGCGTCGCAACAAGCGCCTCGTGACCATGCAGGAGTTCGAGGACGCCAAGGACAAGATCATGATGGGCGCGGAGCGCCGCTCCTCGGCCATGACCGAGGCGGAAAAGAAGCTCACCGCCTATCACGAGGCCGGTCACGCGATCGTCGCGCTGATGGTGCCGGCGGCCGACCCGCTGCACAAGGCGACGATCATTCCGCGCGGCCGTGCGCTCGGCATGGTCATGCAGCTTCCCGAGGGCGACCGCTACTCGATGAGCTACAAGTGGATGGTCTCGCGCCTCGCCATCATGATGGGCGGCCGCGTCGCCGAGGAGATCACCTTCGGCAAGGAGAACATCACCTCCGGCGCGTCCTCGGATATCGAGCAGGCCACCAAGCTTGCCCGCGCCATGGTCACGCAATGGGGCTTCTCCGACCAGCTCGGCCAGGTCGCCTATGGCGAGAACCAGCAGGAAGTGTTCCTCGGCCATTCGGTGGCGCAGCAGAAGAACGTTTCCGAGGCGACGGCGCAGAAGATCGACAACGAGATCCGCCGCCTGATCGACGAAGCCTATGCCGACGCCAAGCGCATCCTGACCGAGCAGAACCACGAATTCGTGGCGCTGGCCGAAGGCCTGCTCGAATACGAGACGCTGACGGGCGAAGAGATCAAGGCGCTCATTCGCGGCGAGAAGCCGGCGCGCGACCTTGGCGACGACACGCCGCCGAGCCGCGGTTCGGCCGTGCCGAAGGCCGGCCACAAGAAGGGCGGCGAGCCGGAAGGCGGCCTGGAGCCGCAGCCGCAATAAGCGCGGATTTGCGAAACGTCAAAAACGGCCGGGATCGTCTTCCCGGCCGTTTTCTTTAGGTAACGGACTGTAACGAATTCTGATTTCAGGGTGGATGTTCTTTGCCTGCTTTTGTGGCAAAGAAGCGCGAGAGCCGCGCGCCTTAAGGTTAAAGTTACGCGCGGACGGTAGAGTCTTTGCCCATTCGGTGCCTCGGTATGGCACCTGGGACGCGGCAGATGGGACGCGTATGCGCTGGGCGCGGCGGAAGATGCCGCAGGACCCGCGAATTCAGGAGCGAACATGAAACGTCGTTACTTCGGCACGGATGGCATCCGGGGCCAATCCAACACCTTCCCGATGACACCCGACCTTGCCATGCGGGTCGGCATCGCCGTCGGCACGATCTTCCGCCGCGGCGCGCATCGCCACCGGGTGGTGATCGGCAAGGACACGCGCCTTTCCGGCTACATGCTGGAAAATGCCATGGTCGCCGGCTTCACGGCGGCGGGCATCGACGCCTTCGTTCTCGGCCCGATCCCGACGCCGGCCGTGGCCATGCTGACGCGCTCGCTGCGCGCCGATATCGGCGTGATGATCTCGGCCTCGCACAATCCGTTCCAGGATAACGGCATCAAGCTCTTCGGCCCGGACGGCTACAAGCTGTCCGACGAGCTGGAGATGGAAATCGAGGAACTGCTCGAAAAGGACATGATGGCGCAGCTCGCCAAGGCCGGCGAGATCGGCCGGGCCAAGCGCGTCGACGGCGTGCATGACCGCTATATCGAGCATGCCAAGCGCACGCTGCCGCGCGATGTGACGCTGCAGGGCCTGCGCATCGCCATCGACTGTGCGAACGGCGCTGCCTATCGCGTGGCGCCGGCCGTTTTGTGGGAACTCGGCGCGGACGTGGTGACGATCGGCAACGAGCCGGACGGCGTCAACATCAATTTGGAATGCGGCTCCACCCATCCGGCGACGTTGCAGCGCAAGGTGCATGAAGTGCGCGCCGATATCGGCATCGCGCTCGACGGCGATGCGGACCGCGTGCAGATCATCGACGAGAACGGCAAGATCATCGATGGCGACCAGCTCATGGCCGTCATCGCCGAGAGCTGGGCGGCGGACGGCATGCTGCGCGGCGGCGGGCTGGTCGCCACCGTCATGTCCAATCTCGGGCTGGAGCGTTTCCTGGCCGGCAAGGGCCTTGGCCTGCAGCGCACCAAGGTCGGCGACCGCTATGTCGTCGAGCACATGCGCCAGCACGACTACAATGTCGGCGGCGAGCAGTCCGGCCATATCGTGCTTTCCGATTTCGGCACGACCGGCGACGGCCTCGTCGCCGCGCTCCAGATTCTTGCCTGCGTCAAGCGCAGCGGCAGGACGGTGAGCGAGATTTGCAACCGCTTCGAGCCGGTGCCGCAGGTCCTGAAGAACGTTCGCGTGAAGGCCGGCCAGCCGCTGGAAGACGCCGCCGTGCGTCAGGCCATCGCCGATGCGGAGAGCGAGCTTGCCAAGAACGGCCGCCTGCTGATCCGCCCGTCCGGCACCGAGCCGCTGATCCGCGTCATGGCGGAAGGCGACGACCGGGGGCAGGTGGAGCGCATCGTCGACGAGCTCATCGGCGTGATCGGCTCGGTCCGCAACGCTGCCTGAGCCATATCGGCGCAACAACTTTCGAAAGGCCGGGGCATTCCCCGGCCTTTTCTTTTGGCGGGAAGTCGAAACGGAAGTTTTATTTAAAAATTTACCGAATTCATGAACGGCCGTTAACAGATACGGTAAATGTTCGTAGTTAATCGCCCCTTAACTTTTCATCGTCATTATCCAGGCCTGATCGAACGACTTGGGAGCCGGTGTGCCGGTGTGCCAAGCCGCAGCACAAGCCTACTGGAGCAAGGCCATGAGGAAAGTTTTGAGTAGCGTCGTCGCCGTCATGCTGACAGGCACGTCGGGTTATGCGGCCGATATGTACGAGCCGCAGGTCATCGAGGCTCCGGTTCAGGAAACCGTCGTCCAGACGGGCGGCTGGTACCTGCGCGGCGATGCGGGCTGGTCCTACAACAAGCTGCGCGGCGCGCACTACTTTCAGGGGTCGAACAAGGTCGACAAGGACTTCGATTTCACCCGCCTGAGAAGCGGTTTCGTCATCGGCGGCGGTGTCGGTTACCAGATCAACGATCACCTCCGTACGGACGTGACGCTGGACTATATGTTCAAGTCGAACTTCCGGGGCGGCACCACGGGCTGGTGCGGCGCGACCGTCTGCAACTCGAGCGACAGAAGCTCCCTGTCGGCCCTTACCCTGCTCGCCAACGCATATGTTGATATCGGGCACTACGGCGCCTTCACGCCTTATGTTGGCGCGGGTATCGGCGGTTCCTACGTTCGCTGGAACAAGCTGAACAATACGATCTGCAACGATCCGGGCAACCCGGGCTGCAACACGACGGAACATGACGGCAAGAAGAGCTGGCGCTTCACCTACGCGCTCATGGCTGGTACCGCGATCGACCTGACGTGCAACCTCAAGGCCGATGTGGGCTATCGTTTCCGTCATGTCACTAAGGGCGACATGTTCGGCTACAAGCTGAACGGCGGCCCGGGCTACGACAAGGGCTATTACAGCCATGAAGCCCGCGCCGGCCTGCGCTACTCCTTCAGCGGCTGCGAAACGGCGACCTACATCCCGCCGGCCGATATCCCGGTCTACAAGTAAGAGACCGCTTCCGTATTTTCAGGGCCGCCCTTCGGGGCGGCCCTTTGCGTTCCGGCGGGTGCTTAACGGTTTCTTCATTCCTTAAGAAATATGGTTAACCAACGGTGTAGGGTGGCGGAATGCCGGCCGGCGCCGGCGCAACCGACCGGCAACCGGTCTTCAGGGAAGTGAGACAATGGCCCGCCGTATCGCATCGTCTGGCATCATCGCTATCGCAGCGCTTGTCGCAACGAGCGCCCTCGCGAGCGATCTCGAAGTCATCGAAGCGCCGGAAATCGACGTGTCGAAAAGCGTTGCCGCCGGGGGCTGGTACATTCGCGGTGACCTTGGCTATTCCGGCTGGATCAAGGGCGGGCGGCCGCGCATCACGCAAGCCGGCGCAACGCAGGAGTTCGACGAGCGCCGTTTCTCCCGGCCGCTCTCCTATGGCCTTGGCCTCGGCTACCAGTTCAACGATCTGGCGCGCGCAGACGTGACCGTTGATTATTCCAAGGACGATTTTCGCGGCAGCGCCGCCTGTGCCGGCGGGCCGTGCGCCTTCAAGGCCGATTATTCCGCCGCCGGCGTGATGGCCAATGGTTATGTCGATCTCGGCACGCTCGCCGGCTTCACGCCCTATGTCGGCGTGGGGCTGGGGGCGACCTATCTCGATTGGCGCGATGCCGCCTGCGGTGGGGCAGGTTGCCCCGGAGCGTGGCTTGCGGGGCAGGATGGCCTGCGCTTCACCTATGCCCTGATGGCCGGCGCGTCCATGGACCTTGCCTCCAACGTCAAGCTCGACTTCGGCTACCGCTTCTCCGATATCGCCGGCGGCGATGCCTTCCGCTCCGGGGCGGGCGGCATGGATGTCCGCGACCGCGGCATCCAGAAGCACGAATTCCGTGTCGGCCTGCGCGTCCCGCTCTGGTAGGAGCGCGCTATCCGGTTCTTTCACGGCGCGTCGGGCAACCGGCGCGCCGTTTCCATTGCGCCGGATTATTTTTCGATAGCGACATATTCTTCTTGACTGGAGAAGGCCTCTCCCATATTCACGGCGGCGGGACACTCCTCCCCAACGAGGAGCTATCTATCTGGAAGGATAGCGATCATGACGAAGACCGTCACACCGCCGGACGTGCGTCCGAACAATACCCATTTCTCTTCTGGCCCTTGCTCGAAGCGCCCCAGCTGGTCGCTCGAAGCGCTTTCCGATGCTCCGCTCGGTCGTTCGCACCGCGCCAAGATCGGCAAGACCAAGCTCAAGCAGGCCATCGATCTCACCCGTGAAGTCTTGGAAGTGCCGGCGGATTACCGCATCGGCATCGTGCCGGCCTCCGATACCGGCGCCGTCGAGATGGCGCTGTGGTCGCTGCTCGGCCCGCGCGGCGTCGACATGGTCGCCTGGGAAAGCTTCGGTTCGGGCTGGGTTTCGGATGTCGTCAAGGAACTTAAGCTTCCCGACATCCGTAAGATTACGGCCGACTACGGCCTTCTCCCCGACCTTTCCACGATCGATTTCGACCGTGACGTGGTCTTCACCTGGAACGGCACGACCTCGGGCGTGCGCGTCGCCAATGCCGATTTCATCCCGGCGGACCGCAAGGGGCTCACGATCTGCGACGCGACCTCGGCCGCCTTCGCGCAGAACCTCGATTTCGCCAAGCTCGATGTCGTCACCTTCTCCTGGCAGAAGGTTCTCGGCGGCGAGGGCGCGCATGGCGTCATCATCCTGTCGCCGCGCGCGGTCGAGCGCCTCGAAAGCTACACGCCCGCCTGGCCGATGCCGAAGATCTTCCGCATGACCAAGGGCGGCAAGCTGATCGAGGGCATATTCCAGGGCGAGACGATCAACACGCCCTCCATGCTCTGCGTCGAGGACTATATCGATGCGCTTCTCTGGGCAAAGCAGGTCGGCGGCCTCAAGGGCCTGATGGCCCGTGCCGACGCCAATGCCAAGGTCATCTTCGATTTCGTCGAGAAGAACGACTGGATCGCCAATCTCGCCAAGGATCCGGCGACGCGCTCCAACACCTCGGTCTGCCTGACGATCGCCGACAAGGACGTGCTGGCGCTCGACGCCGATGCTCAAGGCGCTTTCGCCAAGGGCCTTGTCTCCCTGCTCGACAAGCAGGGTGTCGCCTATGACATCGGCGCTTACCGCGATGCCCCGTCGGGCCTGCGCATCTGGGCCGGCGCCACCATCGACACCGCCGATCTCGAAGCGCTGATGCCCTGGCTGACCTGGGCGTTCGAGACCCAGAAGGCGACGCTTTCCAAGGCTGCGGCCTGATTTCGCGACCGGCTTCGTCCTTCGGGCGGAGCCATCTTTGATCTCATCTTCCCTGACTCATTGAAGGAGGCCATCGTGGCACCTCGCGTACTCGTATCCGACGAACTCTCGGAAACCGCCGTCCAGATTTTCCGCGACCGCGGCGTTGATGTCGATTTCCAGCCGAAGCTCGGCAAGGACAAGGAAAAGCTCGCCGAGATCATCGGCAATTATGACGGCCTCGCCATCCGCTCGGCCACCAAGGCGACGGAAAAGCTGATCGCTGCTGCCAGCAACCTCAAGGTCATCGGCCGCGCCGGCATCGGCGTCGACAATGTCGATATCCCGGCCGCCTCGCGCCGCGGCATCATCGTCATGAACACGCCTTTCGGCAACTCGATCACCACCGCCGAGCACGCCATCGCGCTGATGTTCGCCGTTGCCCGCCAGCTTCCGGCCGCCGATACCTCCACACAGGCCGGCAAGTGGGAAAAGTCGAAGTTCATGGGCGTCGAGATCACCGGCAAGACGCTCGGCGTCATCGGCGCCGGCAATATCGGCGGCATCGTCTGCAAGAAGGCCATCGGCCTCGGCATGCATGTCATCGCCTACGATCCCTTCCTGTCGGCTGAACGCGCCGTGGAAATGGGCGTCGAAAAGGCGGAACTGGACGACCTGCTCGCCCGCGCCGATTTCATCACGCTGCACGTTCCGATGACGGACAAGACGCGCGGTATCCTGGGCAAAGAAGCGCTCGCCAAGACCAAGAAGGGCGTGCGCATCATCAACTGCGCCCGTGGCGGTCTTGTCGATGAAGCGGCGCTTGCCGAAGCCATCAAGTCCGGCCATGTCGCCGGCGCCGGCTTCGACGTGTTCGAGGTGGAGCCCGCGACCGAAAGCCCGCTCTTCGGCCTCGAAAACGTCGTCTGCACGCCGCATCTCGGCGCGTCGACCACGGAAGCGCAGGAGAACGTCGCCCTGCAGGTCGCCGAGCAGATGTCGGACTACCTCGTCAAGGGTGCCGTCTCCAACGCCATCAACATGCCGTCGATCACGGCCGAGGAAGCGCCGATCCTGAAGCCTTTCATCCGCCTTGCGGACGTGCTCGGCGCCTTCGTCGGTCAGGTCACGGAAAGCGCGATCAAGGAAATCGAGATTCTTTATGACGGCGCGACAGCCTCGATGAACACCAAGGCGCTGACCAGCGCCGTGCTTGCCGGCCTCATCCGCCCGCAGGTCGCCGACGTCAACATGGTCTCGGCCCCGGTCATGATCAAGGAAAAGGGCGTCATCCTGTCCGAGGTCAAGCGTGACAAGTCGGGCGTCTTCGACGGCTATATCCGCCTGACGGTGAAGACGGAGAATCAGACCCGCTCCATCGCCGGCACGGTCTTCTCCGACGGCAAGCCGCGCTTCATCCAGATCAAGGGCATCAACCTCGATGCGGATGTCGGCAACCACATGGTCTACATCACCAATACCGACGTTCCGGGCATGATCGGCTTCATCGGCACGACGCTCGGCGAGGCCGGCGTCAACATCGCCAACTTCCAGCTCGGCCGTGAGAAGGAAGGCGGCGATGCCATCGCCCTTCTCTATGTCGACGGTGCGATCTCCGACGACGTGCTGGCCAAGCTCGGCGCAAACCCGGCGATCCGTCAGGTCAAGCCGCTGGTCTTCAACGTCGACTGATCTTCGCTCTTCCCAGGACGGAAACGGCCAGGACGGAAATGGAAAGGCCCGCCGGAGCGATCCGGCGGGCCTTTCGTTTCTCAGCCTTTCTTCTCCTGCGGCCGTCCCCATTCGGCGATGGCGATGCCGCCGAGCACGAGGAGGAGGGCAAGGGCATGGAAGAGATGCATGGTCTCGCCGACCAGCAGCACGGACAGCAATGTGCCGAAGACCGGAATGGCGTTGATGAAGAGGCCGGCCCGGTTCGCGCCGATCATCTCGACGCCGCGTACATATAGAACCTGCGACAGCAGCGAAGGGAAGATGCCGGCATAGAGCACGATGGCCCAGCCGGTCGCATCCGGCAGGATGGTGCCGCCGCGCGATAGTTCCCAGAAGAAGAGGGGAATGGCGCTGAGCAGCGCGCCGAAGGCCGGGGCGGCGATGAAGCTCTGCCAGTGCAGGTTGGGCTTCCAGCGCAGCGCGATGGTGTAGCCGGCATAGACGATACAGGCGAGGAGGATTAGCAGGTCGCCGAAATTGAACTCCAGTTCGGCAAGCGCCGAGAACTCGCCGTGGGCGGCGGTGATCAGGACGCCGATCAGCGTGACGGCGAAGCCGACGATCTGGGCGATGGACGCCTGGATGCGAAACAGGATGAAGTTGAAGGCGAAGATCAGCATGGGAATGCTGGCCTGCTCGATGACGGCGTTGATGGCGCTGGTATAGCCGAGCGCCGTGTAGAGCAGGGCGTTGAAAGTCGTGAAGCCGAAGACGCCGTAGAGCAGCAACTGGCGCCAGTGCTTGCGGATGACCGGCCAGTCGCGTTTGACCTGCGGCATCATCAGGGCGACGATGATCGAAAGCGCGACGATCCAGCGGAAAGTCGTCAGCACCATCGGGCTGACATGGCCGACGGCAAGCTTGCCCGCAACCGAGTTCCCGCCCCAGAAAAGCGATGTGACCGTCAGGTAGAAATAGGCTCTCGTGTTCAAGGCGGCAGGGTCCGTGTGGCAGGGCAGGCGCGGGTGGGTGGCCGGGATACGGTAAAAAAGCGTGCTACGTCATACAAAAAGCGGATATGGGCAAAAAGCGGATGCAGGCCGTCATAACAGGGTCGCATTCCCAAAGACAACACAGTATAGATGCGCGGGTTTCAAGTCAGGCGCGCGCATGTCTTCATGCGTTCGCGCGCGAAAACGGGAAAGATGAAATGGCAAGTGTCGTAGTTGTCGGTTCGCAGTGGGGTGACGAAGGCAAGGGCAAGATTGTCGACTGGCTTTCTGAACGGGCGGAAGTGATCGTTCGCTACCAGGGCGGCCACAATGCCGGTCATACCCTCGTCATCAACGGCGTGAGCTACAAGCTGGCCCTGCTGCCGTCCGGCCTCGTGCGCGGCAAGCTCAGCGTCATCGGCAACGGCGTCGTCGTCGACCCGCACCATTTCGTCGCGGAAGTGGAAAAGCTGCGCGCGCAGGGCGTGGCCGTCATGCCGGAGGTGCTGCGCATCGCCGACAACGCGCCGCTCATCCTGTCGCTGCACCGCGATCTCGACGCGCTGCGCGAGGACGCGGCCTCCAGCAACGGCACCAAGATCGGCACGACCCGCCGCGGCATCGGCCCGGCCTATGAGGACAAGGTCGGCCGCCGCGCCATCCGCGTCATCGACCTTGCCGAGCCGGAAACGCTGCGGCCGAAGATCGAGCGCCTGCTGACGCACCACAATGCATTGCGCCGCGGCATGGGCCTTGCCGAAATCTCCGTCGAATCCATCGAGGAAGAGCTGACCTCCGTCGCCGCGCAGATCCTGCCCTATGTCGACCGGGTCTGGGATGTTCTCGACAAGCACCGCAAGTCCGGCGCGCGTATTCTCTTCGAAGGCGCGCAGGGCGCGCTGCTCGACAACGACCACGGCACCTATCCGTTCGTGACCTCCTCCAACACGGTTGCCGGTCAGGCCGCCGCCGGTTCGGGCCTCGGCCCGACGGCGATCAGCTATGTGCTGGGCATCACCAAGGCCTATACGACCCGCGTGGGCGAGGGGCCGTTCCCCTGCGAGCTGGACGACGAGATCGGCAAGCATCTTGCGACCGTCGGCCGCGAGGTCGGCGTCAATACCGGCCGTCCGCGCCGCTGCGGCTGGTTCGATGCCGTGCTGGTGCGCCAGACAGTCAAGACCAACGGCATCAACGGCATCGCGCTCACCAAGCTCGACGTTCTCGACGGCCTGGACGAGCTGAAGATCTGCGTCGGCTACAGGCTCGACGGCAAGGAGATCGATTACCTGCCGGCAAGCCAGAGCCAGCAGGCCCGCGTCGAGCCGATCTACATCACGCTCGAAGGCTGGAAGGAATCGACCGTCGGCGCGCGGAGCTGGGCGGACCTGCCGGCCCAGGCGATCAAATATGTCCGCCAGGTCGAAGAGCTGATCGGTGCGCCGGTTGCCCTGCTTTCGACCAGCCCGGAGCGCGACGACACCATACTTGTGACCGACCCGTTTGAGGACTAATCTCAAGCTCAACACCAGTTCCGTGACCTATTCCAATGGGATAGCGCGAGAACACGACGGAAAGTTCTGATGGCGGATTTTGTAGCAGTCATTCGAAGGGCCGTGGATGGCCTCTCGGACAACAATGCCGAGATGCGGCAGAAGGTTTATGAGAAGGCGCGCGGCGCTGTCCGCCGGCAGCTCGAATCCATGAACCCGCGCCCTTCCGATGACCTCATGAAGCGCCAGCTCGACAAGCTCGAAGCGGCGATCGTGGACGTCGAGAACGACCATGCCGAGGCGCTTCCCGCCGAGGAACCCGCGCTCGCGCCCGTCGAGGAGATCGCCCAGGAAGAAGCGGCGCCGGTGCCCGAATCGGTGGCGGAGGAACCCGCCGCCGAGGAGCCGGAAGCCGAACCCGTCGAGGCCGAGCCGGAAGCCGGTGACGAGCCTGTCGAGGCGCATGACGCGCAAGACGCGCCCGCCGTCGAGGAGCCTGTCACCGAGGAAGCCGTTGCCGAGGAGCGGCCGGAGGCTGAGCCTGTCGCCGTCGAGCCGGAACCCGAAGCCGTCGCGCAGGAACAGGCCTTCCACGACGAACCTGTCGTCGTCGCGGCCCATTCCGAGCCGTCCTGGCAGGTGGAGGCGGAACCTTCGGCCGATTACGTTCCCTCCTGGCAGGAGCCGGAACACGATATGGCGTCCGAAGCCGGCGCCGAGGCCTTCACGGTCGCCGAGCCGGAACCGCAGGTCTTTCCCGTTCACGATGAAATGCTGCCCGAGGCCGCTCCGGTGGCCGAGGCCCACATGCCGGCCGCCGAGGCCCAGTGGGACTGGAGCGAGGCTGCTGCGACCACCATCGCCGCCGAGAGTCACCCGCAGCCGGCCGCCGACGCGCTCGATCCTCTGGCCTGGGAATGGCCGGGCGACAAGACCGTACCGGCCGAGGACAAGCCGGCGCAGGCCGGACAGAAGAACGAATGGCACGATCTCGATGACCTGATCGGCTTCGTGCCGAAGGCGGAAACCGCTGCCGCCGCGGCAAGCGTGGCGACGGCTGAGGCCGGCTCCGCGGCTGCCGCATCGTCGGCGACGGCCGAAACGCCGCGCGCGCCGCAGCGCTCCTTCCGGGCGGAGCCGCGCAAGTCGCGCGTCAATCTCGGCGCGCTTGCCGCGACGGTCGCGCTGCTCGCGGTCGTCGGGGGGGCGGGTGCGGCCTACTGGTTCAACCGGGATACGGTGAACGGCTGGGTCGAAGAGAAGGTTGCGTCCTTCACAACGCCCGCGGCGGACAAGCCGGCCGAGACCCCGAAGGCGAGCGAGACCGCCGAAGGCGGCCGCAGCCTGCCGGCAGACACCAAGCCGTCCGATACCGCGCAGACGACGCCGCAGACCGGCCAAGCTGCCAATACCGAGGTCGCCTCGGCGGAGAAGAACGGCGGAAAATTCACCCAGCGCCTGCTGACGGACGGTTCGGAGGTGGACAACGGTCCGGCCCCGGCGCTCGATGGCAGCGTTCCGGAAGAGGGCAAGTCCGTGGCCGCGCAGACCACGGAAACGGCCGATGCCGGCGGCGTTTCGGCGGGCGCGGGCGGCCAGACGCCCGCAGCCGGCACGGACCAGACCCCCGCCGACACCGGCACGGACGCTGCCGCGACGGCCGACACGCAGACCCCTGCCGCAACCGGCGAACAGGCCGCCGCCATTGGCGTGACGCAGAAGATGTTCCTCTACGAGGAGCGCCTCGGCCAGACGGCGCCGACCGCGATCGAGGGCACGGTGGTCTGGTCGACCGCCGAGGAATCGCCCGGCGGCGACGCCAAGCCGGAGCCGGTCGTGCGCGCGCAGATCAACGTGCCGACGAAGGGCTTGACGGCGCTGGTGACCTTCCGCCGCAATGCGGACCGCTCCCTGCCGGCAAGCCACATCATCGAACTCGTCTTCTCGCTGCCGGAAAACTTCGAAGGCGGCGGCATCGAGAGCGTGCAGCGCGTGGCGATGAAGCGGACTGAGCAGGACCGCGGCGACGCCCTGATCGCCGTGCCCGCCAAGATCACCGACGATTTCCACATGATCGCGCTCAACGATTTCCCCGAGGCGATCGCCAAGAACACGGAGCTGCTGCGCACGCGTTCCTGGATCGACATTCCGATCACCTATCGCAATGGCCGCCGCGCCCTGCTGACGCTCGACAAGGGCGCTGCCGGTGCGGAAGCCTTCGACAAGGTGATGCGCGCCTGGGCGGCGGCCGACAAGGCCGGCGGCGGCCAGTAAGGCCCTCTCACGGACAAAAGAAAGGCCCGGCATCGCTGCCGGGCCTTCTGTTTTTCGGGCTGCCTGCCGCCCGGCCTTATGCGTCCTCGATGACGCGGACGGCGCGGGCCTGTTCGGCGGCATATTTCTGCACCGCTTCCTGCACCTTCTCGAAGGCGCGGACCTCGATCTGGCGGACGCGCTCGCGGCTGATGTCGAACTCGCTGGACAGCTCTTCCAGCGTCACCGGGTCCTCGGCGAGGCGGCGAGCCTCGAAGATGCGGCGTTCGCGTTCGTTCAGCACGCCCATGGCGCGGGCCAGCATGGCGCGGCGCGTATCGAGCTCGTCCTGCTCGATCAGCGTTGCTTCCTGGCTGTCGTGGTCGTCCACGAGCCAATCCTGCCACTGGCCGGATTCGCCTTCGCCGGCCTTGATGGGCGCGTTCAGCGAGGCGTCGCCGGAGAGGCGGCGGTTCATCGAGACGACCTCGTCCTCCGAGACCTTCAGCTTGGTGGCGATCTCCTTGACCTGATCGGGACGCAGGTCGCCGTCCTCGATGGCCTGGATCTTGCCCTTCATGCGGCGCAGGTTGAAGAATAGGCGCTTCTGGTTGGCGGTCGTGCCCATCTTCACCAGCGACCACGAGCGCAGGATATATTCCTGGATCGAGGCCTTGATCCACCACATGGCGTAGGTCGCAAGGCGGAAGCCGCGCTCCGGGTCGAATTTCTTGACGGCCTGCATCAGGCCGACATTGCCCTCGGAGACGACTTCGCCGATCGGCAGGCCGTAGCCGCGATAGCCCATGGCGATCTTCGCCACGAGGCGCAGATGGCTCGTGACGAGCTTATGGGCGGCGTTGCGGTCGCCGTGCTCCTGGTAACGCTTGGCGAGCATGTATTCCTGCTGCGGCTCAAGCATCGGAAATTTGCGGATTTCGTCGAGATAGCGGTTGAGACCACCTTCTCCAGCCGTGATAGACGGCAGCGTATTGCGGGCCATTCAGCACCCCTTTCTGAGACGGCTTCCATTCCGGCAAGCCTCGGTACGGAGCTTGATCCTGAAGACCGGATCCCCGTCAGCGACCATGCTCCCCGTGGGTCATGGCGACCCCACTGATCCTAAAGATAGGTGTGGCGAAACGATGTTTCAAGAAGACACGGGCCTTCACGGCTGCGTGAAGGCGGGCAGGGGAATGGATTTTGCGGCACCTCTCAAGATGGGGGCTGATGCCCGGAAATCAAGGGTCCGCGGCCTCTTCCATGCTGCGCAGGGCTACCAGCAGCCGCTCCATGTCGGCCGGCGGCGGGGCCTCGAAATGCATGGTCTCGCCGCTGGAGGGATGCTCGAACTGCAGCAGGAAGGCGTGCAGCGCCTGCCGGCGGAAACCGTTGACAACCTTGCGCGCCTCGTCGGGCAGCCGGTTCGCCTTCGTCTTGAAGGCCGCGCCATATTCGGGATCGCCGATCAGCGGATGGCCGATATGGGCCATGTGCACGCGGATCTGATGCGTGCGGCCGGTTTCGAGATGGCATTCGACCAGGGAGGCGAGGCTGGTGCCGTCTTCGATCTCACCGTAGCGCTCGACCACCTCGTAATGGGTGATCGCCTCGCGGGCGTCGTCGGCGTCCTCGCGCTTGACGGCGCGCTTGGTGCGGTCCGCGCCGCGGCCGAGCGGGGCGTCGATGGTGCCGCGCAGCTGGCGCGGGCGACCCCAGACGACGGCCTGATAGGCGCGCTCCAAGGGGCCGGTGCGGCCATGGTCTGCGAACTGGTCGGAGAGATGGCGGTGGGCGAGGTCGTTCTTGGCGACGACCATGACGCCGCTCGTCTCCTTGTCGAGACGATGCACGATGCCGGGGCGACGCACGCCGCCGATGCCGGAGAGGCTTTCGCCGCAATGGTAGATGAGGGCGTTGACCAGCGTGCCCGTCCAGTTGCCGACCGCCGGATGCACGACGAGGCCGGCAGGCTTGACCAGCACGATGACGTCGTCGTCCTCGTAGAGCACGTCCAGCGGAATGTTCTCGCCCTTGGGTTCGGGATCGCGCGGGGCGGGCATGGTGAACTCGATGACGTCGCCGGGATGCACCTTGCGCTTCGGCTCGGTCATGACCGCGCCGTTGACGATGGCTGCGCCTTCCTCGATCAGCGCCTTGATGCGGCTGCGCGAGAAGTCGCCGGCGAGTGTCGCCGCCAGCCAGGCGTCGATGCGCCCCTCCGCATCTTCCGGTGCGGTCAGGACTTTTCTTGTGGCCTCGGCTTCTTTAAAGGGGTCGGTCATCGTTCAACTATACTCATTGCCGGAAGGGCGCTGCCATGTCCCACATCGAAACCGACGATCAGGAAGACAAGCCGCTCGACCCCGTGATGGAGAATGTGCGTCGCAAGATGATGCGCCTGCAACTCGTGTCTGGCGGCATCATGCTCCTGATGTTCATGGCCGTGCTTGCGGCCATTGTCTATAAGATCAACACGCGCGATGGCAAGCCGCAAGCCGCCGTTTCGGCCAGCGGCGGCGTGGTGCCGAGCGATGCGCCGGTCAAGGCGACGGCGGCGCTGCCCGATGGCTTCACCGTTTCGGCCGTGTCGCAGTCCGGCGGACAGGTCCTGTTCTACGGCGTGATGGCGGATGGCGCGCGCAAGGCGTTCGTCTTCGACATCGCGGCCGGCCGCACCGTCGCCGAGATCGACGTTACGGGCAAGTGACGCTAATGGCGGCCGAACCGGTCCGTATCGACGATCCCGCCGATCCGCGCATTGCCGGCTTCGTGTCGATCCGCGAGCGCGACCTGACCGGCCGCGAGGGCCTGTTCATCGCGGAAGGCACCGTCGTGCTGCGCATGCTCGGGCAGGCGCAGGCGCGCGCCAACGGGTTTGCCGCCGAGGCGATCCTGCTGCTCGAAAGCCGGCTTGCGGGCATCGCGGAGGTGCTGGCCGCCTTTCCGCCGGAGGTTCCGGTCTATATCGCCTCGCAGGCCGTGTTCGACGCCATTGCCGGCTTCAACATGCATCGCGGCGTGCTGGCGCTCGGCCGCAAACCCTCGGCGCAGGTGGGCGCGTCGCTTCTCGGCCGCCTGCCGGGCACGAGCCTCGTGCTTGCCGGCTGCGGCCTTTCCAACCACGACAATGTCGGCTCGATCTTCCGCAATGCGGCCGCCTTCGGGGCGGATGCGGTGTTCCTCGACGAAACCTCCTGCGACCCGCTGTACCGCAAGGCGATCCGCGTTTCGGTCGGCTCGGTGTTGACGGTGCCGTTCTCGCGCGCCATGGCGGGCGAGGCGATGCTGCGGGGGCTGGCCGAGGCCGGCTTCGAGATCTGGGGGTTATCGCCGCGCGGTCAGGTTTCCGTCGCGGCCATACCGCCGGCGCGGCGCATCGCGCTCGTGCTCGGCACGGAGGGGGAGGGGCTGCCGGAACATATCCTCGCCTCGTTCCGCACCGCGCGCATCCCGCAGCGTCCGGGGCTGGACAGCCTCAATGTCGCGACGGCGAGCGGTATCGCGCTCTACCAGATCGCGCTGGCGATGGGGCGCGTCGCCTGACGCCGGGCGTTGCGGCTGTCAGCAGCGGATGCCGTCCCACAGTTCGTTGGGCGTTCCGGTCGTGTCCTGCCATTTGCCGGTGAAGCCGCTATAGTCCGGCTTGACGGTGATGAAGAGTTTGCCGGTCCCGTATTTGTCCTGCCAGTCCAGCGTCCTGTCGAGACCCGTGCCGGGGGCGCCCTCGGCAAGCGTGCCCGAGGTCATGCCGCCGAAATCGGAGAATTGATAGCTGCCGGTCAGGCGTCCGTCGCTTTCGGTCTTCAGTTCCGTGATCGCCTGGACAAGGGCGCCGCTGCTCCAGAGGCGGCCGCAATAGCGCCCATCGAACGACGCCTCGGCCTTGGGAGACGTGGCGCTCGCGCCGCTTGCGGCGATCAGCATCGCCAGGATTGCTGTCTTCATCCTGCCCTCCGTTCGGGGTTACCCCTCGTCGCGGCCGATCTTTTCGCGCACGCGCCGGGCGAGGCTGCGCTCATCGCCCTCAAGGGCGGGATCGATGGTGGCGATGAGTTCGTGAACCGGCGAGCCTGCGCCTTCGCGCGCGGCCGTCAGCACGATCATCTTGCCGGCGAGGTCGGCCATTTCCTCGCGCAGCGCCGCGTCATTCGTGTCGGCCTTGGCGGCAAGGAGGCGTTCGGTCAGGGCGGTGCCCTGATTGCGGGCTTCCTCTTCCAGTGCGGCGATATCGATGGGGGACGCAGGCTGCGCCTTCTCCGGGCGGCGGGAGGAAAGCCGGCTCGTCGAGATCGTCCGGGCAAGGCCGGTGGCGCGCACGGCCTTTACCGCTTCCTTGTTTTCCGCCGTCAATGTCTTCACCTTCTCGCGCAGGCGGTCGATTTCCGCGATGCGCCGTTCGATTGCGTTGTCCTTGTCGGCGCTGCCGGCGACTTCCCGCGTCAGCCTGGTTTCAAGCTGGCGCACGCGGCCTTCCTCGCGCGACAGGCGCACTTCGAGCGTGGTCGCCTTCTCGCCGGCCGTCTTCAGGTCCTGGCGCAGCTTGTCCCGCTCGTCCTTCAGGTTGCCGATGCGGCTCTTCAGGTTCTCCATCGTCGTCTCGCGGGTGGCGAGGTCGATCCGCATGCTGTCGAGATCGGCATAAAGATGGCTGACGCCGGCGAGCTTGGCGCGCATGTCCCGGTCGGCCGCCAGCAGCGCGGCGCGAAGCTGCTCGCTCTTCATCTCCTCGCGGCGCAGCGCCGAGCGCATGTCGCCGGCCTCGATGTTCATGTCGGCGATCTGGGCGTGCAGTTCGGAGTTTTCCGTGGCGATTCCCGCAGCCTCGGCCAGCAGCTTCTCGTTCTTCACCACCTGGAGCGTGCGTTTGTCGCGCTCGCGGCGCACGCTCTGTGCAAGGCGGGCGTTTTCCGCGGCGAAGGCGGCGCGCGCCATGTCCTTCTGCGCGCGCACTTCCTGCGGGCTGAGCGGCATGGTGGCGCGCATGCGGTCTTCGGTGAACTTGACGATGCGCTTCTGGATCGCCGGTGCGACGAGCAGGCCGGTCAGCGTGGCGGCGAGGAAGCCGAGCGCGAAGAGGAGGGCGTACTCGATCACGGGTCAACTCGTTCCAAACATGGCCCAAAACGGGTTTCGAACGAGCGCACTATAGCGGCTCGTTCGAACTTGCACAGGGGCGATTCTTCGAAATCAACGCTTGTCCAGCTTGACGGATGACAGGCCCGTTTCATTCGCCGGCAGATGCCTCAGAAGGGGTTCCAGGTCGGCTGGCGGGTCAGCTTCAGGTAACCGGCATTGATGCCGATACGTGCGCCGACGCCGGTGCGGATCGGCACGAGCACGATATCCCGGTTGACGTTGACCTGCATGCCGAGGCCGGCGATCACATAGGCCGAGCCGGAGACGCCGCCGAAGCGGTCGTAGAGCGCGTTCACGTCGGGCAGGTTATAGACGAGCATCATGGTGCGGCTGCCCTGGCCGCCCCAGTCGAGGCCGAGCGAGGGGCCTTGCCAGAAGACCGAGTGCTGGCCGGCATTCTTGGTGTTGAGCGTGCCTTCGCCATAGGTCAGGCCCGCGACGAAGGCGCCGGAACCTTCCTGGCCGAGGATGTAGCCGTTCGGCAGGCCATAAGATTCGAAGGCGCGCTCGACCAGCTTGGCAAGGGCGCCGGAGGTTTCGCCGAAGAAGCCGTGGCCGGCGTCGACGATTTCCTGCATGGAATACTGGTTGCTCTGCTGCGCCCTTGCGGGCAGGGCCATGAGCAGCATGGCGCAAAGCGCCGCTGCGATCCTGAATGCCGTCGTGGCCGGATGAGAAATAGCCATGTCCGTTCGCCTTCCTGTGTTCGGCCCCGTTCCTTCCGCAATTTGATCCGATGGTCTTAACAATCGGTTTACCAAATGTGGTGTCATTATGGCTGCCATGAGATAGGGCACGCCTCGCGCAATCGTGGCGTGCTATGCGTCGTGCGGAATGTTGCCGCGCGCGTCCTTGGCTAGGCGTCCCGCGATGAATCAATGCGTGGATCTGGGAGAATTTTATGGCGAAAAATCCGAACCTTACGCTGACCGGTCCCGATCTGGCAGCGCTTCTGTGCAGCCGTGTCTGCCATGATGTCATCTCGCCGGTCGGCGCGATCAACAACGGCCTCGAGCTGCTCGACGAGGGCGGCGCGGATACCGAGGCGATGGACCTCATCCGCACCAGCGCGCTGAACGCCTCCGTCCGGCTGAAATTCGCGCGGCTTGCCTTCGGTGCTTCCGGCTCCGTCGGCGCGTCGATCGATACGGGCGAGGCGGAAAAGGCCGCGCGCGATTTCGCCGCCGCCGAAAAGAAGACGGAAATCACCTGGAGCGGGCCGCGCGCCATCGTCGCGAAGAACCGCGTCAAGCTGCTGCTCAACCTGTTCCTTATCGCTTATGGCGCGATCCCGCGCGGCGGCTCCATCGATGTGACGCTGGAGAACCCGGAATTCGACGCAGTGTTCAAGCTCGCCGTGAAGGGCCGCATGCTGCGCGTGCCGCCGAAGTTCACGGAAATCCTCACCGGCACGCCGGAAGAGGCGGTCGACGCCCATTCCATTCAGCCCTACTACACGGTGCTGCTGGCCGACGAGGCGGGCATGGAACTCGACGTTTCCGTAAGCCCGGAAGAGATCGTCTTCTCGGCGCGCATGGCGGAAGCGGCCGCCGAATAAGGTTGTGGGCAGCCACGGTTCGTTAACCATGGCCGCTAACGCTTTGTTTGCCAGGCGTCGGTAGAGTTGCATCCTGTATCGTTCCCGCTTTGCGAGCGGGAGACCTAGGAGCAGCTAATGCAGCGGTTGATGATCGCCGACGGTTCCGATGTCGTCCGGAAGGTCGGCAAGCGTATTCTTTCCGGTTTCGATTTCCTCGTGCTGGAAGCCTCCAGCGCGCTCGAGGCGCTGGTGCGCTGCGAGGCCGAACTGCCCAATATCCTGATCGTCGATTCCACCATGGACGGCGCGCTGGAGCTGATCGCCAATATCCGCAACCTGCCGCAGGGCAAATCGGTGCGCATCTATTACTGCGTGGTCGAGGCGGACCTGAAGAAGATGATGATGGGCAAGCGCGCCGGCGCGGACGACTTCCTGCTGAAGCCGTTCGACCGCAAGATCCTGACCCAGGTCTTCGGCAATCTTTCGATCGCCGCCTGAAATACCCCGTAGACATTCCAATGCCGGCGCGGCCGCTCTGCAATGGAGCGGCCGCGCTTTTGTTTTGCCCCCCGGGCCGGAGGCCGGGCAAAAGAAAACCCGCCGGCTAGCGGCGGGTCGTATTTGTTCAGCGGGGAGGGGCTGGTCAGGCGCTTTCGAGATAGTCGCCGTCCGGCTCGCGCAGCACATAGCCGCGGCCCCAGACCGTCTCGATGTAGTTCGCGCCGCCGGCGGCGTTCGCCAGCTTCTTGCGCAGCTTGCAGATGAAGACGTCGATGATCTTCAGTTCCGGCTCGTCCATGCCGCCGTAAAGGTGGTTCAGGAACATTTCCTTGGTGAGCGTCGTGCCCTTGCGCAGCGAGAGCAGCTCGAGCATCTGGTATTCCTTGCCCGTCAGATGCACGCGCTGGCCGCCGACTTCGACGGTCTTGGCGTCGAGATTGACGATCAGCTCGCCCGTCGAGATGACGGACTGGGCATGGCCCTTGGAGCGGCGCACGATGGCGTGGATGCGGGCGACCAGTTCGTCCTTGTGGAACGGCTTGGTCATATAGTCGTCGGCGCCGAAGCCCAGGCCGCGCACCTTGTCCTCGATGCCGGCCATGCCGGAGAGGATCAGGATCGGCGTCTTGACCTTGGACAGGCGCAGCGTGCGCAGAACCTCGTAACCCGACATGTCGGGGAGATTGAGATCGAGCAGGATGATGTCGTAATCATACAGCTTGCCCAGATCCACACCTTCCTCGCCGAGGTCGGTGGTATACACATTAAAGCTTTCGGACTTCAGCATCAGCTCGATGCTCTGCGCCGTCGCGCTATCGTCCTCAATGAGTAGAACCCGCATATCTGTCCCCTTTTCCGCCGCCCAAGGTACCTGGCCCCCTACGCGATACGGATCCAGTCGTTGCCTGATTTGGAGGCTGCCACGAAATGGTTAACAAATCCTGATTCACTTTGGCAAGGTGTATCGATCTGTTAATTATTTTAGGCAGACTCCTGATTTCATGTATGAATCAGAAATGTGTCTCTTAAGTTCTCACTTTAGGAAACACGGCTAACCGACTCTTTCGACTCATCAATGCGGACACCTCTTTTTTTGCGATCCGTATTTACCGAGCCTTAAATCATCGCACCTATGATTAACGATGCCCGTAAACGAAAGGTTACCAGCGGTAGGATTTCATTAATCTCGCTGAATTTTTTTTACGGTTCGGCAGGGTTTGTCGCGTTACGGGTGGAAATGCCGGTCGCCGGCGCACGGAAAAACGCCGTGCTTCGGGGACTGATTTGGAATGCCGGGTGAATGTTCGCCAGTGTTTTGGGCGGCCGTTCGCTCCAATGCCGGGGTCTCGCTATCCACGGGAGTATTGCGTATGAAGTCGCGTGAGAGCCTAGTTCGCCTGAAGGAATTTCAGGTGAAAGACAAAAGACGGCAACTGGCCCAGCTTCAGCTTATGATGTCCGAGTTCGAACGGATGTCGAAAGAGCTGGAAAGCCAGATCGCCATCGAGGAAAAGAAGTCTGGGATCACCGATCCCAGCCATTTCGCCTATCCGACCTTCGCCAAGGCGGCGCGGCAGCGCTCCGATAATCTCCAGGTTTCCATCCGGGAGTTGAAGGTGCAGCAGGATGCGGCCGAACTGGCGCTCGAAGAGGCGGAGGCGGAATTCGCCAAGGCCTCGGCGCTGGAGGAGCGCGACAACGCGGTGCGCATGCGCGCCTGATCGGGTCGCCGGTCCGCTCCGTTCGAATTTGAAGAACCCTCGCGATCGGCCGGAAGGCCGCTCACGAGGGCTCTTCGCGTTGCTGCCTTCGCTTAGAGGTTGACGACGTCGCGCCAGTCCGCGTGGCGCATCGCCTGCGCCCGGAAGAAGGGGCAGAGCGGCATGATCTTCCAGCCGCCCTTGCGGGCTTCCTCCACCGCATGCGCCGCCAGCGCCTGGCCGATGCCCTTGCCGCGCAGCGCGTCCGGCACGCCGGTATGGTCGACGATCACGAGCTGCGGCGAGGCGCGGGAATAGGTCACTTCCGCCTCATGCCCTTCGACGGTGACGTGATAGCGGCCCTTCGCGCCGGTTTCTTCGTGCAGGATATTCATGGATCTGCTCCTCGCTGCGTTGCGTGTCGGAGCTATCCTTGCCGGTCTTCCGGCCTCCCGCAAGGCGCGGGATTGTGAACGGTGCGTGCCGTATCGGCGCATTGCCGACGCGCCGCGGCGAAAGCCGGGCCGTTGCAAACGCGACTGCGGCCGCGCAAGGCGCGGCCGCAGAAGGCAATCTCGGGAAATGTCTAGTGGCGGTACTGCTGGATGCGCGTGGTGCGCAGGCCGGCAAGACCATGGTCGTTGATGGAGGACTGCCAGGACAGGAATTCTTCGACCGTCAGCGTATAGCGGTCACAGGCTTCTTCGAGGCTGAGGAGGCCACCGCGTACGGCGGCGACGACTTCTGCCTTCCGGCGGATCACCCAGCGCCGCGTGTTGGCCGGCGGCAGATCGGCGATCGTAAGAGGGCTGCCATCGGGGCCGATGACGTATTTAACGCGGGGTCGTATCAGGTCGGTCATTGGACTCTCTACATAAACTCAAGACCATATGCCGGGACTGTAGCCTGCCACATTTAAGATTTGCCTAAGCGCATACTAACAATTTTCTAATCTTTTGAGCGGCTTCGCCGGCGCTGCCGATATGCGGCAAGCCCTGCCTTCCCTAGCGTCCGCCGGTTTTCCGCCCGCGTCAACCGCATGGGAGCCATGCAAATATTTCATTTCCATTTTATTCAAATACTGCTAATACGCCCCAAAATTCGGAGGCGGCGTCGTGTTGACGCCACCGGAAGCCTCCAGGCCGCATCCAAACGCATTGCCTCCGCAAGCTGTCTCCCGCAGGGAAATGGCTTCCGCGGCGTTTTTTCTCGCCGCCCGACAGAATGGTGCGCCCGAAATTTTCCGGACCGAGAATACACCCAAGCCCGGCGTAATCCGCCGGCTGTTGGAAACGGAAAATGAGAGACCCAGAAAAGATGCTCTCGCAGCAGGGTGGTTGGTCGCCCGAATTCCTGTCGCCGGCCAATATCGAATCCGTGCAGACCGAATACGAGGTGCTGCACCTCATGCGCCAGTGCGCCAATCATTTCGGCTTCAGCCATTTCCTGGTCGCGCGCTTTCCCGCCGACGACCGGCAGCGGTTTTCCGAACGCCTGCTCGTCAGCAACTGGCCGGCCGATCTGGTGCGCAAATACGATGCGCTGAATCTCTTCCATCTCAGCCGGCTGGCGCTGGATACCGGCATGACGAAGCTGCCCGTCCAGGGCGACAGCGCGCTGCTGGCGCCCGCCGACTGGGAAAGCACGCAGGCCGGCGAGGCGATCGCGCTTGCCGGGAGCTACGGCCTTTCCGTCTCCACCGCGCTCCTCATGCATTCCACGGCCGGCGATCCCTATCTCATGGTCTTTTCCGGCACGCGCGGCCTGCTCGCCCGCCCGGAGCTGAAGGAACTGCACTTCGCCGCCCTCCAGCTTTTCGAATGCCTCGAAAAGACCTTCGTGGGGCTGGCCGCGAACCGTGAAAGGCTCTCCAGCCGCGAGGTGGAGTGCCTGCGCTGGGCGGCGGCCGGCAAGAGCAGCGACGAGATCGCCATCATCCTCGGCATTTCGGTCTATACGGTGAGCAGCTATTTCAAGAGCGCGACCCGCAAGCTGCAGGCCGTCAACCGCATGCAGGCCATCGCCATCGCCCTGCGTCTTCGCCTGATCTGATCCCGGTTCGCGCGGGCAGGGGGCTTTTGCGCCTTCTCTTGCCCTCGCTGCGGCAAGTTTCTATATGTCGCCCGAAGGGCATTCCGCCGAGCGCGGCATGTCGCAACGGCCGGGATCGGCCCCAATTCAAAGGTGTATGACGGCAGCGCCCGCGCACCGGAACGGACCTCGCGTGAACAGTCTCGATTTCGATCGCAAGCCCGAAGATACGCGCGTCGTCGTCGCCATGTCCGGCGGCGTCGACAGTTCGGTCGTGGCCGGCATCCTGAAACGCGAAGGCTATGACGTCCTCGGCATCACGCTGCAGCTCTACGATCATGGCGCCGCCGTACACCGGGCCGGCTCCTGCTGCGCGGGCCAGGATATCGACGACGCGCGCCGGGTCTGCGAAACCCTCGGCATCCCGCATTACGTTCTCGACTATGAGAAGCGTTTTCGCGAGACGGTGATCAACCCCTTCGCCGAAAGCTATATCGCCGGCGAGACGCCGATCCCCTGCGTGGCCTGCAACCAGACCGTCAAGTTCGCCGATCTTCTGGCCACCGCCCGGGAACTCGGCGCGGACGCGCTGGCGACCGGCCACTATATCCGCTCGCGCGCCAACCCGGTGCCGGATGCGCCGCACCGCCGCGCGCTCTATCGCCCGGTCGATGCCGAGCGCGACCAGAGCTACTTCCTCTTCGCGACGACACAGGAGCAGATCGACTACCTGCGTTTCCCGCTCGGCCATCTCTCCAAGGCCGAGACGCGTGCGCTTGCCGAGGAGATGGGCCTCGTCGTCGCCAAGAAGGCGGACAGCCAGGACATCTGCTTCGTGCCGCAGGGCAAATATTCGGATATCGTCAACAAGCTGAAGCCGAATGCGGCGCTTGCCGGCGAAATCGTGCATATCGACGGCCGCGTGCTCGGCCGTCACGAGGGCATCCTGCATTACACGATCGGCCAGCGCCGCGGCATCGGCATCGCCACGGGTGAACCGCTCTATGTCGTCTATCTCGACGCCCGCTCGCGCCGCGTCATCGTCGGCCCGAAGGAAGCGCTGGAAACCCGCCGCCTCTACCTGCGCGACATCAACTGGCTGGGCGACGGCGATCTTGAAACCGTCGCTGCCGCCGGTTTCGACTGCTACGCCAAGGTGCGCTCCACCCGCCCGCCGCGTCCCGCGCGCCTTCAGGCGAGCGAGGCCGGCATCTATGTGGAGCTTGCGGAGGGCGAGCCCGGCGTCGCGCCCGGCCAGGCCTGCGCGCTCTATTCCGGCGAGGGCGAGGACGCCCGCATCTACGGCGGCGGCTTCATCCTGCGCTCCGAGCGGGAAGCGGCGGCCGAGGACGCCCTGAAGCGCATCCTCGCCACCCCGGCCGCGGCCTGAAAAGCCGCGCCGGCCAAAGCCTTTGCGGACAAAGCGATTTTTCTCAAAACCGCGCTTGACACTCGCAGGAACCCCGCCTTATAAGCCGCCCACCGGACGGAAACGGACATCGTTCCAAGCGTCCTTTCGGGCGGCGGAGTAGCTCAGTAGGTTAGAGCAGAGGAATCATAATCCTTGTGTCGGGGGTTCGAATCCCTCCTCCGCTACCATCGCCACAGCACCCATGTCCTTTAGGGGTTTCCCGTCTTCCTGCAAGAACGGTGTTAGGTGGCCTTGCACATTGATCCCGATATAATCACCATCGTCATAGACCGTGACCGAGTGAATAAGCTCGCGTAGCACCGGACCAAGCCCACCCATTTCGTCCATCTCGGTCAGAGCGATTTCGAGCTTCGCACGGTTCGAGCGATAGGGGTTCGAGCTTTTCGTCATGAGCCGCTTGGCGAAGCTCGTGATTGCGGTCGGGTGCAGGACGATGTTGCTGGGCTGCGGGAGCCGGGACAGTTCCAGTTCGAGCCGGTCTCGTTCCTCGGCATTCTCCTTCGTTTTCGCCCCCAGCGCCTTAGTGTCCGCGCCGTCTTGAAGCATGAGGTTCACCAGCTTCTTGTTCTCGATTTCGATCTGGGACAGGCGGCGCTCTATGTCTGCCCGCCTACGGTGGCTGTCTCGCTCGTCCTTGTACCTGCTTTCGATGTACCGTTCAGCGTAAAGTCGAATGCGCTCAGGCGTGGCAAGCTCGTGAGCCAGCGAGTTGATGAGCAAGTTCTCGATGTCCTCCAAATAGAAGGTCTTCGGGTCGGGGCAGGTCCGGCTATTATTGTGCTTTGAGCATCGCACCCGAACTCTACCTGATTTATCGTGGCCATAGACGGACATTCCCCGACCGCAGGCAGCGCATTTCAGAAGGCCGGACAGAAGGCGCTTGGGACGGTTGTTTGCGCCGATGCGACCTTCCTTCGCCACTTGAGACCGCTCGGCGAGCTGGGCCTGTACACGCTCGAATAGCTCGTCCGAGATGATGCGAAGCTCCGGGAGGTGAGCGTGCTTCCAGTCCTCGGGCGGGTTCTGGCGGGATACTCGTTTGCCGGTGTCTGGGTTCTTGATCATCTTGTTCTTGTTCCAGACAAGATGCCCGACATAGATGGAATTACGAAGGATGCCTGAACCTCGGCTAGCCCAGCCGTAAATCGCTGATGGGGACCAGTCCGAGCCCCGTGGTGCCGGAACGCCCTCCCGCGTCAACTGATGGCTGATCTCCTTCGGGGAGGTGCCAGCGGCATAATCCTCAAAGATGCGTTGGACGACTGCCGCTTCCTCTGGAACGATTTCGAGCTCTCCTCGGATCAGTTCGCCCTTGGCGTCGAGCTTCTTCACTGGCCTGTATCCGTATGCCTTGCCGCCTGCGGACAAGCCCTGTTTTATCAAGCCACCCATGCCTCGTCTGATCTTGAGCACATTCCCTTCGCGGAACATCTGGGCTTGAAGGCCGTGCAGCGAGACGCTGATGAGGTTCGCCTCACCTTCGTTCACGGAGATAAGGCGGATGTTCAAAAAACCAAGCTGCCTGTACATGAGCGTCATGTCGGCAATGTCGCGTGACAGGCGGTCGAGAGCTTCAACGATGATGATGCTGAACTTGCCCGCTTGGGCGTCCTGAAGCATCTGCTGCAAATTATAGCGACCATGGATCGAAGCGCCGGAAACAGCCTTGTCGGCGTAGGTGCCAACAATCTCATAGCCGCGACTTTTCGCGAAATCTTTGCAATAGTCGATTTGGTCCTCGGCGGACCTATCGTTCTGCATATCGGTAGAGAAGCGAGTGTTGATTGCCACTGAGAACTGACCCGGCGTGGCCTGATATTTCCATTGAGAATTGACCCATGTTCCAACCTTCCCTCGCATGTTTTCAGCGGGGGCTATGGAGTGATCGACATGGCGTTATTGAGCGTGATCCGACGCTGGCATTTTCGAGAAGAACTATCGATCCGGGAGATTTGCCGCAGGACTGGCCTGTCCCGGAATACCATCCGCAAATACCTGCGCCTGGACGGCGTGGAGCCGAAGTTCAAAGTCCCGGAGCGGCCAAGCAAGCTTGATCCTTTTGCTGATCGGTTGTCTGCCTGGCTGAAGAGCGAATCCAAGAAGAACCGCAAGCAGAAGCGGACGATGAAGCAGTTGCATGCCGATCTGATGAGCCTTGGCTACGAGGGCTCCTACAATCGGGTTGCGGCATTTGCTCGGGAATGGCGTGATGATCGGCAGAGAGAATTGCAGACGACGGGCCGCGGGACATATGTGCCCCTGGCGTTTGACCCCGGCGAAGCCTTCCAGTTCGATTGGTCGGAAGATTGGGCCATCATCGGCAATGAGCGCACCAAACTGCAGGTGGCGCACACGAAGCTGAGCTACAGCCGCGCCTTCATCGTTCGGGCCTATCTCCTGCAGACGCATGAGATGCTGTTCGATGCCCATAATCATGCATTCCGGGTCTTCGGCGGCATCCCCGGCCGCGGAATCTACGACAACATGCGCACGGCGATCGACAAGGTCGGCCGCGGGAAAGAGCGCGACGTCAATGTCCGTTTCCTGGCGATGGCCAGTCACTACGTATTCGAGCCGGAGTTCTGCAATCCCGCGTCTGGTTGGGAGAAAGGGCAGGTCGAGAAGAATGTTCAGGATGCGCGTCATCGCTTCTTCCAACCTGTTCCGCGCTTTCCATCATTGGATGCCCTGAACGACTGGCTGGAGCTTCGGTGCAAGGAATTCTGGGCAAAGACCCCACACGGACAGATGCGCGGCACCATTGCCGACATCTGGGCTGAGGAAGCTTTGGCATTGATGCCTGTTACCCGTCCGTTCGACGGCTTCGTGGAGTATACGAAGCGGGTCACGCCAACCTGCCTCGTCCATCTGGAGCGCAATCGCTACAGCGTGCCGGCATCCTTCGCCAATCGACCGGTGAGCCTGCGGGTCTATCCGGATCGTGTCGTGGTTGCTGCGGAAGGCCAGATCGTCTGCGAGCATCGTCGCGTCATCGATCGCTCTCACGACCGACCGGGACAGACGATCTACGACTGGCGGCACTATCTGGCGGTCGTGCAACGCAAGCCAGGCGCGCTTCGCAACGGTGCACCCTTTGCCGAGCTACCGGACGCGTTCCGGACCTTGCAGCAATACCTCCTGAAGAAGCCGGGTGGCGACCGCGAGATGGTCGATATCCTGGCCCTTGTTCTCCAGCACGACGAACAGGCCGTGCTATCGGCGGTCGACATGGCGCTGAAGTCCGGCGTCCCCACGAAGACCCACGTGCTGAACCTGCTGCATCGCCTCGTCGACGGCAAATCCTTCACACCGCCCACCATCGATGCACCTCAGGCCCTGACGCTCGTCAACGAGCCCAAGGCCAATGTCGAACGATACGATGCGCTGAGAAAGACGGAGGCCCGCCATGCGTCATAATCCAGCAAGCGGCGCTGTCGTCATCATGCTGCGGCAACTGAAGATGCACGGCATGGCCCAGGCCGTCGGCGAACTCACCGAGCAGGGATCGCCGGCATTCGAGGCGGCAATCCCGATCCTGTCGCAGCTCCTCAAGGCGGAGACCGCGGAACGTGAAGTTCGATCGACGGCCTACCAGCTCAAGACGGCACGCTTTCCAGCCTATCGTGACCTGAACGGCTTCGACTTCACCAGCAGTGAGATCAACGAGGCGCTGGCCCGTCAGCTTCATCGCTGCGACTTCCTGGACGACGCCAACAACATTGTCCTGGTCGGCGGTCCCGGCACGGGCAAGACGCATATCGCCACGGCCATCGGTGTCCAGGCCATCGAACATCATCACAAGCGGGTTCGGTTCTTCTCGACCGTGGAACTGGTCAACGCGCTCGAGCAGGAGAAGTCCCAAGGTCGCTCAGGCCAGATCGCCAACCGCCTGGCACACTCCGATCTCGTCATCCTCGACGAGCTCGGTTATCTGCCGTTCAGTGCTTCAGGCGGTGCGATGCTGTTCCATCTGCTGAGCAAGCTCTATGAGCACACGAGCGTCATCATCACCACCAACCTGAGCTTCAGCGAATGGGCCAGTGTCTTCGGCGATGCCAAGATGACAACCGCGCTGCTCGACCGGCTCACCCATCATTGCCACATCCTCGAGACCGGCAACGACAGCTTCCGCTTCAAGAACAGCTCCGCGCACGACACCAAAACGACAAAGGAGAAAACGAGGAACTTGACCACGACCGCAGAGCCGAAACATACCTAATAAGCGGGTCAATTCTCGGTGGAAACGCCGGGTCAGTTCTCAGTGGCAATCAACAACCTTGGCAACTCCGTCTAGGAAAGGAGCGGTCGTTACCATCATCTCGTAGTCGGCGGCACCGCTAGCTGGACGGCCTCCGAGCTGGTCGCCCATGTGCACGTAGCTGACCCCGATGGAATTCAGACGATAGCGCAGCTCCGGCTTGTTGAAGTGATGCAGGCGCGACCGGGGGCTGGATCGGACATCGAGTATGACGCCGATGTCGGGGGCCTCGATCAATGACCGGAAATGTTCCCATGAGTGCGAAGAATGGCCAACGCTGAAGATGGTATTCTGCAAGTTGATTGCCTCCTTGTGTGAACAATTCTGGCACAAGGAGGCTTTTGAATACATAGAAAAAACAGAGGCTTATCTGATTATATGTGATCCTTAAGCTCTTGCTCTGGTCGCGCCTTCGCTTCTTGGCAGGCAACCCATGCCGGATCATACTCCGCCAACATCGCCTTCTGATGGGGGAGGAGGTTGCCGTAGATCACATGAGGGCGAAGATTTCCCCAGCGGCTGAGAAAACCGCGCTTGTGGCTCTCGGGGGTCATGACCGCGAATTCCTCTCCCAGCTCCAAGAACTCCTCATACGTCGGCAGCATGTGCTCCGTGCCATTGGTCGAACGTTCCCACTGCTGATAGTGGGCATCACGGTGGAACATGATGTCAGACGCCGAGGTCAATTGCTTTTCGCTCCGTGAGAGCAGCGCCAACTGAGCGGGGGTGTAAAGTCCTGCGGGGAACTTGGAGGAGGCCGGGCCGACAGCGCCTGTAGCTCCTTTCGTTACATGAGGCTTCGGGACTGAGGAGGTACGCTTGCCCTCTATGATCTCGTCGTCGGTCCAGCCCTGACACCTCCGCTTACGGATCGCATCCGGTGATACGTTCTGAAGTTTGGACAGGCGGGAGGTGGTGTAAACATCTCTGGTTCGAGAATAGTAAAAAGTCAGGGTGTCCGACTTGTTGTTGTTCTGGGTATGACGGTCTGCCCAGCGAACCTTCCCCGGCGCATACTCTGGATCGTCATTGTCGATCCGGTCGAGTGTCATGCCCTTGCCGGGCATCGGGCGGACATGGAGCAGGAAATCCCGGAACGATTTAAAGGAGGGGTGAACGACCTTCCCGTTCTTGGCTCGCTGCAACATGTTCCTATGCGCGTTTTCTTCGGCTTTGAAGCGTCCGCGAAGCACCATGGCTCGGGCAGATTTGATGAAATCGACTATATCGTCGTTGCCACCCTGGGAGCCATCACAGGGGATTTTCTCAGGAGCGTAACCGGACTTGTCGCCTTTGCTTATGAGGCTTACCTGGGCGGTGTTGAATGCCCCTGAACTCGGCAGCTTTCCGGGATCTTTCGTGATTTTCTCAGGTCGTGTGAGTTGAGAAAATTTCGCTTTGGATGACGTTGCTTTATGCTGCTTCGACACGATCTCTCTCCCCCTGGTGAGCAGAGTTTAAAGTCTGAGAAGAGCGTGCTATAAAATCGGCGCTCTTCCGGCGGGACTGTTGGGAGCATTTCGACTGGCCTCGGTGGGAGCGAACCATCGAGGTCAGCCAGTTCAACCGGCTTTTCTTGATCTGATTGAACTGTTGACTGGGGCTGTGCGAGATTTACCCCCTTGAGGGTAAACTGCTGGCCGAGTAGCGTTACGGCAGTTGGGTTGCGATTTTGCGGTATAGGTCCATATAGGGCTGCGCCGCCGGAAGCGGTCCTCCGCTACCAACCCGCCAGCGGGAATCTCCTAATTTTTGTTGGCTTGGCTGTAGTGCGGAAATTTCTGCGGCTTAGTCGATGTATTCCCCCACTATTCCGAGATAATCCGGCGCTAATGTCCCCTTCGCGCCCGCAGTCTCAGTTCGCTGGTTGCCTGCGGCTATTGCGCCGATCCAAGAGAGCGAAGGTTTCGGTTTGGCGCTTGCTTTGCAATCTACGACCGCTGGTCCCGGTCAGTTCTTGAAGACGATGCAGGCGCCGCCGTTCTTGCGGACTTCAAGGCATACGGCTTCGGCCTCCTGCCGGGTTGACCGACCGATGCGGGCCGTGTATCGCAGCCTTGCTCCGAAGGCACGGTTGTGTTCCTTCTGGATCAGCGGTTTTTCCTTGTTCAGAGGTGCAGGCAGGGAGCGGACGGTCGACAGGAACAGTCTGATGGCCACCGGCTTTTGGAAATGCCCCGCCAGTTGTGCACCCCACGGCGCCCAGACGCCTTCCGCTTCGAATTCCAGGGTCTTGAGGCGCCGCGTGGCGGCAAGCGCGATGCAGGCGTCCTCGAAGGACTTCTGCCCGTCGAGGCGCAGATCGATGGCCGCAGGCGGGTTGTCGCGCCAGTCCTCGGCCGTGTGGGCGGTGATATCGAGGACGTAGTTGCGGGTCTCCTGCGGCAGGTTGCCGGTTTTCAGGAACGCCTGCAGTCCGTTCTCGCCCGCATTGTAGGCGGCGGCAGCCAGGCCGATATTGCCGAACCGGTTCCGCAAGTCATCGAGATACTCGGCCGATTTCTTCAATGCCTCCAAAGCATCGAAACTGTCCGATAGGCCGCGCAGTCTTGCGGTGGAGGGAATGAATTGCGCTATTCCTTCCGCGCCCTTTGGGCTGACTGCATCGGGACGGAACCGGCTTTCCTTCCAGATCAGCCGCGCAAAGAATTCGGGCGGCAGATCGTGTTCGCCGGCGAAATGGGCAAGCGCCCCGCATATGTCGCGGTTGAAGCTGACCGCGCGGACACAGAGCGCTCCGGTGCCGGTGGCTATTGAGTAAGTACAGGGCGGCGCGCGCCATTCGATCTGGGCGATCGCAGTATCCGTCGGCATGCTGGAGGCCAGCCCCCCTGCAACCAGCAAGGCAAGTCTTCGCCTGTCCCATCTGCGTTGCGCGCGCCACATGGCTTCCTCATACCACCGATGTGAAACGAGAGGGAGGTGCCTGCTTGTTGCGAGGGCAGGATTAACTGCATGCAGGCCAGGTCCAGCCAGTGCCGCACTTGGTGCCGACTTCCTCCAGCTCGGCGATGATTTCGCCATGGCGGGGCTGTCGAACATGGTCTGGCCGACGATGAAACCCTTGCCCCATGGCAAGGTTCAGTGTTTTGGGGAGCAAGATCACTGCATCTTTCAACGAGCCATCGCATCTCTCAGATAAAGCGCCGCAGAAACCCGGTTCGGTACTGCGAGCTTCTTCATGACATGGGTCATATGGTACTTGATCGTTTTCTCCAGCACGCCGAGCCTGTCGCCGATCTGCCGGTTGCTGAGGCCTTCCGCGACCAGATCGAGAATACGGCGCTCCTGATCCGTCAGAAGCGCGAGGGGATCGGGCTTCGTGTCGCCGCTGAGCTTGGCCAGAAGCGCCAGACTGAGGCTCGGCGACATGAAGGACTGGCCGGCGGATACGTTTTTGACGGCAGCGATCAGATCGTTTGCGCTGACACCCTTGAGCACGTAGCCGGCAGCGCCGGCCTCGATGGCGCCCAGCACGTCGTCGCTGTCGTCCGATCCCGTCAGCATCAGGATGCGTGGCGCGCTTGCTGTCGCGGAAATCGCGGCCGCCGCCTCGATGCCGTTACCCTGCATCGTGATGTCGAGCAGGATGACATCGGCCTCATGACGCTTGACGAGATCGAGGGCTTCGCCGCCGGAACTGCCTTCCGCGACGACCGTGATGGCGGGATCGAGCGCGAGCGACTGGCTGACGCCCGCCCGAAAAAGCGGATGGTCATCCACGACGATGACCCTGACGGACGCATTCATGCTTCTTCTCCCTCACCCAGAGCCACAGACATTTCGATGGTGGTGCCTTGCCGCCGGTGGGAGACCGAGAAGGTGCCTCCGAGGCTTTCCACCCGCTCCCGCAGGCCGGCAAGGCCGAGGCTTCCATCCGATTTTCGGTCTCGACCGGGCGATACGCCGCCTTCGTCGCTAACACGCACGACGAGCCTGTCCTTGTCGAGGCGGCATTCAACCGCCTGGCCGCGGGCGGCGGCGTGGCGATAGGCGTTGTTCAGGCCTTCCTGCACGAAACGGTAGACGCAGATCCGCAGCGCCTGGGACGCGCCGTGCCGGATTTCCCCGCAGGCGACCGAGACCCTGGTTCCCGTCCTTTGCTCGTGTATCCGTATCGCTCTGGCGATGATCTCGTTCAGGGACAGCCCCTCGATTTCCGGCAGCATCAGCCCGTGCGCGATGACGCGCATGTCCCGCGAGGCATCCCCGAGAAGGGTCTCGATCGATTGCAGCACCGCCTCCCGCCCCTCGGCATCGGCGGCGCGGCGCACCTGTTCGATTTTCAGCGCGGAAAGGCCGACGATCTGGATCGGGCCGTCGTGCAGCTCGGCCGCCACGTGCCGCAGGTAGCGCTCGTTCATCTCGGCAAGCCGGCCGGAGGCGCGCTGGACCTTCCTGCGCAGTTCCCGGTTCTGGTTGGAGACCCGCTCGATCTCGGCGATGCGATTGCGCAGCGCGGCCTGCTGCTCGCCGATCAGCCGGCTGCTGCCATAGACCACGCCGATAAGGGCGAGCGCGATCAGGAGCGTGGCGCCGCTGACGGCGAGCCAGGTCTGGGTCGCGACCCTGCGGAGCCGGCTTTGGAGCCGGTGGGCCAGTTCATGCACCTCGACGACCGCGATGATGCGGCCGGACCGGTGCTCGCGCAGCGGCGCGTAGATTTCGAGATATTTCGTGGTCCAGGCGCGTGCGATGTGTTCGTCGGCCGTCAGGTCGGTGTATCGGGAAGAAACCTCGCCCTCGAAGGCCCTGGCGGTGCCTTCCGGCGGGGCGAACCTGCCGCCGATCAGGTCCGGCGAGGTGGAGTAGGCGAGGCGGCCGTCGCGCATCCAGATGTCGACATGGGCGAAGCGCTCGGAGAGCGTGTTGTTCTTCAGGGCGTTGTCGAGGCGCGCGATGCTCGCGGGGCTGAGGGTTTCCTCCTGCGCCAGTTCCTGGACGAGCGGTGAAAGGATGCTGTCGAGGAAAAGCGCGGAATTGGTCGCCCTGCTGTCGGTGATGGTCCGCGCGACGACGCCCGATATGACCAGGCCGACCAGAAGCATCGCCGCCAGCATGATGAACCCGCCGACGAGTGCGAACTGCGTCGATTGGCCAAGGCTGCGAAAATCCTGCACCCAGCGAAATCGCGGCGATGTGATTGCGACGTCTGTCATCGGCATCCTGAGACGCTTTGTTGGACGGATACAAGGCTAACACACCTTCGCGTTGTGAAACATGATCCATGGTCCGATCATCTGCCAGGACTAAAGCCCAGGCTATCGACTCCCGAAAATCCAGCCGTTCTTGCCCTTTTGGGGACGCAACCCGTCAGACCATGTGAGGTGTGCCGGGGGCGCTTTCCGGTCGCATCATTGTCTCCAGGCTCGCGCATTGCGTTTGTCGGGAAAGACGGCGCAGGGCGGGACAAGGGCAAACGGAACGCCACAGGGGAGAAGGATCATGGTCAATATCGTCAAACACGATCTGCAGTTCATCCTGAAACAGATCAAGATCGCCGAGAGACATGCAGCCGGCGAGGATCTCACGACGCTGGTCGCCGAAGCCGGCGGCGTCGATCCCAATTCGCCGGCATCCGCGCAGATCCACCTGCTGCCCTATGGCCTGCGCACCGTGGACGGCAGCTACAACAATCTGGTGCCGGGGCGGGAAGAATGGGGCGCGGCGGACCAGGAGTTCCTGAACCTGACCGAGCCGCAGTTCACGCAGGGCACGGGCACGTTCCCATATGCCGCAAACAACGACTACGGGCAGGCCGGGGGCGTCACGGATGCCCAGCCCCGCCTGATCTCGAACCTTGTCGTCGACCAGACGCTCGACAATCCGGCTGCCATCGTCGCGGCGCTGGAGCATGCCGGGGTCGTGGGGGCGGCGCAGGCGGAGGCGCTGCAGGCCATTCGCGACGCGCATGTGATCGTGAAGGCCCTGCCGACCAATTCGCCGGCCTATGCTCCCGCGAAGGCGCACCTGGATGCGCTGCTGGAGGATAATGGCATCGTCATGGACGGCCCGACCGTCTTCCTGCCCAACGTGTCGCCGGATATCGGCGATTCCGCGCCCTACAGCGCCCTCTTCACCCTGTTCGGGCAATTCTTCGACCACGGTCTCGACCTTGTGGCCAAGGGGGGCAACGACAACGTCTATATCCCGCTCTCGCCGGACGATCCGCTTTACAATCCGGCCAGCCCGCATACCAATTTCATGGTGCTGACCCGGGTGACCACCGGGGAAGGCGCGCGCAATAGCACCACGCCATGGGTCGACCAGAACCAGACCTACGGCTCCAATGCCTCCAAGCAGGTGTTCATGCGTGAATACGCGGCCGGGCCGGACGGCAAGCCGATGGCGACCGGTCTCCTGCTGGAAGGAAAAGGACATGGTCTTGCGACCTGGGCGGATGTGAAGGCGCAGGCCGCGGAGAAGCTCGGCATCAAGCTCACCGATATGGATATCGGCAACATTCCCCTGATCGTGACCGACGAATACGGCAATTTCATTCCGGGCGCCAACGGCTATGCCCAGTTGGTCGTCGGCGTCGGCGTCGACGGTGTCTTCGGCACGGCCGATGACGAACTCGTCGAGGGCAACCCGCTTGCGCCTGTCGATCCGACGGCTGTCGGCGCCGCCCGCACCGGTCATGCCTTCCTGGACGATATCGCCCACAATGCGGCCCCCGGGACGATGTTCGATCATGACGGCCTGCCCGGAACGCCGATGATCATGGTCGCGCCCGATACGGACGAGGCGACGGCGACGAACAGCGCCGCCGGCAACCACATCGCCGTTGATGGTCGCGGCAACAAGACCGCCTATGACAATGAACTGCTCGACGCGCATTTCATCACCGGCGACGGGCGCGGCAACGAGAATATCGGCCTGACCACCATCCACCACATCTTCCACGGCGAGCACAACCGCATGGTGGAGGAGACCAAGGCGGTTGCGCTCGAAGCGGCCGCGGCCGGCGACCTGGCCTTCCTCAACGAGTGGCTGCTGGTCGATGTGGACGCCATGCCGGCGAATCCGGCAACGCTGGTCTGGGATGGCGAGCGCCTGTTCCAGGCGGCCCGCTTCGTCACCGAGATGGAATACCAGCATCTCGTCTTCGAGGAATTCGCCCGCAAGATGCAGCCGGACGTCGATGCGTTCCTGTTCGAGCCGGACCCGACCATCAATCCCGCCATCTTCTCCGAGTTCGCCAATGTGGTCTATCGCTTCGGGCACTCGATGCTCAACGAGAACGTCGACCGCATCGGCGCCAATGGAGCGTCCGATCACATGTCGCTGTTCGATGCGTTCCTCAATCCGGTCGCCTATGACGAAGGCGGCACGCTCACCCATGCGCAGGCGGCGGGCGCGATCATTCGCGGCATGAGTGCCCAGGTCGGCAACGAGATCGACGAGTTCGTCACCAACACGCTGCGCAACCAGTTGCTCGGCATTCCCCTCGACCTTGCGACGATCAATATCGCCCGCGGCCGGGATACCGGCATGCCGACGCTGAACGAGGCGCGTGCCCAGTTCCAGGCCATGGCCCATGGCGACAGCCAGCTTGCGCCCTATGCGAGCTGGACCGACTTCGCCCTCAACCTCAAGAACCCGGCCTCCATCGTCAACTTCATCGCCGCCTACGGCACTCATGAGCTGATTACCGGCGAGACCACCATCGAGGGCAAGCGCGCGGCGGCGATGGCGATCGTGTTCGGCACGTCGGAAACCTTCTGGGATCCGGTCGCCGGAGGCTTCAGGACCATAGCCGCGCCGGATGCCGATGACCGCACGGCTTTCCTCAACGCAACGGGAGAGTATGCGACGCCCCGGCTCGGCGGCCTGATGGATGTCGACCTGTGGGTGGGCGGCCTTGCCGAGAAGAAGATGGACTTCGGCGGCATGCTCGGCTCCACCTTCTCCTTCATCTTCGAGCTGCAGATGGAGAACCTGCAGGACGGCGACCGCTTCTACTATCTCTCGCGCACCCAGGGCCTCAATCTCCTGTCCGAACTGGAGGGCAATTCGCTTTCCAAGATGGCCTTGCGCACCACGGACCTCGGCGAGACGGGCAGCGCCATACCCGGCGACTTCTTCTCGCGGCCGGACCGGGTGCTCTATGTCGATGCGACAAAACAGGCGACAATGACCGGGCTTGCCGATCCCGTGCAGGACAATGCCTATCTCCAGGCCCTGTCTCCGCTCGTCGAGCGCCTCGACAAGAACGGCGACGGAAAAACCGACTACCTCCGCTACAATGGCGGCGAGCATGTCGTCGTGCAGGGCACCGACCGTGACGATCACATCATCACCGGCGAGGGCGACGACACGATCTGGGGCGGGGCCGGCAACGACCGCCTCGAGGGTGGCTACGGCGTCGACCATATCCATGGCGGCACCGGCGACGACATCATCACCAATGCGGGCACCGATATCGGCGCGATGGATTTCCTGCACGGCGAGGAGGGCAACGACGTCATCCACGGCGGCAGCGGCCTCTCGCTGATCTTCGGCAACGAGGGCAGCGACTTCCTGATCGCCGGTCCCGACGGCAAGACCGTCATGGGCGGCATCGGCAACGACTTCATCCTCGGCGGCGACGGCATGGACTTCCTGCTCGGCGAGGCCGGTGACGACTGGATGGAGGGCGGCGGCCGTTTCGATACGCTGGCCGGCGAGAATTCCGAGCTGATGTTCAACTCCACCATCATCGGCAACGACGTGCTGAACGGGCAGGGCGGGGATACGGACTACGACGCCGAGGCCGGTGACGACATCATGTTCCAGGGCGTCGGCATCCAGCGCAGCAATGGCATGGCCGGCTTCGACTGGGCGATCCACAAGGACGACGCCGTTGCGGCGAATTCCGATCTCGGCATTCCCATCTTCGCCAATCAGGAAGCGTTCATCCTGCGTGACCGCTTCGATCTCGTGGAAGGGCTTTCCGGCTGGAAGTTCAGCGACACGCTGACCGGCCGCGTGGTGCCGGTCAATACCCGCGTCGAGGCGACGGGCACGGCGGCGATCCCCGGTCCGGACTCGCCCCTCTATTCCTATTCCAACGCGCTTCTGGAGCGGAACGTCGCCCTCATAGACGGCCTCAATACGCTGGTCGCCCATCGCCAGCGCTATGTCGAGGTCGGCAATGACGGCGTTGCCGAGACGGTCGTGATGGACACGGCGGACGCCTCGGACATCCTGCTCGGCGGCGGCGGCAGCGACCGCATCAAGGGCCTTGCCGGCAGCGACATCATCGACGGCGACAAGTGGCTCAACGTGCGCATCCGCATCGCGGTCGGCAGCGATGTCTATACCGCCGACGGCATGACGAAGAAGGTCTACCTCGAAGCCGACATGGAGCGGGGTGCGCTGCGCCCCGGCGCCGTCGCGCAGTTCGGCGGCCGTGCGCTCGATGCGCTGATGCTGGCCGGCGTGCTCAATCCCGGCCAATTGTCGATCGTCCGGGAAATCGTCGACGGGAATGTCGCAGGCGATATCGACACGGCCGTCTATACCGGCATTCGCGAACACTACGGCTTCGGCGTGAACACGGACGGCAGCCTCTATGTCGACCATGCGCCGCCGGCGACGGATGAGACCGACCCGCTCGCGGAAAACGTGGAAGGGGTGACGGAGCGGCCGGTTCTCGACGGGCGGGATACGGTGCGCAACATCGAACGGCTCGAATTCACCGACCTGACGATGAATGTGATCTCCGGCACGGCCGGCAACGAAACGCTGAACGGCGATGCCGTGGGCACCGGGCTGATCCACGACGTCCTCATGGGCTTTGCCGGCAACGACACGCTGAACGGGCTGACGGGCAACGACGTGCTGATCGGCGGCGCCGGCAACGACACGCTGCGCGGCGGCGCCGGCGACGACATCTATGTCTTCGGCCTTGCCGACGGCGTCGACCGGATCGAGGAGACGGGCGGCAACGACCGGATCAGCATCGCCACGAACGGGGCGGCCCTCACCGACCTCAACTTCAGCCGCGCCGCCAACGGCGATCTGCTCATCACGCTCAACGGCCAGACGATCCGCGTCGCGGGGCAGTTCAACGGTGCCGGCAGCGCCGTCGAGACGATCACCTTCGACGGCGGCAGCTATAACGGCTACCAGCTTTATCTCGCCGACGACGAAGGCGACGAGGTCATGCGCGGCGCCTATACGCTCCATACGGGAACGGGCACCACGCTGTCGGCAGCCGCCGATATCGACACCGTTCTGGTCGATCTGGCCGGCAATCAGGCGACGACGCTGCTGGGCAATACCGGCGACGACATGCTCTTCGGCAACAATGGCGCGGATATCCTCAATGGCGGCGCGGGCGTCGACCTTCTGGTCGGCGGCGCGGGCAGCGATACCTATATCGTCGACGACCTCGGCGATACGGTGGTCGAGCTTGCGAACGGCGGCACGGACACGGTGCAGACGACGCTTGCAAGCTACCTGCTCGACGCGAATGTCGAGAACCTGGCCTATATGGGGACCGGCAGCTTCACCGGGGCCGGCAACGGGCTCGACAATACCCTGACCGGCGGTGTCGGCAACGACAGCCTCTATGGCGGCGCAGGCAACGACCGGCTGTTCGGCGAAGACGGCAACGACTTCCTCGATGGCGGCGACGGCGACGACATCATCAATGCCGGAGCCGGCAACGACGCGGTGCGGGGCGGTGCGGGCAACGACACCATCAATGTCGGCGACGGCTTCAGCACCATCGTCTACGATACGGCGGACTTCGGCAACGATACGGTCGCCAGCTTCGACGCCAACCCGAATGGCGGTGGGCAGGACAGGATCGACCTCAGCGGCCTCGGCATCACCAGTGCCGACTTCGCCTCGCGCGTCACCATCACCGCCAATGGCACGAGCACCCGCGTCGATGTCGCAGGCGGCGGATCGATCACGCTCAATGGCGTGACCGGGGCCGGGAACAATGCGATCTCCATCGCCGACTTCATCCTCTCCGGCGGAAACACGATTATCGGAACCGCTGCCGGCGAGACGCTCGCCGGCACGGCCGGCGCCGATATCATCCTGGGCGGCGGCGGGGCCGACACGATCAACGGCCTGTCGGGTGACGACACCATCGATGGCGGCGCGGGGGACGATGTCCTCTTCGGCGACAGCGGCGACGACGTCTTCCACTGGCAGGCGCCGAGCGGCGGCTGGGACGTGGTCGATGGCGGCTCGGAAGGCATTGCGGGCGATACCTTCGTCATCACCGGCGATGACTCCTACGAGATATTCCGCTTCTATCCCGCGGAGGATGCGGAAGCCGTCATTCCGGGGCTTGTCCTGCGCGGCTCCGCCACGGAGATCGTCGTGACCCGCACGGTCGTGGTGAACGGCGTCGAGGGCACGCCGGAGGTGATCGCCGAGCTTGCGGAGATCGAGGAGATCGTCATCAACGGCAGCCCGGCGAACGGGGTCGGCACCGCCGGCGGTGACCGTTTCGAGCTGATCGGCGATTTCGCCGAACAGGGCGAGGAGACCAGCCTGCGGCTGAACACGATCACCATCCTAGGTTCGGAAGGTGACGACACGGTCGATATATCGCGGCTCGCCTCCGCGCACCGCGTCGTCTTCAAGTCCAAGGGCGGCAATGACACGATCATCGGCACGCTGCGGCCGCAGGATGTCATCCAGCTTCCCGACAACACCACCATCGACGATTTCGACGTGGTGCAGAACGCCAACGGCTCGACGACCCTCGTCGGCGAGGATCATTCCGTGACGTTCTTCAGCAACGGCGTCCTGCCGCAGTTCTCCGCCGACGACGGGCATGGCGGCTTCACACCGCCGGAAGCCGGCAACGGAGACGAAGGCAGTCAGGGGCCGATCGACAATGACGGAGACGACGACACCGGCGGCATCGATGACGACGATAACGAGACCCCGGATCAGGACGACGACGATGGCGATATCGACGACGACGATGATGATGATGATGATGACAATGACGGCGATGACGATGGCGTGGTGCCCGGCGGCACCGGCAATGTCGATGGCGGCAGCCCGCAGGTGCTGATCGGCACGTCGAACGGGGAAACCCTTGCCGGCGGCAACGGCCGCGACATGATCTTCGCGGGTGACGGCGCCGACAATGTGCTCGGCGGCGGCGGCAGCGACATGATCTATGGCGATGCCGGCAATGATCGCCTCTTCGGCGATGCCGGCGACGACCTCATCGACGGCGGCACGGGCAACGACACGGTCTTCGGCGGCGACGGCAACGACATCTTCGTCGCATCCGTCGGCGATGGCGACGATGTCTATTACGGCGACAACATGAATGGCGGCGCGGGCAACGATACGCTCGACATGTCGGCCATCGGCGCCAATATCACCGCCGACCTCGGCACCGGGTTCAACGGTCGCGGCAGCGTGACCAGCACACAATCCGGCTCCGACACGATCTGGGGTGTCGAGAACATCGTCACCGGCTCCGGCAACGACACGATCACGGCAAGCGTCGCGGTGAACGTGATGGACGGTGGCGCGGGCAACGACACCTTCCGCTTCCTGTCGGCCGCCGACGCCGACGGCGACACGATCATGGGCTTCCAGCCCGGCGACAGGCTGGATCTCAGCGGCATGGACGCCAACTGGTCCGCATCCGGAAACCAGGCGTTCACGCTCGTCTCCGGCGCCTTCACCGGCGCGAGCGGCGAGTTGCTGGTCACGCACGAAAACCGTGACGGCACCGACTATACCGTGGTCGAGGGCAATACGTCCGGCGGCGGCACGGCGGACTTCAAGATCTCGATCAAGGGTTCGCACAACCTCACATCCAGCGATTTCGATCTCTGACCGGCAAGAGGCCGGGGGCGCATGAGGCGCTCCCGGCCGGAAAATCCGACAAAGTGGGGTAGTATGTCATGCGTGCCAAAGAAACGATGTCCGCGGAAAGGCGGAAGAATGCGGAGAAGCTGACGAGCGGCTTTCGGGCCATCGGTGTCTTTCTCTTCGTGATGTCGGGGATCATCAACATCCTGGCGCTGACCGGCGCCTTCTACATGCTGCAGATCTATGACCGGGCGCTGACCAGCGCGAGCATTCCGACGCTGCTCGCCGTCTCGCTGCTGGCGATCGGTCTTTATTGCTTCCAGGGCCTGTTCGATATTCTGCGCTCGCAGATTCTGGTGCGCATCGGCGCGCGCCTCGACCGCAAGGTCGCACCGCTGGCCCACCGGGTCGCCGTCGATATGCCGCGCTTCGGTTTTTCCACCGCCGAAGCGCTCGAACGCGGGCGCGATGTCGATACCGTGCGCAGCTTCCTCGGCAGCCAGGGGCCGGTCGCCCTGTTCGATCTGCCGTGGATGCCCGTCTTCCTCGTCTTCGTCTATATCCTTCATCCCCTGCTGGGGGCGCTCGCCATCGGCGGCGCGGTCACCCTGACGGTGCTGACCATCGTCACCGAGTTGATGACGCGGCGCTTGACGAGCGCGACCCACAGCGCCGTGATAACGCGCAACGCCATCGCCGATTCCAATGCCCGCAATGCCGATATCCTGAAGGCGATGGGCTTTGCCGGCCGCGCGGTCGCCCGCTTCGACCGCGCGAACGAGGATCATCTCGATCTCCAGACCCGCGCCAACGATATCAGCGGCACCTTCGGCGCCATTTCGCGCGTGCTGCGCATGATCCTGCAATCCGCGGTGCTGGGGCTGGGCGCCTATCTGACGATCCAGGGGCAGCTTTCGGCCGGCGCGATCATCGCGGCCTCGGTCGCCTCGGCGCGCGCGCTTGCGCCCATCGACCTTGCCATCGGCAACTGGAAGAGCGTGGTCGCCGCGCGGGCCGCCTTCCAGCGCCTCAAGGAGACCGTCGTCGCCCTGATGTCGGCGCCCGAGCCGATGGAGCTTCCCGCGCCCGTGCGCTCGCTGAAGGTGGAATGCATCACGGTCGCCGTGCCCGGCACCGGCAGGGTCCTTTTGAGCGATGTCAGCTTCGAGCTGAAGGCGGGCCAGGCGCTTGGCGTCATCGGCGCAAGCGGCGGCGGCAAGACGACGCTTGCCCGCGCGCTCACCGGCATCTGGCCGACCCTGCGGGGCAGCGTGCGGCTGGACGATGCCGACCTGACACAATGGGAGGACACGCGGCTCGGCTCCTATGTCGGCTATCTGCCGCAGGAAGTGTCCCTGCTCGACGCCACGATAGAGGAGAACATCTCGCGCTTCGACGAGGCGGCGGATGCACGGGCCATCGTCAAGGCGGCCGCTGCCGCGGGCGTCCACACCATGGTCGTGCGCCTGCCGGATGGGTACAAGACACAGCTCGGTCCCCTCGGCTCGGCCCTTTCCGGCGGCCAGCGCCAGCGTATCGGCCTTGCGCGCGCGCTCTATGGAGAACCGTTCCTCGTTATCCTCGACGAACCCAACTCCAATCTCGACAGCGAGGGTGAGGCGGCGCTGACGGCGGCTATCGAAAGCGTCAAGGCGCGCGGGGGCATCGTCGTGATCATCGCGCATCGGCCGAGCGCCCTTGCGGCGGTCGACATGGTCGCCGTGGTGCAGAACGGCAAGCTGACGGCCTTCGGCCCGAAGGAGGACGTTCTCGGCGCTGTCGTCCAGGCGCCGCCCGCCCCGCCGGCCGCCGCGTCCGTCGGCCATATCGTCAGGAAGGAGCGCGCCAGTGTAGGGGCGTGGGTTTCGACATGATCATCGATATCAAGGCAACGAAGCAGACTGCGGCGCAAACCGACCCCGCCGAGCGCTATGCCCTGAAGAGCATGGAGCGCAAGTCCAGGACGCCCATGGTGCTGGGGCTGCTTCTGGCGGGACTGGTCGTCTATCTCAAGTCCTTCTTCACCAGCCACGCCCGGCCAGCGGACGATGCGGCGGCCGACCCGAAGGCGCAGGAGGAAGCGGAAACGCCTCCAACGGAAGAAGAGCCGCTCGCGCCGGTCCTCGCCATCGATTACGGCCCGGCCGAGGGCGGCTTTCTGGAGGACGACGGCGGCGCGGTGCTGGACGGCCCCCTCTGGAGCGGTTTCCTTTCCGCCGGAGGGCCGCAGACCGGCGCGCGGTTCGAGATCGACCCAAGGGACTGGATCGGTGCGAAGTCCTTCGGCTTCGGCTCGCTCGCGGCCAATGACAATATGGATCCCGGCTCCTACTACGAGATCCCGTCTTCGGGCGGTGGCCAGGGGCCGGATACGGGAGGATGGCAGCCCCCCCTGACGCCGCCCGGCGTGGACGGGGAGGGCGGCGATGGCGACGATGGTGAAGGGCCGGATGGTCCCGACGATCCTGACCGCTCGAACCGTGCCCCCCGTGTCTCCGGCCCCGTCTATCTCATGGACGTGACGGGATGCGCCGTTCTGGCGATCGCGCTTTCCGACCTGCTGCGCAACGCCCACGACCCGGATGGCGATGTGCTCTCCGTCCGCAACCTCACGATCTCGCACGGTACGCTGACGCCGTCCGGCGGGCAGTGGCTGTTCCAGGGCGGGCCGAAATTCGAAGGCCTTGTGACCGTGACCTACCAGATCACGGACGGCGACTTGCTCGTCGATCAGGTCGCCTATTTCCGGGTCCAGCGGAACGCCATTGAAGGCACGCAGCGCGATGATGTCATCGTCGGCACGGCTTGTGGCGACGATATCGACGGCGGAGCGGGAGACGACAATATCGATGCCCGGGGCGGTGACGACGTCATCCTTGGGGGCGATGGAGACGACCATATCGTGGCGGGCGACGGGGACGATATCGTCCTTGCCGGCCGTGGCGACGATATCGTTTTCGGCGGTGCCGGCAACGACCGGATTTCCGGCGGCGAGGGCGACGACCGACTCTATGGCGACGACGGCGACGACATCCTCTTCGGAGACGAGGGGAACGACCTTCTGGTGGGCGGTGCCGGCAACGACATTCTCGATGGCGGCGAAGGCGACGACAGGCTCGAAGGCGGCGCGGGCAATGACGTCCTGCGCGACGGCGCCGGGCGGGACGAAACCTTCGGCGGTGCCGGCGACGACCTCCTCGTGGCCGCGCTGGACGGTGAGGACGATGTCCATGATGGCGGGGCGGGGCATGACACGCTCAGCTTCGCGCCGACGACCGCCGGCGTGACCGTCGATCTGGATGAGGGCGTGGCCTTCGGCAGCGAGATCGGCGAGGACACGATCACGTCCTTCGAGGCCGTGATCGGCGGCGCCGGGAACGATCACATCATCGCCAGCACGCGCGAGGCCAATGTGCTTGCGGGCGGGGCGGGCGACGACATCTTCGAGTTCCTGCCCCCCGCGGCCCCGGCCGTGGCGGAGACGCTGCCGGCAACGGTGCGTCACGCCATCCTCGATTTCGATGTCGGCGACCGGGTGCGCATGTCGAAATACGACCTCTTCGAAAGGATCGTCGACAGGAACGAGGACCAGTTCGAAGCGATCTATGGCGACGACTTCGACGATGACGAGATCGCCATCCGCTACCGCCACGACCGGACCGACGAGCTGAGCCAGACGGTCATCGAGGCGGACTTCAACCGCGACGGCACATGGGAAACGACCGTGATGATCGAGGGAACCCGTATCTTCTTCATCATCGAGCACGCCTGAGGGGGCAGACATGAGCAAGCAATCCGTGAACACCTTCCGTATCGGCCCCCGGGTTTTCGCTGGGGCGACGCTGGGCTTTCTGCTTGTCGCCGGTGTCGGCGGCTGGGCCGCGACGGCCCAGCTTTCCGGCGCGGTGATCGCGCAGGGACAGGTTGCCGTGGACCAGCGGATAAAGGCCATCCAGCACCGGGACGGCGGGATTGTGAGCGAGATCGCCGTGCGCGAGGGGGACGCTGTCGAGGCGGGACAGGTTCTGCTGCGCCTCGACGACGCGCAGACCAGGGCGGAGCTGTCCATCGTGGAGGCGCAGCTTCTCGAGCAGACCGTGCGCCGGGCAAGGCTCCTGGCGGAGCGCGACCTTCTGGCGGCGATAGAATTCCCCCGGACACTCGACCTGAAGCGCCCTGAAACCGTGTTTCTCGTCAACGGCGAGACCCGGCTTTTCGACGGCAACCGCATGAACCGCGAAAGCCGCAAGCAGCAGCTCGAGCTCGGCACCGTGCAGGTCTCGGAGGAAATCACGGGGCTGGAGGCCCAGCGCAGTTCAAAGGCCGACGAGATCCGGCTGGTGGAGGAACAGCGCCGGAAGTTCGAGACGCTCGTGGAGCAGCAGTTGCTCGAGCGCGGGCCGCTCTATTCGGCAAATCGCGATTTCGCCCGGCTGGAGGGCGAGCGGGGCGAGATCGACGCCGCCATCGCGCGCGCGCGCAGCAAGATGAACGAGATAAGCCTGCAGATCATCGCCATCGACGAGAGCGCCCGCACCGAGGCGCAGCGTGAACTGACCACGGTCGAAACCCGGATGTCCGAGCTTCAGGACCGGCATATGGCCATATCCGACCGCCTGTCGCGCACGCAGATCCGGGCGCCCCTTTCGGGCACGGTCAATGAACTGAACGTGCATACCGTGGGGGGCGTCATCACGCCGGCCGAGGTGCTGGTGACGATCGTTCCCAAGGGGGCGAAGCTCAAGGTCGAGGTCATGCTCCAGCCGACCGCCATCGATCAGGTCGAACTCGGCAGCCCCACGCGGTTGCGCCTGACGGCGCTGAACCAGCGCACGACGCCCGAGCTTGCCGGCGTGGTTTCGCACGTCTCCCCCGCCACCGCCCGCGATCCGGCCAGCGGCCAGCTCTTCTACAAGGGCGATGTCGAGATATCGGAGGGCGAACTGGCGAAGATGGGCAAGAGCCGTCTTATTCCCGGCATGCCGGTGGAGGTCTACGTGACGACCAGCGAAAGGACGGCACTGTCCTACTTCGCCAAGCCGATCGTCGATCAGTTCAGCAAGGCTTTCCGTGAGCGCTGACGTTTTCGGGCGCTGTTCAAGAGGCCGGAAGAGACGAAGGGGCGTTCTGTTATGACAACTCCGAGTTTGACGAAGCCCATGTGCGGTGCGCGGGCAGCTTGTCGTATCGGATTGTGACGCGCCTGAACTGCTTGAGCGTGTTGAAGCTGCGCTCGATGCGTTTGCGCTCCTTCATGCAGGATCACCTCTAGGGGCAAACCAGGTCAGTTCTCATTGCAAATCAATGCCGGGATGACGCTTGACTCTTTTGTGTCACCTTAATAAGTTCGGTTACAGAACGAACTAAGTGAGTGACAATGACCGACGCGCCCCGCATTTCCCGGCAGTTCTCGCAGCGCTCCGTCATGGAGACTATCGTGCAGGGCGGGCCGATCTCGCGGGCTTCCATCGCGAAGCTGACGGGTCTGTCGAAGCAGACGATCTCCGAGATCGTGCGCGACCTTGAGGATGACGGCTGGGTACGTGAAACGGGGCGCACTAGCGGGCATGTCGGCCGCACCGCCGTGACCTATGAGCTGGTGGTTGACGCGGCTTTCATCGTGGCGGTCGATCTCGGCGGGACGAAGGTGCGCGTGGCCGTGACCGATCTTGCCGGGCAGATCGTGATCGAGGATGCGGCGCCCACCGACCGGCGCGGCGGAGCCCATCTCGTCGCCCAGATATCCGGCATGGCGCTTGCGGCCGCCTCGGCCGCCAAGGTGCCGCGTGAGAAGCTGCGGCTTGCCGTCGTCGGCGTGCCTGGTGCGCCCGATAACCGGACGGGCCGTGTGCTGCTTGCTCCCAATATCCGTGATTTCGACACGATGGATGTTCTGGAGGCCTTCCGGCAGGCGCTCGGCTTCGATGTGGTGCTCGAGAACGACGTCAATCTCGCCGCCCTCGGGGAAAGCTGGCAGGGGCAGGGGCAGGGCATCGACAACCTCGCCTATGTGGCGCTCGGTACGGGTATCGGCAGCGGCCTCATCCTCGGCGGTAATCTCGTGCGCGGCGCGGCCAATGCGGCGGGCGAAATGGGTTTCCTGCCGATCGGCGCGGATCCCTTCGATCCGGAATCCCTGCGGGTCGGCGCCTATGAGCGCGCCGTCGCGACGCATGGCATCATCGCGCGTTATGAAGCGGCGACCGGCGAGCGGATCGACGTCCCCGCCATCTTCGAGCGCGCGGCGGCCGGCGATAAGGCTGCCGATGCCGCGCTCGACGATACGGCCCGCCAGGTTGCCTGCGGCATCGCCGCGATCTGCGCCATCGCCAATCCCCAACTTGTCATCCTCGGCGGCTCCATCGGCCTGCGCCCGGAAATCCTGGAGCGCGCACGCCGCTTCCTGCCGCAGTGCTTCCCCTATCCGGTCGATGTCGTCTCGGGTGAACTCGGCGCGCGCGCGGCGCTGGTCGGCGCGACAGCGGTCGGCCTCAGCCAGTTGCACAACACGCTCTTTGGCGTCGCGACGCCGAATGCCGGCATCTCGCTGCCCCCGGTGGGAACGGATTCGTCGCAGGAGGCCGCGGAATGACGATGGAAAACGATCTCTTCGCCCGCCTTTGGGCTGCGCTGGACCGCGATGCCTCGCTTGATCTCTTTCGTGGCGCGGTGCGGCGCGAAAGCATCACCGGCAACGAGGCCAATGTCGTCGCCTATCTCAGGGAGGCGATGGGCAGGCTGGATCTTTCCGGTCTCACCATGGCGGATTTCCTGCCCGGCCGGCCCAATGTGTGGGGCGAGCGGAAGGGGGCGGGCAACGGTCGGCGCCTGCTCTTCATCGGCCATACGGATGTCGTGCATGTCGATGGCTGGCGCGAGAACTGGGTCGGTACGGAGCGCGAGAACCCCTTCGGCGCCGCGATCGTCGATGGCGCTGTCTGGGGCCGTGGCGCGGGTGACCTGAAGGCCGGCATCACCTCGTCGCTGGCCGCCCTTGCGCTGCTCGATGCGGCCGGCATCACGCTTGCCGGCGATGTCTCCTTCGCCTTCGTCGGCGACGAGGAGAGCGGCCAGCCGGGGACCGGCGTCTCCGCCGGCATCAAGGATTATGTGACCCGTATCGAAGCGGGGGAGGTGGCGCGGCCCGATTTCGTCGTCTATGTCGAGCCGACGCAGCTTGCCGTCTATCCCGCGCAGATCGGTTTCTTCATCACGGATATCACCATCACCGGGCGCTCGGCCTATTTCGGCGTGCCGGAACTCGGCAAGGATGCGTTGCGCGCCAGCCATGCGGCGATGAGCGCGCTCTGGAAACATTCCGACGAAATTTCCGCCCGTGCCGAGCACAAGCTGGTCGGTCGCTCGTTCCTGCTGATCACCGGGCTGACCGGCGGCGGCTACATCGCCGTGCCGGAGAAATGCGAGCTGTCGCTGATCCGCAAGCTGCTACCGGGCGAATCCCTCGATCAGGCGGCCGCGGATATCGAAGCGGCGGTGCGCGGGGCCATCGATGACCCCGAAATCACCGTGACATTCTCCTATCCGGCCGGCCGCGACCATGCGCTCGGCGGCACGGCGGCGGAGATAGAGGAGGGGCGCGCCGATGTTTCGCTGCTGTCGCAGGCCATAGGCGGCGCGCTGCCCGGCCGGGGCGGGATCGAAGGCGCACCTTTCTGGTCGGAATCGCCGTTCTTCGTGAACCGGCTCGGCATTCCGACGGTCTATTGCGCGCCGGGCGATATCCGCAACTGCCATACCTACAACGAGCATGTCGAAATCGAGGAGTTTCTCGCGGCCGTCGTCGGCTTTGCGGCCTTCATGGCGCGTTTCTGCGGAACCGTCGACTGAACACCATAACCAAGAGGGAGTGAGACCATGCAGATGACGAAATGGCTGACCGGGGCATTGACCGCCGGTCTTATCCTGAACGCCGGAATTGCCATCGCCCAGACGGTCGGCCCGGCCGGCGAGGCGGCGACGCCGAGCGCCGAGGTAGCGCTGACCGACGCCGATATCGCGGCGCTGAAGGACAAGGGCTACAAGGCCGCGCTGCTTTGGCACACGTCCTCGGATTTTACCAATGCGGTCGGTCAGGGTGCGACGGATGAGTTCAAGCGTGCGGGCATCGAGATTGCCGTGACGACGGACGCCCAGTTCGACGCCGCCCGCCAGCGCAGCGACATCGAGACCGCGCTTGCGGCCAAGCCTAATGTCATCCTCGCTCTCCCGCTCGATCCGGTGACATCGGCCGAGGCGTTCCGCCAGGCCGTCACGGATGGCGCCAAGCTGGTCTTCCTGTCGAACGTGCCGAAGGATTACAAGCACGGCGCGGAATACGCCGCCATCGTAACCGACGACCTCTACCAGATGGGTAAGCAGGCAGCCGACGCGCTGGCCAAGTCCATCGGCGGTAAGGGCAAAGTCGGCTACATCTTCCACGACGCGACCTACTACGTCACCAATCAGCGCGACCAGGCCTTCAAGACGACCATCGAGAAGGACTATCCCGAGATCAAGATCGTCGCCGAGCAGGGCATTTCCGACCCGGCACGCGCGGAAGAGCTCGCCAGCGCCATGCTGCTGCAGAACCCCGATCTCGACGGCATCTACGTGACCTGGGCCGAGCCGGCGGACGGCGTGCTCGCCGCGCTGCGCAGCGCAGGCAACACCAAGACGAAGATCGTGACGCTGGACCTTGCCGAGCCGGTTGCGCTCGACATGGTCAAGGGCGGCAATGTGACCGCGCTCGTCGCCGACAAGGCCTATGAGCTCGGCCGTGCCATGGCCGCCGCCGGCATGAAGTCGCTGCTCGGGCAGGAGACGCCGGCCTTTGTCGTCGCCCCGGCGCTGACCGTCACCAAGGAAAACGTCTCCCAGGGCTGGAAAGACTCGCTGAATCGCGATGCGCCGCAATCGGTGCTCGACGCCGCGAAGTGACCGCCCGACTGTGGCGGCCATCCGCCGCCGCAGTCCCCCCAATACCAGAAGAGCCAGAAGCATTCGTGTTCCACGGGAGGAAACCCATGCGTTTTGCAACGACACTCGCCCTGATGACCGGCCTCATCGCCGGCTACGCCCTTGCCGCCGACGGTGTGACGACCGGCCCGAACGGCGAGACCCCGACGGCCGCAGGCACCGTCACGCTTACCGCCGAGGAAGAGCAGAAGATCAAGGACGGCAAATTCACAGCCGCCCTCGTCTGGCACGAGATGAGCGAATATACCAATGCGGTGAATGCCGGCGCGCAGGACGAATTCAAGCGCCTCGGCATCGAGGTGGTCGCGCAGACCGATGCGGGCTTCGACGCCGCGCGCCAAAAGGCCGATGTCGAGACTGTGCTGGCGAAGAAACCGTCGATCATCGTTTCCCTGCCGGTCGACCCGGCAAGCGCCGCGCCGGTCTACGATCCGGCCCGCGCGGCGGGCGTCAAGCTTGCCTTCGTCGACAATTCGCCGGCTGGCTACGCGCATGGCAAGGATTATGTGACCATCGTTTCCGACGATCTCTTCCAGATGGGCAGCAAGGCCGCCGTCGCCATGGCCGATGCCTTGGGCAAGAAGGGCAAGGTCGGCTACATCTTCCACGATGCCGATTTCTACGTGACCAACCAGCGCGACCAGGCCTTCAAGAAGACCATCGAGCAGGACTATCCCGACATGAAGATCGTCGCCGAGCAGGGCATGGCCGATCCCGCCCGCAGCGAGGAGATTGCGCAGGCGATGGTCACGCAGCATCCCGATCTCGACGGCATCTATGTCACCTGGGCGGAACCGGCGCTGAGCGTGCTCGCCGCCCTGCGCTCGGCCGGCAACACGCATACGAAGATCGTCACGCTCGACCTTAACGAGCCGGCGGCGCTCGACATGGTCAAGGGCGGCAGCGTCGCGGCGCTGGTGGCGGACGAGGCCTATGACATTGGCGTCACGGCGGCCCGTTCGGCGGCAGGCGCGATGCTCGGCAAGGAGGCTGCGCCCTTCCTCGTCGTGGATTCCCTCGCCGTCACGAAGGATACGGTGAAGGAAGGCTGGAAGACGTCGCTCAACAAGGACGTCCCGCAGTCGATCACCGATGCATTGAAGTAAGCGACGTCCGGTCGGCTTTCATTCACGGAGGTAAATCATGTCCAGTACCAATCAGGATGCCGCGGTCCGTGCGGCGGGGCTGGCCGGCCGCATCAACCTGCAGCAATATGTCGTCTATTTCGGCTTCCTGGCGATCTTCCTGTTCTTCGCCATCGTGCTGAAGGACAGCGGCTTCCTCACGGTCCGCAACCTCTCCAATATCGTGTTGCAGACGGCGCCCGTCACCATCATGGCCATCGGCCTCGTCTTCGTCATGTCGGCGGGCGAGATCGACCTTTCCATCGGCTCGACGGTGGCCGTGGCGGCGCTGGCCGCCGCCGTGACGATGCAGGGCTACGGCATGGTGCCCGGTATCGTCGCCGGGCTCGGCTGCGGCCTCCTGATCGGCCTCGTCAACGGCGTTCTCGTCGCCTATGTGCGCCTGCCGTCCTTCCTCGTCACGCTGGCGACGATGGGGTTGTTCGCCGGCGTCTCGCGCTCGATGACGAACCTGCGCAGCATTCCCGTCACCGACAGCACCTTCACCGGCTTCTTCGGTTCGGGCGCTTTCCTCGGTATTCCCTCGCTCATCTGGTGGACGGCCATCGCCGTCGCCTTCGGCCACATCATCTACCGTGAGACCCGCTTCGGCGCCCATGTGCTGGCTGTCGGCGACAATGCGCGGGCGGCAAGCGTATCCGGCATTTCCGTGCCGAAGCTGCGCCTTGCGGTGCTGATGATCTCCGGCGGCCTCGCCGGGCTTGCGGGCCTGCTCTATGCCGGCCGCCTGCAGGCTGCGAAATACACGCTTGGCGAAACCGATCTCATGACGGTCATCGCCGCTGTCATCGTCGGCGGCACGCTGCTCAACGGCGGCAAGGGCTCTATCATCGGTGCGCTCGTCGGCTCGCTGATGATGGGCATGCTCAACAACGGCCTCATCCTGATGGGCCTTTCCGTTTCCGACCAGATGATCGTTCGCGGTCTCATCATCCTTGCCGCAGTCGCCGTGTCGCTGCGCGAAAAGTCCCGCTGAGGAGGATCGAATGTTTCTCGACGTTCTGCGCCGTCGCAATCCCCGCTTCATCGAAGCCGCCCAGGCGCTTCACCGCGAGGGCCGGATTCCGGCCAATGCCTATGTGATCGATCTCGACGCCATCGAGGGCAATGCCCGCATCCTCAAGGACGAGGCGACGCGGCTCGGGCTGAAAACCTTCGCCATGACCAAGCAGTTCGGCCGGTCGAGGTCGGCCTGCCGGGCGATCATGCGCGGCGGCATCGACAGCGCGGTCGCCGTCGACATGGCCTGCGCCAAGGCGACCCACCGGGCCGGCATGAAGGTCGGCCATCTCGGCCATCTCCAGCAGGTTGCCCGCGCTGAGGCCGATGGCGCGGCAAGCGTGCTCAAGCCGGATTACTGGACCGTCTTCAACGAGACCAAGGCGCAGGAAGCGGCGGCCGGGGCCAAGGCGGCCGGCCGCGTGCAGAACCTGCTTGCCCGCATCCACGCCGAGGGAGACACTTTCTATCGCGGCCATGAGGGCGGTTTCGCCGCCGCCGATATTGTTACCGTCGCCAATTGGCTGGACAGCCTCGATGGCGGTCGGTTCGCCGGCATCACGACCTTCCCCGCGCTGCTCTTCGACCATCAGGCGCGCAAGGTCCTGCCCACGCCCAACCTCGCGACGCTGACGAAGACGGCGGAGGCCCTCGCCAAAGCGGGCCGCAGCGACATCGAGATCAACGCCCCCGGCACGACATCCAGCGTGCTGCTCGCCGCACTCGCCGAGGCGGGGGCCACGCAATGCGAACCCGGCAACGGTCTGCACGGCACCACGGCGCTGCATGTGGTGGAAGACCTGCCGGAACTACCCGCCATGCTCTACCTCACGGAAGTCTCGCATCTCTCGGGCGGCAAGGCCTATTGCTTCGGTGGCGGTTTCTATATCGATCCGATCTTCCCCGACTACGACGTCAAGGCCATCGTCTCGGCCGAGCCGACCGTGGCGGCGAGCGCCTTGCGCAGCGTCGAAGTCCCGCCGCCCTCGGCCATTGACTATTACGCCATGATCGACGCCACCGGCCCCGCTGCTCCCAGACCCGGCGATACCGCTATCTTCGGTTTCCGCGGGCAGGCCTTCGTCACACGGGCCTATGTCGTCGGCGTCTCCGGCATTTCGGCTGACGCGCCGAAAGTGGAGACCATCGAGAATACGGCGGGCGAAACGGCCGCCTGGCCGGTCTAGGAGGACAGGATATGACCACGAACGCTGTCGCCGCTGCCGGCCAGCCCGTCCTGGCGCTGAAGGATATCCGCAAGACCTTCGGTGGCGTCGTCGCCATCGAGAACTTCTCGCTGGAGATCCAGCCCGGCGAGATCGTCGCGCTGGTTGGCGACAACGGTGCCGGCAAGTCGACCTTGATCAAGATCATCTCCGGCGTCTATGCCCCGACCTCGGGCTCCATCTCCATCGAGGGCGGACCCGTCACCATGGCCAACGCCACCATGGCGCGCGCCCACGGCATCGAGGTCGTCTATCAGGATCTCGCGCTGGCAGATCAGCAAACCGTTTACATGAACATGTTCCTCGGCCGCGAGCCGACCAAGGCCTTCGGCCTTCTCGACCGCCGCCGGATGATCGATGAAACGGAGAAGCTGGTGAAGGAACTCGACGTGCGCATTCCCTCGGCGCATGCGACGATCCGCGACCTCTCGGGCGGCCAGCGCCAGGGCGTCGCCATCGCCCGTGCGACCCATTGGGCGAGCAAGCTGATCCTGCTCGACGAGCCGACGGCCGCCCTTGGCGTCGCCGAGACCGCGAAGGTGGAGGAGATCGTGCAATCGCTGAAGAGCCGCAATATCGGCATCCTCATCATCAGCCACAGCCTCGATCAGGTCTTCAAGCTCTCCGACCGCATCTGCGTCCTGCGCCGCGGCCGGCAGATCGGCGTGCGCGAGACGAAGGCGACCGACAAGAACGAGATCATCGCGATGATCACTGGCCTGCAGCAGAGCTGAGCAGGATGCGTTGCCGGCTTGCCGCGTCTTTAGGGTTTCATGGATGCCACGGTGCGGGCCTGCCGGCTTTCGATCCAGGTGACGGGAACGGCACGCAGGCGATGGCGAGTGCAATGAGCGCCAGTGCGGCGGCGATCCATTGCGAGATGACATGGATTTTCTCATGGCGGTGGGGCTGGGCGTTACATGAAGTAAGGCTTGTCGGCATCCGTGTTGGGCTTGTTGACGCCGAAATTGGCGCGGCTGTGGAGTTTTGGCGCGCGGATGGTCCTGGCGATCAGGTCGGCGACGCTTTTGCGCGAGACGACGGTGCCCTTGAAGGGCTCGTTGCGGCCGGTGGTCTCGTAGTCCACCTCGTCCTCGTCCATCAGCCATGCGGGGCGCAGTATGGTATAGTCGAGGCCGGAGGCTTCGATGGCGTCGGCGGCGCGGCGGAAGGGCTTCAGGTCCTCGCCGATGATCGCCTCGTTCCATTCGCCGAACTTGCCGGGAACTTCCTGGTAGATGCCGAGCGACAGCACGAAGACGAGGCGCTGCACGCCTTCCGCCTGCATGGCGTCGATCACGGCCTTGGCCTGATCGTCGAGGTCTTCGCCCGTCAGGTTGGCGTAGACGATGTCCTGTCCCTTGACGGCCTCCGCCAGACGGGCGGGGTCAAGCACGTCGCCCTGGACGAGCGTGGTATTGGCTGGCACGCGGGCGAGCCGGGCGGTGTTGCGGGCAAACAGCGTCAGGGCCATACCCTGTTCGCCGCCCAGCATGCCGATGACATGGCGCGCGATCTGTCCGCCTGCGCCGAGAACGAGTACATTGCTCATTGTCTTCTCTCTGTGTCTCACATTGCGGGTCCATGGCCGCCGCTCCCGGTGCGAGAGCGACGGATGCATGCGTTGGTCAGGCGAGGTGCTGCTTGAAGAAGGGCGTTACCTTATCGAGCGCGAGGCCGACCGGCTCCGGCTTGTCGTAGAGGTCGTAGTGCGACCAGTCCTCGAGCGAGACCAGCTGGCGATCCTTCGACGCGGTGGCGCGGCCGTAGATCTCCATGCCGTCGCGGAAGGCGCCGAACGCGCCGATCTTCTGGCCGACCACCACCATCACGGGCTGCGTGAGGAGGGTTTCGGCAAAGGCGAAGGCATCCCAGGCGAGCGTCTTCTGTGCGTGGGAGAAGAGCATGCGCGTCGCGCCGCCTTCCTCTTGACCGCGCGGGGTCTTGTAATAGTCCGTCGCCTCGAACACGTCGCGTTCGGTGAGGCCGGCCTGTCTCGCCACGTCGAGGCTGGCAGGCAGCAGTTCGTTGACCTGAAGTTCGCCGCCGCGCGCTTCCTTCGTGCGCTGGGCGGCTATGGCGGCAAGCGCACCGAGCGGATTGTAGCCGCTGAAACCTTCGCGGAAGAGACGGCCGATATTGACGCCGGTGATCGAAACGACGGCCTTGATGCGCTTTTCGGTCAGGGTCGCGTTGACGGCATAGCCGCCACCGCCGCACACGCCGAGAATGCCGATGCGGTTCTCGTCGACATAGGGCAGGGTCACGAGATAATCGATGACACGGCTGATATCCTCAACCCGCTGCGTCGGGTCCTCGACCCAGCGCGGCGTGCCGCCCGACTGGCCCTGGAAGCTGGCATCATAGGCGATGACGACGAAGCCTTCCGCGGCAAGCGCCTTGCCGTAGACATTGCCTGAGGTCTGCTCCTTGCAGCTGCCGAAGGGATGGATGCTGACGATGGCGGGATAGGCCTTCGTTTCGTCAAAGCCCGGCGGGAACTGGATGTTCGCGGCGATCGGCCAGGCCATGTCCGGGTTCTGGAATTTGACGCTTTTCATGTCTTTTCTCCGAGAGATAGGTGCCGGCGCTGCATCGTGCGACGCCCGGCTGCGGGGATGGGTTATTCGGCGGCCTGGCGGGCGGCTTCGCCGGCAAGCTTTGCGCGGAAGAAGGGGGCGAGGACGGAGACGGCTTCATCGACGTAAGACTTGCCGTCATAGAGCGACATGTGGTTCGCACTCTCGACGATGTGCATCGCCTTGTCCGTGCTGGCGGCGCGGGCGAGGAGGTCGTCGCTCATCCACTTGCTGCCGGCGACCGAGCCGACGACCGAGAGGATCGGCTGGGTGAGGTAGACGTCGGCCATGTGGTAGGCGTCGTAGGTGATGATCTGGTTGAGGCTGCGCAGCGTGGCGAAGCCGGGTGCCGTGGTGCATTCGGCGCGGGGCGTGTGGTAGTATTCCCAGGCCTCGCGCAGTTCGGCGTTCGGCGCATCCTCTTCCTTCATCGGGGCGAGCGGCATGATGGCGGCAGCGCCACCCTTGGCATCCGCCGTGCGGGCGTTCGAGCCGGCGACGACATAGGGCAGCGCGTCGATGGAGGCGACATTGTTCTCCCAGCCGTTGCGGAACATCGAGCCGATATTGACGGCGCTGACCGTGCCGACCGCCTTGATGCGGCGATCCTGGATGGCGGCGTTGGCCGTGTAGCCCGCGCCGGCGCAGATGCCCATGGCGCCGATGCGCTCCTGGTCGATGTAGGGAAGCGTGGTCAGGTAATCGATGACGGCGCTGACGTCCTCGGTACGGATATAGGGGTTTTCCAACTGGCGCGGCTCACCGGTGGATTCACCCTGATAGGAAGCGTCATAGGCGATGGTGACGAAGCCGGCCTTGGCAAGTTCGCGGGCATAGGTGCCGGCCGTCTGCTCCTTCACGCCGCCGCCGGGATGGGAGACGACGATGGCCGGATAGCTGCCGGCTTCGCTGAAACCTTCCGGGAAGTTGATGACGGCCGAGAGCGTGATGGCCGGGTTGTTGGTGTTGGTGAAGCTGATCTTGCCCATGGTGGTTTCCTCGGGTTGGCCGGGGTTGGAAATGTGTTCCGGCTTGAATGACTGGAAATATAGGTCGATCTCGCCTATCACTCTATGGCGGCAAACTGTTTGAACCTATCAGTGAGGTGATGAATGCGGCGCGAGGAGATGGCGGACCTGACCGCCTTCGTGGTGGTGGCGGAGGAGCGGAATTTTACCCGCGCAGCCGCTAAGCTCGGGCTCTCCCAGTCCGCCTTGAGCGCGCCGTGGTGTCTTTAGGGGTTACCGGTTCGTCTCCGGGGAAGCCCCAACCCGATAGTGCAGCGCCCTGACCAGAGCGGCGAGCGCCGGGGATTGTTGTCGGCGGTTCGGGTAGTAGAGGTGATAGCCTTCGAAGGTCTTGCGCCAGTCGGCCAACACTTCGACGAGGTGGCCTGCGGCGATCTCGCCTGCGACATAATCCATCGGCAGATAGGCAAACCCGAAGCCCGCTAGCGACGCTTGCCGTATCTGGCGCACGCTGGTCAGCACCAGCCTTCCTTCGGTGGTGATGCGCAGATCCTTGCCGCCCTTGCTGAAGGTCCAGGCCATCAGTTCGCCATGCGTGGGCAGGCGCAGATTGATGCAAGGAGCACTCGACAGGTCCTGCGGTGTACGGGGTTTCTTCCGGCCGGCAAGGAAAGAGGGGGCCGCGACCACTGCCATCGGGATATCCGGCCCGATGCGCATGGCGATCATGTCCTTGGAAACGAGCTTCCCCCGCCGTACGCCGGCATCGAACCGTTCGCGCACGATGTCGTTGCGGCCATAGTCGGTGACGAGCTCGATATTGATTTCGGGATAGTCGCTCATGAATAGCGACAGCCGAGGCCAGAGAACCGTCTCGATGGCATATTCATCCGCCGAGATGCGGATCGTGCCCGAGGGGCGGTCGAGCAGCGTGCCGATTTGCGCAAACCCGTGCTCGATCTCCTCCAGTGCCGGCGTCACATGGGCCAGCAGCCGCTCCCCCGCCTCGGTTGGAGAGACGTTGCGGGTGGTGCGGTTGAGCAGGCGGATGCCGACCCGCTCCTCAAGATTGCGCAACGTCTGGCTGAGCGCGGATTGCGACACGCCGAGCCGGGCTGCCGCGCGGGTGAAACTCCCCTCGCGCGCCACGGTGACGAAGGCGTTCAGATCTCGGAGATTCTCGTTCGACATTCATTAGCCTGTCTAATGATGGTATCCCGTTTGCCACCAATAATCGAAAAGCCGAGGCGGGGCTATATTCCTTTCATTGCAAACGAGACAAACCGGAGTGACGAAGATGAAGCCTGTGAAATTCCCAAACGGCGACCTTGAAATGGCCGGCAACCTCTACCTGCCGGAAGGCTTCGACGACGCCGAGACCTATGCGGGTATCGTCGTGGTGCACCCCGGTGGCGGCGTGAAGGAGCAGACCGCCGGCGGGTATGCCGCCAGGCTCGCTGCCGAAGGTTTTGTTGCACTCGCCTTCGACGCCTCCCACCAAGGTGAGAGCGGCGGCGAGCCGCGCCATGCGGAAGACCCCTATGCCCGAGTCAACGATGTGCGGGCAGCGGTCGATCACCTGACGACGCTCGGCTATGTCGACAACGCCCGCATCGGCGCGCTCGGCATCTGCGCCGGTGGCGGCTATGCCATTCACGCGACCATGACCGATCGCCGCATCAAGGCGGTGGGCGGCGTCAGCTCGGTCAATATCGGCGAGATGTTCCGCCAGGGCTGGACCGGCGATAGCGATGTGGCGCAGGCCATCGGCCTTCTGGAAATGGGCACGGCCCAGCGCACGGCCGAGGCGAATGGTGGCGAGGCCGCCTTCATTCCCTTCTCGCCGCCGAGCCTCGAAGGTGTGGAAGACCCGGATATGCGCGAAGCCTATGATTACTACCGGACGCAGCGCGCCCAGCATTGCAACACGGAAAGCAAGTTTACGGTGGCAAGCCTGCCGCAGCTTGTGACCTATGACGCCTTCCACCTTGCCGACCAGCTTCTCACGCAGCCGTTGCAACTCGTGGCGGGACGTGAGGCGGGTTCGTTCTGGTACAGCGAGACCATCTTCGGCAAGGCGGCGAGCAGCGTGAAAGACCTGCATGTCGTCGAGGGCGCTACCCACATGTCGCTCTACGACACGCCGGACCAGATGGGAGAGGCGATGTCCAAACTTGGGCCCTTCTACAAGGCCCACCTCGCGGCTTGATCGAAATACAGGCTGGCGCGGATATGAGGCGGCGCCAGCCACGAATCGGTTCAGGCTCCATGGTTGGCATGAGGGGCGTCGTTTTCTGCATTTGGCGTTTCCGGATAGACGGACCCGAGGGCCGGGACCTTACGGTTCCGGCCCTCGGGCAGGTGTCGTCCGGGCACTAAGGGGGAGCCTAGTGGGCCATGACGACGTGCCCCTGGCTGCGCAGCCCGTTAAGGGCGGCGTTCATGACGATGGCGGTGATCGCACCCATGATCACGGGGGAATGGAAGACCACCTGGGACCAATCCGGCATGAACTGGAAGAAGTCCGGCTTGACGATGGTGATCATCGCCATGGCGATGCTGAGGCCCACCACCATGAAGTTGTTGAAGGTCGTGTCGAAGTCGATCTTCTGCAGGGTCTTCATGCCGACGACGACGAGCGTGCCGAACATGACGAACCCGGCGCCGCCGACCACGGGCTTCGGCAGCGAGGCGATGGCGGTCGCCAGCACCGGCGAAAGGCCGAGCACCACGAGGAAGCCCCCTGCAAGCGCCACCGTCCAGCGGCTGCGCACGCCCGTGATGTTCACCAGCGCGACATTCTCGGAGAAGGCCGTGTAGGGGAACGAGTTGAGCATGCCGCCGAGCATGGTCGACAGGCCGTCGGCCCGCAGGAGATCGGCGATGGTGCGTTCCGTCGCGGGGCGGCCGACCATCTCGCCGACGACGATCGTGTCGCCGACCGATTCCACCCAGGTGATGGCGACGACGAGGCACATGGTCAGCACCGGCACCAGATGGAAAGTCGGCAGGCCGAAATGAAACGGCGTGACGATGGCGAGCGGGGCCGCGTCCCTGACCGCGCTGAAATCCAGCATGCCCATGACGGCGGCGAAGACGACGCCGACGACCAGCCCGAGGAAGACAGCGATGTTCTTCACGAAGCCGCGACCGAACACATTGAGCAGGACGATGACGGCGAGCACGAGGAAGGCGAGGCCGATATAGGCCGGCCTGCCCGCATCTTCGACGAAGCCGCCCTGGGCGTACTGGATCGCCACCGGCAGCAGGCTGAGGCCCATGACGGTCAGCACCGCACCGACGACGACGGGCGGGAAGGCCCTGACGATGTAGCGGCCGAGCGGAGCCATGAAGATGGCGAACAGCCCCGCCGCGATGACCGCGCCATAGACCGCCTGCAGGCCGGCATTCGGTCCGTTCGCCAGGATCGCCGGGTTGCTGCCGATGGCGATGACCGGAGAGATCGCGGCGAAGGTGATGCCCTGCATCAGGGGCATGCGCACCCCGAAGCGCCAGAAGCCGATCGTCTGGATCAGCGTGGCGAGGCCGCAGGTGATGAGGTCGGCCTGGATCAGGTAGGCGATCTGCGCTTGGGTGAGGTGAAGGGCGCTGCCGATGATGAAGGGTACGGCGATGGCGCCGGTATACATGACGAGCACGTGCTGAAGCGCGAGCACCGCCATGCGGGCGGGCGGCAGGATCTCATCGACGGGATGAACATGCCGTGCAGTCTGGTTGGCGCCGGCCGCAGCCGCGCCATGGTCCGCTTGTCGGGACATGGGCTGAACTCCTGAAAGGAAAATGGAAAGGGCGGCGGCTTCCGGTTTTCACCAGAAGCCCTCATGCGCTTTCGCAATCTCCCCTTCGAGCGCCGGGACGGGGCCGACGACCTCGACCTTGCGCTGCCCGGCGTCGAAGATGTGTTCGCAGGGCATGTCCATGGTCAGGTTTTCCGGGTTGTCGCCGGTCAGTTCGGCCAGGCGTTTTTCCGTCATGCCGTAGACGACGCGGCCGATGCCGGCCCAATAGGTGCCGCCCGAGCACATGCAGCACGGTTCCACCGAGGTGACGAGCGTGCATTCTGCAAGGAACTCGGCCGAGTAGGTTTTTGCTGCGTCCCGCGCCACGTTCATCTCGGCGTGGCCGACGCCCTTGTCGTCCTTGAACGTGTTGCCGGAGGTGATGAGCACCGCGCCGTCCGGCCCAGCCAGTAGCGCGCCGAACGGGTGGTTGCCCGCCGCCCGGCTTTCCTCCGCGATCTTCATCGTCTCGCGCAGGTTGCGCAAGTCGTTGTCCGTTGCCTGTCCTTTATTCTGTTTGTCGAGCATTCGTCACTCCTCCTGAACGCTTGGAACTCCCGCATTCAGAGTGCGCGAGAAGGGGGCTTGCGCCAATTAGAATGAATTGCGCATAGTGTGCGATAAAACTGCACACGGAGGCGGCTGTGTCGGCATTCTCGCGGGAGTTCTTCACCTTCGTGGAAGTGGCGCGCGAGCGCTCGATCCGCCGCGCGGCGGAAAAGCTCAACCTCTCCGCCTCCGCCCTCAGCCGCCAGATGCAGATCCTGGAACAGACCTTCGGCGCCCGGCTCCTCGTGCGCATGCCGCAGGGAGTGCAACTGACGGAGCAGGGGCAGGTGCTGCTGGCACAGGCCGAGCGCTGGCTGGACGACGAGAGCGCGCTGCGCGCCGCGTTGCAGCAGGCCGGCGGCGGCGGGGCCGGTACGCTCCGGCTGGGCATCATGGAGTGCCTCGTGCCCTATATCCTGCCGGGGCTGGAGGAAGAGGCCGGCCCGTCCGCCCTGAGGATATCGGTGGGGGACACGGGCACGCTGGTCGGCCAGCTCTGCCGCAACGAGATCGACGCGCTGCTCGCCTTCAACGTGCCGCGCCTGCCGGAGCTTCGGGTCTATGACGAGCGGAGCTACGATCTCGGGGTGGTCTATGCGGCGGCGCTGGCGCCCTCGGGCGAGCCGCCCTTCCGCATCGAGAGCTGCCTTGGCCGCCCGCTCTGCCTGCCCGACACCAGCCTTTCGGTCTGGCCACGGCTCGATGCGGAGGTCTACCGTATCCATGCCGAGCCGCGCATCGCGCTGCGCAGCAATTCTATCGCGCTCATCATGGAATATGTCGCGGCGGGCAAGGGCATCAGCTTTCTGACATGGCTGGATGCCGCGGCCGGCGTTGCCGAGGGCCGCTTCCACTTCGCCAAGCTGGAAAACCGGCGCCTCTCGGAAAAGCTCTATCTGTGCGCGGCGGCCAATGCCCCGCTGGGGCCGCTTCAGGCGGCGCGCACCCGCGCGCTTTTCCGCCGCGTTCCGCATTCGCCGCAAATGAATTAGGCGTTCGACTACGCTTCGCCGCGCCGGCAGCGGATGGTCAAGGTTCCCGCGAGCCGTTCTCCCGGCGCGAGCGGGACGAGGCCGTCGGTGTCCGGGGCGTTATGGGCGTTCGGCCGGTGCGTCATGGGTTCGAAGCAGAAGAAGCCGGCCTCGGGCGCGGGGGCGTAGAGGGTGAAGAAGCGGAATGTGTCGTCGGCCTCGAGCGAGAGGATGAGGCCGGTTTCCGGGTATTCGATGTCTGCCGCGCTGTCCCAGCCGTCGAAGGCGTTGTTCAACCAGCGCGCGGGCAGCGGCGCACCGGCGGAGAAATCGAGATCGTGCGGGACCGGCTCGGATTGGGCCGGCAGGTGAAGCTCGCGTTCGGGGGCGTAGCGTCCGGCGCTGGCGAAGAGGCGGACGGCGGGTGTCCGGGGGAAATACGGGTGGAAGCCGAGGCCATAGGGGAGCGTGCCGGCCGCGCGGTTGACGATGTCGAGCGAGAGGGTCAGGCAATCCTTGCCGAGCGCGATGGTCTGCGCGGCTTCGTAGTCGAAGGGAGAGGCGGCGTCCGCCTCGTGCCGGTGATGGAAAACGATGCGGTGCGGCGTCCGTTCCGCAAGGGTCCAGCGGCGGAGCCAGCCGTCGCCGTGCAGGACGAGCGGGTCGGCCGTGTTCGGCAGCAGGACATGGTCGCGGGCCTCGAAACGGAAGCCGTTGTTTTCGATGCGGTTGCCGAAGGGAACGAGCGGGAAGCAGGCTTCTGCGCCCAGCATCGTCGAGGCGAGGCCGGGCGACGGGGTGGGCGCGAGGACGGGAATGCCGTGCCAGTAGGCGGAGAGGATCGCTCCGCCGAGCGGGCTTGCCTCGACCGCAAGCCCGTCCGCTTCGAGGCGGATGACGTCCCCGGCCACGGTTTCAGGCGCGCCGGCCGGCGGCGGCCGAGCGCAGGTTATCGAGCAGCACGGCGAGCAGCAGGATCAGGCCGCGCACGACATATTGGTAGAAGGCCTGGATGTTGAGGAGGTTCATCACGTTCTCGGCGATGCCCATGATGAGCACGCCGACGATGACGCCCGTCATCGCCGCCCGCCCGCCGGCGAGCGACACGCCGCCGAGCACGCAGGCCGAGATGACGGAAAGCTCGAGGCCCGTTGCGGCATTCGGCTGGCCGGAGGTGATGCGCGAGGCGAGGAGCACGCCGGCGACGGCGCAGACGAGGCCCTGCAGCGTGAAGATCCAGATGCGCATGCTGGCGACGTTGACGCCGGCGAGGCGCGAGGCTTCCGGATTGCCGCCGATCGCCAGCGTGTTCTTGCCGAAGACCGTGCGGTTCAGCACGAAGCCGAAGAGGACGAAGAAGAAGGCCATGACCCAGATCGGCGTCGGGATGCCGAGGAACTTCGACAGGGCGAGCTGGTAGAAGCCCGGATCGTTGATGCCGACGGCGCGGCCGTCCGAGGCGATCAGCGCGAAACCGCGCACGATCTGCATGGTGGCGAGCGTCGTGATCAGCGCGTTGATGCGGAAGCGGGCGATCACCACGCCGTTGACGAGGCCGACGGCCCCGCCGCACAGGAGCGCGGCCAGGAGGCCGACGAGGATCGAGCCGGAGGCGTTCGAGGCCATGACCGCGACCATGCCGGAAAAGGCGACGGTGGAGCCGACCGACAGGTCGAAATCGCGCGAGGCGAGGCAGAACATCATCGTGCAGGCGACGATGCCGATGGTCACGACCGATTGCAGCAGGCCCAGCATGTTGCGCTCGGTCAGGAAGTTCGGAACCGTCAGCGCCACGATGGCGAAGGCGACGGCGAAGATGACGACGAGGCCCTGCTCGCCGAGGAGGAGTTTTTTCAAGGACGTCATCGCGGCTGGACCTGCTGGTTGGTGCGTTCGCTGGTTTTGTCTGCGTCGGGGAGGGCGGCGGCGAGGATGCGCCGCTCGTCGAAATCGGCACGCTCGATATCGGCCGCGACGCGTCCCTCGCACATGACCATGATGCGGTCGGTGATGCCCATCACCTCCGGCAATTCGCTGGAGATGACGACGATGGCCATGCCCTGGCCCGCAAGCTCGTAGAGGATTTCATAGATTTCCGACTTGGCGCCGACATCGATGCCGCGCGTCGGCTCGTCGATGATGAGGACCTTCACGCCCTGTTCGGAAAGCCAGCGGCCGAGGATGACCTTCTGCTGGTTGCCGCCGGACAGGTTGATGATGTCCTGCTTGCGCGAGGGTGTGCGCACCCGCAGCTTGGCGATGAAGCGCTCGGCAAGTTCGGCCTCCTTCTTCGGCTGGAGAAGACCGAAGGGCGAGAAATGGCGGCGCGAGGAGATCGCCATGTTCTCCTCGATGTTGCGGCCCTGCACGATGCCGTCGAACTTGCGGTCCTCGGGGCAGAGCACGATGCCGGCGCGGATGGACTGCGGCGGGCTGTCGGGGGCGACCGTCCGGCCGTCGACGCTGACGGAGCCCTGCGACCGGCTGTCCGCGCCGTAGACCAGCCGCGCCATCTCGCTGCGTCCGGCGCCGATGAGGCCGAAGAAGCCGAGGATTTCGCCCTGGCGCACGGTAAAGCCGATCGGGCTGCGCAGCTTGCGGCCGGCGAGGTCTTTCACCTCCAGCCGCAACGCACCGCGCTCGCGCGGGCGAAAACCCCAGATATTGGCGATCTCGCGGCCGACCATCTCGGCGATGATCTGGTCGCGCGTCACCTCGGATATGTCGGGATGATGGGCGGCGAGCCTGCCGTCGCGCAGCACGGTGAGGCTGTCGCAGAGCCGGAAGATCTCGTCGAGGCGGTGCGAGACGTAGAGGATGACCTTGCCCTGCGCGCGCAGGCGGTCGATGAGCGCAAAGAGGATTTCGCTTTCGCGCGAGGAGAGCGAGGAGGTCGGCTCGTCGAGCGCGATGACGCGCGCATCGGCCATCACGGCCTTGGCGATCTCGACCATCTGGCGCTCGCCGATGGAGAGGGACGCGACCTTGGCGGCCGGATCGATGTCGATGCCGATTTCGGCAAGCTTCTCCTTCACCACGCCGATGAGGCGGGTGCGGTCGATCACGCCGGCCTTGCCGGGGAAGCGGCCGAGCCAGAGGTTTTCGGCGACCGTCAGCTCGGGAACGAGCTGGAGCTCCTGGTGGATAACGATGACGCCGGCCTCGAAGGCGTCGCGCACGGAGCGGTAGCGCTGCAACGCGCCGTCTATGCGGATTTCGCCGGTGTCGGCGGACTGGTCGCCCGAGAGCACGCGGATGAGGGTCGATTTGCCCGCGCCGTTTTCGCCCATCAGGCCGTGAACGGCGCCCTTCTTTACCGAGAAGGAGACGTCGGCGAGCGCCTGCACGCCGGGATATCCCTTGGATATCGCCTTGAATTCGAGAAAGTCCTGCATGTCGCCACCCCGAGGGAAGCCCGGCGGCTCTTCGCCGCCGGGGAAGGTCATCCTGGGAGGATGATCACTCGATGCCAAGATCCTTGCGGACGGCTTCGTAATTGTCGCGCAGGGCGACTTGGCCGGCCGTCAGGATCAGCTTTTCCGGCTCCTTGCCGTTGGCGACCCACTCGTACATGTTGAGCGCGGTCTCGTAGCCGTGGCGCTTGGGCGAGATGATCACGGTGCCGAAGAAGCCGGTGGCCGCGGGTTTCTTGAACTCGTTGATCGCCGAATCCGCGCCGCCGATGCCGACGCCGATCATGCTGTCGGCGGCGATGCCGACGCTTTCGGTCGCGCGCACCGCGCCGAGCACGGCTTCATCATTGAGGCCGACGGCGACCCAGTGCTTGATGCCGGCATTCTTGTTGAGGACGACGGTCGCGGCGTTCAGGGCGGCTTCCGTGTCGGTCTTGGCCTGCGGGGCGTCGAAGATGTTGGCTTCCGGGAAGCCGGCGGCCTTCAGCACCGAAAGCGCGCCCTCGACGCGGTCGACGGCGGTCGGGAGCTGGTCGTAGGAAACGCGGATCGCGCCGACGTCCTTCATGTCCCAGCCGCGCTTCTTGATCTCGTCGACGATGGTCTGGCCGACGGCTTCGCCGATCTTGGTGGCCGAGATGCCCATATGCGGCACGTCCTCGATGGGGCTGCCGTCGGCATTGACGAGGCGATCGTCCACGGTCATCAGCTTGAGGTCGTTGGCGGCCGCCTTGGCGACGATGCCGGGGCCGAGCTTCACGTCCGGGGTGCAGATGACGAAGCCCTGCGCGCCCTGGGCGCCGAGATTGTCGATGGCCGACTGAACCTTCTCGCCGTCTTCCGCGCCGATCTTGACGAGGGTGAAGCCCTTTTCCTTGGCGGCGACCTCGGCGAACTTCCATTCATCCTGGAACCACGGCTCTTCGGCCTGCTTCACGATGAAGCCGATCTTCACGTCGGCGGCGAAGGCGGAGGTTGCTGCGAATACGGCGACGGTGCCAGCCAGGATGGCTGTCTTGATAAAGCCCATTGTCTCTCTCCCAAATTAACTGCGCCAGCAGTGGAGAAAGGTGTAGTGTCTTTCATCATATTCGTCAATTGATCTTGTATGATGAATTAAATATCTGTGTATGATAGAGTGGCCGCAAAGGCGAATCCGGTCGTCGCCATCGGGCGCGAAACCGGATATGGATCGCTGGCGTCGCGTCGGCGGCGACAAGGGGATGGAGAATGGCCGTGCAGGAACAGTCAGGGCGCGTGGATGCGCCGGAAGGCGAGGGGACGGTGCGCCGGCCCCGCGTGCAGAAGAACGTCACGCGGGCGATCGCTTCGGATATCTGCGCGGACGTGTTTCCGATCAGCGCCTTCCTGCCGACGGAGGCGGAGCTGTGCCTGCGCTACGGCGTCAGTCGCACCGTCATCCGCGAATCCCTGAAGATCCTCGAATCCAAGGGGCTGGTGCGCAGCCGCTCGCGGGTCGGCACGGTCGTCTGCCCGAAGGAGGAGTGGAACATCCTCGACCAGCAGGTGCTGGAATGGATCGGCCCGCGCATCTTCGAACTGGACCTTCTGACCTGCGTTCTCGACGCGCGCCGCGCCATCGAGCCCTTCGCCGCGGAATTCGCGGCCGAGCGGGCGACGGTGCAGGAGGTGGCGGAGATCGAGCGGGCCTGGGAGCGCATGCGCGATGCGGAAGGCGATATCGAGGCCTTCACCGAGGCGGACGTCGCATTCCATGCGGGTCTTCTGAAGGCGAGCCATAACCGGGTCTTCATGCAGCTTGCCAGCATCATCCAGGCGGCGCTGGAATTCTCGCTGCACGCCTCCAACGAGGCGGCCGATACCCGCGGCGAAGCGGTGGAGATTCACAAGCGGCTGGTGGAGGCGCTGCGCATGCGCGACAAGGCGGCGGCGCGCGAGTGCTCGCAGCGCATGCTGGATGTCGCCGCCCGCGACATCGCCATCGCCGTGCGCAACCATCCGGCGCCCGCCGGACGCTGAGGAGAGCGACATGGCAGGACGTCTTGAAGGCAAGCGGATCGTCGTCACGGGTGCGGCACAGGGCATCGGCCTTGCCATGGCCGATACCTTCTTCGCGGAAGGGGCGAGCCTCTTCCTGATCGACCGCGACGGCGACCTCCTCGCACGGGAGGCCGGGCGACTGGGGGCCGGTGGCGGCCGGGTCGGCCATGCGGCGGCGGATATCGCCGATGCTGCGGCCATCGAGCGGGCGATGCAGGCCGCGACGGACGGGATCGGCCGGCCGAACGCCCTCGTCAACAATGCCGGCGTCAACGTCTTTTCCGAACCGCTGGCGCTTTCCGAGGCGGACTGGCAGCGCTGCTTCGACATCAACCTCAAGGGTGCGTGGAATTGCAGCCGGGCCGTGCTGCCGGGCATGATCGAGGCGGGCGGCGGCGTCATCCTCAACATCGCCTCCACCCATGCCTTCACCATCGTCCCGCACAGTTTTCCCTATCCGCTCGCCAAGCATGCGCTGCTCGGCATGACCAAGGCCCTCGGCCTCGAATATGCGGGACAGGGCGTGCGGGTGAACGCGCTGGCGCCCGGTTATGTGCGCACGCAGAAGGTCGTCGACTACTGGAACAGCTTCCCCGATCCCGTCGAGGCCGAGGCCGCGACGATGCGGCTGCATCCGGGCGGGCGCATCGCGACGCCGGAAGAGATCGCCAGGGCCGCGCTTTTCATGGTCTCGGACGAGTGCCCGTTCATGAATGCCACGTGTCTGACCGTCGACGGCGGCATGTCGGTTCTCCATCACCCCTGAGCGGTTTTCCCGGGAAAACCGCGCCCCGGTTGCCGCCGTGGATCGCGGAGGCTACTGATGGGCATCGGAAAGCGATGGAATTCGGGGTTTGAGAATGGAATGGGACAGACTGCTTTGCAGCGAGCGGCTTCGCAACAGGCCCTACGAGGCAAGGCCGAACCGGTCGATCTTCGTCCAGGACCATGACCGCATCGTCTTTTCCACGCCGTTCCGGCGGCTCGCCAACAAGACGCAGGTGCAGCCGCTCTACGAGCACGACCACGTCCATCACCGCCTGATCCATTCCATCGAGGTCAGCAGCGTCGCGCGTTCGCTGGCCATGCGCATCGGCGACTGGCTGGAAGGGATCGGGCAGATCGCCGCCGGCGAATCGCACAGCCTGTCGAACATCGTCCAGGCCGCCAGCGTCGCCCACGATATCGGCAATCCGCCCTTCGGCCATTCCGGCGAGGCGGCGATGGGGGACTGGTTTGCCGAAAGGTTCGACGATGCCCGGGGCATGATGGCGGAGATCGAGACGGCGCAGCGGTCCGAATTCGTGAAATTCGAGGGCAATGCGCAGGGCTTCCGCATCATCGCCCGCCTCGAAATGTACCGCAACGACGGCGGCATGCAGCTTTCCAAGGCGACCCTCGGGGCCTTCGCCAAATATCCGGTCACATCCGCCGTGCGGGAAGATATCGTCGGCGAAGGGCGTGCGCCCTATGTCGGCCTCAAGAAGTTCGGCCTCTTCCGCTCCGAACTCGACCTGTTCCGCAAGGCGGCGGAGTCGCTTGGCCTGCCCGAGGAAACGGGCGCGGCCGGAAGCTGGTGGCGACGCCATCCGCTGGTCTTCATCGTCGAGGCGGCGGACGACATCTGCTACAATATCGTCGACCTCGAAGACGCCTTCACGACCGGCGAACTGCGATACGAGGCGGTCAGGGATGTCTTGCAGGAGGCCGCGAAGAGGCCCGACAGCGTCATGGGCGACCTCAGCCCGGCCGAACATATCGCCTTGCTGCGCGCGCTGAGTATCGGTGCAGCGATCGAAAGCTGCGTGGAGGCGTTCAAGGCAAACTACGATGCCATCATGGCCGGCACCTTCTCCGATTCGCTGGCGGATGCAGGCCCCATGGCGGGCGTCTTCGAGAAGATGAAGGCCCTTTCCCGGGACGAGGTCTTCACCGCCCGCAGGAAGACCGAGCTGGAAGTGTCCGGCCGGCGCGTGATCGGCAATGTGATGACGGGCATCCTGCCCGTCTTCGAGGACCTCGCCCGCGTGGGCTGGGATCGGGACAGGCTCTCCGACCACAACCGGCAACTCGTCCGGGCGCTCGACCTCGACCTGCGCGATGTCACGAATGCCGAAGAGGCGCTGCACGCCCTTGCCGACTTCACCTCGGGCATGACCGACCGCTATGCTGTGCGCATCGCGCGAATGCTCACCGGAATCTAGACCGCTTCCTTCAGGATGGCCGAGAAGACCGGGTCGAAAGCCCGGCGGATGGGATCCGCCGCCGCGCCGAGGGCCACCGCCCAGGGGTCCATCGTACCGAGCCGGAAGCGCGGAACGGTGCGGCCCGGCCGCTCGGCATTGGACGGCAGCAGCGGGAAGATCGCGGAAAACAGCCGTTCGGCCAGCGGCTGCGGCGCGCTGCCGGTCAGGATGACGGTTTGCGGGTCGAAGACGGTTTCGACCATGTGGATGGCCTGCCGCAAGTCGGCGGCCGCGCCTTCGAGCCAGCCGCGGATGCGCGGATCGTCCGTCGCCGCCAGCCGCTCCACCGTGTCGTAGGCATCCGTCGTCGCCGAATCGAGGCCGAGATGCTGGAAGAGCGAGGCGAGCGACGCGCGGTGCTCAAGCGGCGAGACCGTACCGCCGCGCGAAAACAGCACCATGCCGATCTCGCCCGCATTGCCGTTGCTGCCGGTATAAAGTTCGCCGCCGAGGATGAGGCCCGCGCCGATGCCGTAGCCGAGATAGAGGCAGACGGCATGGTCGAGACCGTCGGCCGCGCCGTTCATGCGCTCGGCGGTGGCGCAGGCGGTGGCGTCGTTCTGCAGGCTCGTTTCCAGCCCGGTGCCGGCGGAAAGCGTTTCCAAGAGCGGAAAGGATTGCCACCGCGCCATCATCCAGCGGTCGTCGCCCGGCGCTTCCAGCCCGAAGGGGCCGGGCATGGCGACGCCGAGGCCGGTGAGCCGGTGGACGGAGAGCGGGATGCGCGCCGCAAGCTCCGCGCGCACCTGCCCGATCAGGCGCAGGATGACGCGGCTTCCCTCGACGGGATCGCCCGGCGGCAGGTTCTCCACCGCGCGCGCGGCTTCGCGGCCGAGAAGATCGACGGCGACGACGCGGGTGAACTCGCGGTCGATCTGCACGCCGATGGCAAAAGCCCCCTCCGCGACCAGCCGATAGGGCGTCGATGGCTGGCCGCGCCCGCCGCGCACCACATCCTCCGAGGCGACGAGGCCGTCCACCTCCAGTCCCTCGATGAGGTTCGACACGGTCTGCTTCGTCAGGCGCGTCGCGCGGGCGAGATCGGCCCGCGAGAGCGGCCCGTTCAGGCGGATGGCCTCGATGATGACGCGCCGGTTATGGGCGCTCGTGCCTTCCTGGTTGGTTCCGCTCTTGGCGCGGATCGTCCGCAATTCGTTCATCGGCAATTCCCTCTTGACACCATTTGAATAATACAGAACACTTAAGTCAAGATATTTGACTTAATAAGGAACCAAAGAGTTCCGGGGAATGAACGGACGTCCATGGGGACGGTCCGGGATCACGACGCAAACTGGAGGACGACATGTTGAAATCGATAAAGAAGACCCTGATCGGGGCGACGCTGATCGCCGCCGTCTCCGCGCCGCACGCCTTCGCGGAAACGACGCTCAACGCGCTCTTCATGGCGCAGGCCGCCTATAGCGAGGCGGATGTGCGCGCCATGACCGACGCCTTCACCAAGGCGAACCCGGATATCAAGGTAAACCTCGAATTCGTGCCCTATGAGGGCCTGCACGACAAGACGGTGCTGGCGCAGGGTTCCGGCGGCGGCTACGACGTCGTGCTGTTCGACGTGATCTGGCCGGCCGAATATGCGGCCAACAACGTCCTCGTCGACGTCTCTTCGCGCGTCACCGACGATATGAAGAAGGGCGTGCTGCCCGGCGCATGGACCACGGTGAATTATGACGGCAAGTCCTATGGCATGCCGTGGATTCTCGACACCAAGTACCTGTTCTACAACAAGGAAATCCTCGAAAAGGCCGGCATCAAGACGCCGCCGAAGACCTGGGCCGAACTCAACGATCAGGCCAAGATCATCAAGGACAAGGGCCTGCTCGCAACGCCTATCGCCTGGAGCTGGTCGCAGGCCGAGGCCGCGATCTGCGACTACACCACGCTGGTCAGCGCCTATGGCGGCGAATTCCTGAAAGACGGCAAGCCGGCCTTCACCGAAGGCGGCGGTCTCGACGCGCTGAAATACATGGTGGACAGCTACAAGTCCGGTGTCACCAACCCGAACTCCAAGGAATTCCTTGAAGAAGACGTGCGCAACGTCTTCCAGAACGGCGAGGCGGCCTTCGCGCTGAACTGGACCTACATGTACAACATGGCCAATGCCGGCAAGGACAGCAAGGTCGCCGGCAAGGTGGGCGTCGTGCCTGCGCCGGGGGTGGAAGGCAAGAGCGAGGTTTCCGCCGTCAACGGCTCGATGGGCCTCGGCGTCACCTCGACCAGCAAGCATCCCGACGAGGCGTGGAAATACATCGTCCACATGACCTCGCAGGAAACGCAGAACGCCTATGCGAAGCTCAGCCTGCCGATCTGGGCGTCTTCCTATGAGGACCCGGCCGTCACCGCCGGCCAGGAAGAGCTGATCGCCGCCGCCAAGCTCGGTCTTGCCGCCATGTATCCGCGCCCCACGACGCCGAAGTATCAGGAACTCTCCACGGCGCTCCAGCAGGCCATTCAGGAAGCCCTGCTCGATCAGGCATCGCCGGAAGACGCATTGAAGTCCGCCGCCGACAATAGCGGCCTCTGATATCCTGACTTGCGGGCGGCTTCGGTCGCCCGCACACTCTCCTTCCCGAAAACAGACAAGAGGACGCTATGTCCAGCACCTGGATGACCACCCGGGCATGGCTACTCATGCTGCCGCTTCTGGTGATCATGGTCGCCGTCATCGGCTGGCCGATGGTCGATACCGTGCGGCTCTCCTTCACCGATGCCAAGCTGGTGGGCCTCGGCGGCAATTTCGTCGGCTTCGACAATTACGCGAAGATGCTGGCGAGCAGCAATTTCCTGCGGGCGCTCTACGCCACCACTTGGTTCGCCGTCGCCTCGGTAACGGCGGAAATGGTGCTCGGCGTGCTTGCCGCCCTGCTTTTGAACCAGCAGTTCCACGGCCGCACGGTGCTGCGCGCGCTGCTCATCCTGCCCTGGGCGCTGCCGACGGTGGTCAACGCGACCCTGTGGCGTCTCATTTATAACCCGGAATACGGCGCGCTGAATTCGGCGCTGACGCAGATCGGCCTGCTCGACGCCTACCGGTCCTGGCTCGGCGAGCCGGCCACCGCCATGACGGCGCTGATTGTCGCCGACTGCTGGAAGAATTTTCCGCTCGTCGCCCTCATCGCGCTCGCTGCGCTGCAGGCGGTGCCGCGCGATATCACCGCCGCCTCGCTGGTCGATGGCGCGGGTCCCTTCGCCCGCTTCCGCTTCGTCATCCTGCCTTATCTTGCCGGGCCGCTGATGGTGGCGCTGGTGCTGCGCACCATCGAGGCCTTCAAGGTGTTCGACATCATCTGGGTCATGACGCGCGGCGGGCCGGCCAATTCCACGCGCACCCTCTCCATCCTCGTCTATCAGGAGGCGTTCTCCTTCCAGCGCGCCGGCTCCGGGGCCTCGCTCGCCCTCGTCGTCACGCTCATCGTGACGGTGCTGGCGATCGGCTACGGCATGCTGGTGCGCCGCGCCGCAGGGAGTGCCGCCTGATGGAACGCCGCAGCCTCCTTGCCTCGATCCTCATACACGCCGCCGCGCTCCTGCTCGCCGCCGTCATCCTCGCGCCGATCCTCTGGCTCTTCGTGATGAGCATCTCGCCGGCCGCCGACCTCGTGGCGCGGCCGCTGCGCTGGTGGCCGAGCACGGTGGATTTCTCCCGCTATGCGATGCTGCTCTCGACGGTGCCCAACAGCGCCGGGGCCACCTTCGTCGCCTCGCTGGTCAACAGCATCCTTGTGGCCGGCATGGCGACGCTCGCGGCCATCGCGCTTGCCATTCCCGCCGGCTGGGCGGTGTCGCGCACGCCCTCGGTCGGCTGGTCGCTGTCGCTGGTCATCGCCACCTACATGCTGCCGCCGGTCGCGCTCGCCGTGCCGCTCTATATGCTGCTCGCCGCGCTCGGCCTGCTCAATTCCGTCTTCGGCCTCGCGCTCGTCTATCTGAGCATCCTCGCGCCCTTCACGACATGGCTGATGAAGTCCGGCTTCGACGGCATCCCGCGCGAGATCGAGCAGGCCGCGATGATCGACGGGGCAAGCCTTTTCGCGACGCTGCGCATCGTCACCCTGCCGCTCGCCATGCCCATCGTCGCGACCTCGGCGCTCTTCGCCTTCCTGCTCGGCTGGGACGAATTCTTCTATGCGCTGCTCTTCACCTCCGACCAGCGCGCGCGCACGCTCACCGTCGCCATCGCCGATCTCGCGGGCGGACGCGTCTCCGACTACGGGCTGATCGCCACGGCCGGCGTGCTTGCCGCGCTGCCGCCGGTGCTGGTCGGCCTTCTCATGCAACGGGCCCTGATCTCGGGCCTCACCAGCGGCGGTGTGAAAGGATGACCATGACAACGAACGCGACACGCCCGGCCGGGCTTCAGGCCATCGACCGGGAAATGGCCCGCCAGCACGCCGATGCACTGGCCTCCTTCCGCAGCAATGCGGCCATGGCGGCAAGGGCCGCCGCCAGCCTGAAGCGCACGGGGAGGCTCATCCTCCTCGGCATGGGCGGCTCGCACGCCGTCGGCCGCGCCGTCGAGCCGCTCTACCGCGCCCTCGGCATCGATGCCGTCGCCCTGCCGCTCTCCGAACAGCTCGGTGCGCCGCTCTCGCTCGATGGCCGCACCGTCTTCATCACCTCGCAATCCGGCGAAAGCGCCGAGGTCCTGCGCTGGTTCGAGGAAACCGGCGGCAATGCCGAAACCTTCGGCTTCACGCTGGAGGGCGGCTCTTTCCTTGCCCGCACCGCCCCCTGCCTCGTCGGCCACGGCGGCACCGAACAGGCCTTTGCCGCAACGCGCAGCCTGACGGTAAGCTTCGCCCTTCATCTCGCGATCCTCGGCGCGCTGGGCGAGGATGTTGCCTCCGCCGTTGCCGCGCTGGAAAACCTCAGTGAGCCGTCCATCGAGGCGGCGCTCGCCGCGCTTTCGACTGTCCGCTCTGTGGTGACGTCCGGCCGTCGCCTGCAGGGCCTCGCCGAAGCCATAGCGCTCGGCTTTACGGAGCTTTCGCGCGTGCCGTGCTTCTCGCTGGAAGGCGGGCAGCTTCGCCACGGGCCGATGGAGATGCTGTCGCCGGAGGTGGGCATCGTGCTCTTCCGCAGCGACGATGCGACGGCCGACCTCGTGACGGCCATGGCTGTCTCCGTGGTGGAAGCCGGCGCGAAACTGGTCGTCTTCGACGCCTCCGGCCGCCCGCCCGTCGAAGGCGCGGCGACCATCGTCTTCCCGCCATCGACGGGCCTTGCCGCCGTCTTCTCCATGCTGCCGACCGCGCAGCGCCTGATGATCGCCTTCGCCGCCGCCCGCGTCCCTGATGCCGGAACGCCGGTGCGTTCGACCAAGATTACCCGGAGCGAATGAGTGAGACCGCTTGCCGTCATCGGAAACGTCAATGTCGACCTGATCATGGGCCCGGCCGCGCCCTGGCCGCAGCCCGGCACCGAGATCATCGTCGACCATGACGAATTGCGCGTCGGCGGTTCCGCCGGCAATGCGGCGCTCGCCTGGATGGCGCTCGGCACGCCCTTCGAGATCGCCGCCAGCATCGGCAGCGACCGTTTTGGCGCGTGGCTTGCCGAAAGTTTTGGCGAGCGCGCCCGGCGCTGGCCGGTGCATGGCGACAGCACGACCCTTTCCGTCGGCATCACCCATCCCGATGGCGAGCGCACCTTCTTCACCACGCGCGGCCACCTGCCGCTCTTCAGTCTGGAGGACGTCTTCGCCGTGCTTGACGGCCCGCGCCTTCAGGGCGGCATCGCGCTCCTCTGCGGCTCCTTCCTCACCGATGGGCTGGTGGCGGAATATGACGGCTTCTTCGACTGGGCGGAACGGCACGGCATTGCCGTCGCACTCGACACCGGCTGGCCGCTGCACGGCTGGACGGAGGAGAACCGGGCGGCGGCGAAGGGCTGGCTGTCGCGCTGCCGTATAGCCCTGTTCAACGAGGTCGAAACAACGAACCTTGCCGGCGTCCCGGACCCTGAAGAGGCCGGCCGCCTCCTGCGGCAGGACATGCCCAAAGAGGCCATCGTCGTCGTGAAATGCGGGCCGAAGGGCGCGATCGCCATCGATGCGGACGGCGCATTTTGCCGGGCCGAGGCTCCATCCGTCGCGGTCGTCGACACCATCGGCGCGGGCGACGTCTTCAACGCCGCCTTCCTCGCCGCCTATGCCGAGGGCAGGGGGCTTGCGGCCAGCCTTGCCGCCGGCACGGCCGTCGCTTCCCTCGCCATCTCCACCCATCCGAGACGCTACGCCCCCATCCCGCAGGAAATCCCGGCATGAGCACGCTGACCATCGAAGCCATCCGCAAGAACTACGGCGCCGTCGAGACCCTGAAGGGCATCGACATCGCGCTGGAAAGCGGCGAATTCCTCGTGCTGCTCGGCGCGTCGGGCTGCGGCAAGTCCACCCTGCTCAACATCATCGCCGGCCTCGGCGAGCCGACGAGCGGCGATATCCGCATCGACGGGCGCTCCATCGTCGGCGTGCATCCCAAGGACCGGGATATCGCCATGGTCTTCCAGTCCTACGCGCTCTATCCCAACCTCACGGTCCACCGGAACATCGGTTTCGGCCTCGAAATGCGCAAGGTCGACAAGGCCGAGCGCGACCGCGCCGTGCGCGAGACGGCGAAGCTCCTGCAGATCGAGAACCTGTTAGAGCGCAAGCCCGGCCAGCTTTCCGGCGGCCAGCGCCAGCGCGTCGCCATCGGCCGGGCGCTGGTGCGCAATCCGAAAATCTTCCTCTTCGACGAGCCGCTGTCCAACCTCGACGCCAAGCTGCGCATGGAAATGCGCACCGAGTTGAAGCGCCTGCACCAGATGACGAGGACGACCGTCGTCTATGTCACGCACGACCAGATCGAGGCGATGACGCTCGCCACCCGCATCGCCGTCATGCGCGGCGGCCGCATCGAGCAGCTCGACACGCCGGAAAACATCTACAATCGGCCGGCGACGCTCTATGTCGCGACCTTCGTCGGCGCGCCGCCGATGAACCTTCTGGCGGCGCGCGTGGAGGCCGGCAAGGCCGTCATCGAGGGAACCGGCATCGCGCTCGCCGTGCCGGGACTGGAAACCATGGCCGAGGGGCTGAAGCTCGTCCTCGGTATCCGCCCCGAAGCGCTCGGCCCGTCGGGCGATGGTGTGCCTCTCGACGCGCGCTGCGAGGTGGCGGAACTGACGGGGCCGGAACTGGTCGTCACGGCGTCGGTCGGCGGCCAGCGCCTCGTCGCGGCCCTGCCGGCGGCGGCCGGCATCAAGGCGGGCGAGGAGATTTCCCTTCGCGTCCAGCCCTCCGCCATCCATGTCTTCGATGCGGAAACGGAGCAGCGCCTGAACTGAAAACGGGACTTCCGGTTGGTTGGAATACCTATTCAGCTTCGGAGTGGATCTTGGGTTTTGGAGGGAGCCAGGCGCGGTCTGTTCTTTCGCTCAGACGAAATCCGGGCTGCATTGGAGCCGCATCTGCCAAAGAGCCAACCGCCCCCGGGTGGATGACCGGCGTGCCATCAGTGGCAGATCAAGGCGTTGAGCATCTCCGCAACCGGGTAGCCTCGCTCGGGAATTTGACGCACCGTGTCGCGCTTGAACTCGTCGCCGAAACTACGCCCGCTCATAAGGGCCTTCTATCTCAAAACTTGAAAGCAGGGCATTTACAACTCTGGTTTATTCAAACGACTGGCTGTGAAATATCTACAACTAGTTGAAAATATTTATCTTTTTTCGGGAGAGGTCGCGGCCGAAAGGCTAGATTCATCGGCCAGGAAGCATTCCGTTAGAACTGAAGGCTTGCGATCGTTTTGATCAGCAGAGCCGCGGATGCTGCGCCGGGGTCGGGGTGGCCGAGCGAGCGTTCGCGCAGGCGGGCGGCGCGGCCCTTGGTTGCGATCATTGTGGCGGTCGCCGCAGCGCCATTTTCGGCGGCGGTCTCCACGGCCTTCCAGAAATCCTGCTTCGAAAGATTGTGGGCCACTGCCGCTGTTGCGGCCTCGGCGGCCGGTAGCCAGACGTCGAGCATGGTCTTGTCGCCGCGTTGCGCCTTGCCGCGCTCGCGTATGCCTTCGGCGATTGCGGTCAGCATGTCGCGGCAGGCGGCAAGGTCGAGCCGGTCGCGGCCCGTAAGCACCCGCGCTGCACGGCGGAAGCCCGTTGCGTAAAGCGGGCCGGTGGAGGCGCCGACCGCGTCGAGGAAGCCGCTGGCGGCCGTCGACATCACGTCGGAAAGGCTTGCCTCGTCAAGATCGAGTCCGGCCAAGGCCGATGTCACTGCCTTGAAGCCGATCGACATGGTAATGCCGTGGTCTCCGTCGCCGACGGCGCCGTCGAGTTCGGAAAGATGGTCCTTTTCCGCTTCGATCACCTCGGACATCCGTTCGAACATCCGGGCGAGAGTGCGTGCCGCAGTTTCCGACATGTCTTTCTCCCCTTTGGCGCCGGCCGCCTCAGCCTTTTGCCGCTCCGTTCACGTCAGACGCACCGATGGTCAGGATTGCCGTCCGGCACGGATGGTGCAGCAGTTCGGTCAACTGGCGCTCGAGATGCAGAATCGAAATGGAAGCGCCCACCATATCGAGCGATGTGCAGTAGTGCCCCACCCAGCTCGCCTCGATTGCGATATTCTTGGCAGCAAGCCGCTGCTCCACTCTTCGATAGAGGATGTAGAGCTCCATCAGCGGCGTTGCGCCGAAGGAGTTGACCAAGACCGCCACCCTGTCGCCGGGCTCGGCCTTCATCTCCTTGAAGATGTTGTCCATGACCGTGTCGACGATCTCGTCGGCGGTGCGTACGCGCTCGCGTAGCACGCCGGGCTCGCCATGGATCCCCATGCCGAATTCCATGTCGTCGGGACCGATCTCGAAGTTATGCCGCCGCGTTTGAGGCATGGAGCAGGATTCGAGCGCGACGCCGACGGTATAGGTGCGGTCGTTCGCCTTGCGCGTAACGGCCTCGCACTCATCGAGCGTCATGCCCATGTCGCAGGCCGCGCCTGCCACCTTGAAGACGAAGAAATTGCCGGCAACGCCGCGACGCCCCTCCTTGTCCTCGACGGGTGAGGAGGCGATGTCGTCCGTCGTCAGCACGGTGCGGATCGGGATGCCCTGTTCCTCGGCCAGCTCGGCGGCCATTTCGAAATTCATCACGTCGCCGGCATAGTTGCCGTAGACAAAGAGCACGCCTGCGCCTCCCGACGCGGCCAAGGCGCATTTGACAATCGGGTCCGGTGGCGGAGAGGAGAAGATGTTGCCAAGCGCTACTGCATCCGCAAGCCCCTTGCCGACATAGCCGACGAAGCAGGGTTCGTGCCCCGTGCCGCCGCCGATGACGAGGCCGACCTTGCCGGGGCGTGGGCCGTCGCGTGCGACGAGCGCGCGGCGCGAAGCGCCGATCGGCTGGAGATAGGGCCTGTGCGCGGCGATCAGGCCGTCCAGCATCTCCTCGACCACGTCGTTGGGGTTGTTGAGGAACTTTTTGACATGGGTGCGGTAGCTCTTGGCGACCGGCATACTTCTCTGGCGCTGTGAGGGCTTGCCGTCGAGGCTGGTGACGCCATCGGCGCGCAGAATACCGGCGCCCGTCGCCGCATCCGTCACCAGGATATTGGCATAGCCGCCGCGCAGCGCCGCAAGCAGGGCCGGGACCTTGTCGAAGCCGCCGGCCACGGCGACGCGCGTGCCGATGCCGCGCAGCATTTCGAGCGAGATGCCGATGGTGCGGTCGTCGAGGGGGCCGGCGACGGGACGGCCCCGCTCATCGATGAAGCGGCCGGCGAGGACGCCGGCGGCGCCCTTGGCGAGATAGTGCTGCAGCGGCACGGATTCGAAGAAGCCGCTGGTATGGATCGTCGAATTGGGGCGCAGCGACGAGATGCCGAAGACGATGCGGTTGGCGCGGGCGAGCGTGTCGAACTGTTCGCGGATCAACGGTTCGGCCAGCAGCATGTCGTGCATCTGGGCGGAGGCGACGATGGCGGGTGCGGTGATGTTGACGCAGCGCGCGGAAATCGCCCGGGCGACGGCGGCGGCTGTCAACTCCGGCGTATAGGCGAAGCTCGCGGTGGTGCCGCCGGTTGCCTGCACGACGGTGACGTCCTGTAACGCGCCCATTTCGAGGTGCTCGCCGACGGAGAGGATCGTGCGCCCCCAGGCCACGGCGAGCGTGTCGCCGGACTTGATGATCCTGGACAGCGCCTGTGCGCCGGCGGCCCCCAGGCGACCGATCAGCGGGCGGGAATCGTCGCTGTTCGGCACGACGAGACAGTCGGCGAGGCCGAAATGGCGCTTGAGTTCCTGCGCGATGGTGAGCGAGGCGAGGCGGGCGGGTTCGATCGAGACGTTGACGATGCCCTTCTCGCGGGCGTCGGCGAGATAGCTGTTGACGGTGGCGCGAGAGACGCCCATCGCCTCGGCGATCTCGCCCTGCGTCATGCCGTCTTCATAATAGAGCCAGCAGGCCCAGACATAGGGATCGTCGCCGTAGCGCAGCGGGATCATGTCGATACCTTCCGGCCCGTTGCCCCGGCCAGGGCCGCCCTTGCGCGGTGCGGAAGTCTTCGATGCCATCGGTCTCGCCGGTCCTCCATCAGGCGGCGACCATGAAAGCAACGCCGCCGGTTTGCAACATGCCTTGGCAAAAAAGCGGTGCGCGACCTCTCACGAAGGACAGGCCGCGCATCCTGGGAGGAACTTTTACGCCGTCTCAGGCAAGTCGGGCGCGCGCGCCGTCGGACAATTCCTTGAGGATGATGGCGCAGGAGGTGGCCCCCGCATCGAGCACGCCGAGCGAGCGTTCGCCAAGGCGGCTGGCACGGCCGATTTTCGCCACGAGATTTATGGTCGAGTCGCGGCCGGTTTCCGCCGCTGCGGTGAGGGCTTCCAGTGCATCGCCGAAGGGCTTTTCCGTCGCCGTGGCCGTGTCGAAGGCCTCCACAGCGGGAACGAGCGTGTCGAGCAGCGTCTTGTCGCCCACCTTGGCCGAACCGATCGATTGGATGCCCGCCAGGCCGGCATGCAGCATCCTGCTGTAGGCTGGCGCGTCGATCTTCTCGACGCCTTCGATGGTTTCGGCGAATTCCGTGAACATGACGCCGTAGAGCGGCCCCATCGAGCCGCCGATCTCCGTCATCAGCACGGTGCCGAGCGTGTCGAGGGACTGGGCGAGCGAGGCGTTCTTGCCTTTCAGGCGCTCGGCGGCCATGGCGAAACCCTTCGCCATGTTCACACCATGGTCGCCGTCGCCGATCTTGCCGTCGATTTCGCTGAGATAGGCGCGGTTCTCGACGATCCGCTCGGCCATCGACAGCACGATGGCGCCAGAGGAAGCATTGTCGAAAGTCTGCATGTGTCTTCCTCCGTTACAGAATGATCGTGCAACGCGTCTCGACCTCGAGCAGCGTCTTCAGTTCGTCGTCGAGCGCCATGACAGTCAACGTGGCGCCGACCATTTCCAGCGAAGTGAAATAGTTGCCGATCCAGGTCTTGCGGATTTTCAGGCCACGGGCCGAAATCTCGCTCTCGATCGTGTCGTTGAGGATGTAGAGTTCGTTGAGCGGCGTCGCGCCCAGGCCCGAGACGAGCACGGCGACCTCGGCGCCCTCGGGCAGGTTGTGATCGTCGAGCACGATCTTCACCATGTCCCTGGCGACCTCTTCGGCCGTCTTCAGCTTTTCGACGCGCACGCCTGGCTCGCCGTGATGGCCGATGCCGACCTCCATCGTTCCCGGCTCGATCTGGAAATTCGGATGGCCGACGGCCGGCAGCGTGCAGGGACCGAGGCCGACGCCGATCGAACGGCAATTGTCTATCGCCTTCTGCGCGGTGGCGCGGACTTCTTCGAGGCTTGCGCCGGTTGCCGCCTTGGCGCCGCCCATCTTCCACATGAAGATCTCGCCGGCGACGCCGCGGCGCTTTTCGCGCTCCTGCGGCGGGGCGGAGCAGACGTCGTCATTGGCGACCACGGTCGCGACCTCGATCCCGTCCTTGGCAGCGAGCTTCGTGGCCATCTTCACGTTCATGTTGTCGCCGGCATAGTTGCCATAGAGCACGACGACGCCCTTGCCGCCATTGGCCTCGCGGATGGCGTCGTGGAAGCTTTTCGCGGTCGGAGAGGAGAAGAGTTCGCCGATGGCGACGGCATCCAGCATGTTCTTGCCGGTGTAGCCGATGAAGGCCGGTTCATGGCCGGAGCCGCCGCCAGTCACCACGCCGACCTTGCCGGCAAAGGGGGCATCCTTGGCGACGACGACGCGCGGGTTTTCCGCAAGGCGTACAATGTCGGCATGCGCCTTGACGAAGCCTTTGACGGTATCCTCCACCACCAGATCAGGATCGTTGATGAAACGCTGCATGGGAACTCCTTGAATTTTGCGAGCCAGTGAAACTCGAATATCTGCGACCCTTGAACGCGCGCCCGATGGCGCGGCGCATTCTCTTTTCATGCCCGCCACCGGTGAATTCCGTGATGGACGCCCGCCGGGCGTCGCCGGACGGGTTGGCATGGTGTGGTGCGGCTAGCGCGCCGAAACGGCCGTGTGGGATTGTCCTCGATCGACATGGCGACCTGTGTCCTCCGTTGGCGCCTGGCGAAACTTTCTGATTTCAGGTTTACAAATAACATAAAGTGTTAGACAAATGTCAACATTAGAATGTGACATATGATGGAATTGAGTTGTCATATGTAATTGTCGACGTTTTGTGGTGAGAAAGGCATGAGGGGCGCCTTCTTCCGGAAAGGCTTGTTTTCCAGCCTTTCTGGATGGTCTCGGAGGATATTCGGTGGCGGTGTTGTCGGCTCTATTGACAAGCGCTAACAGTCTCTGACAAATGTCATATCGTGGTGGCCGCCCAAGCACGAGGAACGCCCTGGTGGTGTTGCAAGTCGGGCGGGACGGTCATGGAGGAGGATCGATGGTGAATTTGCGACTGGATCGGCAGACACTTTTTCTGGCAGCCATCAATGGTCTTGCCCTGATTGCGGGTGCCATCCTGGCCGGGCGCGGCTTCCTCGACAGCTATAATCTGCAGTCGATGGCGGCGCAGGTTCCCGAACTTGGCCTTCTTGCGCTTGGTGTAATGCTGGCAATGATCTCCGGAAACGGTGGTATCGATCTCTCCGGCATCGCGCTTGCCAATCTTGCCGGGATCGTGGCGTTCGGTGTCGCCAAGACGCTTGTGCCGGTGGCCGACGACCCGCTGCTCTTTTCCTGGACTTTCGCCGGGCTTGCGCTTGTGATCGGGCTTGCCGGTGGTTTTCTCAATGGCTTGATAATCGCGTATGCGCGCCTGACCCCGCTTATCGCCACGCTGGGTACGCAGCTTCTGTTCACGGGGCTTGCAATCTATCTCACCAACGGCTCGGCCGTCGGCATGGGCTATATCGAGCCGCTCGATGACTTCGGCAATTTGCCAGTCTTTGGTGTCCCGCTTTGTTTCGCGCTGTTTCTGGTCGTTGCTGCGGCCCTTGCCTTCAGCCTCGCCTATACTCGTTTCGGCGTGCAGCTCATGCTGCTCGGCAGCAATGCGAAAGCGGCGCGCTATGGCGGCATCAATGAGCGGCGCATGCTGCTCGCCACCTACACGATCTGCGGCGTGCTGGCTTCGGTCGCCGGCATCATTATCGCTGCGCGCACGTCGTCGGTGAAATGGGACTACGGCAGCTCCTATGTATTGATCGCCATCCTGATCGCTGTTCTCGGCGGCGTGAGGCCCGAAGGCGGTCACGGCAAGGTCATTTGCGTGCTGCTGGCGTCGACCGCCCTGCAAATTCTCTCCAGCCTGTTCAACTTCATGAACATCTCGAACTTTTTCCGGGATCTGGCCTGGGGGTTGCTGCTGCTCATGCTTCTCGCATCGGCACGCATCAATCTCGGCATCTGGCTCAAGCCGGGACGCTAGCCGGTTCCCGATGGCGACCGCTCCCAAGGGCGATCGCGATACCAAATCCCACAACCGCATCTGCTATCGGCGAGACGGGGAGGGGAGACGTTAATTTGCTCAATTAAACGGAGGAGACGTATGAGCATGATTTCGAAACTCGCAGCGGGCACCGTTCTGGCAGGCCTCATGGCAATCGGCGCGGCGCATGCTGAAGACAAGCCGTCCATCGTGACGGTGGTGAAGGTGACCGGTGAAAACTGGTTCATCCGCATGAACGAGGGCGTCGATGCCTATGGCAAGGACAATGCGGGCGTCGATGCCAGCCAGATCGGCCCGGCGAAGGCCGACGCCGCACAGCAGACCCGCATTATCGAGGACCTGGTCGCCAAGAACGTTTCGGCGATCGCCGTCGTTCCGATGGATCCGTCGGCGCTTGAAGGCGTTCTGCGCCGTGCCTCCCAGCGCGGCATCAAGGTCATCACCCATGAAGGCGACAGCCTCGTGAACACCGACGTCGACATCGAGGCCTTCGACAACAAGGCTTTCGGCGCGCGCATCAATGAAAAGCTTGCCGAATGCATGGGCAAATCCGGCAAGTGGTCGAGCTTCGTCGGCTCGCTCGGCAGCCTCACGCACAACCAGTGGGTCGATGCCGGCGCGGAGAATGCCAAGCAGTACCCGGACATGGAGCTGGTTGCCGAGAAGAACGAATCCTTCAACGACGCCAATCGCGCCTATGAAAAGGCGAAGGAAATCCTGCGCAAGTATCCGGACATCAAGGGCTTCCAGGGTTCGTCCGCCATCGACGTCATCGGCATCGGCCGTGCCGTCGAGGAAGCCGGCCTGCAGGACAAGACCTGCGTCTACGGTCTCGGCCTGCCGAAGGACACCGGTCCGTATCTCGAAACCGGTGCTGTCGATCAGATCTTCTTCTGGGATCCGAAGGATGCCGGCTATGTCATGAACAAGGTCGCCGACCTGGTTCTGAAGGGCGAGGAAATCAAGGACGGCATGGATCTCGGCGTGGCCGGCTACAACAAGATGACGGTCACCAAGGGCCCCGGCAAGGGCATCATCATCCAGGGCCAGGCCTGGGTTGATGCCGATAAGTCCAACTACAAGAACTATCCGTTCTAAGATCGTCTGCGGGCGCGGCGGCCTGTGTGCCGGCGCGCCCGTCTGTCCACGCCTTCCAGTGTCAAAGCCGTTCAGGATTTCTCGATGAATGCCGTCACGCCATCAGCACCGGCCGAAAAACCGCCCTTCCTCGAGATCAGGAACGTCAGGAAGTCCTTTGGCGGCGTACGCGCCCTCAAGGAGGTCAGCCTGATCATCGAAGCCGGCAAGATCTACCACCTGATGGGAGAGAACGGCTGCGGCAAGAGCACGCTGATCAAGATTCTTTCGGGAGCGCAGACAGCCGACGAGGGGGAGGTCCTGATAGACGGCCAGCCGACCGGCGTGGTTGCCGGGGATCTCGGCGCCATTGGCGCTCTGGGCGCGGGCATCGAGACGGTCTATCAGGACCTCTCCCTGTTGCCCAATCTCTCCGTCGCCGAAAACGTCGCCTTTACGGAGCAGCTTGTGGCGTCCTCGGGACGCCTTGCGCGGCGCCTTGATCTCGTGGCGCTGCACGCTACGGCGCGCCGGGCGCTCGCGGAGGTTCATCTGCCGACGGACCGGGGCTTCCTGACCCGTCGCACGGATACGCTTCCGCTTGCCACCCGCCAGCTTGTCGCCATCGCGCGCGCCATCGCGTCCGATGCGCGGCTCGTCATCATGGATGAGCCGACGACCTCGCTTACCCGGCAGGAAGTCGAGAACCTGATCAAGGTCGTCGCGCGCCTTCAGGAGCGTGGCGTCGCCGTGCTCTTCGTCACGCACAAGCTTGACGAGTGCAAGCAGATCGGCGGGCGGGCCGTCATCATGCGCGATGGCGTGAAGGTGACGGAGCTCGACGTCGCCACGCACAGCAAGGCCGAGTTCAGCCATTGGATGACGGGACGCGAAATCAGTGAAACGCGTTACCGCACGAATCCGAAACCGGGTGATGTGCTGCTTAAGGTCGAGGGGCTTTCCAAGGGCGGGGTCTTCAAGGATGTGAGCTTCGATGTTCGCCGCGGCGAAATTCTCGGTATTACGGGCCTGCTCGATTCCGGCCGGAACGAGCTCGCACTCGCTCTGGCGGGGGTCTCCCCCGCCTCCCATGGTACAATCCGGCTGGACGGCAAGGCGATTGCGCCGCAGTCGGCGGCCGATGCGATCGGTCACGGCATCGGTTATGTGCCGGAAGACCGGCTGACCGAAGGTCTGTTCCTGGAAAAGCCGATACAGGACAACATCACCCTCCCGATCCTGGGCCGTCTGAAGAATGCCTTCGGCATCATCAGCGCCAGCAGGGCGCGACGCACCGCCGAGGAAAGCGTACGCGACCTTCAGATCGTCGCGCCGGATGTCTCCGCGCCGGTCCAGTCCCTTTCCGGCGGTAACCAGCAGCGCGTTCTCATCGGCCGCTGGCTGACGATCAATCCGCGGCTTCTGATCTTGCACGGCCCGACGGTCGGTGTGGATGTTGGATCGAAGGATACCATCTTCCGCATCATCCAGCGGCTCGCCGATGGTGGCATGTCGGTCATCATCATCAGCGACGACCTGCCCGAATTGTTGCAGAACTGCGACCGCATCCTCATCATGCGTCAAGGCCGGATCATCTCCGATGACAGCGCCGTGTCCCTCAGCGAGGACAGCATCTACCGCGCCATGGCCGGACATACGAAGGAAAACATCTGATGAGCGACGCGATTTCCGTATCCGGTGCGAGCGATCAGCAGCGGGGCCTCGGTCGGCGGCTGTGGGATATTCTGGGTGCGCGCCCGGAATTGTTCACGCTCCTGCTCGTGGTGGCGACGTGCCTCGTCGTCATCATCGCCAACCCCGATTTCCTGCAGATGAGCAATCTGGTGGACATCCTGCGGGCCTCCGTCGTGCGCGGGTTGTTTGCAATGGGCGTCCTCGTGGTTCTCGCAGCCGGCGGCATCGATGTTTCCTTCACCGCCATTGCCGCGTTCGTCATGTATGCGCTGACGATGCTCGTCATTAATGTTGTGCCGGATATGCCGCTCGTGGCCATCCTCGTCATCGCGGCTGCCGGCGGCGCCGCGCTCGGCGCGGTGAATGGCCTTCTGGTGCACAAGCTCAGCGCACCCTCGCTCATCGTGACGATCGGCACGCAATATGTCTATCGCAGCTTCCTGCTGACATTCGTCGGCACCGCGCTATTCATGAACATTCCAGCCGCGATGGACGGCCTGGGCAAGGCGTCGCTTTACACACATATCTCGCCGAGCGGCGTCGCCTCGGCGCTGCCGGCAACGGTGCTGGTTTTGGCTGTCGCCGCGTTCGTGACGTGGTTCATCCTCGAGCGGACCTTGATGGGCCGTGCCATCTTCGCGGCAGGCGGCAACCCGCAGATCGCTGAGCGGCTTGGCATCAAGCTATTCACCGTGCGCGTCTTTGTCTTCGCCTATGCGGGGCTGCTCGCCGGTATCGCCGGCGTCGTCCATGTGGCGAGCAACCGGCTGGCAAACCCTTTCGATCTTGCGGGTATGGAGCTGGAGATCATCGCAGCCGTCGTGCTCGGCGGCGCGCGTATTACGGGGGGATCCGGCTCGGTGATCGGGACGCTTCTCGGCGTGCTCCTCATCACTCTTGTCAGCAACGTTCTGATCTTCGTTGGAATTCCCAGCACGTTGCAGCTCTTTATCGTCGGCCTGTTCATCCTGATCGCCGGCACCATCTTCACGCTGCGCAACCGCGGGTGAACGCATTCAAAAATGGGAGGGTTTCGTGGCTCATGATGTTTCTGTCGTCGGGCTTTACATTCTGGACGTGCTCGGCCGGCCGGTCGATGCGATACCGGAGGGCGGCAATGTCGAGTTCATCGACGAGATCCGTCTGACGGTTGCCGGCACGGCAGGGGGAACCGTCGTCGACCTGGCAAAGCTCGGGCTCAGTTGCCTGGCGGTCGGCGCCGTCGGCGACGACGAAAAAGCTGATTTTGTTCTGGCCACCTTACAGCGTTTCGGCGTCGACACCGCGCAGATGCAACGCCTCAAGGGGGTGGCGACCTCGGCGACCATCTTGAATATCCGCCGCAACGGCGATCGTCCCGCACTCCATGCGCGTGGAGCCTCCGACCATTTCGACGTTCCCGCCGACCACCTCGACGCGGTGCTTGCAGCCCCCATCGTACATCTCGGTGGCACGGGTCTTCTGGCGAAACTCGACGGCGAGCCGAGCCGCAAGCTGCTGGCCGCCGCCAAGGAGCGGGGCCGCATCACGACTTTCGATCTGCTGGGCGCCAATGACGGTACGCTCGGCCTCATCGAGCCGCTGTTCCCGTATATCGATTACTTCATGCCCTCCATCGAGGAGGCCAAGCAGATTTCCGGTGCCGGCGATGTCGAAAGTGCAGGGCGGTTCTTTCTTGACCGCGGCGTGAAGCACTGCGTCTTCACGCTCGGGGAGGACGGCGTCTGCTTCATGGATGCCTCGGGCTCGGTCGTGCGCGAGCGGGCTTTCGAAATCCAGGTGGTCGACACGACCGGATGCGGCGACGCGTTCGATGCCGGCTATATCACGGCGCTTCATCACAAGATGGACCTGACCACCGCACTGAATTTCGCGCAGGCGAGCGCGGCCCTTGTGGCCACCGGCCTGGGGTCGGACGCGGGCATTCGCTCGTTCGAGGAAACGCTGGCCTTCATGAACAGCGCGCCGCGCAAGGCTGCCTGATAAAGGAGCATGGGGCGGCGCTTGTCGCCGCCCTAGCCCTGAAGCAGTTGTTCGGCAGTCGCCATGTCGGTGACGAGATGCGTGGCGTAGCCGCCCTTGAGCACGGCGCGGATGGCATCCGTCTTGTTGGCGCCGCCGGCCACGCACAGCCGTCTCGGCAGCCTGCGCAGTTCGTTCAGCTCGATACCGATGACCCGGCTGTCGAAGTCGCGGACGATCTGCCGGCCCGCACTGTCGAGGAACCGGCAGATGAGCACGGCGACCGCGCCCTCTGCGGCATATTCGTCGATCTCGGCATTGTCGGTAACATCGGCGATGCGCATCGTGCTGTCAGGCCCGAGCGCGCCGACGCCGAAGACGATCAGATCGGCCTGGCTGATCCTGTCGAACTGGCGGCGCAGCACCGGTTCGGCCATCAGCGCATCCCGCAGTCCTGCCGAGCTCAATACAGCCGGCGCGACCATGTTGACGCTGACGGCCCCAAGATTGCGCGCCATGATGGCGGTGCAGAATTCAGCGGAGAACGCCTTGTTGCCGGTCGAGGCGCCGGTCACCTGCACCACGCTCAGCCCATCGAGCGGACGCGGCAGGTCCAGTGCTTCAGCAATGGCGAGAACCGTCTGTCCCCAGGAAACGCAGATCGTATCGCCGGGCTTCGTCATGCGCTCGATCAGGCGGGCGCCGCCTGCGCCGAGCGCCTTGAGCAGCGCGGCCTGATTGTCGTCGTTCTGGCCCGGAAGCACCATGACCTGCTCCAGGCCGTATTTCTCCGCGAGCCTGCGGGAAATGTCCGTGCGGGTGGCGATTTCCGCATTCATCAGGATGCGGACGATCCCGCGTTTGCGTGCATCCTGGAGGTAATTGACGATGGTCGCGCGCGAGACGCCGAGAAGCTTCGCGATCTCGTTCTGGGTGAGCTGATCCTCGTAGTAGAGCCATGTCGCCCACACGACTGCGTCTTCGAATTCCGCCGGAGTTGGTTGCGCAGTCGGCGCGAGGTCGTCCCGTTTCATGAAGCGTTTCCAGTGAAGTCTCCGCGATTGACTGACACGAATTGCGGCTTCGATCAACCATGCGACGTAACGTATTGACTAATGTCAGTATATAATGGCAATTGTAATTCGAGTGTGATTTGGGGATGGCGCGGTTGCGGCCTTGCCCCGCGATAGGGCGCGCATGCCATGCGCAAAGGAGTTCTTATGCAGTCGAAATGGTCGCAAGCGGAGTTTGACGCGGTGGTTGGCGCCTATGAGCAGGCAGGTGTGAACCGTGATGTTGCAATCCGCACCTACACGACGCGCCTGCTCGGCTCAGTGCCGCAACTGGTGCTGCACGGTGGCGGCAATACGTCTGTGAAGACGACGCTGATCGACCATGATGGTACGCCGGTCGAGGCACTTTGCGTCAAGGGTAGCGGGTGGGACATGGGCAAGATCGAGCCCGCCGGCCTTCCCGCGCTTCGCCTTGCGCCGCTGAAGGCGATGGTCGAATACGAGACGCTGAGCGATGACGACATGGTTATGCTCCAGCGCCGCCTTCTGCTCGATCCCGCTGCGCCGAATCCGTCGGTAGAGGCGATCCTTCACGCCATCCTGCCGTTCAAGCATGTCGACCACACACACGCCAATGCGATCGTCGCCCTGACCAACCAGCCGAACGGCGAGGCGATTATCCGGGAACTGTTCCCGGAAATGATCGTCGTGCCCTATGTGATGCCGGGCTTCGACCTTTCGAAAGCCTGCCTCGACGCGTTTTCCAGGCGGCCCGACGCACCGGGTATGATTCTGTTGAAGCACGGTATCTTCACATGGTCCGATGATCCGCGCGAAGCCTACGAGAACATGATTGCCGCCATAGACCGGGCAGAAAAACGCATTGCCGAGGGTGAGGCCTCGCCGTTTGGCCGCTTCGTTGCGAAGGCGGAGCCGCTAGCATCCGTTGCCGCGATCGCGCCGATCCTGCGCGGTGCGCTTGCCTTGCCGGGGCAGGAAGAGGGACGCTTCCGCCGCTTCATCATCGAGCACCGCGTCAATGACCGTATCCTGGACTTCTGCGGCGCTCCCAATGTCGCCGATCTCGTGCGGCGCGGGAATGCGACGCCCGAGCATGTCATCCACATCAAACGCTTCGGCATCGCGCTTCCGGCGCCGCTGGAGCAGGACCTTGCGGCTTGGAGCGAAAAGGTGGCCGATGCGGTGGCCTCTTATGTCTCCGACTACAAAGCCTATTTCGAACGTAACAATCTCCGCTGCGGCGGCGAGAAGACGATGCTCGATCCGATGCCGCGGGTCTTCTATATCGAGGGTGTCGGCCTGTTTGCCGCCGGCCCGACCCAGAAGGCGGCGCGCATATGCGCCGACGTCGCCGAAGCCACCATCGAGGTTATCCGCGGCGCGGAGGGTATCGATACGTTCGAGGCACTCTCCGAAGAGGACCTCTTCGATATCGAATATTGGTCGCTGGAGCAGGTGAAGCTCACCAAACAGATCGAGAAGCCGCTGACGCGTCAGGTCGCTGTCGTTACCGGCGGTGCCGGTGGCCTCGGTCTCGCGGTCGCGGAAGTCCTTCGGGCGCAGGGGGCCGAAGTCGTCCTGGTCGATGTCGACGTCAAGCGTGCAGAGGACGAAGCCAGGCGTCTCGGCGGACTTGCCGTTTCCTGTGATCTGACGGACGAGAAAGCGGCGGCCAGCGCGATCGCCAAGGTTGCCGAGACCTATGGCGGTATTGATATTCTGGTTTCCAATGCCGGGGCGGCATTCCAGGGCGCGCTCCTCGACGTCGAGGATAACATGTTCAAGGCTGCGTTCGAGCTCAATTTCTGGAGCCATCATTATATTGCCCGCGAAGCCGTCAAGGTGATGCGCAAGCAGAAGACCGGCGGTTCGATCATCTTCAATGTCAGCAAGCAGGCCGTTAATCCGGGGGCAGACTTTGGCCCTTACGGCACCCCCAAGGCGGCCCTGATGGCGCTGATGCGCCAGTATGCACTGGAGCATGCCGCGGACGGGATCACGGTCAATGCCGTCAATCCCGACCGGATCAGAACGCGGCTTATGACCGATGCCATGGTCGAGGAGCGCGCGCGGGCGCGCGGCGTCACCCCCGAGGCCTATATGCGTGGCAACCTGCTTCGGCGCGAAGTCACCGCGGTCGACGTCGCCAATGCGGTCCTTCATCTTACCACGGCGCGCGCTTCCACCGGTGCCGTCATCACGGTCGACGGCGGCAATGTGTCCGCGATGATGCGGTAAGTCCCTGAAAGGTCAAGCAGGCCTGTCAGAGCGGGGGGCGGTATGCCGATTCCAAGCAGTGCGGCTCTAATAGAAGCCGGGCTTGATTATGCGGTCTCGCCTCCCGGTCGCTGGGAGAAGGTATCCAGGGCGGCGCGCACGCGTGCGACGCCCTCGGCAATGTTGCTCTTCGGTATGGAGGAATAGCCCATGCGGAAGAAGCGGCAAGGGGCGTCGCTTTTCGGGAAGAAGGACGACCCGGACTCGACGAGCACGCCTTTCTGCCGCAGAATCTCGACCAGCCGGTCTGCATCCAGCCATTCGGGGCCCTTCATCCAGAATGAGGTGCCGCCGAAGGCGGAGGCGCCTGCGACCGTCAGGCCCTCCCGCTGGAAAGCCTCGGCCATGACGATATGGCGCGCGTGATATTCGGTGCGCATGCGATGCAGTACGGCGTCGTAGTGGCCGAGCGCGAGGAAATAGGCAGCCGTGCGCTGCAGGTGGCCGGGCGGATGGCGCAGCATCAGCGAGCGCAGCGCGCGCGCCTTGCGGATGAACGGCGCGGGTGCGACGAGATAGCCGAGCCGCAGGCCGGGAAATAGCGACTTGGAGAAACTGCCGATATAGAGGACCCGGCCTGTCGTATCGAAAGCCTTGAGGGCCGGGGAGGGCGGGGCGAGGAAGCTGATCTCGAATTCGTAGTCATCCTCCACGATGACGAAATCTCGCTCCGTCGCCGCCTGCAGCAGCCGGACGCGGCGGTCGATCGGCATGGTTGCGCCGGTCGGAGAATGGTGGCTGGGCGTGACGACGACCACGTCGACATCGTCCGGCAGACTGTCCGGCGGCAGGCCCTCCGCATCCACGTCCAGAGCCGTGACCTTGGCTCCGCTCAGCAGGAGCGAGGCGCTGATATCGGGGTGGCACGGGTTCTCGCAGACGGCGCTGGAGCCGTTTTCGAGGATCAGCCGCGTGGCGATCCACAGCGCGTTCTGCGCGCCGACGGTGACGAGGATTTCGTCCGGCGTGGCGTGGATGCCGCGCCGGGGCAGCGTGCGCGAGCAGATGTAGTTGACGAGCCGCACGTCGTCGGCCGCGGCAAAGTCGCTCGCCATCAGGATGAAGTCCTCGCGGGCGAGCGCCCGCCGCGCGCAGTCGCGCCAGGCGTTGAGGTCGAAGAGCGAGGGGTCGAGCTGGCCGTAGAGGAACGGATAGGGATAGCGCCGCCAGTCGAGCGGCTTTCCCACCTGGCGGACCACGGAGAAGTCCATCGCCACCTTGCTGTCCCAGTCCACCGGCTTGGCGCTGGAGGAGGGGCGGTCGCCCTCCAGGCGCCGGCCCGGCGGATTGCGGGCGATACGGTAGGCGCTGCGGTCCACCGCCTCCACGTAGCCCTGCGAGAGAAGTTCTTGATAGGCAAGCGTGACGGTGATGCGCGAGATGTTGAGATAGGCGGCGAGCCGGCGCGTCGAGGGAAGCTGCGCGCCCGGCTGGATGCGGCCGGCGACGACGGCCGAAGCCACCGTTTCACGAAGTTGTGCCTGCAGGCCCAGCCCGCTTTCCCGGTCGATGAAGAAAATCGTCTCGGAGACGTGGATCTGCACTGCACGTCTCCCTCAATCTGGACTTATTCAACTTCCAAACTGGATATAACGCAAGAGAGATACCCGCTTTATCTCTACTCCCACAAGACCGGCAAGAGCTGGCGGGGATCACCAAGAGGAGGAAGAGCATGCGTTTCAGGACAATCCATGGCCTGGCGGCCACGACGACCATCGTGGCGGGGCTTTTTGCATCGGGCTTCGCTTATGCGGAGACCCGGCTCGTCGTCGGCTACCAGCAGATCGTCGGCCCGTTCGTCGCCGCCATCGCTGACGGCCGCTTCGATGCCGCCGCCAAGGAAGCGGGCTACGCCATCGACTGGCGCCAGTTCTCTTCGGCCGGCGACATCACGACGGCGCTTGCCTCGGGCGACGTGCCGATCGGCGTGATCGGCTCCACCGGCACGGCCGCCGCTGCCACGCGTGGCGTCGACCTGCAGCTTTTCTGGATCCTCGACAATATCGGCAAGTCCGAGGCGCTGGTCGCCCGTGACGGTTCGGGCATCGAGAAGCCGGAAGACCTCAAGGGCAAGAAAGTCGCGGTGCCCTTCGTCTCGACCTCGCATTTCCACCTGCTCGTCGGGTTGAACCAGGTGTGGAAGGTCGATCCGAAGGAAGTCGAGATTCTCAACCTGAAGCCGCCGCAGATCGTCGCTGCCTGGCAGCGCGGCGACATCGACGCCGCCTATGTCTGGCCGCCGGCCCTGTCGGAAATCCAGAAGACCGGCAAGACGATTTCCGACAGCGAGATCATCGGCGCGGCGAGCGTACCCACCTTCGACGGCCTGGTGGTCGACAAGGCCTGGGCTGCGGAGAACCCGAAGTTCATGGAAGCCTTCACCAAGGTTCTGGCCCAGTCCTATGCCGACTACAATGCCAACAAAGCGGCATGGACGGCGGACTCCGAGCCGGTCAAGGGCATCGTCAAGCTGATCGGCGGCGACGGCCCGAGTACGGTTGAGGCGTTGGGACTGCTGGCCTTCCCCAATGCGGACGAACAGGCATCCGACACCTGGCTTGGCGGCGGTGCGGTGCGCGCGCTCAACGAAAGCGCCAAGTTCCTCGTCGAACAGAAGCAGATCGGCAACGCGCTCGATGATTACGCGCCCTTCGTGAACGCCGATTTCGCAAAGGCGGCTGCGAAGTAACGCACCCGCCGCTCTTGCACCGGCCGCTTCGGCCGGCCGGTGCCACCTTCATCGCAAAGAGCAGTTCCGGCGATCCGCCTTGCGCGGTTCCGCGTCCGGATTGCATGAAGATCCATACGACCGTGACCGAGGTGCAGGGAGGCATATCGCATGGAAACGCTTAGCGTCAGGAATATCAGTCTAACCTATCCGGGCCTCTATTCGGATCAGGCGGTGGTTGCCCTCAAGGGTGTCAATCTCACCATCAACAGCGGCGATTTCGTCGTCGCACTCGGGGCGTCGGGCTGTGGGAAGACGACGCTGCTCAACCTGATGGCGGGCTTCATGGCGCCGTCGGACGGCGATATCTCGCTCGGCAATCACCGGGTCAACGGTCCGGGCGCCGAGCGCGGCGTGGTGTTCCAGAAGCACGCGCTCCTGCCGTGGCTGAACGTCATCGAGAACACTGAATTCGGCCTCAAGCTGCGCGGCGTCGACAAGGCCAAGCGCCGGGAGTTGGCGACCAAAAACCTCGCCCTCGTCGGCCTTCAGGATTTCCACCGCCACATGATCTACCATCTTTCGGGTGGCATGCAGCAGCGTGTGGGCATCGCCCGGGCGCTGACCTGCGACCCTGCCATGCTGCTGATGGACGAGCCGATGGCCGCGCTCGACGCGCTGACGCGTGAAACCATCCAGGAACTGCTGCTCAAGGTCTGGCAGCTCACCAACAAGATGTTCTTCTTCATCACGCATAGCGTGGAAGAAGCGCTTTTCCTCGGCTCGCGGCTGATCGTCATGTCGCCGCGCCCCGGGCGCATCACCCATACCTACGAACTCGACTTCAACCGCCGGTTCCTCGCGGAGGGCAATGCCCGCGCCATCAAGTCCAGCCCCGAATTCATCCGCATGCGCGAGGAAGTGCTGGGCATCATCTATGGCGACGAGCGAGCGTCCGGCAATCCGGAGGTGGCCCATGCTTGACCGTGTGACCCGTGCCAAGCCCGCCAAGGCGGGCAAGATCTTCGGCGCTCCCGGCGACGGCGCCAGCGGACTGATCAGCTTCACGACGGCCGCCGTGCTCATCGCGCTCTGGTTCCTCGTCACGGAATCGGGCTGGGTCAAGCCGCTGTTCCTGCCTTCGCCGCTGGCAGTCTGGGACAAGTTCGTGCTGGCGCTGACCGAGGGCGTCTCGAATTCCACGCTCGTGCAGCACACGTTCGCCAGCCTTGCCCGCGTCTTCGGCGCCTTCACGCTGGCGCTGGTGACGGCGGTGCCGATCGGTATCCTGATGGGCGTCAACCGCTTCGTGCGCGGCCTGTTCGATCCGATCATCGAATTCTACCGCCCGCTGCCGCCGCTCGCCTACCTGCCGCTGGTCATCATCTGGCTCGGCATCGGCGAATTCCCGAAGGTGTTCCTCATCTTCCTGGCGATCTTCGCACCGATGGCGATCGCGGCAAGGGCCGGGGTGCGCTCGGTCTCGACGGAGCAGATCCACGCCGCCTACGCCATGGGCGCGACCCGCGGACAGGTCATCAGCCAGGTGATCATGAAAGCCGCGCTGCCGGAAATCTTCACCGGCATGCGCATCGGCATCGGTGTCGGCTGGACGACCCTGGTGGCGGCCGAAATGGTGGCGGCCAACCGCGGTCTCGGTTTCATGGTGCTCAACGCGGCCGAAAACCTCGAAAGCGATACCGTGATCATGGGCATCCTCATCATCGGCATCTTCGCTTTCGCCTTCGACCTTCTGATCCGCTACCTCGAAAAGGTGCTGATCCCCTGGAAGGGGCGCATCTAGCCCCTCCACTCCCATTCGACCCCGGCCATGGCGGCCCATGAGGACGGCGGATTGCCGTCCCCGGCAGAGCCATGCCTTCCGATACGCCAGAGGACATGACGATGACTTTGACCGCAACCGACCTGAAATCCCTGTTCGACGCCTTCAACCGGCACGATATCGACGGGATCATGCATTTCTTCGCCGAGGACTGCGTCTTCAACGCGGTCGGCGGTCCCGAGGTCTACGGCGTCCGCTTCGAGGGACGGCAGGCCATCGCCGATGCCTTCAGCGGCGTGTGGAAGGCGATGCCGGATGCCGAATGGGGCAACCACAGCCACTTCGCCAGCGGCGATCGCGGCGTTTCCGAATGGACCTTCTCCGGCACGGCCGCCGACGGCAGCCGTATCGAGGCGGAAGGCTGCGACCTCTTCACCTTCAAGGGCGGCAAGATCGTGCGCAAGCAGGCGTTCCGCAAGAACCGCCCGGTCCTGCAACCCCGCTACTGATGGCCGGAGCAACGCCATGCAACTGCACGCCACTCCCCTGAAGGCCGAACGGCAGCCCTTCGATCCGGCCTACGACCCCAACCACGACCACATCCCCGGCACGGGCAAGGACTATGCCCCGACCTACTGGATCGGCACCGCCGGCCCGGAACCGGAGGACGACGGCCCCATCACCGCCGACATGGATGTCGATGTCGCCATCATCGGCTCGGGCTATACCGGCCTTTCCTGCGCCATCCATCTGGCGCGCGAGCACGGCATCAAGGCGACGGTGCTGGAGGCCAACGGCGTCGCTTGGGGGTGCAGCACCCGCAATGGCGGGCAGGCGCAGATTTCCGCCGGCCGGCTGAAGCGCTCGCAATGGATCGCCCGCTGGGGCGTCGATATCGCGCGCAAGATGCATGCGGAAGTATCCGAGGGCTTCGACCTGTTTCGCGCGCTGGTCCGCGAGCCGGAGATCGACTGCGACCCGCAGGACGGAGGCCATCTCTACATTGCCCACCGCGACAAGGTGCTGCCGAACCTCCAAAGCGAGGTGCGCGTGCTGAACGAGACCTTCGGTTATCGCGCCCGCATGGTCTCGCGCGACGAAATCCACCGTGATTTCGTGCGCGACTCGGAGGCGCGCGGCGCGATGTACGAACCCGACGGCATGGGCATCCACGCCGCCAAGCTCGCCTTCGGCTACCTGCGTCTTGCCCGCAAGCTCGGCGCGAAGGTGCATACGGCAAGCCCCGTGCTCGACTGCACGGCCAGGGGCGGCATGCACTATCTGCGCACGCCCGGCGGCACGGTGCGCGCCCGCGCGGTCTGCATCGCCACGGCCGGCTATACCTCGCCCGGCATGAACACGCTGACGAAGCATCGCCTGATGCCGATCCTGTCCAACTCGGTCGTGACGCGGCCGCTGACGGACGGCGAGCGGGAGGCGCTGAACTTCAGGGCGCGCATTCCGCTCACCGATACACGCACGCTGCGGCACTACTACCGCATGCTGCCGGACGGACGCGTGCAGATCGGCAGCCGCAGCGCCATCACCGGACGCGACGCCGCCAATCCCAAGCACCTCAACCTGCTGCTGGAAGGGCTTTACCGCAAGTTCCCGATCCTGCGCGGCATCGAGATCGACTACTCCTGGTGGGGCTGGGTGGATGTCAGCCACGACATGATGCCGCGCATCTTCCAGCCGGACCCGTCGCAGAAGCTCTTCTACGCCTTGGGCTATGGCGGCAACGGCGTCATGTATTCGGCCCAGGCGGGCCGCCGCATGGCCCAGATGGTCGCCGGCAAGGGCGGCGGCCTCGACCTGCCCATCTTCACCTCCCCCCTGCCGAGCCACGGACTGCTGACGCCGTTCCGGCGGCTTGGCCAGTGGGGCATGTACCGCTGGTACTACCTGCGCGACGAAATCCTCTAACCCATTGAAATCAATTCCCCCAAGGAAAGGAACCCGCCATGAAAATGACCACCGAGGAAGCCTTCGTCAAAGTTCTCCAGATGCATGGCCTTGAACATGCCTTCGGCATTATCGGCTCGGCCATGATGCCGGTGTCGGACCTGTTTCCGAAGGCCGGCATCAAGTTCTGGGACTGCGCCCACGAGACCAATGCGGGCATCATGGCCGACGGCTTCAGCCGCGCGACGGGCACCATGTCCATCGCCATCGGCCAGAACGGCCCCGGCGTGACGGGCTTCATCACCGCTATCAAGACCGCCTACTGGAACCATACGCCGCTCCTGATGGTCACGCCCCAGGCGGCCAACAAGACCATCGGCCAGGGCGGCTTCCAGGAAGTCGACCAGATGGCGATGTTCGAGGAAATGGTGTGCTACCAGGAGGAGGTGCGTGACCCCTCGCGCATTCCCGAAGTGCTGAACCGGGTCATCGAGAAGGCATGGCGCGGCTGCGCCCCGGCGCAGATCAACATCCCGCGCGACTACTGGACCCAGGTGATCGACGTCGACCTGCCGGCTATCGTGCGCTTCGAGCGCCCGGCCGGTGGCCCGCAGGCGATCACGGAGGCGGCCAAGCTTCTCTCCGAGGCGAAGTTCCCGGTCATCCTCAACGGCGCAGGCGTCGTCATCGGCGGCGCCATCGGTGAATCCATGGCGCTGGCCGAACGGCTTGATGCGCCGGTCTGCTGCGGCTACCAGCACAATGATGCTTTCCCGGGCAGCCATCGCCTGTCGGTCGGCCCGCTCGGCTATAATGGCTCGAAGGCGGCGATGGAGTTGATCTCCAAGGCCGACGTCGTGCTGGCGCTCGGCACCCGTCTCAATCCGTTCTCGACGCTGCCGGGCTACGGCATCGACTACTGGCCGAAGAACGCCGCGATCATCCAGGTCGACATCAATGCCGACCGCATCGGCCTTACCAAGAAGGTCGGTGTCGGTATCTGCGGCGACGCCAAACAGGTCGCCCGGCAGATACTTGAGCAGCTTTCGCCTTCGGCAGGTAATGCCGGCCGCGAGGAGCGCAAGGCGACGATCCACCAGACCCGTTCGGCCTGGCAGCAGCAGCTTTCCTCGATGGATCACGAGGACGACGATCCGGGCACGGAATGGAACGAAGGCGCCCGTAACCGCGAGCCGGACCGCATGTCGCCGCGCCAGGCCTGGCGTGCGATCCAGGCGGCTCTGCCGAAGGAAGCCATCGTCTCGACCGATATCGGCAACAACTGCGCCATCGGCAACGCCTATCCGACCTTCGAGCACGGCCGCAAATATCTGGCGCCCGGCATGTTCGGCCCCTGCGGCTACGGCTTCCCCTCGATCGTCGGCGCGAAGATCGGTTGCCCGGACGTGCCGGTGGTCGGCTTTGCCGGCGACGGCGCCTTCGGTATCTCGATGAACGAGATGGGGTCCATCGGCCGTCAAGGCTGGCCGGCGATCACCATGGTGATCTTCCGCAACTACCAGTGGGGCGCGGAAAAGCGCAACACGACGCTCTGGTACGCCAACAACTTCGTCGGCACGGAGCTGAACCCCAATCTCAGCTACGCCAAGGTGGCGGAAGGCTGCGGCCTGAAGGGCGTCGCCGTCGATAGCCCGGCGGCGCTGACCGAGGTGCTTGCGAAAGCGATCGAGGACCAGATGAACGGCGTCACGACCTTCGTGGAAGTCATCCTCAACCAGGAACTGGGCGAACCCTTCCGCCGCGACGCCATGAAGAAGCCTGTGCCGGTCGCCGGCATCGACCGCGCCGACATGCGTCCGCAGACGCGGGCCTGACGCCCATCGCAATGTCCCGCCCGGCCCCGCCGGGCGGGACAGGTCTCACGCCAGCGAACGGAACGACCTCATGAGCCTTGCCGCCTCCGTCCAAGACCGTTTCCGGGGCATGCCCTCGGGATTTTCCAAATACTGGCCGGGATTTGCCGTCACCGCCGCGGTGGCCGTCGCCGCCCAGTTCCTTTCCGATCATTACGGCGCGCCGGCCATGCTGATGGCGCTGCTGCTCGGCATCGCCTTCCATTTCCTCTCGGAGGAGGGGCGGTGCGTCGCCGGCATCGATTTCTGTTCGAAGAAGGTGCTGCGCGTCGGCGTCGCGCTGCTCGGCATGCGCATCAGCGTCGATCTCCTGATCGGGCTCGGCGCGAGCACCATCCTGCTGCTGGTCTCGGCGATCGTCGCGACCATCGGCTTCGGCCTCCTGGCCGCCAAGCTGCTCGGGCGCGGCTGGCGGCTGGCGCTGCTGACCAGCGGTTCCGTCGCCATCTGCGGCGCATCGGCCGCCATGGCGATCGCCGCCGTGCTGCCGAAAAATGAATTCTCCGAGCGTAACCTCATCTTCACCGTGCTGTCGGTCACGGTGCTGTCCACCCTCGCCATGATCGCCTATCCGATCCTCGCACAGAGCATGGGGCTGGACGCGCGGGCCACGGGCATCTTCTTCGGCGGCACCATCCATGACGTGGCGCAGGTCGTCGGCGCGGGCTTTTCCGTTTCGCCGGAGGCGGGCGAGACCGCGACGCTGGTCAAGCTCATCCGCGTCACCATGCTGGCGCCGGTCGTGCTCACCTATTCCGTCGTGCTGCGCAATGTGCCGCAGGGCGAGGGCGAGACGGGCAAACGCCCGCCGCTGCTGCCGGGCTTCGTGGTCGCCTTCCTCGTTCTTGCCGCCCTCAATTCCTTCGGAGTGATTCCGGAGGCGGTGGCGAAGGCGGGTTCGGAAGCCTCGCGCTGGGCGCTGCTCGCCGGGATCGTCGCGGTCGGCATGCGCACATCGCTGCGCCGCGTGCTCGATGTCGGGGGAGACGCGGTGGCGCTCATCGTCGCCGAAACCCTCTTCATCGCCGCCTTCATCCTCGTCGGCATCCACTATCTGGGGCACGCCTGATGAAACCGCTCGACCGTATCCTTGAAGCCGCGAAAGCCGCGCCGCGTCGCATTGTCCTTGCCGAAGGCGAGGATCCGCGCATCGTCGAGGGGGCGGTCCGCGCCCTGCGTGAAGGTCTTGCCGAGATCGTTCTGGTCGGCAACCGATCGACCGTCGAGGCGCGCCTTGCCGCGGCGGGCGCTTCGCCCGGCGCTGTGCGCATCGAGGACCCCGCTTCCTCGGCGCTCGCCCCGCGCCTTGTGCAAGCCTATCACGCGCTTCGCGCCGGCAAGGGCGTCGATGCGGCGATGGCGGCGGAGGCGCTGCGCTCCCCGCTCGTCTTCGCCGCCATGATGGTGCGTGAGGGCGAGGCGGACGGCACGATCGGCGGGGCGGTGGCGACGACCGCCGACACGGTTCGCGCCGCGCTTCAGACGATCGGCCGCGCACCCGGCGTCGGCCTCGTGTCCAGCTTCTTCCTGATGATGCTCTGCGCGCCGCATCACGTGAAGAAGGGCCTCTACCTCTTTTCCGACTGCGGCCTCGTGGTCGATCCCGACGCGGCGGGTCTTGCCGATATCGCGGTCAGCTCCGCGCGCTCCTACGAGGCGCTGTCCGGCATACCGGCGAAGGTGGCCATGCTCTCCTTCTCGACGGCGGGCAGCGCCGCGCATGAGCGGGTCTCCAAGGTGGTGGAGGCGACGCGGCTCGCCCGGGCTACGGAACCCGGCCTCGTCATCGACGGCGAATTGCAGTTCGACAGCGCCTTCGTGGAGGCCGTCAGCACGGCCAAGGCGCCGCAGTCCGTGCTACACGGGGCCGCGAATGTCTTCATTTTCCCCAATCTCGACGCGGCCAATATCGGCTACAAGATCGCCCAGCGCATCGGCGGTGCAACGGCGATCGGCCCGATCCTGCAGGGACTCGCAAAGCCGGCCAACGACCTGTCCCGTGGTTGCAGCGCCGACGACGTCTTCCACATGATCGCCGTTACGGTGGTCCAGGCCGGTAGTGCCTAGGGGGCAGAATCCGTTGATTGCAGCCGGAGCGTGACGATTGCGGCGCGGGCGGAGCAGAAAACCGTTGAACATCAGCCGTCTCCTATGAAGACCTCGTCGTGGGCTAACGCGGCGGTGTATGTCGCTACGGTCCCCTCACAATCCCCATAGCTCGCTGCGATTTTTCGGAATTTGGACACACCGTTCCGGAAGCTTCATTATTCTGGCCATTCGCTGCACCGTATTTGCTATGGTGCGGCGATCTTGCGTTGCGGTGCGCGCAGCATCGCTCAGCCCGTAACCAACCCCGTCATGAAACCGAGTCTGAATGCTTGATCTCGATCCCTACCTGCTCAGAGCGTTTCTGGCCGTTGCTGAAATAGGCACCGTCAGCGGTGCCGCAGCGACGCTCAACCGGACGCAGGCGGCCGTCAGCATGCAGCTTCGCAAGCTGGAGGATCTTGTCGGCGTCAGGTTGTTTTCTCGGTCGCAGAAGGGGCTTTCGCTCACCGCGCAGGGGCAGATCATGCTGCCCTATGCCCGTGAGATTGTCCGGCTCGGCGATGAGGCGGGCAAGAGGCTGAGCGGAAAAACCATCCGGGACCGCATCCGCCTTGGCGTCGTCGAGGATTTCGCTGCGGGCCATCTCATCCGGATCCTGCGCAATTTCCGCGACCAGAACCCGGATATCGAGATCGATATCATCATCGAGCCGAATCGCCGGCTTGCCGCGCTTTTCAATGACGGCCTGCTCGATCTGGCGGTGTGCGACGTGACCTGCCTGTCGCGAAAGCCGGCGCTGGTCTGGACCGAGTACATGATGTGGACCGTCCGGTCCGACTTCGTCGTCGATGCGGGAGAACCGTTGCCGATCATCATGTTCGACGAGGGGTGTCCCTGGACGATTCCGGTGACGGGCGCCCTGTCTCAACGGGGCATCAAGTGGAAAACGGCCTGCGTCGCGTCGACGCTTGTCGCCGTGGCGGCGGCCGTGCGCGTCGGTGTCGGTATTGCGCCGATGATCGCCAACACACAGCCGGAAGGGTGCCGGACGCTGGACAAATCGTCCGATCTGCCGGGGCCGGTGCGCATCGAGATCGGCCTCTACAACCAGCCGGACATGGCGGAAGGCGCCCGCTATCTCGTTGACTTCATTACGCGCCATGCCGCCATGCTGCCTGCCTGACGCGGCGTGCCAACCTGTGGGGCCGGATGGTTCCAGGTGCCCTGCCGTGCCGGGGGCCGCAGCCCACTATCACGAATCCTTATATACGCCTCCAGATTTTCGGGCTTCCGCGTTCCGCCATCGCCGCCAATGATGCAGCGACAGAACGGCACCGGGGAGGGTGCTTTTTACGCCGTACCGGGCCTGCGGGCGCGGTGACAGGCTCAAAAGGGAGGAAAGCCATGAACATCACACGCAAACTGACATCCGTGCTCACCGTTGCGGTTGCCGCCGTCGGTATCTTCGCCGGCGCTGCCTCGGCGGACGCGCTGGAGGATATCAAGAGCGCGGGAACGCTCGATGTCGGTATCTTCTCCGACTTCCCGCCGTTCTCCTCCGCCAGCGCGGATATGAGCATCAAGGGCTATGACGTGGATGTGGCGCAGAAGATCGCCGACGCCCTCGGCGTGAAGCTCAATCTCGTCGGGATCACCGGCCAGAACCGCATCGCCTATCTCAACGACGACCGCGTCGATATCCTGATGAGCGTCGGCTACTCCAAGGAGCGCGCGGAAGCGATCGATTTCGCTGCGGCCTACGCGCCCTACTACATCGCGGTCATCGGCCCTGCCGATCTCAAGGTTGCCGGCAAGGAAGACCTCGCCGACAAGACGATCGCCGTCAATCGCGGCACGCTCGAGGACACCTCGCTGACCGAGGCTGCCCCCGCATCGGCCACGATCCAGCGGTTCGAGAACTACAATGCCGTCATCCAGGCCTTCATCTCGGGCCAGACCCAGTTGATGGTCGTCGGCAACGATGTCGGCGCGCAGGTGCTCGCCCGCCAGGACCAGTTGAAGCCCGAGCAGAAGTTCCAGCTTCTGACCTCGCCGTCGCATATCGCAGTGCGCAAGGGCGAAGAGGGGCTGAAGAAGGCGGTCGACGACGCCATCGCCAAGATGGTCAGCGACGGCACGCTCGATGCAAGCTCCAAGGAATGGCTCAAGACGCCGCTCAACCCCGAGAACCTGAAGGACTGACGCGGCCTTTCGCACCCATCGGCTTGGAGAGGTCGCCATGAAATACGCTCTGGATTTCACCTGGCTCTGGGGCAGCCTGGGGGCCTTGGCTTCGGGTGCGGCGATGACGCTGTTGCTGATTGCCTGCACCACGGTTTTCGGCCTGACGATCAGCATTCTCGGCGCCGCCGCGCGCCGGGGACGCTATCCGTGGCTGCGCAAACTGGTGGGCGTCTATGTGGAAGTCATCCGCAACACGCCCTTCCTCGTGCAGCTCTTCTTCATCTTCTTCGGCCTGCCGAGCATCGGCGTGCGGCTGGATCCGATGGTCGCGGCGATCCTCGCCATGACCCTCAACATGGCCGCCTATACGATCGAAGTGGTGGGTGCCGGTCTCGATGCCGTCCCCAAGGGGCAGAGGGAAGCGGCGACGGCGCTCGGCATGCGGCCGAGACTCGCCTTCCTCAAGGTCGTCCTCCCGCAGGCGCTGGCCATCATCTACCCCGCGCTGACCAGCCAGATCATCATCATGATGCTGGAATCGGCCGTCGTCTCGCAGATCTCGGTGCGGGAACTCGCCCAGGAGGCCGACCTGCTCCAGGCGCGCACGTTCCGCTCCTTCGAAACCTATCTGGTCGTGACCCTCATCTATCTCGCCCTGTCGGCCGCGGTTCGCCGTGGAATGATCCTGTTCGGGCAGCGCATGCTGGGAGCCGGCGTAAAATGATCGAGTTCACCTTCTGGGATATCCTGCGCAACCTGCTGTTCGCCACGCGCTGGACGGTGCTGCTATCCGTGGCGGCGTTCGTCGGCGGGGCGGTCGTGGGCGTTGCGATTCTCTTTGCGCGCATTTCTGTGGCGCGGTGGGCACGGCGCTTCGGCGCGGGCTATATCGCGCTCTTCCAGGGCACGCCGCTGCTCATGCAGCTCTTCCTGATGTTCTTCGGGCTGCCGATGCTCGGGCTGCGTATCGAGCCGTGGACCGCCGCCGTCTGCGGGCTGACCTTCTATGCCAGCGCCTATCTCGCCGAAATCTGGCGCGCCGGTGTCGAGGCGCTGCCGCGCGGGCAATCGGAGGCTGCGGCGAGCCTCGGCCTGCACCGGCTGCAGGAGCTGCGTCTCGTCATCCTGCCGCAGGCCTTCCGCATTACGCGCGCACCCGTCGTCGGCTTCCTGGTGCAGCTTATCAAGAGCACGGCGCTCGCCTCCATCCTCGGCTTCGAGGAACTGCTGAAGACGGCGAACGCGATCAACAATGCCACCTTCGAGCCCTTCAAGGTCTATGGCCTTGTTGCGGTTATCTTTTTCCTCCTCTGCTACCCGCTCACGCAATATGCGCGGATGCTCGAGGGAAAGACCGCCTTTCGCTGATTGGCGTTCGGCTTGAAGGAGAGACAACACGAATGGCCAACCGGGCCCAGGTGAAACGGACGACGATGCCGTGCCGTTTTCATGGCTAGAGGGCGGCCGATACCACTGAACGAAACACAGGCTTTGCGCCCCTGCGGGCGCTGAGAGGCGATGAACCATGCCAGATACCCGTCTTACCACCGGCGAATACCTTGTCCGCCTTCTGGAATCCTATGGTGTCGAACTCATCTTCGGCATTCCCGGCGTCCATACGGTCGAGCTTTACCGCGGCCTGCCGGCCACGAAGATTCGCCACGTCACGCCGCGCCATGAGCAGGGCGCGGGCTTCATGGCCGATGGCTATGCGCGCGTGACCGGCAAGCCGGGTGTCTGCTTCATCGTCACCGGCCCCGGCATGACCAATATCGCCACCGCCATGGGGCAGGCCTATGCGGATTCGGTGCCGATGCTGGTCATCTCGGCGGTCAATTCCCGTGATCAACTCGCCATGGGGCAGGGCCGCCTGCACGAGCTGCCCGCCCAACGCAACCTCGTCGCCGGCGTCGCGGCCTTCAGCCACACGCTGCTCGATCCTGCCCAGCTTCCCGAGGTGATGGCGCGCGCCTTCACCGTGTTCAATTCGGCGCGCCCGCGCCCCGTCCATATCGAAATCCCGCTCGACATCATCGTTGCCGAGGCGCAGCATCTCTCCACCGATGCCTGGCCGCTGCCGTGCCGCGCCGCGGCCGATCCCGCCGCCATCGCGAGGGCCGCAACGATCCTCAAGGGAGCGAAGCGCCCGATGATCGTCGCCGGCGGCGGCGCTGCCGATGCCGCCGCGGAGATCACCGCCATCGCCGAAAGGCTCGATGCCCTCGTCTTCATGACCATCAACGGCCGCGGTATCCTCAAGCCCGGCCATGCGCTGACCATGACCGGCAATCTCGGCATGCCACCGCTGCTCGACGCACTTGCCGCCAGCGACGCCATCCTCGCCATCGGCACCGAATTCGGCGAGACGGAGATGTATCCCGAGCCGAAGCCGCTTTCCTTCGGTGGCCCGCTCATCCGCATCGACATCGACCCGGCGCAGATCGTCACCGGGCTTCGCGCCGATGTGCCGATTGTCGCCGATGCGACGCTCGCCGCCGCGAGCCTTCTTGCCGCGCTCAGCGAAACCCGCAAGGCCGGCGATGGCGCAGCGCGCGCCCGAGCCGTGCGCGAGGCGGTGGCCGCCGGTCTCTGGCCGGCCTGCCGCACGCATGGCAAGCTGATGGAGATCGTCGCCAGAGCGCTGCCCGATGCGATCGTCGCAGGCGACCAGACCGAGCCGGTCTATGCGGTGAACCAGATCTACCAGGCGCCGCAGGTGCGCTCGTTCTTCAATTCCTCCACCGGCTACGGCACGCTCGGTTATGGCTTGCCTGCTGCCTTCGGTGCCAAGCTGGGCGCGCCGGACCGCCCCTCCGTCTGCCTGATCGGCGATGGTGGGCTGCAATTCTCGGTGCAGGAGCTTGCAAGTGCCGTGGAGGCGGGCATCGCGGTGGCCGTCATCATCTGGAACAATAGCAGCTATGGCGAGATCAAGACCTTCATGGCCGAGCGGGACATTCCGCAGATCGGCGTGGATATCTTCACGCCCGATTTCCTCGGCCTTGCCAGGGCACTCGGCTGCGAAGCCTCGCGCCCGGCGTCGCTTGCGGAGTTCGAAAGCGAACTGAAGGCGTCGGTCATCCGCAAGGTGCCGACCGTTATCGAGATTCGTGCCGGTTCGCCGTTCGCCGAGTCGCTTGCGGCATAGGATCCATCGATTTTGAGAGGCGAGCCTTCCTGATCTGGCCTCCGCTGTCGAAGCGGAGGCCGTGCGCTCCTGAGGAGGGCGCTTTGTTATCAGAATTCTTCCCAGCTCTCCGCCTTCAGCGCCGTGTTGCCGGCGATGCGCGGTCGGCTTAGACCCATGCGCTGCGGGGCGGGCTGCGCCTGGCGGGCCTGATGGCCGAGGGTGAAGCGGCCGATCAGGCTGCGCAGCTTCTCGGCTTGCGCGACAAGCGTGGCGGAGGCGGCGTTGGTTTCCTCCACCATGGCCGCGTTCTGCTGGGTTGTCTGGTCCATCTGGTTGACGGCGGTGTTGATTTCCGAAAGTCCAACGGACTGCTCGCGGGCCGAGACGGCGATGGCCTCCATATGCTGGTTGATCGTCGCCACATGGCTGCCGATTGCCTGCAGCGCATCGCCGGTCTCGCTGACCAGCGTCACGCCGCTCTTCACCTCTGCCTCCGAGTTGCGGATCAGTCCCTTGATTTCCTTCGCCGCCTGCGCCGAACGCTGGGCAAGCTCGCGCACCTCCTGCGCCACGACGGCGAAGCCCTTGCCGGCTTCCCCGGCGCGTGCTGCTTCCACGCCCGCATTGAGGGCGAGCAGGTTGGTCTGGAAGGCGATTTCGTCGATGACGCCGATGATGCTGGAAATCTGTTGCGAGGATTGCTCGATCCGCTGCATGGCGTTGACGGCGTCCGCGACGACCCCGCCGGAATGGGTCGCCGCGCCGTTCGCTTCCGCCGCTACGGCGCGGGCTTCCTCGGCCCGGCGCGTCGAGTTCGTCACATTGGCGGTAATCTCGTCCAGCGCGGCGGCGGTCTGCTCAAGCGATGCCGCCTGTTGTTCCGTGCGCCTGGAGAGGGAATCGGCCCCGGTGCTGATTTCGCGCGTCCCGGTGTCCATCTCGTCGACGGACTGGGCGACGGCGCGTAGCGCCTCGCCGAGCTGGTCGACCGCGGCATTGAGGTCGTTGCGCAATTCCTCGAAATCCGGTGCGAAGGGTTCGGTGAGCTGGAAGGTCAGGTCGCCGGCCGCGAGCCGGCGCAGGCCCCCGGCCAGCCCGGAGGTCGCCTCCCGCAGGCGCTGCTGCGCGGCCGCCTCCGCCTCTTCCTGCAGGCGTACCCGGTCGGCTTCGGCCTGAAGGCGGGCAGCTTCGGCTTCCTTTTCCAGCATGCGCTTTTCGATGGCCGACTGGCGGAATATCTCCACCGCGCCGGCAATGCTGCCGATCTCGTCCTTGCGGGTGCGGAACGGCACCGTGAAATCCGTCATGCCACCGGCAAGCGACTGCATGATCGTCGTGATGGCGGTCAGCGGGCGCGAGACACCGGCGATGATGATCCAGAAGGAGAGGGCCGAGACGGCGAGTGCGACGATACCGAAGACCGCGAGCAAAACGAGGTTGAACTGCTTGCTGGCGCTCGCCTTGGCGAATTCCTCTTCGCCGACGCGGGTCTGCAGGTCGATCAGCGACGCCACATAGGTCCCGATCGGGTCGATGGTGGGGTAGAGCCGCGTTTCCACATAGGTGTCGAGCGCGGCCTTGTCCTGCGCCTTCATGATGGCCAGCAGTTGGCCGATGCTGTCGGCCTGCTTCTGCATCTCGGCGGTCATCTGGCTGGCGAGCGCGCGCTCCTCATCGGTAAGGTAGGTTGCGGTATAATCGCTCCAGAGCTTTTGGATCGTCGCCACCGCCTCCGTGTTCAGCCGGTGCCCTTCTTCCCAGGAGAGCGCGCCGCTCCGCACCTTGTGGGCCGTATCGACGATGTTCACCGCGTAGAGATCGCCCACCTTCTTCAGATGCGCGGCGGGGATCAGCCGGTCGATGACAATCGTGTTCATCGAGGCGGACATGGTGTTGAGGACCAGGTAGGTCGAGGAGATGGCGCCGGCGAGCAGCAGCGTCAGGAAGAGCGTCACTGCACCGAGTTTCGTCGATATCTGCATGGAGAGGCCTGCCGTTCTGGAGATCTGGACAGGACGAGGGTAAGAGGATTTTATTTAAGTACCGATTAAAATTAGAAATATATAATTAAGGGTTGTGTTCATTTCGTGGGGGCCGCCCAGACGCTGTGGCGGGCGGGCGGATGTACCGTCCGCCCGGGCCGAGCGATCAGGCCGGCGCTGTATGCGGCGGCGGCATTTTATCGAACCGTGCCATCCCCTCGGGAATGGGATGCCAGGCGGGCGCCGATACGCAATAGATGTGGAGCATGGGCCCCAGATCCGCGCTGTCGTCGAAGGCCCCGACCTTGACGGTCATGAAGGGCGCGCTCTCGGGGATGCTCCAGAGCGGGGTTCCGCAATCGGGGCAGAAGGCGCGCTGCACCGCGCCGCCGCTGTCTCCCCGGTCGCAGAACAGTTTTGGCGCGCCACGCGCGACGCTGAGCGCGCCCTTCGGCAGAAGCGCGACGTAGTTCGGCCCGCCGCCCGAGAATTTCTGGCAGTTGGTGCAGTGGCAGGCGCCCGTGCCGAGCGGCGCGGCCCCGGTGGTAAAGCGGATGGCGCCGCAGGCGCACCCTCCTTCGCGATTCATGGCAATCTCTCCTTGCTGGTGGAGCCTGCCTCTTGTCACAGGCCTGCTGCCACCGTTATGGCAGCAGCATGGCAGGAGGCGAGGTCATGAGGCGAACCGAGCGGCTTTTCCGCATCATCCAGACATTGCGCGGCGCGCGGCGGGCGATGACCGGCCGCGAACTGGCGGGCGAGCTTGAGGTTTCGCTGCGCACCCTCTACCGCGATATCGCGGAACTGATGGCCCAGCGCGTGCCCGTGCGCGGCGAGGCCGGCACCGGCTATGTCCTCGACAAGGGATATGACCTGCCTCCGCTGATGCTGACGCCGGACGAACTCGAGGCCGCCGTTCTCGGCGCAAGCTGGGTGGCGGCGCGGGGCGATGCCCAACTGGCGCAAGGTGCGCGCGACCTGATCGTCAAATTGACCGCGGTCGTGCCTGCGGCGTTGCGGCCGATCGTGCTCGATGCGGGCCTGAAACCTGTCAGCATGACGCGGCAGCCGGTCGAGACCATCGACCTTGCGGAGCTGCGCCATGCCATTCGCGACCGGCGGAAGGTCGCCATCACCTATGTCGATGCGCAGGGCGCGGTGAGCGAACGGGTCATCTGGCCGATTTTCATCGCCTATATGGATGCGGTCCGCATCGTCGCGGCTTGGTGCGAGGCCCGGCAGGACTATCGCCATTTCCGGACGGACCGCCTGCAGCGCATATCGCCGACGGATTCGACCTATCCATCCTCCCGGCGCGACCTGCTGCGGGACTGGAAGGCGCGCAACGCCATACCGCTTCCCTGACCGGGCATCCGGGTCTTCATGAGGCCCCCACGGCTCTCCTGCGGGTCAGCCTCACGCAACCTACCCGCGACACGGTGCCGGGAGTGGCGATACGCGCGATCCTGAAGGCAGTTCATCTTGGTGCATGACGACGATCCTGGCGACCATCTCTGGCGGTTCAGCAGTTCCGGCGGCCCGATCGCCGACGCCCTGGTGCTGGACGAAGGGGGCCTTGTCCTCAATCACCGGCATCATAACGAGACGTTCTGGTTGCGGCACGACGATGCCATCGTGCTGATGAACGGCGACCGGCAACCGACCTCCGTGCTCAGCCGCGTATCGGACAGCCGGTACGAAGGGCCGGTCCTGCCCGCGGCGCTGGGCTGGCGGCCGGGGCTGGTGCATATTCTGGAGAAGACCGGGCTGAACTATCCGACGGGCTTTGCCTGGACGGAGGGCTGCACGGCGTTTCTCAAGCGCAATCGCATCTATCTGCGCGTTGGCGGGCAACATGACAATGTCTATGCGCCGGGCGAATTCATCCCGTTCATGGCGCCGGTCTTCGTCGAGCCTTACGTGACGCTGCCATTCCGCTCCTTCATCGAGATGGGCGCCTATAGCTATGTCGTCGGGCCTGTCCGCGGCAATCTCTCCATCGGGCGGTATTGCAGCATCGCCGGCAATCTCCAGCTCATGGGAGACAGCCATCCGATGGAGCGGCTCACGACACATCCGTTCACCTACCACCAGGATTTCGTGGATATCGCCCGCGATGATTACGGTCGCGGCTTTCTGCCGGAACCGTACAGCATCAACGATGCGCCGGTCACGATCGGAAACGATGTGTGGATCGGGGAGGGCGTTCTGATCGCGCAGGGCGTGACGATCGGCGACGGGGCGGTCGTGGCGGCGCGGTCGGTGGTCACGAAGGATGTGCCGCCCTACACGATTGTCGGGGGCGTGCCGGCAAAGCCCATCCGCAAGCGTTTCGATGCCGGTCTGGTCGATCTCCTGCTGGAGACGAGATGGTGGGATTTCAACTACATCGACCTGCCTCCCCACTGGTCGGATCCGAAGCGGATCGTGACCGAACTGGTCGAGAAGGAAGCGGCGGGCGAGATTGCGCGCTGGAAGCCGAAGCGCATCGATCTTGCGCTCTCGCTTTTCAAGGCATCCCTTCGCGGCTGAAGGCTCATCGGTGGCGCTCCCCGGGGGCCGGTAACCATATATTCAAGAGATCGCTGCACTGTCCCGGGCAGGAGACCGGTGATGGCGAAGAAGACGGCGAGACGGAAGAAGAGCGGCGGCGCGAAGCGCGGTTCGGCCCGGCGGGGTGGCATGGCGCACTGGTATGTGCTGGGCGCGGCCATTATCGGCGGCGTCCTCTATATGGATCACCGGACGCCGGGGCCGGAGAGCGCGGCCACGGGCATCCGCACGGCTTCCATCGAGCGCCGGGAGGCGAAGGCCGAGCGCGATGCGGCGGCGGTGCGGCCTAAGCCGAAGCCCGCCGCGCGGGTCGAGCAGGCGCTGCCCGCGCCGGAAAAGCTGCCGGCCTTTTCGGGCAAGTGGTTCATCTGCACGACGCAGACCGATTATTGCGTGCTCGACGGTAGCACGATCCTCTATGCCGGTCGCAAGGTGCGGCTTGCGGATATCGATGCGCCGTCGATATCCGGCGCGCGCTGCGAAGCCGAGCGCTCGCGCGGCGGCGACGCCAAGCTGCGGCTGCGCGAAATCCTGAACGAGGGCGATATCACGCTCGTCGCGGCGAAGGACAGCGCTGCCGCAAAGGCGGGAGCCTCGCCGCATCTCGTGCTGCGCGACGGGCAGTCCATCGGCCCCCGGCTGGTGCGCGAGGGCTTTGCGAAACCCTGGACCGGGCGGCATCGATCCTGGTGCGGTTAACGCATGCTTTTTGCCTTGCGCGCGCTGTGTCTTTCCGGCACAAGCCAGACGCAAGCCTTCGTCCCTAAGCTTTCCTTTACCGGGATGGTGCCGGCTGGAAAGGGACAATGACATGTCGAACGACCTCGAGCGCTACAGCGATCCGGACAATGCAACGGTCGCTCTCTACCTTCTCGAAAACGACGCGGACGAGCTGACGGACATTCTGGTGGCCGCGCTGGATGAGGCTTTCCGCATCCTTGAGGGCGAAGCATCGCCTGCGACCGTCCACTGAGCGCTGAACGAAAGAGGGGCCTTCGAGGCCCCTCTCGCTTTTCGGGCGATTGACGATCCTCAGCCTGCCGCCACGGCCTGCCGCTGCACGCCGAGGCCGGCGATGGAGACTTCCATCCGGTCGCCGGGCTTCAGGTAACGCGGCGGCTTCATGCCCATGCCGACGCCGGGCGGGGTGCCGGTCGTGATGACGTCGCCGGGCTCGAGAATCATGAACTGGGAGATGTAGTGGATGAGGAAGGGCACCTTGAAGACCATGGTGCTCGATGAGCCGTTCTGCACCAGTTCGCCGTTGACGCTGAGCTTCATGGCGAGGTCGCCGGTGTCCACCTCGTCCGTCGTAACCAGCCAGGGGCCGATGGGGCCGAAGGTCGGGCAGCCCTTGCCCTTGGTCCACTGGCCTCCGCGCTCGATCTGGTAGGCGCGTTCCGACACGTCGTTGCAGACGCAGTAGCCGGCGACATAATCCAGCGCATCCGCCTCCGAGACGTAGGAGGCGCGCTCGCCGATGACGACGGCAAGCTCCACCTCCCAGTCGGTCTTTTCCGAACCGCGCGGAATGAGCACCGTATCGTCGGGGCCGACGATGCAGGAGGGGGCCTTGTTGAAAAGCACCGGCTCGGAGGGAACCGCCATGCCGCTTTCGGCGGCGTGGTCGGCATAGTTGAGGCCGACGGCGATGAAATTGCCGACGCGGCCGACGCAGGCGCCGAAACGACTGCCTTCCGGGGCGAGCGGCAGGCTGGCGGGATCGATGGCGGCAAGGCGCGCGCGGCCCTTGCGGCCGAGCACGTCGCCGGCAATGTCCGGCACCACGCCGGAAAGATCGCGCACCTTGCCGTCCGCGTCGATCAGTCCGGGCTTTTCCGCGCCCGCCGCGCCAAAGCGCACAAGTTTCATCCTGTCCTCCATTGTTGCCGGCATCGCCGATTTCTGTTGCGCGCAGCTTCCATCCGGTTTTACATCGAGTCAATGATTTTCGAAAATCTTCCATATCTTATAAAATAGGTGAAGCCGATGGAGCAGAAGCGGGCAGGGGGAAAGACGCTTGCGGCCGACGCCTACACGGCGATCCGCCAGACGATCCGCTCGGGAACCTTCAAGGCGGGCGACCGGCTGCGCTTCGCCGACCTGCAGGCGCTGTGCGGCATGAGTGTGACCCCGGTGCGCGAGGCGCTGGCGCGGCTGACGGCGGAAGGTTTTACGGTTCTGGACGATCACCGCGGCTACAGCGTCGCAAGCCTTTCCCTTGAGGAGCTGCGCGATATCACGGCGGCGCGGCAGCTCTGCGAGGGCGAGGCGCTGCGCCTGTCCGTGACGAAGGGGGATGCCGACTGGGAGGCGCGGGTGGTCGCCGCCCACCACCTGATGACGCGCATTCCGCAGGCGCGCGAGGATATTCCCTCCGTGATGCGGGAGGATTGGGAGGCGCGGCACGCGGCCTTCCATGCGGCGCTGGTTTCGGCCTGTGGGTCGCCCATTCTTCTGGATATCTGCGAAAGGCTGTTTTCCCGCGCGGATCGCTACCGGCGTCTGTCGGTGAGCCTTTCGGGCGGCGCGCGGGATGTGGAGGGCGAGCATCGCCAGATCATGGAGCATGCGCTGGCGCGCGACGCTGAAGGCGCGGCGGCGCTGCTGCGCGCGCATTATGGCCGAACGGCCGCCGCGCTGGAAGCTTTCTTCGCAAACGAAAACGGCGGCCCCGCATAGAGGGGCCGCCGTTTCCTTGAACAGTGTTCTGCCGGTTTACTTGCTGGCGACCGTTTCCGCTGCACCGATCTCCGCGCCGCCGCCGATGGCGACATTGAGCGCCACATAGTCGCGGGCGAGCTGGCGGATCGCCGCGGCGAGCGACAGACGGGCCGAGGCGACGTTGCGCTCGGCATCGAGCACGTCGAGGATGGTGCTTGCGCCGCCGCGATAGCTTTCGCGGGCAAGTTCCAGCGTCTTCTCGTTGGTCTGCACGACCTTGCGCAGCGCAGCCACCGTCTGGCCGTCGCGGATGAGCGCGCTCTGGGCGTTCTCGACTTCCTCGACCGCGTTCAGGACCGTGGACTTCCAAGTCAGGTACTGCTGCTCGGCCTGCGAGCGGGCGACCTTGACGCGTGCGCGCAGTTCGCCGCCGTTGAAGATGGGCAGGGCCAGCGACGGGCCGAAGGACCAGCTCGTCATGTTGGTGACGCCCGGATTGGTGAAGACGCGCGAGGCGTTGATCGAGCCGCCGAGCTGGATGCTCGGATAAAGGTTCGCCTCGTTGACGCCGATCTGCGCCGTCGCCGCCTGCAGGCGGCGCTCGGCCGCGCGGATGTCGGGACGGTTGCGGATGAGGTCGGCCGGCACGCCGGTGCGCGTCGTGTAGCGCGGCATGGGCTGGGCGGAACCCTTCGTCAGGCTGGCCGTGACGGTGCCCGCGGGTACGCCGAGCAGGGTCGCGATATGGTTGGCGGCCTGAAGGAAGCCGGCTTCCAGGCCCGGCAGTTCCGCCAGCGTCTGGTTCACGAGGCCTTCGGTCTGCAGCACGTCGAGGTTGGAGGCGGCGCCCGCCTCGCGGATCTCGTTCGTCAGCTTCAGGGTTTCGCGACGCGATTCGAGGTTCTTGCGGCTCAGCGCCAGCGCTTCCTGGAAGTAGCGGGCGTTCACATAGCTCGAGACGAGGTCGGACAGATAGGCGAGGCGCGCGACATTGACGTCGTCATAGGCGGCATCCAGCGAGGCGGTCGCCGCTTCCTTCGCACGGCGGTACTGGCCGAAGAAGTCGAGCAGCCAGGAGGCATCCGCGCCGCCGGTTATCGTCCGGCGGTCCTGCGCATTGTGGCCGCCCTGCGCGGTCGCGTTCGCGCCGACGCCAAGGCTCGGCAGGCTGCCGGCGCCCGCAATGGTGACGCTCGCCTCGGCCGCCTCGATGCGCTCCAGCGCGGTCATGACCGAGAGGTTTTCTCCGAGGCCTTCATGCACGAGCGCGTTCAGGCGCTTGTCGCGGAAGGCTTCCCACCACGGATTGAGCGCCACATTCTCGGCGCTCGTGGCCTTGCTTTCGGTGAATTTCGCGGGAAGGGCGGTTTCCGGCTTCTGATAGTCGGGGCCGACGACGCAGCCTGACAGGAGAAGCAAGCTTAGCGGAAGAAGCGTCCTGGTGAAATTCATGAGTCTATCCTGTCGGCCGTTTGGCGTGCTTAACGCAAAAAATCTCTGATTCACTCTTTATTTATGTTTGGGGCCGAGGGCGAGCCTCCGCCAGAAAAAAGAATGGTCCCATAGCGTTTTTTTCCCCGTTCGCGATCGGGGTGTGACCGCGGCGCAACGGGAATGCGCCGCGAGGCGTCGTTTTCCTGCGCGTCCTGCGCAAGTCGACCCCCGCCCGCTGCGCCGCCGGGTTGCGTCACGGCTTTTCCCCGGAATGTCCGTCTTCGCGACATATTTTCCTGAAAAATGCTGCATGCGCGAAAACAATTTTGCGATTCGCAATTGTCACACAAATCTTGCGGTAATTTATTCCAAGATTCCGGGGATTCCATTGACAAAGAGAGGAGAGTCGATTATGTGTTTGAGCATCGCATGAGAGGGCCGCATGCGTATCGTTTCGGCCCTATCCTGACGCGTTCCTTTTTAGCGTCAGCGCCAACCAGAGGGAGTGTGTCATGTACGATATCAACTGCATCGCCTCCGTGCGTGTGGCGTACTCCTGTCGTGAAACGGTTACAGGGAAAGTGCATACGGCTCCGTGCCGAATGTGATCTGAGTTCCCCTATCGATTAAGCGCAAGTTTGAATTGGCTGTGCCTTCGGGTGCGGCAGGAGTTGTTATGCAAAAGCAGGTTATCGAAATCGGTGGTGAAGCCGTCGGCGTCGTCGTTCCGGATGAGGATCGGCTGAAGTTCGTTGCCGTCAAATATTCCGTGTGGGACCTGGATTCCCAGCGCTTTTCCTCGGCCGACGAGGTGCGCGCGGCGATCCGTCGTCTCCTCAACGATCCGTCCGCCGCACGGCGAGCGATGCGCCCGGCCAATATCGCGGCCGCCTGAACCCCAAATTCCCATGCGCCGGCGCATCCGTGCCGGCCCGGCCGGCCCTGCATGCGCGGGGCCGGTTTTGTTTTGTGCCTCCGTTCCACACCGCATGGGTGGGGCGATCTCGTCTTGTGAAGCCAATCCGGTCCAGCATTGGCTTGGACGGTTTCGTTTTGTGAACAATGCATTCACCCCGCGCCGGCTGGCGGGGCCGGCCAAATCCTGATTGGGTGCTTGCGAAAGGAGGTGCCCCATGACCAGCGGCATCCATCACATCACGGCCATCACCCGCAAGATCCAGGCGAATGTGGATTTCTACGCGGGTTTCCTCGGTCTCCGGCTCGTCAAGCGTACGGCCGGTTACGAGGACGCCGACCAGCTTCATCTCTTCTATGGCGACGCGGCGGCAAGCCCCGGCTCGCTGATCACCTTTCTGGCCTGGGAGGACGGTTCTCCCGGCCGGGTCGGCCTCGGCCAGCCCTCGGAGATCGCCCTTGCCATCCGGCCCGAGGCGATCGGCTTCTGGCTGACGCGCGCGCTGACGCGGAACATCGCCATGACCGGCCCCGCGCAGGAGTTCGGCGAACCCGTGCTGCGGCTGAAGGACCCGGACGGCATCATCGTCAAGCTCGTCGGGCAGGCGGGCGTGGAAGGTCCCGCGCCGCATGTCACGAAGGACATTGCGGCGGGGGATGCGATCCAGCGCATCCGGGGCGCGACGATCCTGTCGGAAAAGCCGGCGGAGACGGCGGGCTTCATCGCCGGCCATTTCGGCTTCCGGCCGGTGGCCGAGACGGATGGCGTCACCCGGCTCGCCGGTGAGGCGGGCGACGTGCTCGACATCCGCAATGCCGGCGGGTTCTGGACGTCCGCGCCCGGTATCGGCACGATCGACCATGTCGCGCTGCGTGCGCCGGACCGGGCGGCCGTGGAAGCGATCGCCGGCCGGCTGGCGGCCGAGGCGGCGGGCGACACCAACATGCACGACCGCACCTACTTCTACTCGCTCTATGTCCGCGAGCCGGGCGGCTCGCTCGTCGAATATGCGACGGACGGCCCGGGCATGACGGTCGACGAGCCGCTGGAGACGCTCGGCACGCGGCTGTTCGTGCCGAGGCATTTTCGCGCCGACCCGGACGACGTCCGGGCGCGGCTTCCGCAATTTTCCCTGCCGGGAGAGGAAAGAATGACCGAACGAGACCTGCCTTTCATCCACCGGGTTCACCGCCCGGAAAATCCTGACGGCACCGCCGTCGTGCTGCTGCATGGCACCGGCGGCAACGAGACCAGCCTGCTGCCCTTCGGCGCGCGGCTTGCGCCCGATGCCCTTCTGCTCAGCCCGCGCGGGCGCAGCACGGACGAGGGCTATCCGCGCTTCTTCCGGCGCCTGACGGCTGTGACTTTCGACCAGAAGGACATCGTCCAGGAAGCGGAGGCTTTTGCGGCCTTCATGGAGGGGGCGAACGCAGCCTACGGGCTCGACCCGGACAAGACGCTGTTCGTCGGCTATTCCAACGGGGCGAACATGATCGGCGCGATCATGCTGCTGCATCCGGGCCTCATCCGCAACGCTGTGCTGCTGCGCGGCATGAACGTGCTGGAGACGGTGCCGCAGGCCGATCTTGCCGGTGCGAATGTGCTGATGGTCACCGGCCGGTCCGATCCCTACGGCCGTTATGCCGGGGAGCTTGAGGCCGCGCTGACGGCGGCCGGCGCGACGGTCGAGAGCGAGTTGCTGGCCGCGGGTCACGATATCGGCATGGCCGATCTGGAACTGGCCAAGGCCTACAGGGAGCGGGTGATCGGCTGATCCTGCCGGTGGGACAAGGAAAAGGGCGCGTCGCAGGACGCGCCCTTTTCGTTTCGCTCAGCGCCGGTGTTCGGCGGCGAAGGCGGCAAAGCCGGCGATGAAATCGCGCAGCTTCCTCTCGGTCGCCTCGTCGGCGATCCGGCCGTCCTGAATGACCGTGCCGGCGCGCGAGACCATCAGCTTGGCGCCGAACCACGGCACGGTGCCGAGCGTGCGCATGACGGGAAGCCAGGCTTCCTGCGAAAGCAGCGTGCCGAAATTGCCGGGCGAGGCGCCCGTGATGGCGAAGGGCTTGCCGCCGAAGACGCGGGCGATGTCAGCGGACGGGCGGCTCATCCAGTCGATGGCGTTCTTGAAGACGCCGGGAATGCCGTTGTTATATTCCGGCGTGAAGAGGATGACGCCGTTCGCCGCCGCGACGAGGTCCTTCAGCGCCATCACCGCTTCGGGTATGCCGTCCGCGGCCTCCACGTCGCCGTCATAGAGCGGAATGCCGCGGATCGAGCCTTCCACGATTTCGGTGCCTTCGGGCGCCATGGTCAGGGCGGCGCGCAGCAGCGCCGTGTTGAAGGAGCCCTTGCGCAGGCTTCCCGAAATTGCCACCAGTCTCGTCATGTCGCATCTCCTCATGGGCATGGAAAAACCCCGGCGGACGGTGGTGTCGCGCCGGGGTTCGGGTTCAGGTCAGGCGAGGGGCTTCAGCCGGGCCTCGATCTGCGCGCGGCGCGGCTCGAGGAAGGGCGGCAGCGACAGGCTCTCGCCGAGGGTTTCGAGCGGTTCGTCCACGGCGAAGCCGGGGCCGTCCGTCGCGATCTCGAAGAGGATGCCGTTCGGCTCGCGGAAATAGAGCGAGCGGAAGTAGAAGCGCTCGACCTCGCCGCTGGAGGGCAGGCGGAAGCCGCGCAGGCGCTCCGTCCAGGCATGCAGCGCCTCCACATCCGGTGCGCGGAAGGCGACGTGGTGTACGGCGCCCGCGCCCTGATGGGCGGCCGGCAGGTCCGGCTCGACGGCGACATGCAGCTCGGCCGCCGGGCCGCCGTCGCCCATCGAGAAGACATGGACCTCGCCCGCGCCTTCCGGGTTGGGATAGGTGGCGGTCTCCTTCATGCTCATCACCTCCGTCAGCACCAGCGCCGTGTTGCGGATATCCGGCACACTGAGCGTGATCGGGCCGAGGCCCTTGATCTGGTGCCCGGCCGGCACCGGGCTTTTGCCCCACGGATTGGAGGGCGCGCCGGCATCGTCCACCGTCAGGCGGAAGCGCTGGCCTTCGCCGTCCTCGAAGTCGAGCGTGGCGCGGCCGCCGACATCGCGGATATCGCCGGCCTTGACCTTGAGGTCGGAAAAGCGCGCCTTCCACCATTCGAGCGTCGAAAGGCTGGCGACGCGCAGGCCCGTGCGCGAAACGCTGTGCGTGCCGCGCCGCTCATGGCCCACCGGCCAGTCGAAGAAGGTGAGGTCGGAGCCGGGGGAGGCCAGACCATCGGCGTAGAAGAGGTGGTAGGCGCTGGTGTCGTCCTGGTTCACGGTCTTCTTGACGAGGCGCAGGCCGAGGGTCTGCGTGTAGAAACGCAGGTTCTCCGCCGCATTGGCGGTGATCGCGGTCAGGTGGTGGATGCCCGTAAGCTGCAGGGTCATGGTAAGCTCCTCTCCGGAACCGTCCGGGGCGTTCGTGCGTGCCCCGAGCCGGGGCCTTGCGTTGGAGCGAATATCGCCCCTCGGCGGCGTTCCCGGAAGGCCGGCGAGGGCGAACGGATCGTTCATTTTTCCTGAACGATGGCCGGTCATTCCGTCTTGTCGGGCATCGTCAGGATTTTATTGTTTCGTAAACCAGCTATCCCTTAGGCTTCGTCCCGCGAAATGACTTCGTCTCTGTTTCGCCGCGCCGTCGGCATGTTCCGCCATTTCCGATGAATGCCGGTGCGGGCTTTCTCGCCCCCGGACGCCAGGAGACGTTTCATGCTGCCAAAGACTGCGACTGCCCGAAATATGTTCGCCATCGTGGCGGCCGGCGTTGCCACCACCGTCGCGACGGCGGGCGTTCTGCTCTGGCTGTCCTATCGGGCGGTGGAGGAGCGGTCGATCTCGGAAATGGTCAATGCGGCCGAGGCGAGCGCCGGCAAGGTCGAGACCTACTTCGCGCAGGTCAAGGCGCTGAGCTGGAACATGCGCTCGGCGCTCTATGCGATGAAGGCATCCGGCGCGCCGAGCCGCGAGACGATGAACGGCGTCTTCGACCGCCTCATGGCCGATAATCCCTTCGCGCTCGGCGTCAGCACCGGCTGGGAGCCGAACGCCTTCGACGGCAAGGACGAGGAATACAAGAACCAGCCGGGCCACGACGCCACCGGCCGCTACATTCCCTATTTTGTACGCAGCGAAGGCAAGGTGGGCATGGAGGCGCTGGTCGACTACGACAAGCCCGGCGCCGGCGACTATTATCAGGTGCCGAAGGCGACCGGGAAGGACTTCCTGACCGAACCCTACAGCTATGCCATCGGCGGCAAGAACGTGCTGATGACCTCCTTCATGGTGCCGCTCCTGTTCGATGGCAAGTTCCAGGGCGAGACCGGCGTGGACATCGCCCTCGATGCGCTTGCCGCCGACATGGCGCAGTTGAAGCCGCTCGGGGAAGGGTATGTCGCCCTTCTCAGCCAGGGCGGCAGCATCATCAGCCATCCCGACCAGTCCGTGCTGGGCAAGGCCCTCGCCGATTCCGGCCTCGACGCCACCGCCTGGCAGGCGATGATCGACAATCCGGAAAAGGCGATGGAGATCACCGACGCCAACGGCGTCGCCTCCATCGCGGTCGCCGTGCCGGTGCCGCTTGTGCCGGGCACCACCTGGTATACCGTGGCCTCGGTGCCGAAATCCGTTCTCTTCGCCAGCCTGTCGACGCTTGCCGCGACCTCCATCGTCGTCATCGCGATTGCGGCCGGCCTGATGATTTCCATCGGCTGGCTGCTGGCGTCGCGCTTCCGCAAGCGGCTCGACAAGGTCATCGTCGCAACCAGCGAGATCGCGCGCGGCCGCACAGATGTCGACCTTTCGGAATCCGAACGTCAGGACGAGATCGGCGAGATGGCCCGCTCGCTCGCCGTGCTGCGCGATGCGACGCTCGCCAAGGTGCGGCTGGAAGGCGAGGCGGAGCAGAACCGCGCGCTTTCCGAAGAAGAGCGACGCCAGCGCGCCGAGGAGGCCGCCGAGCGCGAGCGGCAGACCCGGGCCGCCGTGGGGGCGCTGGCCGAGGGCCTGCAGAAGCTTGCCGACGGCGACATGACGCACCGCATCCACGAGGCCTTCGCCGGTTCGCTCGACGAGGTCCGCCACGATTTCAACGCTTCGGTCGAGAAGCTGCAATCGGCGCTGCGTTCCGTGGGCACCAATGCCAATGCCATTCAGGCGGGCTCGGCCGAAATCCGCTCGGCCTCCGACGATCTGGCCAAGCGCACCGAGCAGCAGGCGGCTTCCGTCGAGGAAACCGCCGCCGCGCTGGAGGAGATCACCACCTCGCTCAAGGACGCCACCAAGCGGGCGGAAGATGCCGGCCAGCTCGTCGAGCGCACCCGCCTCGGCGCGGAGAAGTCCGGCGCGGTCGTGCGCCGGGCGGTCGATGCGATGAGCGGCATCGAGACCTCCTCGCGCGAGATTTCCAATATCATCGGCGTGATCGACGAGATCGCCTTCCAGACGAACCTCCTCGCCCTCAATGCGGGCGTGGAAGCGGCGCGTGCCGGGGAGGCCGGCAAGGGCTTTGCCGTCGTGGCGCAGGAAGTGCGCGAGCTTGCCCAGCGTTCGGCGCAGGCGGCCAAGGAGATCAAGGCGCTCATCACCAAGTCGGGCGAGCAGGTGCATCTCGGTGTTGCGCTCGTCGGCGAGACCGGCTCGGCGCTGACGGAGATCGTCGATCAGGTGCAGGAGATCGACCAGAACGTTGCGGCCATCGTGCGCTCCGCCCGCGAGCAGTCGACGGGCCTCAACGAGATCAGCGCGGCGGTGAATTCCATCGACCAGGGCACGCAGCAGAATGCGGCCATGGTGGAGGAACAGACGGCGGCCAGCCATGCGCTGGCCACCGAGGCGGCGGCGCTGAACACGCTCATCGCGCAGTTCCGGCTGGGCACGGGTGCGGCCGCCGGTCGCCCGGTCGCAGCGTCCGCAGGAGAGCACCAGCCGGCCGCGTCCGGCGCAAGGGCGCTCGGCGGCAGGCTCGCCCGGGCGTTCGGCGGCGGACAGCCGGCCGCGGCAGCCACGGCCGCGCAGGACTGGGAAGAATTCTGATACCCGCTTGGGGTTTCGGACTGGAGGGCGGCCCGGCAACGGCCGCCCTTTTGTTGTGCAGAAGCGGCACAGATGTCCCGTTCTGCACAGCGTTTGCGCAACCCTGCCGGACGCATTGCAGATATTTTAAATTAGATATCTATTGAATAGCGCGGTTTTCCTGCAAATCCCGGGCGAGGCCGCAACTGGCACGGTTTCTGCTTTCTGAAGACAGGTCCAGAGGGGGCCGCATAGAAGCGTCCAACGAATGACGCTCCGGGCAAGCCGTCGTGCAGCAACCACGGAAACCGCAAGGATTTCCGGCTGCCGGCGGCTTTCCTGTCTGGTGCGGGCGGTGCGGCGTAGGTCCCTGAAAAATATGATTTTTCATATTTTCCGTCTCCGCCGTCTTGCCGATTGGCTTTTTGCGCGCAGTCCGCCACACTCCTCCACGGCACGCGCAACGCCAGATGGCATGGAGGCTTGCCAGTCTGCTCTTCGCAATATAATGAGGCCCCATATTAAATGGGGTTTCTGCAACAGTGGAGACGACGATGACCCGATCGGGTAGAATGATGCTGGCGGCGCTCCTGTTGTCCGCCACCGCCGCGCCGGCCCTTGCCGACGGCATGGCGCGCCCGGTGCGTACCGCGCCGGTGCATTTCGAGGAACGCGAACAGTCGATCACCATCACGGGCGAGGTTATCGCGCGGGTGGAGACGGACCTGTCCTTCCGCGTCGGCGGGCGCATCGTCGGCTGGTTCGTCGATGTCGGCGACGCGGTTCGGGAAGGCGAGGTTCTCGCGCGGCTCGACCCCGAGGAACAGAAGGCGGATGTAGAGGCGGCGGAGGCCGGCGTGCGCGCGGCGGAAGCGCAGTTGAAGCTCGCCCGCACGAATTTCGACCGCCAGAAATCGCTTCTCCACGATGGCATCAGCACGCAGCGCGACTATGATGATGCAGAGACCGCGCTGCGCACGGCCGAAAGCGCCCGCGAGGCATCGGTCGCCCAGCGCGATACGGCGCAGGAAGTGCTCTCCTATACGGAGCTGCGTGCGCCCGCCGATGGTATCGTCACCGCCCGGCTGGCCGAGACGGGACAGGTTGCGCAGGCGGCGCAGACCATGTTCACCATTGCCGACAACGGTCCGCGCGACGCGGTCTTCAACGTTTATGAATCGCTGTTCTTCGCCCAGCCATCCAAGGATGGCGTGACCGTCACGCTGCTCAGCGACGAGACCGTGCGCGCGACGGGCCATGTGCGCGAGGTCTCGCCGACCATCGACGCGCAGACCGGCACCGTTCGCGTCAAGATCGCCATGGACGAAACGCCGCCGCAGATGACGCTCGGCGCCTCCGTGGTCGGTGTCGGGGCGCTTGCGCCGCGTCGGGTCGCGGTCGTGCCGTGGCAGGCGCTTTCGGGTGTCGAGGGCAAGCCGGCGCTGTGGATCGTCGATAAGGCGAACAACACCGTCAGCCTGCGCCCGGTCGAGGTGCTGTCCTTCGAAACGGGCGCGGCGCTCGTGTCGGGCGGCATCGAGGAAGGGGAGGTCTATGTGGCCGACGGCACGAAGCTGCTGCGGCCCGGCCAGACGGTGAGCGCCAGCGCAGGAGAAGCCCAATGAGGATTTTCGTTCCGCTCGCCGTGGCCGTCATTGCCGCCATTGCGCTGACCGGCTGCAAGAGGGAAGAGGAAGCGGCCGCGCCGCCGCGTCCCGTCCTCTCCATGGTCGTGACGCCCACCGCGCTGCCGGGCACGCGCTTTGCCGGCACGGTGCAGGCCAAGGTGCAGGCCGCGCTCGGCTCGCGCGTCGCGGGCCGCCTCGTCTCGCGTAGCGTCCATGTCGGCGATCTCGTTCGCAAGGGCGACGAACTCGCGGTGCTCGACGCCACCGCCTTCGAGCTGGCGGTGCGCTCGGCGCGCGCCGAGCTTTCCAGCGCCGAGGCGACCCTTGCCAGCGCCATCGCGGTCGAGGAGCGGCAGAAGACGCTGCTCCAGTCGAACGCCGCCGCCAAGGCGGCCGTCGAGAGTGCCGAACAGTCGCGTGCGGCGGCCGATGCCGGCCTCATCCGGGCGCGCACGGCGCTGGTGAAGGCCGAGGAGCAGCTTTCCTATACCCGCATTCTCGCCGAGTTCGATGGTGTCGTCGTCGCGACGGGCGCGGAAGTCGGCCAGACGGTCTCGCCCGGCGAGACGATCGTCACCGTCGCCCAGCCGGACGCCCGCGATGCGGTCGTCGATATCCCCGAGACGGCCGAGGCCATCGCCGCCGGTAGCCGCTTCACCGTCTCGCTGCAGATCAACCCCGCCATCACCGTGCGCGGCGTGGTGCGCGAGATCGCGCCGTCCGCCGATGCGGCCACCCGCACGCGGCGCGTCAAGATCGCGCTGGAGAACCCGCCGGATACCGTGCGTCTCGGCACGACCATCACGGCCGAGCTGGAAGGGCCGGACCTGACGGCGCTCATGGTGCCGGAAACGGCCGTGCTCATGAAGGACGGCAAGCCGCATGTCTGGCGCGTCGACGAGGCCAAGGGCGAGGTGCGCCTGACGGCGGTCGAGACGGGCGCGGCCATCGGCCGCTTCCTGCCGGTGACGAGCGGCCTGAAGGAAGGCGAGCGTATCGTCACGGCCGGCGTCCACAGCCTTGAAGAAGGCCAGAAGATAACGATCGAAGACGAGGCAAGCCTATGAAGAAGTTCAACCTTTCGGACTGGGCGCTCGATCATGCGTCGCTCGTCTGGTACTTCATGCTGGTCTTCGCGCTGCTTGGCTTCTTCGCCTACCAGAACCTTGGCCGAGAGGAGGACCCCTCCTTCGTCATCAAGACGATGACGATCAGCGCGGCCTGGCCCGGCGCCTCCGTCGAGGAGACCACGCGGCAGGTGACCGAACGCATCGAGCGCAAGCTGGAGGAGCTGGAATCGCTCGATTTCAGCCGTTCGATCACGACGCCCGGCCAGACGCTCGTCTTCGTCAACCTGAAGCCGACGACGCGCGCCCGCGACGTGGCGCCGACCTGGCAGACCGTGCGCAACATGATCAACGACATCCGCGGCGAGTTTCCGTCCGGCGTCGTCGGCCCGGCCTTCAACGACCGCTTCGGCGACGTGTTCGGCAATATCTACGCCTTCACCGCCGACGGCCTGACGCCGCGCCAGCTTCGCGACTATGTGGAGGACGCCCGCACGCGCATCCTCACCGTGCCGAATATCGGCAGGGTCGAACTCATCGGCGCACAGGACGAGGTGATCTATCTCGAATTCTCGACGCGCCAGCTTGCCGCGCTCGGCATTTCGACCCAGCAGGTTGTCGCGACCCTTCAGGCGCAGAACGCCATTGCGCCCTCGGGCGTGGTGCAGGCCGGCGGCGAGCGCGTCAGCGTGCGCGTCGGCGGGCAGTTCACGTCGGAAGACAGCCTTCGCGACGTGAACCTTCGCGTCAACAACCGCTTCTTCCGCCTCAGCGACATCGCCACCATCACCCGCACCTATCAGGATCCGCCGTCCGCGCTCTTCCGCTTCAACGGCGAGCCGGCGATCGGCCTTGCCATCGGCATGAAGCAGGGATCGAACCTGCTGCAGTTCGGCGCGGCCGTGGAGAAGGAAATCGAGCTTCTGTCGCACGAGCTGCCGGCCGGGGTCGACGTGCATCTCGTCTCCGACCAGCCGAAGGTGGTGGAGGAGGCCGTCTCCGGCTTCACGCGCGCGCTGTTCGAGGCCGTCGCCATCGTTCTCATCGTCAGCTTCGTCAGCCTCGGGCTGCGCGCCGGCCTCGTCGTCGCGCTCTCCATTCCGCTGACGCTCGGCATCACCTTCGTCTTCATGTATTACGACGCCATCTCCCTGCAGCGCGTGTCGCTCGGGGCGCTGATCATCGCGCTCGGCCTTCTCGTCGACGATGCGATGATCGCCGTGGAGATGATGGTGGCGCGGCTGGAGGCGGGGGATTCGCTGCGCAAGGCCGCGACCTATGTCTACACCTCCACCGCCTTCCCGATGCTCACCGGCACGCTGGTGACGGTGGCGGGCTTCATCCCGATCGGCCTCAACAACAGCGCGGCCGGCGAATTCACCTTCAGCCTCTTCGTCGTCATCGCCATCTCGCTCGTCGTGTCATGGGTGGTCGCGGTGATCTTCACGCCGCTGCTCGGCGTCACGATCCTGCCGAAGAGCATGAAGAAGCATCATGAGGAGAAGGGCTGGTTCGCCCGCGGCTTCGCGCGCATCCTCGACACGTGCATGCGCTGGAAATGGACGACCATCGCCGCGACCGTGCTGATCTTCCTCGGCTCGGTCTTCGGCATGGGCTTCGTGCAGCAGCAGTTCTTCCCGTCCTCGGACCGGCCGGAACTCGTCATCGACTGGGCGCTGCCGCAGAATGCCTCCATCGCCGAGACCAATGCGCAGATCGCAAGGCTCGAGGAGGAGAAGCTGAAGGGCAATCCCGATATCGAGCGCTGGTCCTCCTATGTGGGCGAGGGCGCGGTGCGCTTCCTGCTTTCCTTCGATGTGCAGCCGCCGTCGCCGGCCTTCGGCCAGACGATCATCGTCAGCAAGGACCTGGAGGCGCGCGACCGGCTGCGGGCCGACCTTCAGGATTATCTGCGCAAGACCTTCGTCGGCACGGATGCGCTGGTGAAGCTGCTCGACATCGGCCCGCCGGTCGGCCGGCCGATCCAGTACCGCGTCACGGGGCCGGATATCCAGCAAGTGCGCGCGCAGGCGCTCGCCTTCGGCGAACTCCTCGGCAAGAACGGCCATCTGGGCGATATCGTCTACGACTGGAACGAGCCGGCCCGCGTGGTGAAGGTCGACGTGCTGCAGGACAAGGCCCGCCAGCTCGGCGTCACCTCGCAGGATATCGCCTCGGCGCTGAACGGCGTCGTCGGCGGCACGACCGTCACGCAGATCCGCGACGACGTCTATCTGATCGACGTCATCGGCCGCGCCAAGCCCTCCGAGCGGGAATCCATCGAGACGATCCGCCAGATACAGCTTCCCACGGCGAACGGCACCTCCGTGCCGCTCGCGGCGGTGGCGAACTATCGCTACGAGATGGAGCAGCCGGTCGTCTGGCGGCGCTCGCGCCAGCCCACCATCACCGTCAAGGCGAGCATTGCGGACGGCGTGCAGCCGGCGACGGTCGTCTCGCAGATGGACAAGGACGTGGCCGTTTTCCGCGCGGCGATGCCCTCCGGCTACAGCGTCACGGTCGGCGGCACGGTGGAGGAAAGCGCCAACAGCCAGGCGCCCATCGTCGCGGTCGTGCCGCTCATGCTCTTCGCCATGGCGACGATCCTGATGCTGCAATTGCAGAGTTTCTCGCGCCTGTTCCTCGTCTTCGCGGTCGCGCCGCTGGCGTTGATCGGGGTGGTGATCGCGCTTCTGGGCAGCGGCGCGCCGCTCGGCTTCGTCGCCATCCTCGGCGTGCTGGCGCTGATCGGCATTCTGATCCGCAACTCGGTGATCCTCGTCGTGCAGATCGAGGATCTGCGGCGCGAGGGCATGCGGGCCTGGGATGCCGTGCGGGAGGCGACCGAGCACCGCATGCGCCCGATCATGCTGACGGCGGCGGCGGCGAGCCTTGCGCTCATCCCCATCTCGCGGGAAGTGTTCTGGGGACCGATGGCCTATGCCATGATGGGCGGCATCATCGTCGGCACGGTGCTGACGCTGCTCTTCCTGCCGGCGCTCTATATCGCATGGTTCCGGATCAAGCCGAGAGAGGATGCGCCGGTACCCGAGCCGGAACCGCTTGCGGCGACCTGAGCCGAAGACGAATGGCCCCGCCGCATGGCGGGGCTATTTCGTTTTCCACCCCGCGCGCGCCGCGATGAAGTTCGGATTGGCGAAATCCGCGTCGTGCGGCTGGTTGCGCTTGCCATAGGCGAGGGGCGCGCCGTTAAGCGTGCGCGTCTCGCCGCCGGCGGCGCGCAGCACGGCGTCGCCGGCGGCTGTATCCCATTCCATCGTGCGGCTGAAACGGGGATAGACGTCGGCAAGACCCTCCGCGACGAGGCAGAATTTCAGCGACGAGCCGATGGCGGTGCAGGCGTTAATGCCGTGATCGTCGAGGAAACGCGCCGTTTCCGGGGTATCGTGCGAGCGGCTGGCGACGGCGGTGACCGCCGCGCTACGGCCGCGACAGCCGATGGACTGCCGTTCGCCGATGCCGGAATCACCCGTCACAGAGAAACGCTCGGCGCGGTTCGCGACGGCGACGAACCCGGCCGACAGCGCCGGGGCGAAGACGATGCCGGCCACCGGCGCGCCGGCCTCGATGAGGGCGATGTTGACGGTGAACTCGCTGCGGCCGGCGATGAACTCCTTCGTGCCGTCGAGCGGATCGACGAGGAAGAACAGGCCGGCCGAGATATCGGGCACATGGCCGGCCGCGACCGCCTCCTCGGCAACGATGGGGATGGCGGGAAAATGCTGCCGCAGGTCCGCGAGGATCAGCCGCTCGGCCTCTTCGTCCGCCTCGGTGACGGGAGAGCTGTCGGGCTTGATCTGCACGTCCGGCCCGGCGCGATGAATGGCCATGATCGCCCGGCCGGCCGAAAGGGCGGCGGTTTCCATGACCTGTTTGAGCGTCGCGGGATCGGGCTGCATTCCTATGGCTTAGTCGTGGGGCGGCGTGAAAGCAAATGCGCCGTTCGGCCGAGCATGTGGAAAGAGTGCCGCTCGCGGGGCCTGCGACGATGCCGCGCCTTGCCGTTTGTGCGGCATATGCGAATGTGGGGGAACTGATCCGGGATTTCGCATGCGCTACTCCGCCCTCTCCATCTTCAAGCAGGCCCTTGCCGGCAATCTCGGCTGGAAACCCGTCTGGCGCGAGCCGGAGCCGAAACCGCATTACGATGTGGTCATCGTCGGCGGCGGCGGGCACGGGCTGGCGACGGCCTATTATCTCGCCAGGGAATTCGGCATCCGCAATGTGGCGGTGGTGGAGAAGGGCTATCTCGGCTCCGGCAATGTCGGGCGCAACACGACCATCGTGCGCTCCAACTACATGCTGCCCGGCAACGAGCCGTTCTACGAATTCTCGCTGAAGCTCTGGGAAGGGCTGGAGCGGGAGCTGAACTACAATGTGATGCTGTCGCAGCGCGGCATCATCAGCCTCTACCACAACGACGGCCAGCGCGATCACTATACCCGGCGCGGCAATGCGATGATGATGGAGGGTGTTGCGGCCGAGCAGCTCGACCGCGAGACGCTGAAAAAGATGCTGCCCTTCCTCAATTTCGACCATGCGCGCTTTCCCATTATCGGCGGCCTGCTACAGCGGCGCGCGGGCACGGCGCGGCACGATGCCGTCGCCTGGGGCTTTGCCCGCGGTGCCGACCGCCTGGGCGTCGATCTCATCCAGAATTGCGAAGTGACCGGCATTCGCCGGGAAAACGGCGTCGTCACGGGTGTCGAGACGACGAAAGGCTTCATCGGCTGCAACAGGCTGGCCCTTGCCGCCGCCGGCAACAGCTCCCGCGTCGGCGAGATGGCGGGGCTGAAGCTGCCGCTGGAAAGCCATGTGCTGCAGGCCTTCGTGACCGAGGGGCTGAAGCCCTGCATCGATCACGTCATCACCTATGGCGCGGGCCATTTCTACATTTCCCAGTCCGACAAGGGCGGGCTGGTTTTCGGCGCGGAGATCGACGGCTATTCCTCCTATGCGCAGCGCGGCAACCTTGCGACGGCGGAGCATGTCATGGAGGAGGGGGTGACGATGATCCCCGGCCTGTCCCGCGTGCGGGTGCTGCGCGCCTGGGGCGGCGTCATGGACATGTCGATGGACGGCTCGCCGATCATCGACCGCACCTCCATCGAAAACCTCTACCTGAACTGCGGCTGGTGCTACGGCGGCTTCAAGGCGACGCCCGCCTCCGGTTTCTGCTTCGCGCATCTGATCGCCAAGGGCGAGAGCCATCATGTGGCGCGCGCCCTGCGGCTCGACCGGTTCGAGCGCGGTTTTCCCATCGACGAGGCGGGTGCCGGCACCCAGCCGAACCTGCATTGAGCTGAGCCATGGCGAGCCTGATATCCTGTCCGCATTGCGGCACGCGCCCCAAGGAAGAGTTTTCCATCCGCGGCGACGCCGCGCCCGTCCGCCCCGCGCCGTTGGCTGCGGACGAGGTCTGGCACGATTATGTGCATCTGCGCGCCAATCCGCGCGGGCGCATCCGCGAACACTGGCAGCATGTCGCCGGCTGCCGGCGCTGGCTGGTGGTGGAGCGGGACAATTTCACCCATGAGGTCTTCGCCGTGCTCGATGCCGCGGCGGAGCGGGGAGGCGCGCAATGACCGCCTATCGTCTCGCCTCGGGCGGCCTCATCGACCGCAGCCATGCCGTGCGCTTCTCCTTCGACGGGACCAGTCTCACTGGCCATGCCGGCGACACGCTGGCCTCGGCCCTGCTTGCCGGCGACCGGCTGCTCGTCGGCCGCAGCTTCAAGTATCACCGTCCGCGCGGCATCGTGACGGCAGGCCCCTCCGAGCCGAATGCGCTGGTCACCATCGGCAGCGGCGCACGGCGCGACCCCAACACCAAGGCGACGGTCGCCGAGCTTTACGACGGCCTCGTCGCCACCAGCCAGAACCGCTGGCCGAGCCTCGCCTGCGATATCGGCGCGGCGAACGACCTGATGTCGCGCTTCTTCTCGGCCGGTTTCTACTACAAGACCTTCATGTGGCCCGCCGCCTTCTGGGAAAAGGTCTACGAGCCGCTGATCCGCCGCGCCGCCGGCCTCGGGCGCACGGCGCTGCCGCCCGATCCGGACAGCTACGAGAAGAGCTGGGCGCATTGCGACCTGCTGGTCGTCGGCTCCGGTCCTGCGGGGCTTGCGGCGGCGCTGGTCGCGGCGCGGTCGGGCCTGCGCGTCATCTTCGCCGAGCAGGATTTCGTGCTCGGCGGCGCATTGCTGTGCGAAACGACGCCGCTGGACGGCGAAGCGCCCTATATCTTCGCCCGCCGCGCGGTGGACGAACTCCAGAACAGCCCGAACGTCACCCTCCTGCCGCGCACCACCGTCTTCGGCTGGTACGACGACAATGTCTTCGGCGCGGTGGAGCGGGTGCAGAAGCATGGCGCGGCCATCGACACGGCAAAGCCGGTGGAGCGCCTGTGGCGCATCGTGGCGAAACACGCGATCCTTGCGACGGGCGCGGAAGAGCGCCCGCTGGTCTTCGGCGGCAACGACCGGCCGGGCATCATGACGGCGAGCGCCGTCAGCGCCTATGCCAACCGCTTCGCCGTCGCCGCCGGCAAGTCGGTCGCCATCTACACCAACGGTTCCTCCGGCTACCGCACGGCGGCGGACCTTGCGGCGCAGGGCGTCGGCATCGCCGCGCTCATCGACAGCCGCACGGAGGCGGCCGACAGCGCCCCGGAAGGCGTCCGGCTTATTCGCGGCGGCTCCATCGTCGATACGAAGGGGCGTCATCGCATCCGCTCCATCGTCGCGGATCGCGGCGGCTTCGAGGAACTGATCGCCTGCGACGCGGTGGCGATGTCGGGCGGCTGGAGCCCCGTCATCCATCTTGCCTGCCAGCGCGGCGGACGGCCGGCCTGGTCGCCGGCCTTGCAGACATTCCTTGCGCCGGACGCCGGCCCGGGCCTTGCAATGGCCGGGGCGGCGGCGGGGCGCTACCGCCTTGCCGACTGTTTCGAGGACGGCGCGCGCAGGGCGTCAGCCTTCGTGGAAGCGCTCGGGCGGCCGGTCGCGGAATTCGCGCCGCCCGCCATCGGCGGAGAGGCCGACCCGTCCTTCACGGCGCTCTGGCATGTGCCGGGGGGCAAATCCAAGGCCTTCGTCGATTTCCAGAACGACGTGCACACCGGCGATCTCGGCCTTGCCGTGCGCGAGGGCTTCGGCCATGTCGAGCACGCCAAGCGCTATACGACGAGCGGCATGGCGACCGACCAGGGCAAGCTCGGCAATGTCAACGCCATCGGCATCCTTGCCGCCATGCGCGGCGTCAGCCCCGCCGAGGTCGGTACGACCACCTTCCGGCCGTTCTACACGCCCGTCTCCTTCGGCGCGCTGGCCGGCACCGCCGTCGGCGAACATGCCATGCCCGTCCGCCGCTCGCCGCTCCATGGCTGGGCGACGGCCAACGGCGCGGCCTTCGTCGATTCCGGCCTGTGGTATCGTCCGTCCTGGTTCCCGAAAACGGGGGAGAGGACCTGGCGGGAAAGCGTCGACCGCGAAGTGCGCGCCGTGCGGGAAAAGGCCGGCCTTTGCGATGTCTCGACGCTCGGCAAGATCGAGGTCTTCGGGCCGGATGCCGCCGAATTCCTCGACCGGCTCTATTGCAATCCGGTCCTCCGGCTGCCGGTCGGCAAGGCGCGTTATGGCCTCATGCTGCGCGAAGACGGCATGGTCTATGACGACGGCACCGTGAGCCGGCTGGCGCAGGAGCATTTCCTCGTCACGACCACGACCGCCATGGCGGCCGGCGTGCTGTCGCATATGGAATTTGCCGCGCAGGCGCTCTGGCCGGAGCTGCGGGTGCGCTTTCTCTCCGTCTCCGACCAATGGGCGCAGATGTCGCTTGCCGGGCCGAAGGCGCACGCCATCCTGCAGGCCGTGGTCGAGGACGACGTTTCCAACGCGGCCTTCCCGTTCCTCGCCGCGCGCGAAGTGCGGCTGAAGGGCAATCTCAAGGCGCGGCTCTTCCGCATCTCCTTCTCCGGCGAGCTTGCCTATGAGCTGGCTGTGCCGGCGGGATACGGCGAGGCGGTGGCGGATGCGTTGATGCGTGCGGGCGAACCGCACGGCCTCTGCGCCTACGGCGTCGAGGCGCTGAACGTGCTGCGCATCGAGAAGGGACATGTGACCCATGCCGAATTCGACGGCCGCGTGACGCCGGACGACGCCGGCCTCGGGCGCATGATGGGCGCGTCCAAGCCGGATTTCATCGGCAAGCGCCTTTCCGCCCGCTTCGGCCTGACCGCCGCCGACCGTGCGCAGCTCGTCGGCCTGCGGGCGCTGGAGGCCGAGCAGGATCTGCGGGCGGGCGCGCATCTGCTCAAGGACGGCGCCAAGCCCTCGACGCTGAACGATCAGGGCTGGGTCAGCTCCGCCTGCTTCTCGCCGACGCTCGGCGGGCACATCGCGCTCGCCTTCCTCAAGTCCGGCCGCGAGCGCTATGGCGAGAAGATCGTGGTGTGGGACCGGCTGCGCGGCGTCGAGACCATGGCGGAGGTCTGCAACCCGGTCTTCGTCGATCCGGAAAACCGCAAGCTGACGACGTGAGGTGAGGGCGATGGCTTACGATTATCAGGCGGCGCATGCGCTGGACGGCACCATCGGGGCGATCTCCGAGCATCGGGCGAATCATCTGGCCGTCCACCGCGCGCCGGCGCTCGCCGTGGTGCTGGCCGCGCCCGGCCACTCCGCGGAGGTCGCGGCCCTTCTTGCTGCGGAGGGCACGGTCGAGGCCCGTTTCTGCGGGCCTGGCGAATGGCTGGTGCTTGCGGAAACGCATGCGCCGGAAACGCTTGCCGCCGAACTCGACGCCCGGCTCGGCGCGCGCGCCCATGTCTGCGACCAGAGCCACGGGCGGGTCGTCCTCACGCTCAGCGGTCCCGATGCGGCCCGCATCCTGGCGAACGGCATCGCCGTCGACCTGCATCCCGACGCCTTCCCGGTCGGCCGGGCGGCGAACGTCCGCTGCAATCATCTTGCCGTCAATCTCGCCCGGACCGGCGAGGCGCGTTTCGATCTCGTCGTGGCCCGCAGCTTCGCGCAGGCGCTGGTGGACGACCTCAAGACGATGGCCCGCAGCCACCATCTGTCGGTGGATTTCGCCACGCGCTGAAACCGGCCTGGGCCGCCCGCCGCACCTGTCCCGAAATGGGACGGGTCCTTGCGACTTTCGTGCATGTTTTTGGGCAAAAGTGCCGATTCTTCCGCCCATTTTTTGGTTTCCATGGCGTTAAAGGCGTCATTCGGCGCTTCTTTCCAAAGAAATTGTCGATCCGGGCTTTTTGGGCTTCCCTTTTGCATCGAAAGCGGTATGGAATCCGCATTGTCCAAACAAGCTCGAAAAGAGCGACAAAAACAAGAGATGCGGCCCATCAGGAACTGCATCCGGGGGATTTATATGGAGTACTTCGTCCAGCAGCTCGTCAACGGGCTGACGCTTGGCTCGATTTATGGTCTGATAGCCATCGGCTACACCATGGTTTACGGCATCATCGGCATGATCAACTTCGCCCATGGCGATATCTTCATGCTCGGCGGATTTGCCGCTCTCATCACCTTCCTCGTCCTGACCAGCGTGTTCGTCGGCCTTCCGGTCGTCATCCTGCTCCTGGTCATGATCGCCGCCGCGATGCTCACCGCATCGCTGTGGAACTGGACGATCGAGAAGGTCGCCTACCGGCCGCTGCGCGGATCCTTCCGCCTCGCGCCGCTGATCACCGCCATCGGCATGTCGATCGCGCTGTCGAACTTCATCCAGGTTACCCAGGGCCCGCGCAACAAGCCGATCCCGCCGCTGGTTTCCTCGGTCTACAACGTCTTCGGCATCGCGATCTCGCTCAAGCAGATCATTATCATGGTGCTGACGGTCGTGCTGCTCACGACCTTCTGGTACATCGTCAACAAGACCTCGCTCGGTCGCGCCCAGCGCGCCACCGAACAGGACCGCAAGATGGCGGCGCTGCTCGGCATCGACGTGGACCGCACGATCTCCGTGACCTTCATCATGGGCGCCTCGCTCGCCGCCGTCGCCGGCACCATGTACCTGATGTACTACGGCGTGACCGTCTTCACCGACGGCTTCATTCCGGGCGTCAAGGCCTTCACGGCTGCGGTTCTGGGCGGTATCGGCTCGCTGCCGGGCGCCGTTCTCGGCGGCCTGCTCATCGGCCTCATCGAGAGCCTGTGGTCCGCCTACTTCACCATCGACTACAAGGACGTCGCGACGTTCTCCATCCTCGCCATCGTCCTGATCTTCAAGCCGTCCGGTATTCTCGGACGACCGGAAGTCGAGAAGGTTTGATTTCATGTCCAACATTTCCAACACCCATGAGAGCGCCGGCGGGAACCTGACGGCGCGGGCTCTGCGCGAGGGCTTTTTTGCCGGCCTCGTCTCGCTCGGCCTCTTCGTTCTCTTCGTCGGTCTCGAGACCACGCAGAACATCCGCAACGAGCTGGTGCTGAACCAGCGCTGGGGGCTGCTCGCGATCTTCGTGATCATCGCCGCCGTCGGCCGCTTCCTGTCCGTCGCCTATCTCGGTCCCTTCCTTGCCGCCCGCAAGGCCGCGGGCGCCTCGAAGGCCGGCGCGGACACGGAAGAGAGCTTCTTCAAGCGCAATTTCAGCAAGATCGCCATCGTCGCGCTGCTGTTCTATCCGCCGCTGATGATGATGCTCTTCGGCGTGCAGGGCTCGCTGAAGTGGGTCGACAATTTCGGCATCCAGATCCTCATCTATGTGATGCTGGCCTGGGGTCTGAATATCGTCGTGGGCCTCGCCGGCCTGCTCGACCTCGGCTACGTCGCCTTCTATGCGGTGGGCGCCTATTCCTACGCGCTTCTGTCGCAGCAGTTCGGCTTCTCCTTCTGGGTCCTGCTGCCGCTCGCCGGCATCCTCGCCGCCTTCTGGGGCATGATCCTCGGCTTCCCGGTGCTGCGCCTGAAGGGCGACTACCTCGCCATCGTGACGCTCGCCTTCGGTGAGATCATCCGCCTCGTCCTCATCAACTGGACGGAAGTGACCAAGGGCACCTTCGGTGTCTCGGGCATTCCCAAGGCTTCGGTCTTCGGCATCTGGTCCTTCGACGTCAGCGCGCCGAACAACTTCGCCAAGGCCTTCGGCCTGCCGATGTCCTCGGCCTACTACAAGGTGTTCCTGTTCTATCTCATCCTGGCGCTGGCCCTGCTCACCGCCTATGTGACGATCCGCCTGCGCCGCATGCCGATCGGCCGCGCCTGGGAAGCGCTGCGCGAGGACGAGATCGCCTGCCGCTCGCTCGGCATCAACACGGTGACGACCAAGCTGACGGCCTTCTCCATCGGCGCGATGTTCGGCGGCTTCGCCGGCTCCTTCTTCGCCGTGCGCCAGGGCTTCGTTTCGCCGGAAAGCTTCGTGTTCCTCGAATCGGCGATCATCCTCGCCATCGTGGTTCTCGGCGGCATGGGTTCGCTCGTCGGCATCGCCATCGCGGCGGCCGTCATGGTCGGCGGCACGGAGCTGCTGCGCGAGATGACCTTCCTCAAGGCCATCTTCGGACCGGACTTCACGCCGGAACTCTACCGCATGCTGATCTTCGGCCTCGCCATGGTCGTGGTCATGGTCTGGAAGCCGCGCGGCTTCGTCGGAAGCCGTGAGCCGACCGCCTTCCTCAAGGAGCGCAAGGCAGTCTCCGGCAGCTTCACCAAGGAAGGGCACGGCTGATGGCGACCCTGACGAATACGGTAGCGACGAATACGATGACGAAAGATCCCATCCTCAAGGTCGAGCATCTCTCGATGCGCTTCGGTGGTCTCATGGCCATCAACGACCTCTCCTTCGAAGCCTATCGCGGCGATATCACCGCGCTTATCGGCCCGAACGGCGCCGGCAAGACCACGGTCTTCAACTGCGTGACCGGCTTCTACAAGCCGACCATGGGCATGATCACCATGCGCCAGAAGGCGGGCAAGGAATTCCTGCTGGAGCGGATGACCGACTTCGAGGTCAACCGGGACGCCAAGGTGGCGCGCACCTTCCAGAACATCCGGCTCTTCTCGGGCCTGACGGTTCTGGAAAACCTGCTCGTAGCCCAGCACAACATGCTGATGAAGGCCTCCGGCTACACGGTTCTCGGCCTGCTCGGCATGCCGGCCTACAAGAAGGCCGCGGCGGAATCGGTCGATATCGCCCGCTACTGGCTGGAAAAGGCCGATCTCATCGATCGCGCCGACGATCCGGCGGGCGACCTGCCCTACGGTGCGCAGCGGCGTCTGGAAATCGCCCGCGCCATGTGCACGGGGCCGGAATTCCTGTGCCTCGACGAGCCGGCCGCCGGCCTCAACCCGCGCGAGTCGCTCGCGCTCAACGAACTCCTGCGCTCCATCCGCAAGGACAGCGGCACGTCGATCCTGCTCATCGAGCACGACATGTCGGTCGTCATGGAAATCTCCGACCATGTGGTCGTGCTCGAATACGGGCAGAAGATCTCCGACGGCACGCCGGACCATGTGAAGAACGATCCGAAGGTTATCGCGGCCTATCTCGGTGTCGAAGATGATGAGGTCGAAGAGGTGATCGAAGAGATTGAAGACACGCAGGGAGGGCCGCACTGATGAGCGATACGCTTCTCAGCGTCCAGGGCGTGGAAACCTATTACGGTAACATCCGCGCGCTCGCCGGCGTCAATGTCGAGGTCAAGAAGGGTGAGATCGTCTCGCTGATCGGCGCCAACGGCGCCGGCAAGTCGACCCTGATGATGACGATCTGCGGCAGCCCGCAGGCCCGCACCGGCACCGTCATCTTCGATGGCGAGGACATCACGCGCCTGCCGACGCATCTCATCGCCCGCCGTCGCATCGCGCAGTCGCCGGAAGGTCGCCGCATCTTCCCGCGCATGACGGTGTTCGAAAACCTCCAGATGGGCGCGAGCCTCGACAATCTGAAGTATTTCAACGAGGACGTGGAGAAGATCTTCACGCTCTTCCCGCGCCTGAAAGAGCGTCAGGCCCAGCGTGGCGGCACGCTTTCGGGCGGCGAGCAGCAGATGCTGTCCATCGGCCGCGCGTTGATGGCGCGTCCCAAGCTGCTGCTTCTCGACGAACCGTCGCTGGGTCTCGCCCCGCTGATCGTCAAGGGCATCTTCGACGCGATCAAGGTGCTGAACCAGACCGAGGGGCTGACCGTGTTCCTCGTCGAGCAGAACGCCTTTGCCGCTCTCAAGCTCTCCGACCGGGCCTATGTCATGGTCAACGGACAGGTGACGATGAGCGGTTCGGGCAAGGAACTTCTGGCCAATCCGGAAGTGCGCGCGGCCTATCTCGAAGGCGGCAGGCACTGAGACGGATCCGGTAGGGGAGACAAGAACAATGCAGGGAATTCTCTACGAAGAACCGTCGATCTGGCAGTTCCTCTTCATCACCGTCATCATGGGCGGCTGGACGGCGTGGCGCACGGGCAAGAGCGTTGCGGAAAACTGGCAGAACTACGGGACGCTGGTCGTCTACGTGCTTCTTCTCGGCGCGGCGATCCGCTTCATCCACCATGCGCTCTTCCACGGCACCATGGTGTCGCCGCAATACTATGTCGTGGACACTGTCGTGCTTTTGTTGTTTGCTACGCTCGGCTATCGCTACTATCGTACGCGGCAGATGACCAACAACTACTACTGGCTCTATGAAAAGGCATCGCCTTTTTCCTGGAAATCCAAGTAACCAGAGGGAACTCCGCAGCCGGTTTCCGGCTGCGGCATAAGGATATCGGCGCAATGAATGCGGGTGTTGCGACCGGTTGAAACCAACCCGCTATAAATTTTGGGAGTAACACAATGAAGAAGTCTCTCATGTCGGCTGTTGCTTTGGCTGCAATGGTCGCTTTCAGCGGCAGCGCCTGGGCCGACATCCTGATCGGCGTCGGCGGCCCGCTGACCGGCCCGAACGCTGCATTCGGCGCGCAGATCCAGAAGGGCGTCGAGCAGGCGGCCGCTGACATCAACGCTGCCGGCGGCATCAACGGCGAGCAGATCAAGGTCGTGCTCGGCGACGACGTTTCCGACCCGAAGCAGGGCGTTTCGGTCGCCAACAAGTTCGTTGCTGACGGCGTGAAGTTCGTTGTCGGTCACTTCAACTCGGGCGTTTCCATCCCGACCTCGGAAATCTACGCCGAAAACGGCATCCTGCAGGTTTCCCCGGCTTCCACCAACCCGACCTACACGGAACGCGGCCTGTGGAACACCTTCCGTACCTGCGGCCGTGACGACCAGCAGGGCGCCGTAGCAGGCTCCTACATCGCCGCCAACTTCAAGGACGCCAAGGTTGCCGTCCTGCACGACAAGACCCCGTATGGTCAGGGCCTTGCCGACGAAACCAAGAAGGCGATGAACGAAGCCGGCATCACCGAATCCATCTATGAAGGCGTCAACATCGGTGACAAGGACTTCTCCGCTCTCATCGCCAAGATGAAGGAAGCCGGCGTTTCCGTCGTCTACTGGGGCGGTCTGCACACCGAGTTCGGCCTGATGGAACGCCAGGCCGCCGACCAGGGCCTGAAGGCGACCTTCATGTCGGGCGACGGCATCGTTTCGAACGAGCTGGCCTCGATCGCCGGCGACGCCGTAGACGGCACGCTGATGACCTTCGCACCGGACCCGCGTAAGAACGAGTCCGCCAAGGAACTCGTAGAGAAGTTCCGCGCTGCCGGCTTCGAACCTGAAGCCTACACGCTCTACTCCTACGCCGCTCTCCAGGTCATCGCAGAAGCAGCCAAGGCTGCCGGCAGCAGCGACCCGCAGGCCGTTTCCGAAGCCATCAAGGCGAAGGGTCCCTTCAAGACCGCTATCGGCGAACTCGGCTTCGACGAAAAGGGCGACATCACCCGTCCGGACTACGTCATGTACACTTGGAAGAAGGGTGACGACGGCAAGTACACCTACGTCGAGAACCAGTAATCGGTTCACGGAACGGGCGGCGCATGCATGCCGCCCGGCCGCTTCGACTTTCAAGCCCGGCTTCGCGCCGGGCTTTTTCGTTTTGCCCGGCGGAAAACGGGAGCGCGCCCGATTTCGCGCTTGCGCGACGGCGCGCCCATGCCGACAATCCGGCTCGATCCTCGCGCGAGACGAATATCCGTCCCGCCTTCCCATGAACGGTGGACCATGCTGGAACTGAGACCGAACTGCGAATGCTGCGACCGCGACCTGCCGCCGGAAAGCGAGGAGGCGATGATCTGCACCTTCGAATGTACATTCTGCGCTAGCTGCGTTTCGACGGTTCTCGGCGGCGTCTGCCCCAACTGCGGCGGCGGCTTCACGCCGCGCCCCATCCGCCCCGCCGCGCTGCTGGGTAAGTATCCGCCGGCCACGCGGCGCGTCCTCAAGGCCGAGGGCTGCAAGCCGGCCGGGGCGGCGTGAGAGTGCCCGCCCTTCGCCCGGGTCTTGCGGCGGTCGTCCTGTTCGTCTCCGCCATCGCCGCTCTTGCGCAGGATGGCGCTCCGACGCTCGACTGTGGCAAGGCCACCGCGCAGCCCGATCTCAACGATTGCGCCTACCGTGAATACGAGGCCGAGGATGCGGCCCTCAACGCCGAATACCGCAAGGCGCTGGCCAAGGCGCGGGCGCTGGACGACGAATACGAAGGGCAGCCGGCGGCCGCCGATGCGCTGAAGAGCGCCCAGCGCGCCTGGATCGGCTATCGCGACGGCCAGTGCGTGCTGGCGGGCTTTCAGGCGCGGGGCGGGCAGGCGGAGGCCATGCTGGTTTCAGGCTGCCTTGCCGAGCTGACGCGCAACCGGACGCAGGAACTGCGAGAATTTGTGGAACGGGAAGGATAGGGGCAGCATGACGCGCCGGATCGCCATCGTCGGTAACGGGTCCGTTCCGGAAGGGCTGGCGGCGACCATCGACAGCGCCGACACGGTCATCCGGTTCAACCTCTGCCGCTCTGCGGGCCCGGGCGGCGTCAGGACGGATATCGTCGCCGTCTGCAATACCGGCCGTCCGGCGCTGGAAATGCTGGCAGGGGGACAATGGAAGGCCAGCGGGAGCGTGCGGCAGGCAAGGGAAATCTGGTGCGTGCGCGCGCCGGAGACCTTTGCCGCATTGCGCGGCCCGCTCGCGCGCAGCCACCCCGACCTCGACGATTTCTGCGATGACTATACGGCCGGCTTTGCGGCTTTCTGCGAGGCGACCGGCCGGTCTCTGAAGATCGTTCCGGCCGCGGCCCATCGGGCGCTGGACGTTTCGCTCGCGGCCTTCGATCCCACACTCTATGTCGTGCCGAGTTCGGGGCTGGTCACTATCGCCCATGTGCTGGAGAGTGTGGCGGCGGCGGGAGACCGCGTCTGCATAGCCGGCTTCGGCCATGAGGGCTGGCAATGGCATCCCTTCGCCGCGGAGCGGCGCTGGGTCGAGGCCCATATCGCTGCCGGGCGACTGGAACGCCTCGACGGGTAACCCCGGTCAGATTCGCCGCAGGGCTTCCGGGTCGCCGATATGGACGAGACGGCCGCGCACGCTGACGCCGTGATTGCGCAGCATGGAGAAGGCGCGGGACAGCGCCTCGGGGGCAAGACCCAGTTTGCCGGCGAGGAGGCTCTTCTGGTAGGGCAGGCGGAAGCTCGCCGGCTTGCCGTCCGCCGTGCAATGCGCCAGCAGGTAGTGCGCGACGCGCTGCGGCGCGGTGTGCAGCCGGTCGTCGGCAAGGCTTGCGAAGGCCCTTGCGAGCTGGCCCGAAAGCGATGTGGCGAGGGCCATGGCGAGGTCCGTCCGGCGGCTGGCGATATCGCGCACGCGCTTCAGGTCGAACCGGGCGATCAGCGAGGGTTCCGCGGCCTGCGCGGTGGCGCGGTAGCGGCCGCCGTCGAGCACGACGCTGGCGCCGATCAGGTCGCCGGGGCCGTAAAGCTCCACATCGGCCTCCCGCCCGTCGGGGTCGAGCTTGTAGACGCGGACATAGCCGGACAGCACGCAATGCAGCATATCCGCCGGCTCGCCCTCACGGAACAGCATCTGGCGGGCCGGCAGGCTGCCGATGGCCGCGATTTCCATCATCGCCGCCACGCTTTCCACGCCGAGCACGGACAGAAGGCCCGAATTGAGAAGGGTTTCGCGTTCCCGTGCGCCGGGTTTCATCAGCCTGTTCATCGATCTCACTCCATGCTCCCGCAGGCGTCGTTCGAATTTCGATGACAGAACGATAGTCGAGGTTGGGGAAGTCTTACTTGATTTCGATCAATGAATATAAAAACGGCCGGCCCGTTTTCGCCGGGCCGGCCGTTCGTGTTTGCGGCGGAATTACTCGGCGGCGAGCGGCGAGTGATGCACCACGCTGAAGGGCTTGCGTTCGCCGTTCTTCTTTTCGAGCGTCTCGATGCGCTTTTCCAGATCGTTGACGTCGCGGGCCGTCTGGTCGGCAAGGCGGGTGAGGGCCTCCGGCTCCATCGCCAGCAGCTCCTCGTCCTTCTTGCCGACGAAGCGGCCGAACAGCCAGCCGAGAAGGCGCGAGACGTCGTCCATGATCAGGAAGAAGGACGGCACGACGACCAGCGACAGCACGGTCGAGACGATGATGCCGCCGATCACCGCGATGGCCATGGGCGAGCGGAAGGAGCCCCCTTCGCCGACGCCGAGCGCCGAGGGCAACATGCCGGCGGACATGGCGATGGAGGTCATGACGATGGGGCGCGCGCGCTTGCGGCCGGCCTCGATCATGGCTTCCACCCGGTCCATGCCGTGGTGCATCATCTCGATGGCGAAGTCGACGAGCAGGATGGCGTTCTTCGTCACGATGCCCATCAGCATGAGGATGCCGATGAGGACGGGCATGGAGAGCGCGTTCTGCGTCAGGATCAGGCCCGCCGCCACGCCGCCGATGGCGAGCGGCAGCGAGAGCAGGATGGTGAAGGGCTGGATCACGTCCTTGAAGAGCAGGATCAGCACCATCAGCACCAGAAGCAGGCCGAGCAGCATGGCGTTGCCGAAGGATTGCTGCATCTCGGCCTGGACCTCCGCATCGCCGCTTTCCGCGAACTGCACGGTCGGCGGCATGTCGATGCTGGCGGCGATTTCCTTGAAGCGGGCGGTGGCCGTGTCGAGCGCGACGCCCTGCCGGAGGTCGGAGCCGATGGAGACGACGCGGTTGCGGTTGTGCCGCTTCACCGAGCTGGGGCCTTCCGAATAGTCGATATCCGCCACGGAGGAGAGCGGCACGAACTGGCCGCCGGCCGTCTGGATCTTCAGGTTGCGGATGGCGGCAAGATCGGTGCGGAAGCCGCGGTCCACCTGCACCCGGATGGGGATCAGGCGGTCGTCGAGCGAGACCTTGCTGAGCTGGGAATCGATATCGCCGATGGTGGCGACGCGCACGACTTCCGATATCTGGGCCGTGGTGATGCCGAAGCGGGCCATCTGGTCGTCGCGCGGGCGGATCTGCAGTTCCGGCCGCGGCAGCGAGCCTTCCGAGCTGACATTGGACAGGACCGGATCGGCGCGGAGCTTGGCTTCCAGAACGGCGACGGTGCTGTTGAGGTCCGCCTCGTTGTTGGAAAGCAGGTTGAACGCAAGGTCGCGCTCGCCGCGGTCGTTGAGCTTGATGATGCGCACGTCCGGGATATCGCGCAGCGTCGCGAAGATTTCCTTCTCGATATCCCATTGCGGGCGCAGGCGGCCCTTGGCCTCCAGCTTCGGCAGATACTGGCCGATCACCGGAATGCCGCCGAGCACGTCGTTCACCAGCTTGTGGGTGAGCGAGTGTTCGAGCTTGTCGAGGATGACCGTCACCGAGGCGCGGCGCAGTTCTAGGTCCCCCTTCGGCGAGGAGCCGCCGAGCACGAAGACGCTCTGCACGCCGTCGATATTCTTGACGCGATCGTAGATCTGCGTGGTCGTGCGGTCCGTGTCGTCCAGCATCGCATCCGGCGGCAGCTCGACGGAGAGCACGACGCGCGAGGCGTCTTCCGGCGGCAGGAAGCTGCCGGGCACGGTGGAGAGCAGGGCGACGGAGGCGACGAGGAAGGCGATGGCGGCGGCAAGCGTCGCATAGCGGGTGTACCACTTGCCCGTCGTCTTTTTGACGAGCCAGGTATAGCCGCGCATGAAGGGGCCTTCCTCCTCCTCGCCATGGCCGTCCGCATCGCCCGAGCGCATGAGATAGGCGGCCATGACCGGGGTGATGAGGCGCGCGACGACGAGCGAGAAGAACACCGCGACGGCGACCGTCAGGCCGAACTGGATGAAGTACTGGCCCGGAATGCCCGGCATGAAGGAGACCGGCACGAAGACCGCGATGATGGTGAAGGTCGTCGCGATGACGGCGAGGCCGATTTCGTCGGCGGCGTCGATGGCGGCCCGGTAGGGCGTCTTGCCCATGCGGATGTGCCGCGCGATGTTCTCGATCTCCACGATCGCGTCGTCGACGAGGATGCCGGTTGCGAGCGTCAGCGCCAGGAACGAGACGAGGTTCAGCGAGAAGCCCAGCAGGTCCATGATGAAGAAGGTGGGAATGGCCGACAGCGGCAGCGCCACGGCGGAGATCAGCGTCGCCCGCCAGTTGCGCAGGAACAGCAGCACGACGATGACGGCGAGCAGCGCGCCCTCGATCAGCGTGTGCAGCGCCGCCTCGTAGTTGCCGTAGGTGAAGTAGACGGCGTCGTCGACCAGTTCGATGGAGACGTCGGGATACTGCGCCCGCACCTTGTCGAGCGACTTGGCGACGGATTCGGCCACCGTCACCTCGCTCGCGCCCTTGGAGCGGAAGACCGCGAAGGTGACGACCGGGTTGCCGTTGAAGCGCGAGAAGGAGCGCGGCTCCTCATAGGTGTCGGTGATCCTGCCCAGTTCGGAAAGCCGCACGAAGCGGCCGTTCGGCAGGGCGATCATCGTATTGGTGAGCTTTTCGACCGAGCGGGCGTCGCCCAGCGTGCGGATCGCCTGCTCGGCGCCGGCGATCTGGCCGCGGCCGGAACCGACATCGGCATTCATGCTGCGGATCTGGCGGTTCACGTCGGCGGCGGAAATGCCGAAGGATTCGAGCTTGTCCGGGTTGAGGTCGACGCGCACCTCGCGGTCGGCGCCGCCGAAGCGGTCGATCTTGCCGATGCCGGGCTGGCCCTGCAGGGCGCGCTTGACCTTGTCGTCGACGAACCAGGACAGCTCTTCCAGCGTCATGTTGGGCGAGGAGACGGCGAAACTCTGGATCGCCTGGCCTTCCACGTCGATCTTGGTGACGACCGGCTCCTCGACGGAGGCGGGCAGGTCGCTGCGGATGCGGTCGATGGCGTCCTTGACGTCCTGCAATGCCTGGTTCGTCGGCTTTTCGATCTCGAAGAGCACGGAGGTCACGGAGCTGCCGTCGGTGACGGTCGACATGATGTCGTCGACGCCCTCGATGCCGGCGACCGCGTCCTCGATCTCCTTGGTGACCTGGACCTCAAGCTCGGCCGGGGCCGCGCCGCTCTGCGTCACGGAAATGGCGACGATAGGAACGTCGATGTTCGGAAAGCGCGTGATCGGCAGCGCATAGAACGACTGGATGCCGACATAGATCAGCAGGAAGAAGGCGAGCAGCGGCGCAATCGGATTGCGAATGGACCAAGCTGAAAAGTTCATGTCCCCGAAGTCCTTGTTGAGAGACCGGATGTTGCTCGGGTGCCGGCCCTTTCCGGATCACCCGCATGCCACCGGACATCTCGCCCGGCATCGCTCCCGCAGGCTGCGGAAGCGGCCCCGCCGCGGCGGGGCGCTCGTGTCATTTCGTGGCGGAGGCCTGCTCGCCATGCACCGGGTTGATCCGGTCGCCGTCGCGAACATAGGCGCCGGCCTTGGCGACCACCTCGTCGCCGGCGACAAGGCCGCTGACGATCTCGACGAACTGGCCGTCCTGGATGCCGGTCTCGACCGGAACCAGCGTGACGATGCCGTTCTCGACCTTGCGGGCCACCGTCCTGCCATCCGCCGTAGTGATGGCGGAAAGCGGCAGCGCGAGGCCCTTCTTCTCGGCGACGACGATCTCGGCGCTGGCGAACATGCCGGCGCGTGCCTGATCCGGTTCGGCAAAGCGGATATAGACATGGCCGAGGCGGCTTTGCGGATCGAGCGTCGGTTCGACGAGGCGGACCGTTCCGGTAAGCGTCGCCGCGCCGCCGGCCAGCGTGACGGTGACCTTCTGTTCCGGTGCGAGCTTCAGCACCGCATCCTCGGATACATCGGCCTTCAGTTCGATCTCGCCGTCGCGAATGACGGTGAAGAGCGGGGAGGCCGCGCCGCTGGCAATCGCGCCGATCTTGGCGGTGCGGGCGGAAACGATGCCGGCGACCGGCGACTTGACCGCGGTGCGGGCAAGCTTCAGGTCGATATCGTCGATCTGCGACTGGGCCACCTTGATATCGGCCTCGGACACCGCAATCGCCTGCTCGGCGGATGTGACGCGGGCAAGCGCTGCATCCGCGGCCGCAACGGCCTGGTCGGCGGCGGCCTGCGACTGCGAGCCGGATTTTGCGAGTTTCTGCGCGCGGTCGCGGGCACGGACGGCTTCGTCGGCATTGGCCCTGGCTTCGGCAAGCTGCGCCTTGATCTGCGCCAGCGCGGCCTCGGCCTTGGCGAGCGAAGCTTCGGTCTGGCTCTTCTGCAGGAGGAGGGCGTCGTCGTTCAGCGTGGCGAGCGTGCTGTCCTTCTCCACCCTGTCGCCGACATCGGCGGCGAGCGTGCGGATGGAAAGGCCTTCGACGAGCGGCGTGACGTAAACCTCTTCGACCGCCTGGATCGTGCCGGTCGCGATCACGCGGTCGACGATGGCGTGCGGTTCGGCGCTCGTTACCACGATTGCCGGGAGATTTTGCGTCTGCTGCTGCCCGGCGGTATCGCCCGGGGCCTCATCGGCGAGAGCAAGGACGGGGGTGGCCGTCATGAAGGCGGCGACGGAAAAAGAGAGAATTGTCCTGCGTCCAGAAGCCATAGGCCGAACTTTCCCAAAAAGCATGAACTTTATGATCTTGATCCGGGCGATCTTCTTGTCGTTCTGCCGGACCCTATTGCCTGCCAGTATCGTGGATGCGGAACGGCTCCCCAGCCTGTTCCGGTCCAACTGTGCGGTCTATGTAATTGGCGTCCGTCATCCTTACAAGGGGCAACGGAATGGTGCCTCATTATTTTAGGCGTCTGGCATTTCCATGGCAATGCGGCGCGGTGCCATGCGGTTTTCAGCCGCGCAAAACGAAACGTGCGGGGGCAGGCCCCCGCACGTTCCCTGTTCTCGAAACGAGGATTACTTCAGGGCCTCGTCCGTGATCTCGTGCGTCCAGGCGCCCTGCGGCTCCTTGGAGATAACGGGATCGGAGCCGCCGGCGAGCAGCGATTCCACCGTGCGCTTGTAATCGGCCTCGTCGAGCGCGCCGTTGGAACCGGCGGTCAGCTTGGCGACCTCGCCCATCATGAACTTCTGGTGTGCTTCGGTCTGGGCGCCGGTCGAGTCGTTCTCCAGAACGATCCCGGCCGCTTCGTCCGGATTTTCCTCCGCATATTTCCAGCCCTTCATGGAGGCGCGCACGAACCGGACCATCTTGTCCTTGAAGGCCGGGTCCTTGAGCTTGTCCTCCATCACATAGAGGCCGTCTTCCAGCGTCGCCACGCCCTGGTCCTCATACTTGAAGGTCACGAGGTCTTCCGGCTTGATGCCGGCATCGAGAACCTGACCGTATTCGTTATAGGTCATGGTCGAGATGCAGGCGGCCTGCTTCTGGATCAGCGGGTCGACGTTGAAGCCCTGCTTGAGCACAGTCACGCCATCCGGCCCGCCTTCGGTCGGGATCTTCAGGTGGCTCATCCAGGACAGGAACGGATATTCGTTGCCGAAGAACCAGACGCCGAGCGTCTTGCCCTTGAAGTCCTCCGGTCCCTTGACGCCGGATTCCTTCAAACAGGTCAGCATCATGCCCGAGGACTTGAAGGGCTGGGCGATGTTGACGAGCGGCACGCCTTTTTCACGGCTGGCGAGGGCAGACGGCATCCAGTCGACGATGACGTCGGCGCCGCCGCCGGCGATCACCTGCGCGGGGGCGATATCCGGGCCGCCCGGCTTGATCTCGACGTCGAGGCCTTCCTCCTCGTAGAAGCCCTTGTCCTTGGCGACATAGTAGCCGCCGAACTGGGCCTGGGTGACCCATTTGAGCTGCAGCGTCACCTTGTCGGCGGCCCCGGCCTGGAACGCGGCAAGCGAGAAGGCGCTTGCCAGCAGCAGCGATGCGATCTTCGTTTTCATGTCAGTTCCCTCTTTCTTCTTGTTACGCCTGTCCACCGCGGACAGACGGATGCCAGAACGTGACGGCCCGCTCGATGAGCGCGACGATCCCGTAGAAGGCGGAGCCAGCCACCGCGGCCACCGCGATTTCGGCCCAGACCATGTCGACATTCATGCGGCCCACTTCCGTGGAGATGCGGAAGCCCATGCCGACGATGGGCGTTCCGAAGAACTCGGCGACGATGGCGCCGATCAGCGCCAGCGTGGAATTGATCTTGAGGGCGTTGAAGATGAAGGGCCAGGCGGCCGGCAGGCGCAGCTTCACCAGCGTCTGGAACCAGTCGGCGGCATAGGTGCGCATCAGGTCGCGCTCCATGTGGCTCGTCGCGGCAAGGCCGGAGACGGTGTTCACCAGCATGGGGAAGAAGGTCATGATGACGACGACGGCGACCTTCGACTGCCAGTCGAAGCCGAACCACATGACCATGATGGGCGCGATGCCGATGACCGGCAAGGCCGAGACGAAATTGCCGAGCGGCAGAAGGCCCTTCTGCAGGAAGGGGGAGCGGTCGATGAGGATGGCGACGAGGAAGCCGAGGCCGCAGCCGAGCGCATAGCCGACGAGCACGGATTTGAGGAAGGTTTGGCGGAAATCCGCCCAGAGCGTCGGGAGGGAGTTGATCAGCCGCGTCCAGATCATGCTCGGCGGCGGCAGCAGGACGGATGGGATGTTGAAGCCCCGCACGATGCCTTCCCACAGGACGAGAATGGTGAGGCCGAAGATGAGCGGCACGGCAAGGCGGGCGGCGCGGTCCGCGGCGGGGTTCAGGAATTTCCGGCGCACCAGCCACTCATTGAACGCCCAGGCGGCGAGCCAGAAGACGACGGCGGCTATCAGGATCGAAACATTCATGCCCGTGCCCCCATGCGCTTGAGGACGAGGCTATGGGCGAAGCCGACGATGATGACGAGCAGCGCCGCCACCCCGGCCGCCATGAAGAGCGCTGCCCATATCTGCACCGTCTGGCCATAATAGGAGCCGGCGAGCAGGCGCGCGCCGAGGCCGGCGACCGCGCCGGTCGGCAGTTCCCCGACGATGGCGCCGACGAGCGAGATGGCGACCGCCACTTTCAGCGAGGTGAAGAGGTAAGGCATGGAAGCGGGCCAGCGCAGCTTCCAGAAGGTCTGCGCGGCGGAGGCGTTGTAGGTGTGCATCAGGTCGAGTTGAATCTGCTCGGGGCTGCGCAGCCCCTTCACCATGCCGACGACGATGGGGAAGAAGGAGAGATAGGTCGAGATCAGCGCCTTCGGCATCAGGCCGGAAATGCCGATGGCGTTCAGCACGACGATGATCATCGGCGCGATGGCGAGGATGGGGATGGTCTGGCTGGCGATGACCCAGGGCATCAGCGAGCGGTCCATCGCGCGGTTATGCACGATGGCGACGGCGAGCAGGATGCCGAGCACGGCCCCCATTGCAAAGCCGAGCAGCGTTGCCGAAAGGGTGACCCAGGCATGATAGACGAGGCTGCGCTTGGAGGTGATCGCCTTGTTGATGGTGGTGTCCCAGAGTTCTGCGAAGACCTGGTGCGGCGCGGGCAGAACCGGGCGCTCCTGCGCCATCGTCTTCGGCAGAAGTTCCATGAAGCCGATGCTCGTGCCGGCGCGCGCGGCCGTGTCGCGCTCGAAGGGCGCGTTCAACACGACGACGAAGACGTACCAGAGGGCGAGGAGGGCGATAAGCACGGTGCCTATCGGAAGCAGGCGGTCACGAAGGAAACTTGCCTGTTCCATGGGTCAGCGCCTCGCGGGGGAGGATGGAGAGGAGGACGGCATCAGGCGTGCTCCTCATAGCTGTGGCCGGCGCGCAGGCCTTCGCGGACGCGGTGCGCGATTTCGAGGAATTCCGGCGTCTCGCGGATGCCGAGGGGGCGTTCCTTCGGTAGCGGGGATTCGATGACGTCGGTGACGCGGCCGGGGCGGGGGCTCATGACGACGATCTTCGTCGAGAGATAGACCGCCTCGGGGATCGAATGGGTGACGAAGCAGATGGTCTTGTTCGTGCGCGCCCAGAGCTTCAGGAGCTGTTCGTTGAGATGGTCGCGGACGATTTCGTCGAGCGCGCCGAAGGGTTCGTCCATCAGCAGAAGATCGGCGTCGAAGGCGAGCGCGCGGGCGATGGAAGCGCGCTGCTGCATGCCGCCGGAAAGCTGCCAGGGATATTTCTTGCCGAAACCCGAGAGGTTGACGAGGTCGAGCGTGCGTTCGATGCGCGCCTTCTGGTCGGCCTTCGAATAGCCCATGATTTCCAGCGGCAGGGCGATGTTCTTCTCGATGGTGCGCCAGGGATAGAGCGCGGCCGCCTGGAAGACATAGCCGTAGGCGCGGTGCCGGCGGGCTTCCTCCGGCGTCATGCCGTTGACGGTGATTGTGCCGGAAGTCGGCTTTTCGAGATCGGCGATGACGCGCAGGAATGTCGTCTTGCCGCAGCCGGAAGGGCCGATGAAGGAAACGAAATCGCCCTTCTCGACGGAGAGGTTGACGCCGGTGAGCGCCGTGACCGGGCCATCGGCGGTCTGGAAGGTGAGGCCGAGGTCTTTTGCTGCAACGACGGTATCGGATGGGGCCATGCTGCTCATCTTTCAGCGCCTCGCACAGCGCGGTTTTCGCAAGACTGCATGTCCATTCCCGGCATTGCAATCGGCATTGTCTGGCGTATCGTCCTGTGTGCGGAATTCTTTCGGGAGGGCGTGCGGGGCACCGCGTCCGGACAGTGTCCCACGAGCAGGAGTGCGTGGTGCTTCTGCCGCATTTCGAGGCGGTGGTTGCCACGCAGGCGACGATATGCCGGATGCCTGACCGTCACTTCCCGCACCTCGCCAGCGGCCCCCAGCGCGTGCCGTCGGGGAAGCTGATCGTGTAGCCATCCTTGCCCGGGGTCAGCGTCAGTTCGTAGGGCGTGACCTCTTCCGAGCCTTCCTCGTGGCAGCCGGCCTTGACGGTCGTGGCCTCGCCGGTCTTCGTTCCCTCGCCCTGGAACTCGCAATAGGAAACGGCGGTGGTGACGCCCGCCTTGTCGAGCAGGAAGAAGATGTCGGCGCCGGAGGATTCGCCGGTTTCGGCATAGTGGCAGCCTTCCTTGTCGCCGTAGCTGCCATCGACGATATCGGCTGCCGCTCCCGCCGGGCCGGCGAGAGCAAGGCCGAGAAGAAGGGTGGAGAGTGATCGGCCGTCGGGCATTAGACGCCACTCGCCGGAATGCCGCTGCGCTCCACCTTGCGCGGCGCGGTGATTTCCTTCCAGGTCGACAGCGCCTTGTTGACGGCGGCGAAAGGCTCGCGCTTGACGAACTGGCCGTGACCCTCGCGGGTCTTGACGGTGCCTTCCTCGATGGCGACGACGCCGCGCGTCAGCGTATAGCGCGGCAGGCCGGTGACCTCCTTGCCTTCGAAGACATTGTATTCGATGGAGGATTGCTGGTTCTTCGCCGAGATGGTCTTGGAGCGCTTGGGATCCCACACCACGATATCCGCATCCGCGCCGACGAGGATCGCGCCCTTCCTCGGATAGACGTTGAGGATTTTCGCGATGTTGGTGGAGGTGACGGCCACGAACTCGTTCATGGTGAGACGGCCGGTATTGACGCCATAGGTCCAGAGCATCGGCATGCGGTCTTCCAGGCCCCCGGTGCCGTTGGGGATCTTGCGGAAATCGCCGACGCCGAAACGCTTCTGGTCGGTAGTGAAGGCGCAATGGTCGGTCGCCACCACTTGCAGCGAGCCTGCCGCGAGGCCAGCCCAGAGCGAATCCTGATGCTGTTTGTTGCGGAAGGGCGGGCTCATGACGCGGCGGGCGGCGTGGTCCCAGTCCTTGTTGAAATATTCGCTTTCATCGAGCGTCAGGTGCTGGATCAGCGGCTCGCCATAGACGCGCATGCCGTTCTGGCGGGCGCGGCGGATGGCCTCGTGCGCCTGTTCGCAGGACGTGTGTACGACATAGAGCGGCGCGCCGGCCATGTCGGCGATGATGATGGCGCGGTTCGTCGCCTCGCCCTCGACGGAGGGCGGGCGGGAATAGGCGTGGCCTTCCGGCCCGTTATTGCCCTCGTCCATCAGTTTCTGCTGCATGGCGGCGACCACGTCGCCGTTCTCCGCATGGACGAGCGGCAGCGCGCCGAGCGCCGCGCAGCGCTGGAACGAGGCGAACATCTCGTCGTCGTTCACCATCAGCGCGCCCTTGTAGGCCATGAAATGCTTGAAGGTGTTGATGCCGTGCTCTTCCACGACGGTCTTCATCTCGTTGAAGACCTGCTCGCCCCACCAGGTCACCGACATGTGGAAGGAATAGTCGCAATTGGCGCGGGTCGACTTGTTGTCCCAGCGCTTCAGCGCGTCGAGCAGCGACTGGCCGGGATCGGGCAGGCAGAAGTCGACCACCATGGTCGTGCCGCCGGCAAGGCCGGCGCGTGTGCCGCTTTCGAAATCGTCGGCCGAATAGGTGCCCATGAAGGGCATTTCGAGATGGACATGGGGGTCGATGCCGCCGGGCATGACATAACAGCCCGCCGCATCCAGCACCTCGTCGCCGGAAAGGTTCGGCCCGATCTCGACGATCTTCCCGCCTTCGATCTTGACGTCCGCCTTGTAGGTCAGGTCGGCGGTGACAATGGTTCCGCCCTTGATGACTGTGCTCATCGTGCTGCCTCCTACTGCTTGGTCGAAATGACAACTGTCCGCGTGTCATCGACCCATGTGTAATCGGTATCTTCAATTCCTTTTTTAGCCAGGCGTGCTTCGATCTCTTGATCGAGTCCCCCATCCAGATATTGAACCCACAACACTTCTGCGGCCTCCTCGGCTTTTGGACCGGTGAAGGTAAAGGTAACGGATTTGCCTGCCATGCTGGTTCTCCCGATCACATCAGGCCGTGTATGTTCAGGCCCTGAATTTTCGAAATCGTGGTGGCTTGTCGGCTTCGCGAGGGTTGCCCGCGAGCGGCATTACTCGGCGATCCCCGCCGTCTCGATCACCGCATGAAGCAGTACGTCCGCGCCGGCGGCGGCCCATTCCTTCGAAATGTCCTCCGCCTCGTTGTGCGAGAGACCGCCGACGCAGGGGCACATGATCATGGTGGCGGGGGCCACCTTGGCGGCCCAGCAGGCGTCGTGGCCGGCGCCGGAGATGATGTTCATGTGGCTGTAGCCGAGGTCTTCGGCGGCCTTGCGGACGGTCGCGACAAGGGCCGGGTCGAAGGTGACGGGATCGAAATGGCCGACCGCCTCGACGGAACAGCCGACGCCGAGCGCTTCGCAGATCTTCGGCGCTTCCGCCTCGATGCGGGCGCGCATGCCGTCGAGCTTCTTCTGGTCGGGCGAGCGGATATCGACGGTGAAGACGACCTTGCCGGGCAGCACGTTGCGTGAGTTGGGCGAGAAGAACACCTGCCCGACACCGCCCACGGCCCCCGGCTGGTTCTCCATGGCGACCGTCTGCACCATTTCGAGGATGCGCGACATGGCAAGGCCGGCATTGACGCGCATCGCCATCGGCGTCGAGCCGGTATGCGCCTCGCGGCCGGTCAGCGTGAATTCCAGCCACCAGAGGCCCTGACAGTGGGTGACGACGCCGATATCCTTCTTCTCGGCTTCGAGGATCGGGCCCTGCTCGATGTGATATTCGAAATAGGCGTGCATTTTTCGCGCGCCGACCTCTTCGTCGCCGATCCAGCCGATGCGCTTCAGCTCGTCGCCGAAAGTCTTGCCTTCCGGGTCCTTGCGGCCGTAGGCATAATCCTGCGTATGCACGCCGGCAAAGACGCCGGAGGCGAGCATGGCGGGGGCGAAGCGCGCGCCTTCCTCGTTCGTCCAGTTGGTGACGACGATGGGGTGCTTTGTGCGGATGCCGAGATCGTCGAGCGAGCGCACGACCTCGAGGCCCGCGAGCACGCCGAGCACGCCGTCATACTTGCCGCCGGTCGGCTGGGTGTCGAGATGCGAGCCGACATAGACGGGCAGGGCGTCGGGGTCCGTGCCCGCGCGCGTCATGAACATGTTGCCCATGGTGTCGACGCCCATCGTCAGGCCCGCGGCGTCGCACCATTTCTGGAAGAGGCGGCGGCCTTCGGCATCGGAATCGGTGAGGGTCTGGCGATTGTTGCCGCCGGCGATGCCGGGGCCGATCTTCGCCATGTCCATGAGGGAATCCCACAGGCGGTCCGCGTTGACACGCATGTTCTCGCCGGGTGCGGCCATGTCGTATGCTCCCACGTCTTTGGGCTTTTGCAGCCCCGATTTGTTCCCACCGGCTGGCAGCGCGATTGTTGTTTTGCGCCGTCCGATCAGCAGTTGCCTTTACTTGATAACTGTCTGATAATTTGACCGGTTGGTAAACATTACAGCTTCCGTTGCGGCACTCAAGCCGAAAAACCAAAAACCGTGGGCAAGCGCCCAAGAAAATGGCGACTGGTTAAACTGGTGAATTTGCCGGCAGTTTTTCGGGAAGCGGAATGGCCGAGGGGGCACGATGGCATTACCGAGGGCGGCGAAGACACAGCGGCGCACACGCATCCAGGAAGCGAAGGAGGAGCAGATCCTCGAAGCGGCGCTGGAGGTGTTTTCGCTGCACGGGTTTCGCGGCGCGACGGTGGACCAGATCGCCGAGGTGGCGGGCATGTCCAAGCCGAACCTGCTCTATTATTTCCGCACCAAGGAGGCGATGCACCGGGCGCTCATCACCCGTGTGCTCGATACCTGGCTCGATCCGCTGCGCGAGTTCGATGCGGCGGGCAATCCGGTGGCGGAAATCCGCAGCTACATCCGCCGCAAGCTGGAAATGGCGCGGGATTTTCCCCGGGAAAGTCGGCTCTTCGCCAATGAAATCCTGCAGGGCGCGCCGAATATCGAGGACGAGTTGAAGGGGCCGCTGAAATCGCTGGTCGACGAGAAGGCTGCGGTCATCCGGGCCTGGGCCAAGGCGGGCAAGATCGCCAAATGCGATCCCTACCACCTGATTTTCTCGATCTGGTCGACCACGCAGCACTATGCCGACTTCGACGTGCAGGTGCGCGCGGTGCTGGGACAGGACCAGTCCGGCGAAGGGCGCTTCGAGGATGCGGCGCGCTTCCTCGAACAGCTTTTCGTGACCGGCCTCGACATCAGCGAGGAGCAGGCCTGACGGTCAGTCCGGCAGGAGCGCCATGAGCGCGAGGCCGCAGGCGGTGACGAGCGCGCCGGCCAGCACCGGCAGGCTGGCCCAGCCGTGGCCGAGAAGACCTTCGAGCAGGATGATGAAGCTTGGCGTCAGGTAGCCGTAGCCGAGCACTTTCGAGGCCGGCAGGCGCATCGAGGCATATTGCAGCAGCAGGAAGGTGCCGGCGGTGGTGACGACCGCGAGATAGGTGACGGCTGCATAGACGGCGAGGGGCAGGGCGGAGAAATCGACCTGCAGCAGGTCGCGGATGCCGGGCGGCACGAGCCAGAGCGTCGCGCCGACCGTGACCCAGAAGCCGAAGGCGACGGCCGGCTCGCCGCGGTCGAAACGGCGGATGAGCGGCACATAAAGCGCATGGGCGACGACGCCGATGAAGAAGATCATCTCGCCGGTGCCGACATCGAAGGACAGGATGGCGTCGATATTGCCGCGGAAAATGACCCAGACTGCGCCGGCGGCGGCGATGATCAGGCCGGCGAGCACGCCGGGCCGGGTCTTCTGGCCGAGCACCGGCAGCGCAAAGGCGGCGCTGAGAAGCGGCATGAGGGTGAAGACCGCGCCGGTGGCGACGGGGCTGGTGAATTCCAGCGCCATGAACATGGTGAGCATGTAGATCGCGATGAGGGCGCCGAGCAGCAGGAAGCGCCAGGCCTCCTTGGGGAACCTTGCCGGCACGCGGAAGAAGCCGAAGGCGAGGGCGGCCATGACGGCGATGGTCATGATATAGCGCCAGAGCATCAGCGGCTCGGCATCCATGAAGCGTGCGGCCAGCCCGCCGAAGGAGAAGGAGCCGGCGATCAGCACGGCGAAGAGCAGCATGGCGAGATGGCCCTTGAGTTTTTCACGGCCCGTCGCGTGAACGGAGAGGCCCGTCCGGGCCGGCATACGCTTCGTCAAGCAAATCACCCTATTGTCTGCGGCGCGGTGTGGTCATAGAGCAATTTGCGAGAAAGTGCGAAGCGGTTTCGCGGTGGCGGCCACCCCCACAGGAAAGCCGCAATCGCCGCCCATAGGCCGGCGGCATTCGAGAGGATATTTCATGACGACGGCCATCGGCTTCAAGGATACGGACCGCAAGACGAGCGAACTGCTCGAGGACATCCTCCATTCGATCAAGGGCGAGTACATCACCCTGCGCGATCTCCTGGGGATGATGGGCGAAAGCGGTCTCCTGCTGCTCTGCGCCTTCCTGTCGCTGCCCTTCCTGTTCCCGGTGTCGATCCCCGGCGTTTCCACCGTCTTCGGCGCGGGCATCGTGCTGATCAGCGCGGCGATCACGCTCAACCGGCTGCCCTGGCTGCCAGCGAAGGTCGCCGACCGGCGGCTGGAGAGCGGCAAGCTGCGTCCGGTGCTGGAGCGCGGCGTGACGTTCCTGCGCAAGATCGATCGGTTCTTCAAGCCGCGCATGGCCTCGCTGACCTCCGGCGCGGTGATGAACCGCGTGAACGGCCTCGTACTGATGGGGGCGGGGCTGCTGCTGATGGCCCCGCTCGGCCTCATTCCCTTCTCCAACACGCTGCCGGGCGTTGCCATCCTGCTGCTTGCCGCCGGCATTTCGCAGCGCGACGGCCTCGTGGTGATCGCCGGCTATGTGATGGTGGTGCTGACGATCGTGTATTTCGCGGCGCTCGCCTTCCTGGCCTACAGCGCCGGGCAGGGCCTCAACATCTTCGGGTAAGGGGCGTCACGCGGGACGCCGGTTCCAGGGCATGCGGGCGAGCAGCATCGCCATGCCGCACCAGCCGGTGGTTCCCGCAAAGACCAGCATGACGCCGATCAGGCCGGCAAGGGCGAACGCGGCCGTCAGGCCGGAAAAGCCAAGGGCGATCAGCGTTGCGATCATGATGCCGACGGCGATCTGCACCTGCCGGAACAGCGGGATGGCGGCCGGCGCGCCGCTGCCGACGACGGGCAGGCCCGCATCCTTCCAGGCAGCGATGCCGCCTTCCAGATTGTAGATCGCGTGACCCGCGCCTGCGGCCTCGGCCGTCCGGCAAGCCACTTCGCCGCGCCCGCCCTTCAGGCATTGGAAGATCATTTTGCGGGCGGCGGGTATCTGTGTGCCCCCAAGCGCATCGCCCAACGAGTTCAAGGGAATGGAGGCCGCGCAGGCGATATGCTCGGCGCGGAACTCGTCCGGCTCGCGCACGTCGATCAGCACGGCTTCGCCGGAGGCGAGCCAGAGGGCGGCGTCCTTGGGGGATACGGTTGCGGTCATGGTCAGTCCTTTGCGCAGAAACGGGCGTAGAGCACGGTCATGATCTCCATCACGGCCGGGTGGTCGATGGCGTAGAAGAGGGTGCGGTGATCGCGCCGGTAGCGAACGATCCCTTCCTCCTTCAGCTTGGCGAGGTGCTGCGACATCGAGGTCTGGGCGATGCCCGTCTCCTCGATGAGGTCGCTCACGCTGCGCTCGCCGTTGGCCAGCGCGCAGAGGACCAGCAGGCGGTGCGGATTGGCCAGCCCCTTCAGGAAGTTCGCCACCGTCTCGGCCTTCGCCGGCATCTCTTCGGTAATCGTCACGGGCACCTCTTTACGATTTATATTTTTATGATATCAAGAAAATATGAAATGTAAAGCTGCAAGGAGCGAGCCATGACGAAGGACTACAAGGCGATCACCAGGGATATCTCGGCCTATATGGGCGAGCTGCGCAAACTCACGCCGGAGGCGATGCAGGGCTTCTCCGCCCTTGCGAAGGGTGCGGGCGCGGAGGGCGCGCTGGACAAGAAGACGAAGGAGCTGATCGCGCTCGCCATCGGCGTGACGCAGCGCTGCGACGGCTGCATCGGCTTCCACGCCAAGGCGCTGATCGAGCTTGGCGCGACCCGGCAGGAAGTCGCGGAGGTGATGGCGATGTGCGTCTATATGGGCGGCGGGCCGGCGCTGATGTATGCGGCCGACGCGATGCGCGCCTACGACCAGTTTGCCGGGGCCTGAGGCCCCGGCAAAGGGCGTTTACTCGGCGGCCTGACGGGCCATCGGGTTGTTCGGGTGGGTCGTCCAGTTGGCGTAGTTCGGATCGACCGGCTTGCCGGTGCGCTGGTCGAGCGTGCCGGGTTCCAGACCCACCATGGTGATGCAGTTCTCGACGGGGCAGACGTTGACGCAGAGATTGCAGCCGACGCATTCGTCTTCCATCACCTCGAAATGCCGGACGCCGTCGACGAACTGCGTGATCGCCTGGTGCGAGGTGTCCTCGCAGGCGATGTGGCAGCGGCCGCACTTGATGCAGGCATCCTGGTCGATATGGGCCTTGGCGATGTAGTTGAGGTTGAGATACTGCCAGTCCGTGACATTCGGTACGGCGCGGCCGCAGATGTCGTCGAGATTGCGGTGGCCCTTCGCGTCCATCCAGTCGGAAAGGCCGGAGATCATCTCCTGCACGATCTTGAAGCCGTAGGTCATGGCCGCCGTGCAGACCTGCACGTTGCCGGCGCCGAGCGCCAGGAACTCGGCGGCGTCGCGCCAGGTCGTCACGCCGCCGATGCCGGAGATCGGCAGGCCGTAGGTTTCCGGGTCGCGGGCGATCTCGGCCACCATGTTGAGCGCGATGGGCTTGACCGCCGGGCCGCAATAGCCGCCATGCGTGCCCTTGCCGCCGACCGTCGGGTTCGGGGCGAAGCTGTCGAGGTCGACCGACACGATGGAGTTGATCGTGTTGATCAGCGACACGGCATCGGTGCCGCCGGCCTTGGCAGCGCGGGCGGGCTTGCGGATGTCGGTGATGTTCGGCGTCAGCTTGGTGATGACCGGCATGCGCGTGTACTGCTTGCACCAGCGCACGACCATCTCGATATATTCCGGCACCTGCCCGACCGCCGCGCCCATGCCGCGCTCGGACATGCCGTGCGGACAGCCGAAGTTCAGCTCGATGCCGTCCGCCCCGGTCTCCTCGACGAGCGGCAGGATCGCCTTCCAGCTCTCCTCCTCGCAGGGCACCATGATCGAGGCGATGAGCGCCCGGTCCGGCCAGTTCATCTTGACCTGCTTCATCTCGCGCAGGTTCGTGTAGAGGTCGCGGTCGGTGATCAGTTCGATATTGTTGAGGCCGAGCAGCCGGCGGTCGGCGCCCCAGATCGCGCCGTAGCGCGGGCCGTTGACGTTGACGACCGGCGGGCCTTCCTCGCCGAGCGTCTTCCAGACCACGCCGCCCCAGCCCGCCTTGAAGGCGCGCTCGACATTGTAGGCCTTGTCGGTCGGCGGCGCGGAGGCCAGCCAGAACGGGTTGGGCGACTTGATGCCGACGAAGTTGTTGCGAAGATCAGCCATGTCTCATCTCCCTCAAGCGACGGCAACGGAAGGCTGCGCGCCGGCAGCCAGCATGCGGTTGATCGAATCGGCCGCGTCGCGGCCCTGTGCGACCGAGGTGACCGTCAGGTCCTCGCCGGCCTTCACGCAGTCCCCGCCCGCCCAGACATTGGCGAGGGAGGTGCGGCCTTCCGCATCGATGGCGATGCGGCCCGAGGCCATGGCGAGCGCGCCGAGGCCGGCAGCCTCGAAGGTCTGGCCGATGGCCTTGAAGATCTGGTCGGCGACGAGCGCCCCGGTCTCGCCGGTGCCGGTGAGCTTGCCGTCGCGCATCTCGGTATATTCCACCTCGATGCCGGCGACCTGGCCGTCGCGGGCGATGACGCGCTTCGGCTGGAGCCAGTGGCGGATCATCACGCCCTTGGAGGCGGCAAGGTCCTGCTCGAAGGGCGAGGCGTTCATGTGCTCCTTGCCGCGGCGGTAGCAGATCGTCACCTCTTCCGCGCCGAGAAGCTTTGCCTGCACGGCGGCGTCGATGGCCGTCATGCCGCCGCCGATGACGACGACGCGCCGGCCGACCGGCACGCTTGCCTTGTCCTCGGCCTGTCGCAGCTCGGCGATGAAATCGACGGCATCCACCACGCCTGGAAGGTTTTCGCCTTCCGCGCCGAGCGCGTTGACGCCCGAAAGGCCCATGCCGAGGAAGACGGCGTCGAAATTGGCAGTGAGGTCGGCGAGCGTGAAGTCGCGGCCGAGCTTCAGGCCGTTCTTCACCTCGATGCCGCCGATGGCGAGCACGTAATCGACTTCGCGCTGGGCGAAGTCGTCGACCGCCTTGTAGGTGGCGATGCCGTATTCGTTGAGGCCGCCGGCCTTCTCGCGCGCCTCGAAGACCACGACGTCATGGCCGTTCATGGCGAGGCGATGGGCGCAGGCAAGGCCCGCGGGACCAGCGCCGACGACCGCCACGGCCTTGCCGGTGCGCGCTGCGCGCTCGTAGAAATGCTGGTTCTCGGTGATCGCGACGTCGGTCGCGTAGCGCTGCAGGCGGCCGATCTCGACCGGGCGGTGTTCCGCCGTGTTGCGCACGCAGGCCTGTTCGCAAAGCGTCTCTGTGGGACAGACGCGGGCGCACATGCCGCCGAGGATGTTCTGGTCGAAGATCGTCTTGGCCGAGCCGATGGGGTTGCCCGTCGAGATCTGGCGGATGAACATCGGGATGTCGATGGAGGTGGGACAGGCCGTCATGCACGGCGCGTCGTGACAGAAGTAGCAGCGGTCGGCTGCGACCAGCGCCTCATGGTCGTCGAGGCGCGGGTGAAGGTCGGAGAAGTTCGTCTCGTATTCGGCAGGCGCAAGACGCCCCCGATGAATCCCAGATTGCGTCGTTCCCATCGTTATCTCCCATTCGCGTGGGCTTTTTGAATAGGAGAACGGTAACTCAGGTTTATTTTTTTATCAAACGGTAAAATTTCAAAAGAAATCCCGGTTTTTCAGGGCTTGCAGCGAAAATAAACATGAGAATTTCGGTTATCTTTTCGCCGTGTCGATAGTGCGGCGCGGCCTTGCCTGTCCTTTATGCGCCATCAGATGACGTTTGACAGGTGGCATGAAAAGATGCAGCAAATCGTGGGGAACAACCGGGGAAGACGATGGCGAAGCGGACGGAAACAGCCGGGCGGCTGGACGATGCGGCAAGGGCCGGCTGGCTCTACTACGTCGCGGGCCGCACGCAGGACGAGATCGCCGCCGCCATGGGCATTTCCCGCCAGTCGGCGCAGCGTCTCGTTTCGCTCGCCGTCGCCGAGCGGCTGATCAAGGTGCGCCTCGACCATCCCATCGCCGAATGCCTGGAACTGGGCGAGGCGCTCAAGCGGAAGTTCGGCCTCGTGCATGTCGATATCGTGCCGGGCGATCCGGGGTCCAGCTCGACGACCATCGGCATCGCCGAGGCGGGCGCGGCGGAAATCGAGCGCTGGCTGAAGAAGAGCGAACCGATCGTGCTGGCGGTCGGCACGGGGCGCACGCTCAAGGCGGCCATCGACCAGTTGCCGGCCATGGAATGTCCGCAGCACCGCATCATGTCGCTGACCGGCAATATCGGCCCGGACGGCTCGGCCGCCTATTACAACGTCATCTTCTCCATGGCCGATGCCGTGAAGGCGCGGCACTATCCGATGCCGCTGCCGGTTCTCGTCTCCTCGGCCGAAGAGCGCGATCTCCTGCACCGCCAGAGCCTCGTGCAGTCGACGCTCCAGCTCGGCCGCGAGGCGGATGTCGTCTTCGTCGGCATCGGCGAGCTTGGCGCCGACGCGCCGCTCTGCCTCGACGGCTTCCTCGACCCGCAAGAGATGGCGCGGCTGATGGAAGAGGGGGCCGCCGGCGAGATCTGCGGCTGGATGTTCGACCGTGACGGCCGGCTGCTGGAAGGCAGCATCAACGAGCGTGTCGCCTCCGTGCCGCTGCCGCCGCGCGAGACGACCACCGTCATCGGCCTTGCCAAGGGCAAACGCAAATATGCGGCCCTGCTTGCGGCCCTGCGCGGGCGCATGATCAACGGCGTCATCACCGACGAAGAGACGGCGCGCTACCTGCTTTCGGCCTGAAAACCGCCCTCCGCCGGCTGTGGATCGCTCTGCGCCGGACAGAAATTTCCCATGAGATTCAAGGTGTGGCTGTCCGCTTTGTGCGGTGCAGCAACGAATGGTCGTTGACTTTCCGTGTCAATTTATGGGTAATTGCTCACGAGCGAAGCAAATGCTCACAACTCTTCTGGGAGGAAGATGATGAATTTGAGAACCCTTCTGCTGGGCGTCAGCTCGGCTGCTCTCCTCGCCGGTTTCGCCAATGCCGAAACGCTGACGATCGCGACCGTCAACAATGGCGACATGATCCGCATGCAGGGGCTGACGGAAGACTTCACCGCAAAGAACCCGGACATTCAGCTCGAGTGGGTGACACTCGAGGAGAACGTGCTGCGCGAGCGCGTCACGACCGATATCGCGACCAAGGGCGGCCAGTATGACATCGTAACGATCGGCAACTACGAGGTCCCGATCTGGGCGAAGCAGGGCTGGCTGGTCTCGCTCGACGGCCTCGGCGCCGACTATGACGTCGACGACCTGCTGCCGGCGATCCGCGGCGGTCTTTCGGTCGACGGCAAGCTCTATGCCGCGCCGTTCTACGGCGAGTCCGCCATGATCATGTACCGCAAGGACCTGTTCGAGAAGGCGGGCCTGACGATGCCCGATTCCCCGACCTGGGAATTCATCGGCGAAGCGGCCCGCAAGATCACGGACCGCAATGCCGACATCAACGGCATCTGCCTTCGCGGCAAGGCCGGCTGGGGCGAGAACATGGCGTTCCTCACCGCGCTCAACAATTCCTTCGGCGGACGCTGGTTCGATGAGAAGTGGCAGCCGCAGTTCGACCAGCCGGAATGGAAGGCTTCCCTTCAGTTCTACGTCGACATGATGAAGGATGCCGGCCCGCAGGGCGCTTCGTCCAACGGCTTCAACGAGAACCTGACGCTCTTCCAGCAGGGCAAGTGCGGCATGTGGATCGACGCGACGGTCGCGGCCTCCTTCGTCTCCAATCCGAAGGACTCGACGGTCGCCGACAAGGTCGGCTACGCGATCTTCCCGGATACGGGCAATGGCAACCATGGCCATTGGCTGTGGTCGTGGAACCTTGCCGTTCCGGCAAGCTCGACCAAGGCGGAAGCCGCGCAGAAGTTCATCGCCTGGGCGACCAGCAAGGGCTACACCGAGCTCGTCGCCAGCAAGGAAGGCTGGGCGAACGTTCCTCCGGGCACGCGCACCTCGCTCTACAAGAACGCCGAATACCAGAAGGCAGCGCCCTTCGCAGCTCCCACCCTTGCGGCCATGGATGCGGCGGACATCACCAAGCCCTCCGTCAAGCCGGTGCCCTATACGGGCGGCCAGTTCGTCGCGATCCCGGAATTCCAGGGTCTCGGCACGACGGTCGGCCAGCTCTTCTCGGCGGTGCTTGCCGGCCAGTCCTCCGTGGATGACGCGCTCGCACAGGCACAGACCACGGCCGTGCGCGAAATGACCCGCGCCGGCTACATCAAGTAAGCCTCCTCCCCAAGGACAGGCTGCCCGGATTGCGGTCCGGGCAGCCGAGGACGCGGGGAATGTTGATTGGGCGTTTGCCCTTCATCCCCCTGCCGGGACCTTCTTTCCGCCTACAGGGAGAGGATGCCGGCAGGCAGGTGAGGGGTTCTTGCGACCCATCTGCGAATGACAGCATCGGCCGGCCGCACCGGCTCTCGGGAGGAAATCATGGCGACGGAGAATACGCGCGGTCTGGCGCGGGTGATGTTGGCGCCCTCTGTGGGCCTGCTTCTGGTCTGGATGATCGTGCCGCTGGCGATGACGCTGTGGTTCTCGTTCCAGAACTACAACCTCCTGAACCCCGGCAATGTGAGCTGGGCAGGGCTGTTCAACTACAAATATTTCTACACCGACCCGGCCTTCTTCCAGTCGATCTGGAACACGCTGCTGATCGTCGGCGGGGTGCTGCTCATCACCGTCGTCGGCGGGATCGGCATCGCGCTTCTGCTCGACCAGCCCATGTGGGGGCAGGGGGTCGTGCGCATCATGATCATCTCGCCCTTCTTCGTCATGCCGCCGGTCGCGGCGCTCGTCTGGAAGAACATGATCATGCATCCGGGCTACGGGGTGCTGGCGGATATCAACCGGGCGCTGGGCCTCCAGCCCGTCGACTGGTTCGCGCAGTTCCCGCTGCTGTCGATCATCATCATCGTCGCCTGGCAATGGCTGCCCTTCGCCACGCTCATCCTGCTCACCGCGCTGCAATCGCTCGACGGCGAGCAGAAAGAAGCGGCGGAGATGGACGGCGCGGGCTTCGTCTCGCGCTTTATCTACCTGACGCTGCCGCATCTTTCCCGCTCGATCACCGTCGTCATCCTGATCCAGACGATCTTCCTGCTCGGCGTCTATGCGGAAATCCTCGTCACCACCAATGGCGGGCCGGGCTATGCCTCCACCAACCTGCCGTTCCTGATCTACCGCACCGCGCTTCTCGGCTACGACGTCGGCGGCGCCTCCGCCGGCGGCATCATCGCCGTCATCCTCGCCAATATCGTCGCCTTCTTCCTGATGCGCGCCGTCGGCAAGAACCTGGACAAGTAGGAAGGAGAGACCCATGGCCCGCGCCGTTTCGACCAGAAGAACCGTCGCCTTCACGATCGCCGCCTGGATCATCGCGCTCGTGATCTTCTTCCCGATCCTCTACACGATCATCACCTCGTTCAAGTCCGAGACCGAGGCCATCCAGGGCTTCAACCTCATCCCCTCGGGCACGGTGGAAAGCTATGCGGCCGTGCAGGCGCAGAGCAACTACTTCAAGTTCTTCCTGAACTCGGTGATCATCTCCATCGGCTCGACGCTGCTGGCGCTGCTGATCGCCGTGCCCGCCGCCTGGTCCATGGCCTTCGCCCCGACACGGCGCACCAAGGACATCCTGATGTGGATGCTCTCGACGAAGATGATGCCGGCCGTGGCCGTCCTCGTGCCGATCTATCTTCTCTTCCGCGACTTCGGCCTGCTCGACAGCCGCATCGGCCTCACCGTCATGCTGACCATGATCAACCTGCCGATCGTCATCTGGATGCTCTACACCTATTTCCGCGAAATCCCGGGCGAGATCCTGGAAGCCGCGCGCATGGATGGGGCCTCGCTCTGGGGCGAGATCGTCTACGTGCTGACGCCGATGGCGGTGCCGGGCATCGCCTCGACCATGCTCCTCAACATCATCCTCGCCTGGAACGAGGCCTTCTGGACGATCCGGCTGACGACGACCAACGCCGCGCCGCTGACCGCCTTCATCGCCTCGTTCTCCAGTCCGCAAGGGTTGTTCTGGGCGAAACTCTCGGCGGCATCCACGCTCGCCATCGCCCCCATCCTGATCATGGGGTGGTTCTCACAAAAGCAGCTTGTCCGCGGCCTGACCTTCGGCGCCGTGAAGTAAGGGGAGGGAACTCATGGGCAAGATCATCCTGAAGAAAGTCAACAAGTCCTTCGGCGCGACGCAGGTCATTCCGGGCATCGACCTCACCATCGAGGACGGCGAGTTCGTGGTCTTCGTCGGCCCCTCGGGCTGCGGCAAGTCCACGCTGCTGCGCCTCATCGCCGGTCTTGAAGACACGACGAGCGGCACCATCGAGATCGACGGCAAGGACGTGACCGCCGCCGCCCCCGCCAAGCGCGGGCTCGCCATGGTGTTCCAGTCCTATGCGCTCTATCCGCATATGAGCGTCGCCAAGAACATCGCCTTTCCCTTGAAGATGGCGAAGATGGATCAGGCGGCGATCGACAAGAAGGTGACGGAAGCCGCACGCGTGCTGAACCTCACCAACTACCTGGAGCGGCGGCCGGGTCAACTTTCCGGCGGTCAGCGCCAGCGCGTGGCCATCGGCCGCGCCATCGTGCGCGAACCGTCGGCCTTTTTATTCGACGAGCCGCTGTCCAACCTCGATGCGGCGCTGCGCGGCACGATGCGGCTGGAGATCAGCGAGCTGCATCACCAGCTCAAGACCACGATGATCTATGTCACCCACGATCAGGTGGAAGCCATGACCATGGCCGACAAGATCGTGGTGCTGAATGCCGGCAATATCGAGCAGGTCGGCTCGCCGCTCGATCTATACAACAAGCCTGACAACCTCTTCGTCGCCGGCTTCATCGGTTCGCCGCGCATGAACTTCGTCAAGGGCGCGGCGGCGGGGCCGTGGAATGCGCCGACTGTCGGCATCCGCCCCGAGCATATCCGGCTCTCCAAGGAGAGCGGCACCTGGAAGGGCCTTGTCGGCGTCGCCGAACATCTCGGCTCCGACACGTTCCTCCACGTCAATGTCGAGGGTGTGGGCATGCTGACGGTGCGCGCCGATGGCGACTTCCCCGTCACCCACGGCGATACCGTCTATCTCACCCCCGACGAGACCCGCATCCATCGCTTCGACGACAAGGGAATGGCAATCCGATGAAAAGACTGGAAGGCAAGAGCGCGCTGATCACCGGGTCGGCGCGGGGGATCGGCCGCGCATTCGCGGAAGCCTATGTGCGGGAAGGCGCGCGCGTCGCCATCGCCGATATCAATATCGAGCGGGCCGCGGCGACTGCCTCCGAGATCGGCCCCGCGGCCTATGCGGTGCAGATGGACGTGACACGGCAGGACTCCATAGACGCGGCTATCGGTGCCTGCGTGAAGCAGGCCGGCGGGCTGGATATCCTCGTCAACAATGCCGCGCTGTTCGACCTTGCGCCCATCGTCGAGATCACGCGGGAGAGCTACGACAGGCTGTTCTCGATCAATGTCGCCGGCACGCTTTTCACGATGCAGGCGGCGGCCAGGCAGATGATCGCGCAGGGGCGCGGCGGCAAGATCGTCAACATGGCCAGCCAGGCCGGCCGGCGCGGCGAGGCGCTTGTTGCCGTCTACTGCGCCACCAAGGCGGCGGTCATCAGCCTCACCCAGTCGGCCGGGCTGAACCTCATCCGGCATGGCATCAACGTCAACGCCATCGCCCCCGGCGTGGTCGACGGCGAGCACTGGGACGGCGTCGATGCGCTCTTCGCCAAATACGAGAACCGCCCGCTCGGCGAGAAGAAGCGCCTCGTCGGCGCGGAAGTGCCCTTCGGCCGCATGGGAACGGCGGACGACCTCACCGGCATGGCGGTCTTCCTGGCCTCTGAGGAGAGCAACTACGTCGTCGCCCAGTCCTACAATGTCGACGGCGGCAACTGGATGAGCTGAGCCCGCGCGCCCCGCGCGGACCCGGCACGAGACAAGACCGGATAGACCGGAAGGACTGGACCCATGACCACGAAACTGTCGCTCGCCACCCTCAAGGACATTGCCGCAACGGCAAGCGTGCCCGCCTACGAGCGCGGCGGCCTTGCGGCCGGCATCGTGCATTTCGGCGTCGGCAATTTCCACCGGGCGCATCAGGCGGTCTATCTCGACGATCTCTTCAATCTCGGCCTAGACCATGACTGGGCGATTGTTGGCGCGGGCGTTCTGCCCTCAGACGCGGCGATGCGCGACAAGCTGGCGGGGCAGGACTTTTTGACCACCGTGGTCGAGCAGGACAACAACCGTTCCGGCGCGCGGGTGACCGGCGCGATGATCGGTTATCTTGCCCCTGGCAACGCGGCGGCGACCGTCGCGCGGCTTGCCGATCCGGCGATCCGCATCGTTTCGCTGACGATCACCGAGGGCGGCTACTTCATCGATCCGGCGTCCGGCGTCTTCGACCCGACCCATCCGGCCATTGCCGCCGACGCGGCCAATCCCGGCGATCCGAAAACCGTCTTCGGCCTCATCCTTGCGGGTCTCAGCGCGCGCCGGGACAAGGGCATCGCGCCCTACACTGTCATGTCCTGCGATAACATTCCGCACAATGGAAAGGTGACGCGCGCGGCGGTGTCCGGTCTCGCCCGCCTTTCCGATCCCGCGCTTGCCGACTGGATCGAGGCCAATGTCGCCTTCCCGAACGGTATGGTGGACCGCATCACGCCGGCGACGGGGCCGCGCGAGATCGCCATCGCGGCGGACGACTACGGCATCGACGATGCCTGGCCGGTCTTCTGCGAGGAGTTCAAGCAATGGGTGCTGGAGGATCATTTTCCGCAGGGCCGCCCCGCTCTGGAGAAGGCCGGCGTGCAGTTCGTGCCGGATGTCGCGCCCTATGAGCACATGAAGATCCGCATCCTCAACGGCGGGCATGCGGCCATCGCCTATCCGGCGGCGCTGCTCGATATCCATTTCGTGCATGAGGCCATGGAGGATGTGGATATCCGCGCCTTCCTCGCCAAGCTGGAGCGGGAGGAGATCATTCCCGTCATCCCGCCGGTGCCGGACACGGACCTCAACGATTATTTCGCTCTGATCGAACGGCGCTTCCTGAACCCCAAGATCGCCGACACGATCCCGCGCCTTGCGCAGGACGGCTCCAACCGCCAGCCGAAATTCATCCTGCCCTCGACGGCCGACCGGCTTTCGCGCGGCGAGGACGTCGTCGGCCTTTCGCTGGTCTCGGCGCTCTGGTGCCATTATCTCGCCGGCAAGACGGACAGCGGCAAGGATATCGCCTTCAACGATCCCAATATCGACCGCATCCGCGCCGCCGCGACGGCGGCGAAGGGCGATCCGGGCGCCTTCCTCGAGTTGAGGGATATTTTCGGCACGGTCGCGGGATCGGACCTTTTCCGCAAGCGGTTCGCCCATGCGCTGGAATGCCTCCAGCGGGAGGGCACGCGGGCGACGCTGAGGCGCTATCTGGAGAACCGGCTGGCGGCGTGAGGAAGGGCCTTTCCATCGCGCCGGGCAGACAGTACCAACGGGGGCCTGAACACGGAACGGAACGCCATGGCCGCCACAGCGACACAACTGGTCATCTTCGATTGCGACGGCGTGCTCGTCGACAGCGAGCCGATCTCGATCACGGTGCTGGTCGAGGCCCTTGCGGCGGCGGGCGTGACGATGAGCGAGGAGGAGGCGCACGAGCGCTTCCTTGGGCGCAGCCTGAAAAGCATGTCGGAAATCCTGCATGACGACTATGGCCTCGCCGTCGACGCCGCCTTTCTCGATGGCATGCGCAAAGCGCTCTACGAGCGCTTCCGCAGCGAACTGCAACCCATTGCGGGCATAGCCGAGACCGTCGACGGGCTGGGCATCGCCCATTGCGTGGCCTCGTCCAGCCAGCCGGAACGCATCCGCCTGTCGCTTTCCGTCACCGGCCTGCTCGACCGTTTCGAGCCGAATATCTTCAGCGCCAGCATGGTCAGGCACGGCAAGCCCGCACCCGACCTCTTCCTTCATGCCAGCGCGGCCATGGGGGTGGAGCCGGGCCGCTGTGTGGTCGTGGAGGACAGTCCGGCCGGCATCGCCGCCGCGAAATCCGCCGGCATGCGGGTCGTCGCCTTCACCGGCGGCTCCCATGCCCGCTCGCCCCAGCACCGCGCGGCGCTCCTCAGCCTCGAACCCGACGCCCTGTTTGACGACATGCGGGAATTGTTACAGTTTGTCCGCGAGGACGAGGACGGCGGGAAAGAGCATTGATGCGCGATCTGATCGTTGCGGTGGACATCGGCACGGGCAGTGCCCGGGCCGGCGTCTTCGACCGGCGCGGCGCGCTGCTCGGGCGTTCCGAACACCCCATCGCCATGCGTCGCCCCAGCGTCAATCATGCCGAGCACGATTCGGAAGACATCTGGCGCGCCGTGTGCGCGGCGGTGAAGGCCGCCTGCGCGGCGGCGGGCGCGGATGCCAGCCGGGTCGCCGCCTTCGGCGTCGATGCGACCTGCTCGCTCGTCGTGCGGGACGGGGCCGGGCGGCCGCTTGCGGTTTCCGGCGGCGAGGATGCACGCTGGGACACCATCGTCTGGCTCGATCACCGCGCGCTGGAGGAGGCGGATGCCTGCACCGCCACGCAGCATCCGGTGCTTGCCCATTCCGGCCGCGTCATGTCGCCGGAGATGCAGATGCCCAAGCTCCTGTGGCTGAAGCGCCATCAGCCGGCGCAATGGGCGAAGGCCGGTTCTTTCTTCGATCTTGCCGATTTCATCACCTGGCGCGCGACCGGCAGCAATGCCCGCTCACGCTGCACCATGGCGGCCAAGTGGAACTATCTCTCCCATGAGGAGGGCGGCTGGAGCGAGAGCTTCCTGCAGGCGATCGGCCTCGATGACGTGCGCGAACGCGGCGCCCTGTCGGCGCAGACGCTTGCCGTCGGTACGGGTGTCGGGCGGCTGACCCCGGAGGCGGCCGCAAGCCTCGGCCTCGACACGGACTGCGTGGTCGCGGCGGGCCTCATCGATGCCTATGCGGGCGCGCTCGGCGTGCTCGGCCCCTTCGCCGGCGAACCGGAGAGGCTGGAGCGCCGGCTCGCGCTGATCGGCGGCACGTCGAGTTGCATCGTCGCGCTTTCGCGCGAGAAGAAATTCGGCTTCGGCATGTGGGGGCCGTATTACGAGGCGGTGCTGCCGGGCCATTGGCTGATCGAGGGCGGGCAGTCCGCCACGGGCGCGCTGCTCGACCATATCGTACGGGCGCATGGCGCGGGCGGAGAGCCGGATGCGGCGACCCATGCCCGCATCGCCGCGCGCATCGGCGAAATGCGGGCGCAGGAGGGGGAGGCTTTCGCCGCCCGACTGCATGTCCTGCCCGATTTCCATGGCAATCGCTCACCGCTCGCCGATCCGCACGCGCTCGGAGTGATCAGCGGCCTGTCGCTCGATGCCTCCTTCGACGGCCTCTGCCGGCTCTACTGGCGCACCGCGGTGGCCATCGCGCTCGGTATCCGCCAGATCCTCGAGGCACTCGGCGAAGCGGGTTATCCCGCCGATGCGCTCCATGTCGCCGGCGGCCATGTGCGCAATCCGCTGCTTCTGGAACTCTACCGCGACGTCACCGGCTGCCGCATCGTGGTGCCGGATAGCGGCGATGCGGTGCTGCTGGGGACGGCGATGGTAGGCGCGGTTGCCGGGGGCATTTATCCCGATCTGTCCGCGGCCGGCGCGGGCATGCAGGCGGCCGGAACGGAACTCCTGCCCGACGCCGCGCGCAAGGCCGGCTACGACCGGGATTACCGCCGTTTCCTCGCGCTTTCCCGCCACCGGGCGGAGCTTGAGGCGATGGGCTGAAAAAAAGTCCGAAAAAATTTGCAACCGGATGGAACCAAATCGCTCGCCGCGTGTTTCTACGGCGTCACCGGTCTGCGCATATCCCCCAAATGCGAGGCCCTCGACCGGTGATCGACCACGATACCGTGTCCCCCTCCGGTCCGTGGATACTCAAGCAGCCAGTGCCTCTCAGGCGCTGGCTGTTTTCTTTTGTGCCCTGCGGCTGTGCCTTGCGAGGAAAAACAAAAGCGGCGGTGGGCGTGCCGTCCCACCGCCGCCGCCGCGCCGCCGCTGCGGCTGTCCGGGAGCGGGATCAGGCCGCTGCGCGGGTCTGCGGCGTGAAGAGAAGAGCCTGGTTGATCAGCACCTTCACCTGTTCGGGATTGAAGGGCTTCGACACGAGGAAGGCTGGTTCCGGGCGCTCGCCCGTCAGCAGCTTTTCCGGGTAGGCCGTAATGAAGATGACGGGAATATCGGTGCGCGAAAGGATCGTGTTCACGGCGTCGATGCCGGAGGAGCCGTCGGCGAGCTTGACGTCGGCGAGCACAAGGCCGGGCTGGCTGTCGTTCCACAGCGTTTCGGCTTCCGCCTGGGTGCGGGCGATGCCGGTCACCCGATGGCCCATGCCGCTCACCATATGCGCAAGGTCGAGCGCGATCAGCGGCTCGTCCTCGATGATCATGATGCCCGTTTCGGCCTGGGCGGCGATCTCCGCGAAGGCTGCGTCGAGCAGGGTGCGGATGGCCGCCATTTCCGCCTCGAGGATTTCGGCGGTCTGCTCGACGGAAAAGCCTTCGACCGTCGCGAGCAGCAATGCCTGCCGGCCGAGCGGAGGAACGCCGGACAGGTCGAAGGGCGTTTCCACGCCGGGAACGAGGGAGGACGCTCCCCGGCCCATCGAGACCGGCAGCGAGGCGATGATGCGGCTGAGCAGGGCGAAGAGCCTCATCTTGTCGTCCTCGCCCTCGTTCATGAGCGTGGGATCGACGAGAATGGTTTCGAGCATGGCGGCCACATAGGCATCGCCCGAAGACTGGGTGCCCGCCAGGGCACGGGCATAGCGGCGCAGGGCCGGAAGGTGCGGTCCGATACGGTCGGAAATGGGCATGACGTTCCCCTGTTCTCGATTCTCTGCAATCGCAGTCGACGGTTTGAACGCGGGAGACAAATTTAGGTTCCGGGACCGGGAACTTTTTTTGATGCCGGGCATTTTCACGCCAAATCCGTTCCGGGGCATGGATAGAGATATGAAAGCGGCCGAGAGTGAATAGCGTGAACACCACAAACAGCACGAACAAACCTCCCAGACGACCGGGTGATCCGAATGCGCAGATTGCGATGAAGCTGCGCGCATTCTACCATTCCGTACAGGACGAGGCACTTCCCCAGAGGTTCCTGGATCTTCTCGAAAAATTGGACGCTGTCGAAGGCAGCGTGCAACGGGCCGAGTGAGGGCGCGATGGACCGGGAACAGACCACTTTCAAGCGCGAGATGCTGGCCGTTCTGCCGAGCCTTCGCGCCTTCGCGATCTCCCTGATCGGCCGCCACGACCAGGCGGACGATCTCGTGCAGGACACGATCATGAAGGCCTGGGCCAAGCAGGAACAGTTCGAGATGGGCACGAACATGAAGGCCTGGCTCTTCACGATCCTGCGCAACGAGCTTTACAGCAAGCTGCGCAAGCGCGGCCGCGAGGTGCAGGACAGCGACGGTATCTTCACCGAGAACCTCGCGCAGCATCCCTCGCAATACGGCTCGCTCGACATGCAGGATTTCAAGAAGGCGCTGGAGCAGTTGCCGGACGAGCAGCGCGAGGCGATCATCCTCGTCGGTGCTTCCGGCTTCTCCTACGAGGAGGCGGCGGAAATCTGCGGCTGCGCGCTCGGCACGATCAAGAGCCGCGTGAACCGCGCCCGCCAGCGCCTGCAGGAGCTTCTGCAGGTGAGCGGGGAAAGCGACTACGGGCCGGATGCGATATCCGCGCCCATCACGTCGCGCGCCTTCGCATCTTGAGAAACGGTGCGCCGCCCGCCCTTCCGGCGGGCGGCGCAAGCGTAAGGGGGAGAGGCGAATATGCAGCCCGCCACGCGTTTAACGGGTGAAAACAGGGGCAGAATCGCGTACCGGGAAGAGATGAAGGACAATATCCAGCCATTGCCATCCGAAGTCGCTGCGGTTCTGGGCGCGCCCGACCGTCTGGCGGCGCTCGACGCGGCCATGCCGGTCTTTCTCGGTCCCGATCCCGATTTCGACGATATCGCCGCGCTCGCCGCCGCGCTCTTTGTCGTGCCGATCGCCCTCGTCACCGTGCTCGGCCGCAAGGACCAGTGGTTCCTTGCCCGACAGGGCACACCGGAAATCCGCGCGCCATCGGAAGATTCCTTCTGCGCGCGCATGCTGGCGGCCTGTCCCGGCGAGCCGATGGCCGTTGCCGACACGCATCGCGATCCGCGCTTTGCCGGCCTGCCGAGCGTGACGGGCGAGCCGCGCCTGCGCTTTTACGCCGGTGCGCCGATCCTGCTCGGCGGCCGGGCCATCGGCACGGTCTGCGTCTTCGACGTGGAGCCGCATGCCGGCCTTGCCGGGGACCTGCTGTCGCGGTTGCAGCGGCTTGCGGGGCTTGCGGCTTCCCTCATCACGCTGAAGGACGAGGCGCGGCGGCGCACGCTGGCCGCCGAGGCGCTCTCGCGCGAGGAGAAGCGCCATGCGCTGGCGCTCGACGCTGCCAATGTGGCGAGCTGGCTCTGGGATATCTCCACCGGCATCGTCTCCGGCAACGAAACCTTCTACCGCATGCTCGGCGTCAGGCCGGCAAAGCCGATGAGCGCGCGGAAATTCTTCACCTCCGTGCATCCGGCCGACCGCAAGGTCACCATCGACCGCCTGCGCAGCGCGCTTGCCACCGGCAAGGAATATGACGGCCTGTTCCGGGCGGCGAAAACCGGCCGCTGGCTGCTCGGCCGCGGCCGTGTGCATGAATGGGATGCGGCGGGACGCCCGACCGTGTTTCTCGGCATCAATGTGGATGTCACCGACGGCCAGCTCGCCTCCGAGCGGACGCGCCTTCTGCTGCGGGAGCTGAACCATCGGGTGAAGAACACGCTCGCCATGCTGCAATCGCTGGCGCGCCAGACCCTTCGCCAGACCAGCGATCCGGTGGAGTTCATGGAGGCTTTCGCCGGCCGCCTGCAATCGCTGTCGGAGGCGCATGGCCTGCTCAGCGACCATGAATGGGGCGTGATCCACCTGAAGATGCTGTTGCAGAAGCAGATCATGCCCTATGCGATGGACTACGAGAACCAGATCGAAATCCACAAGGACGAGGTGGAACTGGGACCGGACCAGGCGGTCGGTCTTGGCCTCGTGCTGCACGAGCTTGCCACCAATGCCCGCAAATACGGGGCCCTGTCCGTGCGATCCGGCAAGGTGGTGATCACCGCCCGCGTGGTGAACGAGGATGGCCAGCGCGTGCTCAACATGACCTGGCACGAGGTCGGCGGGCCGCCCGTCGATCCGGTCGGTCGGCGCGGTTTCGGTTCGGTGCTGATCGAGCGGAGCCTCGACAAGATCCTCGGCAGCAGTGTGCATGTCGAATATCTGCCGAAGGGCGTGACGGCGGTCGTGCGCATGCCGCTTTAAGCGGCGTCGTTTTCCGAAAAAGACTGGCGATCAATCGTCGTCGCGGCGGGATTTCGGCGCGAGGAGAAAACCGAGCGCGAGGGCCACGGCCGTTGCGGCGAAGGGCTTGCGGGTGGCCGCGGTGGCTGCGGCAGCCAGCAGGTCGCGCCGGGCGGCAAGCTGCCGGCGGCGGATGCGGCGCAATTCGCGTTCGCGCCTATTGCGGGCCGCGACGATGGCCAGCACGATCAGCGCCAGAAGCAGGAAGCCGCCGGCAAGGCCGAAGAGGGCGGGCACGGTTCCGTAGCGCTCGGCCAGCGCCACCGTCGCCCCGGCAAGGGCGAGGGCATAGGCTGTGACGAGCAGGACGCCGACGAGGAGGCCGGCAATCGCGTTGCGCTTCGCGCTGTCCAGCGTCTCGTCCACCCGGTCGGTGACGCGGGTGACGAGGTTCTGGACGAGAATGGCCCCCAATGACAGCATGCCGTCTGTTCTCCGTATGGAAAGGAAGCCGCCGCGCGGGCAGCTTCGGACGTGAAGGCGGGAAATCAGCGGCGCAGCAGGGCGGCGAGCGCGAAGCCGGCGACGGCAGCGATGCCGAGCGTGGTGAGCGGATGGTCCTGCACCGCCTGGCGTGCCTTGCGGCCGGAGTCCTGGTAGCGGCCCTGTAGCTCGGCGAGCATGTCTTCGCCGGCGGCGATCATGTCGCGGATGTCGTTTTCCGCGCGGTCCTTGAGGCCATGGGCGGCCTCGCTTGCCTCGGCCTTGGCGGCGCGGGCCTTCCGGCGGATGCTGCCGGCGCCCTTGGAGGCGTCGTCGGCGAGCGTGCGGGCGAGCGCGGCGATCTCCTCGCGCAGTTCGGCGATCTGCTCCTCGACTGCGTGGGCGTCATCGTGAAGGGTCTTGCTGCGGGACGAAAACAGTCCAGTGGCCATGCCGTTTCTCCTTTTGCGGACGCCGCCCGCCTTGCGGCGAGCGGTTTTCGGCAAGGAAACGCGGGGGCGGGGCAAAAGGTTCCGCCGGGCGGCGGCGGGATCAGGCCGAGGCGGTGTGGGGCAGCACGAAGGGCACGCCGCCGGAGGGCACGCCGTTGATGCGCATGCGACAGCCGAAGACGGTCTCCATAGCGTCGTCCGTCATCACATCGGCGGGCGCGCCGGACCGCTCGATGCGGCCCTCCTTCATCATCACCATATGGTCGGCGAACATGGCGGTGAGGTTGAGGTCGTGCATGACGGCGATCACGCCGCCGCCGGCCACGCAGTAGCGGCGGGCAAGCTGCATGATGGTGAGCTGGTGGCGGATGTCGAGGGCCGAGACCGGCTCGTCGAGCAGGAGGAAGCAGGGTTCCCCGTCGAGCACCGGCTCCCAGATCTGCGAGAGCACGCGGGCAAGCTGCACGCGCTGCTGTTCGCCGCCGGAAAGCTCCTGATAGAGGCGGCCGGCAAAGCCCGCAAGGTCGACGGCGGCCAGCGCCTCGGCGGTGACCGCGTCGATGCGCTCGGCATGGCGGTTCGGACCGACGGTGAGGCCGAGGCGGACGATTTCGCGCACGGTGAAGGGGAAGGCGATGGTCGCGGCCTGCGGCAGCACGGCGCGCTTGACGGCGAGCTGCCAGGGTTCGAGCGCGCGAATGTCGTGGCCGTTGAGGGTGATGTCGCCCTTGCTGGCGAGTTCCCCGGCGATGGCTTTCAGCGTCGTCGTCTTGCCGGAGCCGTTGGGGCCGACGATGGCGGTGACCTCGCCGGGCTTTGCGACGAGCGAGACGCCATGCACGATAGGCTTGCCGGAAAGGCTGACCGAAAGGTTCGATGCGGTGATCATGATGTTACCAGCCGTTCCGCGTGCGGTCGCGCAGCAGCACCCAGAGGAAGAAGGGTGCGCCGGCCAGCGCCGTGATGATGCCGATCGGCAATTGGGCGGGGGCGACGATGACGCGCGCCAGCATATCCGCGCCCAGCAGCAGCACGCCGCCGAGCAGGGCCGAGGCCGGCAGCAGGTAGCGGTGGTCCGGCCCGATGACGATGCGCAGGAGATGCGGCACGACGATGCCGACGAAGCCGATGCCGCCGCTGACGGCGACCGACGCGCCGACCGCGCCGGCGACGGCGACGATGGCGATGTATTTCAGCCGTTGCACCTTCACGCCCATATGGAAGGCGGCGGCCTCGCCGAGGGTGATGGCGTTGAGGCCGCGCGAGAGGAAGGGCACGACGAGCAGCGCGGCGAGGATGATCGGGCCGGCGGCGAAGAGTTTCGTCCAGGTCATGCCGGAGAGCGAGCCGAGGCCCCAGAAGGTGATGTCGCGGAGCTGCTTGTCGTCGGCCATGTAGATGAGGATGCCGGTGACGGCCCCGGCGAGCGCGGCGATGGCGATGCCGGCGAGCAGCATGGTGGCGACGGAGGTCTGGCCGCCGCGCGTGGCGATGCGGTAGAGCAGCAGCGTCGTCAGCAGGCCGCCGACGAAGGCGGCGACGGGCAGCGCATAGGGGCCGAGCGTCAGCATCAGGCCGGTCGGCAGGGCACTGCCGAGCACGATCATCAGCACCGCGCCGAGCGCCGAGCCGGAGGAGATGCCGACGAGGCCGGGATCGGCGAGCGGATTGCGGAACAGGCCCTGCATGACCGCGCCGGACATGGCGAGCGCCGCGCCGATGAGGAAGCCGAGCAGGGCGCGGGGCATGCGGATATCGAAGACGATGATGCGGTCGCGCAGGCTGAGGGCGGTGTCTTCCGCCCCGCTCAGCAGCGCGCCGATGACGCCCACGGCCGAGGCGTCCGACGCGCCGGTCGCGATGGAAAGGGCGAGGGCGACGACGGAGAGAACGACGAGGACGGCGAGCGTCAGGCGCGCGATGGCCGTCCGGTCGCCGGTGGCCCGGGCCGTTCCGGCGCGCATCAGGAAGGAACCGCGGGCGATCGGCGCGCGCACGGCATCATTGAGAGACATTGCCGGATTTGCCGTAGAGTTCTTTGTTGAGGCCGCTGATGGCCGAGGCGGTGCGCGGGCCGAAGCCGAGCAGGTGCAGGCTGTTCATGCGCAGGATGGCCTTGTTCTGGCCGGCCGGGGTGACGGAGATCGCCGGATGGGCGAGGATTTCCTCGTCCGAGCTGTCCGCGCCGGGACGCCGCATGACCATGATGACATCCGGCTTGGCGTTGATCACCGCTTCGTCGGTGAGCGGCTTGTAGCCCTCGAATGCGCCGTCCGTCGCGTTGATCGCGCCGGCAAGGCCGATGATGCCGTCCGCGGCGGTGTGGCCGCCGGCGGCCATGATGCGGCCGTTCTGGACGCTGAGGATGAAGAGCACGCGCTTGCGCTCGCTTTCCGGCCGCTTGGCCGCGTCGGCGATGGCGGCGTCGAGTTCCGCGCCGACCTTCTCCTCAAGCGCCTTGGCCTTTTCCTGCACGCCGAGGAAAGTGCCGACGGCGTCGATCTTCTTGAGGATCGCCGCGCGGTCGTAGCCTTCCGGCACGGTTTCGAACGGGATGCCGGCGCTCTTCAGCACGGCAAGGGCGTCGGCCGGGCCGCTGCCCTCCACGGCGAGGATCGCGGTCGGGTTGACGGCGATGACGCCTTCCGGCGAAAGCGCGCGCATGTAGCCGACATCCGGCAGCTTCATCGCCTCTTCCGGATACATGCTGGTGCTGTCGCGCGCGACGAGCCGCTTTTCCTCGCCGAGCGCATAGACGATCTCGGTGAGCGCGCCGCCGATCGTCACCAGCCGGGAGGTATCGGCCTGCTGCATCTCCTGCGCGACCGCCTTGCGGATGAAGCCGCCGTCGCCGCCCGCCGTGAAGGGCAGGGCGATGGGTGCGGCAAGCGCAAGGAGGGTGAGGGCCACTTCCCAGGGGCGGGCGCGGCGGAAATCGAGGCTCTTGCTCATCGGACGATCCTTCGGCGTTTGCGGGGTCCCCGCGCGCGGCGCAAGGACCCGTTGCTTGGTTCGGCTCAGGCGGCCGCGCTGTCCGGGCGCGGCAGGTTCGCGAGGATCTCGCGCCAGTCGGCGCGCTCCACCATGCCTTCCTTCCGCTTGCCGAAGAACTGGATGATCATCTCGCCGCTGGCGTCATAGGCTTCCAGCGAGGTGACATGGCCATCGGTGGTCGGCTTGCGCACCACCCAGCACTCGGCGATGTGGTCCGTGCGCAGGTGCATGTGGAAGGTCGGGTCGAGCACGTTGATCCACGGACACATCGGCTGGATGTTCTTCACCGGGCCGGTGTGGATCTGGATCGTGCCGTGGTTGCCGACGAAGCACATGATCTCGGCCTCGCGCTCGGCCGAGGCGCGCAGCAGTTCGCTGACGGCATCGGCGCGCACCTCATGGGCGAAGTCCTCGCCGACGCTGCGCACGGCGTCCTGGCGGGCGACCTTGAGCTTGCGCAGGAGGCCGAAGAACTGATGGGTGTCCGTCATGGCGCTCCAGCCTTCGCGCAGCGCGTCGACATCGACGGGGCCGGTCTCGACGGTCTTTTCCGTGACGACCTCGACGAATTCCTGCGACTGGTCCTCCAGGCGGAAGTCGGCGACGATGGCTTCATAGGCTTCGAGATTGGAGGCCGGGCGCAGGTGAACCTTGTGTACGGCTTCGCCCGCCTTGTCGAAGAACTGCAGGCTGCGGCGGACCTGATCGCCATCCGTCTTGGTGACGGCAAAGCCGTGCGCCCAGGTGCCGGGGAAGATGCGCAGGTCGATGTTCTCTCCGAGCACGATGGAGGCGTGCTTGCCGGTGTTGATCTTCTCGAAGACGCCGATCTTCTCGTGTACGACGCTCTCGTTGCGGGTGAGGGCCATGACCTCGCCGAGCGCTTCCGAGCGCTCCAGGAAACGGTTGGCGTCGCCGTCGATGCGCACGGCCGTCAGGCCGACTTCGGCCGCGACAAGGGCGGCTTCCGAAATGCCGAGCTGGGCGGCGATGTCGCGCTCGCGCATCTTCGGGTTCTCGGCGCGGAAGGCGCGGATCTCGGCGGGGGTCGGTCGGGTCGTGTTGCTCATGGGCGCGGCCTTCATCGAAATGCGTTGCGTCATTCCCTCATGCTGTTCCAACCGGTGGATTTTCTTGGTGGAACAGGGGTTTGACCGGGATTTTGCGGTTTGCTATCTTGACTTCATAACTCATATTTCTTTATGCACGCAATACCGGAGCCGCAAGGTCATGTTAATTCTTTGCCCGGCGGCCTCGTGAGATATGGAACCGATACGCGAGACAGGCGAGCCAATGACCGTACGCATCCTTCTTCTCTCTGCGCTGATGTCCGCGGCCGCGGTTTCCGGCGCAGCGGCCGAGGAGGCCGCCAAGGCCAAGGGGCTGACCGTCGAATTGAATGCGCTTGCCGCCTCGCAGAAGGGTTGCCTCTTCACCTTCGTGGCGCAGAGCGGTCTTGCGCAGGATATCGCGAAGGTCTCCTTCGAGGTCGTGATCTTCAACGACAAGGGCACGGTCGAGCGCCTTGCGCTGCTCGACTTCCGCGACCTGCCGTCGGGCAAGGCCAAGGTGCGCCAGTTCGACGTGCCGGGCATCAAGTGCGAGGCCGTGAAGAACCTTCTGATCAACGATGCGCCGGCCTGCGAGGGCGAGGGGCTGGCCAAGGGCGCCTGCATGGATGGTATCGTCACGCGCAGCAAGGCGGCGGCGGGTCTCGAAGGCTGAGTTTGAGTAGCGCCGCGCATGAGGCTGCGGCGCGGGAAACGGAATGGCGGACAGGACGATGGCTGGAAGCAAATGGCTCTGGATCAGTGGGGGCGTCCTGTCCCTGCTCGCCCATGCCGGGGCGGCGGCAATCCTTACGATGACGCCTGCGCAGCAGGACGAGGAAGCGCTGATCGCCGGCGGGGTCGTCGCGGAAGTGGCGATGCTCGGCAACGGCGCGTTCGAGGCGGTGGAATCGGGCAATCCCGAGGACGCCATCACGCCCGAGGCGATCCAGCCCGATATCGTCGAACCGCAGCCGCAGGAGGTGGCGGAAATCCAGCCGGCCGAGATCCAGCCCGAAGTAACGGAAATCGCGCCGGTCGATCCGGTCGTGTCTGAGGCCGTCCCGGAACTCGTCGTGCCCTCTTCCGAGGTGGAGATCGCCGCGGTTCCCGTTCCCGACATCAAGCCGCTGATCGAACCTGAGGAAGAGGTCAAGCCCGTTCCGCAGGTGAAGAAGGAAAAGCCGGTCAAGAAGGTCGAGCGCAAGAAGCCGAAGCAGAAGGTCGTCAAGAAGGCCGGCGAGAAGGGCAATGCCAAGGCCAACGCCACCAAGGGCGAGGTCGACGGCTCGGCGGATGTGAAGACCGCGTCGGTCGGCGGCCAGCAGAAGGGCAATTCGTCGATGGCGGGCAATGCCGCCGTCAGCAATTATCCGGGCAAGGTGCGCAACAAGATCAACCGGGCAAAGCGCGGCGGACGTAACGGCGAGAGGGGCACGGCCGTGGTGAGCTTCGTCGTCGGCGCGAGCGGGCAGGCGAGTGGCATTCGTCTGGCGCGCTCGTCGGGCAGCGCCGCGCTCGACAAGGCGGCGGTCGATACGGTGCGCCGCGCCGCGCCCTTCGCGAAGATTCCCGAAGGGGCGGGGCGCTCCTCCTGGGCCTTCGACGTGCCGATCCTCTTCAACTGAGTGTTTCCTTCCCGCCGGCCTCCAACCGGCGGGATTTTTTTGCGCGAAAATATGACTAACTTAGTCATGTTTATACTTTACTCTGAAAATCAAGTTTTGTAGGTTGCCCCCGAACCGAGGCTCCGCCCTTCGCGGAGTGCCAAAGGGGAGTTGCATGAATTCGATGACTGCGGGCCGCATGGAATCGGTCCTGAAGGCAATGATCGCCGAGCGCGACCGGCGCATCGCGGACCTGGAGCGCCAGCTTGCCGCGCTCAAGAAGCAGATGGCCGGCGCGTCGGAGCCGGGTATCGCAGCGCCGGCCGTGGCGCGGGTCGAGGTGAAGGCGCCGCAGGCGCCGCGCAGCGTGGAAGTCACCAAGGTGAAGCGCCGGACCGGCGAAGCGGAGAGGAAGGCGATGCGCGAGAAGCACAGGCAACAGCAGCAGGCCCGCCAGCAGGACAGCGACGCCCAGAAGGGCGACAAGGTCGGCCTCGAAGGGCGCAGCTTCCTTTATGTCGGCGGGCGCGACTGCCAGGTGGCGCATCTGCGCCAGATCGCCAGCTCCTACGGCGCGAACCTCATCCACCACGACGGCGGGCTGCGCGAGGCGGTTTCGCGCATCGACAATGTGCTGCCTTCGGTCGACTGCGTCTTCTGCCCCATCGACTGTATCAGCCACGATGCCTGCATCCGCGTGAAGACGGGCTGCAAGAAGTGGGAGAAGGCCTTCGTGCCGCTGCGCAACGGCAGCAAATCCTCCTTCGAGCGCGCCCTGCAGAGCATGAGCCAGGGAGACAGTACCCAGTGAATGACGAAAGACCCGAAGCCTTCATGATGATCGGCCTGCACAAGCTGGCCTCGCAGAACGGCGACGGCCTCGTGCCGGAACTCTACGCCCTGCTGACGCGCCGGGCGGATGCCCTGGAAAGCGCGAATGTCACGGAATTCCCGCTGCACAGCGCCCGGCCGCCGGCCCGGCCCGCCTTCGAGGGCGTGCCTGCCCTTGAAGCGCGCAACGACAATGTCGTAGCCTTCCCCGCGCCGCGTCGCGCGCGGCGGGATTGAGACGAGGGAGGTCGCATGTTTGTCGCCATGAACCGTTTCCGCATCGCCGTCGGCCATGAGGAGAGCTTCGAGAATATCTGGAAGGGCCGGGAATCGAGCCTTGCGGAAATGCCCGGCTTCAGGACCTTCCATCTCCTGCGCGGCGATACCAATGCGGAGGAAGGCTATACGCTCTTCGCCTCCCATACGGTCTGGGCGAGCAAGGACGATTTCACCGCCTGGACGCAGTCGGAGAATTTTCGGCAGGCTCACAAGAATGCCGGCGACAATCGCGGCATCTATCTCGGCCCGCCGAAATTCGAGGGCTTCACCGCCGTTGTCGGCGCATGAGCGCGCTCGACGATCCGGACCGCATCGAGGTCCTGCCTGTCCTGCCGTCGCTCGACATTGCCGAGACACGGGATTTCTACGCCGGCAAGCTCGGCTTTGCCGAACTGGTCTATGAGACGGGCGATTATCTCATCGTCCGCCGTCCCGGCATGGAGCTGCATTTCTGGCTGACCGACGACCGGACGCTTTGCGAGCGCACCTCCGTCTACCTGCGCGGCGGCGGCATCGGCGATCTTCACCGCGAATTCACCGCGCGCGATGTGCCGGGGCTGACGCCGATGAGCGTGCGGCCGTGGAACATGGAAGAATTCTACATCCACGATCCGCACGGCAACCTGCTGCGCTTCGGCCGTATCCCGCAGTGCTGACTCAGGCGTTGCCGCGCGGCAGGAAAGCGCCCAGCGCCACCGCCAGCCATCCCGCCATCATGAGGAACCCGCCGGTCGGCGCGGACATGGGGAAGAGGCCGTGGCCTGCCGAATGGCGGAAGATAAGGTCGCCGGCAAAGAGCGCCGTGCCGACGATGAGAAGCAGGGCCGCAAGCGGCGCGGTGCGCACCGTGGGCCATGCGGCATGAAGCGCGATCAGCGTCGGCGCATGGGCGAGGCACATGGCGGAAGCGCCGGCCATCAGGCGCGGATCGCTGCCATGGGATGCGGCTGCGGCCGCGGCGACGCCGGCAAGGCCCATCAGGCCGGCGACGAGAAGGCTTGCCGAGCGGAGCGAAAAGGACATCGGATTATTCCTGGTTCTGCATGTGGTGGGCGAGCCGCGTCACGGGTTCGAGGATGACGGCGCGCAGACCCTCGCCCGGCACCGTTTCCTCCAGCGCGCGCACGAAGCAGAGCAGCCATTCGTCCCGCTCCGCCGGACCGATCGGGGCGGCGAAATGGCGGCGGCGCAGCATGGGGTGCCCGCGCTTTTGCGTATAGAGCGGCGGGCCGCCGAGCCAGCCCGTCAGGTATTCGTAGAGTTTTTCCTCGCTGCCGGTCAGGTCCGGCGGGTGGACGGCCCGGCAGCGGGCGGCTTCCGGCAGGGTATCCATCAGCTCGTAGAAGCGGCGCGTCAGCGCGCGCACCGCAGCGTCGCCGCCGATGGCCTCGTAGAGGGTGACCGTCTCGCCCTGCCGCTGCTGGTCTTCCGTCGTGTCCGTCATGATGTTTCCCGTTCGCTCCGGTCTTAGCGCCGGCGCGCTGAGGGCGCAATGCCGGCCGCGAGGCCGCGACGAAACGCGCCCGCCTTCCCGTTACCCGCCTTGCCGTCGATTGACAAGAAACCGTCTGGACGGTATGTTTTTCGCATGAGCCAAGCACATCACCGCAAGAAGCACCCCGAAGCCGTCCGCCAGCAATTGCTGGAGGTCGCGGCGAAGCTGTCGCTGGAGAAGGGGCCGTCGAGCGTGACGCTCGATGCGGTCTCGCAGGCGGCGGGCGTCAGCAAGGGCGGCCTGCTGCACCATTTCCCCAACAAGCTGTCGCTGCTCGACGGCCTGTTCGACGACCTGACGGGCAAGTTCGACCGGGCTCTTGCCGAAAGGATGCGGGACGATCCGGAGCCGAAGGGGCGCTTCACGCGGGCCTATGTCGCCATCTGGTTCCTGCCGGAGGGTATGGCGGACGGCGACCAGTGGAAGGTGCTGATCGTCGCGCTCATCTCCGAGCCGCACCTGCGCGAGCGCTGGCGACAATGGGTGGAGCGGCAGCTTGCCGAGAATGTCGGCACGGATTCCGCGCTCGACGCCATGCTGGTGCGCTACGCGGTGGACGGGCTCTGGCTGGCCGACCTGCTCGGCGCGCCGGTCATGGACCCGCCGGCGCGCGCGGCCATGCTGGAGCGGCTGATGGTGCTGTCGCGTCTTTGACGCCTCCTTGAATTTATGCCCCGCGGCGCCCGTTGGCGCGGCCCGCGCCGGAGACCTGCCATGAACCTTACCGCCGTCTACGCCGTTCTCGTCGTCGCCATCGTCTTCGAGGTGCTCGGCACCTCCGCCATGCAGGCGGCCCAGCACTTCACCCGCCTCGTGCCGACGGCGACGATGGTGGTCTGCTACGCCATCGCCTTCTATTTCCTGTCCTGGAGCCTGCGTTTCGTGCCGGTCGGCATCGCCTATGCGATCTGGAGCGGGCTTGGCATCGTGCTGATCTCGCTCGTCGGCTATTTCGTCTTCGGCCAGAAGCTCGATCCGGCCGCGATCCTCGGCCTTGGCCTCATCATCGCCGGCGTCGTCGTGCTGAACCTCTTCTCCAAGTCGACATTCCACTGAACGAAAGCCGGAATCGGCAAGGAGCCGCCAGGGACCCACTTGCCAAAGGGCGGCGCTGCCTCTATCCATTTCCCGGAATTGAAAGCGGTTTCAATTTTCAGTTTCGAGGAAATGGCACATGGCAATACGCACCATCGTATGGGGTGAGAACATCCACGAGCAGACGAACGCGGTCGTCCGCTCGATCTATCCGAACGGCATGCACAACACGATCGCGGACGCGCTCAACCGGGACCCCGCGATCACGGCCACGACGGCCACCCTGCAGGAACCGGAGCACGGCCTGACGGAGGCGCGTTTGGCCGAGACGGACGTGCTGACCTGGTGGGGCCACCAGAACCACGGCGCTGTAAGCGACGTGGTGGTGGAACGCGTGGCGAAGCGCGTGTGGGAGGGCATGGGCCTTCTCGTCCTCCATTCCGGCCATTTCTCCAAGATCTTCAAGCGCCTGATGGGCACGCCCTGCGCGCTGAAATGGCGCGAGGCCGGTGAGCGGGAGCGTGTCTGGGTCGTCAATCCGCGCCATCCCATCGCCGAGGGTCTCGGCGAGAACTTCGTTCTGGAGAATGAGGAAATGTACGGCGAGCAGTTCTCCGTGCCCGAGCCGCTGGAGACGGTGTTCATCTCCTGGTTCGCCGGCGGCGAGGTGTTCCGTTCGGGCCTCACCTGGCGGCGCGGCGCGGGCAATATCTTCTATTTCCGCCCGGGCCACGAGACCTACCCGACCTATCATGACGCCACCGTGCAGAAGGTTCTGGTCAACGGCGTGAAATGGGCCTTCAACCCGCAGAGCGCCTATACGGCGATCCACGACGCGCCGAACGTGCCGGTGGAAACGGCGCTGGAGCCGATCGTCGAGCGCGGGCCGAAGCTGCATGAAGCCGGCGAAGCCGGTTACCGTTGAGGCAGGCCATGCGACTTCTCGTTCTTGGAACCGGCGGCATGGCCAATACCCATGCCGAGCACTTTGCCGCAATCGACGGCGTCGAACTCGTCGGCGCCGTCGATGTCGATCCCGCGCGGGCGAAAGCCTTCGCCGCGCAGCATGGCATCGCGCATGTCTTCACCTCGCTGGAAGAGGCCATCGCCTGGGGCGACTTCGATGCGGCGACCAATGTGACGCCCGACCGGGCGCACCATCCGACCACGCTGGCGCTGCTGGCGGCGGGCAAGCATGTGATGTGCGAAAAGCCGCTGGCGGAGAACTACGCCAAGGCGGACGAGATGGCCCGCGCGGCGGAGGCCTCCGGCCTCGTCACCATGGTGAACCTTACCTATCGCAATGTCGCGCCGCTGCAGAAGGCGCGCGAGATGGTGCTGGCCGGCGCGATCGGTCAGGTGCGCCATGTCGAGGCGTCCTATCTGCAAAGCTGGCTCGTCTCGAAGGCGTGGGGCGACTGGGCGACGGAAAGCCAGTGGCTCTGGCGGCTGTCCACGAAGCACGGCTCAAACGGCGTTCTCGGCGATGTCGGCATCCACATCCTCGACTTCGCCAGCTACGGTGCGGGAAGCGATGTGGAGCATGTCTTCGCGCGCCTGAAGGCCTTCGACAAGGCGCCGGGCAACCGCATCGGCGAATACGATCTCGACGCCAATGACAGCTTCGCCATGACCGTCGACTTCGCCAATGGCGCGCTCGGGGTCATTCATTCCAGCCGCTGGGCGACCGGCCACCTCAACGAGCTGCGCCTTCGCCTGCATGGCGATCGCGGCGCGCTGGAGGTGATCCATTCGACCGAGGGATCGAGCCTGCGCGCCTGCCTTGGCGAGGATGTGGAGGCGGCCGTGTGGAGGGAGATCGACGCCGGCACGGTGCCGACCAACTACCAGCGCTTCGCCGCCGCCGTCGCCGCCCGCCAAGCGATAGAACCCGGCTTCCGCCATGCGGCCGAGCTTCAGAAGGTTCTCGACCTTGCCATCGAGACCGAGAAGGAGCGCCGCGAACGGAAGGTCTGATTAGGCCGGGGCGGGACCCGTCGAGCCGCGTACGATGAAATCGACCGGCCAGATCTCCTGCAAGGTCTCGGGCGCTTCCCCTTGCAACAGCCGCAGCACCATGTCGCCGATCCGCTCGCCCGCCGCGCGGATCGGCGAATGCGTCGTGGTGAGCGCCGGCACGAGATTGTCGGGGCTGAGATAGGGGAAGACATCATCATGGGCGATGAGCGAAACGTCCACACCCACCGCAAGCCCGGCGATGCGGATCGCCCGCATGGCCCCGAGCGCCGACATCATCGAGCCGGCGATCACGGCTGTCGGCGGTGAGGGAAGGGCGAGGAAGGCCTGCATCAGCCGGAAACCCGTTTCGTCCGTGAACTCGCCGTGGCCGGCGAGCGCCGGGTCTAGGGCAAGGCCGTGGGCGGCAAGCGTCGCGCGATAGGCCGCATCGCGGTCGCGGGCATAGGTGTGCGCGATATCGCCGTTGATGAGGGCGATGCGGCGGTGGCCGAGGCCCGCCAGATGCCGCGTCGCGGCTTCGATGGCGCCGAAATTGTCGATATCGAGGAAGGCGAACGGTTCCTGCGCCTCGCTGCGGCCATGCACGATGAAGGGCAGGCCCTGCGCCTGCAGCAGGGCGATGCGCGTATCCGTACAGGCGGTGGTATGGACGATCACCGCGTCCACGCGCTTGCTGGCGGCAAGGCGGCGATAGGCGGCCTCCTCCTCGTCCTGCGTTTCCACGGTGGAGACGAGGATATCGATGCCGTCCTTCTGCAGGCGCGTCGAGAGGCCGCCCATGAACTCGCTGGAATGGGGGCCGAAGCGCCCGCCGCCCTGGAAGACGATGCCGATGGCGCCGGCCCGGCCGGTGGCGAGCCTCTGTGCGCTGATGTTCGGCCGGTAGCCGAGCTTTTCGGCCGCTTCCAGCACGCGCGCCCGCGTCTCGGGCTTCACCTCCGGATATCCGCTCATCGCCCGGCTGACCGTCGTCTGAGACAGGCCGATGCGCGCGGCGAATTCCTTGAGGTTCATGCTGTCTTCTCTGCTGCGGGCGACCGGGTGTCATTTATGAACCCTTCGGCCCTGTGCAGCAAGCGCCGCGAAGGATGCGCGCGGGTAATCCGCAGGAGTTGTGAAAGCGCTTGAAATCGGTAAACGGCACGTTAAAGTCTAAATATTAGCGATATGGTTGTGTGTGGGTGCGTTTTCGCCCGATCCCGATCTGTTGCGACGATACGGGCCATGGGGCTGGTCCGCTCGCCTGTCATCTGCAGGGAAGCCTTTCCGGCAATGCCTGCGACGTTTTCGGGGAGGGGGCATGCTGGTTGGCTCGATGCTGCCGGCGGCGGGTTCGTTTGCCCGCGCCGATCTATGGCCGGAGGAACCTGCGGCGGAGGCCGGCCAGCGGTTTCTGCCGGTTGGGGCGGAACGCGGCGTAGCCGGTAGCGGGCAGGGCGCGCCGCTGGTCTACACCCGGCTCGAAACCGGCCGGCGTCGTTCGTATCTGCGGGTTCTGGAGCGCCTGTTCGGTGCGCGCCGCGCGGGTCGGCGGCGCGATCTCTTCCTTTCCCGTGCTCCGGTGCTGTTCCTGATGGTGGAGGAGGCGTTCCTCCTCTATGTCGTCGTCGGCCTGCTGCGGGCGATGATCGGGCGGCGCACGGTGGGCCTGCTGGCCCGGCCCAGGACGCTCGCCGTTTCCGCCCGCTGGCACCATGGCTTGCGGCGGGCCGTGCTGCGCCGGCTGAAGCGCTGGCGCTCCATCCAGACGCTCACTGTGCTGCCCTTCGGCATCTTCCCGGCTTTCGCCTCCATTGCGGATGGCTGGATCTACGACTTCCAGCTCTGGGATGTGACGGAGGAGGAGCGCAGGGCCATCGAGGCGCTGCGCGATGAGCGACGGATGGGCGAGCGCCCGGTGGTGAGCGCCATCGGCACGCAGAGCCCGGAAAAGGGCATCGACCTGTTCGCCGATGTCTATGCCCGCTCCGCTGGCCTGCGCGCGCGCTGCCAGTTCATTGCCTGTGGCCGTGTCGTGCCGGCGGCGGGGGAGCATGCCGCCGTTCTGGTCGAGGCCGGCGGCGTGCTGGTCGACCGGGTGCTTTCCGATGCCGAACTGCTCGGCACCTATGCCGCGAGCGATGCGGTCTGGTGCCTTTATCCGCCGGTCGGCGACCATGCGTCCGGCATTCTCGGGCGGGCGGCGCAGCTCGGCATTCCCGTCGTCGTGCGGCAAGGCTCGCTTGCGCATCGCCTGTGCGCCGCCGAAAGCCTGCCGCATATCGCGGCTAGCCCGGAGACGGTCACCGGACGGCTCGCCGGTCCGTTGCCGCCGCGCGATGCCGAAGGCGGCCATCTGGCGGCGCTGCGTTTTGCGGAGAAGAGCGAGGCGACGCTTCGCGCCGCCCTCGGCCTTGCGCGGCCTTAGACGAGCCGCTTGCCGTCCTCGCCGATCACCTTCTCGCCATCCTCCTTGGCGAAGGGCCCCTTGTGCGTATCCGGCAGGATATCCAGCACCGTTTCGGAGGGGCGGCACAGCCGCGTTCCGAGCGGCGTCGTCACGAAGGGGCGGTTGATGAGGATCGGCTGCGCGATCATATGGTCGAGCAGGGCGTCGTCGGAAAGCGCAGGATCGTCGAGGCCGAGCGCCGCATAGGGCGTCTCCTTCTCGCGCAGGGCCGCCCGCACGGTCAGGCCCGCGGCGGCAATCAACGCCCGCAGCGCCTCCTTCGAAGGCGGCGAGGCGAGGTAGTCGACGATTGTCGCCGTCACGCCCGCATTGCGGATGAGCGCCAGCGTATTGCGCGACGTGCCGCATCTTTCATTGTGATAGATGACCGCGTCCATGCCGGCTCCTTCGGATCGTATCCGTGTCGAGGAATAGGCGATCCGGGCTGGCCGTCAAGGGGCGGGAAGGGCCTGCCGGCTTCCAGCCACGAGCAAGATTTTCGTGCCATAGGCTGGGGCCGGAATGGATGGATGCGGCCCGGGCCTCAGGCTCATGACGAGCCTCCTTTCAGGTGCCCTGTCGCTGGAGGCTTTTATGAACCGTGTCGTGCTTGCGCGTTATGCCGAACCCCTGGAGTGGATCAAACTCATTCCCGAGGATTTCGAGGTCGTCATCTACAACAAGGGCGACCGGATCGAATCCCCCGACGTCATCCGGCGCGCCTCCACCATCGTCGACCGGCCGAACGAGGGGCGGGAATCGGAAACCTATCTCCACCACATGCTGACCGAGCGGCGGGACGACGACGATTTCACCGTCTATGCCCAGGCCGGCCCCTTCGAGCACAGCCCGGATTTCATCAACCTTCTGCACACCTGGAGGAACTGGGGCGACCTGCAGCCGATGTCCTGGCAGTGGATCGCCGAGAAAAAGGTGCCGCCGGCGCTTCTCCTGTCGGAATATGAGCGGGGTCTGTTCGGCCGCCCGCGCGTGCGCCTCGAGCACTTCTCGCTGCTCACCTGGGGGCCGATCGATTTTATCGACCAGGGCGCCTGGGGCATGGGCAACGTCTACCGCGCCATCCATGGCGGCCTGCCCGACGGCACCAATATCGCCAGCCATTTCCTGCGGCTCGCCGGGCTGGAGGCGATGGCCGACGAGGCTGCGCGGCACACGCTGGGCGTTTTCTCCTACGGCGCCATCTTCGCCGTTCGCAACCGGCACGTCGCCGCCGTTCCCCCCGAGGCCATCGAGGCCCTGCGCAACCTCTCCGTCTCCGGCATCGCGGTCTACGGCTACATCCTCGAGCGTCTCTGGCTGCACCTCTTCGGCGAGAAATTCGTTCTGCCGAAGCTTCTGCCGCAGCCGCTTTAAGGCAAACGGCTCCCTCGCCTCACAAGCCTGAGGCAAGAGGGGCTTCCTAGCATGGGGCGGCTGGCCGCAAGCGCCCGCGCGTTACGGGTTTGGACAAGGAATGGATGAATGAGTGTCGATATCAACGACTTTTCGCTCGAAAAGCTGGCGAAGGGCCGTACCTGGACGTTCGGAAACGCATCGACCGGCGACGTCTTTTCCCAATCGCTGACGCTGGCGAGCGGCGGGCGCATCCTCGGCTACACCCATCCGAATGAAAGCACCTGGCGCGTCAAGGGCGGGGCAATCGAATTCGTGACGGAGAACGGGCAGGTCTCGACCCGATTCAGCCGGATGACATCCGTCGACGGCCGCCATGAGATGGAGGGCCCCTTCCGCCTGGGCGGGCCGGGTCATCTGCACTACCTCAAGGAAGACGAGGCGCTGGAACGCCCGAAGAACCGCACGGCGCTCGTCGTGCCCATCCACGACGCCTATTTCATCTACGGCATCAATCTGCTCTATCAAAGCATGGGGTCGGACTACGATATCGTCTTCGTCTTCTCCACCGATGCCGACCGCCGCGCCTTCGCCGCGATGCACCAGGCTTCCTCCTTCCTCGACTACCATTCGATCGTGCTCGACGATCATTTCAGCGGAAGCGCGCTCAGGCTCGTTGCCGAGCGCAATGTCTGGCCGACAGTCAAGAAGTTCCTGGCGATCTCGCTGGTACACGCCTCCTACGACCACATCCTCTGCGTCGACGCGGAGACCTTCATCCTGCGCCCGACCGGCTGGACCGAAGCGGCGGCGAAGATCGTGTCGGATGCCTGCTGGTATGGCGGCGTGCTCACCGAAACGCACATGGCCGAGCGTCAGATCATGCACGCCTCCTCGCTGGGCCTTGCGCCCGCCGCCGAGCACGAGAAAATCCGCGCGCTTTCACACGACTGGGGTCTCTATACCTGGTGGTGGGATCTGCCGGTCTATGACGCGAAAACCGTTCCCGGCTTCCTCGACTGGATCGGCTGGAGCGCCAACCTCCAGTTCGTGGAGCGGCTGGGGCACAGCATTTTCGACCACATCACCTACCAGTTCTACACCGCGCTCCACTGCGGCTTCGAGATCAAGCTGGTGAACGGGCTGGCGCATTCGCTGGAATTCAGCAATGCGGGCGTGGTGGCCACGGTTCACCGCGACATCGGCCCTGTCCGCTGGACGAATGCCTACGCCTACGCCCAGGCCCCGGGCTTCTTCCGGTCGAACGACTACCTCGCGGTCTACCACATCGACCGCAAATCCTTCCCGCAGTTCAACCTGCTTTGAGGAAGGGCGTACAGCCTCCCTTAAAGCATGCGTGCGCTCAGATGCTCGGATTTCAGATATTCGGGCGGATGCCGTATTTTCCTAGATACTGCCCCGCGGTCATATGAGCTTGCGGGAACAGGTCAACGCATCTGTCTCACTCCGAGAGAGTTCTAGCGGTTGTCGAGATATCCACAAATGGTGGAATTTAATGGCGCACCCGACAGGATTCGAACCTGTGACCTTTGGAATCGGAATTGGTTATCTATGGTTCTAAGCTATTGTTGTATATGATGCGCGCTCGAAACTGGACTAGAACTGCGCTACCTTGCGCTCCTCTGCGGTCGAGGGGAAATTAGCTCAGTACAGAAAATTTTAGCACGGCAAATCCGCGTCATCGGAATTGGTAGAAATTGGTTATAGGTTATTGATCTTACAGGAGGCATATTTCAACTGCGCTGCGACTGCGCTAAGTTTTACAGGCTCGCGGCTTTTCTCAGTGTCTCGTTCATTCGCCCCTGCCAGCTCTTGCCGGTTTCGTGAAACTTGGCGACGACTGCCTCGTCCAGCTGACGCGTGATCTGCTTCGCGCTGCTGTATCTGGTGGGTAGCATGGCAACCTGTAACACAAGAGCGTCACCGGCCGGGTCGAGAGGCTACAAGCATTCCTTGATTTTGTAAGGATTACTCCTTACATTCCGCCTGAAGGATTTTTGGAGGCTCGCTATGGGAGCACTACTAAAAGAAGAAAGCACGATCACCGCCAAGGGACAGACTACCGTGCCGAAGTCTGTTCGGCAGGCGCTGGGTGTCGATTATGGCGGGCGCATTGCCTTTTTCGTAGATGAGCACCGTCGCGTCTATGTCCAGAAGGCGGAAGTGGAAGAAACTGCCGATCCCGTAATCGACCGCTTTCTCGAATTCCTTGCTCAGGATATGGCGAAGAACCCCGAGAAGTCTGTCCAGCCGTTCCCGAAAGCCCTGCTGGACCGGGCTGTCGCCCTGACGGCGGGCATGACGGTCGATCTCGATGCTGAGATCGAGGGAGACGTCTCGATCTGACATGCTGACGATCAACGGCTGGACCGTCCTCGCACACCCTCTCTTCCTCGATCAGTGGGAAAAGCTGATCGAGGCGGTCGACACGCTCAAGGCAAAGAAGCCGGGCGAATATCAGAAATCCGCCGACGCCAAGCTGCTCGCCGCGTTGGTCCAACTCGTCACCGTCACGGTGCCATCGGACCCGACAGCCGCCATGTATCGCCAAGGCTCGACCCTCGGCGATGATCGCAAGCACTGGTTCCGCGCCAAGTTCGGCAATGGCCGTTTCCGGCTGTTCTTCCGGTACAGCAGCGCCAGCAAGGTCATCATCTTTGCCTGGGTGAACGACGAGAACACCTTGCGGACCTATGGGTCCAAAGCGGACGCGTACAAAGTGTTCAAGGGAATGCTGGACGACGGCAATCCACCTGACGATTGGGACACGCTGCACAAAACGGCTTCCGACGCGAAAGCCGTTCAGCGGCTGGAAAAAGCCTCCCCCTCGAAGCCCTGATCGGCAATCACAGCCACGAAAGGCGAACCGGCAGCATCGAGAACATGAGCCTTACCGCCGCAGCCAAGCCGTTCATCGGCCCGGCGAATGCTCCATGCCAAGACCCGGCGGTTGAAAAGACTTGCGGGCGCGGGAATTCTGCCCGTTATGCCATCGTTCCAGATCGCCACCAGAGGCCAAACCGATGCCCGACTTCGACAACTTCTTCGAAAGTACCCAGGTTCGGCAGATCGTTGGCGACCTGTACCGGGTCTTCTCCGAGCCCAACGATCTGCTGACGGATCCCGAGTATTCGCCGCACCGGGAGGACCTCGTGAGAGCCGCGTGCCAGTCCACCCGGGACGACATTCCCATCGATATTCTCGACAATATTGTTGATTGCCACTGAGAACTGACCCGGCGTTTCCACCGAGAATTGACCCGCTTATTAGGTATGTTTCGGCTCTGCGGTCGTGGTCAAGTTCCTCGTTTTCTCCTTTGTCGTTTTGGTGTCGTGCGCGGAGCTGTTCTTGAAGCGGAAGCTGTCGTTGCCGGTCTCGAGGATGTGGCAATGATGGGTGAGCCGGTCGAGCAGCGCGGTTGTCATCTTGGCATCGCCGAAGACACTGGCCCATTCGCTGAAGCTCAGGTTGGTGGTGATGATGACGCTCGTGTGCTCATAGAGCTTGCTCAGCAGATGGAACAGCATCGCACCGCCTGAAGCACTGAACGGCAGATAACCGAGCTCGTCGAGGATGACGAGATCGGAGTGTGCCAGGCGGTTGGCGATCTGGCCTGAGCGACCTTGGGACTTCTCCTGCTCGAGCGCGTTGACCAGTTCCACGGTCGAGAAGAACCGAACCCGCTTGTGATGATGTTCGATGGCCTGGACACCGATGGCCGTGGCGATATGCGTCTTGCCCGTGCCGGGACCGCCGACCAGGACAATGTTGTTGGCGTCGTCCAGGAAGTCGCAGCGATGAAGCTGACGGGCCAGCGCCTCGTTGATCTCACTGCTGGTGAAGTCGAAGCCGTTCAGGTCACGATAGGCTGGAAAGCGTGCCGTCTTGAGCTGGTAGGCCGTCGATCGAACTTCACGTTCCGCGGTCTCCGCCTTGAGGAGCTGCGACAGGATCGGGATTGCCGCCTCGAATGCCGGCGATCCCTGCTCGGTGAGTTCGCCGACGGCCTGGGCCATGCCGTGCATCTTCAGTTGCCGCAGCATGATGACGACAGCGCCGCTTGCTGGATTATGACGCATGGCGGGCCTCCGTCTTTCTCAGCGCATCGTATCGTTCGACATTGGCCTTGGGCTCGTTGACGAGCGTCAGGGCCTGAGGTGCATCGATGGTGGGCGGTGTGAAGGATTTGCCGTCGACGAGGCGATGCAGCAGGTTCAGCACGTGGGTCTTCGTGGGGACGCCGGACTTCAGCGCCATGTCGACCGCCGATAGCACGGCCTGTTCGTCGTGCTGGAGAACAAGGGCCAGGATATCGACCATCTCGCGGTCGCCACCCGGCTTCTTCAGGAGGTATTGCTGCAAGGTCCGGAACGCGTCCGGTAGCTCGGCAAAGGGTGCACCGTTGCGAAGCGCGCCTGGCTTGCGTTGCACGACCGCCAGATAGTGCCGCCAGTCGTAGATCGTCTGTCCCGGTCGGTCGTGAGAGCGATCGATGACGCGACGATGCTCGCAGACGATCTGGCCTTCCGCAGCAACCACGACACGATCCGGATAGACCCGCAGGCTCACCGGTCGATTGGCGAAGGATGCCGGCACGCTGTAGCGATTGCGCTCCAGATGGACGAGGCAGGTTGGCGTGACCCGCTTCGTATACTCCACGAAGCCGTCGAACGGACGGGTAACAGGCATCAATGCCAAAGCTTCCTCAGCCCAGATGTCGGCAATGGTGCCGCGCATCTGTCCGTGTGGGGTCTTTGCCCAGAATTCCTTGCACCGAAGCTCCAGCCAGTCGTTCAGGGCATCCAATGATGGAAAGCGCGGAACAGGTTGGAAGAAGCGATGACGCGCATCCTGAACATTCTTCTCGACCTGCCCTTTCTCCCAACCAGACGCGGGATTGCAGAACTCCGGCTCGAATACGTAGTGACTGGCCATCGCCAGGAAACGGACATTGACGTCGCGCTCTTTCCCGCGGCCGACCTTGTCGATCGCCGTGCGCATGTTGTCGTAGATTCCGCGGCCGGGGATGCCGCCGAAGACCCGGAATGCATGATTATGGGCATCGAACAGCATCTCATGCGTCTGCAGGAGATAGGCCCGAACGATGAAGGCGCGGCTGTAGCTCAGCTTCGTGTGCGCCACCTGCAGTTTGGTGCGCTCATTGCCGATGATGGCCCAATCTTCCGACCAATCGAACTGGAAGGCTTCGCCGGGGTCAAACGCCAGGGGCACATATGTCCCGCGGCCCGTCGTCTGCAATTCTCTCTGCCGATCATCACGCCATTCCCGAGCAAATGCCGCAACCCGATTGTAGGAGCCCTCGTAGCCAAGGCTCATCAGATCGGCATGCAACTGCTTCATCGTCCGCTTCTGCTTGCGGTTCTTCTTGGATTCGCTCTTCAGCCAGGCAGACAACCGATCAGCAAAAGGATCAAGCTTGCTTGGCCGCTCCGGGACTTTGAACTTCGGCTCCACGCCGTCCAGGCGCAGGTATTTGCGGATGGTATTCCGGGACAGGCCAGTCCTGCGGCAAATCTCCCGGATCGATAGTTCTTCTCGAAAATGCCAGCGTCGGATCACGCTCAATAACGCCATGTCGATCACTCCATAGCCCCCGCTGAAAACATGCGAGGGAAGGTTGGAACATGGGTCAATTCTCAATGGAAATATCAGGCCACGCCGGGTCAGTTCTCAGTGGCAATCAACAATCCGGTGTCTGACGGCGATCTGGCCCTTATGCGCCGGATTGACGAATTGCATCTCGACTACCCCTTTGCCGGAAGTCGGATGTTGCAAGGGCTCTTGAGAGGAGAAGGTCTGGAGACCGGGCGGCGACACGTCGCCACGCTGATGAAGAAGATGGGCATCGAGGCGATCTACCGCCGCCCGAACACCTCGAAACCAGCGCCAGGGCACAAAATTTATCCCTACCTCCTACGAAAGCTGGCAGTCACCCGGCCCAATCAGGTAGCGTCCGCGCACGTGGTGTAATTTCGGAGGCGCATTGAGGTGGAAACGGCGGTGGAGAATGAGCTGCCGAATTCGTTGAGCGCAAGGTGGGCACCGGGCCTGTCGGAGAAGGTGGAGTTGCAAAGCTTCAACCAGCCGAAAGGAACCCCGATGACCGACGACAGATTAGCTCTTTCCGAGCTTGCCGCGAAGAGTGGCGATAGCGATTTTCTGCGCACGATTGCCGAAAGCGTGCTGCAACTGATCATGGAAGCCGATGTTGATGGCCTGATCGGCGCTGGGCGCTATGAACGTGGCGACAGCCGCCAGACATGGCGCAACGGCTACCGCGACCGCTCGCTCGACACCCGGCTCGGCACGCTGAACCTGAAGATACCGAAGATGCGACAGGGAGCCTACTTTCCCGGCTTTCTGGAGCCGAGGAAGATGGTGGAGAAGGCGCTGGTGGCCGTGATCCAGGAGGCGTGGATCAACGGCGTCTCGACGCGCAAGGTCGATGAGCTGGTGCAGGCCATGGGCATGACCGGCATCTCCAAATCCTCCGTCTCCAAGCTGTGCAAGGATATCGACGAGCGGGTGAACGCCTTCCTCAAGCGCCCCCTTTCCGGTGACTGGCCATACCTCTGGCTCGACGCCACCTATCTGAAGGTGCGTGAGGGCGGTCGCATCGTGTCGGTGGCGGCGATAATCGCGGTGGCGGTCAACACGGACGGGAAGAGGGAGATTGTCGGCCTGCACATCGGCCCCTCCGAAGCCGAGCCGTTCTGGACGAGCTTCCTGCGTGATCTGGTCCGCCGAGGCCTCACCGGCGTCAAGCTGGTCATCTCCGATGCCCATGAAGGGCTGAAAGCGGCCATTACCCGTATCCTCAGCGCGACATGGCAGCGCTGCCGTGTTCATGCGACACGCAATGCGCTGGCCTACGTTCCCAAGGGCCAGCACACCATGGTCGCCGCCGCGATCCGTCAGGCTTTCATCCAGCCCGACCATGACAATGCCGTGCAGACCTGGCGGCATGTCGCCGACCAGCTCCGCGCCAGATGGCCCAAGCTCGGTACCTTCATGGACAATGCCGAAGCCGACGTGCTGGCCTACATGGCCTTCCCCGCCCAGCACCGCACGAAATTACATTCAACGAATCCACTCGAACGCCTCAACAAGGAGGTCAAGCGCCGTGCCGATGTCGTCGGCATCTTCCCCAACGAGGACAGCATCGTTCGCCTCATCGGCGCGGTTCTGCTCGAAGCCAACGACGAATGGCAGCTCCTGAGCCGATACATGCAGGTCGAGGCAATGGCCGAGCTAAACCCACCAACAATCGAAGAGGAAACTACACTTCAGATTACACCCAGAGCCGCCTGATCATGACGGCCCGGTCCTACACCCGAAATTACACCAACTTGACGGACGCTATCCCCAATCAGGTCTGGGCAATGGACCTGACCTACATCCCCATGGCGCGGGGATTTGTCTATCTGTGCGCCGTCGTGGACTGGTTCAGCCGGAAGGTCTTGTCATGGCGGTTGTCGATCACGATGGAAGCAGCCTTCTGCATCGAGGCGGTGGAGGAGGCACTTGCCCGTCATGGCAGGCCGGAAATCTTCAATACCGACCAGGGATCGCAGTTCACCTCCATCGACTTCACCGCCGTGCTGAAGAGGTCACAGATCGCCATCTCGATGGATGGCAAGGGTGCGTGGCGAGACAATGTCTTCGTCGAGCGGCTCTGGCGTTCGATCAAATACGAGGAAGTCTACCTCCATGCCTACAAGACTGTGTCCGAGGCACGCGCTGGCATCGGCCGATATCTGAACTTCTACAACACCAGACGCCCACATTCATCCCTTGACCGGCGGACGCCGGATCAGGCCTACTTCAACGCGCTGACACCAATGATGGTGGCGGCATAATCGAGGCGGAAATCCACTTAGCGAAACGCCCGAAGCTGTTCAGACAAACCGAGCCACCTCTCCTGAACCTGTCTTTCGCCCGTAAAGCTCTCATAGATGCGCTTTTCGCAAACGCGGAGCAATGTGTTGTATTCCGTACCTGTGAAGCTCGGGCGACGGTTATCCACTCGTTTGCGGGTTTTCGTGGACGGCATGACGAGTGGCTGACAATACCCCCAACGAGCCGCTTGCTCGAATATACCGCGAATGATGACCATCTCGCCATTCAGGGTGCTGAGCGCGGCCACCTTTCGAGGTGCAGCACGACTATAGATTCGACCATTACGCTCGCAGCGAATTTTCTCGATCTTCGTTCCGTGGCCAGATGTCCAATAGGTCTTGCGCCATAGCAGATAGCGTTCGAGGTCGGCCGACGTGATCGTGTCGATGGGCTTATCGCCGAAATAAGCCATTGGGAAACGGCGGATGATCGGAGGCCAATAGATCGGGTGATACTTGCTGCGTTCGTCGGCGGATGCCTCGAACTCGACCTTCTTCATGAATTCTTCCGCCACCTTCGAGAAAGGCTGCTCGTCAATGGTGAGGCCCTGCTTCAAACGATAAGTCTGTTCGTGCCAAATCTGATTGGCTAGGCGCAAGGCTTCTGCTTCATCAGGCGTTTGTAGGGATTTTTTGATCTGCTTGCCGTCCAAACTGTATCTCATGGACCAGTTTTTCGTGCCTGGGCGCTGGAAAAGAACGAAAGGCTGCTTGGTACGCTGTAACATGAACCCGGTTTCCAATGGTGTTACTACGATAGCGCGACTGCGCTAAGACTGTGCTAACGGGCGTCCCGCACAGTTTTCACCGGCATTGAAAAGCTTGAGTTTTTTCCAACGCAAAAATGCGACTGGGCTAGGACTGTGCTAGCTTATTTCTGCAATGTAAGAGATCAAGCAAAGACTGATACGTCAATCAAATCAATTAGTTCGGTGGCGCGCCGCACCGGGTGAAGAAGACAACTTTATCTACTCCATAGCCCTCTAAGGCCCTCCTTTGGCGAGAAACGAGGCCTGCAGCCCCCCGGAGCTTGATGGACAGCTCGCTGTTCATCATTTCAAGCCGACCTTGATGGCTACGATCGGGGAGTTGTGCATACGGAGATCGGCACAATAGATCACTCAGATTCGGCCGAATGATCGAGCAATCATTCTCCGGCCTCCAGATCTGCGGCGGCGATAGCTTCCACGTCGATGGATCGATTACGCATCCCTGCAAATCGGTCCCGGTAGCCGGGGAGGCAGGTGCAATCGCGTGAACGCTCGATACCAATAATCCCAATCACGCTATCCGCGCTTTCCGGGGGTATTCGCATGCGGCCGTCGCGAAGGGCGAGATAGAGCGCGTCGATGGCGGATTGATCGCCGAGCGTGGAAAGCGCGGATGGATGACGGAAGATATCCAGTGACCAGCCCGCCGCTCGCGCTTTGGCGAGAGCGCGAGCTCGTCCTCTTTTTTCGTCGATGACGGGTACGAAGTTTCTGGTCGAGGCAACAGCGATCGTTGCCGCTTCGCCATCGTCCAGCGAAGGCGCGATCGACGTGAGTTCGTAGAAAATCTCGTACTCCACCTCGGTCAGGCGGGCGAGCGTCACGGTTCCATTCGCGACGAGACTGTACAGGAAACCGTGCTCCCCGTTCCTGCGGCTCGTCTCGTGTTCCAGTTCTCCAGCCACAATCTCGGGGACGAGAATATCGTTGGGAATGGCTGCGAGCATCCGTTCGCCGTATTTGCAGGCGTGGAGGTTGATCAGAACACTGGTGTCGAGAACCAGCGGGTCCGCGATATTAATCAGGGAGCTTGAGCAACTCATCCGTCTCTCTTTCCTCAAGCTCGATTTGATCAACAATGCCGCGAAGCTCCACTCGCCCCACCTTCAGCAATTCTGCCAATTGTCCTTCCGACATCAGTCCGCGTTTCCAGGCGGCGTGCGCCATGAGGCTCAGGCGGTGCGAGATCGGTCGATCGGCGTCACTCTTTGACGGATCGCGGCGATCCGTCATTTCGCCCAGGACCTCCCGAACATGGTCGTCGGTGATGCCGCCGTTGTTCTCGAACCAGGCCCAAGTGCCGCGCTTGACGAGACCCAATTCTTCGAGCCTGAGACCGCAAGCTTGGCGCGAGATGTTATACTGTTGGGCAAGGAGGATGATCAGGCGTCGGGTCGTCTTGCCGGTTATCTCCTTCAGTTGGCGAAAGCTTTCCGAGAAGCTTTCAGCAGGCGTCAGGAACGCGCGGCCAAAGGCGTTTGCGTAGCGTTCATCGCGCGACAAGAATCTCTCATCATCCTCGAGCACTTCCGGGGTTTGCCGAGTGCCATAGAAATGGCCGATTTCATGAGCCGCGGATTGGATGCGACGTGGCAATGGATGGTTGGCGTTGAGAAGAATGCAGGCGCCGATGCTTTCATCGTAAGTGAACAGCCCCGCCACCTTCGAGTTCGAAGAAAGGCGGCGCTGATACAAGCGGATGCCGAGGCCCAGCTCGATAACCGAAAAGATATCGGCAATCGGCCCTGGGCCGAGACCCAGCCAGTGGCGCAGTTCCTTGGCATGCGTTTCAGCCAACGCAACAACATCACCGTCATTGATGCCGCGCGCCGGCGGGTAATTTCTCCGCCGCTGGATCCCTAGGATGTTCTCCATTTCAACGTCCGCCTTGATCAGATCGTTGAAGAGCAGAATGGCCTCGGTGGTGTGTGCGTCCTCCGTCTCACGCAGTTTCCGGAAGCGGGGCATCAAATCGGTGTGGACGGCTTCTCTGCGAAGGAGGGCGTTCACAGACACGCCGTAGTGACGAGCCAGCATCTGGATTTCCTGGATGCGCACACGGCGCACACCCTTCTCGATGGATACCAACGTCGGGCGAGACATGCCTATGACCTGGGCCGCGTCATCCTGCCGGATATCCGCGTTCTCCCGCGCGATGCGCAGTCGGCGTCCTATTTCTTGCGCGCTCAGCTCATTCAAATCGGCCATAGCGCCCTCCATCCATCCAGCTCTTCAAAAAGCTTTGTTCTCCTTGCGCGGACAGAAATGCCCGCCATTCCACGGCATGCGTACCCAACATTGTCCTTAGCTTCGTCAGCGCTTTCTCAGTGCTTTCCCCGATTACCGCCCCGATCTGCGAGGCGTGGACGCGAAGGGCGTCATCAGGCAAGCTGGCGAGCTCGGCAAGGTGCTGCAGGTGCCGTGCGCCCACGCTCCCATATTCGACCATGATGTCCCGATCGGCCTTCAGGGGTATGACGGATAGTGCGCCGCTCGCGTCAGTGGCGGCCAGATCGGACACGACATAAGCGTCTCGCGCCTCGTTAACACCAGCTGCATGCAAACTAACGCGCCTGAGCAAACAGGCAGCACACAAGCCACAATGCTTTCGCCCCCCAACATTCACCACGCGGCGGCTCTGCCAGCAGGAATGAGTGCTTGTCAGGTGCCGTTCGGTCTTTCCGGGAATGTCCAGGAATGCTCGTAGCGTCTGCCCTTTCGTCGACCACAAACGTGGCTGCTCAAACTTGCCCCGATAGCCTAGCAGTGCCGTGATGAACCGCTCCATCTTTCGGAAGAACGTCGGATGGTTGCGATAGTCGGGATAGATGTTGTGCAGAGGCAGCAATACGGGTCCAAGCGCACCCTGGCCGCTCTCGGGCACTATGATACGCGCCACGCTAGAAAGCTGCGCGGCAATTGTCGTTACCGCCGCGAACTGGAATCCGCGCGAACGGAAGCTGCTTTCGTGTCCGCGATATCCCTGCACCTTGAACGGGATCTGCGTGAAAAAACTGTCTCCGGTTTTCCGGCGTTGGCGCTTGCCGGCGATCCGAATGCATAGGGCCTCGTCCTGGTCGCCACTCAACGCAGAGACCGCACGCGAATCCAAGCCGTCGCTGTAAGCGACGGCAAAGGTCTTGGTCTTGCCGAAGTCCAGCGGAATTTGCCGCGAACCGATGGGCGAGCGGTCTTTCGCTCCAACGAAGGAAAACCGCCACGTGTCGCCGGTCAGGTGGTTCAAGACGCCATGCAGGCTCTTCAAAACCTCCGGCTTCTGCCAACTTTTGAGGTCGATGACCGGAACAGTCACTTCCAGGGTCCGGCGCCACCCAAGCGGGCGCTTCCAACGTCGGTCAGCAAACTCAATGGCGGCGCACAAGACCAACATGTCGTAATGCAGCGGCTGGAACCCCTTCACGTCGAACGTATCCAGAACCGCAGCATTGAAGCGAATGTGCCGGCCGACTTCCGCCGTTACGGCGCCCTTCGGGAGAGCGCGGCCGGGCTTCTGCCCCTTTTCGATAACGAACAGGTGCTTGCCCGATACGGGTGCCTCATGCGTACGGGCGCTCACTCTTCCGGCCCCTCGTCCACGCCGGCTTTCTTTTGAACTGCCAGCCGGAAAGCGCTCTTGCTACCGGTGGCCAGGGCATCGCAGAGCTCGTTGGGCTTGATGGCCGCAAACGTCTCGCGGTTCCGTTCTATGCCCTTGTGATAATCCTCTCGCTTCATGTCGCCGAGCTCGCGGGCGCGAATGCACTCTTCGTCGAGCCTGTTCTTGGTGGTGCCGATCCAGTCTTTCGCCGTGCTTTCGAGCGATCGGTTGAGAGCCTCGTCGATAGGCATCTGGTCACGCAGGTTCGCGATCAAATGCCGCTGAAGCGCATCCGCCAGAGGCGAGGTTGGGTGACTCTCGAAAATCGTTTCGACCTCCGACACCGGGTCTAGATCCATTTGCGTGCGTTCCGCATGCGCCTTGAGGTCGCCGAAAAGCGGGCTGAATGCGTTCATGTCGACGTCACCAATCATGCTGTGACAAGCCTGCATCGTCCGCTCTTCCGCGCTGACCGCGTCGCTGACCAGGTCTTGCCCGTACCGTTTCCAGCGGCTGCTCAGTTCTGCATTTCTGAATGGCCCATCGGTCATGACAGCCTCCCATGTCGGCAATATGCGCATAAAATCTGACAAAGTCAATATATGATAATATAAACCTGACAATTGGAGGCCTGGATAGGAAAAGTCCTAGCTGTGTGTGATGCGGACATGATCGCTTGGCGCTCGTCGCGTAACCTTCCAGCGCACCCGGTTGACGTCGATATTCGCGATGACCTCCTCAAAATACGGGTGATCGACCTCCGACACCGAATGTCCCATCACGACGATCCGATCGACATCCGACAGCCCGGCAAAGAAGGCTGCGTTTTTCTCGATGACTTTGGCGGTGGGTTTGAACGTGTCCTTGAAGTAGTCGTCGACAATCCCCTGCCCTTCGACGACACGCATATCCGCATCCTCCGGATCCTGGTGGAAACGGTAGGGATCCAGGTTTGGAACAGGCTCCCATCCATGGCCCAGCACCAACGTCTCCGTTGGGTTCGCGGCCGCTCCATGGATATGCAACACGTTGATGTCGGGAACCGCGTACAATCGTTGTAGCGACGGGGTGTAATTGAAGTTCAAGAAGGTCCCCGAGCGATCCACCCGAACGCGCTGCCCGCTGAACTCAGCAGCCCATGGCACAGGGAGCTGGCGTATCCATTCGGCGAAGCGCAACCGCAACGTCGTCGAGATCGCCTCGACCGCTTGTTGTATCTCGTACTGGTAATCGTGGTGGTATGCGTCGCTCCAATCGTCGGCGCCATATCCGACCAGAAAGTTGGCCGCGTCCTCAATCAGTGAATCGCTGTCGAAAGAGGCCAACCGATCCTCGAATTCGGCCCAAAACTGCGCATCCATCGAAAAGTATTTCTCGACGACATCATAGGTCTTGGCATCCGACCGCCGGAGATACTCTCCGAACGCCTTATAGGATGACGGAATTCCGTGGTGGAGATCGAAGCCGTTTCCGATGATGTAAAGCGTTTTCCCCATCCCAGCCCTTCAGTGTTTTCCCGTTCGCCAACGCATTCGCTCATTTGCGCTGCTCTTCAATCGCTAATCTCCATATCCGCCTCCGCGATCAACTCCTCCGCCAATTCCGAAAGCCAGGGCGAAACATCATCGATCTGAACCGCGTTGGCGTGCGCCGCGTAATAGTCACCGACTGTCCCGAAGCGCTTCCCGAACCGTTCCGTAAACATCCTCTGCAGCTTGGCGTTTCTGCTCAGGACGCTCGACATCGCGCGACCACCACGCAAGAACCTGATCGCATGCTCCGTTCCGAGCAAATAGAGGTGCTTACGCTTTGCCGTCGGATGCTCCGCAAGCAGCAGGTAGTCCTTGAAAACTGCATTCTGGCGAATCGTCTCTGGTCCGCCTCTCCACTGGATGAATTTGAACTCGGCAACCCGAACATTCGTCTCCAGATCGAAATCGCGGCCCGTATTTCCCGCACCGAGAGACACAGATTCGACGCGCTCGTCCGGTTCGAGAATATGCGGCAGGCACATGAGGATGCCGAGCGCATGGATCGTGACATTGATCTGTCCGGCCAGCCGCTTCATGCCGGCCGCGGCCGCAAGCACCTCACGGCCAGCCCCGGCATTTTCGAGGAAGCCCGTGCAATCGCTGGCCGACACACCTCGTACCGCGCCTTCGATGCGCGACAGTGTCTGCGTCAAATCCGGCCCGGTAAAGCGACCGAGCAGTTTGACGATCTCGACGGGATCCCCAGTCATCTTGCCTTCCCCAGCTCAGCGCGCATCCACTCTGTCAACTCGTCGTCCAACGCAGCGTCGACATAGACGTCGCAACGCGGCGCGATCCCCGCCTTCACGTCGATCACCAGATGAAGCCCAACCAGATACCCGTAAGCCCCGGCCTGTTCCGTCATTCCCTTGAGCTTCCAGATGTCCCCATCGAAGTCCTTGTTGGTCGACTTCTTGACCTCGACGACGAGCAAATTTTCACGCTTGCCGACCCGATGTACGATGAGGTCAGGGACAATCGCATCCTTCCCAATCAACTCGTCATCGCTCAGGTCATAGCGAAGGCGCTTGATCACGTCCTCGCGGCGATTCCATTCCAAATCGATTGACCAGCCGGCATATTCCCCATGCAGGAGATCCCGAATCCGAGCGACAAGCGCGCGCTCGGCAGGATCCGCATAGGCAAGATCCTTATCCTGCAGAAGTGCACGCACCGCAGCCGCGAATACTGAAAGTATTTCTTGCAAATCATCCCTCATGACATTCATCTACCATGAAATACCTCAATGAAAATCGGGACCGCGACGTGAAAACCGAATTCGGCAGCAAGAATACGAAACCCAACGCTCTTTGCTTTTCCAATATGCGCGCTGATGGCATAGGCCTCCCGCCAAATCCTGCCAGGAAACCCCAGCCATACCAATTTTTTCGGAGCTATTGTCCGTGACCGAACAACAATCGCGCTCATCGCAATGGCTTGCCTGGATGAATGACTATGTCGACGCTGCCAGGCGGTTCACTTCAGAAGATCCGGTCGATGTTGCATCAGACGAAGAGCGGGAGCTGATAGCGCTAAAAATGGCGCTCTACGCCCGAGCGCTGACGCTGTTCGAGGGCGCCCTGCTCCTGCTCGAAAACGACCGACAGCGTAACCGTCCGGTCTCGGCCGCCTTGCGCGGTGGGCGGCATTTCCCGAACGGTGTGACCTTAAGTCTAGCTTTAAGGTCATGGCGATGGTTCGGGCTGAGGTTCTGGGCGCGATCGAGCGGCGGCGGCGCTGGCGCTATGAGGACAAGGTCCGGATCGTCGAGGAGAGTTTTTCGGCGGGTGTGACGGTGACGGATGTCGCGCGACGCAACGGGGTCGCGGCAAGCCTGGTTTTCACGTGGCGGCGTCAGGCGAAGCTGGGGCAGTTGGGCGGCGGCAGCCCGGCGCCGCTTCTGCTGCCCGTCGAACTGGCTCCTGTCGTGACCGACGTCCCGCCCACGTCGGCGTCCGAGGTTGCCTGCACAGAGCCCGCGCGCCGGAGCCGTCGTTTGTCCGGCATCATCGAGATTGCGCTCGGTTCTGGCCGCAGGCTGCGGGTCGACCGCGATGTCGACGCGGACGCGCTGCGGCGGGTGCTCGACGTGCTGGACCGGCGATGATCGCGATCCCTGCCGGGATGCGGGTCTATCTCGCGATGGGCCCGACGGATATGCGCAAGGGTTTCGACGGTCTGGCCGCTCTGGCGCAGCAGGCGCTGCAGCAGGATCCGTTCTCCGGCCACCTGTTCGTCTTTCGTGGCCGCCGGGGCGATCTTCTGAAGGTGTTGTACTGGGATGGACAAGGCTTCTGCCTGTTCGCCAAGCGATTGGAGAAGGGCCGCTTCATCTGGCCGGTGACGACCGACGGCGTGGTGCGGCTGACGCCGGCGCAGCTCTCCATGCTGCTGGAGGGGATCGATTGGCGCGCGCCGATTCGAACCGATCGCCCCAGCCTGGCGCTGTGAAGCGAGGTGCTTCGAGCCGATTCAGGACTGTGGTCCGCGGTCAAGATCGACCATGATTCAATGGCTTGGCCGCCGGCCTCGGGATAATCTCGAAAGGACCATGGCGAGCGCCTCCGCAGACCTTCCCGACGACGTGGCGACGCTTCAGGCGCTGCTGATCGCGGCACGGGCCGAGACGGCCGCCCATCTGCTCATGATCGAGAAGCTGAAGGCGCAACTGGCGAAGCTGCGCCGGATGCAGTTCGGGCAGTCGTCGGAGAAGCTCGACGCCGCCATCCACCAGTTGGAGCTGGCGCTCGAGGATGTCGAGGAGGGCACGGCGGCGCGGACGGTTCTGGAGCGCGCGGTCATGCCGGCAACTCCCGACGCCCGGCAGCATCCGGTTCGTCGTCCCTTGCCCGATCATCTGCCGCGCGAGGAGATCGTGCATTGGCCAGCGGGCATCGCCGATGGCGATCTCGGCTGTGGTTGCCAGGCTTGCGGCGGACAGTTGCGCCGGCTCGGCCAGGACGAGACCGAGGTGCTGGAGCGCGTCACCCAGTTCAAGGTCGTCCGGCATATCCGCCCCAAGATCGTCTGCCGCCTGTGTGAAGCGATCGTGCAGGCGCCGATGCCGTCCCTGCCGATCGAGCGCGGGCGGCCGGGCCCTGGATTGCTCGCCCATGTGCTGGTGGCCAAGTATGCCGACCATCTGCCGCTGTACCGCCAGTCCGAGGTCTATGCCCGCGAAGGCGTCGATCTCGACCGTTCCACCCTGGCCGATTGGGTCGGATCGGCGGCGGCGCTGCTGACACCCCTGGCCGAGGCGATCGGCAAGCATGCCATGGCCGGGCGCGCGCTTCACGCCGACGACACGCCCGTGCCGGTGCTCGCCCCCGGGTTCGGCAAGACCGCGACGGGCCGCCTTTGGGTCTATGTCCGCGACGAGCGCCCCCATGCCGGAGATGCCGCGCCAGCCGTCCTCTATCGCTATACGCCGGATCGGAAGGGCGTGCGCCCGCAAGGCCATCTCCAGGGCTTCGCCGGATATCTCCACGCCGACGGATATGCCGGCTTCGACAAGCTCTATGCCGGCAGCCCCGGTAAGCGCGCCGCGATCGCCGAGGTCGCCTGCTGGGCCCATGTCCGGCGCAAGTTCTTCGATATCCACCAGGCCAACGCCTCGCCGGTCGCAGCCGAGGCCTTGCGCCGGATCGGGGAGCTCTACCAGGTCGAGGACGCCGTCCGTGGCCGCCCGCCCGACGAACGGCGACGATCGCGGCAGGAGCACGCCGTTCCACGGCTCGCCAATCTGCGGACCTGGTTCGACACGACCCTGCCCAAGCTGTCGGGCAAGAGTGAACTCGCCAGGGCGATCCGCTACGGCCTGTCGCGCTGGCCCGCGCTCACCCGCTATGCCGACCGCGGCGATCTGGAGATCGACAACAACGCCGCCGAGCGCGCGATCCGGCCGCTCGCCATCGGCCGCAAGAACTGGCTCTTCGCCGGTTCCGACAAGGGCGGCGAGCGCGCCGCCGTCATCTACACCCTGATCGGGACCGCCAGGCTCAATGGCCTTGATCCCCAGGCCTATCTCCGGGATGTTCTGGCCCGCATCGGCGACCATCCCATCAACCGCGTCGGTGAACTCGCCCCCTGGAACTGGACGAGCCATGCCCGGACTGTCGCGCCAACAGAAGCAGTTGTCGAAGGCGCTGCTGGACCTCGATGAAGAGGCGATGCTGATCGAGGAACTGGACGGCTTCATTGCCGGCCTCCTCGTCTGCCCGCAGATGATCCCTCCCAGCGCCTGGCTGCCATGGGTCTGGAACAGCGCCGACGCAAAGGGCGAGCCGGTGTTCGAGAGCCTCGACCACGCCAACAAGGTGATGGGCCTGGTGATGGCGTACTACAACGACGTCGCGCGCACGCTCTTCGACCAACCCGAGCGCTATGGTCCGATCGTCAGCATCGACAGGCGCAATGGCGAGATCCTGTGGGAGATCTGGATCGAAGGCTTCGAAAAGGCCGTCAAGCTGAAGCCCGAAGCCTGGGTGCCCCTCGCCACAGCCGATATCGAGGCCGCCAGGGCCTGGACCGGCCTGATGATGCTCGCCGATGTCGCCCGCCGCGATCCCCGCTTCTCCGACGAGCAAATCGACGCCATCACCGCCACCGCTCACGACAAGATCGCCGACTGGGTGATCGAACTCAACGACTGGCGCCTCGCCAACGCCGCCCCGGCGCCGACCATGACCACCCGATCAAACCCCTTCGCCGCTCCGGCTCAGAAGGTCGGGCGAAACGACCCGTGCCCCTGCGGCTCCGGCAAGAAACACAAAAAATGCTGCGGTCTCAACTGAGAGCGCTAAAGCTCACAGGGCCGAGACCGGACGGTTACCCGACAGCTTGATTTTCGAATCCATTCCCGCGGCGTCCTCGAGGCCACGATGTACCTCATCGCGCTGGACCGAAATCCCGCTTTCGTCGCAAAAATGAAGGACGACGACTTCAAGAGCCGGCATTCGCGCGCTGCTCTTCATCTCGATGCAAAGACGTTCAGCGGCACCGACGACGTCAGGCAACAGCTACAGGAATTTGTCGATCAAGGGCTTCAGGGCGCGAAGGCAATCCAACTCGGTACGCTCCTGGAGGGCAGCGACTTCGATCGACTTTATCGCAGCTATCGCGATATTTCTGGGGACGCGGCTCACGTGAGCGTCAGCGTCACCGACAAGCCCGCCCCATGCTGCAAGATCTTATGGCGGGAAAGAAGCCCATCACTGACGCTCCTTCATTCGGCGATAGCTGAATCCTGTGCTTAGAATGTCGGTCGACGCGGCGTTGGTGTTATGTTGCGTCGATTTTATGCGGATATCGGTGGTGTTAGGCGGTCGCAATCAACACCAATTCGGGAGCATTTGGCGCGCGGAGCTTAGCGATGATGATCGGTGCCGTCCTCTCATTGCCGCCAGCAAGATGCCAAGTTTCATCCGTTCTCACTCTGCAGGGAGCAGGAGCACACAAACATCATCGTTGGGAGACATGATCGTCGTGCGGGTTTTCGCACGCGTCACACTCACGCGGAAATTCTGGCGAGCTTGCGTCATCGCTCCCGCGCGGACATTGCCGCCCACAATGCGATCCGGGTTACCGACGATCTCGCCCCTGTAGCGCTTCGGCCACCCTTCGAAGATGATAACTTCATCGAATTGCTTGCCCTTGGCCTTGTGCATGTTCATCACGACGACACCCGACTCCGGCTTGTGAGCGGTCGCGAAATGCTCCTGCACGAACGCTTGGCGAGTGACAGCCAGCGCGTTCTTGTATCCGCCGGTATCACGCCAGTCCTGCGACAGGCCTTGCCGGAGCTGCGTTCCGCGTTCGAGAATCCGGACGTTGCGCGCCTCCTTCGCAACCTCGGCGAGCCGAGTGCAAGCACCAGCCTCAAGCACCGCTCGAACCGCGGTCCAGTCGCCGTCGGGTTGTCCAGTCAGCGCAACAGCCATTGCAGCTTCGTGGACCGCGAACGTGGCTTGCAAGACGCTGTTTGCCGGAACGGCCTTTCCCTTCACGAGGCAGTCATTCCACTTGCCCAGCGCCGAGCGGAAACGCGCCGCTTCCGTCAGATCGCCCTTCGTCGGCGCCTGGCCTCCTCGGCCGCTGAAATAGCTGCAAAGCACATCGACGAATTCGTCAAAGCAGCCGGCGTGACTTCGCTGCTGGAGAAGGAAGGCGATCACCTCCGCGGCCAGGATCGGGCCTTCCATGTCGACGGCCGCCGTGTGCGCGATCGGAGGCACGTTGCCGAAGGGCTCGCGCAGATTATCGGAGACCAGCCGGGTCATACGCTTCGTCGGCACCAGAATCGCAAGCGACCAGTCCCGGCGGCCCGTCGCGATTAGCCGCTTACGCGCTTTCAGAACCTGAGCGACAAGCGAGGCGAAAGCCTGATTAGGATTCGAGGCAAACCCCTCGTAGTCGATGCCCTGATATGCTTCTTCCCGAAATTTGCCGGTTAGAAGGTGGTTGCCGAACAAGGCAATGTCCGTCCCCTTGCTGCGATGGTTGTCTCCGGCCAAATCGTGCTCGGAAGGCTTGAAAGCCTCTCTGAAGTGGTCGAGACGCTCCGGGTCCGCGCCGATGAAATCGAAGATGCGCTGCTCGGGATCGGCCAGAGCGATCAGCGTGCTGCTCTTCCCGATGGCCTCGACCGCGCGCCACTGCTGGGCGCTGGTATCCTGAAACTCGTCGAGGATGATGAAAGGGTACATGGTCGATACGAGATCGCGGACCTTGGCGGAGCCGTGCAACAGGAGAGCCACGCGCTCCGCGAACAGGTCGAAGCAGATTTTGCCTTCCTCGGTCGCCAACCGCATTCTCTCGGCAATCTCCAGCGCGGCCTTCTGCGCCTTCTCCTCGTCCGTGAGCTTAGACGGCGCCTTGAAGCCGCTGCGGATCGCTGACAGCGCGATCGCCTCGTTGGGCGGCGTCAGAATTGTCATCCGGCGTGGAAAACCGACCAGATAGCCGTGCGCCTTGAGAATGCGCCAGAAGAAGGAGTGATACGTGTCGACCTCGATCCGCTTCTTCTCCTCCTTTGTGACGGACTGCTCTTCGTCGATCGCCTCGAAGACGCGCGAAACCGTTGCGCGCGCAAAGCTCAGGAACAGGATGCGCTGGCCCGGCCTGAGTTTCTCGCGGGCAATCTTCGCCGCCTTCAGGATGGACACAGTGGTCTTGCCGGAACCGGGGCCGCCCACGACGAGCTGGTGACCGTCTTCTTTCAGAACATTCTTCTGCGCGAGAGTCAGATCGACCATCCGTCCCTCTATTCGCCCAGTTCGACGGCGGTGTCCTCGCCATTCTCCTGCGGAGGAGCCGGCGGTGCAGGCGGCGGATCGCAGAGCGCCCTCAGGCTCACACAAGCGTCGCGAATCCACGACGGGATTTCAGCCTCCGAACATTGACCAAGGAAATCCGCGATCCCCCAGTTGCCCTTCGCCCACCCGAAATATTCCTTCAGCGCGGCGACGAGATTGATCTTCGGATCGGGAAACTTTTGCAACAGATGTGGGGGCCAATCGAGCGCATCTGAAAAACGCTCAAGCGCGGCCTGGGTCGTATTCTTGAGGATTAGATCCTCGATGCCCTTTTCCTCGTGCATGAACAGGCGCTCGACCTGGGCTTCGATTGCGGCCTTCGCGGGGTCGGTTTGCTTGTCGCACAGTGCGAACGTCCGCTTGCCGAGGCCCTTATAGAGACCAGCGAGATCGGCGATCTGCGACTCGGTGCCCGCATCGATGATGCAGATGCCGAGCGCTTCGAGCGAGGCATAGACGCCGGGGTTCAGTTCAGAGAGCCGGCGGGCCGCGACCGGAAAGGAACTCGCCTCGGTCGCGCCCTCGGCGATTAGAACGCGCCGTGACAGCAGGCCCTCGCAAAACCGCGTCCGAAACTCCTGACGATAGCGCTTGTGCTTCACGCTGTCGGGCAGCGCGATCTGCGCCTGCTTGAGAATGCCATCATTCGCCCGCGACAGGATCACGGTCTCGTCGAGCTTGAACTCCTCAAGGACATAGGGCGAGTGCGAGGTGACGATCGACTGGGCTGCCAGCTTGCGCAGCTCGTGAACGATCCGCTTCTGGGCATAGGGCGGGATTGCGGTCTCGACCTCCTCCATCGCGAAGATGACGTTCTGCTTGTCCTCGGCGATCTGCGACAGCATCGCCAGCACCAGCATGTTGATCGTGCCGGTGCCCTGCCGGAAGAAGGGCGCGGCATGTGCGCCATCGCCGGTGGCTATGAAGGCGGTCACGACCTTGCGCAGATGCTCGCGCGTGAGGTTCGAGACCTTGAGATGCGGCTTCACGCCCCATTCCCGCGGCACATATTTCTTCAGCGACTTGTCGATGCTCTCCAGCACGCCCGAAATGCCGATTGCAGGATCGCTCGCGACATCGAATCCGGCGAGCGTGCCGATCGTGCCTTCCCACATTTGCGGTCGGATTTCCTTCAGCCGCAGGATGATGTCGAGCAGGCTGCCATGCTCCAGACTGAGCGCACGCGAGCCGGTTCGCAGCGAGCGCAGGAAGAGGAAGCCGCAATGCTGCTTGTCCTTCTTGGAGAAGGGCGTTGGTGTCTCCTCATCCGTCAGGCTGCGCGCGTAATAGGTATTGCCGACGAAATCGTCCTCTTCGCCGTCGTATGCGCCGATGAACGTGACGCGCAGCGCCGCCTTGATATTCGCCGCATCCACGCCAGCGGGATTTGCTTCCGTGAAGAAGTCTCCGGTCTCGACGTTGAGCCACTCGATATTGCCACCAAACCGGGCTTCCTGCTCCTCCGACAGCCCGATGATCGTCACCTCGACGGTGATTTGCGGTGCAGGCGGCGGCTCTGCTGGCGCTTCGCCCTCTTCGGCCGGAGCGGGAGCCCCGGGCAGATATTTGCCCTCGTAGAAATCGTGCTCGTCGACAGGAGGCCGGCGGCTCAGTCGATCCGGCCCAAGTGCAAGGTCTATAGCTTCGAGAACGGAGGACTTGCCGGTGTTGTTGTCGCCGATAAGGACAGCGTGATCGGGCAGAACCAGCTTGGTTGAACTGATACCCCTGAAATTCTCAATCGAAACGGCGTAAATCTTCAACTCAGCCCCCCGGCGCCATCCATCACAAATTTTTTCTATTTCACAGTTAGCCCCAAATCGGTGGAACGTCACTCGCTCCATCGGCAGCATGTGCCGCTTTAAGCAACCATATCGGGGCTATCGCGCTAAGTGCGTGCACGCGAGCGCTAAGAACGGGCGAACGCGAGGAGCGGGCCGTAGTCGCCCCCGTCGGCGGCCTTGAGTGCTGCGATATACTCTTTCCGCGTTGCGGACGGATCGACGAGATTGATCTGGCCCCAGGTGAACCGCGGCTGGCCGAGTTCGATCGCCAGCAGGTCGCCGATCATGCGCGAGAAGCGGCCATTCCCGTTGGGATAGGGATGGATCGCAACAACCCGGTGGCTGAAACGGATCGCGATTTCATCCGGCGGAAACGTCGCGTGCTCGGCCCAATATTTCGCATCGTCAATCGCCTGATAATACTCGACCGGGATGCGATAGGCGTCGATGCCGATGTTGCGCGCCGTCGTGCGGTAGGTGCCCGCCCACTTCCAGACATCGCCATACATCTGCTTATGCAACTCGTTCAGGAAATCTTGGTCGAGCACCTTGCGCTTTCGCCGCCCGACCCAACGAACGGCGTCGGCGATGTTGGCAAGCTCCGCCTCGTTCAACTCGTCGCGCGTCGTGATGTAGGAAGGAATGAGCTGTTCGCGCTCCTCGGCTTCGAGCGGTGTGTTTCCGTCGTCGTCACCCTCAAAAAGCGGATCGCTCATTCCTTGTCCCACAGCTTCCGCGAAAAGTGCGCGAGGTAGTCCGCCACGATGCGACGCTTTTGCCCTTCAAGGTCTTCCGCGTTCACCGCCTGATTTTCGAGGCGCATCGTGTGATTGAGATGCGCGAGTTCGTTGCGCACCTTGCGCTCGGCCTGATCGTAGCGAATGTCGTCGAGGGCCTTGGTCGGGACAAAGGCATAGACGAACTGACAGTCGAGCGCTTCGGCCGTCTCGCGTAGGGTCTTGAGGGTGATCGCGCCCGTGGCCTCCGCCTTTTCGATCGTCGTCACGCGAGAGGGGGCCACGCCCATGCGCTCGGCGAGCTGGCGAGTGGTCATGCCTAGGGCCTCCCGAATGGCTTTCGTCCAGCCACGCGAGGGCGTCAGAATGCGGTCGGCTCTCAGGGGAGAAAGCCGTTTATCGAGGTTCTTTCTGGCGAGTCTGGCCTGTTTTTCGCTCATATATATGTGTCCATTTCGGGCGATCTTTAACATATATATGTGAGCAAAACAATTAACACTGCTCACTCAGGCATGAGCAAACTTCTAAAAGTCGCTCATGAATATATGAGCAAGAAGCGGCCTGATCGGCCTGATATGGGGAAAGCCTTCCCCTGCGCCCGAGCCAGGGTCTCGGCCGACCCCTTCTGCGGGGAGACCCCGCAACGCCCCCTGCGCGCGGGGCGCTTTCGCATGGTCGCACCGTGGCGGAACAAGATGGAGACCAGGATGGAGGTGTTCGGGGCGAATCGGCCTTCACATCCTGATCCGGTCCTTGCGCCCGGCCGCCGCTCCGCTCAGGCCGGGCCGTTAGCTTGGGGGCTCTGCCCCCTGGCGCGGCGCAAGGGATCGCTGGCGCTCGACCGAGACGGTCTCCCCAGCCTTCCGCGCGGATACGTGTTTCCCACTCTCGCCATGGCTTCGATCCGCTTGTGCAGGCCGGGTGATCCCCCTCCGTCCCGGTCGCCCTTGCACCTTACACCCCCCGGTCTCGCCGACGGGCAGGGTTGCAGCGCAGCGCTGCGCTTCAACCCAAGCCCATAGGAGAAAGACCATGACCACGACCGAAACCAACGCCCCGACCGACGAACACGGCGCGACCGTCTTCATCCCGCTCAACAAGCTCAAGAAGCACCCGAAGAATGCCCGCAAGACCCCGCACAGCGAGGCGTCTATCGAGGCGAAGGCGGCGAGCATCGCCGCCAAGGGTATCCTGCAAAATCTGGTGGTCGAGCCGGAAGCGGACGCGGACGGCGCGCCGACCGGCTTCTATCTCGTCAGCATCGGAGAAGGCCGCAGACTGGCGCAGATGCTGCGCGTGAAGCGCAAGCAGATCAAGAAGACCGAACCCATCCGCTGCGTCGTCGATACGGCGAACGACGCGGCGGAAATCAGCCTCGACGAGAACGTGACCCGCGAAGACCTTCACCCTGCCGACCAGTACGAGCGGTTCCGCGAGCTTTCGGAAGATCGGGGATGGGGCGCGGAGGAAATCGCCGCCCGGTTCGGCGTGACCGCCCATGTGGTGAAGCAGCGGATGCGGCTCGGCGCGGTCAGCCCCAAGCTGTTGCAGGTCTATCGCGACGGAGAACTGACCTTGGACCAGTTGATGGCCTTCGCCATCACCGACGATCACGCGCGACAGGAACACGTCTATGAGAACCTGTCCTATAACCGCGATCCCTCCATCATCCGGCGCGACCTGACCAAGATGAACGTCGCGGCGACGGATCGCTGCGCGGTCTTTGTCGGCGCGCAAGCGTATGCCGAGGCAGGCGGCAACATCATCCGCGACCTGTTCACCGAGGATCGCGGCGGCTTCTTTGAAGACCCGGTGCTTCTGGAGCGGCTTGCCGTCGAGAAGCTGGAACGGATCGCCGCCGAGGTGCGGGAGGCCGAGGGGTGGAAGTGGACCGCCGCCTATCTGGACTTCCCCCACGCGCATGGGATGCGCCGCGTCTATCCGCATTCGGTAGAGCTTTCGGAGGAAGACGCCACCGCCTACGACGCCGCGCAGGACGAGCTTGAGCGCGTGACAGCGGAATGGGAAGACGCCGATATTGACCTCCCGCCCGAGGTGGATGCGCGGCTCGCGGAGCTTGAAGCCGAGATCGAGCGGATCGACGCCAAGCGCCATGCCTACGATGCGCAAGAGATCGCGCGCGGCGGCGCGTTCATCGTCGTTGCCCATAACGGCGAAACCCGGATCGAGCGCGGCTTCATACGCGCCGAGGACGAGGCACCGGAGCCGGAGCCGGAACTTGCCGAGAGCGGTGAAACCGTCATCGGCGGCGTGCGCGTCAACGCAGATGGTGAAATCCTCGACGGGGACGGCGAGGACGGCGAAGGCGATGACCTTCCCGAAACCGAACCGGAGCCGGAAGAAGACGCCGGGGAATCGGGCAAGCCGCTGCCCGATTCCCTCATCCGCGACCTGACAGCGCACCGCACCCTTGGCCTGCGCCTCGCCCTTGGCGAGCAGCCGGACATGGCGTTGATCGCCGTCATCAACACGCTGGCGGCGCAGACCTTCTATCGGGGCGGCAGCACGGCCCATTGCCTCGAAATCAGCCCGACCAGCAATTACCTCGCCGCCCACGCGGACGGCATCGAGGACACGGCGGTGGCGAAGATGCTGGACGACCGCCACACCGGATGGGCGGCGGATATGCCGCGCGACGTGGCCGACCTCTGGAGCTTCGTTGCCGGTCTCGACCATGCGAGCCTCATGGCCTTGCTCGCGCATTGCGCCTCGCTGACCGTCAATGCGGTGAAGCTGCCGTGGGAAACCAGCAAGCGCCGCGCCCATGAAACGGCGGACAAGCTGGCGACGGCGGTGACGCTCGACATGACGGCGCACTGGACGCCCACCGTGCGGACCTATCTCGGGCGCGTCACCAAGGCCCATATCCTCGCCGCCGTGCGCGAAGCCCTTGGCGACGAGGCAGCGGAGCGGATCGCGGACAAGAAGAAGGTGGAGATGGCCGAAGCCGCCGAGCAGCTTCTGGCCGGGACCGGCTGGCTCCCGCCCGTGCTGCGCACCGCGCGTCCCGCATGGCCCGACCAGCAGGCCGAGACGTTCGCCCTCGCACCCGTCGAGCCCGCATCCTCGCAGGAAGCCTATGATGACCATTTCGCCATCGCAGCGGAATGAAGAAGGCAGGCCGGGCGCGCGCAAGCGGCCCCGGCTTTCTTTCAGTCCGAAAAAATCGCGGGCCGCGCAGTCGCGCGGCCCGATCACCTCGACCGTCGCCACGGTCGGAATCACCATGAAGGAGGAGAACCATGGTTGCCGTCATGCTGATGAGCGTCGTGTTGATCGCCGGGCTTTGCATCCTGGCCTATACGCTCGCCGTCTATGCCTTGCCCTTTATGCTCGGCGTTACCGCTGCGCAGTTCGCCTATCACACCGGCGCGGGATTCATCGGCGCGGGCCTTGTCGGTTTTGTCGCCGCCGTCGCCGCCTTCGGCGTGCTGGCGCTGTTGTTCGACACGCTGCGCTCACCGATCCTGCGCCTGATCGTGGCGCTGGTCTTCGCCGCGCCCGCCGCCGTCGCGGGCTATGCGCTCGTCCACGGCGTCACCAAGGAATCCGTGCCGTCCGAAATCTGGCGGCAAATCTTCTGCATCATCGGTGGGGCATTTGTCGGAACTTCGGCGCTACTGCGATTGATCACGTCAGCCCGTGCCTGATTCCCCCCGCCAATCGCGGAGAGAAGGCGTGGTCGCGCGAGCGTTCGTTCGCCGCGCGACCACATTGGCGGCTATCAGAATGTCGCTGACCCAAAGGGATAGTGCCGGTTCCGCTTCATGGCCTCGCGGTGCCGTCGATCCTGCGCCCGCGCACCGTCTGGGCGCACTTCATAGTCGAGTTCCTCAAGGCAAGGCTTCGACATGTTGAAGCTGACGTTCAACTCATCATAGCCAAGATTATCGACATAGGTCTTCATCTTGAAGCCAGCGTGTAGCGCGGCCGCAATCAACACGCCGTTCGCCACATAGGTCGGGCCGAGCTTTTCGCCCTCTGGGTAGCTGCATGCGAAGTTTTCCGCGATGTGCTTCAGCCAGTAGCTTCCCGTTCCCTTCCGAATGGTCTTTGTCGGCGTAACCCGACCGAGGAAGGCCAGCGAAGCAAGGAACGGCTTCACGGCGCCGTCACCGAGCAGTTCCGAGCGTGCTTCCTTGAACCTGGCGTTCATGTCCCGGAAATCTTCCCAGCGCCCGTCGTCCTTCCGCCGTGGACCGCCGGAGCCAATGCCCCACATCGTCAGCTTCGGCGTGCGTTCCCAGACATCGCGAAGGGCTAGCTTTGCAGCAGCGTGGTAGAAAGCTGCCGGTGAAACAGTGAAGGCGTGTTCCGCGAGGTATGCGACAAAGAGGTCGCCGCGAACCTGGGTCGTGCTTGTAGCGCCCGCCTGCACGGCCGCCAGAGCCGTCGCATAGGTGCGGAAACCCAGCCCTCGCGCGATAGCCTCGCAGCGATGCGAGGATTTTACATCAGGCAGTTTGCGCGTGAGGTCGGCCTTGATTGCACTGAGGCCATCCGTCGAAACAGGAATCGTGAGAGTAAACACGATGCATCTCCATATCGGGCCATGCTGTTCGCCGATTACGCAGCAGCCCATTGGTTGGGATGCAGGTGTTGAGATGTGTTGAAACGTTATCCGTTCAGGACGTTTGACCCGGCGACAGGTCACAGGTGTCCAGCCCGATTCGTAAGATGATGTTCTGCACCTTGAATTTCAAGGCATCATACGTCGGCAAACGCATCTTCGCGTTGCCCTGCGGGCCGCGCTTTCGGCTGCGCCGGAACCACGCCTGCGGCGCGTTTCCGCCATTCGGCTTCAATCGCTAACGCAGGAGACGGTGGCGGTCATTTCGCGAGCGCCCCGTGTAGGCAAGGCTCCCGAAAGCTGGACTTAGTCGCCGTTGCGGCGGGACTAGTGAGATGGGGCAGCGCCGCCCGCTCAATAAAAGGCAAGCAGCAGAGAAGCGCCAAGAACCCGGATAGGCGCGGCGAGCCAAGGAAACCATGCAGCATCTCATACGCGGTCGCTCGGTAGCGCTGAACGCGATCAATGCCACGAGGGAGCGAAAAACAGGGCCGAGTGTCGATCATGCCAAACCGGGGGCGATTGCCGGGCCATGACGACGAAGGTCAGGCGGCAGAGCATCGACCAGCGAAGCCCACGCCGTTTCCGTTCTCGAGCGTCAAGGCGTAGGGACGGCCGCCATTGCCGTATTCCCCCGACTTCCTGAAACGGGCGCTCCATCCGCGATCTCGATTGGCATGGGTCTGACCGAAGACCGGCTTCGCCTCGCTCGTCTCCCGCAACGTCCGTCGCCAACTTTTTTCCGCCGCCTTCGGCTTTGCATCGCGAGGCAAAAAAGCCGTCGCCAGCCGCCTTCCACTTCGTTCCAGCCCTTCGGGTGCAGGGCCGATCGTCCCCGGTCTCACGACCCCCATCGAGGTCGCAATGGAGCGGCCCGACAGGAAAAGGAATACGACAATGGCGACCATCGGCACCTTCACCAAGAACGAAACCGGCGCGGGCTTCACCGGCGCGGTCAAGACCCTGACCCTCAACGTCAAGGCCAAGTTCGTCCCCTCGGAAGGCGAAAGCGAGCGCGGCCCGGACTTCCGCATCTTCGCCGGCGCGACCGAGTTCGGCGCGGCCTGGAAGAAGACCGCCCGTGAGACCCAGCGCGAATACCTCTCGGTCAAGCTGGACGATCCGAGCTTCCCGGCCCCGATCTACGCCAGCCTGATCGAAGCCGAGGACGGCAGCGGTCACAACCTCATCTGGTCCCGCCGCAACGGCGACTGAGACCGGCCCCTCAAGAAGCCCCGCCGCGGCGGGGCTTCTTCATACTCATGCCCGCCGCCGCTCGAAGCCTACGGCTTCAAGATGCCTTTGATTTTTTCCAGACCCCAATAGGGGGCGATGAAGGGGCACTTGTAATTTGGTCCGAGTTGTTCGCGCTCGGCGTTGTCGAAGAAGTCTCGGGCTGCCTCGTGAAGATCCTCGGGGATAATCAGGAAGGCGGGGTCGGCTTCATTGAAAACGAGATTGCCGGGGTGTCGCCATTCGCGCTCCCACTCGTAGAAGTATGACGAGCTTCCATAGTGCCCCGGCTGATCGACAAAGGGCGCGATCTTCCAGATGGGATCGTTGGGTTTCCCCACAGCCCCCTCAATTAGCATCCGCGTGGCCTTGGCGTGCGGTGTATCCTGATAGGCATAGAGGATCGGCCCGCCGTCGCGTGCCACAATGAACTCCTTTCGGAAGACGATCCCATATGGCCCGCGCGCGTCGGCAAAGCGCTTGAGCTGGTGCAGCGGCACTTCGCTGAAACAAACGCACGGTGGCGACTCCGTGTGATTCTTGCCCATGCCAAAACGATTTTTCGCCTGAAGGCATCGGCTTGCGAGGATCGAGATCGAGTTAGCGTATTCGCTGCCTGTCGCGGACTTCTTCGTGAAATGAACGACGAACGGGGACATATCTTCCCAGTTCGGATGCGTCGAACCAATCAGCTTCTTCACAGCAAAAAACTCCGAACGACTCAGTGAGCGCCGCATACGGCGCCGTTTTTCTATTGAACACTAAGGGCTCTGCCCTCGCGCGGCGCAAGGGATCGCTGACGCTCGACCAAGCCGGTTTCCCCGGCCTTCCTCCACGTCGTTCCGCCGTTCCGTGCAGGCCGGGTGATCCCCCTCCGGCCCGGTCGCCCTTGCACCTTTCTACCCCGGTCTCGGCGACGGCCAGGGTTGCAGCGCAGCGCTGCGCTCCAACCCAAGCCCATAGGAGAAAGACCATGTATCATCAGCTTGCCACCCGGTTCGGCCGCAACAGCCATCAGATCAGCGGGCGCGAGCCGCTGGATAACGAAGCCCTCTATCGGCACGTCCCTTCGATCTTCGCCAGCGAAGCCCATGACAGCCGTTCCGAGCGTTACGTCTATGTCCCCACCATCGACATCGTGGAGGGCCTGCGTCGTGAAGGATGGTTCCCGTTCTTTGCCGTGCAGTCGGTTCCGCGTGACGGTTCGCGCCACGGGCACGCCAAGCACATGCTGCGCCTTCGCCGGGATGGCGGCATCGGCAAGCCGGAGGCGGCGGAAGTCATCATCGTCAACAGCCATGACGGGACCAGCGCCTATCAGATGTTCGCGGGGATGCTGCGTTTCGTCTGCACCAACAGCATGATCGCGGGCGAGCGGTTCGAGGAAATCCGCGTTCCCCACAAGGGCGCTATTCAGGATCAGATCATAGAAGGCGTCTATACAGTCGCCGAGGATTTCCCGCGCCTCATCGACGCCACCGAGACGATGAAGGAAACGCGGCTTTCGCGGGACGAGCAGCGGGTTTTGGCAGAGGCCAGCCTTGTCGCCCGCTACGGCGAGGAGGAAAGCCCGGTGCAGCCGGATCAGATTATCATGCCGCGCCGCCATGAGGATGCGGGGCAAAGCGTCTGGAGCACCTTCAATGTCATTCAGGAGCATTTGACGAAGGGCGGCTTGCGGGGGCGCCGCCAGACATCGGACGGTCGTATTCGTCGTACCCAAACCCGCGCCGTTAACGGCATCGACCAGAATGTCGGGCTCAATCGCGCACTCTGGACGCTCGCCGAGGGGATGCAGCGTTTGAAGGGGAATTGACCCCGAGCGCCACAGGGCCGCCGTCCCGGCGGCCCTGCCTCTTCCTGCGATGACAGGGGCGGAAAAATCGCGCCGATCCGACGTTGCGGATCGGCGGTGCGGCCATGCCCGAAATCATGGCCGCGCTCGCCGTGCTGCGCCCGGCTCGCAAAACAACAGCTCTCACGTTAAGAATAGAGTAACCACACTCGGTCGGCTGAGCCGTATTACGTTTCTCGCTTCACTAACTTCAACCACTTAGACTTGCATCGGACACTCTTTGCTCGGGTTTGACGTAGATCACCCGCGTAAAGAGGTAACGCCATGCTGAACATCGACTGGCGTTCAGCGGCAGCATACAAGCATACCAAGAGTATTGCTGCCGCCGGCTTCGCCTGGGAATATCTTCGCCGCGATGCGAACTACCATCGCGATTATCAGGCCATCAGCCGTGACCGGAAGCCCAGCGCCGATATGCTGGAGGCGTTCACGCGGCGCTGGGGGTTGCGATTTCCCGAGCGACCCTGACACATCCGCCGACGAGCAGGCGCTCTTCTGGAATCCGAGTGTCCGGCCGCAGGCCGTGAAGCTGCTGCCCGTTGAGCATCATGACGGCGATACGGAGCCGATTGTCACGCTCGCTCATCTCGCCGGCCTCGATCTGCGCCACGCCGCCGATGGCTGGCACGGCATCTGGCAGGTCGGTGGCGTGACGCATCAGTTCTGGCTTGCCGAGGCCGTGCCTGATGTACCTGCATTCTACGCCTCGGTCCTGCCGATGGATGGCTTTCACGACCTGCGCGCGCACGCCTCCCAGCGGCTCCGGCGCTCCTTCAGCGGTGATCCTCCGGGCCGGGATTTTCGGGAAATGCCCTCGCAACTCCGGCAACTCCATATCCTCGCGCTGCGCGCTCTCGACGCGAAGCTCCATGGCGAGAGCTATCGCGCCATCGCCGAAGTCCTGCTTAGCTTTCAGGGCACGAAGGAGGATTGGGAGGTCGATCCCCGTAAGAACAAGGTGCGCCGCCTTGTCGCCAACGGCATCGCCATGATGCGCGGCGGCTATCGTCTTCTTCTCCACTATCCGATCAAGTCCCCGCGCAAATAACCCGCCGCATCAGGGGTGCCGTCAGCGCGTATGCGCAAATTCGGCACGCTACCCGCCGCCGATGCCTCGCCATGGTTCGCCACAGCCCGCCGCCACGAAGGCCGCGCGCATCAACGACGAACCAGAGGTGATCCCATGGCCAACCCCTTGGCGGGCCTGCCGCCACGACTCTTGCGCACGCAGGAAGCCGCCCGCTTCCTCGGCATTTCCATCCGCACCCTTGAGAAGCACCGGACCTACGGAACCGGCCCGACCTATCGCAAGATCGGCGGCCGCGTCCTCTACACCGTCCACGATCTCGAATCCTGGTCGGAGATCGGCACCCGCAAATCCACCCGCGAGACGACGGCCGGCACGGTTTTCCCCGCGCGTCCCCTGACGCCGGAAGAGCGGGGCAAGTGCTGAATGCTGCGCGACGACGATCATAGACCCGCGCAGCCGGCCGATGCGAGCGAGCGCAGCCACCTCAACCCCTTCGTGGTCGCGACCGGCGACGCCGCCCCACGCGACCAGCGCGACCTGATGGAGCGGCCTTTCTTCTCGCTGGCAAAGACGCCGCGCACCAAGCCCATTCTCTACAAGGCCGCCGATGTCGAGGTGCAGGTGCTCGCCATGCCCGAACACGGCATGGCGACCATCTGGGATGCCGACGTGCTGATATGGGCCGCCTCGCAGATCGTGGCGGCCGAGAACGATGGCCTGCGCACCTCGCGCTTCTTCCGCTTCACGCCCTATCACCTGCTGCGCGCCATCGGGCGGCCGACCGGCAACCGTCAATATGTGCTGCTGAAGGCCGCGCTCGCGCGCCTGCAATCCACCGTCATCGCCACCACGATCCGCAACGGCCCGCATTGGCGGCGTCGGCAATTCTCGTGGATCAACGAATGGGAGGAGATGACGACGCGCTCCGGCCGGATCGAGGGCATGGAATTCGTCCTGCCCGAATGGTTCTACAACAGCGTCGTCGACCGCTCGCTGGTCCTCACCATCGACCCGGCCTATTTCCGGCTGACCGGCGGCATCGAACGCTGGCTCTATCGCGTCGCCCGCAAGCACGCCGGCCACCAGCGCCACGGCTGGCTGTTCGAGGTCGCGCACCTTCATGTGAAGTCCGGCAGTCTCGCCCGCGTCTCCGACTTCGCGCTCGACCTGCGCCGTATCGCCGCCCGCCAGCCGCTTCCCGGCTATCGCCTTGAGATCGAGCGGGAGCACGGCCGCGAGCTGCTGCGCATCCGCCCGGAAACCTTGTCCACAGTGCCTGTTGAAAAGGGTGTGAATACCATCGGCACATCAGGCGCACGGGGTATCGGCACATCGGGCGCAGCTCTATCGGCACATCAGGCGCAAGGACCGCAGCTAAGCCTATGGCCTGAAAAGCGGAACCCGACTGCTAACCTAGAGTCTAACAGAGAATCTAACTCTTCTTCTTTGACGCACGCGCACGCGAGGCGTGGTGCCGGTGCCGCTCGTTCCATCGCCGACGTGCTGCGCGACATGCTCGCCGCCGATGATCGCCATGGAGGCAGGTCATGAGCGACAGGGCTGCCCATCGCGCGCATAGCCGTCCGCTGACGGACGGGCCAGCGCCGTTCACCACACTGGCCGAGCTGACCTTCGAGAAACGCAAGGTCGAGCACTGGATCAGGTTCGGGCGCAAGAGCTACGAACAGATCCTCGACCGTCGCCGCAGCGTTGTCGGCTTCGCGCCCGATAGCATCTTCGCCTTCGTCCGATGGGCGGCGGGCGAGCATGGCACGATCATCTCGCGCATCGACATCGTGCGCGCCATCCGCCGCGGCGAGCCGTTCCAGACGCTGCCCTTCGTCCGGCCTGGTGGCGACATCCTCTTGCGGATCGACGGCTGGCCCAAGGTCCAGCGTGCGCTTGCCGCGATCGACGCGGTGGAAGCGCTCGGCCTCGATCCGGCCGACGCTTCGCCCGATCACTGGCGGCACGTCCATAACCGGCTTTCCGCCGGACTGGAGCCGAACGCCTACACGCCCGAGCGTCATGCCGCATGGATCGGTCGCCGGAGGATCGACCCATGAGCCGCCGCCGCATCCTCGCGGTGACGCTGCTCGCCGTCATAGGCATCGCCGCCGCCAGCGCAGCCGATATGCCGACAAAACTCCTCTGGAATGCCACAGCGAGCGCGCCGGTCGGCTTCTACATCATTGAGCCGGCCAACCGGATCGAAGTGCCGGAGCTGGTCGCCGTCAGGCCGCCGGAACCGCTCGCCGGCTTCATGATCGCGCGCGGCTATGTCGGGCGCGGCGTGCCGCTCTTGAAGCGCGTCGTCGGTCTCCCCGGCCAGCGTGTTTGCCGCATCGGCCACGCCATCACGGTCGATGGCGTGGAGATGGGTGACACGCTCGACCGCGACCGGATCGGCCGCGCTCTACCGGTCTGGCAGGGCTGCCGCGTCATCGCCGACGGCCAGCTCTTCCTCATGAATTGGGATGTCCCCGACAGCCTCGACGGCCGCTACTTCGGACCGATCTCCGCAAGCTCCGTCATCGGCCGCGCGCTGCCGCTCTGGACCGACGAAGACGGCGACGGCCGCTTCGTCTGGCGCGCGCCGATCCACTGACCGCTTTCCCATCGATGGAAGCGGTGTCCGCCGATGGCTTTCCCAACACCACCGCATGGAGACAGTCATGCCGCAAATCGGTCAATTCACGCGCGAAGGGTCCGGCTTCACCGGGCGCGTTCATACGCTCACGCTATACCGCGAACTCACCATTGTTCCCGCCGATCCTTCGGACTCGGAGAGCATGCCGGACTACCGCGTCCATCACGGGGCCGACGACGGCCCGGAGATCGGCGCGGCGTGGAAACGCACCGGCGAGAAGGCCGGCGAATATCTGTCGGTGCTGCTCGACGATCCCGCCTTGCCGCAGCCGATCCGCGCGAACCTGTTCCGTGACGACGATGCGGGATCGTCATGGTCGCTGCACTGGACGCGCCCGAAACCGCGCGAAGAGCGGGACTGAAGCCATGCGGTCCTCTGTCATCATCGCGCTCCAAGCCCTCATTCCTTTGTTCGCGGGAAAGCCGTCTCATTCCTTCGTCCCGCTCGACCACAAGTCGGCCGGCGCGCGCAGCGAAGGTCAAGGGCGGCCACCGGCCGGCGCTTCGCGCGCACCCTTGACCGCAGCGAGCACGCTGGCAGGCTGGTGGTTGGGTGGAGAAAGGCAAGCACGGCGCTATGCCGTTATCCTGATCGCTGGCGCGCTTGTGCTCGGCACGGGGCCGGCGGCTACGCTGGCGCAGTCCGCGCCGGTCGCACGTACAGTCGCCACCGATCCGCATGGCGGCCACATCGCCGAGGCGTCGCAGCGCTTCGGCATTCCCGAGCACTGGATTCGCGCCGTGCTGCGCGCCGAGAGCGCGGGCGACGTGCGCGCGATCTCGTCGGCGGGCGCGCTCGGGCTGATGCAGGTCATGCCCGATACCTGGGCGGGCCTGCGCACTCGCTATCGTCTCGGCCGCGATCCCTACGATCCCCGCGACAACATCCTCGCAGGCACCGCCTATCTGCGCGAGATGTGGGATCGCTACGGCAATGTCGCGGCAATGCTCGCCGCCTACAATGCCGGTCCGGGTCGCTACGACGATCATCGCACGACGGGCCGCCCGTTGCCCGCCGAAACCCGTGCCTATGTCGCCGCGCTCGCCCCGGTGCTCGGCGGCGCGGTCGCGGTCGAGACGCCGGAGAAGCAATCCGCGCCGCCGCCCGACTGGCGCGATGCGCCGCTCTTCGTCATGCGTCCGGGCGACAGGCGCAGCGCCGATCCGGTGCAAACTATCGGCACATCAGGCGAGGCTCGCCCGACCGTTCCGGTGCGTGAGCGTCGCGATGCGGAGCCGCGTGACGGCAGCATGTTCGTCGCGCGTGCCGACGACGGGAGAGTACCATGAGCATGGCGTTCCCCCGTCCGCTTGCGCTGGTTCCGGTGTACAGTCAGGCAGGGTCGCGCCTGGCTGCATTCCCGGTCGGAAGGGAGGAAAGGTCGGAGAAGGCGGAGGGCAAGATAAAGGAAACCGGCACCATGCGGCGGCGGTTTCGGGGCAAGCCCTTGTCTGCACACTGTTTTGGAGCGCCGTTTCCGGCACCTTGCTTTTCGAGCCCGCGTGCCGCGTGTTCGCGCAAAGCGTTGGCTTTGCAGGGTTTCGACCGGCACCATAGCCCGAAATCGGGCGGTTTTCCGCAGGTTGGGCCGGAGGCGCGTCCTTGAGCGCCGACGACGAATTTCGTTTCCGGCCGAAGCCCGGCCGCATCCGCGCCGACACGCCGAAGCTCGGCAAGGCCAAGAGCTTTCTCACCCAGGCGAAGAAGATCGCGCGCCAGCAGAGCAACAGCCCGTCGCGGTCATCGTCGTCAACGTCGTCTCGTTTGAGATCGGTGGCGGCCGCGAAGGGCGGCAAGGCCGCGCGCTCTGCCAGGGGGCCGGGCCTAAAACGGGGACGCGGCGCAGCCTTCGTGCGTGCTAGAACCCTTTCGGGCGGATGGAAGCACAGCGCGCCCGGCCAGCGCCGCGTCATCGTCAAAACCCGCTACGTTCAGGGCGCGGGCAAGAACGGGAAATCCGCCGCCCATCTGCGCTACATCCAGCGCGACGGCACCTCGCGCGACGGCGAGCGCGGCCAGCTCTATTCCGCGACCGAGGACCGAGCCGACGGGACCGCCTTCGTCGAGCGCGGCGTGGACGATCGCCACCAGTTCCGGTTCATCGTCTCACCCGAGGACGGCGCGGACCTGTCCGATCTCACGGCCTACACGCGAGACCTCATGAGCCAGGTCGAAACCGATCTCGGCACCCGGCTCGATTGGGTCGCCGTCAATCACCACAACACCGGCCACCCGCATGTCCACGTCATCGTGCGCGGCAAGGACGAGCTGGGCGAAAACCTCGTCATCAACGGCGCCTATCTCGCCAACGGCATCCGCGAGCGGGCGAGCGATCTTGCCACGCTCGAACTCGGTCCCGTCACCGAGATCGAGCAGAGCCGCAAGCTCTCGACTGAGATCGACCAAGACCGCTTCACCCGCATCGACCGCGCCATGACTGAGGAAGCCGAGGACCGCTTTCTCGATCTGCGCCATGAGCCCACCGATCCCAAGCGCCAGTTCAACCGGACGCTGCGCCTGCGCCGCCTCGCCAAGCTGGAGAAGATGGGCCTCGCCACGGAGCACGCGACGGGCGTCTGGGAACTCGGCGAGCGGATGGAACCGGCGCTGCGCGAGTTGGGCGAGCGTGGAGACATCATCCGCAACATGCACAAGGCGCTAAAGGCCGACGGGCTGGACCGTGACCCCATGACCTTCCAGATTCACGACGCCGCGCCGGAAGTCCCGATCACCGGCCGCGTCATCGACAAATATCTGACCGACGAGCTGGGTGAGAACCTGACCGTGGTGGTGGACGGCATCGACGGACGCACGCACCATGTCGCCGGCATCGACCCGACCCGCGTTGCCGACGCCCGGATCGGCAGCGTCGTCGAGATCGGCCCGCCCGACACCGCGAGCCGGCCGTCAGATCGCACCATCGCGACGATTGCCGAAGGCGGCATCTATCGGCCGAGCCGGCATTTCGAACAGGCGAAGTTCGAGGGTCGCGTGCCGGGCGGCGACTATGACGACTATGTCGATGCGCATGTGCGGCGGCTGGAGGCGCTACGCCGCGCCGGGATCGCCGAGCGGATCGACGCCGACCAATGGCGCATCCCGCAGGACTATGAGGCGCGCGCCGCCGCTTATGACGCGGGCCGAAACCGGCAGGCCAATATCCGCATCCTCGCGACCGCGCGCCTCGAACAGCAGATCGGCGCGGACGGCGCGACCTGGCTCGACCGCCGCTTGGTCTCGGCGGAGACATCGGACCTCGCGCCCGCCGGCTTTGGCCGGGAGGTGCGCGACGCGATGGATCGTCGCCGCGAGCATCATATCGACCGGGGCGATGCGGCCCGTCAGCCTAATGGCAGTATCGCCTATCGGCGCAACCTTCTGGCCAAGCTGCGCGAGCGCGAACTTGCCCGCGTCGGCGGCGAGCTGGCGGCGACCAAGGGCCTGCCGTTCCGCGCCGCCGCCGATGGCGAGACCGTCTCCGGCAAGTTCACCGGGACCGTGCAGCTATCGAGCGGAAAGTTCGCCATGGTCGAGCAGAGCCACGAGTTCACCCTTGTCCCGTGGCGGCCGGTCATCGACCGCCAGCTTGGCCGTGAGGTCAGTGGCGTCGTTCAGGGCGGATCAGTCTCATGGCAGCTGGGCCGGCAGCGTGGGCTCGGGATTTGATCCGCGACACTGGAAGAAAAGCTCCTGCAGCTTCGCAGGCAACGGCCGGTTCAAGGCTCCTCTTGCTTTCCCGGCCAGCGCATCAGGCAACTCAGCAGGAAGAGAAAAAGCCCCATGCCCGCCGTTCCGAGCATCGCGTAGTCGGTTTCGACAAACAGCGTCGAGCGCTCCGGCGCTGCCGGATCATATCGGACGGCGATCCTGGAGCCAGCGGGGTAGCGCGCAAGGAAAGCCTCCGTCTCCGCCAGAATGCGATATGTCACGCGCTTGCCGGTCCAGGTCGTGTCAGACCTGTAGTTCTGGCTGCCGATAGCATAGCGATGCCGGATGACGGGAACATAGATATAGCCGCTCTCGAACTTGGTGCTGAACGGCTCCGTGACATAGTAGGCCCGAACCACCTCGCCCTGCGTGACCGGCCAGGATTGCGGCGGGATTGTCTCGATCAGCGACCAGACGACCCATCCGGTGCCCCAGATCACCATGCCGATACCGTAGAGCGCCAGAACATTGGGCGCGTTGATCCGCGATGTAATGCTAGACCACCAGGGCATGCATCACCGTCGAAAAAAATGCGGGTATCTCCACAAGCGCCGCCCATCCTGATAGCGGAGAGGAACAGCGTCGGCGACTCGACCGGCGCGCAACGGACAGGATCGGCAATACCTTCAGGAGAGGACGACGCGCTTGACCATATTCCGGCTCATGGGCCGTCTCGTCCTCATCCTTGGCCTCGCCATGCTCGCCTTTGCCGGCTACCAGGCCATAGACCAGATCGCCTTCGGGCTTTCGGCGTCCCACGCGGATGGCGTCGTCATCGATCTGGTGCAGGACAGGCGACCGGGCTTTCCCACGCGCACCGTCTTCGCCGCCGTCGTGGAGTTCAGGGACGCAGGCGGCGCCATGCACCGTTTCGTCGAGCCCGTCTCGACTAACCCGCCGGCCTATGACCGCGGGGCCCCGGTTCCGGTGCTCTATGATCCGGTAGTCCCGGACAAGGCCGTGATTGACGGCTTCTGGGGGCGTTATTTCACTGCCGCGCTCTTCGGCGGCCTCGGTATGATTCTGCTGATACTGCATGCTGCCTTTCTTTCGCCCACGACGCTGCGACGCGCGTCCGGCAGATACCGTGACCGCCTCAAGCAGATGGGAGACGCGGACTAGTTTCGCCCGCGTACGTCGCTCGGGGTCATTCCATATTCTTCCCGGAAGGCGCGGTTCATCGACGAGGCTTCGGGAAAGCCGCATTCGTGCGCGATCGAATTGATGGTCCGGCCGCTGTTGCGGGGGTCGATCAGCATCGAATAGACGCGTGCGAGCCGCGTCTTGCGCAGGTGATCGGAAAAGCTCGTTCCCTCCCGTTCGAACAGCTTGCGCACATAACGGGACGATACTTTCTGCCGCGCAGCGATCCATTCCAGGTTGAGATGGATGTTGCCGAGATTATCGTCGATGTCGGCCTTGACCGTTCTCAGCCGCACGGCGAGCAGGCCATTCTCTTCCGCCTCGCCGACATAACCCGCCGAATGCCTGATCGTGCCGGCGATGATTTCCTGCAATTGCCGCGAGGTCAGCTCCCGCTCCGCGACATGCCTGAGAGGATCGCCATCAAGCACGCGCCGGAACCGGCGCAGGACCTCCAGCATCGGCGTGCCCTGCGGCAATGCCAGCACCGGCGCGGCACTGAGCCCCACCAGCATTCGCGCCATGTTCCGGTGCGGCATGCGTACCGCCCAGCTCGCCGCCGTCTCGTGATGAACCAGGCGCATCTCGCGCGCCTGCGATACCAGCGCCGCTCCTCCGGGCTCGATCACAAGATCGTCCCGGTTGGGCATCAGGATCGTCATGCGCGCCTCGGGCATCACCAGCATCAGGTCATCCTGCGCGTCCTTGAGGAGCTGGCGGGTGCGATGCGTCACCACCGCGGACGAGAACGCATGCCCGAAACTCACATCGGGCAGGAAGCGTAAGTCCGCACTGTATTGAAATGGTATGTCGAGATCCGCCGGCTCGACTTCTACATGCATCATCTCGGATAAATAGTCACGAATAGCGCCGCGACGGTTCTTGCCGGGAATATCGTTCACCGAGAAACTTATCGATGGCGCTGCTGCCGCATTGTCTTCAGTGTCCATGGCACCCCCTTGCCGGTTCCTCAAAAGGGTAAGGCAAAGCCGCCGCTCCGATCAAACTCTTTCTCGCCAAATGCCAGATTTCGTGCGGCATTTTCGGCACATGGAGGGCCTTTTTCGGCTCTGGTTCCTCCTGCGTCAATGCCTGTTCCTCTGGTGGCGAGACGCGGAACCCTCTCATCGTTCAGGAGTGCAAGCCAAGACATCTATCAGGGCGCGACTCGCCGTCGCGTTCTTCGTTTTACTTTAGGGGACAAGATGAAAAAGGCCGCTTCCGAATTGACCAAAGAACACCGTCCGCGCATCGGGCATTCCTTCAGGAAGTGGCTATGCTCGTCCTCCTTTGTCGTTCTCGCCGTCGCCATGCCGGCCACGCTTCATGCGCAGGAATGGACCGGCACGCTATCGACCAACTGGGCGACGGCCGGCAACTGGCAGGGCGGAGCGGTGCCCGCCGGCGGCGACGTCACCATCGACAATGAAGGGGCCGGTTGGCCGATCATCACCGGCGGCACGCACAACATCGGCAGAATCTGGGTCGGCAAGGACGGTAGCGGTGCCAACCTGACGATCCGTAATGGCGCCAAGCTCAATTCGTCCGACGCCATGGAGATCGGCTTTAACGACGCAAGCTCGGGCACGGTGACGATCACCGGCGGCGGGAGCCAGTTGAATCTGGCCAATTACCTGGAACTCGGTTTTCTCGGCACCGGCACCCTCAACCTGTCCGACGGCGGTCTCGTGACCAGTCAGGACGGCTATCTGAGCAACCGCGAAGGCGGCAAGGGAACCGTCAACGTCACGACGGGCGGCACCTGGAACAATTCTCGCGAACTGTTCGTGGGCTATCAGGGCGACGGGACGCTGAATATCGCGTCCACGGGCACGGTGACGTCGCAGATTGCAACACTGGGTTTCTATGAGCAAGGCACCGGCTTGCTCACCGTCGATGGCGCTGGCTCGCTGTTCAGTTCGGAATCCCTCATCGTTGGACGTTTGGGCACGGGCACGATCACCGCAAGCAATGGTGGCAAGATCGACAGCACCTCGGCGATCGTTGGCCAACAGGCCGGCTCGAACGGCTCGGTTTCGCTGACCAGCGGTGCCGAATGGGACGTCGGGACAGCAGTGACCATCGGCGCTGCCGGCACCGGCACGCTCTCTCTGTCAGGTGGCGCGCAGATGACGAGCGCGCAGGCGACGATCGGGCGCAATACCGGCGGCGTCGGCACGGCCACGGTTTCGGGCGTCGGCACGCATTGGGCCAATAGCGGCGCCTTCGCCGTCGGGCGCGACGGCACCGGCACGATGACGCTGACCAATGAGGCGATCGTCAACAGTGGCGCCATTCAGGTCGGCTCGCCCGCCGGGGGCGTCGGAACACTGACAGTTTCGAACAGAGGCTATTGGGACAGCACGGGCGTGCTCAATGTCGGTGATTTCGGCACCGGCACGGTGAACATCGACACGGGTGGCGTCTTGCTGACCACCGGAGGCTACGTCGGCAATGGCGGCACGGGCGTGGTCAACATCGGCACGGCCGGATCGGTTCAGTCCATCTGGAACGCCCAGAACGGCGATGTCTGGTTGGGTGGCGCCAACGGCGACGGCAGCCTCACGGTCGGATTCAACGGCGCCTTCAATGCCCGCGATCTCAACCTCGATGCCAGCGGAAGCGGTTCCGCGACAGTCACCATCCAGAACAACGGCTTCGCCACCCTCAGCAACGACGTCAATATCGGGTTCAACGCCGGCACGACCGGAACCGTGCGGGTTACCGGCGCGACATCCGGTCTCACAGCAACCCGCGCCATCAATGTCGGCTCGTCCGGCGCAGGCGCGCTGACGATCGACAATGGCGGCCTTGCCCGCGCCAGCATCGTGCGCGCCGGCTTCGACTTAGGCGCCACCGGCACCATCACCGTCACCGGCGGCAATTCCAGGCTCGAGGCGCTCGGCACCTTCGTCGTCGGGCAGTATGGCGACGGTACGCTCACGGTGGAGAACCTGGGCAGGGTCCGGTCCTGGGGCGGCATCATCGGACAGGACGCAGGCGGCAGCGGCACCGTCCTCATCACCGGCGATCAGTCGGAATGGAACGCCACCGGCGGCGTGCTGACGGTCGGCAATGAAGGAACGGCGAGCGTCACCATCGCGGATAACGCCCGCCTGCTGGCCGATCAGATCCATGTCGGGACCGCCGGCACTTCGGCGAATTTCGTCGCCAGCGGTGGTGCACAGATCAGCAGCGGCGCTGTGCGGATCGGCTCGTTCGCAGGGCATGAGGGCACCGCGACCGTCACGGGCCTCAGCACCGATTGGCAGATCACCGGCGGCAACCTTGTCGTCGGCGGAGCAGCCAATGGCAGCCTGAGTATTTCCGACCGCGCCCAAGTCAACGTGGCGGGCGCGGGCAATCGGGTCATTGTCGGCGAGAGTGCCAGTGTAACAGGCACGCTCAACCTGTTCGACAATGCAAGCCTGTCCTCGATGGTAGTGCCAATCTGGGTCGGCCACGCCGGCAACGGCATTTTGAATGTCCAGAGCGGCGCGTTGCTGGAAACCCAGGGCGGCATCATCGGCGTTTCATCCGGCTCCAGCGGCGCTGTCACGTTGTCAGGGGCTAATGCCCGCTGGTTAGCCGGTGGCGACAATCTTTCTGTCGGCCTATCCGGTAACGGCAGCCTGACGGTCCAGAATGGCGCTCAACTCTTGTCGACTGGCTCACTCATTGTTGGCACAGCTGTCGGTGGCAACGGCACCATCCTCTTGGACGGCCCGTCAACTATCGATGTCAAGAATGCAGGGATCGGCAGCGGCAATGGCACTGGTTCGATGACAATTTCGGGAGGCGGCATCCTCACCACGACAGAAGGTGGGGCGATCGGCGCCGCGACGGCTGGAGGGAGCGGCACGGGCATAGTGCTGGTCACCGGGGCGGGATCGCGCTGGAACATCGGCGCCCCTAACCTTTATTCGCTTAACGTAGGCAGCGAGGGTACCGGCACGCTGCGCGTCGAAAATGGCGCGCTCGTCAATGGATATGTCGACGTCTTTGAGCATGGCACGCTCAGCGGTAACGGCGCCATTTTACTTGCCGTGATAAATAATGGCGGCACTTTGATCGGTGTTCAGGGCGATACGCTTACGTTCTCCGAACTCAGCTTGTCGAGCGGTGCAAACATCAATGTCTCGCTTGGCACCCCCGGCAATGCCTCCGGGCTGTTTAACGTGAATGCCGCCTTGCGCCTCGACGGTACACTTAACGTCACCAATGCGGGCGGCTTTGGTCAGGGTGTCTATCGCATCTTCGACTATGGCGGCACGCTGGACGATCAGGGCCTCGATGTCGGCACCATGCCCTCGGGCACCAGCGGCACGGTGCAGACGGCGGTAGCCAATCAGGTCAACCTGCTCGTCACCGGCATGGCCAACGACACGCAGTTCTGGAACGGCGCGACGACGACCGCCGATGGCACCATCCATGGCGGCAGCGGCACCTGGCGCATGGGGCCGACCAACTGGACCGATGTGAACGGCACCACCGCCGCGGCATGGGGCAGCCAGTTCGCCATCTTCCAGAACAACCCCGGCACCGTGACCGTCGACGGCAGCGGCGGCGCGATCTCCACCACCGGCATGCAGTTCATCGGCCAGGGCTGGACCGTCACCGGCGATACTGTCGCGCTCAACGGCGCGAGCGGCAACACCACGATCCGCGTCGGCGACGGCACCAATGCCGCCCATAGCGCCACCATCGCCTCCGCGCTCACCGGCGCAAGCCGTCTCGTCAAGGACGATCTCGGTACCCTGATCCTGACCGGCGCCAACAGCTATTCGGGCGGCACGGCGATCAATGCCGGCACGCTCCAGATCGGCAATGGCGGCACCTCCGGCTCGATCGCCGGCAATGTGCAGAACAACGGCACGCTCGCCTTCAACCGCTCGAACGACCTGACCTTCGGCGGTCAGATCTCGGGCAGCGGCGGCATCTGGCAGATGGGCAGCGGCACGACCACGCTCACCGGCAACTCCGCCGCCTTCACCGGCGGAACCGATGTGGCCGCCGGCACGCTGCGCGTCAACGGCACGCTCGGCGGCGGCATCTCGGTCATGTCCGGCGGCACGCTGACGGGCTCCGGCACGGTCGGCACCGTCTCCGTCGCCAATGGCGGCATCCTCGCGGGCGCACAGGGCCAGACGCTCACCACCGGCAATCTCGTCCTCGCTTCCGGCGCGACCATCAACGCAGCGCTCGGCGCGGCCGGTGGTGCGGGCCTCTTCCAGGTCAACGGCAACCTGACGCTCGACGGCACACTGAACGTCACCGATGCCGGCGGCTTCGGCATGGGCGTCTACCGGATCGTCAACTATACCGGCGCGCTCACCGACAACGGGCTCGACATCGGCACGATGCCGACCTTGCCGGCCGGCACGACCACCACCGTGCAGACGGCGATGGCCAATCAGGTCAACCTCGTCGTCGACAATGGCGGTCCCGGCCCGATCCCCACCATGCAGTTCTGGAACGGCGCGACCACGACCGCCGACGGCACGATCCATGGCGGCAGCGGCACCTGGCGCATGGGGCCGACCAACTGGACAGATTCCGCTGGCGCGACGGCCGCGGCATGGGGCGGCAACTTCGCCGTCTTCCAGAACAACCCCGGCACCGTAACCGTCGACGGCAGCGGCGGTGCGATCTCCACCACCGGCATGCAGTTCATCGGCCAGGGCTGGACCGTCACCGGCGATGCTGTCGCACTCAACGGCGCGGGCGGCAACACCACGATCCGCGTCGGCGACGGCACGTCGGCAGGTGCCAACTGGACGACCACGATCAGTTCGGCCCTCACCGGAGCCGGCGGCCTGGTCAAGAGCGACCTCGGCACGCTGATCCTCGCCGGCAACAACACCTATATGGGCGAGACCATCGTCCAGTCCGGCGGGCTCTCGGTGACGGGGTCGCTGGCGGGCGCGGTCAATGTCGCGGTCGGCGGTCGCCTCGGCGGCAACGGCACGATCGGCAATACCACGGTCAACGGCGTCATCGCGCCCGGCAACTCCATCGGCACGCTCAATGTGGGGAACATCACCTTCAACAGCGGCTCGATCTATGAGGTCGAAGTCAATGCGGCAGGTCAGACCGATCTCATCAATGCGAGCGGTACGGCCACGATCAATGGCGGTTCGGTTCAGGTGCTGGCGGGCGCGGGCAACTATGCGCCGCAGACCCAGTATACGATCCTGACCGCAGCGGGCGGGCGCACCGGCACCTTCACCGGCGGCGTGACCTCGAACCTCGCCTTTCTCGACCCGTCGCTCAGCTATGACGCCAACAACGTCTATCTGACGATGACGCGCAATAATGTCGGCTTCCAGAATGTCGGCGTGACGCCGAACCAGATCGCCACCGGCAACGGCACCGAAAGCCTCGGCCTCGGTAATCCGGTTTATGACGCGGTGCTGAACCTGTCGGCTTCGCAGGCGCAATACGCCTTCGACCAGCTCTCCGGCGAAGTTCACGCTTCGGCGATCTCGGCATTGATCGAGGACAGCCGCTTCGTCCGCAATGCGATGTGGGACCGCATCCGCGCCGGCGAGGATGGCAAGGGATACGGCGTCTGGGGTCAGGCGTTCGGTTCGTGGGGGCACACCAACGGTAACGGCAATGCCGCCAAGACGGACCGCTCGACCGGCGGCTTCTTCTTCGGCGCCGATGGCGAAGTGTTCGACAATGCCCGCTTTGGCGCGGTGGCCGGTTACAGCCGCACCAGCTTCAACACGAAGGATCGCATCTCGTCCGGCTCCAGCGATAACTACCACCTCGGTCTCTATGGCGGGACCGATTGGGGCGCTGTCGCCTTCCGCTCCGGCCTTGCCTACACCTGGCACGACATGGACACGACTCGGAACGTGGCGTTCCCTGGCTTCTCCGATCGCCTGACGGCCGGATACCGGGCCGGCACTTTCCAGGCTTTCTCGGAAGTCGGTTATGGAATCGATCTCGGCACGGCCAAGCTCGAACCCTTCGCCAACCTCGCTTATGTCAACTTCGACGCGAACGGCTTCACCGAGAAGGGCGGCGCCGCGGCGCTATCCGGCGCTGGCGGATCGACGAACAACACCTTTACGACCCTCGGACTGCGCGCCTCGACCAGCTTCACCATGGGTGAAACGGCGGTCACGGCCAAGGGTACGGTCGGCTGGCGTCATGCCTTTGGCGACACCACCCCGTCGGTGATGATGTCCTATGCCTCGGGCGGCAGCGCCTTCTCCATCGGCGGCGTTCCCGTTGCGCGAGATTTGGCCGTGGTCGAAGCCGGCCTCGACTTCACACTTTCGCCGAACGCCATCCTGGGCGTGTCCTATGGCGGCCAGTTCGGCTCGGGCGTCACGGACCAGTCCTTCCGCGCCAACTTCAACGTGAAGTTCTGAGGGCGCGCGCATGGAGGAAAACACCATCGCTCTCGTACAGGCCAGCTTCAAGAAGCTGGTCCCGGTTGCCGATCAGGTGGGCGCGGCGTTCTACGCCCGCCTGTTCGAGACCTATCCTGCGGTGCGGCCGATGTTCGCGGAGGACATCGGCCCGCAGTCGAAAAAACTCGTCCAGATGCTCGCGCTTGTCGTCAACGGCCTGGACAGGCTCGACACAATATTGCCGGCCGTCCAGCAACTCGCCCGGAAGCACAACGACTATGGTGTCGTCGATGCCCACTATGATGCAGTCGGCGATACGCTTTTATGGACGCTCCGCCAGGGTCTCGGGGACGCCTTCACGCCCGAGGTCAGACGCGCCTGGACGGACGCCTATGGCGCTCTCTCCGGCGTCATGATCGCAGCGGCGAAAGAAGACGCCCTGCCTTGACCGCAAGCCGGCGCGCCGCGTCGCGCCGGCAGCCAGACCCGCTTCGAGCCGCCGAGCGCTTATTGCTCCATGGCCAGACCGAGCGATCAGTTCAACACGTTAATATGGACATGCATATCTTGGATCAGTCCCCCTCATTGCCGCTTTTCTACAAGGACCCGGTGCTTCTCCGTTTCGAGGAGCACGGCGATGCTGGCCTCGCACCGGCCAGCCATTTCGGCTTCGCCCGCGAGGCCGTGGCCATTCCCCTGTGCGTCGGTGAGTTCGCCGTCGCGCAACGGCATTTCCCAATCGTTTTCGCGATTGACGACCAGGCCACCCCGATCGCGCTCGTCGGCATTCGTCGCGACGCCAATCTCTTTATCGAGCGGGATGGAACCTGGCGGTCCGGCAGCTATGCTCCGGCCTATATCCGCCGCTATCCCTTCATCGTCACCGAGACGCCGGACAGGGCGCAGCAACTGCTTGCCATCGACCGGGGCTCGGAGCGCTTTGTCGCCTCCGTGGCGGACCGCCCCGAGGCTGAGCGCCTGTTCGATGCCGTGGGGAACGCCACCGCCGCAGCACAGGCGGCGATGGCGTTCTGCCACGCCTATCATACAGATCATGCCGCCACGATCGCCTTCGGAAAGGCGCTTCTTGCCGCCAAATTGCTCACGCCCTACCACGCCGAGTTCCGGCTTCCCGATGGCACGCTGAACCAGGTGAATGGCTTTTATGCCGTCGATGAACAGGCGTTCCGCGCTCTTCCGCCCAAGACCGTCGCCGAATGGCACACGAAAGGCTGGCTTGATCTCGTCGGGCTTCACCTCGTCTCCCAGCAGAGTTTCCAGAACCTGCTCGACCTCAATGCGCAGCGCGCGAACGAACGAAAGGCGCTCGCATGATGAGCAAGAAGATACTTGGCATTTCCACAGTTGCGGCCGCGGCGATTGCTGCGGCCGTAGCAGCCTATGCCGTACCAAGCGGCGCGCAGTCGTCATCCGGCACGGACACGCTGTTCACGACGTCGAATGCCGACCCTGTTCCGCAACGCTTCGAACTGGCCCAGGCGCAAGCTGGCGGAGCAGCGACGAGCGGATTGCCTGGTGGCGCATCGTCCCTCAACGAGACATATAAGGACTGGCGCGTCGCCTGCGTACAACAAGGCACCGTCAAAAGCTGCGTCCTGTCACAGGCCCAGGTTCAGCAGAACGGCCAGCGCGTTCTGGCGATCGAGCTGAACGCGCCGACAGGTAACGCTGTCACCGGCACGCTCGTTCTTCCGTTCGGTCTGGCGCTCGATGCCGGCGTCACCTTCCAGATCGACGAGAAGCCGGCAATGCAGCCAGTGCGCTTCCGGACCTGCGTGCCGGGAGGCTGCATCGTCAACGTCAATTTTGACGCGGCGACCCTGGTTGCATTGCGCGCCGGGGCCGTCCTGAAGATCAAGGCAACCGCCGACGGAGGCGCAGCGACGCCATTCTCCATCTCCCTGCAAGGCTTCGGTACGGCCCTTGATCGCGTGGCGGCGCTCGCTCGTTGAGGCGGGGTGCACTGACCATAGGAAGCGCCGCTTACGGCGCTTCACCCTCGGCGGCTCACAAGGACGGCTTGTCCGTCGCGCATTGCATCGGCGCGCGCGACGGAGGTTTCAGCCGACCCTTCGGATAGTCCGACGATGCGGCGTCTCCAGAAATTCTCCGAAACCTGGCAGTCGCCCTCACGGCTCGGCGCGCGCATACCCATGGTCTCGCTGATCCAGACTCTTGCCGTCGCCGAATATCTGAACTTCCGTCATGCCGCGAACTATCTCGGCGTCAGCGCCTCTAGTGTGAGCGAACGCATCAAGACGCTCGAAGAAGACCTGGGCATTCGATTGTTCGAGCGCCACGCGCGCGGAGTCCGACTGACCGAGGCCGGGCGGCATTTCGTCGAAGGTGTGGCCGCGGGGGTCGACCGGCTCGAACATGCCGTAAAAACCGCTGGGGCTTTTGCCCGCGGTGATCTCGGCTGCATGCGCGTTGGCGTCTATGCCCTAACGCCCGGCAGCTTCCTTGACCATCTCCTCATGCGTTATCGTAAGGAGCATCCGCACGTCACCATCGAGATCAGCGAGGGCACCGCGCGCGACATCATCGTTCAGCTTCGCGCCGATCAGCTCGACATCGCCTTCGTCGCCGGGGCTCCCGATCTTCCAGATTGCCATTCACGCCGTATCTGGCACGAGCCGCTGGTCGCTGTCCTGCCTGCCAATCATGCGCTCGCCGAGAGAGAAAGCGTAGCTTGGGACGATCTGGCGGAAGAGTCCTTCATCGTCCGGCACAGCGGTACCGGACCACAAGCCTATGAACACATACTCCTGCGCATGGCCGGACGTTGGTTGGATGCACCCGCTATCATGCGCTGCGATGTTGAGCGTTGCACGCTGATGCAGATGATCGCGCAGGGCTTCGGCGTGTCCATCGCCGGTGAGGCGGCGGGGTTGATCGACATCCCCGGCGTCACTTTCCGGCCGTTTCACGACGAGCCGGAACCAGTCCCGTTCTCTGCAGTCTGGTCGCCATATAATCAGGGCGCCACACTCCGAAACCTGCTCGACCTGGCCGGAAAGATGGGGCGTTCAATCGCCGCCAGTTGATCGCTGGAGCAATTCGGCGGGATCGACCTCAAGAGCTTCAGCAATCTGACCAAGCACGGTGACGCTGGCGGACACGTCGCCGCGTTCGATTGCGCCGACATAACGCATACTCAGGCTCGCGCGGTCGGCCAGCTCTTCCTGCGTAAGTTTTTTTGCATGACGTATCCGACGCAGATTCCTCGCCATGACCTCCTTGAGATCCATGGGGACAGCGGAACCAGCATAGGAACGATCATTCTAGGAACGATCGTTCCTATTCGTATGCTATACTGCTATCCGGCAATATTGTTGGCGCTGCACGTCGTATGTATGCACCGCGCCCGGCCGGAAAGGATGGCATCATGCGCGTTCAGCCAGAACTTGACCCCGACGTTGAAGATGAAGCGCCGACCGGCCCGGACATCACGCTCTACGACGAGGCGCATTTCGTCACCTATATGCGCCTGCTCGACGCCGAGGCCGATGGTGCGGACTGGAGGGAAGTGGCGCAGATCGTCCTTCACCGCGATCCCGCCAACGACGAGGCCCGCACCCGCCGATGCTGGTCGAGCCATCTGGCCCGCGCGCAATGGATGACCCACACCGGCTATCGCCGCATTCTCGAACAGGCCGCCGAAGAGGAACAGCGCAAGGGCCTGCACTGACACGGAACCATCCTATTCGCCGCCGTTTCTAGCCGGCGGCCCGCCAGCCTGATCTTGGCTGTTGCACCTCCCGAAATCCCCCATTCTCTGATCGGCTCCGACATTTTTGCCGATTGGAGCGTGTATGCGTGGAGGCCGAATTCTCTGGGGTCAGATTGCCGTCGTCCTGACCATCGTGTTCGTGATGATCTGGGCGGCGACCCAATGGACCGCATGGCGGCTCGGCTTTCAGGCGCAGCTTGGCACCCAATGGTTCGAGCTGGCGGGCTGGCCGATCTATTATCCGGCGGCCTTCTTATGGTGGTGGTTCTCCTTCGATGCCTATGCGCCCGGGATCTTCACCGAGGGCGGCATCATCGCCGTGTCCGGCGGCTTCCTCGCCATCGTCGCAGCGATCATGATGTCGATCATTCGCTCGCGCGAAGCCCGAAATGTCGCGACCTATGGTTCGGCACGATGGGCCGAGGACAAGGAAATCCGCTCCGCTGGCCTGCTCGGTCCCGATGGCGTCGTGCTCGGCCGCTACGAACGCGACTATCTTCGTCATGACGGCCCCGAGCATGTCTTGTGCTTCGCGCCGACCCGCTCTGGCAAGGGTGTTGGCCTCGTGGTGCCGACGCTGCTGACCTGGCCGGGAAGCTGCATCGTCCACGACATCAAGGGCGAGAACTGGACGCTGACGGCGGGCTTCCGGGCGAAGCATGGTCGTGTCCTGCTGTTCGATCCGACCAACGTGCAGTCGTCGGCCTATAATCCTCTGCTCGAAGTCCGCCAGGGCGAGTGGGAAGTCCGCGACGTTCAGAACATCGCCGACATCCTGGTCGACCCCGAAGGGAGCTTGGACAAGAGGAACCACTGGGAAAAGACCAGCCATTCGCTCCTTGTCGGCGCGATCCTGCATGTCCTCTACGCCGAGAAGGACAAGACGCTGGCGGGCGTCGCCAACTTCCTCTCCGATCCCCGCCGCCCGGTCGAAGCCACCTTGCGCGCGATGATGGACACGCCGCATCTGGGCGAAGCCGGCGTGCATCCCGTCATCGCATCGTCCGCCCGCGAGCTGCTGAACAAATCCGACAACGAACGCTCCGGCGTGCTGTCGACCGCCATGTCGTTTCTCGGCCTCTACCGCGATCCCGTTGTGGCCCGTGTCACCGCGCGCTGCGATTGGCGCATTGCCGATCTTGTCGGCGGCAAGAAAGCGGTCAGCCTCTACCTCGTCGTGCCGCCGTCCGACATCAACCGCACCAAGCCGCTGATCCGCCTCATCCTCAACCAGATCGGCCGCCGGCTGACCGAGGAGCTGACCGCGACGACGAAGCGCCACCGCCTGCTCCTGATGCTCGATGAGTTTCCTGCGCTCGGCCGGCTCGACTTCTTTGAATCCGCGCTCGCCTTCATGGCCGGCTACGGTATCAAGGGCTTCCTGATCGCGCAGAGCCTCAACCAGATCGAGCGTGCCTACGGCCAGAACAATTCCATTCTCGACAACTGCCACGTCCGCGTGAGCTTCGCGACCAACGACGAGCGCACCGCCAAGCGCGTATCCGATGCGCTCGGCACGGCGACCGAGCTGCGCGATTCCACCAACTATGCCGGCCACCGGCTCGCGCCCTGGCTCGGCCATCTCATGGTCTCGCGGCAGGAAACCGCCCGGCCGCTGCTGACCCCCGGCGAGATCATGCAGCTCCCGCCGTCCGAGGAAATCGTCATGGTCGCGGGTACGCCGCCAATCCGCGCCACCAAGGCCCGCTATTTCGAGGACAGGCGCTTGCAGGAGCGCATCATCACGCCGCCAGCATTGGCGGCGGTTGTGGTTCCGGCATCGTCGGATGACTGGTCCGGCCGCATCGTCGCGGCGGCGGGATCGTCCGTGAGCGCCGCTGGCGCGGGCGACGGCGATCCGGCCAATGCCGGCATCCGCCGCGAGCCGGAATTGCCCGAGCATGAGGAAATCGTCGCGCCGCCGCCGTCGCCGGCACAGGAATTCGAGCTTCTGGACGACGACCCCGATGTCGACGCCGCCAAGGCCGACGCCATGCGCGCCCGGATGCGCAATGTTGCCCGGCAGGCATCCCTAGACCCCGGCGACGGCATTGAGCTTTGAGGACCACGTCATGACGACCCGCACTCGCATGAACGTCTATTTCGACCCGGCTTTGCTCAAGCAGCTCGACGCGCTGGCGATGCGTCGCAAAGTTTCCAAATCCGCCATTGTCGAAGCCGCCGTCGCGTCCTTCCTCTCCGGCGATACCAGCGAGAAGCTGGAAGCCGCGATGTCGCGCCGGCTCGACAAGCTCGGCCGCCAGATCGACGGGCTTGATGAAGACCTCGCCGTGCTCGGCGAAGCCGTGTCGCTGTTCGTCCGCTATTGGCTCACCTTCACGCCGGTCTTGCCCGAGGCCGTACAAGCCTCTGGCCGGGCGAAGGGCCTGGAGCGTTTCGAGGGCTTCATGCAGGCACTCGGCAAGCGTTTGGCGACGGGAGACAGGTTCCTCAAGGAGCTTTCGCGCGATGTCGAGTCGCCCCCGGAGGCTCCCGTACCAGCTCAGCCGGAGACGAATGGCGCTGCGCTCGAATAGTCGATCCATCCTATTCGCCGCCGATGGCCGCCGATCTCCGCACGGCCTTCGATACTTGTTGAACCGGCCTGATTTCAGGCTCTTTTAATCGACCCCGATCCGGGGACTGTCTGTTGCGCCTCGTGAAGAAACGGGGCGGATATGACGACCAGCCATCAAAAACCGGAAGCCATCGCACGCGGCGCGCGGATGCTGCGCACAGCGCTGGGTCCGGCGATTTCGCGGTTTCTGGAAGAGCCGGCCGTCGTCGAAGTGATGCTCAACCCGGATGGCCGTATCTGGATTGATAGGCTCTCCGAAGGACTGTCCAACACCGGCGAAATCCTGTCGCCTGCCGATGGCGAGCGCATCGTGCGCCTGGTCGCCCATCATGTCGGCGCAGAGGTTCACGCCCGATCCCCGCGCGTCTCGGCCGAATTGCCGGAAACCGGCGAGCGGTTTGAAGGGCTTCTTCCTCCCGTCGTCGCGGCACCTGCTTTCGCCATCCGCAAGCCCGCCGTCGCCATCTTCACCCTCGCGGACTATGTGGCCGCCGGCATCATGACCGCCGATCAGGCCGCGACGCTGCGCGAAGCCGTGGCGGCGCGAGCCAACATCCTCGTCGCGGGCGGCACGAGCACCGGCAAGACCACGCTGACCAATGCGCTGCTCGCCGAGGTGGCGAAGACGGCCGATCGCGTCGTCATCATCGAGGACACTCGCGAGCTGCAGTGCTGCGCACCCAATCTCGTTTCCATGCGGACGAAGGAAGGCGTCGTCACGCTCTCCGATCTCGTCCGCTCATCGCTGCGCCTACGCCCCGACCGCATTCCCATCGGCGAGGTGCGCGGCTCTGAAGCGCTCGACCTCCTCAAAGCCTGGGGGACCGGCCATCCCGGCGGCATCGGCACGATCCACGCCGGAACCGGCATCGGCGCGCTGCGCCGGCTCGAACAACTCATTCAGGAAGCCGTCGTCACCGTCCCGCGCGCCCTGATCGCCGAGACCATCGACCTCGTTGCCGTCCTCTCCGGCCGCGGCTCCGCGCGCCGGCTCGCCGAACTCGCCCGCGTCGAAGGGCTCACGACCGACGGCGATTACCGCGTCACGCACGCCATCCCTTTGGCCATCCCCACCAACACAGGAGACCCCGCATGAAGCCACCGATCAACTTCCCCAAACCGTCAAAACCCTCTGTCATGCGCATCGCCTATGATCGCCTCGCGGCCTCAACCGCACTCGTCACGATCATGGTGATGACGGCCACGCCGCCAGCCTATGCCTCCGGCTCCTCGATGCCGTGGGAAGCGCCGCTCCAGAAAATCCTCCAGTCGATCGAAGGCCCGGTCGCCAAGATCGTCGCGGTCATCATCATCATCGCCACCGGCCTGGCGCTCGCCTTCGGCGACACGTCGGGCGGCTTCCGCCGCCTGATCCAGATCGTCTTTGGCCTGTCGATCGCCTTCGCCGCGTCGAGCTTCTTCCTGTCGTTCTTCTCGTTCGGCGGCGGGGCGCTGGTCTGATGGCGGGCGCTTTCGAGCAACTGGACGTGCCGGGCTTCACCGTGCCGGTCCACCGCGCGCTGACCGAGCACATCCTGCTCGGCGGCGCACCGCGTTCCATCGCGATCCTCAACGGGACGCTGGCCGGGGCCGTGGGCCTCGGCCTGCGCCTCTGGCTGGTCGGCCTGCTCATCTGGGCCGTCGGGCATTTCGCGGCGGTCTGGGCCGCCAAGCGCGATCCGCTCTTTGTGGAGGTTGGCCGCCGACATCTGCGTATCCCCACCCACCTGTCGGTTTGAGGGAGGCGCAACCATGATGAACCTCGCCGAATATCGCCGCTCCGCCAGCCGCCTTGCCGACTATCTGCCTTGGGTCGCGCTCGTCGCGCCGGGTGTCGTGCTCAACAAGGACGGCAGCTTTCAGCGCACCGCGCGCTTTCGTGGTCCTGATCTCGACAGTGCCGTCGCCGCCGAACTGGTCGCGGTCGCCGGTCGCATCAACAACGCCTTTCGCCGTCTCGGCTCTGGCTGGTCGATCTTCGTGGAGGCGCAGCGCTCCGAGGCCGCGATCTATCCCGACAGCCAATTCCCCGATCCGGCCTCCGGCCTGGTCGATGCCGAGCGCAAGGCCGATTTCGAGGAAGCCGGCGCGCATTTCGTGTCGGGCTATTATCTGACCTTCCTCTATCTGCCGCCGGCCGAGGAAGCCGCCCGCACTGAGGCCTGGCTATACGAGGGCCGTGAACGTAGCGGCGTCGATCCGCATGAAATCCTGCGCGCCTTCACCGATCGCATAGATCGCGTGCTGGCGCTGCTCGACGGCTTCATGCCCGAATGCGACTGGCTCGATGACGGCGAAACGCTGACCTATCTGCATTCGACCGTCTCGACAAAGCCGCATCGCGTCCGCGTGCCGGAAACGCCGGTCTATCTCGATGCGCTGCTCGCCGACCAGCCGCTGACCGGCGGGCTCGAACCGCGCCTTGGCAGCGAGCATCTGCGCGTCCTCACCATCATCGGCTTTCCAACTGCGACGACGCCCGGCCTGCTCGACGATCTCAACCGGCTCGCCTTTCCCTATCGCTGGTCGACCCGCGCGATCCTGCTCGACAAGACCGACGCCACACGCCTGCTGACGAAGATCAGGCGGCAGTGGTTCGCCAAGCGCAAGTCGATCGCCGCGATTCTCAAGGAAGTCATGACCAACGAGGCATCCGCCCTCGTGGACACGGATGCCGCCAACAAGGCGGCCGACGCCGACATGGCCTTGCAGGAGCTTGGGCAGGATGTCGCCGGCATGGCCTATGTCACGGCCACGATCATTGTCTGGGACGCCGATCCGCGTCTTGCCGACGAGAAGCTGCGCCTCGTCGAGAAGGTCATTCAGGGCCGCGACTTCACGGCCATGGTCGAAACAGTCAATGCCGTCGATGCCTGGCTCGGCTCGCTCCCCGGACATGCCTACGCCAATGTCCGCCAGCCGCCGGTCTCGACGCTCAATCTCGCCCACATGATCCCCCTCTCTGCCGTGTGGGCGGGGCCGGAACGGGACGAGCATTTCGGTGCGCCCCCCTTGCTGTATGGCAAGACCGAAGGCTCGACCCCGTTCCGGTTATCTCTTCATGTCGGAGACGTCGGCCATACGCTGGTCGTCGGCCCGACCGGCGCGGGCAAGTCCGTACTGCTCGCCCTCATGGCGTTGCAATTCCGGCGCTACGACCGCTCACAGGTCTTCGCCTTCGACTTCGGCGGTTCGATCCGTGCGGCCGCGCTCGCCATGGGCGGCGATTGGCACGATCTCGGTGGCGGGCTGACCGAGGGGGACGAGTTCTCCGTCGCGCTCCAGCCGCTCGCCCGTATCCACGACACCTATGAGCGTGCCTGGGCGGCGGACTGGATCGTCGCGATCCTGATGCGCGAAGGCATCACGATCACGCCGGAAGCCAAGGAGCATATCTGGACGGCGCTGACCTCGCTCGCCTCCGCGCCCATCGAAGAACGCACCATCACCGGCCTTTGCGTCCTGCTTCAATCCAACGACTTGAAGCAGGCATTGCGCCCGTACTGCGTCGGCGGGGCCTATGGCCGGCTGCTCGACGCCGAGGCCGAACATCTGGGCAGCGCCGACATGCAGGCGTTCGAGATCGAGGGGCTTGTGGGAACGGGCGCAGCTCCGGCCGTCCTGTCCTACCTGTTCCATCGCATCGGCGACCGGCTCGACGGACGGCCGACGCTGCTCATCATAGATGAAGGCTGGCTTGCGCTGGACGATGAAGGTTTTGCGGGCCAGCTCCGCGAATGGCTGAAGACGCTGCGCAAGAAGAACGCATCGGTCATATTTGCCACCCAGTCGTTGTCGGACATAGACGGCAGCAATATCGCCCCGGCCATCATCGAGAGCTGCCCGACGCGGCTGCTCTTGCCAAACGAGCGCGCAATCGAGCCGCAGATCACGGCGATCTATCGCCGCTTCGGCCTCAACGATCGCCAGATCGAGATCCTGGCGCGGGCGACGCCCAAGCGGGATTATTACTGCCAGTCCCGGCGAGGAAATCGCCTGTTCGAGCTGGGCCTGTCCGAAGTCGGCCTCGCGCTCTGCGCCGCCTCCTCGAAATCCGACCAGACCCTGATCGCCAACCTCGTCGCCGAACACGGCCGCGACGGCTTTCTCGCGGCCTGGCTCCGGTCCCGCGACGCCGGCTGGGCCGTCGACCTCATCCCGACTTTCCCGATCCCCCAAGCAGAAAAGGAGTCCTGACCATGACTATTCGCCGTTTCCGCTCGCGCGCCATGGCGCTCGCCGCAACCATGCTCGCGGCCGCACCGCTCGCGCTCTCGCCGATGGTGGCGACGCCGGCGCACGCCATCATCGTCTTCGACCCGACGAACTATGCGCAAAACGTCCTGACCGCCGCGCGCACGCTGGAGCAGATCACCCACCAGATCACCTCGCTTCAGAATGAAGCGCAGATGCTCATCAATCAGGCGAAGAACCTCGCCAGCCTGCCGTTCTCGGCGCTCCAGCAGATTCAGCAATCCGTCCAGAAAACGCAGCAGCTTTTGCAGCAGGCGCAGGGCATCGCCTTCAACGTCCAGCAGATCGACCAGATGTTCCAGCAGAAATACGGGAACGTCTCGCTCTCGGCGTCCGATCAACAGCTCGTCGCCAATGCCCGCGACCGCTGGAAGAACACGGTCGGCGGCTTGCAGGACGCCATGCGCGTGCAGGCCGGCGTCGTCGGCAATATCGACAGCAACCGCGCGCAGATGTCGGCGTTGGTCGGCCAGAGCCAGTCCGCCACCGGCGCACTTCAGGCGGCGCAGGCCGGCAACCAGCTTCTCGCCCTCCAGTCGCAGCAGCTTTCCGATCTCGTCGCGGTCATCTCGGCCAATGGCCGGGCAAGCGCCCTGACCGATGCGGAACGCGCTGCCGCCGCCGAGCAGGGTCGCGAACAGCGTCGCCGCTTCCTGACGCCGGGCTCGGGCTACCAGCCCGGCAACGCCCAGATGTTCAACAAGAGCAACTGAGGGCGCGACCATGGATGGCAAGATGCTGGCCCGCCTCGGCGCAATCGTCTTCGTTGCCATCGCCATCACGGCGACGGTGATCGAAATGACCCGCAAAGAGGACGCGCCGGCATCTTCGCCGGTGCGCCTTCACCAATCGGCTTCCGATCCGCTGCGCGAAAGCCAGCGCCAATGCCAGAAGCTCGGGCAACAGGCCGCGAACGACACCGACTGCCTGCGCGTCTGGGCGGAGACCCGTGACCGCTTCCTTGGCCGCCAACCTGCGCCCACAGCGCCGGAAGGGCGGTGAGCCATGGGTGGCACAGGCGTCATCGACAACTTTCTCGGGGTCTTCACCCAATACATCGACAGCGGCTTCGGGCTTTTGTCCGGCGAGGTCGCATTCGTGGCAACCACGCTGATCGTCATCGACGTAACGCTGGCCGCGCTGTTCTGGAGCTGGGGGGCGGATGACGACATCATCGCCCGGCTCGTCAAGAAGACACTGTTCGTTGGCGTCTTCGCCTACCTGATCGGCAACTGGAATAATCTCGCCAAGATCGTCTTCGAGAGCTTCGCCGGCCTCGGTCTCAAAGGCTCCGGCACGGGCTTTTCGACCGCTGACCTGATGCGCCCCGGCAAGGTCGCACAGACCGGCCTCGATGCCGCCCGGCCATTGCTCGAATCCATCTCCGATCTCATGGGTTGGATCGCGTTCTTCGAGAACTTCATCCAGATCGCTTGCCTGCTGTTCGCCTGGGCGCTGGTCATCCTCGCCTTCTTCATTCTCGCCATCCAGCTCTTTGTCACCCTGATCGAGTTCAAGCTGACCACCTTGGCGGGCTTCGTGCTGATCCCCTTCGGCCTGTTCGGCAAGACCGCCTTCATGGCCGAGCGGGTGCTCGGCAACGTGATTTCCAGCGGCATCAAGGTTCTGGTGCTTGCCGTCATCATCGGCATCGGCTCGACGCTGTTCAGCCAGTTCACCCAGGGCTTCGGCGGACAAACTCCGAGCATCGACGATGCCATGGCCGTTGTGCTCGCCGCGCTGTCGCTGCTCGGCCTTGGCGTCTTCGGACCCGGCATCGCCTCCGGGCTGGTCAGCGGCGGCCCCCAGCTCGGCGCTGGTGCTGCCGTTGGCACGGGTCTCGCCGCCGCCGGCGCGACCATGGCCGCCGGCGGTGGCGCAATGCTCGCCGCGCGTGGCGGAGCCGCCATGTTGTCGGGTGGGGCCGCAGCCGTGCGCGGCGCAACGACGGCCGCAGGCGCGGCGTCGTCCGCCTATTCGCTCGGCTCGCTCGGCAAATCCGGCGCGTCGGGTGTCGCCTCCGGTCTCGGTGGCGTCACCCGCGCTGCTGGCAGCGCTGCCGGAAACGCCGTCGCATCGCCGCTTCGTCGCGCTTCCGCCACCGTCAAATCCAGCTTCTCCGATGGTGTGAAGAGCGGGTTTGGCGCGACCGGCGGCGCTTCGACCATGGGCACGGTCGGCAGCCCCACCGAGGCCGGGAACGACACCGCCGAGACCAAGACCGTCAAGGGCCAGCCCGATTGGGCAAAGCGGATGCAGCGCTCGCAGCGCGTGACCCACGGCGTTCAGGCGACCGCCCATGCCGTCCGCTCCGGCGACAGCCACGCCTCCGGCTCTTCCGTCAACCTCTCAGAAAGTGATCGCTCATGAACCTCTTCAAACGACCCGCTGCCCATTACGGCAAGACACCGCAACCCGAGACGCCCTATCAACGCGCCGCGCAGGTCTGGGACGAGCGTATCGGCTCGGCCCGCGTGCAGGCGAAGAACTGGCGCATCATGGCCTTCGGCTCGCTATTCCTCTCGGCTGGCTTCGCCGCCGCGCTCGTCATTCAGTCGGCGCGTGGGACCGTCGTGCCCTGGGTCGTGCAGGTCGACAATCTCGGCCATTCGCAGGCAGTGGCTCCGGCAACCGCCGACTATCGGCCGACCGATCCGCAGATCGCGTGGCATCTCGCCCGCTTCATCGAACAGGTACGCTCCATCCCGGCCGATCCGGTCATCGTCCGTCAGAACTGGCTTCGCGCCTATGAATGGACGACCGATCGCGGCGCGGGCGCACTCAACGACTATGCCCGCGCCAACGATCCCTTCGCCAAGGTCGGCAAGCAGCAGATCGCGGTCGAGGTTTCCAGCGTCATCCGCGCCTCGCCGGATTCGTTCCGCGTGGCCTGGTCCGAACGGCGCTACGAGGATGGCAAGCTCGCCACGACCGAACGCTGGACCGCCATCCTGACCATCGCGCTTCAGCCGCCCCGAGACGCCGAACGCCTCAAGGCCAATCCGCTCGGCATCTACGTCAATGCCATCAACTGGTCGCGGGAGATGGACCAATGAGCTGCGTAATCCGTAAATCCACGGTCGCCATATTGCTGCTGTCCGCTACGGCGCTCGCTGGCTGCGCCACCACCCCGCCGCCCGAGATCAGCTACGATGCCAGCGTGCCGCCGCTGCCGAGCATTCCGGCGGCCGTGACAGACGAGCGGCTGAAGCCGATCCATGTTCCGCCCGCCTGGACAGTTGCACGCGGCGGCACGGCTGGAGCGACACCGACGGCGCGCGTGGAGAACGCCAACGCCGCCGCCCGCGTGCAGCCACGCCGCGAAGGCTATTTCAACGCCATTCAGGTCTATCCGTGGTCGGAAGGCGCGCTCTATCAAGTCTATGCCGCCCCCGGCCAAATCACCAACATCGCGCTCGAACCCGGCGAGAGCCTGACCGGCGCGGGACCGATCGCGGCCGGCGACACCGCTCGCTGGATCATTGGCGACACGGAATCCGGCTCCGGCGTAGCCCGCCGGGTCCATGTGCTGATAAAGCCGACGCGCGCCGACATCACCACGAACCTCGTCATCACCACCGACCGGCGAACCTACATGGTCGAGCTGCGTTCCGGCGAGAAGCCCTATATGCCCGCCGTCGCATGGGCCTATCCGCAGCCGGCAGGCGGCGGCCGTCAGGCCGTCCCGGCAACGCCGGTCATTCCGGCCGTCGCCGCGCGCAACTACCGCTATGGCCTGACTGGCAGCAGCAATCCGCCATGGAAGCCCGTCGCCGTCTATGACGACGGCCGCCGCGTCTATGTCGAGTTCCCCCGCGGCATCGTGCAGGGCGAGATGCCCCCGATCTTCGTCATCGGCCCCGAGGGCGAGGCGCAGATCGTCAATAGCCGCATCTATCAACACATCCTGATCGTCGATCGCCTCTTCGGTGCGGCCGAGCTGCGTCTTGGCAGCGGCGGCCGCCAGCAGACCGTCAGGATCGTCCGCACCGACGGGAGACCGCAATCATGACCGATACCGAATCCAATGCAGCTCCCATGCGCCTGCGCGCCGAAGCCCCACGAGTCACGCGCCTGTCACGCAAGATGCTGGCCAGCGTCGCGGCCGTCGCCCTGGTCGGGATCGGTGGCGCGCTGATCTATGCACTTCAGACGCGCGGTCCCGGCGATGGCGGCGAGGAGCTTTATTCCACCGCCAACCGTCAGCCCGCCGATGGCCTCGCCGGCCTGCCGCGCGACTATACCGGCCCGATCCTCGGTCCCGCGCTACCCGGCGATCTCGGCGGCCCGATCCTGTCCGCGCAGAATGCCGGCCAGCCCGTCGTGCCGCCCGTCGTTCAGACGCCCGGCGTCGATGAGGCCGAACAGCGTCGCCGCGCCGAGGAAGAGGCCGCCCGCCTCAGCACCGTGTTCTTCCAGTCCCGGCAGGGCTCGACGGCGGCGACTTCCGGCACGATGCCGGGCCTTGCCGGTTTCGATCCCGCCAGCGCGACGGGACAGCCGACCGCGCAGGACAAGCAGCTTGCTTTCCTCAATGCGGCGGCCGACCGGCGCACCGTCACGCCGGATCGTGTCACGCCTCCGGCATCGCCCTTCGTGCTTCAGGCCGGCGCGGTCATCTCGGCCGCGCTCATCACCGGCATCCGTTCCGATCTTCCCGGCCAGATCACGGCGCAGGTCACGGAGAACATCTATGACAGCCCGACGGGGAGCATTCTACTCGTACCGCAGGGAACCCGCCTCATCGGTCAGTATGACAATGCCGTGCAGTTCGGCCAGCGCCGCGTTCTGCTCGTTTGGAATCGACTCATCATGCCGAACGGCCGCTCCATCGTTCTTGAGCGCCAGCCCGGCGCGGATACGCAGGGCTATGCCGGCCTGGAGGATGGCGTCGATTACCACTGGTGGGATCTCGCCAAGGCCGCCGCACTCTCGACCTTGCTCGGCGTTGGCGCCGAACTCGCCACCGATGACAACGATCGCCTGATCCGCGCCATCCGTGACGGTGCGCAGGATACGGTCAATCAGGCCGGTCAGCAGATCGTCCAGCGCCAGTTGCAGGTCGCACCGACCCTGACCATCCGGCCCGGTTTCCCCGTCCGCGTCATCGTCACCAAGGATTTGGTGCTCGAACCCTACAGGAGCTGACCATGACCAAGCTGAAACTCGGACCCATCGCCGATGACAAGCCCGTCAGGATCTCGGTGGAGCTGCCGGCGGCGCTTCACCGCGACCTGACCGACTACGGCCGTCTTCTCGCCGAGGGCGGCACGCCAGTCCAGCCCGCCAAGCTGATCGTGCCTATGCTCGAGCGTTTCGTGGCCACCGATCGTGGCTTTGCAAAAGCACGCCGCCCAAAATCATAGGGTCGGACTGGAGCGAGGTATCGCGTTTCCCCTCCGCAGCGTTCGGAAAACACCGTGGTCTCGGTCCTCCGCACATACAGTAGGATCGGTGCGGAGTTTTCCATGACCAATAGAAGCGCGCCAGCTAGGACCTTGAAAGCTACGATTTTCCCTGGGGTGCGCAAGCAATGATCGCGGTGCTGCAGGACATCCCTTTCATAGTCCTTCTCACGTGGCTCGCCCCCGTCGGGGTAGTCGTCATTTTCGCTGCCATTGGATCGCGCCAATCAAGTGTGCCCCGCAACTGGCCGAGCGCGCCGGGCATTATCGTGTCATCCGAAGTCGAGGCACGCACCATCAAAGTGTTAGACAGAAATCGTGAAAGCGGAGTTCGCTTTGAGGAGAGAAACTTCGCCAATATCGTTTACGAATACGATGTCGGTGGGGAGGTTTATAGCAACAACCGTGTGGCCATAGGCGTGGATCGCGGCAACTTTGGAGTCGCGAAGACCGTCGCGCGCTATCCAGCCGGCAGGCGCGTAACCGTTTATTACAACCCGAACCAACGCACCGACTCTGTACTCGAACGTGACCCTCCTGGTTTGTGGCGTATCGTCGGCTGGACAGCCTTGGCGTTCGTAGCCCTCATATTCGGCGCAATCATCGGCTTCGACCAGCTTGCACGGTTTGCCTCGCGCCATATCGCCAATGCACCGCTGTCAATCGGCATCGCGACCTTCGCAACGATAATGATGCTGACAGCTCTTGGCATGCAACGCCGTGCCGCTGAAGCTGGCCGCTGGCCGGTCGTCAAGGGGACCATATTAACTGCCGGCCTCGAAAGATTTCGGGATGCACGTGACGGCGTGCACCGCGGAGCGAAGGTGTTCAAGGCCGACATAAGCTATCGCTATGCTTATGAAGGCAACGACTACATCGGTTCCGTGGCCTCTTCCGGCGCCGAGGTCATGACGACGTCGGCGCACCTCGCCGGGCATTCGATCAGACGGTATCGCAGCGGCCAGATCGTTGATGTTCATGTCAATCCTGACAATCCATCCGAATCCGTTCTGGAGCCGCGCGCACGCGGCGTAGCCGTGGTCTGGACCGCAGCGACGGTGCTGTTCGTGCTGGCAGTTTTCTTCGCAATACGAGGCTGAACCGATGGTATGGGCTACGCTGAAGGCCCGTAGACCATCTGAGGTATCGCAGTTCTCACCGATAGCGTTCGCCAAATGCCGAGGTCTCACCCGGCCCGAAGAGGGTTATCGTTTCCACGGAAGCTTGTGCCAGTCCCGACCAGGGGCAAGCGCTTGCCTGAATGGGAGACTTGAGCGCCATTGCACTGCAACGCCAGCCCCTTTCTCTCCAAAAATGCATCACGTTGAAAACGCGGCTCGATGAGCCGAAGGGGGCGCATGAAGCGACTGCATCTTGTTTCGAGCGGCATTTCTGTCGCCGCCATCACCGCCATCAGGGCAAGTTCTCGCTGACGAATGGCGGGAACCGGGTCAAGTCCCCTGCGTCCCGCAAAGAGCAATCCCATGTCGGAATTCACAAGCGCGCCGGTGCGGCACATGGCAGCGCCAAAACGTCTCCTGTCCAGTCTGATTGGAGTCGGACTGCTCGGCCTCGCCCGTGCCGTGACAGCCGTTCGCGGTCAATGGGAAGGCACCGAGCCGATCGACCGGCAGCGCATCTATTTCGCCAATCACGCGAGCCACGGCGATTTCGTCCTGATCTGGGCAGTGCTGCCGCCTCGGCTGCGTCAAAAGACCCGGCCGGTGGCCGGCGCCGACTACTGGCTGAAGTCTTCGCTTCGCCGCTTCATCGGCCGCGACGTCTTCAACGCGGTGCTAATCGAGCGCGACCGGGCCGCCCGGAAGGCCGATCCGGTCGGGCAGATGGCGCAGGCTGTCGATAGCGGCGCCTCGCTGATCGTCTTCCCGGAAGGCACGCGCAACGTCACCGACACCGCGCTGCTACCGTTCAAGAGCGGTCTCTATCACCTAGCGCGGACGCGGCCGGATGTCGAACTCGTCCCGACCTGGATCGACAATCTGAACCGGGTGATGCCCAAGGGCGAGCTCTTGCCGGTCCCGCTGACCTGCACCATCACCTTCGGCGCGCCGCTGCGCCTTGAGGAGGATGAAGCCAAGCAACCCTTTCTCGACCGCGCCCGGACCGCGTTGCTGGCGCTCGCCCCCAAGGAGGCCGCGCCATGACGATGCCGCATCCCGATCTGCTCCGGGTTCTGGCCGGTCTCTTCGGCGTTCTCTCGCTCGCCTCCGTCATCGGCTTCACGTTGGCGCGGCGGGTCGTCGGCGCACCGAACGCCGCCATCGACAATCTCAACGATCGCATCCAGGCGTGGTGGGTGATGGTCATCCTGATGGGGCTCGCTCTCATCGGCGGCCGGGTCGGCGTCACGCTCCTCTTCGCCCTGTGCTCGTTCGCAGCGCTGCGCGAGTTCATGACGCTGACCGACACGCGCCGCGCCGACCACACGGCGCTGGCGGTGGCCTTCTTCATCGTCCTGCCGGTCCAGTATTACCTGATCTGGATCGACTGGTACGGGCTCTTTGCGATCTTCATCCCGGTCTATGCCTTCCTGCTGATGCCGATCGTCGCCGCGCTGCGCGGTGACACGGATCGGTTCCTGGTGCGGGTTGCCGAGGTGCAATGGGCGCTGATGATCTGCGTCTTCTGCATCTCGCATGTGCCGGCGCTGCTCAGCCTCGACATTCCGGGCTATTCCGGCCGCAACGTCCTTCTGATCGCCTTTCTCGTCGTCGTCGTGCAGCTCAGCGACGTGCTGCAATATGTCTGGGGCAAACTGTTCGGCCGCACCAAGATCGCGCCCAAGCTGTCTCCGTCGAAGACGGTCGAGGGTTTCGTCGGCGGGGCGTTGAGCGCGACGGCGGTCGGGGCCGCGCTGTCCTGGATGACGCCGTTCACGCCGCTTCAGGCGGCCGCGCTGTCCTTCGTCATCGTGCTCATGGGTTTTTTCGGCGGTCTCGTCATGTCGGCGATCAAACGCGATCGCGGCGTGAAGGACTGGGGGTATCTGATCGCCGGCCATGGCGGCTTTCTCGACCGGCTCGATTCCGTCGTATTCGCCGCCCCGATCTTCTTCCATCTGACGCGCTATTGGTGGTCGGCGACATGAGCGGGATCTTTGTCAGGATCGCGCATCACGGCGTCACGCATTTTTCCGTCGCCTGCGCTGCGATGGGAGGCTGGGCGGCCTTCTCGAACCGTTTTCATCCCATGCCCGCGCCGCTGACGGCGGCCCTGATCCAGGGCGTTGTTTCCGGCTGCATCACCCTCGCGCTCAAGGGCACGATCGAGCGAACCTCCAGTCGGTTCAGCGGTTGGAGTGCGCTCGTCGCGCCACCCGTCATCGCGTGCATCTTGTCGGCCATCATCGCTGTGACGATGCACCGGATCGGCGGAACGCCGGAGCTCGGCCAAACAATCGTGCTCCCGCTCACCGTCTCGACAACATATGCGGCGCTCTACAGCCTGGCCCTCTGGAACGCCGGAAAGGATTATCCATGACGAGATCGCCTCTTTCAGACCAAGACCTGCCCTCCGCGCTTGCCGGAAAGGATCGGCGGCCGCTGGCCAGCCGCGACAAGGTTTGGGCGCGGGAAGCGGCGCGTATCCTCTCGGCGGCCAAGATCTCGCCAAACCAGATTTCGATGGCAAGCATGGTGATGGCCGCCTGTGCAGGTTTCGCATTCCTGATCGCCAACGCTGGTGATTTCGGATCGAGAGGCTTCCTGCTGCTCATGGCCGCCGCGTTCTGTCAGCTTCGCCTGATATGCAATCTTCTCGACGGCATGGTTGCCATCGAGGGCGGAAAGCAATCGCCGGACGGTCCGTTCTGGAACGAGTTTCCCGACCGCATCGCCGACCTGCTCATCTTCGCCGGCCTGGGCCACGGCATCGGCTTGCCGACGCTCGGCTGGGCCGTAGGCGGTTTATCCGTTCTGACCGCATATACGCGCGAACTCGGCAGCAATTGTGGATTGCCGGCAGACTTTTCCGGGCCGATGGCGAAGCAGCACCGGATGGCCGTCATAACCGTGGCCGCCCTACTATCGCTCTTCGATCCGCTTTGGGACGGCTGGAACGTCATCCTCGCTCTCGCACTTTGGGCGATCGCATTCGGTGCGGCCGTGACGACGTTTCGTCGGGCTTTGCGCATCGTCAGGACACTCCGCGCGAGGGGGTGAACGGGCGAACCATCCCGCATAAGCGCCGAGACATCGCCGTTTCCCCCGTCAGTGTTCGCCAATTGCCGAGGTCTCCCATCGCTTCAAGTCCGATATGATCGGGGCGGAAAATTTTATGATCTGAATATGCCCGTCTGCGCCCAGGAAGCGCTCGGGGTAACGAACCCCGGGGGGCGTATGAGCCGGCAGTATATCTCTAGTCTACTCCGGCTGAAATTCCTTGGCCTCGCGGCTGCGACCCTGCTGACCCTTGGTTCGACGCAGGGGTCGATCGCGGACACTGCCGAGCCGCTCTTCAATCCGCCCGTCGGAAGTCGCTGGATCGTCGAGACCAAGCGCGACACGATCGAGACGAGGCCGGAAGGAAAAAGGGCCTCACAGATCGCCACGCGCGCCGAACTGATTTTCGAGGCAAAGACGGCGGATGGATTCCGCATCACCTATCGCCAGCTTGGCACCACGGCCGGAGGCGACGATCCGCGATTGCCGCTCATCCTGTCTGCCGCACAGGCGCTCGACAATGTGCCGGTTCGCGCAATTACCGACATGAGCGGCAAGCCGTTGCGTGTCGAGAATCTTGACGAAGCGAAAGCGGCCATCCGCGTCATGGCCAGCAAAATCACCGAGCCATATCAAAGCAAACCCCAGATTGTCGCTCTGCTCAATCAGATCATGGTTGGCTTCATCCAGGTCGACGCCGAAGCGGCCGCCAGGACCTACCTCGATGACCTGCCGCAGCTCGCCATTGCTCAGAATACCGGCATGAAGCAGGGCGAGGCCCGGTATTGGTCGGACACAGCGCTCAATCCCCTCGGCGGAGCTTTGAAAACCAGCTCCACCTTCACGCTTTCCGAAGTCGATACCGGTAGTGGACGGCGGGTTTTCGTCACCACCACCACTTACGACCCCGCCTCCGTAAAAGAGGTCATCCAGGCTCTCAGCGGGCGGGCTGCCGCAAGCGCCGGCAATGTGACGCCCGATCAGATCGAGAGCGTCGTCAGGCAGATGGCGATCTCGCTTGAGCGAAGCGCAGTGTACGAGGTTGAGGGCGGCATGACCCGTCGGATCACCGACAAATCCGTCACCGTCGCGCGGGCGATGGGCCGCAGCCTGGAAAAGACCGAAACCAGAACCATCACCGTCAGCCCAGCACCATAGGCTGCGTCAGAGCATATAACCTCACTCGAATGCGGGGAGCGACCCGATGCGTCTGCAACTCTTTCTTGGTGGCCTTTTCTTCGCGGGGGCGGCATTGCCGGCCTCCGCATCCGGCGGGTTGGAATGCACCGCCAATGACAAATCCGTCAATTTCAGCGTCTATGCATCGCTGACGAGCGGAATGGGCAACCCGGCTTACGATCTAGCCGGCAAGCTGGAAATCCGTGACAAGGCCGTCGCGCAAGATTTGCGGACCATGACCTTCGGCGGAGCCGACCGGCCGCAATACTGGCTGGACAGCAAGGACCTGCGCCTGATCCTCTATAAGGAGCGCGAAGGAAATGGGCCGTTTGGCTCGGTCACGCTGGAGCTTCGTGCCCGACGCGCGAGCGACGAGGGGAAATTCCGGGGCACGTACAAGCTCTCGACCGAAGATATGACCGACAGCAATGTCGAGGGCGGGAATGCAACGACCTTCAGCGGCAATATTTCCTGCTTCGTCGAGTGATGATGGACGAACACCACCGCACAACGCGGCCCGTTCCTGGAACCGGCTGCAGGTTTCGCGGCCATATCGCCATGCTTGCCGCTCTGCTCGCCGTGCCATGCCACGCATACGCCGGGAGCGTGCTGCTCGATACAAGAATAGAAGGTGTCGCGGGTGCGACCACCTATTCCGTATCAATCCCGGTGGTAGATCAATCAGGATCGAGCCTTGCAGCCGACCGTGTGAAGGCCGTCCTTGCCGCCGGATCGCTGGCGGAGCTGGCGACGATACGTGCGGAGCGGATTTCGATCCCGAGACTCACCATCACTGTGACAGAGCCGCAGGGATTGGCCGGAAGCAGTTTGGCTTTCACCGACATCGAATTGCGCGATGTCGGTAATGGGCAGGCGGCCACCATGGCCATTGGCTCGATCGTTCTCGGTATGCCGTGGGGAGAATCCCGGCTCGACAATATCGCTGCCCGCAACGTCAAAGGCGGCACGCAACTCCTGCGTCATGGCATGAAACCCGAGCAAAGGCCGGGGGTAATCTTCGAGGATATGTCGTTCGATGTACCGCACTCCGCCTATCCCGGCGGCCGGGTCGGAGGATAGCGTCCGTCAAGTTGGTGTAATTTCGGGTGTAGGACCGGGCCGTCATGATCAGGCGGCTCTGGGTGTAATCTGAAGTGTAGTTTCCTCTTCGATTGTTGGTGGGTTTAGCTCGGCCATTGCCTCGACCTGCATGTATCGGCTCAGGAGCTGCCATTCGTCGTTGGCTTCGAGCAGAACCGCGCCGATGAGGCGAACGATGCTGTCCTCGTTGGGGAAGATGCCGACGACATCGGCACGGCGCTTGACCTCCTTGTTGAGGCGTTCGAGTGGATTCGTTGAATGTAATTTCGTGCGGTGCTGGGCGGGGAAGGCCATGTAGGCCAGCACGTCGGCTTCGGCATTGTCCATGAAGGTACCGAGCTTGGGCCATCTGGCGCGGAGCTGGTCGGCGACATGCCGCCAGGTCTGCACGGCATTGTCATGGTCGGGCTGGATGAAAGCCTGACGGATCGCGGCGGCGACCATGGTGTGCTGGCCCTTGGGAACGTAGGCCAGCGCATTGCGTGTCGCATGAACACGGCAGCGCTGCCATGTCGCGCTGAGGATACGGGTAATGGCCGCTTTCAGCCCTTCATGGGCATCGGAGATGACCAGCTTGACGCCGGTGAGGCCTCGGCGGACCAGATCACGCAGGAAGCTCGTCCAGAACGGCTCGGCTTCGGAGGGGCCGATGTGCAGGCCGACAATCTCCCTCTTCCCGTCCGTGTTGACCGCCACCGCGATTATCGCCGCCACCGACACGATGCGACCGCCCTCACGCACCTTCAGATAGGTGGCGTCGAGCCAGAGGTATGGCCAGTCACCGGAAAGGGGGCGCTTGAGGAAGGCGTTCACCCGCTCGTCGATATCCTTGCACAGCTTGGAGACGGAGGATTTGGAGATGCCGGTCATGCCCATGGCCTGCACCAGCTCATCGACCTTGCGCGTCGAGACGCCGTTGATCCACGCCTCCTGGATCACGGCCACCAGCGCCTTCTCCACCATCTTCCTCGGCTCCAGAAAGCCGGGAAAGTAGGCTCCCTGTCGCATCTTCGGTATCTTCAGGTTCAGCGTGCCGAGCCGGGTGTCGAGCGAGCGGTCGCGGTAGCCGTTGCGCCATGTCTGGCGGCTGTCGCCACGTTCATAGCGCCCAGCGCCGATCAGGCCATCAACATCGGCTTCCATGATCAGTTGCAGCACGCTTTCGGCAATCGTGCGCAGAAAATCGCTATCGCCACTCTTCGCGGCAAGCTCGGAAAGAGCTAATCTGTCGTCGGTCATCGGGGTTCCTTTCGGCTGGTTGAAGCTTTGCAACTCCACCTTCTCCGACAGGCCCGGTGCCCACCTTGCGCTCAACGAATTCGGCAGCTCATTCTCCACCGCCGTTTCCACCTCAATGCGCCTCCGAAATTACACCACGTGCGCGGACGCTACCGGTCGGAGTCGGGATTCTCAGCCTCGAAGCCTCTCTGGCGGCATTCCACAATGGCATCCCGACGTCGTTCGATGTCGAAGGCATGGGGGTAAGATTCGATGTACCGGCCGCTCCTGACACCCCCATGCTCGCCGCCTTGCGCAGCGCAGGACTGGCTCGGATCGACGGGACGTTTCGCCTCGCAGCCGAATGGAGTGAGCGGCAGAACACGATCAGCCTCCTCGAAGCCTCCGTCACGACCAGAGATGTCGGCGGCGTGTTTCTGGCTGGTGAAGTCGCCAAGGCGGGCAAGGCGCTGTATTCGACGGACCCGGCAGAGGCTCAGGCCGCATTATCCGGCCTGACGATCCGGTTCGTCACCGCCTCGATCCGTGATTCCGGCCTTCGCGATCTTCTCGCCGCGTCCATAATAAAGCCCGACAACGACGATCCTGGCGAACGGCTGGCCGTGCTCGCGCGGATCGTCGCTCAGACCGCCTTCGGCACTCTCTATCCATCCGACGACGCGGGCGCGGTCGGCGCTGCCCTCAAGCGCTTCATCGCCGAAGGGCTCAAAAGCATCGACGTAACGGTCCAGGCCAAGACCCAACCCGGCATCGACCTGATCGACCTTCTCGATAGCGGCGGCAACCTGCCCGACGTGCTTCAAAGGCTGAGAATAGACGTCGAGGTCAATTAGGCGAACGCGCCAAAACAAACCGAATACTGACATGCCGGCATCTGGTGCAGTCCGGCAACCTAGATCGAAAGGAACTTTGATGCTCTCTTCCCATCATAATCGCGGCTTCGCCCGCATAGTGCTTGCCGCCGCATTCCTGTCTTCCTTCGCTCCCGCCTTCGCTGCCGAGCAGGCCACGAAGCTGTTCAGCTTTGTCAGCGAAAGGGAATCGATCGTCGCGGCACTCACCAAGGAAGACGCCGCGCTCGGCGATGATGCCAGTACGATCGGCCGGGCGCTTCAGGAGCGTGGTTCGCTGACCGTGTGGCGCTACGCGGTCCGCAAGGCGAAGGATGGCGAACTTGAGCAGGCACCATTGGCGAAGATCAGCGTACAGGCGCAGGGCAACTTGCGCGTCGAACCCTATGGTACGCCGCTTCGTGTTGTGCCTGCAGAATGATGTCGCATGCCAGTATCGTCTGTGAACCGACGGTCATGCCCCGTCTCATAGCCATCTTCTTCGTCTTGCTTCTGCCGGCCCATGCGTCCGCACAGAAGCAACACACTCAACCGCAGCAATATGTCGTCGAGTGCGCCGCTCAATTCGCGAGGACGGCGAGCCACGTAGACCTGGTGAAACGCTACGGCGCAAAGAACGTCTCCTACGCCACAGTGGACCGAGACGGAGAGACCGCAAGCGCCACGGTGCTGTTCGCGCAAGACCCGCAACGGCGGCTCGACATAGAATGGTACGACGAGAGCAGACGCAGGTTGCCGAGCAGGATCGTCGTCTTTGGCGAGCAGAACCAGTGGATCGGCCCGCTCGGTATTCGCAACGGCATGACGATCGAGGAAATTGAGAAGCGGGCGGGCAAGCCCTTCAGGATCAACGGCTTCGGTTTCGACGTCGCCGGCGCAGGGCATTTCGAGGAAACGGTGCTCGGCAAACTGTCCGGCGGCTGCGCGTTCGGCGGCTACTTCGAGATCAAGGACGGCCTGCCGCCGGATCATCTCAATCGCTTCATCGGGGAAGTGGAGATCGACTCGAACGACCCAGACCTGCGAGGGCTGAAGCCGATATTGTGGTCCTACTCCCTGACCTACCCGCCGCAGAGCACGGACTAACTTCACTGTCGCCTTCGCCGGGATCGGCCAGGGGTGCCGAGAACCCATCAGCGTGAATACGGCACGCTACAGACCGCCGTTTGCCCTCCAGAGTCCGCCAAATGACGGGGTCTCCTTGCAGGAGAACCCGGATAGGCAAACCATGGAGGATTTCATGAACGAACAAAAACCACCCGCCAGAAGGCGACGCACCCGCCGACAAAGATCGGAGCCGTTGCCTGACGATCTTTATGACTATGCCGCCGAGCCTAAGCCCAGCACCCGCCGATCGCGCCGCAAACCTTCACCGAAATGGCATGACAATTTGCGTGTTGTTGACGACTGGCCTGATCAGGTTCCGGTCACGGAAGATGAAGTCGATATCTTCGAGCGCTATTTCGGCGACTTGCTGGACCGCCTGTTCGGTGGCCCTCTCTATAGCAAGCCGGGAGGAAACAGCTTGAAAAACATATCAATAGATGATATGGACAAAGAGTGAACGATGGGCGGAATAGGCTATGGCTACATTGAAAGTCGGTATCGCCGACTATGAGGAAATGAAGGACCGGACTCGGCAGATCGCGGCGGGCGAGAAGAAGCCTGTGCCGGGCGATCCGACCGTCTGGTTCCCATCCACCGAATCCTTCGCGCGCATTCTGTCCACCGGGAACCGCGACCTGCTGCGCATCATCCACGAGCAAGCGCCCGAATCCGTGGAAGAGTTAGCGAAGATCTCCGGGCGGGCGCAATCGAATGTCTCGCGCACCCTCAAGACGATGGCCGGCTACGGCCTCATCCGCATGGAAAAGGCTCGGGGCCTCAAGCTCACCCCCAAGCTCGCATATGATCGTATCGAACTGGTGATGCCGCTGACCGCCGCCAAAGCGCCTCACACGGTCAAGGGAGGCCAGCAATGAACATTCAGTCCCCGCACGTCGCTCAGCGCGCCGCCCTCTATCTTCGCGTCTCAACGACGCGCCAGGCCGAGCATGATGTGTCGATCCCCGACCAGCGCAAGCAGGGCGAAGCCTATTGCGCCACGCGCGGCTATGAGCTTGTCGAGACGTTCGTTGAGGCCGGCGCATCCGCCACCAACGACAAGCGCCCCGAGTTCCAGCGCATGATCGAAGACGGCACCAGCAAGCCTGCGCCGTTCGATGTCGTCGTGGTTCACAGCTTCTCGCGTTTCTTCCGCGATCACTTCGAGCTGGAGTTCTACGTTCGCAAGCTCGCCAAGAACGGCGTCAAGCTCGTCTCCATCACGCAGGAGATGGGCGACGATCCCATGCACGTCATGATGCGGCAGATCATGGCCCTGTTCGACGAATATCAGTCGAAGGAAAACGCCAAGCACGTCCTGCGCGCCATGAACGAGAATGCACGGCAAGGCTTCTGGAATGGCGCGCGTCCGCCGATCGGCTATCGCATCATCGCGGCGGAGCAGCGCGGATCGAAGACCAAGAAGAAGCTGGAGATCGACCCGCTGCACGCCGAGACCGTGCGGCTGATCTACCGTCTGTTCCTTGAAGGGGACGGCAAGACCGGCCCCTTGGGCGTCAAGGCGATCACTTGCTATCTGAACGAACGCCGCCTGTTCACCCGAGACGGCGGGCGCTGGGGCCTTGCGCAAATCCACGCGATCCTCACCCGCACGACCTATATCGGCCAGCATCGCTTCAACACCCGCACGCATAAGAACCGGGAGAAGAAGCCGGAGAGCGAAGTCGCGATCATGGAGGTGCCACCGCTCATCGAGCGCGAAGTCTTCGACTTGGTGCAGGCCCGGTTGAAATCTCGTCATCCGAGCTTGGTGCCGGCCCGCGTCACCAGCGGGCCGACCCTGCTGACGGGCATCTGCTTTTGCTCGAAGTGCGGAGGCGCGATGACGCTGCGCACCGGCAGAGGAAGCACGGGCGCTGAATATCGCTACTATACCTGCTCGACCAAAGCTCGGCAGGGCAAGACCGGCTGCGTCGGCCGCACGATCCAGATGGGCAAGCTCGACGATCTGGTCGCCAACCATCTGGACGAGCGCCTGCTGGCGCCCTCGCGTCTGGAAACGATCCTTGCCAGTCTCCTCGACCGCCGCAGCGATCGCGCCGAGCGTCGTCGGGAACAACTCGCTGAAATCAACCGGCGCGTCACGGAAACGGAAGCACGGCTCAATCGCCTCTATGACGCGATCGAAGCCGGCCTTGCCGATTTGAACGACGAGAACCTGAAGGAGCGGATGACCAGCCTCAAGGCGATTCGCGATCAGGCGAAGGCCGAGGCCGAGCGGTTGCAGGCGACGTTGGATAGCTCCGGCAATCAGACGATCACCGTCGACATGCTCGATTCACTTTCCAGCGCCGCGCGCGCAGGGCTTCGGCTCGAAGGGGGCGGTTATCGGCGGGATCAGCTTCGAGCACTGGCGCAGCGCGTTGAGGTCGCTGACGATGAAATTCGCATCACGGGATCGAAATCAGAACTGCTGCGAACGCTGGTGGCTGCTTCTAGTGGGAAAACGGCGGCGTTCGGCGTTAGTGGTTCTGTACTGAAATGGCGCACCCGGCAGGATTCGAACCTGCGACCTTTGGAATCGGAATCCAACACTCTATCCAGCTGAGCTACGGGTGCATCCGTAGGCGATGAATCGCCTGTCCGATGAGAGGGTTCTTAGCCTAGCTGGGGGCGGGCTTCAATCGGGAAATTGCGGGATGGGGCAAACTCTTGGGTGGTTTGCGGTGGGCGCGAAAGACAAAGCCGCCGGGCGGGGCCGGCGGCTTTGTCGGTTTGTCAGGCGGTCTGCATGGCGCCGGGGCCGGGGATGGCTTTTTCCGGGACCTTGCCGAGGATGATCATGCCGAGAACCTCGTCCTTCGTGACGTCCTCGGTGCGGGCATGGCCCACGACCTGGCCGTTCTTCATCACCGAGACGCGGTCGGCGAGGTCGAAGACGTCGTGGATGTCGTGGCTGATCAGGAAGATGCCGATGCCTTCCTTCTTGAGCTGCTTGATCAGCTCGCCGACCTGCGCCGTCTCCTGGGGACCGAGCGCCGCCGTCGGCTCGTCCATGATGAGGATGCGGGCGTTGAAGAGGATGGCTCTTGCGATCGCCACGGACTGGCGCTGGCCGCCGGACAGCGCCTTTACCGGCTCCTTGAAACGCTGGAAGTTGGGGTTGAGGCGGCCCATGACCTCGCGGGTCTTGGCCTCCATCGCCACGTCGTCGAGCGTGCCCCAGGGGGTGCGCAGCTCGCGGCCGAGATAGAGGTTGGCGGCGGCGTCGACATTGTCGGCGACGGCCAGCGTCTGGTAGATCGTCTCGATGCCGTATTTCTTGGCGTCGCGCGGATTGGCGATGTCGGCCGGTTCGCCGTTGATCAGGATTTCGCCGCTGTCGCGCCGGTAGGCGCCGGAGAGGATCTTGATCAGCGTCGACTTGCCGGCGCCGTTGTGGCCGAGCAGGGCGACGACCTCGCCGGGATAGAGATCGACCGAGGCGTTGTCCACGGCATGGATGCCGCCGAAGGAGATGGAGATGTTCTTCATCTCCACGAGGGGCGTACGGGTGTCCGTCATTGGGGTGGCTCCTCTTACTTGGCGCGGGCGCGGTAGATCGTGTCGAGCCAGACGGCGACGACGAGGACCATGCCGACCACGATGCGCTGGAACGGGGTGTCGATGCCGACCAGCACCATGCCCGATTGCAGCGATTGCATGACGAGGGCGCCGAGCATGGCGCCAGCGATTGTGCCCATGCCGCCGGCCAGCGACGTGCCGCCGATGACCGCGGCCGCGATGGTGTAAAGCTCGTCGAGCTCGCCCTGGGCGTTGGTCGCGGCGTTGAGGCGGGCCGTCGAGATGGCGGCGGCGATGGCGCAGAGCATGCCCATCAGCGCGAAGATCTTGACCGTGACCCAGCGGGTCTTGATGCCGGCAAGTTCCGCCGCCTCGGGGTTGCCGCCGAGTGCGAAGACGTAGCGGCCGAAGCGCAGGCGCGTCGAGATGAAGGTCATGACGATGCCGACGACGATGGCGATCAGCACGGGAACGGCGATGCCGTGCGGGATGAAGAGGCCGCCTTCCGGCCAGGCGATGCCGTTGGCGTCCGCGAACTTGCGGGCGATGGCGACAGGCCAGGGATAGGCGTTGACGACCGCGATGGCGCCGAGCACGAGCGCGCAGCCGACCGCGACTAGGAAATACTCGGCCCACATGGGGCGCAGCGGGAAGCCGAAACGCTTGCGCTGCTTGCGGGAGTTGGCGATGGTCGCCACGATGGCGATGCAGGCGAGGGCGCCGACGATCCAGCTTGCCGTCGCGCCGATCGAGCCTTCGGTGCCGCCGCCCATCAGGCGGAAGGTGGCGTCCATGGGGGCGACGGTGCGCCCGCTCGTGACGAACCAGGTGGCGCCGCGCCAGACGAGCAGGCCCCCGAGCGTGACGATGAAGGACGGCACGTTGAGGAAGGCGATGATGGAGCCGTGCAGCGCGCCGATGGCCGCGCCGAGCAGCAGGCCGGCCAGAAGGGTGATGATCCAGGTGGCGGGATGGTTGAAGCCGATGAGCTGCGGCAGCAGTTCGGCCTGCAGCACGCCCATGATCATGCCGACGAAGCCGAGGATCGAGCCGACCGAAAGATCGATGTTGCGCGTGACGATGACGAGCACCATGCCGGTGGCCATCACGGCGACGGAGGCGGTCTGGACGGAAAGGTTCCAGAGGTTTCGCGGCGTCAGGAAGAGGCCGCCGGACAGGATGTTGAAGCCGATCCAGATGATCAGCAGCGCGCCGACCATGCCGAGCAGGCGCGTATCGATCTCGGTCGCGCGAAAGAAGCGCTTTACCGGATTCTCGCTCGCCGATCGCGCGCGATTGGCATGTGCGGTATTCGTGATGTCGGCCATCGCTTTGCCGTCCCCCTCACTTTTTTGTTGAACGTGTCGTCCGGGCGTGGTCCGGAGTTCGGGCGGGTTGCGCGGCAAGCCGGCTCACCCGTTTCCATCCCGCTCGAGGACAGGCCGCCGCCCTATCCTCCGCCCGCTGCCCATCTTGCGCAAGCGCCGCAACGGTGTCGTTGCGGCGCCTGGCGATGGTCAGGTCGTTACCGGTTGCTCCGGCTTACTTGCAGGCTTCGACCGAGCCGGCCGCGACGCCCTGGCAGGCTGCATCCTTGGAGATCCAGCCGGCGTCGATGACGACGTTCAGGTTGTCCTTGGTGATCGGCAGCGGAGCGAGGAAGACCGACTTCATCTCGACGCCCTTCGGGCCGCCGGCGAAGGTGGTCACGCCGTCGATCTGGTCCATGGTCTTGCCGCCGGCGAGCTGGGCGGCGATTTCCGCGGCGCGCTTGCCGAGTTCACGGGAGTCCTTCCAGACGGAGACCGTCTGCGTGCCGAGCGCGACGCGGTTGAGCGCGGCGTGGTCGGCGTCCTGGCCGGAGACCGGGACGGAGCCGGCAAGGCCCTGCGCGGTCAGCGCGGCGATCGCGCCGCCGGCCGTGCCGTCGTTCGAGGCGACGACCGCGTCGACCTTGTTGTCGTTCGCCGTCAGGAACTGTTCCATGTTCTTCTGGGCGTTTTCCGGCTTCCAGCCATCGGTATAGGCTTCGCCGACATTCTTGATTTTGCCGGCGTCGATGGCTTCCTTCAGCACTTCCTGCTGGCCTGCGAAGAGGAAGTCGGCGTTCGGGTCGGCGGAGTTGCCCTTGATGAAGACATAGTTGCCTTCCGGCTTCACCTTGAACACTTCGCGGGCCTGCATGCGGCCGACTTCCTTGTTGTCGAAGGTGATGTAGAAGGCGGACGGGTTCTCGATCAGGCGGTCGTAGCCGACGACCGGGATGCCTTCCGCTGCGGCCTTTTCGATGGCCGGGCCGATGGCGTCGCTATCCTGCGCAAGCACGATGATGGCGTTCGCGCCCTGGGCGATCAACGACTCGATGTCGGTGAGCTGCTTTGCGGCAGAGGACTGGGCGTCAGCGGAAATGTACTTGTCGCCGGAGGCCTCGAGCGCTGCCTTGATGGCGGCTTCGTCGGTTTTCCAGCGCTCTTCCTGGAAGTTCGACCAGGAAACGCCGACGACGAGGTCCTTGGCGTGCGCGGCGGCGGAATGCAGGGAAACAATGATGGCAGCCCCTGCCATCAGCTTCAGAACGGACTTCATGATAACCTCCCAAGTGAACACCGGCCGCCCGGGCGAACCTCCCGCCCAATTCACGACCGGCCACGATAATACTGTCTCGATGCCCCTCCCGGCGGTGCCGGGACTTTTTTCTCGACAGTCGAGAAAATAGATGTCAGAACTTTTCAAGGCTGTCAACACAGGTTCGAAAGGCCTTGAACGACAGCGTGACAGATGCTTTGGGAGGGGCATGTGTTGCAGTTCATGAAGGCAGGCGGGAACGGACGATGCTGGTGAAGTCGAGCACGGAGCTTGTGCGTCAGCAGAACAGCGCGCTCGTCCTCGCGTCGCTGCGCCGGCACGGGCCGCTTGCCCATACGGATATTTCCCATCACACCGGCCTTGCTTCGGCCACCGTCTCGGCCATTACCGCGGAACTAGAGAAGGCCGAGGTGCTGGAGCGGCGCGAACAGCAGGCCGCCGCCTCGCGCGGGCGGCCGCGCGTCATCTTCGGCCAGCGGCGCGGGGCGGGCTATCTCGTCGCCGTGCGCATCGCCTCCGACCTCGTGCAATATTCGCTGGCGGATTACGGCGGCACGCTCATCGACCGGTTCGAGGAGGCGCGCAATCAGGCGGACAGCTCGACGCGACCCTTCGCGGAGGCGTTCGTCGCCGCGCTCGACAGGCTGGCGGACCGTTCGCGCATCGCGCCGGAGGAGGTGCTGGTCGTCTCCATCAGCAGCAAGGGGCTGGTCGATCCGGCGTCCGCGCGGCTCGTCTGGTCGCCGGTCTTCGGGGCGGAGCAGGTGGATTTCGCGGCTTTGCTCAAGCCGCGCTGGCGGGCGAAGATTCTGCTCAGCAACGAGACGCTGCTCGTCGCCCACGCCATGGCGCTGCGCATGGAAAAGGCGGGGGTGGAGAACCTGACCGCCGTCGCCGCGCTGTCGCTCGGCCACAGCATCGGGCTGGGTATCGCGCGGTTCGACCGGACGGGCGAACTCTCCGTCACCGCGCCGAATTTCGGGCATATGCTGAATGCGGCGGACGGCAAGCTCTGCCGTTGCGGGGCGCAGGGCTGCATCGAGGCCTCCGCCGGGTTCTACGGCATCCTGCGCACGGCCTTCGAAGTGCCGCCGGATACGATTCCCGCCAAGTTCGTGCCGCTTGCGGAGATGGACAAGATCGCGCTGCGCGCCCGGCAGGGGCACCGCATGTCGGAATATGCCTTCCGCCAGGCCGGCCTTGCGCTGGGGCAAGGGTTGTCGCGCATGGTGAGCCTGCACGAGGCGATGCCGATCGCCATTACCGGACCGGGCACGCGCTATTTCGATCTTCTGCGGCGCGGGCTGGAGGAGGGGCTGGGGCAATCGCAGCAAGTCCGCCTGTTCGGCGCGCCGCCGATCACCCTTGCGCCGGAGGAAGCGACGCTGGTGCTGGAAGGCCATCTCGACCGGGCGCTTGCGGAAATGGACCACGATATCATCGCGGCCCGCACGGTCGGGGAATAGGCGGGCACCCATAAAAAAGACCGGACGACGATGTCGCCCGGCCAGTTGCTTGGGAGGAGGCTTCCGTCAGGCGACGGAGATCTGGCGTTTTTCTTCCACGGATTTCACGGCCGCGTCGGCGAGCGCGAGGGCGGCGAGACCATCGGCGCCGGAGGGCGAAAGGGCGGCGCCCTTCTCGATGGCGGCGATGAAGCCGGCGATCTCGTTGGCATAGGCCTCGGTGTAGCGGGTCATGAAGAAATCGTGCAGCGGCGGGCGGGTATAGCCTTCGCCATTGGCGACTTCGATGGAGACCGGGCGCTGGTTTTCGGCCGACACCATGCCTTTCGAGCCATGCACCTCGATGCGCTGGTCGTAGCCGTAGGTGGCGCGGCGGGAGTTGGAGATGATCGCCTGCCTGCCGGATTTCGTCTGCAGGATGACCGAGACGCTGTCATAGTCGCCGGCCTTGCCGATCTCCGGGTCGACCAGCACGGCGGCCGTCGCCGAGACCGTGGCCACTTCCTCGCCGAGCAGGAAGCGGGCCATGTCGAAGTCGTGGATGGTCATGTCGCGGAAGATGCCGCCGGAGCGCTTGATGTAATCGACCGGCGGTGCGCCGGGATCGCGCGAGGTGATCGTCACCATCTCGACATCGCCGATGCGGCCATCGTCGATGGCCTTGCGCACGGCCATGAAATGCGGGTCGAAGCGGCGGTTGAAGCCGACCATCAGCTTGCCTTTTGTCTCCTCGACCACCTTGATGCAGGCGCGCACGCGGTCGATATCGAGATCGACGGGTTTTTCGCAGAAGATGGCTTTTCCAGCGCGCAAGAAACGCTCAATGAGATCGGCATGGGTGTCGGTCGGCGTGCAGATCACGACGGCGTCGATATCGCCGGCCGCCTCGATCGCCTCGATGCTGCGCACCGCGCAGCCATATTGCGCGGCAATGGCCTCGGCTGCCGCCGGGAAGGCGTCGGCGACGGCGACCAGCACCGCGTCGGGATTGCCGGTGACGGCCTTTGCATGAACCTTGCCGATGCGGCCTGCGCCGAGAAGGCCAAATCTCACAGTCATGTTTTCCTCGTTCCTGTAATGGCGAACAGGGCGAGCCCTGCGAATGGCCTCGACGTCAGGTCCTCCCACGCGGAAACGGAACGGGAAGGCCGCGACATGTATGCTTTGGAATTTTTATTCCGTTTTCGCTTGCGACGTCAAGATCGTTCCATTCTTCGGCGGCGCGGTTTCCTTGCGGATGAAAAGCCCTTATGTACACGGGCTGAGGCATGAGGAGACGTTCATGAAGTTCATCGATCCCGACCATCCGTTCTACCGCCCGCTCTGGCGGCGGCTGCTTCTGGTCGGGCTTTGCGCGGCATGGACGACGGTGGAATTCTATAACGGCCAGCAGACCTGGGGCATGATCTTCCTTGCCGTGACCGCCTATGCCTTCGCCCATCTCATCCTCTTCTTCAAACCCTCGGCCCCCGCCGAAAAGCCGGCGGGCGAGGGCGGCGACGGCGCGGGCTAACCCGAAAGCCCGAGGCTCTTCTCCACTTCTATTCGCCGGATCGTCTCGTCGATCAGCATATTGGCGATCTTCATGCGCAGCGTTGCATTGCCGCGCAGGTCCGCCGGTGCGCGGTCTGGATGGTTGTCGCGTGCGAAACTGCGGCGGCGGGCGGTGAGGGCGTCGATATCCTCCCGGCCGGTCAGGGCGAGGTCTGCGGCGACCTCCTCGGGCGTCGTGCGCAGCAGATGCGGCGGGGGCGGCGGCGGGCGCTCCGGCTCCGGGGCGGGCGGGGCCTCATAGAGGTCGAGATAGGCTGCGGCGGCTTGCGAGCCGGAAACGAAGGCGCCTGTCGCGCCGAGGCCGGCAAAGCCCGAGGTCAGGCCGCGTATCCTTCCGCCAAGGGTGTCCTCGACAGGGGCCTCGTCCTCCTCCGCGGCTTCGCGCGCCTCGGCCTTCAGCCGTTCCAGCACGGATTCGAAAACGGTCATGCCGAACATCTGTCGTCCTCCACTCAGTCCGGCGCGACCATCCGGCTGCGTTGCCAGATGAGATCATAGAGCAGTTTGGCGCTCGGCGGGAGCGCCCGACCTTTCACGGAGATGAGGCTGTAGGGCTTGATGTCGATCTCGAAATCCGTGTTGAGGATGACGATCTCGCCCGCCTGCGCCCCGACATCGGCGACGAAATTCGCCATGTCGCGGGCGACGGGGGCGATGGCGTTCGAGCCGCAGACGATGGCGGTGGTGAGCAGGATCGACGATGTGTTGACGACGGTGGCGGGCAGCGGCACGCCGGCCGCGATGAACAGTTCCTCGATGCGCCGCCGCAAAAGCGTGCCCGCCGGCTGGAACACCCAGTCGTAGCGCGGCAGGTCGGCGAGGCCGACGACGGGCTTTTCCGTCAGCGGATGGCCCTTGCGCACGATGAGACAGGCTTTCTCGATGCCGATCTCGGTGACGTTGAAGAGGCGGGGATTGAGATCGTCCGGCACGCGGGCGATGATGAAATCCTGCCGGGCGGCGAGCAGTTCGCGGGCGAGCACGTTGCTCGTCTCCACGCGCACATTCACCTCGATGCCCGGATAGGCAGCGCTGACCTGCTGGATCGCCGGCACGGCGAGGCTGATGGCCGGCGCCGTCACCGAACCGAGGAAGACCGAGCCGCCGGTGCCGGATTTCAGCGCGGAAAGCTCGCGGTCGACCTCGCGCAGTTCGAGCAGGATGGTGCGCGCCCGGCGGGCGAAGGCCCGGCCGAAGGCGGTGAGCGTGACGCCGCGCGAGATGCGTTCGCAAAGCTGGGCCTTGAGGATCGTTTCCATTTCCGTCAGCATGCGCGAGGCGGCGGGCTGGGATATGTTGAGCGCCTCGGCCGCCGCGCTCACCTGCTTGTGCGCCTCTATGGCCGTGATCATGCGCAGGTGGCTGAGCTTCAGCCCGCTGCGCAGGAGGCCGATCCCCTCCAGGCTGTCGAGGCTCTCGTCGGGGAGGAACTGGTCTCCGGTGTCGTCAAGGCGCATGGTTCGTATCCGCAAAAATAGTATATTTCCTCCATAACATATCAACTATGGTATCGATTTAGAAGTTCATTGCATTTGACAGTTATGGCAATTCGGTAGACGTTGCGCGAATGTGTGCTGGGGTCCTTGGGAGTTGGGGCCGGCGGATTTTCGTCCGTCCAGCCCGGGCCGCTGCCTGACGGCGACCCCATCGCGCACAGAACAATGCCTGGCTGCAATTTCGGCCAGTGCGCACAAGGGAGAGACCTTTCAATGAAAATGATCACTTCGCTTCTCGCCGCCGCTGCCATCAGCGTGGCGTCGTTCGTTGCGCCCGCTTTCGCCCAGGATAAGGGCGTGGTCGGCATCTCGATGCCCACGAAGACCTCGACCCGCTGGATTTCCGACGGTGAGACGATGGAAAAGCTGTTCAAGGAAGCCGGGTACACGCCGGACCTGCAGTTTGCCGACGACGACATCCCGAACCAGCTCGCCCAGATCGAGAACATGGTCACCAAGGGCGCCAAGGTCCTGGTCATCGGTGCCATCGACGGCACGACGCTCTCCGACATTCTCCAGAAGGCTGCCGACGCCGGCGTGAAGGTCATCGCCTACGACCGCCTCATCCGCGACTCGGGCAACGTCAATTACTATGCCACCTTCGACAACTTCCAGGTCGGCGTCCTGCAGGCCACCAGCCTCGTCGACGGCCTGAAGGCCAAGTTCCCGGACACCAAGCCGTGGAACGTCGAGCTGTTCGGCGGTTCGCCGGACGACAACAACGCCTTCTTCTTCTATGACGGCGCGATGTCGGTTCTCCAGCCGCTGATCGATAGCGGCGCGATCGTCGTCAAGTCGGGCCAGACCGGCATGGAAACCGTCGGCACGCTGCGTTGGGACGGCGCCGTCGCGCAGGCCCGCATGGAAAACCTGCTCTCCTCGACCTACACCGACGGCCGCGTCGATGGCGTTCTGTCGCCCTACGACGGCCTGTCCATCGGTATCCTGTCGGCCCTGAAGGGCGTCGGCTACGGCTCGGGCGACCAGCCGATGGCCATCGTCACCGGCCAGGACGCGGAACTGCCGTCCGTCAAGTCGATCCTCGCTGACGAACAGTATTCCACGATCTTCAAGGACACGCGCGAGCTCGCCAAGGTCACGGTCGGCATGGTCAACGCAATCATGGAAGGCAAGGAGCCGGAAGTGAATGACACCAAGACCTACGACAACGGCGTCAAGGTCGTTCCGTCCTACCTGCTGAAGCCGGTTGCCGTCGACAAGTCCAGCGCCGAGAAGATCCTCGTCACGGACTCGGCCTACTACACGGCCGACCAGCTCAAGAACTGATCGTTCTCCCATCACTCTCCGGGGTTCGCGCCATGTGCGCGAACCCTCTTTTCTCCGGATCGCAGAGCGACTAGGCTCGGTTTCGCCGCTTGAATGACGGCGGAAGGCCGCTGGAAACTGGTATATGAGCAAGACCCTTCTGGAAATGCGTGGCATCACGAAGACGTTCCCCGGCGTGAAAGCGCTGAACAACGTCAACCTGAAGGTCCGCGAAGGCGAAATCCACGCCCTTGTCGGCGAGAATGGCGCCGGCAAATCCACCCTCATGAAAGTGTTGAGCGGCGTCTATCCGGCCGGCTCCTACGAGGGTGAAATCCATTTCGACGGCGAGGTCCGCCGTTTCTCCACGATCTCCGACAGCGAGCATCTGGGCATCATCATCATCCATCAGGAGCTGGCGCTGGTGCCGCTGCTCTCGATTGCGGAAAACATCTTCCTCGGCAACGAGGTGGCGACGAACGGCGTCATCGACTGGAAGAAGGCGTTCCGCCGCACGCAGGAACTGCTCGACAAGGTCGGGCTGAAGGAGCCGCCGGGCACGCTGATTACCGATATCGGCGTCGGCAAGCAGCAGCTCGTCGAGATCGCCAAGGCGCTGTCGAAGAAGGTGCGCCTGCTCATCCTCGACGAACCCACAGCCTCGCTGAACGAAAAGGACTCCGACGCGCTCCTGAAGCTGCTCATGGAGTTCCGCACGCAGGGCATGACCTCCATCATCATCTCGCACAAGCTGAACGAAATCAAAAAGGTCGCCGACCAGATCACCATCCTGCGCGACGGCGGCACGGTGGAGACGCTCGACTGTCACCACGAGGACATTTCGGAAGACCGCATCATCAAGGGCATGGTCGGCCGCGAGATGGAAGACCGCTACCCGCCGCGCGAGCCGAAGATCGGCGAAACGCTGCTGGAGGTGAAGAACTGGAACGTCTTCCACCAGCAGCACCGCGACCGGCAGTTCCTGCACGATATCAGCTTCAACGTGCGCGCCGGCGAAGTGGTCGGCATCGCCGGCCTGATGGGCGCGGGACGCACCGAGACGGCCATGAGCCTCTTCGGCAAGAGCTGGGGCCACAAGATCACCGGCGACGTCACCATGCGCGGCAAGCCGGTGGATGTGAGCACGATCCCCAAGGCCATCGAGGCCGGCCTTGCCTATGTGACGGAAGACCGCAAGCATCTCGGCCTCGTGCTGATCGACAACATCATGCACAACACGACGCTGGCCAATCTCAAGGCGGTGTCCAGGGCGACGGTGATCGACACGCACGAGGAGGCCAAGGTCGCCGCGGGCTATCGCCAGAAGCTGCGCATCCGCTCGCATTCGATCTATCAGGAAACGGTCAATCTTTCGGGCGGCAACCAGCAGAAGGTGGTGCTGTCGAAGTGGCTCTTCACCAATCCCGAGGTTCTGATCCTCGATGAACCGACGCGCGGCATCGATGTCGGCGCGAAGTTCGAAATCTATTCCATCATCAACCAGCTTGCCGCCGAGGGCAAGGGCATCCTGATGATCTCGTCGGAGATGCCGGAACTGCTCGGGACCTGCGATCGCATCTATGTCATGAACGAAGGACGCATCGTGGCCGAGCTTTCCAAGGCGGAAGCAAGCCAGGAATCCATCATGCGCGCCATCATGCGCTCCGGGGAGAAACACTAATGTCCACCGATACCGCGACCAAGACGACCCAGCCTTCGGTGGGGGAATATCTCAGGAAGAACATCCGTGAATACGGCCTGCTCGTTGCGCTGGTCGTGATCATGATCTTCTTCCAGGTCATCACAAACGGCGTGCTCTTCCGCCCGGTCAACATCACCAACCTGGTGCTGCAGAACTCGTTCATCGTCATCATGGCGCTGGGCATGCTGCTGATCATCGTGGCGGGGCATATCGACCTGTCGGTCGGCTCCATCGTCGCCTTTATCGGCGCCATATCGGCGATCATGCTGGTGAAATGGGGCTTGCCGGCCATCGTCGTCGTGCCGCTCTGCATCCTCGTCGGCGCGGTCATGGGCGCGGCGCAGGGCTACTGGGTCGCCTACCAGAAGATACCGTCCTTCATCGTGACGCTCGCCGGCATGCTCGTCTTCCGCGGCATGACCTATGTCGTGCTCGGCGGCCGCCCGGTCGGCCCGTTCCCGAAGGAATTCCAGATCCTTTCCACGGGCTTCGTGCCGGATTTCCTGTCGATCACCGATCCGGCGACGAGCCTCATCAAGAACTATTTCGCCCTCGTCGTCGTGCTGGCGCTCGTCGCCTACGCCATCTATGCGGGCCTTCGCGAGCGGCGCATGAACGCGCTGCATGAGACCGAGAACGAGCCCTTCGCCTTCTTCGCCGTGCAGATGGCGATCATCAGCGCCGTGGCGATCTTCCTCGGCTTCCAGCTCTCGACCTATCGCGGCCTGCCGAATGTCCTCGTCGTCATGGGCCTCCTGATCGCGCTCTATACGTTCGTCACGACCCGCACGACCATCGGCCGGCGCATCTACGCCATGGGCGGCAACGAGAAGGCGGCGAAGCTCTCGGGCATCAACACCGAGCGGCTGACCTTCTACACCTTCGTGAACATGGGCGCGCTCGCCGCGCTCGCCGGCATGATCATCGCGGCCCGCCTCAACTCGGCGACGCCGAAGGCCGGCGTCGGCTTCGAACTGGACGTCATCGCGGCCTGCTTCATCGGCGGCGCTTCGGCGTCGGGCGGCGTCGGCAAGATCACCGGCGCGGTGATCGGCGCCTTCATCATGGGCGTCATGAACAACGGCATGTCGATCATGGGCATCGGCATCGACTACCAGCAGCTCATCAAGGGCCTGGTGCTGCTCGCCGCCGTGTTCTTCGACGTCTACAACAAGAACAAGGGCTGACCGGGAGCCGGTCAGTCAGATATCGCAAATGTGTTTGACCGGCGGCCCATGCCGCCAGCGCGGGGACCGTCGTTCCCCGCAAGTGCGGAGCTTTGTCGCCAGGCCCGCGGATGGAAGGAAACGGAAATGCTGATTTCGCAGGTAGGAAATGCCGATGGCTCGATCACCGTGGTCGTGCGCGAGGACGGCGGCAAGGGCCGGGCGGTGAAGGGGGCGAAGAGCGTCTATGCGCTCGCCATGGAAGCGGCCGATAGCGGAAAATCGCTGAAGGCGGTCGTCGAGGCCAAGGGGCTTGGCGATGACGTCGATCTTGAGGCGGCCTATGCCGAGGGCCGGCTGCTGTCGCCGATCACGCATCCCGATGCCGCCCACCTGCACCTGACGGGCACGGGCCTCACCCATCTCGGCTCCGCCGCAACGCGCGATTCCATGCACAAGAAGACCTCGGAAGCCGCCGAGGAGACGCTGACCGATTCCATGAAGATGTTCCGCATGGGCCTCGAGAACGGCAAGCCGAAGGCCGGCGAGAAGGGCGTGCAGCCGGAATGGTTCTACAAGGGTAACGGCACGCAGGCCGTCGCGCCGGGCAGCGTGCTGACCTCGCCGTCCTTCGCGCTCGACGGTGGCGAGGAGCCGGAAATGGCCGGCATCTATGTCATCGCCTCGGACGGTTCGCCGTTCCGTATCGGCTTTGCCGTGTCGAACGAGTTCTCCGACCATGTGACGGAGCGGATCAACTATCTCTACCTCGCCCATTCCAAGCTGCGGCAGGCGAGCTTCGGCCCGGAAATCCGCGTCGGCGTCGCGCCCGACGATATCCGCGGCTTCTCGCGCATCGTGCGTGGCGGCAAGGTTCTGTGGGAAAAGCCCTTCGTCTCCGGTGAGGCGAACATGTCCCATACCTTCGCCAATCTCGAATACCACCACTTCAAATACGGCCTGTTCCGCGCGCCGGGCGATATCCATGTCCATATGTTCGGCACGGCGACGCTGTCCTTCGGCGACGGCATCCGCACGGAAGCGGGCGACGTGTTCGAGATCGGCGCGGACGGCTTCGGCCTGCCGCTGCGCAATCCGCTGGCGGTCGCCGAGGAAGAAGAGATCGTCATCCGCCAATTGTAATTTGCGCGGCAACCCGGTTCTATCGGGTCCGCAGATGACAGACAGGAGGCCTCGGCCATGACTATCCATCAGAATCTTATTGCCGGCGAATGGGTCGGCACGGATGCGATCCGCAACATCAACCCGTCCGACACGAACGATGTGGTGGGCGAATATGCCCGCGCCACGGCGGAAGACACCAAGGCGGCAATCGCTGCGGCCAAGGCGGCCTTCCCGGCCTGGTCGCGCTCCGGCATCCTCGAGCGCCACGCGATCCTGCGCAAGACGGCCGATGAAATCCTCGCCCGCAAGGACGAGCTTGGCCGCCTTCTGTCGCGCGAAGAGGGCAAGACGCTGGCCGAAGGCATCGGCGAGACGATCCGCGCCGGCCAGATCTTCGATTTCTTCGCGGGCGAGTGCCTGCGCCTTGCCGGTGAGGTTCTGCCCTCGGTGCGGCCGAACATCGGCGTCGAGATCACCCGCGAGCCGGTCGGTGTCGTCGGCATCATCACGCCCTGGAATTTTCCCATCGCCATTCCGGCATGGAAGATCGCGCCCGCGCTCTGCTACGGCAACACGGTCGTCTTCAAGCCGGCGGAACTGGTGCCGGGCTGCTCCTGGGCCATCGTCGATATCCTCGTGCGCGCCGGCCTGCCGAAGGGCGTGCTGAACCTCGTGATGGGCAAGGGCTCCGTGGTCGGCCAGACCATGCTCGACAGCCCGGACGTCCACGCCATCACTTTCACTGGCTCCACCGGCACGGGCAAGCGCGTCGCTGCCGCCTCCATCGAGCATAACCGCAAATACCAGCTCGAAATGGGCGGCAAGAACCCCTTCGTCGTGCTGGATGATGCCGACCTCACCGTCGCCGTGGAAGCGGCCGTCAACTCGGCCTTCTTCTCCACCGGCCAGCGCTGCACGGCCTCCTCGCGCGTCATCGTCACGGAAGGTATCCACGACCGCTTCGTCGCCGCCGTCGGCGAGCGTCTCAAGGGCGTCGTCGTGGACGACGCGTTGAAGGCCGGCACGCATATCGGCCCGGTGGTCGATGAAAGCCAGTTGAAGCAGGATACCGACTATATCGAGATCGGCCAGAAGGAAGGCGCCAAGCTTTCCTTCGGCGGTGAGCTTCTGAAGCGCGATACGCCCGGCTTCTACCTTGCGCCGGCGCTCTTCACCGAGGCGACCAACGACATGCGCATCTCGCGTGAGGAAATCTTCGGCCCCGTCGCCGCCGTCATCCGGGTGAAAGACTACGAGGAAGCGCTGGCCGTTGCCAACGACACGCCCTTCGGCCTCTCCTCCGGCATCGCCACCACCAGCCTCAAGCATGCGACGCATTTCAAGCGCAATGCCGAAGCCGGCATGGTGATGGTCAATCTGCCGACGGCGGGCGTCGATTTCCATGTACCCTTCGGCGGCCGCAAGGGCTCGTCCTATGGCTCGCGCGAGCAGGGCAGCTACGCCAACGAGTTCTACACGACGGTCAAGACCGCCTATACGCTAGCGTAAAGCGGTGGCGACCATCGTTTTTCGGGCGCGGCCGGGCAAGGCCGCGCCCGATCTGTATCGGGACGGCACAACTCGTCGTCCGCGACGCGTGTCTAAACGCTTCCTTTTCCTTCTCCGCCGATCCGCCCGGCGGCGCGGGAACTTCGGGCGCGGCGCAACCTTTCGTTATGCGGTGCCGATCCATCCCGGACCGGCCGCTGATGGGAGGCTTCCATGTTTGCAGCATCGAATACAGTATCGATCTCCAGGCTTTCGGCGGTTGCGCTGGCGGCTGTCGTTCTTGCCGTGCCGGTTCATGCGGGCGCGCAGGACAAGGGCGGCCTCGGCGTCGGCCTCGGGGTGAGCCTCGGCAGCGTGAGGGCCGGGGCCAATGCGACGGTCGGCGGCAGCGGGGGCCTTGCGGATGCGCGGGCGGGCGCCAGCGTCGGCGGCGCGCGCGGCGTCAATGCCGGTGCGCGGGCGAATGTCGGCGGTTCGAGAGGGCTTGTCGATTCCGATGTCACCGCCTCGATTGGCGGCAGCAGCGGCGTGAACGCCCGCGCCAAGGCCAATGTCGGCGGGACGCGTGGCCTTGTCGATGCGGATGTCGACGCCACGGTGGGCGGCGCGGGAGGCCTTGGCGCTGCTGTCGATGCGAATGTCGGCGGCGGGAGCCTGCTTGATGCGACGGTCGGCCTTGGCGTGGGGAACGATGGCGTCTCCCCCGGTGGCGGCTTCACGGGATCCGATCGGCAGGTGCTGCAAGCGTTCTCGCAGCTTCCCCGCCGTGATCGCCTGCAGATGATCAAGCGTTGCCGGGGCATCGGCAGCGGAGGCTACGACGCCGCGCTGGTGAACCTCTGCCGTCTGCTTCAGGTGGCGTCGCGATAGAGCAATTCCAGCAAAAGTGCGCAGCAGTTTTGCGTTTGGAAGCGCGTGAAAACAAAGAGCTGGAGCGTTTTTTGCGATTCGCAGAAAAGCGGAAATGCTCCGGGAGGAGGGCGGCGGCTTTCCCGGCCGCCGCTTTCAGCTCTGGCTTTGCGACTGGCTCTGGCTGGCGGCCGGTTCGACGGTGATGGAAACGCTCATCGTCTCGGCCGCCTTGCCCGTCACCATGCCGGAAACAGGCGCAGCGTCCTTGTAGTCGAGGCCGGTCGAAAGCCGGACATAACGCGCATCCGGGCAGATATTGTTGGCCGCGTCGAAGCCGACCCAGCCGAGCCCCTGAAGGTGAACTTCCGCCCAGGCGTGGCTTGCCGTCTGCTCCGGCGCGTCCATCAGCAGGTAGCCGGAGACGTAGCGGGCGGGAATGCCGAGATGGCGTGCGACGGACAGCACGATATGTGCATGGTCCTGACAGACGCCCTGTTTCTTCTCCAGCGCCTGTTCGGCCGTCGTGTCGGTGGCAGTTTCGCCCGGCTTGTAGGCGACGGTCTCGTGGATCGCGCCCATCAGCGCATGCATGCGCGCCAGTTCGTTCTCGCCCGTTGCGGCCTTGGCGAGCTCGCGGATCAGCTTGCCGGGCCTGGTCAGCGGCGTTTCGCGCAGGAACAGCCAGAGCGGCACAAAACCCTGATGTGGGCCGAAGACGCCGGCCCGGTCCTCCGTCTCCACCTCGCCCTCGGCGACGATGCGGATCGCCACCTGCTCGCCCTCGGTGCTGACGAGATCGACATGATTGCCGAAATGGTCGCTGTAGCCGGCTTCCAGATGCGCGCCGTGGACGGTGGTCTTCCAGTCGCGCACGATCTGGCCGGGCTGGCTTTTCGGCGTCAGCCGCAGCCGTTGCAGGGAATATTGCACCGGGTCGTCGTAGCGGTATTCGGTCGTGTGGCTGATCTTCAGTCGCATCGCGAACCCCCGGCCTAACGATAGAAGCGGTAGCCCTCGGAGATTTCCTCCCCGAGGCGGTTGTTGTGGACGATGAACTCCTCGATGAATTCGTGGAGGCCCTGTTCCATGATGTCCTCCATGCTGCGGCTGCGCAGCAGCATCAGCGTGGAGGAGGCGGTTTCGTGCGCGGCGTGCTTCTCGCCGTAGCTTTTCGCAAGATAGCCGAGATTGCTGACGATCTTGTCGTAGCTGTAGGCGAGCGAGCGTGGCATGCGGTCGTTGAGGATGAGGAAGTCCGCGATATTCGCCGGCGAATAGTCGCCGTCATAGACCCAGCTATAGGAACGGTGCGCCGAGACGGAGCGCAGGATGGATTCCCATTGCTTGTTGTCGAGTGAGGAGCCGACCTTGGCGATGGCCGGCAGCAGCACGTAATATTTCACGTCGAGGATGCGGGCCGTGTTGTCCGCCTGCTCGATGAAGGTGCCGATGCGCGAGAAATTGTAGATGTCGTCGCGCAGCATCGTGCCGTGGAACGCCCCGCGGATGAGGCCGGCGCGCCGCTTGATCGTGTCGATGATCTCCGGCATGTCGGCCGGCTTGGCGCGCTTGGCGAGGATCTGCTTCAGCTCGATCCAGCACTCGTTGGTCGCTTCCCAGGTCTCGCGCGTCAGCGCCGTGCGCACCATGCGGGCGTTGTTGCGCGCCGCCTCGATGCAGGACATGACGCTCGACGGGTTGGAGCGGTCGCGCAGCAGGTAGTCGATGGCGTCGGCGCTCGTCAGCTTGTCGTGCACGCTGTCGAAATCCTCGCGCACGCCGGCGCTTTGCAACACGCCGTCCCAGTCCTCGTCGGAGGAGCCGGAGCGCGTCAGCGCCATGCGCAGGCCCGCGTCGATGAGGCGGGCGATGTTCTCGCCCCGCTCGATATAGCGGGACATCCAGTAAAGGCCGTTTGCAGTTCTTCCCAGCATCGGCTCAGTCCTCCAGAACCCAGGTGTCCTTCGTGCCGCCGCCCTGGCTGGAGTTGACCACCAGCGAGCCTTCCTTCAGCGCCACGCGGGTCAGCCCGCCGGGAATGATCTGCACCTTGTCGGAAACGAGCACATAGGGCCGAAGATCGACGTGCCGGGGCGCGATGCCCTTCTTCACGAGGATCGGCACCGTGGAGAGCGAGAGCGTTGGCTGGGCGATGTAGTTCGCCGGCCGGGCCTTCAGTTTTTCGGCGAAGGCCGCGCATTCCTTTTTGGATGCGGTGGGGCCGACGAGCATGCCGTAGCCGCCCGAGCCGTGCACTTCCTTGACGACGAGTTCGCTCAAGTGCTCCAGCACATATTTCAGGCTGTCTTCCTCCGAGCAGCGCCAGGTCGGCACGTTCTCAAGGATCGCCTTGCGGCCCGTATAGAACTCGACGATTTCCGGCATGTAGGAATAGATCGCCTTGTCGTCGGAAATGCCGGTGCCGGGTGCGTTGGCGATCGTGATGTTGCCGGCCTTGTAGACATCCATGATGCCGGGAACGCCGAGCGCGGAATCCGGCCGGAAGGTGAGGGGGTCGAGGAAGTCGTCGTCGACGCGGCGGTAGAGCACGTCGATGGCCTCGTAGCCGCGGGTGGTGCGCATCTTCACCTTGCCGTCGACGACGCGCAGGTCCGAGCCTTCGACCAGTTCCACGCCCATCATGTCGGCGAGGAAGGCGTGTTCGTAATAGGCGGAGTTGAAGATGCCGGGCGTCAGCACCGCGACGCGGGGTTTTCCCGAGCAGCCGGGCGGGGCGAGGGAGGCGAGGCTCTGGCGCAGGAGTTTCGGATAGTCTTCGACCGGGCGCACCTTATTGAGGTGGAACAGCTCCGGGAACATCTGCATCATGGTTTCCCGGTTTTCCAGCATGTAGCTGACGCCGGAAGGGGTGCGGGCATTGTCTTCCAGCACGTAGAACTGATCTTCGCCCGTGCGCACGATGTCGGTGCCGACGATATGGGTATAGACGCCGCCCGGCGGCTTGAAGCCGATCATCTGCGGCAGGAACGCCTCGTTGCGCTCGATCAGCTCGCGCGGGATGCGGCCCGCCTTGATGATTTCCTGCTTGTGGTAGATGTCGTCAAGGAAGGCGTTGAGGGCGATGACCCGCTGCTCGATGCCCTGGGCCAGCTTGCGCCATTCCCGGCCGGAGATGATGCGCGGTATGATGTCGAAGGGGATGAGCTTTTCGGAACTGTCGGCGTGTCCGTAGACTGCGAAGGTGATGCCGGTTTTTCGAAAGAGGTTTTCGGCGTCTCTCGATTTGGCGATCAGGCGCGCCCGATCCTGTGCTTCGTACCATTCATGGTAGTTCTGATACGGCTGCCGCGAACCGGAGTCCGCATTCATCATTTCGTCAAATGCCAAAGGCGTGTTCCCCATTTTCCGTCATTTGAGTACAAGAACTGGGGCAATGCAAGAACCATGCTCAATTAGCGGGAAAGAATTCTCACACCGCTTTGAGCGCGCAGAAACCGGCCGGTGCGACGGTTTTTCGGCAGGCATTCCTTTCGTCCGTGCATTGCGCTGCCGAAAGGATGGGCAGATGCCGAAAGCGTGTTCCCCGATGCCTTTTGCTGAACCTAAGCATCAAGGAAATTGCGTTGACCATCACCGGGGCAGGTCCTAACGCTCGCGCATCGCTTGTCATGCCGCCGGAAATCCCATGTCCCTCGATCGTCTGGCTCCGGCCATCTTCGTCCTGCTCTGGTCCACGGGCTGGGTCGTCGCCAAGTTCGCGGCCCTGCTTTCCGAGCCGCTGACCTTCCTGTGCATCCGCTACCTCACGGCCGCTGTCCTCTTTGCGGGCCTCTGCGTGGCGTCCGGCGTTTCCTGGCCGCGCGATAGGCGCACTATCCTGCATGCCATCGTCTCCGGCGTTTTCCTGCACGGCATCTATCTCGGCGCGGTCTGGTGGGCCATCGGCGAGGGCGTGCCGGCGGCACTGTCCTCGATCATCGCCGCGCTCCAGCCATTGATGACGGCGCTGGCGGCGCCGTTCTTCATCGGCGAGCGGCTCAGCACGACGCAGAAGCTCGGCCTCTGTCTCGGTTTCCTCGGCGTGCTTATTGCCGTGCTGCCGAAATTCTTCGGGCAGGGCGCGGCGGAAATCCCGGCCCTCGCCATCCTCGTCAACATGCTCGGCATGGCCGCCGTGACCTACGGCACGATCTATCAGAAGCAGCACCTTCAGACCGGCGACATCCGTGCCGTCGCCACGCTGCAATATGTCGGGGCCCTGATCGTCACGCTACCTCTCGCGCTCGGCCTTGAAACCCCGCATGTCGAGATAAGTTTTGCCTTCATCGCGCTGCTCCCCTGGGCGGTGCTCGGCATCTCGATGGGCGCGATCCTGCTGCTGCTCTACCTCATCCGCCGGGGACAGGTCTCGCGCGCGGCCTCGCTCATCTATCTGGTGCCGCCCATCGCCGCGCTGCAGGCGGCGGCCATCTTCGGCGAGGAGCTGACGATGCCGATGATCCTCGGCACGGTGATCGTGGTGGCGGGGGTGTATCTGACGAACCGCAAGGATGCCGCGCCGGCCGAGTGAGGACGGCACAAACGAAAACGGCGGGCCGAAGCCCGCCGTTCCTCATTCAATGCGTTATCCGCTTACGCCTGTTCGCGGCGCTGGCCTTCCGGGCGGCGCGGTTTGCCGCTGCGCTGCGGGCGGCCGGGCTGGCCGTTGCCGCCGCCGTGGTTGCGGTTCTGGCGGTCGCCCTGCTTCTGGGCCGGACGGCCGTGCTGCGGGCGCTTGGCGCCGGACGGCGCGCCGGCTTCGGCCTGTGCGCCGTCGCCGAAGGGCTGGCGGGCCGGACGGTTGGCGGCGCGGCCGTTGCCGGAGCGCTGGCCGCCGCCACGGCTGTTGCGGCCCTTGCGGGACTTGCCGCCGGGGCCGGCCGTGCTGACTTCGGCCGGGGCTTCACCGCTGGCGACTGCGATCTTGATGCCCATCAGGCGCTCGATGTCGCGCAGGAGGTGCGCTTCGTCCGGCGCGCAGAAAGCGATGGCAATGCCGTCGCGGCCGTTGCGGGCCGTGCGGCCGATGCGGTGGACATAGGCGTCCGGCACTTCCGGCAGGTCGTAGTTGTAGACGTGGGTGACGCCCGGGATGTCGATGCCGCGGGCGGCGACGTCGGTGGCGACGAGTACACGGATCTCACCGTCACGGAAGGCCTTGAGGGCGCGCTCGCGCTGGCCCTGGCTCTTGTTGCCGTGGATCGAGGCGGCCTTGAAGCCGACCTGGTCGAGATGCTTCATCAGCTTCTCGGCGCCATGCTTGGTGCGCGAGAAGACGAGCGACAGGCCATCCGGGTTGGCGGTGAGTGTCTGCTTGAGGATCTGCGTCTTCTGGTCCTTGCCGGGAACGTGGTGGACATACTGCTCCACCTTGTCGGCGGCCTTGCCGGGCGGGGTGACTTCGACCTTCTTCGGATTGCTGAGATATTCGCCGGCAAGCTCGGCGATCAGCTTCGGCATGGTGGCCGAGAAGAGCAGCGTCTGGCGGTTCTTCGGCACCATTTTGGAGATCTTGCGCAGGTCGTGGATGAAGCCGAGATCGAGCATCTGGTCGGCTTCGTCGAGCACGAGGTAGCGGGCCTGCGTCAGCGTCACCGACTTGCGGGCGACGAGATCGAGCAGGCGGCCCGGGGTGGCGACGAGGATGTCGGTGCCGCGGTTCAGCATTTCCGACTGCTTGTTGATCGAAGCACCGCCGACGACGGTGACGACGCGCAGCGGCGTCTTCTTCACGAAATCGCGCAGGTTGTCGGCGATCTGGTTCACCAGTTCGCGGGTCGGGGCGAGAATGAGGGCGCGGATGTTGCGCGGGTCGGGACGGCGGGTGTCGGCGAGAAGCTTTTCGATCATCGGCAGGCCGAAGGCGGCCGTCTTGCCGGTGCCGGTCTGGGCAAGGCCGATGAGGTCCGAGCCTTCGAGGACGAGCGGGATGGCCTTTTCCTGGATCGGGGTCGCTTTTTCAAAGCCGAGCGCGGAAAGGGTGGCGACGATGGTCTTCGAGAGGCCGAGGTCGTGGAAAGTGGTCAAAGCAATACCTTTCGGGGGCGCCAAACGACTTTCCCGAACGCAGTTCCGGACGCAAAACCGCGTCACACTTTTGCTGGAACTGCTTCAGGCCGGAACGCACCATGCGCTTCCGGTTTCGTCTGGCGTCAAGAACCCCGCGTGAATTGGGAACTTGTGGGTTGGTTGGCTATCGTCTGCGCAGTCATCCGCAAAATGGGAGGCGGATCCTTCTCTTGCGCTTGTCCTTCTTGGCATCCCTGTCCGGGAAATCGCTGGCTCGCTCACGCGGCGGCCGAAGGGCGACGCTGCGGCTCATGTCGTTGTTTTGGGGCGAAAAGTCAAGTGTTACTTTCGCATGTGCGAAAAGGCGCGGGGTCAATCCATGCGCAATTCGAAGTCGGCGGAGGCCGCAATCGCGCCGTTGATCAGGATTTCGACGCGGTGCGTGCCGGGGTAATAACGTCGCGTGGTGATGGCCCGGATCGCGTGATCCTTGCCGATCGTCTGGCTGCCGCCGGCCGGCAGATCGAGCTGCCGCCACTTGAAGACCTTGGGGGCCAGCGTGCCGTTCGCCTTCATGTGATGGATCGCGTAGTCGATCATCAGCCGCTGCGGCGCCTTGTCTTCGTTGCGCACCGTTAGCGAAAAGCCGAGCTTGTCCCCGAAGGTGACCACGGGTGTTGCAAGCGTCAGGTCCGCGCCGATCTCCTTGGCGGCCGCGAAGCCGAAATTGGCGAGCGCCTTGGCATCCCCCTTCTTGAGGAGCGTGCGGGAGGCATGGCGCAGCAATTGCCGCCGTTCCGTGGATGCGCCCTCGATATGCGCTTCCACGAAATCGGCGACGAGTGCTGGGTGGTCCTTGGCGATATCGTTCAGGCTATTGGCGACCGAGCGCCGGACATAATCCTCCGGGTCGTCGAGAAGCGCGATGAGGATCGGCAGGATCGGCGCCGGATCCTTGACGAGTGCTGGCAGGCGCATCGCCCAAGGTAGGCGGGGGCGGGTGCCTTCGCTGGCGAGCCGGCGGACATGGTGGTTGGTGTCCGCGACCCAGCCGGAGATTTCGGCAAGCGCCCGCTCCTGTTCGGCATGGATGAAGCGACGGATGCCGAACTCTGCGGTGAAATGCGGCGTCAGCGCCTTGAGCAGGGCCAGCGAAAGGTCGAAATGGCCGAGACCGTGTTCGGAGACGAACTGGTTGACGGGAAGCAGCGCCCAGCCGGAAAGGCCGGGCGTGTTTGCCTGCGGCAGGGCGTTCCGCAGGATGCCGGCGGCAGCGGCGTAGTCGGCGGGGAGCGTCTGCGTGAAGGCGTCCTTGATCCGCTCGGCGCGCTGCATCAGTTCCAGCGCGTCCATGTTCTCCGTCGCGAGTTGCGTGAAGCGGTCGGCGTCGAAGCCCGGCGAGACGCGCAGGACATGGCGCGCCATGTCCTTCACCAATCCCGGATGCAGCAGGTTTTTCAACGGTTCGGCCACGGCGATTCTTTCCCTTGGTGACAGACTAGCGGGCTTTTCCGGTGCCGCGCCAGAGGCTTACGGCCTTTCCAACAGCTTCGGGACTTCCGCCACCCGGAACATGCCCGCGCCCCTCGCGTTGAGCCGATACGCATCCTGCCACAATCCTGTTGGATGCTTCCCGACGCAGAACCGATCTGCGCATCCATGAATCTCGCTACGGGAGGGAAACATGACCGCTACGACCTGGATTCTCGCCGCCGACGGCAATCAGGCCCGCCTGCTCAAGGGGGTGAACCTGTTGAAGGACGGCCAGCAGAACCCGGAGCAGGAAATCTTTCGCTGGGAGCCGAAGAAGGCGCAGGACATCATGGCCGACAGGCCGGGGCGCAGTCATTCCTCCGTCGGCCATGGCCGTTCCGCCATGGAATATTCGAGCGACCCGGTGCGCGAGGAGCAGCAGAAGTTCACCGCCGAGATCGCCGGCCGCATCGATGACTATGCCGCCGAGGGCGCTTTCGACCGGCTCGTCGTCTGCGCCGCGCCGCAGACGCTGGGAGACCTGCGCAGCAAGCTCTCCGACAGGGCGCGCACGCTGACCACGGCCGAGATCGACAGGAATTTTTCCAACCTGCCGACGCAGAAGCTGATCGCCTCCGTCCGGTCGATCATGTTCGAAGGCTGACGGCGTCCCCGGTTCCGGCAACGATCGGTTAACCATCCGTTCAAGGATTGGTGATACTCCCCGAGGGGTATGAATCTCTCTATCCGTGCCGCTTCGGGGAGTACTTGGCGTGGCTGAATCTCATGACGAACTGCTGGTGGCGGCGTGCGCGCGCGTTGGCGCACATCCGCACCCGGCTTACGTCAAGAGCAGCGAACTGCGCTACCTTGCGGTGAACGAGGCCTATGCACGCCTTTTCGGCCGCTCCCCGGCGGAGATGGTGGGCCTTCGCAGCGACGAGATCGGCGAGGCGCCCGGCCATGGCGACCGGAGCGACCCGGAACGCCGCTGCCTGATCTTCGGCAATCCCGAGCGCGCGCGCTATGTCCATCCCTTCGACGGCTGTTTCGATATCGCGCTGAGGCGCGAGCGGATCTCCCCCGCGATATCCATTCTCGTCGGCTTCTTCACGCCGGTTGTGGAGGCGCTTGCCACCGCCGTTCGCACCGCCGCCAACGGAAACGGCACGGCAGGCCGTTCCGCTGCGTCCGCGCAGACGGAGCCGGAGGATGCGCGCACGCATGTCGAAAGTGCGCTCGACGCCATGGGGGCGGGCGTTGCCGTCTTCGGCGCGGATGACCGGCTGCACTACGCCAATCGCAGCATGCGGGAATTTTATGGCGCTCTCGTCGGCGAAGCGGCGGGCGGTACGGTCGACCTGTCCGCGATCGTCGAGGCGCTGCATGGGCTTGAGATGGGGCCTGCGTCCGCAGACGAGCGCGCCCACTGGGTCGCGGGCCGGCTCGCCGAGTACGGCCTGCCGCTCCACGAATCCCTCGTGCGGATGGCGGGCGGCTGGATACGTCTCGTCAGCCAGCGTCGGCCGGATGGCACGCTGGTCGTGCTGCGGCTGGACGCCACGGCGCTGAAGGAAAGCGAAGGGCGGCTGCAACAGCATTCGCAGGAGATCAGCCTCTACCGCGCGCTGCTTGACGAGCTGCCGGTCGCAAGCTTCATGCGCGACGAGAACCAGCGCATGATCTTCGCCAACCGGGCCTATGTCGATCTGACGGGCCGGCAGCCGGAAGAATTGCTCGGCCTCACCACGCTGGAAATGTATCCCGAGCAGGGCGAGGAATTCCACGACCAGAACCAGTTCGTGCTCGATACCGGCGATCTGTTCGAATCCGAGATCGACTATATCCGGTCGGACGGCTCGGTGCTGCCGACGATCTCGCGGCTCTACCGTGTCACGACGCTCGACGACAAGAACTACCTCATCGGATCGATTACCGACACCACGCTGCTGAAGAAGCGCGAGGAGCAGTTGATCGAGACCCAGCGGCTGGCGGAGGCGGCGCGGGCCGATCTCGAAAGCGTGGTGGAATCGCTGCCGGTCGGCATCGTGGTCGTGGACGAGGCGAACACGATCGACCTGGTGAACGGGGCCTTCGAGGAAATTTGGGGCGGCACCCTGCCGCCGATGAAGGGCCGGCCGCTCCTGGAGCTGCTGCGTTTCCAGCAGGAACAGGGCGGTGTCAGCGACGATGGCCGCGCCCGGGCCGATGGCTATGAGGCCTGCATCGCCAGCATTCGCGCCGGCAGCACGCCGGTGCGAGAGGTCACCTACGCCAACGGGCGAACGGTGATCGAAGCCGGCTGCGCGGTTTCCGGCGGGCGCTGCCTGCTGACCTATATCGATATTACAGAGCGGCGCGAGCGCGAGCGCGAGGTTCTGGAGACGCGCAGCGCGCTCGAGGAGATCGGCAGCCTCATGAAGGATGCCGTCTCCGCGATGAGCCAGGGCCTGCTGATCATCGAAAACGGCGTGGTGGTGCTTTCCAACGAGGCGCTTGTCAGCATGATCGCCATGCCGCCGCACCTGTTGCAGCCGGGCGCGCTGATGCAGGATGTGCTGCAAAGCTGCATCGACCGCAAGATCGCCGGCTTCGACGGCGAGGAACCCGTCGATGCGAGCGAGTTCGGGAACATCCTCTTTACCGGCAAGCCGGCCTCGCTGACGGTGTTCAGCGGCTACCAGCGCTGGCTGCGGCTGGACGTGACGCCGACGAGCCGCGGCCGCGACGTCATGGTCTTTTCCGACATCACCGACCTCAAGGACCGTGAGGAGGAACTGCGCCGCCTCGTCACCCGCGCGGAGACGGCCGACAAGGCGAAATCGGAATTCCTGGCCAATATGAGCCATGAGATCCGCACGCCCATGAACGGCGTTCTCGGCATGGCCGAACTGCTTGCCAAATCCAACCTCGACACGCGCCAGAAGACCTTCATCGACATCATGGTGAAGTCCGGCAATGCGCTCCTGACGATCATCAACGACATTCTCGACTTCTCGAAGATCGACGCCGGCCAGATGGTTCTGCGCGACGTCGCCTTCAATCCGGTGGAGGCCATCGAGGATGTGGCGACGCTCCTGTCGGCGAAGGCGGCGGAGAAGGATATCGAGCTCGTCGTGCGCGGCGCGGCCAACATGCCGGCGGCGGTGATGGGCGATGCCGGCCGCTTCCGGCAGATCGTCACCAATCTCGTCGGCAATGCCGTCAAGTTCACCGATCGCGGCCATGTGCTGATCGACCTTTCCTCCAGCACCACCGAGAGCGGCGTCGATATCGTCATCCGCGTGGAGGATACGGGCGCGGGCATTCCGGCCGAGAAGATGGAATCGATCTTCGAGAAATTCTCGCAGGTCGACAGTTCCTCGACGCGCCGGCACGAAGGCACCGGCCTCGGCCTTGCCATCACCGACGGCCTGACGCGCCTTTTCGGCGGCGCGCTGGAGGCCAGCAGCGAGGTCGGTCGCGGCTCCGTCTTCACTGTCCGCCTGCCGATGGCGCTCGCCGTCGCCTCGCTGCCGGCGCGCATCGTTCCGGCCCGGGCATCGGGCGCGCGCGTCCTCGTCGTCGATGGGCACGATCTTTCCCGCAAGGCCGCGCATGACATGCTGCTCGAATGGGGCTACGACGCCACGGCCGTCGGGTCCGAGGCCGAGGCGCTGGCCGTGCTTGCGGCGGCGGCGGATATCGGCGTGGCGGTGGATGCGATCCTGCTCGACTACCGGCCCGAGCGCTCGCCGGCCTTCGTACGGGCCTTGCGCGACGGCGCGGCGACGGCGGATATCGCCGTGATCGTGCTTACCTCCATGAACCTTTCGACGGAAGACCAGCATCGGTCCTCGCAGGATGTGCAGGCGCATCTGATGAAGCCGGCCCGGGCCGGCCTCCTGCGCGAGACGGTGGCCGAGGTGCTGCGCGCCATGCGGGGCGCGAGGGGCGCCCCGGCGGTGCGGGACGCCGGACAGGCCAAGGTCCTGCCGCTTCGCCCGCAGGCGTCGCCTTCCATGGCGGCGGGCGGCGAGGCGCTGGACGTGCTGGTCGCGGAGGACAACGAGGTCAACCAGATCCTCTTCACCCAATTGCTGCTGGCGTCCGGCCTGCGCTTCCGGCTGGTCGAGAACGGCGCGCAGGCGGTCGAGGTCTTCCGCACCAGCCGCCCGGGCATGATCCTGATGGACGTTTCCATGCCTGTCATGGACGGACTGGAGGCGAGCCGGGCGATCCGTGCGCTGGAAAGCGGCAGCGGCCATCGCGTGCCCATCGTCGCCGTCACCGCCCATGTGCTCGATGGCGACCGCGAGCAATGCTTCGCCGCCGGCATGGACGATTATCTCGCCAAGCCGATCAGCATCGAGAAGCTGGAAGAGAAGCTGGATCGCTGGCTGAAGCCGGGCAGGGTGCAGGCCGCGAACGGCCTTCCGAGCTAGGACGCCGGTTTTCCCCCGCAGAGCATTTCACGCTTGCCCGCAAAGCCCGGCCGGCGCTCGACGGTGAAGCCGGCGGCGGTGAGGTTGCGCCGCACGAAGCCGGCGGCGGCGTAGGTGGCGAAGCGGCCGTCCGCGGCGGTGAGGCGGCATACCTCGGCCATCAGTTCCGCCGACCACATGTCCGGATTGCGCGAGGGCGCGAAGCCGTCGAGATACCAGGTGTCGAATGGCGCTTCCTCCTGGTGCAGGCTGTCGAGCGCCGCGCCGCAGACGACGGTGAGATGGACGTTCGGCTCCAGATCGATCTCGACGCGGCCTTGCGGCGCGTCCGGCCATTTCTCCGTCAGAGCCGCGCGTTCCCGGTCGATCTGCGGCCAGTGCGCCAGCGCCCGGTCGATATCGGCGCGCGCCATCGGAAAACGCTCGAAGGAGGTGAAGAAGAGGCTGGCATCGCCGGGCGCCGTTTCGCGCCACTGACGCCAGGTCTCGCAAAGATTGAGGCCGGTGCCGAAGCCGAGTTCGGCGATGCGGAAGGGCCCCGGACGCTGCCAGCGGCGCGGCAGGTCGTTGCCGGAAAGGAAGACATGGCCGCATTCCAGCCGTCCGTCGCTGCGGCAATAAAAGTGGTCGTCAAAGGCGCGGGAATAGGGCATATCGCCCTCGTGCCAGTCGAGGACCGTTTCGCCCGGCGGCGTATTTTCAGGATCGTGGTCAGCCATGGCAGAAGCCGATAATCGCGGGAAGGCCGCCGGTCAACCGGGCGTGGATCTCCTCGTCGCCGGCGGTGGGGTCATGGGCCTGTGGACCGCGCTCTTCGCCGCCCGTGCGGGCCTGTCTGTCCAGCTCGTCGAAAAGCGGCGGATCGGCGCGGGGGCGAGCGGCGGCCTGCTCGGCGCGTTGATGCCGCATCTGCCGGACCGCTGGAACGCCAAGAAGGCCTTCCAGTTCGACGCTCTCGTTTCCCTCGAAGGGGAGATTGCGGCGCTGGAGGCCGAGACCGGCCTGTCCGCCGGCTACCGGCGTTCCGGCCGCCTCATCCCGCTGGCAAAGCCCCACAATCGCGACATCGCGCTCGGCCATGCCGAGGATGCCCGCGCGGTCTGGCGCACGCCCGGCCGCGCCTTTGCCTTCGAGGTGCTGGACGCCGCGCCGGCCGATGGCTGGCCGGCGGGTCGGGCGATGGCCTGCGGGCTTGTCCACGATCACCTTGCCGCCCGCCTTGCGCCGCGCGGCCTGCTTGCCGCCCTCGGCGCAGCGCTCGCGCGGCTGCCGAATGTCGTGGTCCGCGAGGGCGTCGGCATCGAAAGCCTGGATACGGCGGCCGGGACCGCGCGTCTTGACGACGGAACGGCGGTCGCCTTCGGCCATTGCGTGCTGGCGGCCGGCGTCGAGACCTTCGGCCTGCTGGCTCCGCTCGGTCCGCCGCTGGCAAAGCCGGCGGGTGTCGGGGTCAAGGGGCAGGCGGCCTTCCTCAAGGCGGCCGTCGACCCGTCCCTTCCGGTGATTTTCGCGGACGGCCTTTATATCGTGCCGCATGACAACGGCCTCGTCGCCATCGGCAGCACCAGCGAGAACAGCTTTTCCGATCCCCATGGCACCGACGGGCTTCTCGACGCCCTGATCGAAAAGGCGCGCCATATGGCGCCGGCTCTTGCGGATGCGCCCGTCGCCGAGCGCTGGGCCGGGCTTCGGCCCAAGGCCATCGGCCGGGAGCCCATGGTAGGCCGGCACCCGGATCATGCAAATGTCAGCCTGATGACCGGGGGCTTCAAGGTGAGCTTCGGCCTCGCCCATGCGCTCGCCCGGGAAGTTCTCCACGAAATAAAGGGCGGCACGCTCGGCGTACCGCCCTCTTTCACCGTGCCGGCACACTTCGATGAAGCCGGACGGATCTGACGCTTACATCCAGTAGGGCGGCACGCCGTAATAGTCGTGGATCACCTTGCCGTTGCGGCGGTTCCAGTCGTATTCGGCATCGCTTTCATAATGCGGCGCGCGCTCGACCTGCTCCTTCGTCACATCGACGCGATAGCCGCCGAGGCCTTCGTCGTAGTTCAGCTTGCCCCAAGGCAGGGGATAGTGGTCCTGCCCGATGCCGAGGAAGCCGCCGAAGCTGAGGACGGCATAGGAAACATGCCCGCTGCGCTTGTCGAGAATCAGGCGCTCCACCGCGCCGATATGCTTGCCATCCGCGCCGTAGACGCTGGTGCCCTCGACCTTGTCGCTGGCGATGAGATCCTGCGTTTCACGAATGTTTGCGTCCTGCATGGCCATAGTGTTTCTCCTTGCTTGTCATGGACAGGAAACGGACCAAGGCGCTATTGGTTCCTTCCCATGGGGTATTGCACCGCCCGGTGCACGGTTCCGCCCATTGCCGAGGTGATCGAATGACTGACAAGACTTATCCGCGCGACCTGATCGGTTACGGCCGCACTCCGCCGCAGGTTCGCTGGCCGGGCGATGCCAATATCGCCGTGCAATTCGTGGTGAATTACGAAGAGGGCGGCGAGAGCTGCATTCTCGACGGCGATGCGGCCTCGGAGAACCTCCTGTCGGAAATCGTCGGCGCGCAGCCTTGGCCGGGCCAGCGCAACCTCAATATGGAATCGATCTACGAATACGGTTCGCGCGCCGGCTTCTGGCGACTCCACCGCCTGTTCACCAGCCGCAACGTCACCACCACGGTCTACGGTGTGACGCTCGCCATGGCGCGCAACCCCGAAGCTGTCGCCGCCATGAAGGAAGCCGGCTGGGAAATCGCCAGCCACGGCTACCGCTGGCTGGAATACAAGGACTATTCCGAGGAGAAGGAACGCGAGCACATCCGTGAGGCCGTGCGCCTGCACAAGGAACTCACCGGCTCGCATCCGCTCGGCATGTACCAGGGCAAGCCCTCGGACAACACGCTGCGCCTCGTCATGGAGGAGGGCGGCTTCGTCTATTCTTCCGATTCCTATGCCGACGACCTGCCCTATTTCGTGCCGGGCATCGATGGCGAGCCCTTCCTGATCATCCCCTACACGCTCGAAACGAACGACATGCGTTTCGCGACGCCGCAGGGCTTCAATGCCGGCGACCAGTTCTTCAACTATCTGAAGGACGCTTTCGACGTGCTCTACCAGGAAGGCAAGGAAGGCAGCCCGAAGATGCTGAATATCGGCCTTCACTGCCGCCTCGTCGGCCGCCCGGGCCGCGTCGCCGCGCTCGCCCGCTTCGTCGATTACGTGCTCGGCCATGAGAAGGTCTGGATCCCGCGCCGTATCGACATCGCGCGCCACTGGATCGAGAACTACCATCCGACGAAGGGCAAGAGCGCATGATCGACCGGACCGATTTCCTCGACCGCTTCGGCGGCGTCTTCGAGCATTCGCCCTTCATCGCCGAACGGGCGCTCGATGCCGGCGCGGTCCCGCAGCCCCTGACGGCGGCGGGCGTGCATGCCGCGCTGACGGACGCCTTCCGCAAGTCCAGCGCGCAAGAGCAGCTTGGCGTTCTGCGCGCCCATCCGGACCTTGCCGGCAAGCTCGCCATTGCGGGCGGGCTGACGGAGGACAGCCGCAAGGAACAGGCCGGCGCCGGCCTCGACCGGCTGAGCCCGGACGAGCACGCGCGCTTTACCGCGTTCAACACGGGCTATACCGAAAAATTCGGCTTCCCCTTCATCATTGCCGTCAAGGGGCTTGACAAGAGCGACATCCTTGCCGCTTTCGAGACACGCATCGGCAATACGGCCGATGAGGAATTCGAAACCGCGAAAGCCCAGGTGGAGCGCATTGCGCTCCTGCGCTTGAATGCTCTGCTCCCCGGAGATTGACGATGCCTGATTACCGACGACCGCCCTTCCTCTCCCCGGGAGGGCTGTCCGATGGCTGAAAAACTCACGATCCAGCCCCTCACGAAAGAAGCCTTCGCCCCCTTCGGCAGCGTGATCGAGACCGATCCCGCCGCCATGCGCTACATCAACGGCGGGACGACGGAGCGCTACAACGCGCTCGCCGTGGCCGAGGCGGTGGGTGAGGATGCGAAGGTCATCATCAACATCTTCCGCGGCAGCCCGCGCAGCTTCCCCTATGCCGTCGGCATGATGGAGCGCCATCCCTTCGGCAGCCAGAGCTTCTCGCCCATCGATAACCGGCCCTGGCTGGTGGTGGTGGCGCAAGACGAGGGCGGCAAGCCCGGCCGGCCGCAGGTCTTCCTCGCCGGCGGACGGCAGGGCGTCAACTATGGCCGCAATGTCTGGCATCACCCGCTGATAGCCATGGGCGCGGTGAGCGACTTCCTCGTCGTCGACCGCCTCGGCGGCGGCAACAACGTGATCGAACACTTCTTCGACACGCCCTTCGTCATCGAGCAGCCCTGACAGGGCTTGCGGAGCGGCCGTCCCCGGCCGCTCCCCGAACGGGTTCAGACCTCCTGCGGCAGGGCCGTGAGGATCCAGTCGCGGAACGCCCGGATTTTCTGGATATTGCGGCGGTTCTCCGGATAGGCGAGCCAGTAGTCGCGGCCGTCGTTGCAGGTGAGGTCGAAGGGCTGGTAGAGCTGGCCGGCGGCGATTTCGCTGCGGAAATGGCCGGGGCTGAGAATGGCGACGCCTTGTCCCGCCATGGCGATCTGCGCATCGATGGTCTGTGTGCCCAGCTCGTTCGGCGGGAAACGTTCGAGATTCGGATTGTCGATGCCGGCCGCCGAAAACCAGGTGCGCCACCAGATATCCCGCGCGCTGATGATCGGCAGTTTCAGAAGATCGGCCGGCGCCTTCACGCCGCCGATGCTTTCGGCCAGCTTCGGGCTCAGCATGGGCGCGAAATCCATGCGCATGACGCGGTGACAGGCAAGGCCCGGCCAGTCGCCCATGCCCCAGCGGATCGCGACATCGGCCTCTTCCTTGGCAAAATCGATCACGTCCTGCGAGGTGGACAGGCGCACCGCGATATTCGGGTGCTTGAGCTGGAAGTCGCCGATGGTGCGGCTCAGCCATTGCAGGGCGAAGGTGGGCGTGGAGTGGATGTGCAGCTTCTGCTCGCTCGCTCCGCGCAGGTCCGACACGGCCTCCGCCAGCCTGGCAAGCCCTTCCGCCACCTTCGGCGCCAGCCGCTCGCCGGCCTCGCTCAGCGTCACCTGCCTTGGCTGGCGCAGGAACAACGTCTCGCCCAGCGTCTCCTCCAGCAGCTTGATCTGGTAGCTGACGGCCGTCTGCGTCATGCCCAGCTCGTCGCCCGCGCGCGTGAAGCTGCCGTGCCGCGCGGCCGCCTCGAAGACGCGGAGCGCATTGAGCGGGAAGTTGCGCGACATCTTCAAGGCCAAGTTCTCTTTATGGATGCAGACAAAGGTTCGATTGGAATTCCATCATTTTCCAGAGCAGGCTGCAAGCAATGGATGGAATTTTCAAGGTATGACCATGACATGCATCATCGATCACGCGCCCACCGACGCCGCGCAGCCTCGCCAGAAAAGCTTCTGGCGAAGGGTGGCGGGTCTCTTGCGGCGTCGCAAGCGCCTGCCGAAGTTCGATCCCCGCCATGTGTCCGATCACATCAAGCGGGATCTCGGCTATCTCGACGGTCGTTCCTAAGGGTGCGCGCGGTTACTGCGCGGTCCAGCCGCCGTCGACGGAGATGTGGGTGCCGTTGATCGATTTGGCCGCATCCGAGGCGAGGAACATCGCGATGGCCGCCACCTCGTCCGTGCCGACGAATTCCTTGGTCGGCTGGAACTTCAGCATGACGTCTGTCTTCACCTCGGCCTCGCTGATGCCGCGCGCCTTGGCGGTTGCCGGAATCTGCTTTTCGACCAGCGGCGTCAGCACATAGCCGGGGCAGATGGCGTTGACGGTGATGCCGTTTTCCGCGACTTCCAGCGCCACTGTCTTGGTGAGACCCATGATGCCGTGCTTGGCCGCCACATAAGCCGCCTTGAAGGGCGAGGCGACGAGGCCGTGCGCGGAAGCGACGTTGACGATGCGGCCCCAGCCCTTGCGCTTCATGTGCGGCACGGCGCAGCGGATCGTATGGAAGGAGCTGGAGAGGTTGATCGCGATGATCTGGTCCCACTTCTCGACCGGGAAATCCTCGATCTTCTCGACATGCTGGATGCCGGCATTGTTGACGAGGATATCGACGCCGTCGAATTCCTCCACCGCCGTCTGGATGAGGTCGGAGATTTCATGCGGCTTGGTCATGTCGGCGGGGTGGTAGAGCACGCGGCCCGCGCCGAGGCCGTCGAGCTTCGCACGGATAGCCTCGATCTCGTCCGCCGCGCCAAAACCGTTGATGACGACATTGGCGCCGCTTTCCGCAAAAGCGCTGGCAATGGCAAGGCCGATGCCGCTGGTGGAGCCGGTGACGACGACGCTCTTCATCTTGTTTCTCCCTGTATGCTGCGTTGCGGTAGCCTACGCTTAAAACTCGAGCGATGACAATTGTGTTTTGCGCGCTACAGTCCCTTTCGGGGCGAAGCGCGATTTGCGTTTTATTTTCCTTTGACATTCGTTTTTGTATCGTATTGAAGATTCCGAAGGGCCTGGGAGCGGCCCTTCACCGGGAGGAAAGCATGGGCGGATATGTTCTCGCGATCGATCAGGGCACGACCTCGAGCCGGGCGATCGTCTTCGACGGCAACCAGAAGGTCGTCGGTTCCGGCCAGAAGGAATTCACGCAGATCTTCCCCCAGTCCGGCTGGGTCGAACACGATCCGGAAGAAATCTGGGAAAGCGTCGTCTGGTCGGTAAAGGCCGCGCTGAAGAAGGCGGGTGTCGAAGCCTCCGACATTTCCGCCATCGGCATCACCAACCAGCGCGAGACGGTCGTGGTCTGGGAGCGCGAGAGCGGCAAGCCGATCCACAACGCCATCGTCTGGCAGGACCGCCGGACCGCCTCCTATTGCGAGAAGCTGAAGAAGCAGGATCTCGAAAAGACCTTCACGAAGAAGACGGGCCTGCTGCTCGATCCCTATTTCTCCGGCACCAAGCTCTCCTGGATGCTCTCCAACGTGAAGGGCGCGCGGGCGCGCGGCGCCAAGGGCGACCTTTGCTTCGGCACCATCGACACGTTCCTGATCTGGCGGCTGACGGGTGGCAAATCCCATGTCACCGACGCCACCAATGCCAGCCGCACGCTGATGTACAATATCGCGACGAATGCGTGGGACGACGAACTGCTCGAAATCCTGCGCGTGCCGAAGGCCATGCTGCCGGAGGTGCTGGATTGCGCAGCCGATTTCGGCGTGACGGAAAAGGGCCTGTTCGGCGCGGAAATCCCGATCCTCGGCGTTGCCGGCGACCAGCAGGCCGCGACCATCGGTCAGGCCTGCTTCGAGCCGGGCATGATGAAATCCACCTACGGCACCGGCTGCTTCGCGCTGCTCAATACCGGCCCGGACATGGTGCGCTCGAAGAACCGCCTGCTCACCACCATCGCCTACCGGCTCGACGGCGAAACGACCTATGCGCTGGAAGGCTCGATCTTCATTGCCGGCGCTGCCGTGCAATGGCTGCGCGACGGGCTGAAGGTCATCAAGGCCGCGTCCGATACCGGCGATCTCGCCGCGAAGGCCGACCCGACCCAGAACGTCTATCTCGTGCCCGCCTTCACCGGCCTCGGCGCGCCGCACTGGGACCCGGAGGCGCGCGCCGCCATCTACGGCATGACGCGCAACACCGGCCCCGCGGAATTCGCCCGCGCGGCGCTGGAAGCCGTCTGCTACCAGACGCGCGACCTGCTCGACGCCATGCACAAGGACTGGAAGGCGAACGGCAAGGAGACGGTTCTGCGCGTCGACGGCGGCATGGTCGCCTCCGACTGGACCATGCAGCGCCTTTCCGACATTCTCGACGCGCCCGTCGACCGCCCGACCATTCTGGAGACGACCGCGCTCGGCGCGGCATGGCTCGCCGGCCAGCGCGCCGGCGTCTGGCCCGACCGCAAGGGTTTCGCCAAGTCCTGGGCGCGCGACAGGCGCTTCACGCCGGAGATGGACGAGAAGACGCGCGCCGTGAAGATCAAGGGCTGGAAGGACGCGGTGCGGCGGACGCTGAGCGCGTAATTCGCACCGCCTCCCTTCAAGGTTCGATGGCCGGATGCTAGACACCGGCCATGTATCCATCCCCCGCCACTATTGTCGGCCGATCCTGCGGCACCTGCACGCTCTGTTGCCGGCTGCCCGATATCGACCTGTTCGACAAACCGGCCAATGTCTGGTGCAGGCATTGCGTTGCGGGGAAGGGGTGTTCGATCTATGCGGACCGGCCTTCGGTCTGCCGGGATTTCCTGTGTCTCTGGATGACCGATGCGGGACTTGACAAGGCATGGGAGCCGTCGCGCTCGCATATGATGGTCTACCGGCAGGGGCCGCAGGTCACGGTGCTGGTCGATCCCGACTATCCCGATATCTGGTGCAGCGAGCCGTATCACGCGCAACTGCGCGCCTGGGCCGAGGAGGCCGAGGCGACGGGCGGCTATGTCATCGTGTTCCGGCAGGACGACGTGTTCAAGATCTGAACCGCTGGACGTTCCTGCGAAAAATCAAAAATATTCCGGTGCGCCCTGTCGGCTGAGACGCTACTTCTACGTCTTTCAGCCAACGGGAGTTCACCATGCTGTATGCCGTTCTTTGTTACGATGCCGAAAGTGAAGTCTGCGCCTGGTCGAAGGAGCTGGACGACAAGGTCATGGCCGATCTCGGCGCCGTCAACCAGCGTTATGCCGAGGCCGGCAAGCTTGGCCCCGTCGCGCGGCTGATGCCGACCACGGCGGCCGTCACGGTGCGCAAGGGCGCGACGGACAATATCGTCATGGACGGTCCCTTCGCGGAAACCAAGGAACAGTTCCTCGGTTTCTTCGTGCTTCAGGCCGAGACGCTGGAGGAGGCGATTCAGTTCGCCCGCGAGCTTTCCGCCGCCAATCCGGCGAACGGCACCTATGAAATCCGGCCGCTGCAGTTCTTCAATCCGGGAGTGCCCATCACATGACAGACCTTGCCTGGATCGACCTGGCGCTCACCTCGGCGCGGCCGCAGGCCATGGGGGCGCTGCTGCGCTACTTCCGTGACCTCGACATGGCGGAGGAGGCTTTTCAGGAAGCCTGCCTGCGCGCGCTGAGGACATGGCCCGAAAAGGGCCCGCCGCGCGATCCGGCTGCATGGCTCATCTTCGTCGGCCGCAACAGCGGCATCGATCAGGTGCGCAAGCGCGCCAGAACCCAGCCGCTGCCGCCCGAGGAAATGCTGTCCGATCTGGAGGATACGGAGAGCGACCTTGCCGACCGGCTGGACGGCGCGCACTACCGCGACGATATCCTGCGCCTGCTCTTCGTCTGCTGCCATCCCGACCTGCCGGCGACGCAGCAGATCGCGCTGGCGCTGCGCATCGTCTCCGGCCTTTCGGTGAAGCAGATCGCCCGGGCCTTCCTCGTCTCGGAAGCGGCGATGGAGCAGCGCATCACCCGCGCCAAGGCCAAGGTCGGCGCGGCCGGGATTGCCTTCGAGACGCCCGATGCGGTGGCGCGGGCCGAGCGGCTCGGGCTTGTCGCGGCGATGATCTATCTCGTCTTCAACGAGGGCTATTCGGCCGGTGTGCCGCAGAAGGCGGATACGCCCTTCTGCGCGGAGGCGATCCGGCTGGCGCGGCTGCTGCTGAAACTCTTTCCCGCCGAGCCGGAGATCATGGGCCTCACGGCGCTCCTGCTCATCCAGCATTCGCGGCTCGATGCCCGCTTCGATGCGAACGGGCAGATCGTGCTGCTGGAGGATCAGGACCGTTCGCTCTGGGATCGTCCGCTCATCGACGAGGCGCTGGTGCTGATCGACAAGGCGATCCGCCACCGCGCGCCCGGTCCCTTCCAGATACAGGCGGCGATTGCCGCCCTGCATGCCCGCGCCGCGACGGTGGCGGAAACGGACTGGCTGCAGATCGACCTGCTCTACCAGACGCTGGAGCGCCTCCAGCCTTCGCCGGTGGTGCGGCTCAACCGGGCCGTCGCGGTCTCCAAGCGCGAGGGGCCGGAGGCGGCGCTCGCGCTTGTCGATCCTCTGGCGGAAAAGCTGGACGGCTATTTCTATTTCCACGGCCTGCGCGGCGGCCTTTTGAAGCAGCTCGGCCGTTACGCGGAGGCGCATCAGGCCTTCGACCGGGCCATCGCGCTCGCCACGACCTCCGCCGAGGCGGCCCATATCCGCCAGCATATCGACAGCATGCAGCGCGAAGCGGCCGTCGCCGAAAAATAATCCGCTTTCGATGTCGGACTGGCCGTTCGCCGCCCGTCCTTGATGCGAACCATCCCATTCATCCACAAGGAGAAAGCCATGACCGTGACCGCCGAGATCAAGCCCGCCAACAACCGCGAACTGGTGCTGACCCGCGTGCTGAACGCCACGCCCGCCCAGCTCTTCAAGGCCTGGACGACGCCGGAGCTGATGAAGCAATGGTTCGCGCCCAAGCCCTACGAGACGCCCGTCATCGAGATCGAGCCGCGCGACGGCGGCAAGTTCCGCACGGTCATGACCGGCCCGGACGGCTTCCACATGGACAGCACCGGCATCTTCCTGAAGGTGGAGAAGGACCGCCGCATCATCACCACCGATGCCTTCGGCCCGGATTTCAAGCCGAGCGAACGCGCCTTCTTCTCCGCCGAAATCCTCCTCGACGATCTCGGCAACGGTCAGACCCGCTACACCGCCATCGCCCGCCACTGGACCGTGGAGGACTGCGAGGCGCATGAGAAGATGGGTTTCCACGAGGGCTGGGGGCAGGTGGCGACACAACTCGAGGCGGTGGCGTCGACGCTTTGAGCAATGGAAACGGGGCGGATACCGCCCCGTTTTTTCAGGGAGGATGTTCCTGTAAACACACTGTTTCTCCATAAGCCCTTTCAAGCCGCCGCTGCCGGCCATATTTCAGGGCAAATCCTCTCATCCGGAACATCCCATGGAACTTGGTCTCTACACATTCGCCGACGTCGATCCCAACGCGCCCGACAAGGGGCGGGAAGGGGAGCGGCGGCTGAGGAATCTCATCGAGGAAATCGAGCTTGCCGATCAGGTGGGCCTCGATGTCTTCGGGCTTGGCGAGCATCACCGGCCGGACTATGCGGCCTCGGCGCCGGCCGTCATTCTGGCCGCTGCGGCGGCGCGCACGAAGACTATCCGGCTTTCGAGCGCGGTCACGGTGCTGTCGTCGGACGATCCGGTGCGTGTCTTCCAGCAGTTCTCGACGGTGGACCTGATTTCCGGCGGCCGGGCGGAGATCATGGCGGGGCGCGGCTCCTTCATCGAATCCTTCCCGCTCTTCGGCTATGCGCTGGATGACTACGACCAGCTCTTCGAGGAAAAGCTCGACCTGCTGCTCGCCCTCAACGAGAGCGAGACGGTTTCGTGGAACGGTGTGATGCGTGCGCCGCTTTCGGGCATCGGCGTCTATCCGCGACCGGCGCATGGCAAATTGCCGATCTGGATCGCGGTCGGCGGCACGCCGCAATCGGTGGCGCGGGCGGGGGCCTATGGGCTGCCGCTGGCGCTCGCCATCATCGGCGGCACGCCGACGCGTTATGCGCCGCTCTTCGATCTCTATCGCGAGGCGGCACGGCGCGCGGGGCAGGACGAAGCGAAGCTGAAGACCAGCATCAACGTTCACGGCTTCATCGCCGATACGACGCAAGCGGCGGCCGACGCCTTTTACGGGCCGCAGGCCGAGGTGATGAACCGCATCGGCCGCGAGCGCGGCTTCGGGCCGACGAACCGGGCGCAGTTCGACCAGGGGATCGGGCCGGATGGCCATCTCTTCCTCGGTGACCCGGAAACGGTGGCCAAGAAGATCGTCGCGCATCAAAAAATCTTCCGCAATGACCGCTTCCTGTTGCAGATGGCGATCGGACTGATGCCGCATGACCGGATCCTGCGCGGGATCGAGCTTTATGGAACGAAGGTCGCGCCGCTGGTGCGCGAGATGCTGGCGGAGGCTTCCGCCTGACAGCGCGGCGCGGACGTGATAGGACGCGCCGCGAAAGAGAGATGCGATGACCCTTGGAAACGATGAAGACCTCGACGGCCTGAAGGCGATCGGCCGGATTTGCGCGAACGTGCTGCAGCATATGTCCACCGCCGTCAGGCCCGGCATGACGACCGCCGAACTCGACCTGATCGGCCGGCGCATGCTGGAGGCGGCCGGCGCACGTTCGGCCCCGGAAAGCTGCTACAATTTTCCGGGCGCGACCTGCATCAGCATCAACGAAGAGGTGGCGCACGGCATTCCGGGCGACCGGATGATCGCGGAAGGCGATCTCGTCAATATCGACGTTTCCGCCGAACTCGACGGCTACTTTGCCGATACGGGCGCATCCTTCACGGTCGGGCGCGCCGCGCCGGCGGTGGAGCGGCTTTGCCGCGATGGCAAGCGGGCGCTCTGGGTCGGCCTCAAGGAAGTGAAGGCCGGCCGGCCGCTGGCCGAGGTCGGCAATGCCATCGGCGCCTTCGCGCGCAAGAACCGCTATACGCTGATCGCCAATCTCGCCAGCCACGGCGTTGGCCGCTCGCTGCACGAGGAGCCGACGGAAATCGCCACCTGGCCGGACCCGCAGGAAAAGCGCCGCATGACGGAAGGCCTCGTCTTCACGGTCGAGCCTTTCCTGTCGCTGGGCGCGAACTGGGCGGAAAGCGGCGACAAGGACGAATGGACGCTCTACAGCGATCCGTGCGCGCCGACGGTGCAGTTCGAACACACGGTCGTCGCCACGCGCAACGGTCCGCTGGTGGTGACGCTGCCGGGCTGAGCGCCTTCACCGGCGCTGATCCGTCGATCAATAATTGTCGTTTGCCGCGATCATGTTGCAGTGCAATGGTCGCGCCATGACGCAGCACCCGTCCCCTCTCTCCCGCGAACCCGTCTGCGCCGCCCTTGCCGGCGCGGTCGCGATGGCGGTCGCCATGGGGCTTGGGCGGTTCTTCTATACGCCGGTCCTGCCCGGCATGATGGCGGGCCTCGGTCTCGATGCTGCCGATGCCGGCATCATCGCCGCCGCGAATTTTTCGGGTTATCTCCTCGGAGCGGTGCTTGCCGCTTATGGCTGGGCCGCCGGCTACGAGCGGCGGCTTGCGGTCGGTTCGCTGGCCGTAACCGTTCTGCTGCTCATCGCCATGGGGCTTCTGTCCGGTGTGGCCGCGCTCTCGGCCGTTCGGTTCATGGCGGGTGTCGCCAGCGCCTTCGGCCTCATCTTCACCTCGGGCATCGTGCTTTCCATCGGCCTTGCGCATCGCGAGCCGCGCGTCCAGATGGCGCATTTTTCCGGGGTCGGCATCGGCATCGCACTTTCGGCGGTGGTGGTCTACCTGCTGTCGCTGGTGACCGTTCCGGCTGTCGCGGCCTGGCGAATCGACTGGTTTGCCGGCGCGCTGCTCGGCGCGGCCGGCCTTGCCGCCGTCGCATGGCTGCTGCCGCGCCCGATGGGCAGCGCGGTAGCGACGCGCGAGCCGGCCATCGTCTGGACGCGGCCACTGGCGGCGCTCACCCTCAGCTACGGGCTTTTCGGCATCGGCTATGTGGTGACGGCGACGTTCATCGTCGCCATCGCGCGGGAGGGGGCGGAAAGCCCACTGCTCGAATGCCTGACCTGGCTCGTCACCGGGGTCGCCGCGGCCCTCTCGCTTCTCGCCTGGAAGCCTGTCGAGCGGCGCTGCGGCGTCGCCGTCACCTATCTCTCGGCGATCCTCGTGGAGGCGGCCGGCGTCGCGGCGACGGTGATGCTGCCCTCTCCCTTCTCCGCGCTCATCGGCGGCGGGCTGCTCGGGCTGACCTTCGTCGTCATCACCGCCTATGGCCTGCAGCTCGGCCGCATGCTGGCGAGCGACAGCGCGCGCCGCGTCCTGGCGCTGATGACGGCGGCCTTCGGCGTCGGGCAGATCGTCGGACCGCTCGGGGCCGGCTTCCTGGCGGCGCGCACGGGCAGCTATGCGCTGCCGAGCCTGGCCGCCGCCGGCCTTCTCGTGGCTGCCGCGGTCATCGCCGCGCTTGGCGGCGTGCCTTCCATTAAATCTCGGTAATGCCGGCGAGCGCCAATTGTTGTGCTGCGCAAACTCCTTTAGGTTCTGCGCATCTTCGGCCTGCTTCGCAACGAAAGCGCTTCCCTTGTTCGTCTCCTTCTTTCCCACTCCGAGATTGTTCTTCCTTTCCGTCGTCCTTTGGTCGGCCCTTGCCATGGCGATCTGGTACGCCGGCGGGGAAGCTCTGGGCGCCTATATCGGGCTGCCGCCGCTGAAGCCGGGCGAGGAGGCGATCATCGGGGTCTCCGTCTTCTGGTCCGCGCCCTTCCTCTGGTTCTACATCTATTATGCGGTGATGGTCGGGCTGTTCGCCGCCTTCTGGTTCACCTACAGCCCGCATCAATGGCAGCTCTGGTCGGTGCTCGGCTCGGCGCTGATCATCTTCAACACCTATTTCTCCGTGCAGGTCAGCGTGGCCATCAATGCGTGGTACGGGCCGTTCTACGACATGATCCAGCGCGGGCTTGCCCGCACCGAACCGATCCCGACCGAAAGCGAAATCTATGTCGGCATGATCGGCTTTGCCGGCATCGCCTTCGTCGCCATCACCGTCGGCACGCTGAACCTCTTCTTCGTCAGCCATTACGTCTTCCGCTGGCGTACGGCGATGAACGATTTCTACATGTCCCACTGGGACAAGCTGCGCCATATCGAAGGCGCCTCGCAGCGTGTGCAGGACGATACGATGCGCTTCTCGCGCACGGTGGAAGGGCTGGGCGTCAGCCTCGTTTCCTCGATCATGACGCTCGTCGCCTTCCTGCCGGTGTTGTTCAAGTTCTCCAGCACGGTGACGGTGCTGCCCTTCATCGGCGAGGTGCCGCATGCGCTCGTCTGGGCGGCGATCTGCTGGTCGCTGTTCGGGACGGTGTTCCTCGCCGCGGTCGGCATCAAGCTGCCGGGGCTGGAATTCCGCAACCAGCGCGTCGAGGCCGCCTACCGCAAGGAGCTGGTCTATGGCGAGGACCATGCCGACCGGGCGCAGCCGCCGACGGTGGCCGAGCTTTTCGCCAACGTGCGCAAGAACTACTTCCGCCTCTATTTCCACTATCTCTATTTCAACGTCGCCCGCATCTTCTACCTGCAGGCCGACAACCTCTTCGGCACCTTCGTTCTGGTTCCCTCCATCGTCGCCGGCAAGCTGACGCTCGGCGTGATGAGCCAGATCCAGAACGTGTTCGGGCAGGTGCGCGAGTCGTTCCAGTATCTCGTCAATTCCTGGACGACGATCGTCGAGTTGCTGTCGATCTACAAGCGCCTCAAGGCCTTCGAGGCGGCCATCGACGACCAGCCGCTGCCCGATATCGACCAGCGCTACCTGGAAAGGGCGCAGGAAGAGGGCGAGCTTGCGGCCAACGAGCCGTAAGGCGGATCAGAGGGCGGCTCCGGCCGCCTTCTTCTCTTTTGCCAGAATGTCCAGCGCGCCGGCATAGCTGACGCAGGCGACGTCCGTCCTGCCGCAGGTCTCCGTCAGGAAGCGGTCGAGCGCGCGCCAATAGGCACCGGCATTCATCTCCACGAAATGGAAGCCGAGCTGGAGCGGGATGCGCTCGCCGGCATATTGTTTCGCGAAGGCGTCGCGATAGGCCTTCAGCGTGCTTTCCTCGAAGGCGTCGCTCTTTTCCGGGGCCTCCTTGCCCTTGGAATGGCGGACATAGAGATTGTAGTCCATGGCGATGACGGGGCGCTGCGAGGCGCCTTCCGGAATGAGCGGCAGGCCGAAGCGGACGATATCGCCGCTGGCGACGGGCATGGCTGGTCCCTTGGTGACGAGGCTGGCGTCATAGGTGAAGCCCTCCGCCTCCAGCGCCTTGACGAGGCCGCTGCCGGCCGAAAGGTAGGGCGCGCGGAACCCGTTGATGTCCTGCGCCGCAAAATGCTGCCAGCCGGCCGGCTCCCGCTCGCCGACGCCGGCATTCTGCCATGCGTTCTTCAGCGAATCCCGGAAGAAGGCGAACTCGGCCTTCCAGTCGTCGGCGCTCCACTTGCCGCCGTCGAAATGGCCGCAGGCATGGCTGCCGATATCGTGGCCTTCGAGTTTCGCCAGCCAGATCTCGCCGAGGCGAAGGATCGTCTCGTCCTTGTCCTGCGAGAAGCCGACATTGGAGCGGCCGCGCTTTTCATGCGGCGCCTGATAATTCGCGCGCGCATCCTTGGAAAAGAGGAAGGTGCAGGAGAGGAAATAGGTGAAATGCGCGCCGGTGCGCCTGGCCATGGCGCGGCTCTTCTCCCAGAGCTTGTTGTCGTGCGCGCCGTCGAAGGAGACGATGACGAGCTGCTTGCGCTTCATCGGCTCGATCGCGTCGTCCTTGGCAAGCGCCGGGCCTGCCGCAAGCGCGGCGGCGAGGGGGAGAAAGAGGATCCGAGACAAGGACATGGCTACCCGCGACAATTTGCAAAGGGTCTCTCATCGATTCCGAATGCGGCAATCCTTTGATCGGGCTGGAATTGTCGTCCCGTCGCGGATATTCCAGAGGGAACGGCCGATGGCCGGTTTTTCTTCAAGGGGCATTTCCATGACGTTGCTCATCGCCGGTCTCGTTCTCTTCGTCGTCACCCATCTCCTGCGCCCTGTCGCGCCGGGTCTTCGCAATGCCGGCATCGCGGCGCTCGGCAAGCCGGGCTGGATGGCGCTGCACGGCATCGTCTCGCTCGCAAGCCTTTTCCTCATCGTCTACGGCTTCATCGACGCGCGCGCGAACAGTGGCGAGATGCTCTATTTCCCGCCGACCTTCATGGCGCATATCGCGCTGACGCTGATGATGATCGCCTCGATCTGTCTCGTCGCCGGGCTTCTGCCGGCCGGCCACATCCGCACGAAGCTGAAGTTCCCGCTGCTCGTCGCCATCAAGATCTGGGCGCTGGCGCATCTTCTGGCGAATGGCGAGAGCTATTCGGTCCTGCTCTTCGCGACGATCCTCGCCTGGGCGGTCATCCTGCGCATCACGCTGAAGAAGCGCATCGCCGCCGGCGAGACGAAACTGCCCGTCTTCATCTCGGCGAAATACGACATCATTGCCGTCGTTGTCGGTCTCGCGCTCTATGCCGTCATCGTGTTCAGGCTGCATGAATGGCTGATCGGGGTGGCGCCGCTCGGTTGATCCGCGTCGATCCGGGGGCTTTTCGCGCCAGCCCCCTTACAACGCCGCGAAAATCGGGTAGAAGGCGCTAACTTTTAAACGTTGGTTGCGCCGGAAAACGACATGGTAAATCAGGACGACAGCTTTATCCGCGAGGTGAACGAGGAACTGCGTTCCGACCAGATGCGTCTGGTCTGGAAGCGTTTCGGCCGCGTCCTCATCGCCGCCGCCGTGCTGGTCGTTCTCGGCACGATCGGCAAGGTGAGCTACGATTACTGGCGCGACGGCGAGGCCTCGGCCGCCGGCGACCAGTTCCTCGCGGCCCTGACGCTTGCCCGCGACGGCAAGAAGGACGAGGCGCTTGCCGCCCTTGGCGAACTGGAGAAGGAAGGCTTCGGCGCCTATCCCGTTCTGGCCCGCATGCGCTCCGCCTCGCTTCTGGCCGAGACGGACGCCGCAGGCGCCGTCACCGCCTTCACGACCATCGCCAAGGATGCTTCGGTGCCGCAGGCGCTGCGCGATGCGGCCCGCCTTCGCGCGGCCTATCTCCTCGTCGATACCGGCACCTACGAGCAGGTTTCGGCCGAAGCCGAGCAGCTTGCCACGCCGCAGAGCGCGTTGCGCCATTCCGCCCGCGAAGTGCTCGGCCTTTCCGCTTTCAAGAGCGGGGACTATGCGCGCGCCAAGGAATGGTTCGACGCGATCCTCAACGACGGCGAAAGCCCGCGCAATGTCGCCAACCGCGCGCAGATGCTGCTTGACCTGATCGTGGCAAGCGGCAAGCTGTCCTCCTGATCTGGCATTTGCCCGGTCACTACAACGGAACACGTTCATGAGCTTCACCGTCGCCATTGTCGGACGCCCCAATGTCGGCAAGTCCACCCTGTTCAACAGGCTCGTGGGCAAGAAGCTCGCGCTCGTCGACGACACGCCCGGCGTCACCCGTGACCGCCGGCCGGGCGACGCCCGCCTCATCGACCTGAAATTCCGCATCATCGACACGGCCGGCCTCGAAGAGGCCGCGCCCGAGACGCTGCAGGGCCGCATGCGCGCCCAGACGGAAGCGGCCATCGAGGAAGCCGATCTCTCGCTCTTCGTGGTCGACGCCAAGATGGGCCTGACACCCGTTGACCAGACATTGGCCGAGATGCTGCGCCGCAAGGGCAAGCCCGTGGTGCTCGTCGCCAACAAGTCGGAAGCGCGCGGCTCGGACGGCGGCTTCTACGACGCCTTCACGCTCGGCCTCGGCGAGCCGACGCCGATCTCCGCCGAACACGGCCAGGGCATGCTGGACCTGCGCGACGCCATCGTCGCCGCCATCGGCGAGGAGCGCGCCTATCCGGAAGACGACGAAGCCGTCACCGATATCGACGTGCGCGCGGAACTCGCCGAAGGCGCGGAAGAGGACGAGGATTTCGAGCCGGAATACGACGAGACGAAGCCGCTGCGCGTCGCCATCGTCGGCCGCCCGAATGCCGGCAAGTCCACCCTCATCAACCGTTTCCTCGGCGAAGATCGTCTGCTGACCGGCCCGGAAGCCGGTATCACGCGCGATTCCATCTCCGTCGAATGGGACTGGCAGGGCCGCACGATCAAGATGTTCGACACAGCCGGCATGCGCCGCAAGGCCAAGGTGCAGGAGAAGCTGGAAAAGCTCTCCGTCGCCGATGGCCTGCGCGCCATCCGCTTTGCCGAGACGGTCGTCATCGTCTTCGATTCCACCATCCCCTTCGAGAAGCAGGATCTTCAGATCGTCGACCTCGTGCTGCGCGAAGGCCGCGCCGCCGTGCTCGCCTTTAACAAGTGGGACCTGATCGACGATCCGCAGGCCGTGCTCGCGGAACTGCGCGAGAAGACCGAGCGGCTTCTGCCGCAGGCGCGCGGCATCCGCGCCGTGCCGGTCTCCGGCCAGACGGGGCGCGGCCTCGACAAGCTGATGCAGGCCGTCATCGACACGGACCGCACCTGGAACCGCCGCATCTCCACCGCCAAGCTCAACCGCTGGCTGGATGCGGTGCAGACGCAGCATCCGCCGCCGGCCGTTTCCGGCCGCCGCCTGAAGCTGAAATACATGACGCAGGTGAAGGCCCGTCCGCCGGGCTTCATGGTCTCCTGCACGCGCCCCGATGCGCTGCCGGAATCCTATATCCGCTATCTCACGAACGGCCTGCGCAACGACTTCAACCTGCCAGGCGTGCCGATCCGCATCCATTTCCGGGCATCGGACAATCCCTACGCCAGCAAGGCGAAGAAGAAGCGCTGAGGCTCAGCCCTCCGGCAGCCTGTCCTTCGCCACCAGCGCACCGTGATGCTGGATGACCGCCGCGGCGACGTCCGCGGCGAAGCGGGCAGCTTGCTGCGGCATGGCGCCAACGGCAAGACGGGCGAGGAATGCGCCGTTGAAGCTGTCGCCGGCGCTGGTCGTATCGACGATCTTCTCGACCCTTGCGGAAGGCGCGTGGCTGCGCTCGCCGCCGAAGACCAGCGTCGCGCCCTCAGCGCCGTCCTTCACCACCTGTTCCGCAACGCCGAGCGCGGCATAGCGCGCGATCGTCTCTTCCAGCGAGGCGTCGCCGAAATGGGTCGTCTCGTCGTCGAGGCTCGGCATGACGAGCGTGGCGGCATGGGCGCCCTCGGTGATCGTCGCGCGCATGCGCGCCGCATCGTCCCACAGGCGCGGGCGGATGTTGGGGTCGAAGACGACACGCTTTCCGGCCGCCTTGGCGCGGCGCAGCTCGGCAAGCAGGGTCTCGACGTCTTCCGCCGGCAGGATCGCCAGCGTGATGCCGGAAAAGACGATGATGTCGGATGTGTCGATGGCGGCGCGTAGGCGGTCGCCGTCGCGGGCGAGCAGCTTTGCGGCGGAGACGGAGCGCCAGTAGGAGAAGCTGCGCTCGCCGTCCTTCAGGTGGATCATGTAGAGGCCGGGGGAGCGGCCTTCGATGCGTGCGACATGATCCGTGCCGATGCCGTGCCCCTGCATGAAGGCCAGCATTTCATCGGAGATCATGTCCGTGCCCACGGCGGAGAAATAGTCGACGCTCCAGTCGGCGGGCAGGAACTGCCGGGCGTAATAGGCGGTGTTGAACGTGTCGCCGGCGAAGCTCTTGCGCAGAAGGCCGCCCTCGGCCTGCATCAGTTCCACCATGCATTCGCCGATTGCCAGCAGCCGTCCAGCCATGTCCGTTCCTCCCCGGTCAATTGCGCCGGAAAGAGGAAATACTGTCAAAGAGTTGGCGGGGCAAGACGATGCCGGCGCTTTCGGCCTCGCGCTGCCTGTTCACGCGCTCGATACCGGGAATATGGACGCTATAGTCGCTCGCAAGACGCGCGACCTGGGCCGAGAGGCGCGTGGCGAAATCGTCCGTGAAAAGCTGGGGCGAAAGGGCGAGCACGAAGAGGCCGGCGCCCGGCGAGGTATCGCCCGCCTGGAAATCCGGCGCGTCGAGCGACCAGTTCGCGCCGGTCAGCCCGGCGGCCAGCACCTCCACCATGAGGGCGATATTGGCCCCCCGCGCGCCGCCGAAGGCCAGAAGCGCGCCCTGCATGGCCGCGAAGGGATCGGTGGTCGGCATGCCGTCCTGATCGAGCGCCCAATTGCCGGGAATAGTCTCGCCGCGCGCTGCCGCCTCGCGGATTTTCACGAAGGCCGCAGCGCTGGACGCCTGATCCACGAGGAGGATGCGGCCGGCTTCGAGCGGCGCGGCGAAGGCGAGCGGATTGGTGCAATAGACCGGCTGCCACCCGCCCGCGCCGGCCATCAGGGCAGGTCCGTTGGTGGCGGCGAGCGCCACGAGGCCTTTTTCCGCAAGTCGGGCGGCATACCAGCCGAGTTCGCCCGTCGTGTAGCTGTTGTGCAGAGTGAAGGCCGCAAGGCCGAAGGTTTTCGCCTTCGAGGCCAGTTCCTCATGGGCGAGCGAGAAACCGTGCTGCGCCACGCCGCCCATGGCGTCGCATTTCATGATGGCCGGCACCGGCGAGGTGATGAGCGGTTCGGCGCGCCCCTTGATCCGGCCGTCGATGAGGCCCCTGAGATGATCGGTGAGGTGCTGGAGACCGAGGGCGCGCTTGCCGGCCATCTCGGCATCCAGCGTGGCGCGGGCAAGGGCGGTCGCCGCCGCCTCCGCCATGCCGACGCGCATCAGCGCGGTGCGGGCGAGGTCCATTGCTTCGGCAGGGGAAAGGGTGACGTCACCGGGCATGCGGTCAACCTTCTCTATGGAATTTGCCGGCATCATCCAGACCGGCGGCCGCTTCGTCAACCGTCGAAAAATCGCGGGGCCACCCGTTTACGGCTCATGGGGCGCACGCTACACCTTGCCCGATACGAACGGAACCGGAGCGAGAGCGCATGACAAGGACCCGCAGCAAGGCCGACGACTGGTGGCGCGGCGCGGTCATCTATCAGGTCTACCCCCGCTCGTTCCAGGATACGACCGGCGACGGCATGGGGGATCTGCGGGGCATCACGAAGCGGCTCGGCCATATCGCCTCGCTCGGCGTCGACGCCATCTGGCTTTCGCCCTTCTTCAAGTCGCCGATGGCGGATATGGGCTATGACGTCTCGGATTATTGCGATGTCGATCCGATGTTCGGCACGCTGGCGGATTTCGATGCGATGCTGGCGGAGGCCCATCGCCTCGGCATCAAGGTCATCATCGACCAGGTGATCTCGCACACATCCGACCAGCACCCCTGGTTCCTCGAAAGCCGCTCCAGCCGCGCAAACCCGAAGGCGGACTGGTATGTCTGGGCCGATCCGAAACCGGATGGCACCGCGCCCAACAACTGGCTGTCGATCTTCGGCGGGCCGGGCTGGGAATGGGACGGCGTGCGCAAGCAATATTACATGCACAACTTCCTGGCCTCGCAGCCGGACCTCAATTTCCATAACCCGGACGTTCAGGACGCGCTGCTGAAGACCGTGCGCTTCTGGCTGGATCGCGGCGTGGACGGCTTCCGCCTCGATACGGTGAACTTCTATTTCCACGACCGGAAGCTGCGCGACAACCCGCCCCATGAGGCCAATCCCGACGATATCGGCCTCGACGCCCCGGACGTGAACCCCTACGGCATGCAGACGCATCGCTATGACAAGACGCAGCCGGAGAATGTCGATTTCCTCCGGCGCTTCCGCGCCCTGCTCGACGAATACGAGGGGCGCATGACGGTGGGCGAGGTGGGCGACGGCGCGCGCTCGCTGAAGACCGTCGCCGACTATACGAGCGGCGGCGACAAGCTGAACATGTGCTACACGTTCGACCTGCTGGGGCCGGACTTCACCGCCGACCATATCCGCCGGTGCGTGCAGAGCTTCCAGCGCGCGGTGACGGACGGCTGGGTCTGCTGGGCCTTCTCCAACCATGACGTCAACCGCCATGTCAGCCGCTTCATCGAGGCGCCCGAGGAGCGCGAGCGCATCGCCAAGCTGGCGATCACGCTGCTGTCGACGCTGCGCGGCTCCATCTGCCTCTATCAGGGCGAGGAACTGGGCCTCACCGAAGCCGAACTTGCCTTCGAGGACCTGCGCGACCCCTACGGCATCCGCTTCTGGCCGGCCTTCAAGGGGCGGGACGGGTGCCGCACGCCGATGCCCTGGCAGCACGGCGCGGCCCATGCCGGTTTCAGCACCGCAAAGCCCTGGCTGCCGGTGCCGGAGGATCATGGCCGCCTTGCGGTCGATACGCAGGAAAAGACCGCCGGCTCCGTGCTCAACCACTACCGCGCCACGCTGGCCTTCCGCAAAGAGCACGAAACGCTCCACGACGGCGACATGGCCTTCCTCCACTCCAATCAGGATATCCTCGCCTTCACGCGCGAGAAGGGCGGCGAGAAACTGCTCTTCGTCTTCAACCTGACGCGCGGGAAAGCGGAGTTCGTGCCGGCGAAATCGCTGGCGCTGGGCGAGCCCGTGCCGGTTCCCGGTTTCGGGGCGAGGCCGAAGGATGGGGTTATCGTGCTGGATGGGCTGGATATGGCCTGCGTGCGGCTGTGAAGAATCAGGCGGCCGGGCGTCTCACCGTCCGGTCGCCGCGGCCTGCGAGCAGACCGGCGATGGAGATATCTTCGTCAAGCGCGTCCCAGTGGATGCCGCCGGGGCTGAGTGTATAGGCGAGACGGGATGCCTTATCCGCCGTGAGAAGACGCGGGAACCAGGCCAGTGGAACGCCCAGCATCCGGCCGTCATCGAGGGATACCCACATCGTATCGTCGTCGAAATGGACTTCAGTTGCCGAAATATTCATGCCACGTCTTCTCGATGAGGTGTCTGCGCTCTGCGACGAGGCGCAGGATAGCAGACAGTTCCCGGCTGTTGAAGCCACGGCTTTCCGCAACGCCGATCAATGGTTCAAGCCAGACCTTCGCTATCGCGCCACCAGCCCGGACATGAATGTGTACCGGCTCGCGCGGATCGCCTTCGTTCGAATAGAAGAAAAAGGTAAGGTTCTCGTAGCGGAAGACGACGGGCATTTACGCCTCACCCGATCAGTGCGAACCGATCCACATCCACCATCCCCCTGTCCGAAATCTTCAGGTGCGGGATGACCGGCAGCGGCAGGAAGGCGAGCTGGAGGAAGGGTTCTTCCAGCGTCGCACCGAGGGCGAAGGCGGCGTGGCGCAGGTGGTGCAGGATGTCGCGGACGGTCTCGTAGGGTTCGAGGCTCATCAGGCCGGCGACGGGCAGGGCGATCTCGCCGGTCACCTTGCCGTCCTCCACCACGACGAAGCCGCCCTTGATCTCGCCGAGGCGATTGGCCGCCAGCGCCATGTCGTCCTCGTCCACGCCGACGACGCAGATATTGTGGCTGTCATGGCCGACCGTCGAGGCTATGGCGCCTTTCTTCAGGCCGAAGCCCTGTACGAAGCCGTTGGCATGGTTGCCGTTCTTGCCGTGGCGCTCGATGACGGCGACCTTGATGATATCCTGCGCGAGGTCGACGGTGGTCTGGTTGCCCTTTGCCGGCAGGCGGTAGCGGCGATGTTCGGTGATGATCTTGCCCGGCAGCACGCCGATGACCGGCGTTTCGCCTTCCGTGACGGGAACGGCGAAATGGGCGGTGCTGACGGGCCGCGCCTTGACGCTGTCGAGGCCGACCGGCTCCACCGGCCTACGGGTTGCGAAGAGGTCGTCGTCCACCTTGCGGCCGGCCGAGAAGACCATCTCGGCCTTGCAGTTTTCCAGCGTGTCGATGACGACGAGGTCGGCCCGCCAGCCGGGGGCGACAAGGCCGCGGTCGCGAAGGCCGAAGGCTTTCGCCGCGGAAATGGACGCAGCGCGATAGACGGCGAGCGGCGCGCGGCCATGGGCGATGGCCGTGCGGATCATGTAGTCGAGATGGCCCTGCTCGGCGATGTCGAGCGGGTTGCGGTCGTCGGTGCAGAGCGCGAGGAAGGGCGAGAGCCGTTCGGTGAGGATCGGCATCAGGGCATGCAGGTCCTTGGAGACGGACCCCTCGCGGATGAGGATGTGCATGCCCTTGCGGATCTTCTCCAGCGCCTCCTTCGCCGTGGTGCATTCATGCTCGGTGCGGATGCCGGCTGCGAGGTAGCCGTTGAGGTCGTTCCCAGCGAGGAGGGGCGCATGGCCGTCGATATGGCCGCCCTGGAAAGCTTCCAGCTTGGCCATACAGACGGGATCCTTGTGGATGACGCCGGGGAAATTCATGAACTCGGCAAGGCCGATGACCTTGGGATGACCGCGGAAGGGCAGCAGCCGCTCGATGGGCAGGTCCGCGCCGGAGGTTTCGAGATGGGTCGCCGGCACGCAGCTCGAAAGCTGCACGCGGATGTCCATGATGGTTTCCAGCGCGCTGTCGAGGAAGAACTGGATGCCCTCGGTGCCGAGGACGTTGGCGATCTCGTGCGGATCGCAGATGACGGTCGTGACGCCGTAGGGCAGCACGCAGCGGTCGAATTCATGCGGCGTGACCAGCGAGGATTCGATGTGCAGATGCGTATCGATGAAACCGGGCACGACGATGCGGCCGGTAATGTCGATCTCCCGCCGCCCCTTGTAGTCGCCGCAGGTGCCGACGATGCGGTCGCCGGAAATGGCGATGTCCGAGGCGACGAGGTCGCCCGTCACCAGATCGAGGAACTCGCCGCCCTTGAGCACGATATCGGCGGGTTCGCGTCCGGTTCCCTGATCGATGAAACGTTCCAAATTGCTCATGGCTGCAGTCTCCGAATCCTTGTCGGACGACACTAGCATGCCATGGCGGGAGGAAAGAGCCGGAAAGGCGAATCTTCAGGCCGGGAAGGTCACCGTGAAGGCGAAGCGCGTGCGCGCGCCGGGGGCGAGCAGGGTCGTGTAGGGCCTGTCCCGCAGTTCGCGGGAGCCTTCGTAAAGCGCCGCCGTGCCATGCCATGGCTCCACGCAGAGGAAAGGCGCGCCGGGTTTCGTCCAGAGCGCCAGGTTCGGCAGGTTCTCGAAATGGAACTTGAGGGCCGGGCCATCTTCCACGCCATAGGTGAGGCCATTGCCCGCGCCCTCGGGGAAGACGAGGGCGTCGTCCTCGAAGAGATTTTGCGCGAGGGCCAGCCGGCCGGCTTCGAAGGGCGATGCGGTCCTGCCCTGCGACAGCAGGCCCTTTTCGAGGGGCTGGCGCTGCGGCTCGGCCGCGTTGTCGAGTATCACGGAATGCGGCTTGCCCTGCGCGCCGGGCAGCGGCCAGCGGAAGGCGGGGTGGAAGCCGCAGCCGAAGGGCATCGGCGTCTCGCCGCGGTTTTCCACATTCGCGGCGACGGTGAGGGCAGGGCCGTCGAGGCTGTGCTCGACGGTGAGCCTGAAATCGAAGGGATAGGCCGCGCGCGTCTCCTCGGTGGCCTCCAGCGCGTAGCGGCAGGCGGTCGCCGTCGCCTCGTCGAGCGTGAATTCCCGACGCCGCGCGAAGCCGTGCTGCGCCATGGGATAAGGCTTGCCGTCGATCAGCAGCGTATCGTCGGGCGCCTTGCCGACGATGGGAAACAGCACCGGCGAGCGACCCGTCCAGAAGGCCGCATCCCCGTTCCAGAGCCAGCCGGCCCCATCCCGCGTGGTGGCCGATTGCATTTCGGCGCCGAGCGCGGAAATCTCGACGGTGAGGAATTCGTTGGCGATGCGGGTGATGGTCGGCATGGTGCAGGCCCCAGGTTTCCGTGCGGCACAATAGCCCCCAAACCGCCCGGACTTGCAAGAGCCCCGGTGGGGTGCCAAAGGCTCTTTCCGACGCAATGGAGGAAGCGATGCAGCCCGCACCGATCATAAGAAAAGCCGAGACGTCCGAGATCGGGGCGCTCGCGCGGCTCTGGCACACGGGCTGGCAGGATGCGCATGCGGCGGTGCTGCCGGCGGAGCTCGCCCGGCTGCGTACGCTGGAACGCTTCGAGGCGCGCCTGGGCGACATGTTGCCGGATGTCCGCGTCGTCGGCGATCCCGGCGCGCCGCTCGGCTTCTGCGCCATCCGGCATGAGGAGCTGGACCAGCTCTTCGTTGCGCCGCAAGGGCGCGGCGCGGGCATCGCGGCCGCGCTCGTGGCGGATGCGGAGGCGCGGCTTGCGGCGCATGGCGTGGAGACGGCCTGGCTGATCTGCGCGATCGGCAACCACCGCGCGGCGCGCTTCTATGAAAAGTGCGGCTGGCATCTTGCCGCAACGGCCGTCCATCAGCTCAGCACCACCGCCGGCCCGTTCGATCTGGAGGCATGGCGCTACGAGAAGCGGCTGGTTCCCTGACCGGGCGTCTTCCGCGACGCAAATGAAAATGGCGACCGGAGCCGCCATCAGGCTATCGGCGAAGCTCGCCTCCCCCGCTGCCGTCATCCTCGGTCTTGTACCGAGGATCTGCCGACACCTCAAAAACCGGCACGCTGGCAGATGCTCGGGACAGGCCCGAGCATGACGGAAGAGAGCGTTGCACACTTTTACGGCAGGTTGGGTCAGATATTGTTCTGCAGGACCTCGCGCAGCTTGCCGAACAGCTCGTCGATATGGTGCTTTTCGATGATGAGCGGCGGGGAGAGCGCGATGATGTCGCCGGTCGTGCGGATCAGCAGCCCCTTCTCGTAGGCCTTCAGGAAGGCGTTGAAGGCGCGCTTGGTCGGCTCGCCGGGGATCGAGGCAAGCTCGACGGCGCCGATCAGGCCCACATTGCGGATGTCGATGACATTCGGGCAATCCTTCAGCGAGTGCAGGCCGTCCTCCCAGTAGGAGGCAAGCTCGGCGGCGCGGGTCAGCAGACCCTCTTCCCGGTAGGTGTCGAGCGTGCCGAGGGCGGCGGCGCAGGCGATCGGGTTGCCCGAATAGGTGTAGCCGTGGAAGAACTCGATCATGTGCTCGGGGCCGTTCATGAAGGCGTCGTGGATTTCCGACGTCACGAAGACCGCGCCCATCGGGATCACGCCGTTGGTGAGGCCCTTGGCGGTGGTGATGATGTCCGGCTTCACATCGAAATACTGGGCGGCGAAGGGCGCGCCGAGACGGCCGAAGCCGGTGATCACCTCGTCGAAGATCAGGAGAATGCCGTGCTGCGTGCAGATCTCGCGCAGCTTCTGCAGGTAGCCCTTCGGCGGAATGAGCACGCCCGTCGAACCGGCGACCGGCTCGACGATGACGGCGGCGATGGTCGAGGCGTCGTGCAGGGTGATGATGCGCTGCAATTCGCTGGCAATGTCGCCGCCATGCTCCGGCTCGCCGCGGGAGAAGGCGTTCTTGTCCGGGAAATGGGTATGCGGCATGTGGTCGACGCCGGTCAGCAGCGTGCCGAACATCTTGCGGTTGGAAACGATGCCGCCGACGGAGATGCCGCCGAAATTGACGCCGTGGTAGCCGCGCTCGCGGCCGACCAGGCGGAAACGCGAGCCGTCGCCCTTGGCGCGGTGATAGGCGAGCGCGACCTTCAGCGCCGTCTCGACCGATTCGGAGCCGGAATTGGTGTAGAGGACATGGTTCATGCCCTCGGGCGCGATATCGACGAGACGATTGGCCAGCTCGAAGGCCTTGGGGTGGCCGAGCTGGAAGGCGGGGGCGTAGTCGAGTTCGCCGGCCTGCTCGCGGATCGCCTCGGTGATCTTCGGGCGGCAATGGCCGGCATTGACGCACCACAGGCCCGCCGTGCCATCCAGCACCTGCCTTCCGTCATGGGTGGTGTAGTGCATGTCCTTCGCGCCGACGAAGAGGCGCGGCTCCTTCTTGAACTGCCGGTTCGCCGTGAACGGCATCCAGAAGGCGCGCAGGTCGTTGGGGGTATTGAGACGGTTGGACATGCGGTTCTCCATGATTCTTGGAACGCGGGGGAGGATCCCGGCGATTTTTACCCGGTGGTCAAATTATCAAGGCGCCGGGGGCCGTCAAGGCGCATCGGGAGGCGCTTTCAACGCAAAACGCCCCGGATTTTCATCCGGGGCGCAGGAAAACGGGTGATTCGGCCGATTTCAGGCGATGCGAAGCTTCTTTTCCGTCGCGCCGCCTGCCTTGTAGATGCGGTCGAGCGCTTCGAGCACGGTCATCACGGCGTCGGACTTGCTGGAATAATAGATGGTCTGGGCGTCGCGACGGGTGGTCACGAGGTTCTGCGCGCGCAGCTTGGAAAGGTGCTGCGACAGGGCCGACTGGCTGAGGCCGACCTGGTTTGCCAGGGCTCCGACGGCGATCTCTCCACCCACGAGCACGCGCAGGATCAGCAGGCGCTTCGGATTCGCCATGGCCGAGAGGAAATCGGATGCAACCTCGGCCTGTGCGTGTTCTGCGTCTGAAATCTTTTCCATCTGAAACTCCTTTGGGCGTTTCCGCTTCAAATCATGCGATTTTCTATCAATCCGCTTGTTAGCATATAAACAAAAACCCCCTCATCAAGAGCAAGAAATCGGGGTAGGGCCGCGCTTGACGGCGGCCCTATTTCCTGCGGGGCACGGCGGAAAGACGAAAATGCCGGCGTTCAGCCCGCCGCGCGTGCTTCCTTGAGCAAACGCGCCAGCTCGCTGCGAAGTTCCCCGGCCTGATCAAGTTCGCGTGAGAATTCGAGGCGCTTGAGTTTGTCGCCGCTTCCAAGGTCGACGCCCGCCGCGTCGAGGCCGACGATGATCCACTCGCCGTCCTTCGCGCCGCAGTAGTGGCGGGCGTAGACGCCGGCGGCTTCCGCATGGTCGCTGTTCATGTGCTCCACCGCGCCGGTCTCCATCTCGGCGAGCGCGGTGCGTGCGGGTGAGCGGATCAGGAGGTCGTCCTGCGTCAGGAGGAAGGCCTTGCCGAAGCCGCCGTTGAGGTTCGCGCGCTCGGGCACGAGGCGGAAGAAGGTGAAGTCGGGGAAGTCCACATAGAGCTTCGCTTTGGGATGGCGGCGGATGAAACGCTCGCGCAGGGCCGTGCGCGCCTCGCTCTCGCGCGGCACCTCCTCGGCGCGGCACAGCACGGTGAGGCGCGGATGGGCGAGGGGATCGCCCTTGCCCGGCTCGCCCGCCAGCAGCGAGGCGCGCGGATCGGCCCTCAGCGCCTGGGTGTGGAAGGAGAGGGCGGAGACGAGGATGACGGGCGTGCCGTCGATATCGGTGCCGGTCAGCGTGCGGCTGGCCATGGGAAAGCCGGTCTCCGGCTCCAGCACGGCGAGGGCGCAGCTTCGCGCCGAGCGCAGCAGGGTGCGGGCGAGGCGGCGGGCCTCGTCGTCCGTTTCGCGCAGAACGCTCGGCTTGTCCTTCTCGGTCATGATCGGCTCCATATCGAATACAAAAGGGCGGCGCACTTATAAGGTGCGCCACCCTATCTAATCCGAACGGGGCCGTCTGTCAGCCGCGACGGCGGTGCCGCGTCAATCCGTTCACGATGTCCTGTGCGTTGATCGTGCCGACGACCGCGCCGTTGTCGACGACGCCGACATTGCCGGGCGTGCGGGACATGGCGTCGAGGATGTCGACGAGCGGGGTCAAGGGCGTCGCCGTCGCCGTCACGCCGCCCTCGCCGGACGGGCCGTGCTGCATCACGTCGCCGGCCGTCAGCATGTTGATCGGGTTCATGTTCTGCACGAAGTCCGCGACATACTGGTTGGCCGGGTTCCTGACGATTTCCTGCGGCGTGCCGCACTGGATGATGCGCCCGCCCTCCATGATGGCGATGCGGTTGCCGATGCGGAAGGCTTCGTCGAGGTCGTGGCTGACGAAGATGATGGTCTTCTTCAGCCGGCGCTGGAATTCCAGAAGCTCGTCCTGCAGGCGCGTGCGGATCAGCGGGTCGAGGGCCGAGAACGGCTCGTCCATGAGGAGGATCGGTGCGCCGGTCGCAAAGGCGCGGGCAAGGCCCACGCGCTGCTGCATGCCGCCCGAAAGCTCGTTCACCTTGCGGTTCGCCCATTTGGTGAGGTTGACGAGTTCGAGCTGTTCGGAGACGCGCGCCTTGCGCTCGCTGTCCGGCACGCCGGCAAGTTCCAGGCCGAAGCCGACATTGTCGGCCACCGTGCGCCAGGGCAGCAGCGCGAACTGCTGGAACACCATGGAGACGGTGTGCATGCGGAAGTCGCGCAGCGCCTTGGGCGTCGACCCGTAGGGGTTCACGCTGCCGCTGCCGGCCTTCACCTGCACGTCGCCGCGCACCACCGGGGCAAGCCCGTTGACGGCGCGCAGCAGCGTGGACTTGCCGGAACCGGAAAGGCCCATCAGCACCAGGATTTCGCCCTCGGTGATGGAGAGCGTGGCGTCCGCCACGCCGAGCACGAGGCCGGTTTCTGCGCCGATCTCGTCGCGGCTCTTGCCCGCATCGACCATCGAGAGGGCCTTTTGCGGGTTGTCGCCGAAGATGATGGAGACGTTGTTGAAGACGACGGCGTCGGTCATTAGGCGTCTCCCTCGTCGGAGGAGCGGAAGAGGCGGTCGAGGATGATCGCGAGGATCACGATACACAGGCCAGCCTCGAAGCCCATGGAGATGTTCACGGTGTTCAGCGCGCGCACCACGGGGACGCCGAGGCCCTTGGCGCCGACGAGTGCGGCGATGACCACCATCGACAGCGAGAGCATGATGGTCTGCGTCAGGCCCGCCATGATCTGCGGCATGGCGAAGGGCAGCTCCACCTTGCGCAGCACCTGGCCGGGCGTCGCGCCGAAGGCCTGCGCGGCCTCGACCAGCGAAGGGGGCGTCGAGATGATGCCGAGGCGCGTGAGGCGGATCGGCGCGGGAATGGCGAAGATGACCGTCGCGATCAGGCCCGGCACCATGCCGAGGCCGAAGAGGATGAGCGCCGGAATGAGGTAGACGAAGGTCGGGATCGTCTGCATCAGGTCGAGGGCCGGTCGCAGGATCGAATAGAACCACGGGCGGCGCGCGGCGGCGATGCCGAGCGGCACGCCGACGATCATGCTGACGCCGGTGGCCGCGAGCACGAGCGCCAGCGTCTCCGTCGTCTCCTTCCAGTAGCCCTGGTTCACGATGAGCAGCAGGCCGAGGAGGGTGAAGAGCGCAACGCCGACCGAGCGGCGGAAATACCAGCTCGCGCCCGTCACCAGCAGGATGAGGGCGATGGCATAGCCGAACTTGCCGCCGGCGCTGGCGAAGGGGCCTTGCAGCAGAAAGAGCACGGCGTCGATGCCGGCCTGCAGGAAGACCTTGAGGAAATCGAACAGCCATTTGCCGTTGGTCGTCAGCCAACTGACGGCGTCCTTGGCGATCGGGCCGATCGGAATTTTGGAGACGGTGAGCCAATCCACGGTGGAAGTCCCTGGCTGGAGTTTGACGATGGGCGATGCATTTGCGCAGGTCCGGGCGGATATCCCTGATGGAACAGCAATATCCGCAGACAAGTAGGGCGGGAAAGTTTCCTCCCCGCCCTATTCTGGTCTGTTAGAGACCGAGTGCCGTTTTCGCGGCTGCCAGGGCCTCGCCGCTGCCGTCCTTGGTGGTCACGCCGGCGAGCCACGGCTCGATGGCGGCCGGGTTGGCCTTCAGCCATCCGGTCGCGGCCGTTTCCGGATCCTGCCCGTCGTTCAGGATCTTGCCCATGATCTGGTTTTCCATCTCCAGCGAGAACTTGAGGTTCTGCAGGAACTTGCCGACATTCGGGCACTCGGCGACATAGCCCTTGCGCACGTTGGTATAGACCGTCGCGCCGCCGAAGTTGGGGCCGAAGATGTCGTCGCCGCCGGTCAGGTATGTCAGCTTGAAGTTGGCGTTCATCGGGTGGGGTTCCCAGCCGAGGAAGACGACCGGCGCGCCTTCCTGCTCGGCGCGGGCGACTTCCGCCAGCATGCCCTGTTCGGAGGATTCGACGACTTCGAAGCCCGTCAGGTCGAACTTGTTGGCGGTGACCATGTCGATGATCAGGCGGTTGCCGTCATTGCCGGGCTCGATGCCGTAGATCTTGGAGCCGAGCGCTTCCTTCTGCTTGGCGATGTCGGCGAAGTCCTTGATGCCGAGTTCCGCGCCCTTGGCGTTGGTCGCCAGCGTGTACTTCGCGCCTTCGAGGTTTTCACGCACGGTCTCGACCGTGCCGTTCTCGCGGAACGGCTTGATGTCGGCTTCCTGCGTCGGCATCCAGTTGCCGAGGAAGACGTCGATATCCTTGTTGCTGAGCGAGGTGAAGGTGACGGGCACCGACAGGACGGTGACTTCCGTCTCGTAGCCGAGGCTCTTGAGGATGACGCTCGCCGTCGCGGTGGTGGAGGTGACGTCCGTCCAGCCGACATCCGAGAAGCGAACCTTGCCACAGCTTTCCGCTTCGGCCGCCGAAACGTGGGCGACGCCAAGCGCGAGGACGGAAACGGCTGCGGCAAGCATGGTCTTGAATGGTGATGCAGTCTTCATTTATTGCTCCCCTTATAACTGATGGTTTAGCCAATCATCAAAACGATATGCTTTCAAGCACTTTGGCGTAGCCGGAAGCCCCCGGGCCGTCCAATTAATTTCACGCCGGTTCGCAATTGTGCACATGGATGTCGCAAAGGACGGGCCGTGCTGTTTTCTGTGGTTTTCAGCCCTTTCGGCTGGAAAATCGCCGGTTCCCGGGCCATGACGCGGCAACGGAGACAAACCATGGCCAAGCTCTATTTCAGTTACGCGACGATGAACGCGGGCAAGTCGACGCTGCTCCTGCAGGCGTCCTACAACTACCGGGAACGCGGCATGCGCACGGCGATCTTCATCGCCTCCTTTGATGACCGCGCCGGACAGGGCCGCATCTCCTCGCGCATCGGCCTGTCCTGCGAAGCCATCGCCTTCGACGGCTCGGACGATCTCTATCGCCATATCGAGGCGCTAAACGGCGACGGGGAGGGCGAGATCGCCTGCGTCTTCATCGACGAGGCGCAGTTCCTCTCTCAAGAACAGGTCTGGCAGCTCGCGCGCGTCGCCGACCGGCTGCACATCCCGGTCATGGCCTATGGGCTGCGTACGGATTTTCAGGGCAAGCTCTTTCCCGGCTCCAAGGCGCTGCTCGCCATTGCCGACGAGCTTCGCGAAGTGCGCACCATCTGCCATTGCGGCCGCAAGGCCACCATGGTCGTGCGCCTCGGCGCTGACGGCAAGGTGGCCAAGGACGGGGCGCAGGTGGAAATCGGCGGCAATGACAAATACGTTTCCTATTGCCGCCGCCATTGGGACGATATCATGAACGCCGAATGAGGCGGGGACGGAGAGGCTTGCGATGAAACATCTTGCTGCGCTGACGGCGGCCTTCCTCTGTCTTGCCGCTCCGGCTTTTGCCGGGGGCGATGCGGCGGCGGGCAGGGCGGTCTTCCGCAAATGCGCGACCTGCCATACGACGGAGCCGGTGAACCGCGTCGGCCCGACGCTCGCCGGCATCCTCGACCGCCCGGTGGCGTCCGTCGCGGATTACAGCTACTCGGCGGCGATGACCGGCTTTGCCGAGGGCGGCAGGCGCTGGAGCGAGGCGCTGCTGGCCGAATATCTCCTGTCGCCGCGCGCCATGGTGCCGGGCACGGCCATGACCTTCGCGGGCCTGAAGAAGAGCGAGGATATCGCCAACCTCATCGCCTATCTGAAGAATCCCGCCGCGCAGTAAGGATGCGAAAAAATTCCCTACCCGCCTTGCGGTGCGGCGGCGGTGTCCCACATGTTCTGCGGGAAAGCCCGCAGGCAGGTTCCTATCTGTCTGAAATCGTATAGTGTCGCCGCGATGGAATAAAACGGGCGGCGCAGACGTTCGCCGTGAAGAGCTCAAGGGGATAAAGGCATATGGCCACACTTCAGAACTTCGATGCTGAAATCGACAAGACCCGCAGCGTCGTCAACGAGATGCGCGGCAAGCTGGAGCAGTCCGGAATCGTGCTGGAACAGTTCGCGAAAGCCGACACCAAGCTCGGCGACGTCAATTTCGACATCGAGAATGCCCGTATCCAGGACGTCATCGCCCAGCAGAAGGTGATGGAAGGCAATATCGCCGACCTCATCATCGGGCTTGAAGACGCCACGAACATCTTCGGCACCGAATTCGAGAGCATGAAGAGCTATACGGGCTACGAGAAGTTCATCGGCATCTTCTCCAAGCAGAAGATGCAGCGCATGCGCACCGACCGCGTGCGCAACATGTCGCTGGCCGGCAACCTGCAAGAACTTCTCTCCAAGTCCGACACCATCGTCGGCATCCTCAAGGAGCAGAAGTCGATCCTCGACCAGCGCTACAAGACCTCCGAGACGAGCCTCGTGCAGGTGATCGAGCGCCGCAAGGGCACCATGGCGAACCTCGAGGCGACGCAGAACCGCATCGAGGAACTGAACCCGCTTCTCATGGATCTGGAAAACCGCATTGCAGCCTCGACCGAGCAGAAGACCCGCACGGATCTCGAAGGCGAGCGGTCGGCGCTGGCGACCGAATACAACCAGATGCAGGCGAAGGAACAGGAGCTGCTGGCCGAAAGCCAGACGCTGGAGCGCTACACCTCCATGTTCCAGACCTTCGTGGATTCGCTCAACAACCAGATCGCCGCGCAGAACACGCTGATCAACAAGCTGACCATCGATACCGAGCAGCGCATCGTGCTCTACAAGGCGCTGGAAGACTCGCTGAAGACGGCCGCGCAGCAGGATGTGGCGCACAAGATCAACACGCTCGGCTCGCAGGTCGATACCGCCGCGGAAGAGACCATGGCCGGCATCGGCTCGGCCGCCCAGCGCCATATCGGCGACCTTCTGGAAATGCACGAGAAGAACATGCTGGCGACGCAGGACATCCAGCGCCGCAAGAAGCTGGCGGACGACGCCTTCGCCCGCCGCTTCCAGTCGGTGATGGACAAGCACAACACCGCCAATTACGTGAAGTCGTGATGGTGCGCATGCCGTTTCGTGCTGCCGTCTTCGGTGAGGCGCCGCCCTTATGAACGTACCGGCAGACAGCGCCGTCGCCCAATATTTCTCGACCATCCGGGCTGCTCTGGGTGGTCTTGAAATCTTTCTTGGCGACCGCAATTCTCCGCTCTACCGCAACAGCGTGGTGGGCGAAGTGGTCATGCCCTATCTCGCGCGGCTGAAGGCCTCCTTTGCCTGCTGGGAGAATCGTATCGGTTTCGTCCAGCAGTTCCGCGTCTCGCGCGCCGAAAGCGGCTTTCCCGTCTTCCAGAACGTGCTGGAATTGGAGAACGACCGCCAGAGCGCTGAAAAGCGCCTTTCCGCCATCCCGAACGCCGATCAGTTGCGCACCGAAATGGCGGATTTCATCCTGCGGCAGAAGGCGTTTCCGACGGACCTTCAGACCCGCATGGCCGAGCGGCTCTATCTGGAGCAGATCGGCAAGGGCGATATCTTCTCGCCCTTCGTGCTGCCGGAGACGATCCGCGTCGCGGTGAACCCGAAGACCATGCGGCCCTATTACGTCGTCTGCTGGGGTGCGTTCGACGGCACGGCGACATTGCCGATGGTCTATATGGCGACCATCGAGGATTCCTCGGAAAACGTGATGAAGATGCTGGTCTCGCAGGACGGCAAGCTCAATCCCGACGTGGATATCCCGTTGCCGGTCGGCGGCCTGCTCAACCCGGAGCTTGCCAGCCGTTTCGACGATTTCGCGCTGAAGAACAGCGCCTATTCGCTGACGCCGGCGACCATCGCCACCAATCTCGACAGGGATTTTCCGACGCTGCACCCCAAGCAGCTTCGCCGCTTCGTGCTCGGCCCGTTCTATTCGGCGGGCATCACGGAGAACAATGCGCGGGTCAACGATATCCTCTCCAAGGTCCGCAAGCCGGAGAATGCCTGGCTTCTGACCTGGACGGTGCAGGAGATTTTCTCCAAGGCCGAGCGCCCGGCGCAGAAGGGCTTCTGGAGTTCCACCCCGGCGCAGGAGGAGTTCCACATCGAGACCGACGATCTGGAGGCCGCCCGCATGGGCGTCAGCGCCTATGAGAAGCATGCGCTGGTGCCGCACGATGCCTATCAGGCGCTTTACGCCGCAGGCGAGACGCAGGGCATTTTCGGCGCCTACAAGGTGCATGTGATTTCAGGAAATCAGGTAATCAGCGAGGGATGAGATGAGCCTCAACGCCGGACTGACGACGATCCACGAGGACGATATCGCCAAGCATCAGGCGGTGGCGCAAAGCCTCGTTTCCAAGCTCGTCATCCTCGAAAGCGACGACGGCAAGAGCGGCACGGCGCTCGCCGGCACCGGCCGGCGCTTCGTCTCGACCGTCTCGACGGCGGGCGCACGCCGCACCCGGGAGGTGGAACTGGCGAAGACCATCCAGTCCGTGCGCGCCGCCGATCCGCTGCTTTCGCCGCAGCAGCATGCCGTGCTCTATCGCGCGCGCCGTGGGCTTCAGGTGGCGCTGGCGGTGACGGACGCCTTTTCCCGCCAGACGAACCTCGAGGGGCTGCAAGCGCGCAACCTCGCTTCGCCGCTGGCCGGCGACGAGGCGAACCAGTTCAAGGCGCTGCTGTCCGCCTCCGCCTATATCGCCGCCTTCACTTTCGCCGCCTATCTCGGCGCAACGCTGCCCGGCGAGGGCGAGCCGGTGGAGGATGGCGGGGAGCCGGACTATCTCTTCGACACGCCGCAGGATGCGCTCAAAAGCATGGTCGCCGGTCTCGACCGCACGCTTGCCGGCGCGCCGGACGATGCGGCGCTCGTCAGCCGGGCGCGCGCTTTCTCGCGTGTCGCCATCGAGGGGCTGATCGGCCGCCGGGCGCGCTTCACCGGCCTTGCCGGCTTCGAGAATGCGCATATCCGCATCGAGCAGGACGATTTCACGCTTTCCGGTTTCGACGTCGCGCCCGGCCAGAAGCGCAAGCCGCTGGTCATGACCTTCAAGAAGCCGAACGAGATCATCGGCAACCACATCGCCAAGTATCAGGCGATGAAGCTCGCCAAGATGCTTGTCGCCTACGATTTCGAGCGGCAGATGAACCCGTTCGTCGAACTGGGTGGCTTCCTCTTCACCTTCATCGGCGACGGCATGCCCGGCACGGGCAAGACGATCCTCATCCAGATGCTCGCCGGTCTCGTCAACGACTACTGCCAGATCGCCGGTTACGCCTTTCACTACGAGAATTTCGGCGTCGACCAGATTTCCTCCTACCAGGGCAAATCCGGCCAGAACTGCAAGGAATTCGTCAACAATGTCATCAATCCGAAGGCGATCGGCTTCGGCACCATCGACGATGTGGATCAGGTCGCTGCCAAGCGCTCCGACGACCGCGCCTCGGCCGGCCAGCATGAAGTGACGGCCGTTCTGATGGAGAGTTTTGCCGGTGCCTCGACGGTGGTGCGCGGCAATTGCACCTTCGGCATGTTCTCCAACTATCCGGAAAATGTCGACGATGCGCTGCGCCAGCGCGCCGGTGCCCGCTGGCTGGTGGACGGGCCGCAGACCGAGGACGACTATATCGACATCTTCGCCATGCTCGTCGGCAAGAACCATTCGATCCCGCTCGGCGAACATACGCTTTTCGAAGGGCAGGAGATCAAGCGCGCCGTCTCCACCACCTACGAGCAGCATGCCAGGCCGCAGGAGGATGGGCTTCTCGCCGTCTGGGAGGCACACGAGAAGGAGCAGGGCGCGATCCGCTCGCTCGCCGATGTCGGCGCCTATCTCCACCGCATCAAGCTCGCCGAGCCGCGCTTCACCGGCCGCGCCATCAAGAACATCACCGACGCCATCAAGATGCGCGCCATGGACGTGGACCTGCCGGACGACTGGTTCGCGACGGCGGATGCCTTCATGCACAAGGGCTACGACGAGAAGAAAGCGATGATCGAGGAGTTGCGCGGGCCGATCTCGATGGAGATGGTCCTGCAGGAGATCAACCGTTACGCCGACAGCGAATTCCGTTACACCGACAAATCCGACGACGCCGCCGTCTCCGACATCATCCGCCGCGAACGCCAGCGTGAAAAGGCGATCCGCGAGATCGAGACGATGAAGGCGGAAGGACGGTGGTGAGAGTGAACGCATGAAACGCCTCCTCGAAGCCGAATTGATCTACGGTCGGCTCCTGCCCGTCGACGAGCCGCATCTGGTCGAGCGCTACAACAAGGCGCTGGACGGGTTCGGTATGCGGCGCACGGCGCTGTCGAGCTTCCGCATCGACATGACGGGCTTTTCGCCGGAAATTGCCGATGAGCTGGGCGACCGAGACTATCTCGATCCCAACCGTGTCAACCGGCGCTTCATCGTCATGACGCCCGAGCAGGAGAACCTGCCGGTGGTGCATACGAGCTTTTCCAACACCGCCGCGCTGATGCATGAGTTCTTCGCGGCCAATGCCCGGGCGATCAACGCCATCACCATCCGCGACGCGCTCTACGGCGAGATCGAGGACTCGGTCTCGGTCGTCAACGATATCGACGACCTGCTCTCCATCAACGAGGTGCGCTTCAAGGTGCTGTCGGCCGAGGACATGCTCGGCAAGGCGGCGGAGTTGCGCGGGCTGGTGGACCGGCTGAAGACGGTGCCGAACGCCTGGTCGGACGACGCCATGCTGAACCGCATGGTGGAACTGGCGAAGCAGACCGGCGACATCCGCCAGAACGCGCTGGTGCCGGATCAGCTCGTCTTCCGCCACGAAGCCTATTGGGCGAACCATTTCGGCGGCGTCTATGTCTTCCTCGACGACAAGACGACGACGGTGATCTGCGACCCGAGCGTGCCGGGCTTCCGCCGCTCGCGGCCCTGGCAGGTGAGCTATATCGCGCTCGACGACCACAAGCGCATCTTCGAGTTCCTGGCCGCGACCAAGCGGCTGGAGCTGCCGCGCGCCTCCTGGGTGGAGCCGTCAGGCCTGTTCCAGCACCGGGCGGACATGACGGTCACCGGCCTCGTCAACCGCGCCGATCCGACCGCCGATCTCGAAAAGGCCGACCGCATCTGGCTGCAGACCTGGATGCACCGCAATGCCGCGCTGGTGGCGGAAGACGGCACCTATCCCTTCCTCATGGAAGCCGCCCGTACGGTGGCGGCGACCGGCGAGATCAAGATCGACGAGGTCGCGCCGGAGCGACGTTTCCTCCTCGTGCGCGCCGCGCCCGACCATCCGGACCAGTGGCTGGTCAACCGTCTGATTTCACAGATGGTTCCTTATGACTTCGTGTCCCGCTTCGTCTTCGACAAGCAGGGCTTCTACGCAGCCTACGAGCATTATAGCGAAAAGTTCCGCGCCTACGTTGTGGCGGCATTGACGCGGACCTATCTGCAGGACAAGGCTGCTTTCCGCAGGAAACTCTTCGGCATCAGAGAGGATGACGCCAATGCTTGACCCGATCGTCGCGTTCTTCCAGCGCATCTTTTCGGCCATCGGCCGGGGCATCGGCATGGTGATCGCCTGGATCCTCTGGCCGTTCGTCAAGGTGGCGAACTGGTATCGCGCCCGTGGCTGGATCATCAAGGGGCCGATCGGCATCGTATTGCTCCTGCTCATCGGGTTCTACAGCTATTTCGTCTGGCAGACGCAGGTCTGGAGCGGCTTCGACCCCGACTATGTGAACCGCTACAATCTCGGCCAGCGCCAGCAGGATGCGGGCACCGCCACGACGACGACGCCGGCGGCGGGCGAGGTCGCCGAGCCGGCGCCGCGCACCTGCGTGCGCTCGGCCATCGTGGACGTGACGGCGGATCTCATCGATTTCAACGTCAACCAGAACGCCTGGATTTCCTCGATGCTGCTCTACAAGCTGGGGCTTTTCGGGCTGGACTGGGACAAGACGCCGTGGTTCGACAACAAGGCCTCCTTCCAGCGCGGCGTGAACCAGGTGGTTCGCCGCACGGCCGTGGAACTCGTGGATTCGCTCGGCCGCGTGCGCGGCACCTCCGGCATCAACGCCGACCTGCAGCGCGCGCGCGGCAATCTCCAGTTCGACGAGGAGACCTGGTATTTCGGCTCGGATTCGCTGCTGCCCAAGACGCCGACGCCGAACTACTACCGCACGGCGATGGCGGATCTGCGCAAGTTCAACGCCTCGCTGGAGGCATGCGACGCGATCTTCGATGGTCGCTCGGACAACCTGATCGAGCTGCTCGACCGTCTGGCCAACGACCTTGGCGCCACCACGGCGATCCTGCGCGAGCGTTCGGAATTCTACAACAACGGCTGGTTCGATACCCGCGCGGACGACCGTTTCTGGTTCGCCTACGGCCAGCTCTACGCCCAGTACGGCATTCTTTCGGCAGCGGGCGCGGATTTCGAGGCGGTCATCCGGGCGCGCGGCATCGAGCCGTTGTGGACCTCGACGATCAGCCAGCTTCGCTCCGCGCTGCGCATCCAGCCGGCCATCATCTCGAATGGCCGGGAAGACGGCTGGATCATGCCGACGCATCTGGCGACGATCGGCTTCTACATGCTGCGCGTGCGCTCGAACTTCGTGGAGATACGCGACGTGCTGGCGCGATGATGGTGCAGCGAAACCGGGTGAATGGCGGATAGGAGGAGGGGCCTGTTCGCTATTCGTTGTTTTGGGGAGGGAACATCGCATGGCAGACGTTAAGTCCGATATCGAGATCGCCCGCGCGGCCCGCAAGAAGCCGATCCTGGACATCGGCGGAAAGCTGGGCATTCCGCCGGAGCACCTGCTGCCCTACGGCCATGACAAGGCCAAGATCAGCGCCGAGTTCATCGCCGCGCAGAAGGGGCGCAGGAACGGCAAGCTGATCCTCGTGACGGCGATCAACCCGACGCCGGCGGGCGAGGGCAAGACGACGACCACGGTGGGTCTCGGCGACGGGCTGAACCGCATCGGCAAGAAGGCGATCACCTGCATTCGTGAGGCCTCGCTCGGCCCCTGCTTCGGCGTGAAGGGAGGCGCGGCGGGCGGCGGCTATGCGCAGGTCGTGCCGATGGAGGACATGAACCTCCACTTCACCGGCGATTTCCACGCCATTACCTCCGCGCACAACCTGCTGTCCGCGCTCATCGACAATCACATCTACTGGGGCAACGAGCAGAACATCGATATCCGCCGCATCGCCTGGCGGCGCGTGATGGACATGAACGACCGGGCGCTGCGCCACATCGTCGCCTCGCTCGGGGGCGTGGCCAATGGCTATCCGCGCGAGACAGGCTTCGACATCACCGTGGCCTCCGAGGTCATGGCGATCCTCTGTCTGGCGACGGACCTGAAGGATCTCGAAAAGCGCCTCGGCAGCATCATTATCGGCTATCGCCGCGACAAGTCGCCGGTCTTCGCCCGCGACATCAAGGCGGACGGGGCGATGACGGTGCTGCTGAAGGACGCCATGCAGCCGAACCTCGTGCAGACGCTGGAAAACAATCCCGCCTTCGTGCATGGCGGTCCCTTCGCCAATATCGCGCATGGCTGCAATTCCGTCGTCGCCACCACGACGGCGCTGAAGCTTGCCGACTACGTGGTGACGGAGGCCGGCTTCGGCGCGGATCTCGGGGCGGAGAAATTCTTCGACATCAAGTGCCGCAAGGCGGGGCTGAAGCCCGATGCGGCCGTGATCGTCGCCACCGTGCGCGCGATGAAGATGAACGGCGGCGTGAAGAAGGACGATCTCGGCAGGGGGAATGTCGAGGCGGTGAAGAAGGGCTGCGCCAATCTCGGCCGGCATGTGCAGAACGTCAAGAAATTCGGCGTGCCGGTGGTCGTCGCCATCAACCACTTCACCTCCGATACGCAGGCGGAAATCCAGGCGGTGAAGGATTTCGTCGCCACGCTCGGGGCCGAGGCCATCCTGTGCCGGCATTGGGCGGAAGGGTCAGTGGGCATCGAGGCGCTGGCGCGCAAGGTGGTCGACCTTGCCGAATCCGGCCTGTCGCAATTCTCGCCGCTCTATCCCGACGACATGCCACTGTTCCAGAAGATCGAGACGATCGCCAAGGACATCTATCATGCCGGCGAGGTCATCGCCGACAAGTCGGTGCGCGACCAGCTTCGCATCTGGGAGGATCAGGGCTACGGCAACCTTCCGGTCTGCATGGCCAAGACGCAATATTCCTTCTCGACCGACCCGAACCTGCGCGGCGCGCCGACAGGCCATACGGTGCCGGTGCGCGAGGTGCGCCTGTCGGCCGGCGCGGGCTTCGTCGTGGTCATCACCGGCGAGATCATGACTATGCCGGGCCTGCCGAAGGTGCCGTCCTCGGAAAAGATCTTCCTGAACGAGGACGGCCAGATCGAAGGCCTGTTCTAAGGCCTGTTCAAAGGTTGGGGGCCGCCCGGCCCCTTCCTTTGCGTCAGGTTCGGCCGAGATAATCGAGCTTGCCGACGGGAACGCCGTTATGGCGCAGGATCGCATAGGCGGTCGTGAGGTGGAAATAGAAGTTCGGCAGCACGAAGCTAAGGAGATACGCCTTGCCCGAGGAACTCATCTCGCCGCCGCGCGTCTTCAGAACCACGGTGCGTTCCTCCGCGCCGGCGAAGGCCGCTTCCGGCACGGAGGCGAGATAGGCCGTCGTCTTTTCGATGCGCGCCCTGAGATCGGCAAGGCTCGTCTCGTCGTCTGCAAAGCTCGGCGCTTCCGTGCCCGTGAGGCGGGCGGCGGCGCCTTTGGCGGTGTCGCTCATGCGCTGGATCTGGCCGGCAAGCGAAAGCATGTCGGGTGCGAGACGCGCATTCACCAGGATTTCCGGCTTGATCTTCTTTTCCTCGGCAAAGGCCTCGGCCTTGTCGAGCAGCTTGGACAGCACGGCAAAGCCGCTCTGGAAGGCGGGGACGGAGAGTTCGTAAGGGGTGATCGACATGGTGGAGCCTTTTAAAGAGAGCGATGCCCGGCATGATAGCAGGGCAAATGCGGCTTGCTCCAGGCAGAATACCATGTGGGCGGGCTGCTTCGTTTCAGCAGTCGTTCGAACCGGATGATAGCGGGCTGGGGGGGCATTCCCCCCCCCCCCCCCCCCCCCCCGCCAGCAATGGCCGGTTTATCCTAGGCAGGAGGCAGGTTCGAGGTTTGCCCGGTTTGGGCAGGGCGGAAGCGAACCCCGGCTGAACCGGGGTTCGCAGTTGTGATGTGGCGACCGGCCGATCAGAACTTGTAGTTCAGGCCGATGCGGATCGTATGGAAGGACACATCGTTCTTGAGCGTGGCGTTTGCGCCGAAGAGGTCCGCATTGATGAGCGTGGTCTTGCCGAGGTCGGTGTAGAGATACTCGCTCTTGATCGTCCAGTTGTTGGTTACAGCATACTCAGCGCCTGCGCCAACGGTCCAGCCGGCCTTTGTATTGGATTTGCTCACATCGATGTTACCGATAGGCCCGCCGCCAGTTACGTTGGCGTTGAGGTAGCTCTCGACCTTGCCGTATGCCAAGCCGGCGGTGCCGTAAACCAGAAGGCGATCAACGGGCGAGACGCCGGCGCGTGCGCGCACGGTACCGAACCACTTGACCTTCGTGCCTGCTTCACCGTCGATGCTACCAGCGCCAAATGGGGGAACGGTGTTGACGCTGAGAGAGTCTTCGGCCTTCACGGCCGAACCTTGGAAGTCGGCTTCGGCACCGAATACGAAATCGCCATTCTGCCAGTTATAGCCGGCCTGTACGCCGCCGAGGAAGCCGCCAGCGCTGATGTCAACGGAACCATCGACAACCGTTCCGACAGGTGCCGGCGCCGTGATGGCAAACGGATGATCGAAGGTGCCGAACCCGCCGCCGACGTTCACGCCGACATAGGCGCCGGACCAGTCGAAGTTCGAAGCCACCCGCTCTTCAAACGTTGCGGGGGCGGGTTCCGTAAGGTCGGCCGCGTATGCTGCGCCCGACGAAATGAGGAGTACGGCGGTCGTCCTGACCAAAAGACGCTTCATCATCGAAGTCCCTCCAGAATTGCGTATCGTCATGTAACACTGAGCCGGGTAACGAGTCTGTAACTATTCCGCAACGCTCTCGGTTCGAGTGATTCGCTATATCCGCGGCAGGGCGGTGGATGGCGCGGGGCGTTTCACCTGCCCGGGCAGCGTGGCTGGCTTCGGAAAACGCGGTCAGGGGCGGTGCCGGGAGACGCCCGATTTCAACTCAGGCCGCCCGCAATGCATACGGCGCGGGCTGTCCTTTTTGTGCCGAACACGCACAGTCTCACCAGCAATATCGATAGCCGCCGCGTCGTGCCTTCACGTCGAGATGCAGGTGGTTCTGGTGGGCGGCGTCGCTGCCGGGGTCGAGGACCGTCGTGAAATAGAGGCAGGCGGCTTCGGTGATGGCGCGCTGGAAGGCGCCCTCCAGCGTAGCGTCCCTGTCGGCGGGGCGGATGGCGAGCGTCTTGCCGCTTTTCAGCGTGAAGCCGGCTATGTCGATGGCGTTGCCGAAGGCGTGCTCGGAAATCTTGCCCTCCGGCGCGCCGTTGCGATTGCGGCAGACATAGGCCGAGGCCTGGGAGAGGCCGGTGATCGCCTCCTTCGGCATGGCGACCGCAATGGCCGGCTTGACCGAGCCTTCCACCCAGCGGGCAAGCTGTAGCGCCGCCTCGCAGCGCACGGTCGCGTCCGGCTCGACCTCGATGCCGCCGGCAAGGGCCTTGAGCGTTACCGGTCGTTCGATGCCGCAGGCCCTGCCGTCCTCGACGGCCGGGGCCTCCGCGAAGACCGCACCCGCCTCCTTGAGAGCTGTCCGACAGGCTGCTTGCTCCCCCGCATCTTCTTGCGGGCGCGGCTCGACCTTGTCTTCGGGGGCTTCGATGGCCCTGGATTCAGGTCGCGCTGCGGGCAGCGGGCCGTCCTTCGGCAGTTCGGCGGCGCCGGTGAGCAGGAGGACAGCGGCGAGAAGGGGCAGGTGGCGGATCGTGGCGATGGGGTGTCTCCCGGCTGAGATACTGGCGGGGAAACGTCGGACGGGGGATTTGGTTGCAGGGGTGTGGCTGAAGCGCGGTTGCCGGCGTGCTAGATTCCGGCGCCGTTCGCGATTTCCATCGCCGGCGGGTCCCGCGCGATGCCGTCGACGACGATTGCGCGCACGCGGCGGATGATATGGATATTGTCGCCCGCATCGTTGCTCTCGATGAGGTCGAGGAAGAAGGCCGCCATGGTGCGCTCCTCGTCTGCGTTGCGCGGCACATGCCGGCAGATCGCCTGGAAGGCGGCGGCCATGTTGCCGTCCAGCGCCTTGAACTCCGGCGTTTCGTAATGCTCGATCACGTCCGCCAGCTTCTGCTGCAACTCGCGGAACCTGTCCACCATGCGGGAAACCATGGGATTGCCTTGCTGCCTGTGTTTCGATCAAGCCATTAGCATATGCTTACGGATTGGGAAAATACCCGCGACGGTGAAAATTCGCGATTCCGGCGGCCCGTTCTGCGGATGGTCTGAAAGAGCCGGGGCGCCTTCTCTTGAAAATCGTCATTTATGTGACAGGGCCGTTCTTCCTTGATAGTGGATTGAGAAAGTCATCTTTTTTATGTTGACAAGTTTAATCATGTTTCATAGCGATGGGGCGGGCTTCAGGCCCGACCATGTTTTCGCCATATTTCCGCATGGCTGAGAGCCGGCGCATCCCCTGCGTCTGGCCGCTGTCGTGCGCGCTGACCCAAGAGGATAGACATGCAGGCCCGGCGTTACCGCACCGCACTTCTGGCTTGCACGGCGCTCGCCGTGCTTTCGCTTTCCACCGATGCCCTTGCGCAGGATGCGGCAAACGCCGCCGGTGCTTCGACCGGTCAGAGCACCAACCTGCAGGCGGTTGTGGTGAAGGGCAGGCGGGTTCTGCCCGTCGGTTCGGTCGCTGACACGCCGCTTGCCACGCAGACCACTGCAACGGAAATCTCAAGGCGTCAGATCTCCAGCATCACGGACCTCGGCAATACGACCGAGCCGGGTGTCGGGACAGGGTTCGATGGCTCCGGCGTCAACATTCGCGGCCTGGATGCGGATCGCGTTCTGACCAGCATCGACGGTGTTCCGCTTCCCTATCTGACCAATGGCGCGCGTCAGCCGGGTCCCTCGACGACGCTCGGCTCCTCGACGCGCGGCGATGGCGGTGTCGATACCTATGATTTCTCGTCGATTTCTACCGTGGACGTCATGCGTGGCGCCGATTCCAGCCGCGCCGGCTCGGGCGCACTTGGCGGTGCGCTGGTACTGCGGACGCTTGAGGCGGATGATCTCATCGCCGACGGCAAGGACTTCGGCGGTCTCGTCAAGAGCACGTATGACAGCGCCGATCGGTCCATTGGCGCATGGGTGGCTCTCGCAAAGCGTTTCCAGGATACCTCGGTCCTGTTCCAGGGCGGATACGTGCGCGGTCATGAGCGGCGCAACATGGGCACGGTGGACACGATCGGCGCCACGCGCACCGAGTCGAATCCGGCCGATTTCGATCAGCAGAACTTCATGTTCAAGGTGCGCCACGACGTCGGTGGCGGTCACACGATCGGTCTCACGGCGGAACGTTTCCACAAGGATACGACGACCGACCTCAAGACCGACGAAGGGGGCATCACGCCGCGTAATTACTCCGACCTGGACGGCGACAAGGAGCGTGAGCGCAATCGTGTTTCGGTCGACTACCGTTATGACGCTCCCGACCTGTCCGGGCCGATCGACCGCGCAGATGCGACGCTCTACTGGCAACAGGTCGTCAGCGACAACTCTGTCTACGGCACGCGTACCGGTGGGTTGGCAGGTCCTTGGTATCGTGGAAACGAGATGGAGGAAAACGGCTTCGGCATCGTCGGTTCGCTTGGTAACCAGTTCGATTGGGGTTCCACCGTGCATGATGTTACCGTGGGCGGGAACCTGTCCTACTCCAAGTACAGCCAGTATTCGGCTGGGCGTGACGTCTGCGATACGATGGTGCCTCCGTCCATGTCGTGCAGCTTCCATCATACGAATCAGGCCGACATGCCGGATGTCGACGCCTATCGCGTCGGTCTCTTCATCGACGACAAGATTTCCTTCGCCGACACAGGCTTCAGCCTGACGCCGGGTCTGCGCTTCGACTGGTATGATTATAGCCCGAAGGAGACGGCCGCGTACCAGGCCAACAGCGGTTACAAGGGCCTTCCGGCGGGCCAGAGCGACTTCCAGTTCTCGCCGAAGCTGCGGGCGGCATATGAAGTCAGCCCCGAGGTGGAGCTGTTCGCGCAGTGGTCCATGGCCTTCAAGGCGCCTAACCCCAGCGAACTCTACATGAACTACGCGACGCCTCCCATGTACCGCGTGATCGGCAATCCGGACCTCAAGCCTGAAACGGCAAATGGTTTCGAGGTCGGTGCGAACCTCGGCGATTCTGAATTCGGTGGTCGCATCACCGGCTTCTACAACCGCTACAAGGACTTCATCAACGATGAGATCGACTACAGCGATCCGGCGTTCCCCTGGGGCACGACCCGTTATGTGAACCTCGACAGCGTGCGCATCTTCGGTTTCGAAGGGCGCGTACACAAGTCCCTCGCCAATGGCTTCAACGTCCACGCGTCCTTCGCCTATGCCAACGCCGAGGATCGCGAAACGGGCAAGAAGCTGGCAAGCGTCGCGCCGTTCAAGGGCATCATCGGCGGTGGCTACTCGACCGAGACCTGGGGTGTCGACACCAGCCTGATCGCCGTTGCCGCGGTCAGCGAGAAGTCCGATGCCACCTTCCAGCCACGCGGCTACGGCATCGTGAACCTGACCGGCTGGTGGGAGCCGGAACAGTTCGAAGGGCTTCGTGTGACGGCTGGCGTCTACAATCTCTTCGACAAGGAATATTACGACGCTGTGAAGTGGCGCGATATCGACCTGACGACCTCGACCGCCCAGCCCAAGGCCTACTATTCGGAGCCGGGCCGTACCTTCAAGGTTTCGATTTCGCGCAAGTTCTAAGCGCATGACAGACGGGACGGCGCCTTCGGGCGCCGTTTCTTTTTACGGGCGGCGAGGAAGGGCTTGCGCGCCGAGGCTGCTGCCGCTAACAATTCCGCCCATGATGAACGCACGTATCCTTTCTGGCTGGTGGTGGGCTCGCTGAGGCGGCCTTGACCAGTCATGCGTGATTGAGACGACAAGCCGCCCGGAAAATTCGAGGCGGCTTTTTTGTGTTCGGCCGCCTTGCGAAGACCGGGCCTGAAACGGAGTTGGGGAATGGCCACGAAAATTCTGGAAGACGGCGGCGAAGCCTATGAGACGCGCGGCGGGGTGACCGTCACGCGCCGCCGCCGCGCGGCAAATTATGCCGATGCGATCTCCACCTATGTCGACAAGCTCGACGAGCGGCGCGGCGCGGTCTTCTCCTCGAACTACGAATATCCGGGCCGCTACACGCGCTGGGACACGGCGGTCGTCGATCCGCCGCTCGGTATCTCCTCCTTCGGCCGGGCCGTCTGGATCGAGGCCTATAATGCGCGCGGCGAGGTGCTGCTGTCGCTGATCGCCGACCGTCTGGCGCAGGTTTCGGAACTGGCGCTGGGTGCGCGCACGGCAAGCCGGCTCGACCTCGAGGTGAAGATGCCCGACCGGGTGTTCACCGAGGAAGAACGCTCCAAGATGCCGACGGTCTTCACGGTGCTGCGCGCCGTCACGGACCTTTTCCATTCGGCGGAGGATGCCAGCCTCGGCCTTTACGGCGCCTTCGGCTACGACCTCGCCTTCCAGTTCGACGCCATCGACCTCAAGCTGAAGCGGCCGGACGACCAGCGCGACATGGTGCTCTTCCTGCCGGACGAGATTCTCGTCGTCGACCATTACGCCGCCAAGGCCTGGATCGACCGCTACGATTTCGCCAAGGACGGGCTTTCGACGGAAGGCAAGGGCGAGGCGATTGCCGCCGAGCCGTTCCAGACCGTCGATGTCATTCCGCCGCATGGCGACCACCGGCCCGGCGAATATGCCGAACTCGTCGTCAAGGCGAAGGAGAGCTTCAAGCGGGGCGATCTCTTCGAGGTCGTGCCGGGCCAGAAGTTCTTAGAGCGCTGCGAGAGCAAGCCGTCGGAAATCTCCCGCCGCCTCAAGGCGATCAACCCGTCGCCCTATTCCTTCTTCATCAACCTCGGCAACCAGGAATACCTCGTCGGCGCTTCGCCGGAAATGTTCGTGCGCGTGTCGGGCCGGCGCATCGAGACCTGCCCGATCTCCGGCACGATCAAGCGCGGTGACGATCCGATTGCCGACTCGGAACAGATCCTCAAGCTCTTGAACTCCAAGAAGGACGAATCCGAACTGACCATGTGCTCGGACGTCGACCGTAACGACAAGAGCCGTGTCTGCGAGCCGGGTTCCGTCAAGGTCATCGGCCGCCGGCAGATCGAGATGTATTCGCGCCTCATCCACACGGTCGACCATATCGAGGGACGCCTGCGCGACGACATGGACGCCTTCGACGGCTTCCTCTCGCATGCCTGGGCCGTGACCGTCACGGGTGCGCCGAAACTCTGGGCGATGCGCTTCATCGAGGCGCATGAGAAGAGCCCGCGTGCGTGGTATGGTGGGGCGATCGGCATGGTCGGCTTCAACGGCGACATGAATACCGGCCTGACGCTGCGCACCATCCGCATCAAGGACGGTATCGCGGAAGTGCGCGCTGGCGCGACGCTGCTCTACGATTCCAGCCCGGAAGAAGAAGAAGCCGAAACCGAACTGAAGGCCTCCGCCATGATTGCAGCCATCCGCGATGCCAAGTCCGGCAATTCCGCCAAGGTCCAGCGCGATGTCGCGGCTGTCGGGGCAGGGGTGAAGATCCTGCTCGTCGACCATGAGGACAGCTTCGTCCACACGCTCGCCAACTATTTCCGCCAGACCGGCGCGAGCGTGACGACCGTGCGCACGCCCGTCCCGGAAGAGGTGTTCGACCGTATCAAGCCGGACCTCGTCGTGCTGTCGCCCGGCCCTGGCAATCCGAAGGACTTCGACTGCAAGGCGACGATCCGCAAGGCGCGGGAACGCAACCTGCCGATCTTCGGCGTCTGCCTCGGGCTTCAGGCCCTTGCGGAAGCCTATGGCGGCGAATTGCGCCAGCTTGCCGTTCCCATGCACGGCAAGCCCTCGCGCATCCGCGTGCTGGAGCCGGGTATTGTCTTCTCCGGTCTCGGCAAGGAGGTGACGGTCGGCCGCTATCACTCGATCTTCGCCGATCCGGCGACGCTGCCGCGCGATTTCATCATCACGGCGGAGAGCGAGGACGGCACGATCATGGGCATCGAGCATGCCAGCGAGCCGGTGGCGGCAGTGCAGTTCCACCCGGAATCGATCATGACGCTCGGCCAGGACGCCGGCATGCGCATGATCGAGAATGTGGTGGCGCATCTGTCGAAGAAGGGGAGGGTGAAGGCGGCGTAGTCTTGCGGGGCTGCCCCTCATCCCCCTGCCGGGACCTTCTCCCCGCAGGCGGGGAGAAGGGGCAGAACGGCGCGCCCATCGTTCCTCGCCCCGTTTACGGGAAGAGGATGCCGGCAGGCAGGTGAGGGGCTTTTATTCCTTCGCCGGTTGGCCGCTTTGGCTTTGACAACGCAGCCGCTCTGGTCCATAGCGAAACCCAAGAAAAAACCGCGTGCACGTCCCCGTGCGCGCGGTTTTGCGTTGATGGGCCAGGCTTTTGCAACTCGTTTGCATGCGCATGGAGAGTGGTATGAAGAATTCGGACAAGGTCAGGCGGCTCGCTCTCTGGGGCATTCCGCTGTCGCTCGGCGTGATGGGGCTGAAGCTCGTTGCTTGGTGGGTGACGGGGTCGGTGGCGCTGCTGTCGGACGGGCTGGAATCGAGCGTCAACGTGGTGGCGGCCATCGTCGCTTTCGTGGCGGTCAGCTATGCGGCAAAACCCGCCGACAAGACCCACCCCTTCGGCCATCACAAGGCGGAATATCTCTCGGCGGTGCTCGAGGGCGTGCTGATCGTGGTGGCGGCGCTGCTGATCGTTCTGGCGGCCCTGCCGGCCGTGCTCGCGCCCGAGCCGATGAATGCGCCGGTCCTCGGCCTTGCCATCAATTTCGCGGCGGGCGTGATCAATGCGGTCTGGGCCTATGTGCTCATCCGCGCCGGCCGGCGCTATCGCTCGCCGGCGCTGGCGGCGGACGGGCAGCATATCCTGTCGGACGTCGTCACCTCGGTCGGCGTGCTCGTCGGCCTCGTGCTGGCGATTGCCACCGGCTTTCCGGTGCTCGATCCGCTGCTTGCGGTGCTCGTCGCGCTCAACATTCTCTATCAGGGCTGGAAGGTCATCGCCCATTCCGTCGACGGGCTGATGGACCATGCGGTGGAGCCGGACGAGGCGGAGGCGATCAAGGCGGCCATCGCGGCGAATGGCGCCGGCTCGCTCGGCGTGCATGACCTCAAGACCCGCAGGGCCGGGGCGGCGACCTTCGTCGATTTCCACCTCGTCGTGCCGGCGGCGATGTCCGTGGGCGAGGCGCATGAAATCTGCGACCGGCTGGAGGACGCCATCGGCGCCGCGCAGCCGGGCGTGCATGTCGCCATCCATGTCGAGCCGGAAACGGAAAAGGCGCATGGCGAGCGCGTGCGTGTCGCGCCGCCCGTCGAGGCCGCGCCATAAAGGAAAAGCGGCGATGCATGCGCACCGCCGCTTTTTTCAAGCCATGATCCCTGGAAGTCGGCCGTCAGCCGAAGGCGAGGACCAGCCCTGCAAGCGCCGTCAGGCCGCCGATGATGCGGGCGGCCAGAGCGCCGCCGGAAAGGCGGGCGATACCGAGGCCAAGCCCGATGCCGGCAATATGCAGGAGGGCCGTCGCGACCACGAAGCCGACGCCGAACTGGAAGGCGCCCGCCGAGCCGAGTTCGCCGCCATGGGCATGGCCGTGGAACAGGGCGAAGACCGCGACGATGGCGGCGGACATGACCGTGTCGAGTTTGACGGCCATGGCGACCAGCAGGCCGAGCGCGACGACCGAGGCGAGGATGGCCGGCTCGACGAAGGGCAGGCCGATGCCGGCAAGCGCAAGGCCGAAGCCGATGGCCATCGTGGTGACGAAGGCGAGCGGCACGCCCCACAGCGCCTTGCCGCCGATCTGCGCGGCCCACAGACCCACCGCCACCATGACGAGGATATGGTCGAGACCGAAGAGCGGGTGCGACAGGCCGGCCATGAAGGAGCCGTGCTCTTGCGGATTGAGATGGGCGAAGGCGGGTGCGGCGGTGGCCGCAAATGCGGTGAATGCGAGTATGATGCGCTTGATCATGGTGTCCCCTTTTCCGCTGCCTTTGGTTGGTCGGTGATGCAGTTTTTCAGTAATCTGCATACTCTAGTCGGCAAGGGGCAATCCGTCCATTGTAAAATCCATGGTTGTTTTGCGGAATGACAAGCGGCGGGCGTTTACCCTGTTTTCCCGCGGCGGCGACAAACCCTATCGCGCGTTATCGCTTTGTTGCATTGTCTTGGCCGGTGAGTCGCATTATCTGAACGGCGACAGGACTATTGACGAGCAATCCGGAGACTTTGGATGAGCGACGAAGACGACAAGAAGACGGAAGTGCCCCTGGGCAAGGAAACGGAGGCGAACCTTTTCAAGTCGCGTTCGATCTTCATCTACGGGCCGATCAACCAGGAACTGGCGCAGAAGGTCTGCTCGCAGCTCGTGGCGCTCGCCGCGTCCAGCGACGAGGACATCCGCATCTACGTCAACTCGCCGGGCGGTCATGTGGAATCGGGCGATTCCATCCATGACATGATCAAGTTCATCAAGCCGAAGGTCTGGATGATCGGCACGGGCTGGGTCGCCTCCGCCGGCGCGCTGATTTATGTCGCCGCGCCCAAGGAGCGGCGCATCTGCCTGCCGAACACCCGCTTCCTGCTGCACCAACCGTCGGGCGGCACCCGCGGCATGGCCTCGGACATCGAGATCCAGGCGCGTGAGATCATCAAGATGAACGAGCGCCTGAACAAGATCTTCGCCGACGCCACCGGTCAGCCGATCGAGAAGATCGCCAAGGACACGGACCGCGACTACTGGCTCTCCGCAGAAGAAGCCAAGGGCTACGGCCTCGTCTCGCGCATCGTGACCTCGCAGGCCGATATCTGAGGCTTTTCTGCCACTTGAATTGAGGAAGCCCTCCCATCGCGGAGGGCTTTTTCGTTCAGGTGGGTTGCGCGGCGGCCTTCCCGCCGCTATAAGCCGCCTCATGTTGAAGACCGGCGCACAGATCATCGAACGAGTTTCCCGCGGCAGCGTTGCTGTTCGCGAGCGTTCGCGCGGCTTCTCCTCGCTTCTTCTTCTCGGCCTTACGCGCGGTTGCCGGGTTCGCTGAGGAGCGCCCGGCGGCCGAAAAGCCCTGCCGGCAATAGCTCCTCGCTTCACCCCATGCATTAATTCCGGTTCTGGCCGCCCATGGCCAGCATTCGCCGTCGCCAAGCGCCAATCCTTGCGCTAAGACCTTCCGCGAATGCCGGGACGACGAAGAGAAGACGCGATGATTCTGAAGACCCACACCCCCAAGCAGGGCATGTCCGAGGCGGCGGTCAAGTACCAGCCTTACCCCACGATCAACATTCCGGACCGCACCTGGCCGGGCAAGACGATCGACAAGGCGCCGATCTGGTGCTCGGTTGACCTGCGCGACGGCAACCAGTCGCTGATCAACCCGATGGGCCATGATCGCAAGGCCCGCATGTTCCAACTGCTGCTCGACATGGGCTTCAAGGAAATCGAGATCGGCTTCCCCTCGGCCTCGCAGACCGACTTCGACTTCGCCCGCTGGTGCGTCGAGGAAGGCAATGTGCCGGACGACGTCTCGTTGCAGGTGCTGGTGCAGTGCCGCCCCGAGCTGATCACGCGCACCTTCGAGGCGCTGGAGGGCGCGCATCAGCCGATCATCCATTTCTACAATTCGACCAGTGAGTTGCAGCGCCGCGTGGTGTTCGCCAAGGACGTCGCCGGCATCAAGCAGATCGCGACCGACGCGGCCAAGATGATCACCGACATGGCGGCCAAGGCCGGCGGCGGCTACCGCTTCGAATATTCGCCGGAAAGCTTCACCGGCACCGAGCTGGAAGTGGCGCTGGAAATCTGCAACGCGGTCGTCGAGATCGTGAAGCCGACGGCCGACAACAAGCTGATCCTGAACCTGCCGTCCACCGTCGAGATGGCGACGCCGAACATCTATGCCGACCAGATCGAATGGATGTGCCGCAACATCGACAACCGCGAGAACGTGCTCATCTCGCTGCATCCGCACAACGACCGCGGCACCGGCATCGCCGCGACGGAACTCGGCCTGATGGCCGGCGCGGACCGCGTGGAAGGCACGCTGTTCGGCAATGGCGAGCGCACGGGCAATGTCGACGTCGTCACGCTGGCGCTGAACATGTATACGCAGGGCGTCGATCCCAAGCTCGACTGCTCGGATATCGAGCGCATCAAGGCCGTCTACGAGTATTCCAACGAGATGGTCATTCCCGAGCGTCACCCTTACGTCGGCGAACTGGTCTACACGGCCTTCTCCGGCTCGCACCAGGACGCCATCAACAAGGGCATGAAGGCCATCAAGAAGGCCAACAAGCCGCTGTGGGAAGTGCCCTATCTGCCGATCGACCCGCAGGACGTCGGCCGTTCCTACGAGGCGATCATCCGCATTAACTCGCAGTCCGGCAAGGGCGGCATCGCCTATATCCTGCAGGAAGACTACGGCATCAACCTGCCGCGCAACCTGCAGGTGGAGTTCCGCGACGAAATCCAGCGTATCACGGATGAGGAAGGCGTCGAGCTGCCGGCCAAGCGCATCCACGAGAGCTTCATCGCGCGCTATGTCACGCAGCCGGGCACGCGCCTGCGCTTCGTCGATCATCACACCTATCCCGACGCCGGCAACAAGGGCACGCGCATCGTCGCGGCCGAGATCACCGACGGCGGCGAGGTCAAGCGCATCGAAGGCAAAGGCACCGGCCCGATCGACGGCTTCATCAATGCGCTGTCGATCTATCTCGATGTTCCGATGTCGGTCGTGGATTATTCCGAGCACTCGTTGCAGCAGGGTTCGAACGCGGCGGCCATCGCCTATGTCGAGGTCCAGCATCCGGGCGGCAAGCTGTTCGGCGTCGGCATCAACACGAATATCGTGACCGCCTCGCTCGAAGCCATCGTCTCGGCGGCCAACCATGTGATCGCCCTGCGCGGCTGATCGCATAACGATCTAAAAGAAAGCACCCGGCAGCGTCGCTGCCGGGTGCTTTTTCTTTGGGATGGAATGGGGTCAGATGCTGGTGGAAACCGCTTGGGCGATGCGCTCGAGATTGGGGTCGGAGGAGGGGCCGACCACGACGAAGGAGGCGTTGCCGCGCTGCCAGGAGATGAGACCGAGGTCGTCGCGGATGCTTTCCGTCAGCTCCGTCTTGCCATCCACCGGCTCGCTCTTGAGGAAACAGATCGCGAAGACCTCGTTCTCGGCGTCGCGGTAGAGCAATTGCGCCGTCGGCCGGCCGCCGGCCACCAGCAGGCGCGCGCCCTCGAAGGTGAGGTTCTGGGCGGAAAGGTCCGGCACGGTGAAGCCGACGCCGGTGCTGGCCGTGAGCCAGTCGACGATATGGGCCTTGTCGTCGGCCGCCACTTCCGCGAGGTGGCGCGTCTGGTGCGCATAGATGCGGTGGTAGTCGGCGATATCGTCCAGCCATGTGCGCACGGGCGCGAACGACGCGGAGGCGACCTGGGAGGTCTGCTTCTGCTCGGAGATGAGATAGCCGGCGGCGCCGCCGGCAAGGAAGATCACCAGCGAGGCGGCGAGCGCCTGCGGCCAGAAGGCGCTGCGGCGCGGGGCGGGCACGGCCGAGACCGGAATGGCGGCAATGCCGAGCTTCGGCGTCTCGTCCTCGTCCTTGCCGGCTTCCTTGATGTTGCGCACCAGATCGAGCGGGATCGGGTCCTGCAGCATCCTGTCGAAGGCGCGCGCGCCGAACTCGCTGCCGAGCTTGAGCTTCTCGTAGGTCGCGCGCGCGGCGTCGTCGGCGGCCAGGAGAGCGTTGATTTCTTCCACTTCCGCTTCCGGTAGCTGGCCGTCCAGATAGGCCGACAGGCGTACTTCGAGCGGGAGACCCTGCGTGCTTTCCACGATCAGGCCCTCCTTTCCGTCTGTTCGGAGATCATGGCCGCGAGCCTGATGCGGGCCGCCGAGAGCCGGCTCATCACGGTGCCGATCGGTATCCCGAGGATATCCGCCGCTTCCCGATAGCTATGGCCTTCGACATTCACCAGCAGGAAGACGCTCGAAAGGCCTTCCGGCATGGTCATGATCAACTTGTGCAACTGCTTGGCGTAGACCGCCTTGTCGGCCGACGCCTCGATATGCAGGCTATCCTGCTCGGCAACATCTACCGTACCCGACCCTGTGCGGACCTTTCGCTTGCGGATTTCGTCCACCCAGAGATTGCGCGTCATCGCATAAACCCAGCTTTCCAGCCGGCCTTCCCCGTTCCACAGATGGCTTCGCGTGATAGCCCTTTCGCAGGCCTCCTGCACGAGGTCGTCCGCATCGCTGCCGTTGCGCGTCAGCGTCATGGCGAAACGCCGCAACTTCGGCAGCAAATTGACCAATTCTCGCCGGAACTCTTTCGATTCTGCCGTCGGACGCATTGCTTTTCCAAGGGAACGTTCGGGATCAAAACTCTATTCGCTCCCGGCCGGGCAGCGACCGCCTGATATGAAACATTCTTCCTTGGGTCTGCAAGCGTGAACGGCGACCGGAACGCAGTTTCCCCGCGTTCCGCAACGTTTGTCCCCGACGGGGATCGGATCAGTAGCGGGTGCGCTCGCCGCCCAGCGACTGAAGCAGGGCGCGATAGGCCCAGGTGTTCTCGCCGCCGCGGTCGCGGATTTCGACGAGCTGCACGCGCGCGCCCTCGATATCGCCCTGCTCGATCAGGGCCTGGCCCATATAGGAGCGGGCGAGAATGTAGTTCTCGTCCTTCTGCAGCGCCCGCCTGTAGTAGGTCATGCCCAGCTCGATGTTGCCGAGCTTGCGGGTGTTGTAGCCGAGATAGTTGAGGATGCGCGGGTCCTCCTGGTTCGAGGCGGCGCGCAGCGCCCGCAGCGCGTTCCCGTACTGGCCGGCATAGGCGAATTCGCGCGCGGCGGCGTAGAGCCTGTCGTCGATCTCGCGCTCGGACTTCTTCTGTTCCTCCGGCTTCTTGTGCTTGGCCGGCTTCATGTCCTCCGGTGCGATGCATTCCTTCTTCTCGGCGCTCCAGATCTTGCCGCCGGTGCAGGTCGTGGTGGTTTCGGTCGCGACGGGCGGCTGGGTCGTGTCGCTGTCGGCGGCGCGCGCGGTGGAAAGCGCCGTCAGCGAGACGGCGGCGCAGAACGATAGCAGCATGGTATGGCGGAGCATGGTCAGGTTCCTCCTCGATCGGGCCGTCTGCCGGGCGCAGGCCGCTTCAGGAGGAGGGAACGGATGGGGGCGGGAATTTATTCGCGGGCTTAGAGGCGTGTGGTCTCGGCGAGCGTCAGCGCAAGGCCGTCATCGGTCAGCGCATAGCGCTCGCGCTCGATGGTCCAGTTGCCCGGCGCGCCGGAGATGGAGAAGAGATTGTAGCCCGCCGGCGGCTTGTGGCCGCCCGGTCCCTGCGAGGCCGAAGCGATGCCGACCACCGGCACCGGCTTCGTCTGGCCGGGCAGCCAGTTGACCGTGTTGAGATGGGTATGGCCGTGCAGCACCAGTTCCGCCCCGCCCGTCGAGATGGTGGCGGCGAAGCGGCGGATGCCGATCATGCGCTTGTGGAAGGAGGTCGCGCCGCGGATCGGCGGATGATGGATGAGCACGACGCGGAAGAGGCCGGCTTCGCCCGCCGCGCGCAGCATGTTCACCGCCTCGCGCGCCTGCTGGCTGCCGAAATAGCCCGACGCGGAAAAGGGCGGGGTCGCCACGGCCGTCGAGCAGCCGATGATCGCCACCTGTCCGCGCACGCGCAGATAGGGAAAGACGTGCCTGTCTTCCTGCCACTCGTCCGGGCCGGCGTCGCCGCGCATGTAGGGATACCAGGCGCGTGTCGATTTCTCGTAGGCGCCGCGTACATAGGCGTCGTGATTGCCCGGCACGACGGAGACGTTTTCCGGCGTGCCGGCTTCCGGCAGCCAGCGCTTCACCGCGGCGATCTCCAGCGAGGAGGCGAGGTTTACGAGGTCGCCGGTGATGGCCAGATGATCGGGGTTCTGCCGCTCGATATCGTCCAGCACGATGTCCAGCGTGTTGGTGAAGAGGTGCCGGCGACGGTTGCGGTGCCAGTTCACGAAGCCGGTGATGCGCTTGGAGAATAGTTCCAGGAAGGTGAGGGCCGGCAGCGGCCCGAGATGGACGTCCGATATATGGGCAAGTCTGAACATACCCCTCCTTAGAGCATAAGGCTGCCAAGGGAAACGCAAGGCGTGGATATTCCTTGCCATTTGCGGCGGTGCGTCTTGATTTGGCCGGCTGCTTCCGGCCAAGTGCCGCGATGGATGACAACGCCCCGCCGGCCAGAGGCCCGTTCGTGAACCTCGTGAAGCGCGTAATTCACGCCTACTTCGCGCTGTCGCGCGGCATGACGATGGGCGTGCGCGCGGCCTGTTTCGACGAGGCCGGCCGCGTCTTCCTCGTGCGCCACAGCTACGTGCCCGGCTGGCACCTGCCGGGCGGCGGCATCGAGCGGGGGGAGACGGCGCTGGAGGCGCTGGCCAAGGAAATGCGGGAGGAGGGCAACCTTGCCATCGGCGCGCCGCCGCGGCTCCTCCATGTCTATTTCAACCGGCAGACCAGCAAGCGCGACCATGTGCTGCTCTATCGCTGCGATGGCGTGGCGCAGACCGCGCCGCGCCTCAAGGACCGCGAGATCGTCGAGGCCGGCTTCTTCGCGCTCGACGCCCTGCCGGCCGCAACTACGGCGGCGACCCACCGGCGGCTGGAGGAGATGGCCGGCCGGTCGCCCTTCGCGGATTACTGGTAGGTCAAGTTACTGGTCGTCAGGCCGCCTTCAGTCCGTCGCGGCCATGCGGGGAGGCAAGGTCCATTTCAGGGCCGACCGGCACCACGCCCGTCGGGTTGATCGTGACGTGGCTGCGGTAATAGTGCTCCTTGATGTGGCGCATGTTCACCGTGTCGGCGACGCCGGGCACCTGATAGAGATCGCGCAGGTAGCCGTAGAGGTTCGGATAGTCGGCGATGCGGCGGATGTTGCACTTGAAATGGCCGACATAGACCGGATCGAAGCGCACCAGCGTCGTGAAGAGACGCCAGTCGGCCTCGGTGATGCGCCCGCCGGTGAGGTAGCGCTGTTTCGAAAGCCGCTCTTCCAGGCTGTCCAGCATGGCGAAGAGTTTCGTCACATTGCCCTCATAGGCCTCCTGCGTCGTCGCGAAGCCGGCCTTGTAGACGCCATTGTTGATGGTGTCGTAGATGCTGTCGTTCAGCGCGTCGATTTCGGCGCGCAGCGGCTCCGGATAGAAGTCGTCGCGCGAGCCGGTGAGGCGGTCGAAGGCCGAGTTGAACATGCGGATGATTTCCGCCGATTCGTTCGAGACCATGCGGTTCTCTTTCTTGTCCCAGAGCACCGGCACCGTCACACGGCCGGAATAGTGCGGATCGGCCTTGAGATAGACTTCATAGAGCGCGGTTGCGCCGAACAGCGGGTCGAGCGTGCCGCCATTCTCCCCCTTGAACTCCCAGCCCTTCGACAGCATCAGCGGATCGACCACGGAGACAGTGATCAGGTCCTCCAGCTTCTTCAGCTTGCGGAAGATCAGCGTGCGGTGCGCCCAGGGACAGGCGAGCGAGACATAGAGATGGTAGCGGCCGGCCTCCGCCGCAAAGCCGCCTTCGCCGGTCGGGCCGGGCGCGCCATCCGGTGTGATCCAGTTGCGGAACTGCGAAACGGAGCGCTGGAAATGGCCCTTCGTCGCCTTCGTATCGTACCAGACGTCATGCCAGACGCCGTCAACGAGCATGCCCATGATTGTCTCCTTCGCCGCCCATCGCGGCCTGAACGTGCGTTCATAGATAGCGCATGGGGCAGGGCTGGATAGGCGCTTTTTAGTGAACGGTGCGTTTTGCTCTTTGACAGAGTGAAAATTTCTGCTATCCGCGCAGACCAGCACCGGCGCTCCAGCCGGCGAGGAAGACGACAGGCATGTTCACCACGGGAACCCCACGACGACGCTGATGCTCACGCTGCGCCCCCTTCGGCGGCGGCGCGATCACCTGCATCTCCAGCTTCGTATCCGGTCCCTGATCCATGAACATGCTCAAGCACGATATCGTCTACCTGACGGAAGATACCTCCCACGACGCCGCCATCGAACTGATCAACGAGGAAGCCTTCGGCCCTGGTCGGCATGTGCGCGCCGCCGCGCGCATCCGCGAGCAGGGGCCGCACGACCTTTCGCTCTCCTTCGTCTGCACGGATGACGGCGAGACCATCGCCTCGGTGCGCATGACGCCCGTTCTGGCCGGTGGCGTGAAGGCGCATCTGCTCGGCCCGCTCGCCGTTCGCCCCTCGCACAAGAACCGGGGCATCGGCCGGGAGCTGCTGCGCATCGCCTGCGCGGCCGCCAGGCGGAAAGGCTCGGAGGCCGTCGTGCTCGTCGGCGATCCGCCCTATTACGGCCCGCTCGGTTTCGAGAAGGTGGCGTGGAATGCTCTGACCTTCCCCGGCCCGGTCGATCCGGCGCGCGTGCTCGTCATGCCTTTCGCGGAAGATACGCATGCGCGGCTGAAGGGCGTCATCGCCTGGCGGGATGACGAGGGGCGTTGAACCCCTCGCCGGAAGGCGCTCAGTCCTTCAGTTCCATGAAGCGGATGCGGTTCTGGAAGGGGTCGATCACCGTCACCTCCAGCCGCGTGCCCTCGTCCTCGAGGCCCGGTCTCATATAGGGGTAGTCCTTGCCGATCAGCTCCTTCTGGAAGGCGCTGATACCTTTCATATAGACGACCATGTTGCCGCCGGGCGTGGCATCGCCCGCATGTTCGGAAAGGTGCAGCCGCAGCCCGCCGCGCGAGACCTGCGTGTAGAGCGGGAACCGCTCGCCGTAGCGGTGCTCCCAGTCGACGGAGAAGCCGAGGAAGCCGAGATAGAATTCATGTGCCTTCGCCACGTCGAAGATGCGCACGATGGGCACGGCCTGCTCGAAGGCGATGCCGCCTGCCGGCGGTTTCGCCTCGATCTTCGAAGAGAGGATGTTCCAGGTCTCCACGCCGAACTGGCGGGCGACGATTTCGAGGGCTTCGCTGTGGTTGATCTCGATATTGCGGGCGGCCAGCGTTTCCCGCATGGCTTTCGCCATGGCCTTGGCATCGCGAAAATCGCGCATGTCCGTTCCTTTCGTTCCGGCGAAATTCCCGTCAGTGCCCGCATTGCCGACGCCTTCGCCCAACGATGAACGGTGGAGAAAGGGTATTGAGGAGGCGTTCGCCATGCCTTCAGGAAAGGCGCGGGTCTGCCGGCCGCCTCCGGCCGTGCGGTCAGATTAGCCGAAACCGGGGTAAGGTCAACGCCCTTCGCGATACCACATGGCCGAGAAGGCGAGCAGCAGCAGGCCGACGCCGGCAAAGCCGGCAAAGAGCGGCAGCGAGTTGATGCCCCTCAGCACCGTCTCGTCCGTCATGCGCAGCGACAGGCGGTTCTCGTCGACCGTGCGGATCTGGCCGGAGACCGGCAGCAGCGGCGGCAGGGAGACGGCCTCGCCGCTCTCGGCGACGAGCCGGCGGACGGTGCCCTTCGTGGCCTCGGCCAACGGCTTCAGCGTTTGCGTCGTCGAGATCGTCGCCTTGAATTCCGGCGCATCCACCGCGCCGACATGGACGAGGGCGCTGAGATTGTCGTTGGTGATCTCGTAGAGGCCGGTTTCCCGCGTGGCGATCTCGGCGCGGAAGAGGCCGGGTTCGGCCTCCTTGAGCGCGACCCGCTGCGTGGCGCCGGACGGCAGCTTGAGGACCGCCTCGCCCGGCGCGTCGCCGATGGTCTGGCGGTTGATTTGCAGCGTGCGGCCGAAGGTGCGCGCGGTCAGCGCCTCTTCCTCCAGCGCCGGTTCCTGCATCAGCCAGTGGGCGGTGCGCCGGTAGAGCGAGACATGCGGGCCGCCGCCCTCGAAGCCGCGCGCCCACAGCCAGCCCTGGTCGGAGAGCAGCATCGCGACGCGGCCCTTGCCGGCGCGGTTCAGCACCAAGAGTGGCTTGCCGTCATTGGCCTCCATGACGACATTGCCCTCGGGGCGCTCCACATCGACGGTGCGGAACCAGCGGCCCCAATGGGGCGGCTCGTCCTTCGCGCCCTCGAGGCCGCGCGTGACGGGGTGCTTCCTGCCTTGCTCCGACAGGCGCGGATAGAAGGGGGCCTCGTTCATCGCGCCGGTGGGCGTTGCCGGCAGCACGGCGGCAAGCGGCGTGCCGGCGATGGAATCGTTGCCGGCATGCTCGGGACCGGCCGCGATCAGCAGCGCGCCGCCATTCTCCACATATTGCGCGATGTTGTCGTAGTAGAGGATCGGCAGCACGCCGCGATGCTGGTAGCGGTCGAAGATGATGAGGTCGAATTCGTTGATCTTGTCGACGAACAGCTCGCGCGTCGGGAAGGCGATCAGCGACAGCTCGTTGATCGGCGTGCCGTCCTGCTTTTCCGGCGGGCGCAGGATGGTGAAATGCACGAGGTCGATGGCCGTGTCCGACTTCAGGAGGTTGCGCCAGGCGCGCTCGCCGGCATGCGGCTCGCCCGAGACCAGCAGCACGCGCAGGTTCTCGCGGATGCCCTCGATGACATGGACGGCGCGGTTGTTGGCGGTGGTGATCTCGCCTTCGACCGGATCGACCGAGAATTCGAGGATATTGTTGCCGCCGCGCGGCACGGTGAAGCCGAGCGGTTGCTCGGTGCCGGGCTGGGCGATTTCCGAGGCGATCTCGTTGCCGTTGAGGCGAACGGTCACGCGGGCCGGCGTGTCCGGCCCCTTGCCGTCGTCCACCACGCGGAACTTCAGCTCCTGCTCCTCGCCGACGATGCCGAAGCGCGGCGCGCTGACCACCTCGATGCGGCGGTCGAACTCGTCCGGCCGGCCGGTGACGAGCGCATGGACCGGGGCGTCGAAGCTGGAGAAGGCCGAGGTTTCCGGAATGTCGTGCACCTGACCGTCGGTGATCAGGATCGCGCCGCCGACGCGCGAGCGCGGCACATCGGCGATGGCGGCGGTGAGGGCGTCGAAGAGGCGGGTGGAGGGCGTGTCCGACGTGCCGTCGTCGCCGGCCTCCACGATGCGCGGCTCGATGCGCGGATAGTGAGCGAAGCGCTCCTTGAGGCCGGCCAGCGCCGCGTCGGTCTGGGCGGTGCGCTCTTCGCTGCCCTGGCTCTGGCTGCGGTCGACGATGACGGGAACGACCGTCGACAGCGCCTCGCGGTCCTCCTGCAGGAAGACCGGGTTGGCGAGCGCCAGCACCAGCAGCAGAAGGGCGAGCGCGCGCAGGAAAGCGCCGTGCAGCCCCCGCCACAGGCCGAGCGCGGCGAGAGCAAGGCCGGCAATGCCGATGAGGGCGACGGCGATCCAGGGCAGGAAGGGGGAGAACTGAAGCGTCATGTCACTGCCCCAGCCGTTCGAGGAGGGCGGGCACGTGGACCTGGTCCGCCTTGTAGTTGCCGGTGAGCATGTACATCATGATGTTGACGCCGGCGCGGAAGGCGTGCTCGCGCTGCACCTCGTCCGGCGGCACGGTCGGCAGCAGCGGCATGCCGTTGGCGTCGATCGCCCAGGCCCCGGCGAAATCGTTGCCGGTGATCATGATCGGCGACACGCCGTCGCCCGCGCGGGCCGGGCGCGAAGGGTCTTCCTTGCGGTCCAGCTCGGCCTCGACCCAGAGCGGGCCACCGGCATAACGGCCGGGGAAATTGGCGAGCAGGTAGAAGGCCTTGGTCAGGACATGGTCGGCGGGCACCGGCTCCAGCGGCGGAATGTCGAGGCTGGCGAGGATCGCCTGAAGCCGCTCCGTGTTGGGGCTTGCCGCACTGCCGTCGAGCGAGACGAACTGGTCGCGCGTGTCGAACAGCACCGTGCCGCCGCTGCGCATATAGGCGTCGATCCGGCTGATCGCGGCGGCCGAGGGCATTTCGGCGCTGGCGCTCACCGGCCAGTAGAGGATCGGGTAGAGCGCCAGCTCGTCCCGGGCGATATCGACGCCGACCGGCTCGCCCGGTTCCAGCGTCGTGCGGTAGGTGAGGAATTCCGTGAGGCCGGCAAGGCCGCGTTCGGAAATGCGGTCCACCTCGCTCTCGCCGGTGATGACATAGGCGAGATGCGTGGTGTCGAGCCGCGACAGGATCGCCTCGTCGCCGGGCCGGGAATCGTCCGCCCGGCTTTCGGACGGCACTACGGCCAGCATTCCGGCGGCCAGCAGCAGGGCGAGGGCGGCGGCCGCGCCGCGCTTCGGCGTGCGGCGCATGGCGAAGGCCCCGCCCATCAGGAGCACGATGGCGCAATCGGCAAGCAGCAGCAGGGCGGCGAGGGTGAGGAGGTGCGGTTTCAGCGACCAGGTCTCCTTACCGGCCAGCGGCTCGCGCCGGATGGATGCGCCGTCCGGCAGGGCGAGCGGGGCGATCGCGTATCCGGCCGGGAAGAGGTTGTGGGCGACATAGCCGTCCGCGGTGCCGTAGAGGCCGGGCGGGTTGTCGAAGCTGGCGGCGGTCCGTCCGGCGTCGCCGGCGGCGAGCGGCTTCGCCTCGCCGGTGGCGGCGGCAAGCGTGCCGCTTGCGGTCATCAGGCGGTATGGCGGCAGGCCCTGCGCCTGCTGGCCGCTGCCGCCCGTTGCGACGCCGCCGCGCGAAAGCTGCACGGTGCGGCGGAGCATTTCCACGAAATCGCCGGAGAGCGGCAGGTTGGACCAGCCGGTTTCCGCGCTGACATGGAAGAGCACGATGCGGCCGGCGCCGAGCGGGCCGGTCGTGACCAGCGGCGTGCCGTCGGCAAGGCTTGCCCAGGTGCGTTCGGCAAGGTCCGGTGTCGGCTCGGCCAGCACCTGGCGCTTGACGAGGATATTTTCCGGCGCGCGCATGCCGAAGAAGGGGCTGCCTGCCGGATAGGCGGCAAGCGGTTGCGGCTCGGACCAGGAGAGCGCGCCGCCGAGCGCGCGTTCGCCCTTGCGCAGCATGACGGGAACCAGCGGATCGTCGGCGGGCGCGGCGGCAAGGCGCGGGCCGGCGAAGCGGATCAGCATGCCGCCGGCCTCGATCCAGCGCTTCACCTCGTCCTGCACGCCTTCCGGCAGGCGGCCGATATCGGCCATGATCAGCACGGAGGGCTTTTGCTCCAGCAGTTCGGGAATGGCCGAGGAAAGGTCGGCCACGCTCGGCTGGATGAGGTCGGCATAGGGCGCGAGCGCGCGGTTGATGTAGTGCAGCGGCGAAAGCAGCGGCTGGCTGGCATCCAGCACCTCGCCGGAAAGGAAGGCGACGCGGCGGCGGCGGAAGGAATTGTCCAGCAGATAGGTGCCGCCGGCATTGGCGAGCCCGTCGATGGTGAGGCGGGAGAAGTCGTTGCGCAGTTCGAAGGGGGCGGCGATCGTGCCGGTCGTCGTGGTCGCGCCGGCGGCGAAATCGGCGGTGCCGGTGGCGATGGGGCGGCCGCGGCTGTCATGCGCGGTCAGCGGCAGGCTGCGCGCCGGGCCGCCGACGAGCCGGGTCAGGCTGACGGAAAGGGCGTCCGCGCCATTGGTCGCGGCGGTGACGGCGACGGCGGGCGCGCCATCGCCGGCGATCAGGCGAAACTCGGCGGGCGAGAGGGCCTTGAGGGCGGCGACCGTGTCGTCGGTCCCGCTGCCCGCCATGCCGTCGGTGATGAAGGCGAGGGTGCCGGGCGTCGTGCCGTCGAGCGCTGTGCGCAGCGCCGCGACAGCCCCGCCGCGCTCGGCCGGCAGCGGGCGCGGCCCGGCGGCGGCGAGACGGTTGCGGGCGGTCACGGCGTCGACCGGAACGGCGTCGTGCGCGCGGTCGGCGGTCAGCACCAGCGAGACCGGCACGTCACGGCTCTCCGCATCGTCGATCAGCGCGGAGGCGGTCTCGGCGCGCCGCTTCCAGTCGGTGGCGGCGGCCCAGCTATTGTCCACGACTAGGACGAGCGGGCCGCTGGTCGCAAGCGTGTTGGTGCGCGGGTTGAAGACCGGATCGGCGATGGCGAGGATGACGGCGGCGGCCATCAGCATGCGCAGCAGCGTCAGCCACCAGGGGCTTTGCGCGGGCGTTTCCTCGCGCTTGAGGATGGAGGCGAGGATGGCGAAGGGCGGGAAGACCTCGCTGGCGGGCTTGGGCGGCGTCAGCCGCAGCAGCCACCAGATGACGGGCAGGAGGACCAGTGCGGCGAGCACGGCGGGAAAGGCGAAGGCGAACGCGCTCATCGGCCGATCCCTTCCGCCCGCATCGCCGGCATGCCGGAAAGATAGGCGTGCATGGCCACCAGCGCCTCGGAGGCGAGGCGGTCCGTGCGGTGGGAAACGAAGCTCCAGCCGAGATGGCGCAGGTTATCGGCAAGGGTCTCGCGCCGCGCGGCATAGGCGCGGGCGTAGTCGTCCTTCAGCGTTTCGGCGCGGCCGGCCGTCAGCTTCTCGCCGCTCTCGGGGTCGGTGAATTCGGTGCGGCCGGTAAAGGGGAAAAGCTCCTCCGCCGGGTCGGCGATCTCGACGACATGGCCGCGCAGGCCGCGGCGGGCGAGGGGGCCGAGGCGGTCCATCACATCGGCGATGGGATCGAGGAAATCGCCGATCAGCACGATATCGCTGCTGCCGCGGATCATGGCGGTGTCCGGCAGGCCGCCGGTCGCGGGCGCGTGCATCAGGGCGGTCGCGAGGCGCTCGGCGGTGTTGCGCGCGGCGATCGGCTCCATGATGCCGGGGCAGCCGATGCGCTCGCCGGAGCGGGCGAGGATTTCGGCGAGCGCCAGCATGAGCACGAGCGCGCGGCTTTCCTTCGAGACGGAGCCGAAGCTGGACTTGTACATCATCGACGGGGAAAGGTCGGCCCAGATCCAGACGGTATGGGCGGCCTCCCATTCGCGGTCGCGCACATAGGTATGGTCGTCGCGGGCCGAGCGCCGCCAGTCGATGCGCGACAGGCTCTCGCCGTCGACATAGGGGCGGAACTGCCAGAAATTCTCGCCGATGCCGCGCTTGCGGCGACCGTGCCAGCCGGCGATCACCGTATTGGCGAGGCGTCGAGCCTCCACCATGCAATCGGGAATGAGGGCGGCGCGGGCCTGCGCCCGCGAGAGAATCTCGCGGGTCGGGGTCGGTTGGACGATCTGGCCGACGGATGCCATGCTTCTATCCCGTTCAGCCGCCCGCCTGCCGGACGAGGCCTGCGATGACGTCGCGCACCGACATGCCCTCGGCGCGCGCGCCGAAGGTCAGCGCCATGCGGTGCTGGAGAATGGGTTCGGCCAGCGCCAGCACGTCGTCCACGGAGGGCGCGAGGCGGCCGTCGTAGAGCGCGCGGGCGCGGGCGCAGAGCATCATCGCCTGCCCGGCGCGCGGACCGGGACCCCAGGCGACATGCTTGTCGGTGGCGGCGTTGCCGTTGCCGGGGCGGGCGGCGCGCACCAGCGACAGGATCGCGTCCAGCACCTTCTCGCTGACGGGCATCTGGCGGATAAGGGCCTGGATCTCGATCAGGCGCTCGGCGGAAAGGACGGCGTCGGCCCGCGCTTCGTTGAGGCCGGTGGTTTCCAGGAGGATCTGCCGTTCGGCGGCAAGCTCGGGATAATGCACGTCGACCTGCAGCAGGAAGCGGTCGAGCTGGGCTTCCGGCAGCGGATAGGTGCCTTCCTGCTCCAGCGGGTTCTGCGTCGCCAGCACATGGAAGGGCTTCGGCAGGTCGTTGCGCGCGCCGGCGATCGTCACGTGATATTCCTGCATGGCCTGCAGCAGGGCGGACTGGGTGCGCGGCGAGGCGCGGTTGATCTCGTCGGCCATGAGGAGCTGGGTGAAGATCGGGCCGGGCACGAAGCGGAAGGAGCGCTTGCCGTTCTCGTCCTGATCCATCACTTCCGAGCCGAGGATATCGGAGGGCATGAGGTCGGGCGTGAACTGGATGCGGCTTGCCGAAAGGCCGAGCACGGTGCCGAGCGTGGCGACCAGCCGGGTCTTGGCAAGGCCGGGCACGCCCACCAGCAACGCATGGCCGCCGGAGAGCACGGCGAGCAGGGTCTGCTCGATCACACTTTCCTGACCGAAGATGACCTTGGCGACTTCCTGGCGGATGCGGGCGATATCGGACAGCGCGCGTTCGGCGGCCGCGATCACCGCCTTTTCGTCGAGGCCCGCATCGGGGGAATTCAGAACGCCCATGGTCGTCTCCAGTCCGTTTGAAGCGGCCGGCGAATCGTGGCCCCGCCGCGTTCGCCCGCTCTATGGAAAGCTTATTAGCGCAGCCGTGGCTGACAAGCGGCCACGAAATGACTATCTCGTGTCTGTATCCACCTTTTCCTCTCGCGGAGATAGGGGTGAACCGGGACGGAACAATGGCAACGGGTGAAATTCGCGAAAGCACGGACGCTGCGGGACTGGCCGCCCTGATCTCGCGCGCAGGCGCCGAGACCGGCGGGCGTGGCCTGCCGCCCGTCGAGCGCTGGAATCCGCCGTTCTGCGGCGATATCGACATGGAAATCCGCGCCGACGGCACGTGGTTCTATATGGGAACGCCCATCGGCCGCGCGCCGCTGGTGCGGCTGTTCTCCACGGTCCTGCGCAGGGACGAGGATGGGAAGACCTATCTGGTGACGCCGGTCGAGAAGGTCGGCATCCGCGTCGTCGATGCGCCTTTCCTTGCGGTGGAGATGAATGTGAGCGGAGAGGGCGCGGCGCAGGTGCTGACCTTCCGCACCAATGTCGGCGATGTGGTGGGGGCGGGGCCGGAGCATCCGCTGCGCTTCGTCATCGCGGGGGGGAACAGCGAGCTGAAGCCCTATCTCCTCGTGCGCGGCCGGCTGGAGGCGCTGGTCTCGCGGGCGGTGATGTACGATCTGGTGGCGCTGGGCGAGACCGTCGACATCGATGGCGTGCCGATGTTCGCGGTGCGCTCCGGCGGAATGGTCTTCCCGGTCATGCCGGCGGCCGAACTGGATGCCTTGTCCCGATGAGCCTTGCGCCCTACAGCGCCGCCGAATTCCGCCGCCGGGCCGTCGCGCAGACCCTGACGCTCGGCGAGGAGAGCTGGCGCGAACACGGCGACAGCCTGCTCAATCCCGGCGTCATTCCCCATCTTGAGGACATGAAGCTGCGCGATGCGGCCGTGCTGGTTCCCGTCGTCGACGATGGCGTGGAGGCGCGCGTCATCTTCACCCAGCGCACGGCGACCATGCGCAAGCATTCCGGCCAGGTCGCCTTTCCGGGCGGGGCGGTGGATGCGGAGGATGGCGACGCCGAGACGGCGGCGATGCGCGAGGCGGAGGAGGAAATCAGCCTCGACCGCCGCTTCGTCGAACCTGTCGGCCGGCTGCCGCAATACAAGGCGCTGTCGGGCTTCTCGATCACGCCGGTGCTGGCGGTGGTGCAGCCGGGTTTCGAACTGGTTCCCAATCCGGCCGAGGTGGAGAAGGTCTTCGACGTGCCGCTCTCCTTCCTCATGGACCCGCGCAACCACGAACGGGGCAGCGGCGTCTGGCTCGGCGACGAGCGGCATTATTATCGCATGCCCTATGAGGGGCATAACATCTGGGGCATCACCGCCGGCATCGTGCGGGTGATCTATGAAAGGCTCTATGCATGACGTCTGTCTCCGGCGAGACATGGTTTTCCGATCCGGCGCTGATGCGCGTGCTGGCGCTGCTCAACGGCGACGGCGGCGAGGCGCGCGTGGCCGGCGGGGCCGTGCGCAACAGCCTGATGGGCCTGCCGGTGGCCGATGTGGATATCGCCACAACCCTGCGGCCACAGGCCGTGGTGGAGCGGGCGAAGGCGGCGGGCATCAAGGCGGTGCCGACGGGCATCGAACACGGTACGGTGACGCTCGTCATCGACGGCGTGCCCTTCGAGGTGACCACGCTGCGCCGGGATGTCGCGACGGACGGGCGGCACGCGGAAGTCGCCTTCGGCACCGACTGGCAGGCCGATGCCGAGCGGCGCGACCTCACCATCAATGCGCTCTACGCCACGCAGGACGGGGCGGTGATCGACCTCGTGAACGGCCTGCCGGATATCGAAAGCCGCACGGTGCGCTTCATCGGCGACGCCGCGACGCGCATCGCGGAGGATCACCTGCGCATCCTGCGTTTCTTCCGTTTCTTCGCGCTCTATGGCAGCGGCCGGCCGGATGCGGAGGGGCTGAAGGCCTGCGCGCGGGCGAAGGAGAGCCTTGCAAGGCTGTCGGCCGAGCGGGTCTGGTCCGAGACGAAGAAGCTGCTCGGCGCGCCCGATCCGGGCCGCGCGCTGCTGTGGATGCGGCAGGCGGGCGTTCTCACGGAAATCCTGCCCGAGACGGAAAAGTGGGGCATCGACGCCATTCCCGGCCTGATCGAGGCGGAAAAGGCCTTCGGCTGGACGCCGGACGCGCTGCTGCGCCTTGCCGCCATGGTGCCCGCCGACCGGGAGCGGCTGAAGCGGCTCGCCGAGCGCCTGCGTCTTTCCAAAGCGGAAGCCGCCATGCTCGATTACTGGGCATCCGCGCCGGAGATTGCGCCGAAGCTTGCCGAAACCGCCTTCGACCGGCTGCTGTACCGAAACGGGCCGCAAGGGCTGGTGATGCGCCTCAGGCTGGCGCTTGCCGCCGCGCGGGCGCGCGGGCCGGGCGATCCCGCGGCGCTGGTCTGCGCCGGCCTCTGCCAGCGGCTTCTGGCGCGCGCCGGCAAGTGGCGGAAGCCGTCCTTCCCGCTGACGGGCGCGGATGTGCTGGCCGCCGGTATTCCCGCCGGACCGAAGGTCGGCGCGGCGCTGTCGGCCATCGAGGACGCGTGGGTTGCCGGGAATTTCCATGAGAGCCGGGCAAAGCTGCTTGCCCGGCTGGAGGTTCTTGCAACGGAAGGCTGAGCCGCCGCCGTCAGGCGGCGTCGGCGGCCTTCTCGTTGACGATGCGTTCCTTGATATGCTCGACCATGCTCTCCCGGATCATGGTCTCGCCATGGGCGGTGCGCATGTGCTCCACCGCGCGGCGGACGACTTCGGCGTCGTCATTGGCCCGCGTATGCCAGTCGCATCCGGGGACGAGTGAACCGCATTCAAAAAGTCTCATGACTATCTCCTGTCGTTTCAACGGGACCAGTGTAGCAGATGAGGCCGGAGCGGCCAAACCGCCGGCGGGTTGCTTGCCCCGGGCGGTTGTCTTCACAAACGCGAGGGGCTGACCGGGGTTCCACCCCGGCTCGATATTATCGTCGCCGTCAGGCGACGTGCTCGCCTTTCGCCCAGCAATCGAAACAGGCCGACGATTCCGGCCCGCCGGAAGACGGGACGGTGCGGCGGGAAAGCCGCAGCCGGGCCTCCGCGACGAAATAGTCGTGCGGCAGGTCCATGCCGCTTTCGGCACGGATGGTTTCGGCGAAACGATCGAGAAAATCGGCGGATTGCGGGTCGGGGCCCGGATGCGCTGCATCTTGTACCGCATGGATCATGGCTGCCTCCCTGATGGAATCAGACAGGGGCATGATACCACGAAGGCCGCTCAAGCCGTAATCACAAGCCCGCTAATGGCGCGCCGTCAGGGCCAGCGCACCACCGGCGGCAGGGAGGAGAGGATGGAGTCGACATTTCCGCCCGTCTTCAGGCCGAAGATCGTGCCGCGGTCGTAGAGCAGGTTGAACTCGACATAGCGGCCTCGGCGCACGAGCTGTTCGTCGCGGTCCTCCTCCGTCCAGCCCTTGTTGAAGTTGGAGCGCACGATCTTGGGATAGACCATGGCGAAGGCGCGGCCGACATCCTGCGTGAAGGCGAAGTCGGCGTCCCAGCCTCCCAGCTCTTCCGGCGAGTGCAGCCAGTCGTAGAAGATACCGCCGGTGCCGCGCGGCTCGTTCCGGTGCTTGAGGAAGAAGTATTCGTCGCACCAGTCCTTGAATTTCGCGTGGTCGGCGACCGGATGGCGGTTGCAGGTGATTTCCATCGCCTTGTGGAAGAGGGCGGTGTCCGGGTCGCTCATCACGCGGCGTCGGTCGAGCACCGGCGTCAGGTCCGCGCCGCCGCCGAACCAGCGGCTGGTGGTGACGACCATGCGCGTGTTCATATGCACGGCGGGCACGTTGGGGTTCACCGGATGGGCGATCAGCGAGATGCCGGAAGCCCAGAAGCGCGGGTCCTCGCTGGCGCCGGGAATCTGGCCGCGGAATTCCGGCGAGAATTCGCCGTAGACCGTCGACGTGTGCACGCCGACCTTCTCGAAGACGCGGCCTTCCATCATCGACATGCGCCCGCCGCCGCCTTCGCCGTCCTCGCGCAGCCAGTCTTTGGCGACGAAACGGCCGGGCGGCAGGTCGGAGAGCGGACCTTCCAGCTCGTCCTCGAGGGCTTCGAAGCTTGCGCAGATCGCGCTCCGCAACTGCTCGAACCAGGCGCGGGCCATGGCCTTCTTGTCTTCGATATCCTCGGGCAAGCCTTTCGGCAGGTCTGGTCGTTCCATGGTTCACTATCCCGCTGGCGGCGGATGCCGTCGAATCGCATTTTCGCCACAGTCCCCAACTTTGCGCCGTTTTGCAACCGTGCGGGGCGTTTGCGGCCGGGGCGAGGGGACTCGCAAAAGCCGCGGGGCCGACTTATGTTCCTTCTGTCGAATGTGCCGCCAGGAGGAACGTCTGCATGGCGCGTGTTCCCGGACCGCCCCCGCTCGAAGGCCTTCGCCGCCGGATCGAGCGCCACCGTCGCGGCAAGCCCGCCGGAGAGGGACATTTCGTGCGCGAGACCTTCTGCCTCGAACGGCAGGCCGCGCGGGAAAAGGCGCGCGAATGGTTCGATCTCTGGCCGAAAGCCGCCTACTGGACCGAGGTGGAAAGCTGGCGGATGCTGGAGGGTGACCGCATCGAATTCACCATGCGCCGGTTGCCGAGCGCCGATTGATGCGACCCTGACGGCAGCGTGATCGGCACGTTCGATTGACGGCGGACGCGCGCGCCCCTATCTTGCGGCCATCGTCATCAACAGAAAGGCGCCGTTGCGGTTCTAAAGCACGGCTCATAGTCCTTGTTCGAACTCGCGATTGCTGTCTTCCTCATTCTCTTGAACGGGGTTTTTGCCCTTTCCGAGCTGTCCATCGTTTCCTCCCGCAAGCCGCGTCTCAAGACCATGGCGGCCCAGGGATCGCGTGGCGCTGCATCTGCGCTGAAGCTTGCGGAAAACCCCGGAAAATTCCTCTCCACCGTCCAGATCGGCATCACGCTCATCGGTATTCTCGCGGGCGCCTTCTCCGGCGCCGCGCTCGGCGGGCGCCTGCGTGACATCCTGCGGGCCGAAGGCGTGCCGGACTGGCTGGCCGATCCGCTCGGCTTCGGCATCGTCATTTCCGTCATCACCTTCCTGTCGGTCGTCGTGGGCGAGCTGGTGCCCAAGCAGATCGCGCTGAAGAACCCGGAACGGTTCGCAACGCTGGTCGCCCCCACCATGTCGCTGCTTTCCAAGGTCGGCGCACCCGCCGTCTGGGTGCTCGACGCCTCGACGCGCCTCATCTTCCGCCTTCTCGGCCAGCACGAGGTTGCCGAAAGCATCGTCACCGACGAGGAGATCAAGACCATCGTCGCCGAGGCCGAGGCCGCCGGCGTCATCGAGGGCGGCGAGAAGCTGATGATCGCCGGCGTCATGCGCTTTTCCGACCGCGAGGCGCGGGGTCTCATGACGCCGCGCAACGACGTGGACTGGATCGACCTCGACGACACGGTGGAGGAAATCCACCAGCAGCTCGTCGAGAGCCCGCATGCCCGCCTGCCGGTCGCCGATGGCGGGCCGGAAACCATCGTCGGCATCGTGCAGAAGCGCGAACTGCTCTCCGCCATGCTGACCGGCCAGCCGCTCGATATCCGCGCCTTCATTCGCCAGGCGCCCATCGTGCCCGACACGATGGATGCGATGCGCGTGCTGGAGACGCTGCGCAATTCGGAAGTGCCGATCCTGCTGATCCACGACGAATACGGCCACTTCGAAGGCGTCATCACGCCCGCCGACGTGCTGGAAGCGATTGCCGGCGTATTCCGCGCCGATATCGAGGAAGGCGACGACGATTACGCGGTGCAGCGCGAGGACGGCTCCTGGCTGATCGCCGGCTCCATGCCCATCGACGAGATGGCCGACCGGCTCGGCCTGTCGCTGCCGGCCCGCCGCAGCTACCAGACGGCCGCCGGCCTCGTCATCGAGTCGCTGCAGAAGCTGCCGAAGACCGGCGAGATCACCGAGACGCAGGGCTGGCGCTTCGAGGTCGTCGACATGGACGGCCGCCGCGTCGACAAGCTGCTGGCGACACGCCTCGGCTAGGACCGACCAACATTCAGTCCATGCCGGCCTGCAAATGGCGCTTTCCCGGGCTTCCGGTGCTCACGTACCGAAAGTACGCTGCGCTCCGGGTCCCGGAAAAGCACCATTTTCGGCTCAGCCTGAACTGAATGTCGGTCGGTCCGAAGTCTTACGCAAAGCCCGTCTGGCGTAGCGCCTCGCCGCAGATCATCGCGGCGGAGAGCGCGACATTGATGGAGCGCTGGCCCTCGACCATGGGAATGAGCACCCGGCCGTCCGCGCGCTCATGCACGCGGTCCGGCACGCCGGCGCTTTCCCGGCCGAGGAGCAGGATGTCGTCCGGCCGATAGGCGAAGTCCGTATAGAGGCCCGCCGCCTTCGTGGAGGCGAGGACCAGCCGGCGGCCGCTCGCCTGCCGCCATTCCTCGAAGCGATCCCAACTGATATGCCGCGTGAGCGTGACAGTGGCGAGGTAGTCCATGCCGGCACGTTTCAGGCTGCGGTCGGAAATGTCGAAGCCGGCCGGCTCGATGATGTCGACGGCAAGGCCGAGGCAGGCCGCGAAACGCAGGATCGTGCCGGTGTTGCCGGCAATGTCGGGCTGGTAGAGGGCGATGCGAAGGTCTGGCATGGCCGTCGCCTAGAGTTTGTCAGGGAAAAGCGGTAGCCGGTTTTCCCGAAGAGACAAACGAAAACAAAAGACTCTGGTCCAGATGTGGCGTCATGGCAACAGAATTGGCCTCAGATGCGAACGTGCGACGAAGTGTCTGGCAAATTGCGCCATTCCGGGGTAACCAAGGTCATCTGCAACGCGAGAAAGGGAGGATCATGATGAATACCACGCATCGGCTACGTCTCCCGGCTGGATTTACGCCTCTTCTCGCCTAGGCACTCCGCCGTCCAGATTCCCAGATTGCCTTCATTTCCAATCGCCGTGTGACGTTTTTCGTCGCCGCGCGGCAAACCTACCGGAACCCATTCCCGACCGCGCCCGTTTTGCGCCGTCCATGCCGGTTCCGTCTTTCATTACGGAGAAAGCCATGTTCGGCTGGTTCGAAAGTCGTTTGAATCCCTATCCCTCGGAAGCGCCCTCGCTGCCGCCGAAGGGCCTGTTCGCCTTCCTGTGGCACTATACGCGCCCTGCCGCGCCGTGGCTGGCCTTGCTCGGCTTCTGCTCCATGGTGCTCGGCATCGCGGAAGTCGTGCTGTTCCAGTTCCTCGGCAATATCGTGGACTGGCTGTCGGCCGGCGATCCCGGCACGTTCCTTGCCCGTGAGGGCGGAACGCTCATCTGGATGGCCCTTCTGCTGCTCGTCGTCATCCCGGTCGTCGGCGCGCTGCACACCATGACCATGCATCAGGCGCTCGCGGGCAATTTCCCGATGATCGCCCGCTGGCAGATGCACCGCTACCTGATCCGCCAGAGCATGGCCTTCTTCTCGAACGAGTTCGCCGGCCGCGTCTCGACCAAGGTGATGCAGACGTCGCTTGCCGTGCGCGAGACGGTGATGAAGATCATCGACGTCTTCATCTATGTGGTGAGCTACTTCGTCTCGATGATCGCGATCATCGCCTCTGCGGAGCTGCGCCTCGTCGTGCCGCTGCTGGTGTGGCTCGTCGTCTATCTGTGCATCCTGCGCTATTTCGTGCCGAAGCTCATGGTGGTCTCGCGCGAGCAGGCGGATGCGCGCTCGATGATGACGGGCCGGATCGTCGACAGCTACACCAATATCGCGACGGTCAAGCTGTTCTCCCATGCCGGCCGCGAGGAAACCTATGCCCGCGAGGGCATGGACGAATTCCTCGTCACCGTACACAAGCAGATGCGTCTCATCACGCGGTTCAACATCGCCATCGATATCAACAACGTCATCGCGATGTTCCTCACGGCGGCCGTCGGCATTCATTTCTGGATGGCGGGCGACGTGAGCGTGGGTGCGGTGGCCGTCGCCATCGGCCTTGCCATGCGTATCAACGGCATGTCGCAGTGGGTGATGTGGGAAGTGACCGCGCTGTTCGAGAATATCGGCACGGTCTTTGACGGCATGGGCATGATGACCAAGCCGCACGACATCAAGGACGAGCCGCAGGCCCCGGCGCTGCCGGCTGCCAGGGGCGCCATCGACTTCGACCGTGTCCGCTTCCACTATGGCAAGAATAAGGGCGTGATCGAGGACCTGTCGCTCAACATCGCCGGCGGCGAGAAGGTTGGCCTCGTCGGCCGTTCCGGCGCCGGCAAGACGACGCTGATGAACGTGCTGCTGCGCTTCTACGATCTGGAGTCCGGCAAGATCACGATCGACGGCAAGGACATCGCGACGGTCACGCAGGACAGCCTGCGTGCGCAGATCGGCGTGGTGACGCAGGATACCTCGCTGCTGCATCGCTCGATCCGCGACAACATCGCCTACGGCAAGCCGGATGCGACCGACGCGCAGATCATCGAGGCGGCCAAGCGGGCCAATGCCTGGGACTTCATCGAAAGCCTCAACGACCAGCAGGGCCGCTCCGGCCTCGATGCCCAGGTCGGCGAGCGTGGGGTGAAGCTTTCCGGCGGCCAGCGCCAGCGCATCGCGATTGCCCGCGTCTTCCTGAAGGACGCGCCGATCCTGGTGCTGGACGAGGCGACCTCGGCGCTCGATTCCGAGGTCGAGGCGGCGATCCAGGAAAACCTCTTCGCCCTCATGGAAGGCAAGACGGTGATCGCGATCGCCCACCGCCTCTCGACGCTGACGGAAATGGACCGCCTCGTGGTGCTCGACAAGGGCCACATCCACGAAATGGGCACCCACGGCGAACTGGTCGCAAAGGGCGGCATCTACGCCGACCTCTGGACCCGCCAGTCCGGCGGCTTCATCGCGGACGACGCGGCCGAGGCGGAAGCGGCGGCGGAATAATGTCAGGGAAAGCGCCCCTGGGAACAGGGGCGCTTTCATAATTGTTCTTATCTGTTGGGATGCGCCGGGAGAGATGCTATCTTGCCGCAAGAAGGAGCGTTCCAATGGCGACGATCACCATTTCCCTGCCCGATACCCTGAAGTCCTTTGTCGAAAGCCAGCTCGAGACGAAGGGCTACGGCAATGTCAGCGAATATTTCCGCAGTCTCCTGCGCGAGGCGCAGGAGAAGGAAAATGAAGCCCGGCTCGAAGCGTTGCTGCTGGAAGGGCTCTCCTCCGGCAAGGGCGATGCGCCGGATGCCGCTTTCTGGGCGGACCTGAAATCGGAGGCGGCGCAGCTCCTCGCCGCTCGGCCGCGCAAAAGCGGGGCGCGTTGAAAACCGTCGTCCTTCCCGCCGCGCGTGCCGACATGCTCAAGCAGGCCGGCTATTTCATCGAGATCGGACAGGACCACCTCGCCGACCGTTTTATCGAGGCCGCACGGCTGGCAATCGACCACGTCTCGCATACGCCGCATGCAGGGTCGCCGCGTCCGATGCGGAGCCGACGGCTTGCCGGCCTGAGAACGTGGCCCATCGACGGATTCGATGAGATGAAGCTCTACTATCTCGTCACGGACACCGAACTTCTCATCGTCCGTGTGCTCCACGGGCGTCGGGATATCGAGCGGATCATCGAGGATTAGTTCGTCCACCCACCTTGCCGATCTTTAATTTGCCCCCCGCGCAAAACCTCCTATATCGAGGACATGATTTTCCGGCCGCTCTTCTCCTTCTTCGAGACCTGGATCCAGCCCTTCGCCCGGCGCGACGACCTGCGGCCGCCGAAGGGGCTTTTCGCCTTCATCTGGTTTTATGTCGGGCAGGCCAAGGCGCCGTTCGCCGCGCTGCTGGTTCTCGGCGGCATCACGGCCGGTATTGAGGCGGCGACGTTCTGGTTCGTCGGGCGGCTGGTCGACATGCTGGCGACCGTGACGCCGGGCGCGGGGTGGAGCGGGCTGCTTGCCGCGCATGGGCCTGAATTGCTGCTGATGCTCGGCCTTATCGGCGTCGTGCGCTTTGCCGTCGCCTTCCTCACGGCGCTGGTCGACCAGCAGGTCATCACGCCCGGCTTCTACAATCTGGTGCGCTGGCAGTCCTATGTGCATGTCGCGCGCCAGTCGCTTTCCTTCTTCCAGAACGATTTTTCCGGCCGCATCGTCACCAAGGTCTGGTCTGCGGGGCAGGCGACGGGCGATGTCATCACCTCCTTCATGGAGAGCGTCTGGTTCGTCACGATCTATACGGCCTCGACGCTCGTTCTGCTCGGCCGGCTCGACTGGCGGCTGGCGGCGGTGCTCGTCGTCTGGCTGGCGATCTTCGCCGTGCTGGCGCGCACCTACGTGCCGCGCATCCGCGAGCAGGCGCGGCTCTCCGCCGAGGCCGGGTCGATGATCAGCGGACGCATGGTCGACGCCTATTCCAACATCCAGACGCTAAAACTCTTCGGCCGCGACGACGCCAACGACCGCTACATGCGCGACGGCTTCGATACTTTCCAGGCGACGATCCTGAATTTCACCCGGCTGCTGACGGCCGTGCGCGCCTCGATGGCGTTCCTCTCCGGCCTGATGATCGCCGGCATGGCGGTGCTTTGCATCCATCTCTGGCTCGGCGGCATCGTCAGTTCCGGCGCGGTGGCCTTCACCATGGCGCTGGTGCTGCGGCTGAACTTCCTGCTCAACCGGCTGATGACGCAGCTCAACGGCATCATGCGCAATATCGGCACGATCCAGAATTCCGCCGACCTCATCTCCCAGCCCATCGGCCTCGTCGACCGGCCGGATGCGAGGGAGCTGAAGGTCGCCCGGCCGGATATCCGTTTCGAGAATGTCCGCTTCCACTACGGCCGCAAGTCCGGTGTCATCGAGGACCTCTCGCTTGCCGTGCGCCCCGGCGAGAAGGTCGGCATCGTCGGGCGCTCCGGCGCGGGTAAGTCGACGCTCGTCAACCTGCTGCTGCGCTTCTACGATCTGGAGGGTGGCCGCATCCTCGTCGCCGGCGAGGATATCGCCGCCGTCACGCAGGAGAGCCTGCGCGCCAATATCGGCATGGTCAGCCAGGATACGGCGCTGCTCCATCGCTCGATCCGCGACAACATCCTCTTCGGCAATCCCGATGCGGGGGAGGCGGAGATGATCGAGGCGGCGCGCAAGGCCGAGGCGCACGAGTTCATCCTGACGCTCGAGGACCAGCGCGGCCGGCGCGGCTACGACGCCCATGTCGGCGAGCGCGGGGTCAAGCTTTCGGGCGGCCAGCGCCAGCGCATCGCCATTGCCCGCGTCATGCTGAAGGACGCGCCGATCCTCGTGCTCGACGAGGCGACGTCGGCGCTCGATTCCGAAGTCGAGGCGGCGATCCAGTCGAACCTCGAGCGCCTGATGCGCGGCAAGACCGTGCTCGCCATCGCCCATCGCCTCTCCACCATCGCCGCGCTCGACCGGCTGATCGTCATGGATCGCGGCCATATCGTGGAGGAGGGGACCCACGCGGAACTGGTCGCGCGGGGTGGTCTCTATGCGGATCTGTGGGCGCGCCAGTCGGGCGGATTCCTCGGCCATGAGGAAGCGGCGCAATAGGGCCGCCGGGCGTCGTTTTTCGCTCGGTTTTTCAGCCGTTAAGGCCCGAATGTTCAAGGCGGCGCATATGCTTTGTCAAGATGCCGGCTTTTTCCCGCGACAATGTGCCCACCTCCCCTTGCCAAGGCTGGACATAATTTGCGATCAAGCATAGAACGCGCCGGATTGACGGGGAATCTATGGCCGTATTGTGTCCGGATCTTGCCGGTTTCCAAAGGGGCGTTGCGGTTTCCGCAGACATTGCGTGAGAGGATGGTTTAGCCGTGAGCGAACACGAGACAACAAGCGAATCCATGGGCGAGCCCACTCGCCGCGATTTCCTTTACCTGGCCACCGGTATGGCGGGCGTCGTGGGCGGCGTAGCGGTCGCATGGCCGTTCATCGACCAGATGCGTCCGGATGCGTCCACGCTGGCGCTCGGCGCCGTCGAAGTCGACGTCTCCAGCCTGACGCCCGGCATGTCGCTGACGGTCAAGTGGCGCGGCAAGCCTGTCTTCATTCGTAACCGCACGGACCAGGAAGTCGCGGAAGCCAAGGCCGTCGCGCTTTCCGACCTCAAGGACCCGGTCGCCCGCAACGCCAATATCGCGGCCGACGCACAGGCCACCGACCTCGACCGTTCGGCCGGGGAGAGCCGGGAGAACTGGATCATCATGGTTGGCGTGTGCACCCATCTCGGCTGCATTCCGCTCGGTCAGGCCGGCGATTTCGGCGGATGGTTCTGTCCCTGCCATGGGTCGCACTATGATACTGCCGGTCGTATCCGCAAGGGTCCGGCTCCGCAGAACCTCGCCGTGCCGACCTTCTCGTTCGAATCCGACACAGTCATCAAGATCGGTTGAGGGGACTACTGATAATGAGTGCTGAACATTCAACCTACCAGCCGACGACTGGCATCGAAAAATGGGTCGACTCGCGCCTGCCTCTGCCGCGCATGGTCCATGACAGCTTCGTTTCCTATCCGGTTCCGCGCAACCTGAACTATGCCTACACCTTCGGCGCCATGCTGTCGGTGATGCTGATCGTCCAGATCCTGACCGGCATCGTGCTCGCCATGCATTACGTGGCCAGCGTCAACGAGGCCTTCGTCTCGGTCGAGAAGATCATGCGCGACGTGAACCACGGCTGGCTGCTGCGCTACATGCACGCCAACGGCGCATCCTTCTTCTTCATTGCGGTGTACCTGCACATCGCCCGCGGCCTCTACTACGGCTCCTACAAGGCGCCGCGCGAAATCCTCTGGATTCTCGGCGTGGTGATCTACCTGCTCATGATGGCCACCGGCTTCATGGGTTACGTTCTGCCCTGGGGCCAGATGTCCTTCTGGGGTGCGACGGTCATCACCGGCTTCTTCTCGGCCTTCCCGTGGGTCGGCGAGTGGATCCAGCAGTTCCTGCTTGGCGGCTTCGCCGTCGACCAGCCCACGCTGAACCGCTTCTTCGCGCTGCACTACCTGCTGCCGTTCATGATCGCCGGCGTCGTCGTCCTGCATATCTGGGCGCTGCACGTCACCGGCCAGACGAACCCGACCGGCGTCGAGGTGAAGTCCAAGACCGACACCGTTCCCTTCACGCCCTATGCGACGCTGAAGGACGCCCTCGGCGTATCGGTCTTCCTGATCGTCTTCGCCTGGTTCGTCTTCTACATGCCGAACTACCTCGGCCACCCGGACAACTACATCCCGGCCGATCCGCTGCGCACCCCGGCCCACATCGTTCCGGAATGGTACTACCTGCCGTTCTACGCGATGCTGCGCGCCATCACCTTCAATGTCGGCCCGATCGACTCGAAGCTCGGCGGCGTTCTGGTGATGTTCGGCTCGATCATCATCCTGTTCTTCCTGCCGTGGCTCGACACCTCCAAGGTTCGTTCCGCCGTCTATCGCCCGTGGTACAAGCTGTTCTTCTGGCTGTTCGTGGCCAATGCCATCATGCTCGGCTGGCTCGGCGCCATGCCCGCTGAAGGCATCTACGTCATCCTCTCGCAGCTCGGCACGCTCTACTACTTTGGCTTCTTCCTCGTCATCATGCCGGTCCTCGGCCTGATCGAAACCCCGAAGCGCATTCCGAATTCGATCACGGAAGCGGTTCTGGAACAGAAGAACGCCAAGGCGGCCAAGGCCTGAGACGAGCGACGAAAGGAACCATGACAATGAAAAAGCTTGTTGCAGGCATTCTGTCGCTCGCACTCGTCGCCGGTCTCGGCGTCTCCTTCGCCACGGCGGAAGAGGCGGCGCCCGCTGCCGGTGCGGAAGCGGAACACGCCACCCCGCATTTCCCCATGAACCACCCGCGCGAGCAGGAATGGTCCTTCGCAGGTCCGTTCGGCAAGTATGACCGCGGCCAGCTCCAGCGCGGCCTGAAGGTCTATACCGAAGTCTGTTCTGCCTGCCATTCGATGAACCTCGTCGCCTTCCGTACGCTGGAAGGCCTCGGTTACTCGGAAGCCCAGGTGAAGGCCTTCGCGGCGAACTACGAAGTGCAGGACGGCCCGAACAGCGACGGTGAGATGTTCACCCGCAAGGCCATCCCGTCCGACCATTTCCCCTCGCCGTTCCCGAACGTGCAGGCAGCGGCCGCCGCCAACAACGGCGCGGCTCCACCGGACTTCTCGCTGATCGCCAAGGCGCGCGGCATCACCCGCGGCTTCCCGCAGTTCGTCTTCGACATCTTCACGCAGTACCAGGAAGGCGGGCCGGACTATATCTACTCGCTGCTGACGGGCTACGACGAAGAGAAGCCGGCGCATCTCGACATCGCCGAGGGCACGCACTTCAACCCGTACTTCGCCGGCGCCGCGGCGCTCGCCATGGCAAAGCCGATCTCCGACGACCAGGTCACCTATGACGATGGCTCGCCGCAGACGGTCGACCAGTACGCCCGCGACGTTTCCGCCTTCCTGATGTGGGCCGCCGAGCCGCACCTGGAAGCGCGCAAGCGCACCGGCTTCATGGTCATGGTCTTCCTGGTGATCTTCACCGGCCTGATCTACCTGACGAAGAAGTCGGTCTACGCGAACAAGGAACACTGAGCGGCTCGCTGCTCTGTCGAAAGGCGGCCTTCGGGCCGCCTTTTTTGTTGTGGGGCCGCGCCTCACCTGCAATAACCGGACGAAGCCCTCCGCAGTCGGGAACCCTCATGTCTACGCTTGAAAACGAACTCGTCGCCGCGATCCGCAGCATTCCGGACTATCCCAAGCCCGGTATCGTCTTCCGCGACATCACCACGCTGCTCGGCAATCCGCGCGCTTTCCGCCGCGCGGTGGACGAACTGGTGCATCCCTATGCGGGCATCGGCATCGCCAAGGTCGCCGGCATTGAGGCGCGCGGCTTCATCCTCGGCGGCGCCATGGCGCACCAGCTTTCGACCGGCTTCGTGCCGATCCGCAAGAAGGGCAAGCTGCCGCACGAGACCGTGCGTATCGCCTACAGCCTGGAATACGGCGTGGACGAGATGGAGATGCACAAGGACGCCATCAAGCCGGGTGAAAAGGTGATCCTCGTCGACGACCTGATCGCGACGGGCGGCACGGCGGAGGCGGCCGTCAAGCTGCTGCAGCAGATGGGCGCGGATATCGTCGCGGCCTGCTTCATCATCGACCTGCCGGGCATCGGCGGTCGCAAGAAGCTGGAAGCGCTCGGCGTGGAAGTGCGAACGCTGGTTGCCTTCGACGGGGATTGAGGTGCGCTGGAGGGCGTGGCTACGCCCTCCGTCTCGACCTCAGAGAAACTCCAGAACCGTGCTCTCGAACCGGATGACCGCCTCGCCGTTCTGGTTGCGGCCGGCATTGAGGATCGTGTTGATCAGGCGGTCCGGGCGGGAAGCCAGTTCGCGCGATCCGGTCAGCGTCACCGAATAGGTGATCGTGTCGCCGGCGAAGACGGGTTTGAGCCAGGCGAGCTTGGTGAAGCCCGGGGAGGGGCCGAGATTCGGGGGCACGATGCCTTCCGCCGCGAGGCGCCTGCATTCACCCATCCAGAACGGCACGAAGCATTTCATCCAGCCCGCGCTCGTATGCCAGCCGGAGGCGCAGAGGCCGCCGAAGAGGGCCTGCTTCGCCTGCTCCTCATCGAGGTGGAAGGGCTGCGGGTCGAAATCCTTCGCAAAGCGGATGATGTCTTCGGCGGTGAAGGTGAGGCTGCCGATATCGACCGCCTCGCCGAAAGGATAAAGCTCAGCCATTCGCATGGTCGGCTCCTTTCGCGGCGAGCCGCAGCATATTGATGTATTCCGAGACGGCGACGGTCTCGCCGCGCTGGTTCGTCACCTCGGCGCGCAGGCGCACGATGCCGATGTCGGGCCGAGAGCGCGAGACCCGGGCTTCCAGCACCTCGCAGTGGCCGCCGAGCGTGTCGCCGGCGAGCACCGGGCGCTTCCATTCCATGAGATCGACGCCGGGCGAGCCTTCCGAGGTAGAGCCGTCGATATAGGCCTCGAAGAGCATGCGCATCATGACCGCGCTGGTGTGCCAGCCGGAAGCGGCAAGGCCGCCGAGGATGCTGGCGCGGCCGGCCGCCTCGTCGAGATGCATCGGCTGGGGATCGAACTGCGCCGCGAAGGCGACGATTTCATCCGCCGTCATCGTCCGCTTCGTAAACTCGAAGCGGCGACCGGGCGTGAAGTCTTCAAAAGTGTAGCTGGGCACGATCCCGTCCATTCTGTTGCAAGGGCACAATGGCGAGGGCGGCCTGCTTTGGCAAGCGCGGCCGGCCTCGCCATCGTGCCCCCTTCAACGAAAACTGCCGCCCCTCGGGTGAGGGACGGCAGCGATGGTGCCCGATGGGAGAGCCGCTTACGTGTTGAAGCGGAAATGGATGACGTCGCCGTCCTGCACCACGTATTCCTTGCCTTCGTCGCGGCCCTTGCCGGCTTCCTTGGCGCCGACCTCGCCCTTGTAGGCGATGTAGTCGTCATAGGCGATGGTGAAGGCGCGGATGAAGCCGCGTTCGAAATCGGTGTGGATGACGCCGGCGGCCTGCGGGGCCTTGGTGCCGCGCACGATGGTCCAGGCGCGGGTTTCCTTGGGGCCGACGGTGAAATAGGTGATGAGGTCGAGCAGGTGGTAGCCGGCGCGGATGAGCCGGTCGAGGCCGGCTTCCTCAAGGCCGAGCGCCGAGAGGAATTCGCTCGCCTCCTCTTCGGGAAGCTGGGCGACTTCGGATTCGATGGCGGCCGAGATGATGACGCATTCCGCGCCCTGTTCCTTCGCCATGGCGGCGACGGCGGCCGTATGGGCGTTGCCCGTCGAGGCGTCCCCCTCGGCGACGTTGCAGACATAGAGAACCGGGTGCGAGGTCAGAAGGTTGAGGCCCTTGAGGACGTCGATCTCTTCCGGAGCCAGCGTCTTCAGGAGAAGGCGGGCCGGCTTGCCTTCGTTCAGAAGCTTGACCACCGCTTCCATGATCGGCAGTTGCGCCAGGGATTCCTTGTCCTTGCTGGCGGCGCGCTTGCGCGTCTGCTCGACGCGTCGTTCCAGGCTTTCGAGGTCGGCGAGCATCAGCTCGGTCTCGATCGTGTCGGCATCGCCGACCGGATTGATCCGGCCTTCGACATGGGTGATGTCATCGTCCTCGAAGCAGCGCAGCACATGCACGACGGCGTCGACTTCGCGGATATTGGCGAGGAACTTGTTGCCGAGGCCTTCACCCTTCGAAGCGCCGCGCACGAGGCCGGCGATGTCGACGAAGGAGATGCGCGTTGGGATGATTTCCTTGGAGCCGGCAATGCCGGCGAGCGCCTTCATGCGCGGATCGGGCACCGCGACTTCGCCGGTGTTCGGCTCGATGGTGCAGAAGGGATAGTTCGCCGCCTGGGCGGCTGCCGTCTTGGTCAGCGCGTTGAAGAGGGTCGACTTGCCGACATTCGGCAGACCGACGATACCGCATTTGAAGCCCATGGAAATGGTCCGTTCGTCTTGGAAAAATCGTTGCCCTCGCTATGGGGGAAGGACGGGGCAGGGTCAAGGGCCTGCGGCCCGCCGGGCCTTGAAGTCGCCCCGCCTGCGGTGCACAATGGCCGCACACCGCTCGAAGCCAACAGTCCGAGGAGCTTCCCATGAGCAATGGTGACACGACCCTCACCCCGAAGACCGTCACGAAGCCGAAGCTGCAACGCCCGAGGCTCTACAAGGTCATCCTCGTCAATGACGACTATACGCCGCGCGACTTCGTCGTGCTGGTGCTGAAGGCCATCTTCCATATGGCGGAGGAGACGAGCTATCGCGTGATGATGACCGCCCACAAGATGGGAACCTCGGTGGTCGTCGTCTGCGCGCGCGATATCGCCGAGACCAAGGCCAAGGAGGCGACGGACCTTGCCAAGGAGGCGGGATTCCCGCTGCTCTTCCAGACCGAGCCGGAAGAATAGGCCGCTACTTGTCCTTGTCGCCGAAGAGCTTCTTCAGCATGTCGGCCATAGGCCCGGTGGTGGGCAGGGCCTTCGGCTGGGCGTGGTTGCGCGCGGCGCGGATATGGGACTGGCTGGCCGGTTTCTTCGCCGATGCGTCCTCCTCCGGCTTGCTTCCGGTGGCGAGCGCCAGCTTGTTCATGAGTTGCGAATCCTCGCCGCGCACCAGCATGGCGGCATTGATGGCCAGTTCGTCCAGCAGCGGGTCGAGCCAGGCATGGTCCGCCTTGGCGAAGTCGCCGAGCACATGGTTGGTGACGAGCTCCTTGGCGCCGGGATGGCCGATGCCGAGGCGCAGCCGCCGGTAGTCCTTGCCGCAATGGGCGTCGAGCGACTTGATGCCGTTGTGCCCGCCATGGCCGCCGCCGACCTTGATGCGCGCCTTGCCGGGGGCAAGGTCCAGCTCGTCGTAGATCGCGACGATATCCTTCGGCGCCAGCTTGTAGAAGCGCATCGCCTCGCCGACGGATTCGCCGGACAGGTTCATGAAAGTCTGCGGCTTGACGAGCAGCACCTTCTCGCCGGCAAGCTCGCCCTCGGAAATCTCGGCCTTGAACTTCTTCGACCAGGGCGAGAAGGGGTTCTTGCGGTGGATGGCGTCCAGCGCCATGAAACCGATATTGTGGCGGTTGCCCGCATATTTTGCGCCCGGATTGCCGAGCCCGGCGATGATCTGCATGGAATGGTCCGCCAAAAGCTGTGTCCGGTCTTCACCACCGCGAAAGCGGCCGGAAGTCAACAGGCAGGCTATTCCTTCGCGCCGTTTTCCGCCGTGCGCGGGTTCGGCGGCAGGCCGTAGGCGGTGAAGATGCGGTCCTGCTCGCCGCTGGCGATCAGCTTGTTCAGCTCGGCCTGAAGGCGCTGGATGAGGGCGGTGGGCGTCTGCTTGTTGCAGGCGATGCCGAAGATCTGGCCCGACATCGGCATGGCCTTTTCCACCGGCTCTCCCTGCTGCACGAGGCTTTCATAGGTCTTGATGGAGGTGGGCATCAGGTCGATGCGGCCGGAAATGAGCTTGCGCACGGAAAGGTCGATATCGGCGGCAAGGTCGATATTCGTGAAGCCGAGGGCTTCCAGCGCCTCCACGGCGAAATCGCCGCGCTGCGAACCGACTTTCATACCGAGCGCCTCCTTCATGGAGGCCGGTCCCTTGCTGCCGTCCTTGCGCTTCAGCAGCACCATCTCATCCTTGAGGGTGGGGGTGATCCAGGCGAACTGCCGGGCGCGCTCGCGGTTATACCCGGCCGTGAAGACGCAATACATCGACCGGCTCCGCGCCATGGCGAAGGCGCGCGCCCAGGGCATGATCTCCATCGTGTAGTCGATGTCAGCCGCCTTGGCGATCGCGGTGACCTGATCGACCGTGATCCCGGTGATCTTGCCGTCCCTGGTGAAATTGAAGGGCGCGTATTCCTCGGTGATGAAGTGCAATGGCTCGGCGAGCGGCGCGGTCAAGGGGGCGAGTGAAAGGCCGAGTGCCAGGAGCAGTCTCTTCATCATCCCGTCTCCCCGTTTCTCATAATGCCGCTGCCCGGCGCCCGGGCGCCTGGGACGGGGCGAAGTCGTCCAGCTTCTCCAGCAGCGCCTCGAGCGGCAGCGGCCGGCTCAGCAGGTAGCCCTGCGCGAATTCTATGTCCATCGCCTGCAGGATATCCCATTGCTCGGCGGTTTCGACGCCCTCGGCCACCACGGCGCAGCCCATCTGGTGCGAGATGGTCCGGATGCCCTCCACCAGCATGCGGCTCTTGCGGCGCACGTCCGGCTGGTCGCTGGAAAGCGAGCGGGTGAAGGACTGGTCGACCTTGACGATATCGACCGGGAAGCGGTTGAGGTAGCTCAGCGAGGAATAGCCGGTGCCGAAATCGTCGAGCGCGATGCGGCAACCTAGGTCGGAGAGCGCGTCGAGCACCTCGCGCACCAACGGGTTGTCGAGCATCAGCACCGCCTCGGTGATTTCCACGACGATGCGCGCCGGCGTGACGCCGTTTTCCAGCAGCAAGGCGGCAAGGCGGGCGGGCAGGGCGGGTTCGAACTGCAACGGCGAGAAATTCACCGCGAGATAGCTGTCGGCCAGCCCGTCGAGCTTCGAGATGGCGGCGAGGCTGGCGATGGATTTCGACAGGATGCAATCGCCGATCTTGCCGATGGAGCCATTTTCCTCGGCGACGCCGATGATTTCGGCCGGGGGTAGGAGGCCGCGTTCGGGGTGGTCGAGGCGCATCAGCGCCTCGAAGCCGGCCACGCGGCCATCCGCAAGGCTGACGATGGGCTGGAGGTGGGCCGTGAACCAGCCGCTGCGCAGGCCCTGCTCGATGGACTGCTCGATCTCCAGGCGCGTGCGGGCGATATCGACCATGTTGCTGTCGAAGAGCTGCACGCCGTTCTTGCCGCCGCGCTTGCGCGCATACATGGCCATGTCCGACTTCTGCAGCAGGCTGGCTGCGGTGGCGGCATGGTCGGGATAGAGCGCGACGCCGACGCTGGCGCTGACATGCAGCTCCGCGCCGCCGACGAGGAACGGGGCATGCAGGCTCGCCACGAGGCGATCGCTGATGTCGAGGGCAAGCTGGCGGGCGTTCGGGGCGGCGAGCAGGATGGCGAATTCGTCGCCGCCGAGCCGGGCGATGATGTCGCTGGCGCGCAACTGGCGGCGCAGGCGCATCGCCACCTGGCACAGCACGTCGTCGCCGGCCGCATGGCCGAGATTGTCGTTGATCCACTTGAAGCGGTCGAGATCGACGAAAAGACAGGCAAGCTGCTGGCCGCGCGCATCGACCTCGCCGATCATGTGGTCCAGCATGGATTCGAGGCCCTGCCGGTTGAGAAGGCCGGTCAGGTGGTCGGTGATCGCCTGGCGGTGGTTGCGGTTTTCCGCTTCCTTGAGCTCCGTGACATCGGTCATGACCGAGAGGGAAAGGGCCTGCCGGTCGTGGCTGGCCTCGGCGCCCGTCTCCAGGATCAGCACGTCGATCACGCTTTCGTCGGCGCAGCGGAAGCGCACCGTGACCTCGCAGATGCCACCGTCCGATGTGTTGGTGGCGTGGCGGCTGCGATAGGCTTCGCGCCATTCCTCGGCGACGAAGGCGGTGAAGTCCTCGCCGATCGCTTCCTCGCGGCGATAGCCCGTCGCGCGCAGCCAGTAGTCGCTGACGGCGGTGATGCGGTTCTCGCCGTCGATGGAGAACAGCATGGCGGGGGTGAGGTTGTAGATATCCGTGGCGCGGGCATGGGCCAGTTTCAGCTCCAGCTCGTCGCGCTCCAGCTTGCTCTGCATCGCGTTGAAATTGTCGGCGAGCGCGCCCATCTCGTCGTTCGACGTCCAGTCGACATGGTGGCGCGAGCCGAGGCGGCGGGTGGCCTCGATGGCCGCCGTCAGCCGCATCAGCGGCCGGACGATGGTGATGCGGTTGCCGATGATGGCAGCGGTGAAAAGCGTGGCGACGGCGAAGAAGAAGATGGCGAAGATGGCGATCTCGTCCTTCGTGAAGCGCGAGAAGAGGCCTTCCCGCCTCAGCCAGATTTCCGCCGTGCCGACCTTCTGGATGCCGTTGGAGGCCTTGTGGAGAATGTCGGTCCGCACGATGGAGCGGGCCTCGCCCGGATCGGGCGCGACGGCGGGCTTGCTAACATCGATGACATCGGCCGTGTCGCGCACGCGCACGAAACCGATGGCGGGATCCGCCTGAAGATCGGCGACGATCTGGTCGATGCTCTCATTGTCGAAGTCCCAGAGCGGCTTGCCGAGCGCCTGCACGTTGGTCTTCAGCAGGACTTCGGTGTTCTGCAGGCGCTCGCGCGCCACGCGGTCGGAGGACAGGATCAGGAACAGCACGAACAGCGGAGCCACGAAGACGAGCAGGGCGCCGATGACGATGGCGATGAAGCGGCTCTCAACCGAATGCACTTTCATGCCGGTTGCCTTCCTGCCGCTTTGTGAAGCCCGCCCATATGCCCCTCTTTGGCGCTCATCGTTTCCCGGGGCTAGATTTTCACCAAAGTCTTAAATGTTGTTGAAATATCGGTTCGGAAAAGTGCTGATAATTCAAACTCGTCGCGGCGACAGTGCAATGGTTGCACAAAGAAAAACCCCGCGTCCGGGTGGACGCGGGGTTCGCAAGGAACTCGTTCGAAGGCGCTTACTCGGAAGCGGCTTCTTCTTCCTTCACGCCGGCAGCCGGGACAGCGATCGTGGCGATCGTGAAGTCGCGGTCGGCGATGACCGGGCTGGTGCCCTTCGGCAGCTTGACGTGCGAGATGTGGATGCCGTCGCCGACCTTGAGGCCAGCGAGGTCAGCCGTGATGAATTCCGGAATGTTGCCGGCAAGGGCGTGCAGCTCGACTGCATGGCGAACGACGTTCAGGACGCCGCCGGCCTTGATGCCCGGGGACTTCTCTTCGTTGACGAAGTGAACCGGAACTTCGACGACGACATGGGTGTCGCCCGAAACGCGCAGGAAGTCGACATGCATCGTGAAGTCGCGGACCGGATCAAGCTGGAAGTCCTTCGGCAGGACCTTGATCTTCTCGCCGTTGACGTCGATCGTTGCGACGGTCGTCTTGAAGCCGCCGGCGTGGATGCGCTGGGTCACTTCCTTGGTCGAGATGGCGATCGACAGGGGGGCCTGCTTGTCGCCGTAGATAACTGCAGGAATAAGGCCGTTGCGGCGAAGTTCACGGGAGGACCCCTTACCAACCCGTTCGCGCGTTTCGGCCTTGAGCTCGTAGGTGTCGTGGCTCATGGCTTTACCTTTCGTGTGTTACTGGAGAGCTTGTCCCGGCGGAGAATGCTCCGGCCGCGCCAAGCTTGAGGATTTCGTGAAAGCCTCATCCGCGTTGCCTCCAAGGGTGTCTACGCGGACGGGGGGTCGATAAACGAGAATGGCCGGAAATGCAAGGCCCGCGCCCGGTTTCGCGCCGGATTGACACGGGGCGGCCGCATATGGATGTTCGGGCCAAATCGGTTCGGCACTGGAGGCCATGATGAGAAGACAGATCCTGATGGCCTCGGCCGCCCTTGCGCTTGTATCGGCAAGCCCCGTCCTTGCCCAGCAGGTTTCTCCCGCCGAGGCCGAAGGCATCCAGCAGCGCCTCACGCGCTATCTGCCGCAGGAGATGATCGACGCCGGGCTGGTCACGGTGAGGGCCGCGACCTCGTTCTACGAACTGCGCTTCGATCCCGCCGTGCTTCTGGACAAGGCCAGGAGCGGTGCGGTCGCCATCGAAGGATTGAAGCCGGTCACGGCCTATCTGCGGCCGCTGCCGGAAGGCACTTACCGTATCGAGGCGAACGAGAATCTCGACATCAAGGGATCGGTCACGCTCGGGGAGGAGAAGAACGCCTTCTCCTATGTCATCGACAGGATGAAGCTCGACGGCGTCTACGACCCCGAAATCCTCTACTTCACCTCGGCGGACTGGACCACCGGGCGGCTTGCCTTCTCCAGCAGCTCGCCGAAGGAAAGCGTGACGGCGAGCGTCGGCGAGACGGCGATGCGCACCGTGGCCGAGAAGAAGGATGCCGGCATCCTCGACATTTCTTCGACAGGCGTGATGAAGACCTTCGCCCAGACGATCACGGGTGGCGAGGCCGGCCGGGTGGAGATCGGCGCGGATTCGCTCGATATCGATGTCAGCATGGACGGCGCGCGCTACAAGGTCCTGCAGGACTTCGTCTTCTTCGTGCTCGACAACATGCACAAGGAAAAGCTCGAGCCGGCCGAGGCCAAACAGCTCATGGAATTGCTGCGGGCGTCCCTTCCGGTCTTCGACAACCTGACCGAGACGATCAGGGCCTCGAACGTGACGGTGGGGACCGAGCAGGGCAGTTTCGGCGCTGAGGCCGTCACCTACGACCTCTCCATGAACGGCGTCGCCCATTCCACCCGCTTCGGCTTCGGTTTCGGCGTGGAAAAGCCGAAGCCGCCGGCCGGTCTGCTGCCCGCCGTCTATGAGGGCGTCCTGCCGGAAAAGGCGACTTTCCGGATGGCGATGGCCGATCTCGATCTCGCCGGCGCGGTCAACTATCTCGCCGACCATGCCGATTTCACCAAGGCGGAGCCGCTGACCGAGGCGCAGAACGAGGAGCTCGGCCGTATCGTCCTGCCGAACGGCGCGATGACCATGGAGTTCGAGGACGTGTCCGCCGTGTCGCCGGTTTATGACATACACCTTTCCGGCAAGATGACGGTCTATCCGGACGACAAGGAGCGCCATAGCGCCGACGTGACGATCACCATGCGCGATTTCGACAAGACGGTCGCCTATCTCCAGAAGAATTCAGCGACCGTGCCGGAATTCGCCCAGGCGTCCTTCGGTCTCCTGATGATGAAGGGTCTTGCGCGCGACGCCGGCGACGGCGCGCAGGCCTGGGACCTCACGCTCGGCGAGGACGGCAAGGTGCTGGTCAACGGCCGTCCGCTGCCGTTCCAGCCGTAACCTACTTGCGCAGGCTGGCCACGAGGCGGGAAAGCGCCAGCATCAGGCCGCCGGCGATCAGCCCCCAGAATGCGCCGGAAATGCCGGCGAAGGAAACGCCCGAGGCGGTGACGAGGAAGGTCACCGCCGCCGCCTCCCGCCCGTCCGCCTCCTTGAAGGCGTTGAGCGCCGAGCCGGCGAAGGCGCTGATGAGCGCAAGGCCCGCCACGGCCTGGATGAGGATCGGCGGCGCGAGGCTGACGAAGGCCGTGACCGCGCCGGCGGCAAGCCCGAAGATCACATAGAAGACGCCGGCATTGATCGCCGCCCAATAGCGTTTCGCCGGGTCGGGATGGGCGTCGCTGCCCGCGCACATGGCGGCGGTGATGGCGGCAAGGTTCACCGCATGGCCGCCGAAGGGCGCGGAGAGAAGCGAGAAGAGGCCGGTCGTCGCGAAGAGCGGGCCGGGATTGGGTTCGTAGTGGTTGACCTTGAGAACCGCGATGCCGGGAATGTTCTGCGAGGCCATGGTGACGATGAAGAGCGGCAGCGCGATGCCGACGAGGCCGGCCACGGTAAAGGCGGGCGTCACGAATTCCGGCTTTGGCAGCAGCGCGGCGGAAAGGCCGGCGAGGGCGCCGTCGGGAATCTCGACGCCGAAGGCGAGCACGGCGACGAAGGCGGCGAGCGCCGCCGGAACGGCATAGAGCCGGTTGATGCTGCCGACGACGATCCAGGCCAGCACGATGGGCAGGCCGAGCAGGGGATTGAAGGCGATGGCCCTGACCGGGGCGAAGCAGAGGCCGATCAGCACGCCAGCCAGCATGGCGTTGGCGAGCGTCGCCGGAATGGCGGCGACCATGCGGCCGAGCGGCTTCCAGAGGCCGGCGATGACGATCAGCACCGCGCAGACGAGGAACCCGCCGACCGCCGTCGCAAAGCCGCCCTCGACCGCGCCGGAACTGGCGAGCAGGGCCGCGCCCGGTGTCGACCAGGCGATGGAGACGGGCAGGCGCGTGACGGTGCTGAGCACGATGGCGCAAAGGCCCATCGAGACCGAGAGCGCCATCAGGCCGGAGGCGGCCTGCGCCTCGGTGGCGCCCACGCCCGTCAGGCCGTGCAGCACGACGGCGAAGGAGCTGGCGAAGCCGACGAAGGCGGTGAGCAAGCCCATGAACAGGGCCTGGGCGGAAAAATCACGAAGCATGGCGACATCTATGCAGAAAGGAAATGCCCACTGGTAACAGGCGGCGCGAGGCTTGGAAACAGGCTCCCGCAAAGGAAAAACCCCGCCTTGCGGGCGGGGTTTCCGGTTTCATGCAGGTAGGCGATCAGTAGCCGGAGCATTCGCCCGGGCTGACGATGCGGTAACCCTCGGCATCCGCCGAGCAGGCATTGCCGAACGTCCTGCGGTCACGGCCGCGCTGTGCGCAGACCGGGTTGTATTCCATCGTGCAGGCGCGTTCGCCTCTGCGTGGCCGGTCACGGTCGCTGCCGCCGCCGTCCCAGCCGTTGTCGGGACGGCGCACCTGGCACTCGCCGCGGCCGATGACGTCGAAGCCGCTGCGGCGCGCTTCGCAGGCATTGGCGAAGGTCTGGCGGTCACGGCCGTTCGCGCCGCAGACCGGATTGTATTCCCGCGTGCAGGCGCGGCCGTCGTCCGGGCGGAAATCGGGGCGGCCGCCACGGCGGCACTCGCCGCGGCCTACGACACGGAAGCCGTTCGAACGCGCTTCGCAGGCATTGGGGAAGGTCTGCTCATTACCGCCGCGTACGCCGCAGACGGGGTTGTATTCCATGGTGCAGGCCTGCGGGCGCGGACGCGGGCGATAATCGCCGCCGCCTTCATCGACCTCGACGGAGCAGGCGACGAGCGTGCCGGCGGCGATCAGGATGGCGATGCGTCCGGCCAGCCGGGTGAGGAAAGGCGACATCAGGAGTCCTCCAGGTGAATCTCGCCGGACCGTAACGCAAAAGTGATGCGTCCGGTATCGGGGCGAAGGCAAAAAAACGGGGATGGAAAAGGAAAGGCCCGCGCCGCCATCGGGGCGCGGGCCTTTCGAAACGAAACGGCCGTCTTCTCAGTCGAAGAGGCTGGAAACCGACTCTTCCGCGCTCGTGCGGTTGATCGCTTCGCCGAGCAGGTTCGCGGTCGTGATGACGCGGATATTGTGCGCGGACTGGACGGCCGTGGTCGCCTGGATCGAGTCGGTGATCACCAGTTCCTTGAGCTTGGAGGAGGTGACGCGGGCGACCGCGCCGCCCGAAAGCACGCCATGGGTGATATAGGCGGTGACGCTGGTCGCGCCGTTCTTCAGAAGCGCCTCGGCGGCGTTGCAGAGCGTGCCGCCCGAATCGACGATATCGTCGATCAGCAGACAGTCCTTGCCGGTGACGTCGCCGATGACGTTCATGACTTCGGATTCGCCTGCGCGCTCACGGCGCTTGTCGACGATCGCCAACTGGCAATCGAGGCGCTTGGCCAGCGCGCGTGCGCGCACCACGCCGCCGACGTCGGGCGAAACGACCATGACGTTCTGGAGATTGTAGTTTTCCTTCACGTCGCGCGCCAGGATCGGCACGGCGTAGAGGTTGTCCGTCGGAATGTCGAAGAAGCCCTGAATCTGGCCGGCATGCAGGTCGAGCGTCATCACGCGGTCGGCGCCGGCCTCGGTGATGAGGTTGGCGACGAGCTTTGCCGAGATCGGCGTGCGCGGGCCGGGCTTGCGGTCCTGACGGGCGTAACCGAAATAGGGGATCACGGCCGTGATGCGGCGTGCCGAGGAACGGCGCATCGCATCGATCATGATGAGCATTTCCATCAGGTGGTCGTTGGTCGGGAACGACGTCGACTGGATGACGAAAACGTCCTCGCCGCGCACGTTCTCCTGGATTTCAACGAAGATTTCCTGGTCGGCGAAGCGCCTGACCGTGGCGCGGCCGAGCGGAACATTCAGATAATTGCAGATCGCTTCGGCAAGGTGCCGGTTCGAGTTGCCCGCGAAAACCTTCATCTATGGTCCGCCTGTGGATTATGCTGATGGGGGGCGTTTAAGCGGCAAAATCCGCGAATGCAAGGGCCTTGCTCCTTCGGAAAAGCGATTCCTCGCATTTCGCTGTGATTTACCGTTTCGGGGAGCTTAACCCGGCAGCGAACCGCGCCAGTCGAGATACTGCCGGATCGTCTTCTGCGCGATGCCCTCCATCGTCTGCGCAGGCACGACGGTCCACGGGTCGGCGGCCGTGCCGGAAACCGTTTCCTGGCCCTGAATGCGGTGCAGCCGCGCCCCGCTGCCGTCGAGCACGTCCCAGACATAGACGACGGTCGTCTTGCCGTTGTCGTTCATGGCGGAGAAGTAACCCTTGAGGATGTATCGGGCGGATGTGTCCGAGGCGCTGCGGATCGTCAGGCCGCCGGAGCGCGCCTCCGCGCCGAGCCGCTTGGACAGCGGCGTGACCGCCTCGACCGGCGCGCCGATGATCGGCAGGAAGCGGATCGTCTCGCTGCCTGCGTTCGCGGCCGGCAGGGACGCGACTTCTTCGGCGGCCAGCGAGCGTTCCGCCGTCGTGCGGGCAAGCTCGGCATCGGCCTCTGCGGCGCTGCCTGCGCCATTGTTGCGGGCAAGCGCATCGGCCTGCCCCTGAAGGGTGCCGGCCGTGTCCGCGCCGGTCGAACTGCCGGAAGAGGTGAAGGCCGTCTGCTGGGTGGCGGTGGCGACCGGCATCGTCGTGACGGGCGAGGTATCGGCGCTCATCTGGTCGAGGTCGCTCTGGGTCACCGGCGGCGAATTGAAGCCGCCACCAACCTCTGCGGGCGGAATGAGCGCGTCGGTGCTGTTGCAGCCGGTAAGGGTGACAATGAGGCCGATCAGTGCCAGCCGCTTCATCAGCTCTTGCATCGTTGTCGTCCGTATCCTGCGGAGGCTTTTTGCCTCCTGCGTCCCCGCAACGATTTATGGGTGCCGCTCCGGGCGCTGTCAATCGCAGGATGTCGCGGGTCAGATCTCGAGGAAATCGAGGCCGTAGCGCGAAAGCGCCTTCGGCGTGTCGGTGGTGGTGAGATAGGTCTGGCCGAGCGTCATCGCCGTGCCGCTCTCGGAATCGGAGATGATCGTGTGGACGAAGAGCGACATGTTCGGCTCGATCTCCTGCGGATTGCCGACGACGAACATCTGCGGGTCCATCCAGGAGGGGGCGAAGCGCGCGCCGACCGAGTAGCCGCAGGTGTTCAGCCGGTGGCGGGCAAGGCCGCGCTCGTCGAGGATGCGGGCGAAGGTCTCGAAGACGGTGCCGAACGTGTTGCCGGGCCGCAGCACCATCTCCATCGCCTGCATGGTCTCCCGGCAGGCGCTGTAGAGTTCGCGGTGGCGGTTGCTCGGTTCGCCGATGACGGCGGTGCGCATCATCGGCGCATGGTAGCGGGAACTGACGCCGGCCCATTGCAGGCTGAGCTGGTCTTCGGCGTCCAGCCGCCGCCGGCCGGATTTGGAGCGGCAGAGAAGGGCGTCGGCGCCCGAGCCGATGACGAATTCGTTGGCGGCATAGTCGCCGCCGCCGGCAAGCACCGCGTTCTGCAGGGCGGCAAGGATCGCCGCCTCGTCGCCGCCGGGCACGATCAGCGGCAGGGCCGCATCCAGCGCGTCGTCCGAAAGGGCGGCGGCGCGCTCGACATAGACGATCTCGGCCGGGCTCTTGATGAGCCGCAGGCGGCTGACGATCGTCGAGGCGTCGACGAGATCGCCGAAGCTCTGGAGCTGGTTGTCGAGCAGGCGGGTATTGCGGCCGGTGAGGCCATGCGTGTCATATTCCACGCCGATGCGGCAGCCGAGCAGGTCGAGGTCGGACAGAAGGTTCTTCAGGTCCATGGTCGGGTCCGCGTTGACGCGGTCGACCCAGACCTCGATCTTCTCGATATTGGAGGTATGGCGTGCCTGCCGCAGGTCCGCCGAGCGGGTGAGTAGCACCATGTCGCCGCTCGCCTTGACGACGAGCGTCTGGAAGAAGCAGTAGCCGAACGTGTCGTAGCCGGTCAGCCAGTACATGCTCTCCTGCGCGAAGAGCAGCATGGCGTCGAGCTTTTCCTCCCGCATGCGGGAGGTGAGGCGCTGGAGCCGGTTGGCGTATTCCTCGGTGTCGAAGTGAAGTGCCATGGGTGTCTCCCTCGCAGTATGGGGCTTCAGCCCCTTATCATGATCGCCGAAATCTGCCGGCCATAGTCGGGTTCCTGCCGGTGCGTGGTGCGCCGGTAGGAGAAGAAGCGGTCCTCGTCGGGATAGGTGCAGATGTCGAGGTTTTCCGCCGTCACCCCGGCATCCTTCAGCCGCTGCGTCGTCAGGCCCGGCAGGTCGAACATCGCGTGGCCGGGCTTTTCCGAGGGCTTGAAGTAGCGCTCGTACGTCTTGTCGACGCCGAGGAAGCGTTCGACGAATTCCGGGCCGACCTCGTAGTTGCGGTGGCTGATCGAGGGGCCGAGGCTGGCGATGATGTTTTCGCGCTTCGCGCCGAGTTTTTCCATGGCCGCGATGGTGTTTTCGAGCACGCCGTAGAGCGCGCCCTTCCAGCCGGCATGGGCCGCGCCGACGACACGGGCCTCCGGGTCGCAGAAGAGGATGGGGCCGCAATCGGCGGCGAGCACGCCGAGCACCACGCCGGGCGTGTTGCTGACCATCGCGTCGGCCTGCGGCCGCGCGCCGTCATAGCCCTCGTCCACCACGACGACGTCGGGCGAATGGATCTGATGCACCGTTGCGAGCCGGTCCGGCTCCACGGCGAACCAGCGGGCGACACGGGCGCGATTCTCATGCACGTTCTCGCGCTCGTCCTGCGAGCCGAGGCCGACATTGAGGCCGCGATAGATGCCTTCCGAAACGCCGCCGGTGCGGGTGAAGAAGCCGTGGCGCGCGGCTTTGCCGGCGCGTTCCGCGAGCAGCGGGCTTTCGATCGGATGGGGGAGCGCTTGGTCCTTCATGGTCTCTCGGCTAGGCTTTTGGACAGGCCGCCAGGCAAGGATTTCGGCCGGGCATGCGGGGTGCAAATCGGGCCGGATGTTGTCCGGCCTTGGCGTATGTGTCAATCGGGTTGGCGGAAGGGAAAGAGCGAGAGCGGCGCGCTGCCGACCGCCAAGACCTTGAAAAGATCGCCCATTTTCCCGACGCCGGAGCCTGCGAGACGGTCGACATCGGCAAGGATCGACTGCTGCGTCTCCTCGTCGCGGTTTCGGCCGAGGGCGGAGGCGCGCTCGCCGATGCCGAGGCCGACAAGGAAGTCGCCCTGGTGCAGCATGCCGTGGACGTGCAGCCCCACGCTCGCCGCCGCGCCGGCCAGACGCTCGAAATCGACATGGCTCGTCAGGTCTGCTTCGCCCGGATGGGCAAGCGGTGGGTCGAAATCGTGCTTCAGCACGGCCTGCAGCGTATCGCCGAAGCCGGTGACGAAATGGCCGTAGTCGATGATCAGCGCGGTGCCGCCGAAGCGGGCGATGCGCTCGCCGATGGTCGCCATCACCGCCTCGCGGGCGGGAGCGATCTCGAAGATCGTGCCGTTCGGGACGGTCTTGTGGTTTTCCGGCAGGAGGGCCGGGTCGATGCCGGCGACGCCGGCGGCGAAGGTCAGCTCGTCCTCGGCATCGAGGCCGACGAGACGCTCGCGGAAGCCGGCGGCGGTCTTGATGAATTGGCGGATCGGGATGGCGTCGAAGAGTTCGTTCGCCGCCAGCAGCACGAAGCCCTCGGGCAGCTCCTCGAAACTGTCGTGCCAGGCGACGCGGGCCGCATGGGTGCCGAGCGTTTCGCGCTGCACGCCGCGCAGCTTCGGGCTGGTCTCGATCAGGTGGATCGTCGCGCTCTCGTAGAGTTCGGGCGCGATGCGCGAGACCACGCGCAGCATGTCGGCCATCATCGTGCCGCGGCCGGGGCCGATTTCGGCGATGCGCACATCCGCCGGCGCGCCGTGCCGCTGCCAGGCGTGGACGAGGAAGACGCCGAGCATTTCGCCGAAGAGCTGGCTCACCTCCGGGGCGGTGATGAAATCGCCGGCCGTGCCGAAGGGATCGCGCGTGCGGTAATAGCCGTATTCGGGATCGGCGAGGCAGAGCGCGAAATAGTCGGTGACGCTGATCGGACCGTTGGTGCGGATCAGCGCCTTGATCTTGCGGGAAAGGGGTGTCGGCATGGGCGCGTCCGCTCAGGCTTTGACCGCATCCGCCGTGCGGGCGCGGACAATGGCCCACAGGCCGAGGGCGAGCATCGGCAGGGAGAGCAGCATGCCCATGGTCAGCCAGCCGCCGAAGAGGTAGCCGAGCTGCGGGTCCGGCTCGCGGAAGAACTCCACCGTGATGCGCGACAGCGCATAGCCGGAGACGAAGAGGCCGGTGACGAGGCCGGGGCGTTTCAGCGCGCCGAGGCCGTAGATGGCGATGGCGAGCAGGGCGAGCAGGACGATGCCTTCGAGGCCGGCTTCATAGAGCTGGCTCGGATGGCGGGCGAAGGGGCCGCCATTGGGGAAGACCACCGCCCAGGGCGCATCCGACAGGCGGCCCCAGAGTTCACCGTTGACGAAATTGGCGATGCGGCCGAAGAACAGGCCGATCGGCACGACGGCGGCGACGATGTCGAAGAGGCTCCAGACGGCGATGCCGTTCCTGCGTGCGAAGAGGATCATGGCGAGTGTCGTGCCGGCAAGGCCGCCATGGAAGGACATGCCGCCGTTCCAGATCTGCAGGGCGCGCAGCGGATCGGCGGCGACATTGGCGAAATCGTAGAAGAGGATGTAGCCGATGCGTCCGCCTAGGATGATGCCGACGGCTGCCCAGACGAGGAAGTCGTCGAGCTGGGTGCGGGTCGCGGGTGCGTCGCCGGCCCAAAGGTGCGGCGTCTCGATCAGCTTGCGGGCGTAGAACCAGCCCAGCATGATGCCCACGACATAGGCTATGCCATACCAGTGCACGGCGACCGGGCCGATGGAAAAGGCGATCGGGTCGATCTGCGGGTAGGGCATGATGGCGAAAAGCTGGACTATGCTGGTCAACTGCGGTCTTCCTGATTTTGCGCGGAAGATGGCGAGGCCTTGCGGCAGGGTCAAGGCGATAAATCGTGATACGCGGCCCCGCCATGCCCCGAAGGGGCGGCGATCCACCGGAATCCGCTTGCAAGGACGGGCGCAAGACCCTACCTCACAGGTCAGGATGCGGGCGCATGACGCCCGCCAGGACCATCAGGACCCGAGGAGGGCAGACCATGACCACCGGTGCGAACCGCATTCTCGACGACTTCGCCAAGCTGATGACCGATGCCGCCGGCGCCGCCCAGGGCGTGCGCAAGGAGGCCGAGACCGTGTTCCGCGCCCAGGCCGAGCGCTTCTTCAACGGCATGGACCTCGTCAAGCGCGAGGAATTCGAGGCGGTGCGGGAAATGGCCATCAAGGCGCGCGATGAAAACGACGCGCTTTTGAAGCGTATCGAGGCTCTCGAAGCGCGCCTTGCCAAGGGCGCCTGAGCCGTTTCGGCACAGCTTCTTTCGATCAGGACTCGGTTGGCGTGATTCACATCGCGCCAACCGTTTTTTTTAATAAAATTTTTACCCCTGTGGACACTTTCGAAAAGCCCTTTGCGCAGAGTCCCTTAAGCGTCCGACCTGAATCTCTTTGGCAGGCTCTGTCCACAACCGGGCGGAGAAAATGGGAAGGCGGGGGCTGGCGTCGCGACTCCGCCATTATACACTGATTTTAAATGATGATTCGAAACGGGCAGCGCAAGCTTCGGGCAGGGTAAGTCGTCCAGAATTGCGCAAGGTGCCGAGCAATCATTCAGTGTTGTATCCGGAGTATGGTTTGCCGCGTCGCGTGTGTGAGCGCGATGGCGCATGCCTTCCGGCCTTGAAGGTGATGCATGAGCCTTATGGAATTGGATATCGGGCGTCAGTCCAACCCGGTCGACATGATCGAATTCGTCGCAGCCAACAATGACTGGACGTTCGAGCGGTCGGGCGAAGACGAGATCGCGATGACCGTCGAAGGCAAGTGGACGGATTACCACGTCTCCTTCTCCTGGATGGAGGAGTTCGAGGCGCTGCATCTGGCCTGCGCCTTCGACATCAAGGTTCCCGAAAGCCGCGTCAACGAGGTGCATTGCCTGCTCTCGCATGTGAACGGCCAGGTGCTCATGGGCCATTTCGACCTGTGGCGCCGCGAGGATGTCGTGATCTTCCGCCAGTCGCTGCTGCTTGCCGGCGGCGCGGAGCCGACGAACCGTCAGGTCGAGGTGCTGCTGTCCAGTGCGCTCGAAGCCTGCGAGGCCTATTTCCAGGCATTCCAGTTCGTCGTCTGGTCCGGCATGGACGCCCAGTCCGCCGTCGACGCCGTATTGTTCGAGACGGTCGGGGAGGCGTGAACATGGCTGTGGCGGGTTCCGGTCCCATCGTTCTCATCGGCGCCGGCAATATGGGCGGCGCGATGCTCACGGGCTGGCTGAAGAGCGGTATTTCCGGCTCCTCCGTCATCGTCATCGATCCCGGCCCGCAGCCGACCATGGCCAAACTGATCGCCGACAACGGCGCGCGGCACGAGACGTCTGCGCCCGAGGGTGTGAAGGCGGGCGTGCTCTTCGTTGCCGTCAAGCCGCAGCTCGTCGATCAGGTCCTGCCGCCGCTGAAGGGGCTCGTCGGTCCCGAGACCGTCGTGGTTTCCGTCGCGGCCGGCAAGACCATCGCCAATCTGGAAAGCCATCTCGGCGCGGCCGCCACCGTGCGCGCCATGCCGAACACGCCGGCCATGATCGGGCGCGGCGTCACCGGCGCTTTTGCCAATGACCGGGTGTCGCAGGGGCAGCGCGATTTCGTGCATGCGCTTCTCAAGGTGAGCGGCCCTGTCGAATGGGTCGCGACCGAAGGCGACATCGACGCCGTCACGGCGGTTTCGGGCAGCGGCCCGGCCTATGTCTTCTATCTCGTCGAATGCATGGCAGAGGCAGGTCGTAAACTCGGCCTGCCGGCGGACCTCGCCATGCGCCTCGCACGGGAAACCGTCGCGGGGGCTGGTGAACTGCTTCACCAGTCCCCCGACGACGCCAGCCGCCTGCGCCAGAACGTGACCTCGCCGGGCGGCACCACCGCCGCGGCCCTTTCCGTCCTCATGGCCGAGGACGGCATGCAGCCACTCTTCGACAAGGCCATCGCCGCCGCCCGCAAGCGCGCCGAGGAACTGGCGGGCTGAGCCCTCCAAGGAATTTCCCATGACCGAGACCATCACCTACGCCGATTTCGAACGCGTCGACATTCGTGTCGGCACCATCGTCGAGGCGCTGCCCTTCCCGGAAGCGCGCAAGCCGGCCTACAAGCTGCAGATCGATTTCGGGCCGGAGATCGGCATCAAGAAATCCTCGGCGCAGATCACCGTGCATTATACGCCGGAAGGCCTCGTCGGCCGGCAGGTGCTTGCCGTCGTCAACTTCCCGCCGCGCCAGATCGGCCCGGTGCGCTCGGAAGTGCTGACGCTCGGCTTCGAGGACGAGACCGGGGCCATCGTGCTGGCCGGCGTCGACCGTCCGGTGCCGAACGGCAAGAAGATGTGCTGATCACGCGGGAACGCGGACCGTCGCCCGAAGACCACCCATCGGACTATCCGACAATGTGACGTCGCCGCCGTGGCTGCGGGCGATGTCGCGCGCGATGGCAAGGCCGAGGCCGGTGCCGGAGGCATCGAGGTTGCGCGCCGCGTCGAGCCGGAAGAACGGCTTGAAAACGTCGTCGCGCGAGCGCTCGGGAATGCCGGGGCCGTCGTCGTCTATCGTGATCGTCAGCCACTTGGCCCCGTGGCGTGCGTCCACATGCACGCTCCTGGCGTAGCGCATCGCATTCGAAACGAGATTGCCGACGAGGCGGCCGAAGGCGTTCGGGCGCACCATCACCTCGTCCGCGCCGTCGATGGCGCTGGTGAAGGTGCGGTCCTGCAGTTCCGCTTCCACCTCGAACCGCTCGAAGAGATCGGACAGCCGCAATTCGCCGACATCCTCCTCCGCATCGCCGCGGGCGAAGGACAGGTAGCCTTCCAGCATGCTCTGCATGTCCTCGACATCCTTGTTGAGGCCCTGCAGGTCCGGGTTGTCGCCGGCGAGCGCAAGCTGGAGCTTGAAGCGGGTGAGGATGGTGCGCAGGTCGTGGCTGACGCCGGTCAGCATGGCGGTGCGCTGCTCCATCTGCCGTTCGATGCGCTCGCGCATGAGGATGAAGGCAAGGCCGGCGCGGCGTACCTCGTCCGCGCCGCGCGGGGCGAAGTTCTCCGGCATCTTCTGCCCCTTGCCGAAACTCTCGGCGGCCTGCGCCAGCGCCAGGATCGGCCTGATCTGGCCGCGCAGGAAGAGGATGGAGATGGTGATGAGCACGAGGGACGCGCCGATCATCCACAGCAGGAAGATATGCGTGTTGGAGGCATAGGCCTGGCTGCGCCGGGCGTAGACGCGCAGCACCTTGTTATCGAGCAGGATGCGGACTTCGACGAGGTTGCTTTCGCCGACGGTGTCGATCCAGAACGGCCGGCGGATCTGGCGGACGATTTCCTCGCTCAGGATTTCGTCGAGGATGTTGAAGAAGGGTTTGCTGCGCGGCGGCGGCAGTTCCGTGCCGGGCTCGATGGAGACGATCAGCTCCAGCCGCTCGCGCGCGATGCGGACGATCTCGGAATAATCGCCGTCCTGCGGATAGGTCTCGATGAGGTCGATGATCGCCGCGATGTCGCGCGTGACGGCCATGGAGAGGCGCTGCGTGACGAGCTGCCAGTGACGCTCCATGAAGACGAAGGCGACGACGGCCTGAAGCAGCACCATCGGAAGGATGATGATGAGCAGCGAGCGGGCATAGAGGCCCGTCGGCATCCGGTGCCGCAGCCAGCGGGTGAAGCGCTTCCAGCCGGCCAGCGGCGCGCGCTCGATATCCCGCCGAAGGGTCTGGAAGGTGGTCATGGGCGGCTTTCCGGGGAGCGTGCCGGTTGCAACGCGCCCCTGCGGCCTGCCGGCCGGAGGAGGGTATTTCCCGCCCCGCCCACGCTCAGCCCTGTTCCACGCTGAGGCGGTAGCCGATGCCGCGCACTGTCTGCAGCCAGACCGGATTGGACGGGTCGTCCTCGATCTTGCGGCGCAGGCGGTTGATCTGCACGTCGATGGTGCGCTCGCCGACCTCCGTCTCCTCGCCGATCAGTTCGTGGCGCGGGATGGTCTCGCCGGCGCGCTGGGCGAAGAGCAGCATGATCTCCTGCTCGCGGTCGGTGAGGCGGATGGGGTCACTGCCGCGCTTCAGCTCCTTGCGCACGATGGAGAAGGTGTAGGGGCCGAACATGACCTGTTCGATCTTCGGCGCGGCGGGGGCCGCGTTGCGCTTCAGGATGTTGTTGATGCGCAGCACCAGTTCGCGCGGCTCGAAGGGCTTGGAGAGATAGTCGTCCGCGCCGGCCTCCAGCCCCTCGATGCGGGACCTCGATTCGGCGAGCGCCGTCAGCATCAGGATCGGCACGGGGCGGATCTCGCGCAGGCTCTTCGTCAGCGAGAGCCCGCTTTCGCCCGGCATCATCACGTCCATGATGATGAGGTCGAAATCGAGGCCGCGCAGCTTGCGCCGGGCCTCGTCCGCATCCCCCGCGACCGTCACGCGGAAACCCTCGGCCTTCAGGTAGCGGTTGAGCAGGTCGCGGATACGGGTGTCGTCGTCGACGACGAGAAGATGGGATGCATCGTCGCAGGGCGCGCCGGCAGCGGTCATCGTCTTCACCTCCTGGTCAATCTGTCATTCGCTCTTGGCGTTCTGCATGCCGGTGAGGAAGCGGATCACCGTCCGCCGGTCGCCCGCGTCCATTTCCTCGAATGCACGGGCGATGCGGCGGGATTGCGGCTCGGCGAGCGCAAGAGCCAGTGCGCGCCCGGCGCGTGTCGGGTAGAGCTTGCGCTGGCGGCGATCCTCCGGGCCGGCCACCTGCTGGATATAGCCGGAATCGATGAGCTGCTTCAAGACGCGCGCCAGGCTCTGCTTGGTGATCTTCAGCGTGTCGAGCAGGTCGGCGACGGTCATGCCCGGCTCGCGGTTGACGAAATGCACGACCCGGTGATGGGCGCGGCCGAAGCCGCTCTTTTCCAGGATGGCGTCCGGATCGGAAATGAAGTCGCGATAGGCGAAGAACAGGCCCTCGATGATCTCGAAGTCGATGCGCCCGTCGCCCGTCATGGCGTCCTCGTGCAGCTCGTGCGCGCCGTTCCTGTCCGGCATCTGTCGGGCCACGTTGTCATTTCCCTTCATGCCTTGCTGCCCCCCGCGTCTTTTCCGGTTTTCTGGTTAGACCGTAACGGGCGGAACAATCAACTTGAAAGAGCGGCGCAGCCGCCGCAATGCAAGCGAGGCCGGAACATCGCGGGGATGTTCCGGCCTCGCGCCGTAAAGGGATGGACCTTACTTCTTGCCGAGCACGCTGCCGACAATGGCCGTCAGCACGCCGCCGCCGACAAGGCCGCCGATGCCATTGGCCACGAGGCCGGAAAGGCCGGCTTCACCGCCCAGCATCTGCAGGAGGAAGCCGCCCCCAACGCCGCCGATGGCGCCGACGATGGTTCTGACGATCGCGCTCACGGCTGCCTGCTTCAAGGCGGCTCCGGCCACATTGCCGCCAACGGCGCCGGCGATGAGCTGCGTGATGATGGGCATCAAAGCTTCCATGAATTCCCCTCCGAAAGGTCCGCCCGGACGAGAGAGTGGTCGGGGCCGGACTGGGATACGTTGCCGGACTGCGGCTGGAGTCCGCGCGCCCGCTGCCGAAAGATTCGACACCTGTAACGTGAGGAGAATTTGGGTATCTGTCAATTTGTCCGCGTATTGCGTGCACCGGAGTTTTACGAATGAAAAGAGGCGGCCGCATCGCGACCGCCTCCTTCTTCCCCGCATGGCTTGCTGCCGCGGTCGTTATTCGGCTGCGATCACGCCGCGGCGGATCTGGTCTTCCTCGATGCTCTCGAAGAGCGCCCGGAAATTGCCTTCGCCGAAGCCCTCGTCGCCCTTGCGCTGGATGAACTCGAAGAAGATCGGACCGATCACGGTCTTGGAGAAGATCTGGAGCAGAATCTTCGTCATGCCGCCATCGACGACGCCTTCGCCGTCGATGAGGATGCCGTGCTTCTTCATGCGCTCGACCGGCTCTTCATGGCCGACCACGCGCACATAGGAGCGGTCGTAGTAATTGTCCGGCGGGCCGGGCATGAACTTCATGCCGTTGCCGGCCAGCCGGTCGGTCGCGTCGTAGATACCGTCCGTGCCGACCGCGATGTGCTGGATGCCTTCGCCGTTGTACTTTTTCAGATACTCGACGATCTGGCTCGTCTCGTCCTTCGATTCGTTCAGCGGAATGCGGATCTTGCCGCAGGGCGAGGTGATGGCGCGCGAGACGAGGCCGGTGATGCGGCCGTCGATATCGAAGAAATGGATCTGCTTGAAGCCGAAGAGTTCGCGGTAGAAGTCCCACCACTTGTCCATGTTGCCGCGATAGACATTGTGGGTCAGGTGGTCGAGGTAATAGAAGCCGACGCCTTCGGGACGCGGATCGCGCGCGCCGGTCCATTCGAACTCGGCGTCATAGGCCGAGCCCTTGGCGCCATATTTGTCGACGAAATAGAGCAGGGAGCCGCCGATGCCGACGATGGCCGGCACGTCGAGCGCCTTGTCGTCGCCTTCATAGGGCGTCGCGCCCTTGGAGACGGCATGCTCGAAGGCGTGCTGCGCATCGACCACGCGCCAGGCCATGGAGGCGGCGCAGGGGCCGTGCACATCCGTGAACTTCATGGCGTGCGAGCCCGGCTCGGCATTCACGATGTAGTTGATGTCGCCCTGCCGCCAGACGGAAATGGCCTTGGTGCGGTGCGTGGCGACCTTGCTGTAGCCCATGCGGGTGAAGAGGTCTTCCAGCTTCTGCGGCTCGGGATGGGCGAACTCGACGAATTCGAAACCGTCCGTGCCGGCCGGGTTGTCGGCGGTGATCACGGCCGGCGGTGCGTCATGCGGGAAAGGGCCCATCGTTCGTCCTCCTCAAGATTGATGTTCGGCAAGTATGGCGCGGTTTCCATGCAATGTGCGTGCGTAGTGTTTGCGTTTTGCCAATCTCGTGCGATGTTCGTGCGTAAAATGAGAAAACAAGGGGAAGAACGTGCAACTTGACGAATTCGACCGTAAACTGCTCGCGCATTTGCAGAAGGATGCGCGCCTGACGAACAACGAGCTTTCGGAGCGTATCAACCTGTCGCCCTCGCAATGCTCGCGCCGGCGCATCCGGCTGGAGGAGGAGGGCATCATCCGCGCCTACCGCGCGGAACTGGACCGGGAAAAGCTTGATCTCGGCATCGTCATCGTCGTCACAGTGACGCTCTCGACGCATAACCGCGACAATGCGGTGCGCTTCGCCCGGCTGATCTCCAACCTGCCGGAAGTGCTGGAGGCATTCTCGCTGACGGGGGAGATGGATTATATCATCAAGGTGGTCGTGCCGAACCTGAAGGCGCTGTCCGCCTTCGTCAACGACGTGCTGCTGCCGCACGAATCCGTCTCCCATGTGAAGACGGCCATCGTGCTGGACACGCTGAAGGAAACCACCGCCCTGCCGCTTTGACCTCTGCGCCCTGCTTCCTGTTTCCGGCGGAACAGGCCGGCGGCCCGCGTCGTTGTAGAAACGGTCGCAAGGGGCCGATCCTGGCCGGAAACAACGGGGAACGAACGATGCAGACGAATTCACAGCCGCTCAACCCGGTCGCCCGCGGCCTTCGCCCGGTCGTCTACCTCTATGCCGTCATCAATATCGCGGTCGTCGCGCTGTTGCTCTCGACCGTCTCGCCGACGCTGGCGACCGCGCCTGCGCAGGAGATGGCGAGCCTGCGCTAGGATTTTGTTTTTATCGCATTATCCGACGCCGAAGCGAATTCGCTTCGGCTGGAAATGCTCTGGCTGGCGCATGGTCTTTGCCGGCGCTTGCGTCTATAGGGAGGCGACGAGCGCAACAGAGCGAGGACCCCATGGGCATGCTTCAGGCGGGCATCATTCCCGTCACCCCCTTCCAGCAGAACTGCACCATTCTCTTCGACGCGGACACCAAGGAAGGCGTGGTCGTCGATCCCGGCGGCGATGTCGAGGTGATCCTGCAGACGGTGAAGGACAACGGCATCGACCTCAAGGCGATCTGGCTGACGCATGGCCATATCGACCATGCCGGCGGGGCGAAGGAGCTGAAGGAAGCGCTCGGCATCGACATCATCGGTCCGCACAAGGATGATCTTTCGCTGCTGCAGCGGTTGGAGGCGCAGGCCTCGATGTTCGGCGTGCCGATGAAGGTCAGCAATGTCGTGCCCGACCGCTGGCTGGAGGACGGTGACAAGGTCTCCTTCGGCGCGCATGAATTCGAGGTCTACCACACGCCGGGCCACGCGCCGGGGCATGTGATCTATTTCAACCGCGGCCAGGGCTTCGCCCATCTCGGCGACGTGCTTTTCCAGGGTTCGATCGGCCGCACGGACCTGCCGGGCGGCGACCATCAGCAGCTTCTGGATTCGATCCGCGACAAGGTGTTTCCGCTGGGGGACGAGGTCGGCTTCCTGTGCGGTCACGGGCCGGGCGGGAAGATCGGCGAGGAGCGGCGGACCAATCCGTTCCTGCGCGGGCTGTGACAAACGAAAACGGGCGCCGATGGCGCCCGTTTTGCTGAAGATCGCCGCGATCAGCCGGCGATGCAGAAGTGCTCGCGGCCGTCATAGCCGACGAAGGTGCCGCTGTCCGGGTTGAACGAGCGGTAGCGGCGCGAGCAGTAATCGTACCAGGACTGCGTCCACGGCTCGTAGCTTGCGACCGGGCGGCGATATACGCGGCGCTCGGGTTCCGGGTAGTAATCCGGCTCCACATAGACACGGCGGTCATCGTAACGCGGCTGGGAGGCGATGGCGCCGCCGATGATCATGCCGGTGGCAAGCCCGATGGCGCCGCCGACGAGGGCGTCGTTGCGGTCGCGGCGGCGGTAGTCGCGATGGTGCCAGCCGCCATTGTTCCAGCCATGACGGTCGCGCGCCTCGGCAACGCCGGCGGTTGCGGTGAGGGTCGTTGCGGCGACAGCAGCGGAAAGCACGATGGCCTTGATGATTTTATTCATAACGTCGTTCCTTTGAACGCCGGCTTCTACCGGTCGATGATGGCACCAGACTAGAAGAAAGAGGCTGAACGGAGGCTGAACGAAAAAACCCGGCATCTCTGCCGGGCTCCAACTGAAAATCCTGAGAAGACCGGATCAGCCGGCAATCTGCAGGTTAACCGCCTTCGGGCCTTTGCCGCGGCGATCGGGTTCCGTGTCGAAGCTTACCTTCTGGTTTTCGGAAAGGCCGTTCAGGCCCGAGGCCTGTACAGCGGAAATGTGTACGAAGATATCCGCACCACCGTTATCGGGCTTGATGAAGCCAAAGCCCTTCTCGGTGTTGAAGAATTTTACGGTGCCAGTTTCGGCCATGCGTCAGGTCCTTTTCTCTCTGCCCGTATATTGGCGGCGGGCAGCACGACAGTTTTGCCCCGAGGGGCGTTAGGCAGGCAGTTCTCGAGGTTGAGGAAAGGGTCCTGTTTTCACCGCAGCCAGCCAACCACAAGGTCACAAGGACCATTCCAGATGTTGGCCGCCCGGAATTGTTTCGCGTCTCCGGCGCGCATTTATTCAAGGTCTTCCCGTGTTCGCAAATTGCCCGAACGGCGCAAGAGTGATGCGTTTGCTTCAAATTGGCAAGCAAAAGTTTTGGCGCGTCTTCGACGTGCCTCACTTTGGTCAAATTCCGGGCGATTGCCGAAAAAACCCTCAGGTTTTATGGGGTCTGCGCCGCATTGATATGACTTATATTGCGGAACGGAGGAAGAAGACCCCGCTTTGGGCGGGGCTCATGCTTCCGCGGGACGGCCCGCGCGGCGGCCGCGCAGCAGTTCCGGCACCAGCTCCACCGCTAGGATCGCGACGAAGATGATGGCGCAGCCCGCATAGCCGGCGGGCGTGATGGTCTCGCCGAGCAGCGCCACGCCGAAGAGGGCGGCGAACAGGGCCTCGCTGGAAAGGAAGATCGCCGCCTGCGGCGCGGTTGTATAGCGCTGGGCGATGTTCTGGAGAATGAAGGCGATGCCGCTGGAGAAGAGGCCGGCATAGAGGATTTCCGGCAGGGCGGACTGGATCGCGGCCAGGCTGACGGGTTCGAAGAGGAGGCCGGCGGCGCAGCCGAGGACGCCGCAGACGGCGAACTGCACGAGCGACAGGGCGATGGGCCGGCCGGACCTTCCGGAAAAGACGCCGACGCAGATCATCTGCACGGACCAGAGCGCGGCGCTGGCGATCGTCAGCATGTCGCCGAGCGTCAGCGCGGTCAGCGTGCCGCCGGAGAGCAGGAAGATGCCGAGGCAGGCGGTGAGCGCGGCGGGCCAGATGACCCAGTGCGGCCGCCGGCGCAGGAACAGCACCGTCAGGATCGGGGTGAAGACGACATAGAGGCCGGTGAGGAAGCCGGAATTGGTGACGGTCGTGGTGAGCAGGCCGACCTGCTGGAAGGCGGCCCCGGCAAAGAGGGCAAGGCCGGTCGCGACGAAGCCGGCGACGTCCCGCCTGCGCAGCGGCCCGGTCGCGCGCGCTTTCTCCCAGCGCATGAAAGGCAGGGCGACGAAGGTCGCGACGACGAAGCGAAGCCCGATGAACCAGAACGGGCCGAGCGCCTGCATCGCGGTCGACTGGGCGATGAAGCCCGCGCCCCAGATGGCGCCTGCCAGCAACAGGAGAAGGTTCGCCTGAACGCGCGTCATGTCTCGTACCCTATGAGAGGAAGCGGACGCGAGCGCGCCCGGCCCCCTGCTATCAGGCGGCCGGGCGTTAGGCAAGGGAGGGCGTCAATCCGCCGTGTCGGCGCGCGAGACGCGCAACAATGCGCCGTTCGCCTCGTCGGTCAGGAGCAGCAGCGCGCCATCCGGGGCGACGACGACATCGCGGATGCGGCCGAACTCGCCGTCGAACAGGCGCTCCTCGGAGACGACCGCGCCGCTGTCGTCCCGTTCGAGGCGGGCGACGAGCTGGTATTTCAGCGCGGCGACGATGAGGTTGCCGTCCCATTCCGGGAACATCGCGCCGCGATAGACGGCGATGGCGCCCGGCGCGATGGACGGGTCCCAGTAATAAAGCGGCGGCTCGTAGCCCTCGGCCGAAGCGCCGAGGTCGAATTCCGCGCCGGAATAGTGCCGGCCGTAGGAGACGAGCGGCCAGCCGTAATTGCGGCCGGGCTGCGGATTGTTGATCTCGTCGCCGCCGCGCGCGCCGTGTTCGGCCGTCAGCAACGTGCCGTCCTTCGGGTCGATGGCGAGGCCCTGCGGGTTGCGGTGGCCCTTCGACCAGATTTCCGCAAGGCCCGACGATGTGCCGAGGAAGGGATTGTCCTTGTGCGGGGTGCCGTCGGGGTTGATATGCAGGATCGCGCCGGCATGGTCGCGCGGGTCCTGCGCGCGGTCGCCTTCGCCCCGGTCGCCGATGCCGAAGAACAGGCTGCCGTCCCTGGCGATCGCGATGCGCGAACCGAAATGCTGGCCCTTCGGCGTCAGGCGGCTCATCAGGAAGATACGGGTGAGGTCTTCCAGCCGCGTGCCGTCGTCGGAAAGCCGCGCTTTGGCGACCGCCGTGCCTGCGCCGCCGTCGCCGCGGGCGCTATAGGTCAGGTAGAGCATGCGGCTCTTGACAAAGTCCGGCGCGAGCGCGATGTCGAGCAGGCCGCCCTGGCCGTCCGTTGCGACCTCCGGTGTGCCGCCGATGGGGGCGGAGACCTTGCCGCCGCGCACGAGGCGCAGCGCGCCGGCCTTTTCCGAAACGAGGTAGCCGCCATCCGGCAGGACCTCGACGGACCAGGGCTGCCGCAGGCCGCTTGCCAGCGTCTCGACGGCGAGCGGGGCTTTCTTGCTGGGGAATTCACGGGTTTCGGCGCTGGCCGGGAGGGGGAGGAGCGACCAGCCCGCAAGGAGGGCGAGGGCCATGCCGCCGATAAGGTTTTTCCCGCTGCCTGTCTTCCGTCGCATCGCCGTCTCCCGTCTTTCGCCGTTAACTGGCCTAGAGCCGTGCGGCTTTCAAGAGCGGCGCCCGCGCCGGGGCGTCACTTTTGCGTGGGCAGGGTCTCGGAGGTCGTTTTCTGGATACCGGAGGTCTTGATCGTGTCCAGCGCGATGGCGGGTGGCGACATCAGGCCGACGACCATGGCGACGCAGGCGGCGAGCGCGGTCATCGCGATCAGGAACATGGCGCGCGACTCGCGGGCCTTCGGCGATCTGCCGACCTTGTCTTCATCCAGAAACATCGCGTCCCCCTCTTTGCTTTTTCTCCGCTGCGAGTACCGAAAAAGCCTGCCGAAATCGGCGCGACAAGGACCGAATTGCGGCAAGTCCCGACATTTATTGTGGCGAAAACATGGCAAATGGAAAAAGGTGGATTTTCAGCGTGTTCGGCCGAATAGACCGCCGTTTTGCACCGTTCTAGACGCCCCGCCGGCCGAACTGCCGCTGGGGGCGGACGACGCGCGTTTCGGCGGCCGGGGAAAGGCCTGCCGCAAGCGCCTCGGCGGACGTCCAGGCATCCTCCTCGCCTTCGAAGGGGAAGGCGATGTTGAAGGTCGTCGGGGCGAGTTCGGGGCGGGCGAGGAGATAGCCCTGCATCAGGGGGCCGCCCATCTCGCGGCAGAGGTCGAGCATGTCCGGCTCCTCGATGCCGGCGACGACGGCGCGGATGCCCTTTTGCGCGAACTGGCCGACGACGACGCGCAGGAGCGCGAGGCCGGCGGAGTTTTCCGCAAAGCCGCGCAGCCATGCCGTGTCGAAGGTCACGAATTGCGGATCGAGGCGCTCCAGGCGCTCCAGGTCGCTGTCCTCGCCGGTATAGTCGTCGATGGCGATGGAAAAGCCGCTTTCATGCAGCCGTGCGGCGAACTGCGCCATGGCGCCGGGGTCGTCATCGGGATGCTCGCGGATTTCACAGGCGATGGCCTCGAACGGCATGCCCGCCTCATGCGCGCAAAGCCGCAGCCGTTCCTCCTCCTGCCGCATCGCGGCCTGCGTGCCGTAAAGACCGGAATGGTAGCCGACGATGAGCGCGGCATGGGGGCGGCCGAGCGCTCCGGCGTTGAGAATGTGCAGGCTGCGGCACAGGCCGTCCACGGCCGCGCGCTCCTCTTCCGGCACGGCCTGGAAGAATTCCGCGGGAGAGGACGGCAGGTCGCCGATGCCGGCGCGGATGAGGCCCTTGAAGGCGGCGATCTGCAAATGGCCGTCTTCCCGCTCGTGGAAGATGGGTTGCAGCGCCGATTGCAGGAGATAGGGACCGTAGACCGCGCTGAACGCGCCGTCCGGCTGGCGGACGAGATTGGAGAAAATACTTTTCTCGCTCATGCAGCGCACCATCCGCTGGATATCGACAGGCAAAGGATAGGGGGCACCTGTTAACGTCGGTTTAATCCTTCGCGTAAAGTTTTCGGTTCCCGTAGCGATCTCAACTATTTGGTGTGCCCTGCGGGCGGGCGGGCCGCAATCCATTCGCTTCGTTGATGGCGTCCATGAAATTTTGCGCCGGGGCCCGGATTTCCCGCTTTTTTCGCCCTTCGCGCTTGCAAGACCCGCCCACATTCGACATAGACCTAACCGCTATGGAGCCCGGCGCTCCGGGTCCATGGCGTCACGCCGTCTTTGAACCCGATGAGGACATCTCCATCATGGCCTTTCTTGCCGACGCCCTTTCCCGTGTGAAGCCTTCCGCCACCATCGCCGTTTCCCAGAAAGCGCGCGAGCTGAAAGCGAAAGGCCGCGATGTCATCGGGCTTGGCGCGGGCGAGCCGGATTTCGACACGCCGGACAATATCAAGAAGGCCGCCATCGACGCGATCAACCGCGGCGAGACGAAGTACACGCCGGTCGCCGGTATTCCGGAACTGCGCGAGGCCATCGTCAAGAAGTTCAAGCGCGAGAACAATCTCGACTACACCGCCGCGCAGACCATTGTCGGCACGGGCGGAAAGCAGATTCTTTTCAACGCCTTCATGGCGACGATGAATCCGGGCGATGAAGTCGTTATCCCGACGCCTTACTGGGTCTCCTACCCGGAAATGGTGTCGCTGCGCGGCGGCAAGCCGGTCTTCGTCGCCACGACCCAGGAAAACAAGTTCAAGCTGAAGGCGGAAGACCTGGAAAAGGCGATCACGCCGAAGACCAAGTGGTTCATCTTCAACTCGCCGTCCAATCCCTCGGGCGCGGCCTACAGCCATGACGAGCTGAAGGCGCTGACGGATGTGCTGATGCGCCACCCGCATGTCTGGGTTCTGACCGACGACATGTACGAGCACCTGACCTATGGCGACTTCAAGTTCGCGACCCCGGTCGAGGTCGAGCCGGGCCTCTACGACCGCACGCTCACCATGAACGGCGTTTCCAAGGCCTATGCGATGACCGGCTGGCGTATCGGCTATGCGGCCGGCCCGCTGAACCTCATCAAGGCCATGGACATGATCCAGGGCCAGCAGACGTCCGGCGCGTGCTCGATCGCCCAGTGGGCCGCCGTCGAGGCGCTGAACGGCACGCAGGACTTCATCCCGGAAAACAAGAAGATCTTCGAGGGCCGCCGCGACCTCGTCGTCTCCATGCTCAACCAGGCCCAGGGCATCGAGTGCCCGTCGCCGGAAGGCGCGTTCTACGTCTATCCGTCGTGCAAGGGCCTGATCGGCAAGACCGCGCCGTCGGGCAAGGTCATCGAGACGGACGAGGACTTCGTGTCGGAACTGCTGGAAGCGGAAGGCGTCGCCGTCGTGCATGGCTCGGCCTTCGGCCTCGGCCCGAACTTCCGCATCTCCTACGCTACTTCGGAAGCCCAGCTTGAAGAGGCCTGCAAGCGCATCCAGCGCTTCTGCGCCGCCTGCAAGTAAGCGGCTCTTCTCTCTGAACAAGGACCCGTCGGCAACGGCGGGTTTTTTGTTTGCCCCGGTGAAATTTTCGCCTTCCTTACCGATATAAGGAAGCGACGCGACAAAACCGGAGCTGCATCATGAAAACCAAGCCCCTCTCTCTCGCCGTTCTTCTGGCGCTCGCCGCCGCGGGCTCCGCCTTCGCCGCCGACAGATCCGGCGAGCGCGGCGAGGACGCGCCGCGCGGAAAGATCGTGGTCAGCGAAGGCCCGACCACGATGTCGGTCTGGGACTATTTCTTCAACAATCCGGAAAAGTACCGCTCCATGCGCAACGGCCCGGGCGAGTACCATGTCGGCGGCATGCGCCGTTAAGATGGACGGGCGCGGCCTGAACCGCGCCCGCTCCTGAAGTCCTCAGGCGACGTTTTCGAGGGCCGGATAATCCGTATAGCCCTTCGCGCCGCCGCCGTAGAAGGTGCCGACATCCGGGGCGTTCATCACCGTATCGTTCTTCAGCCGCTCCACGAGGTCCGGGTTGGAGATGAAGAGCTTGCCGAAGGCGACGAGATCGGCCTTGCCGTCTTCCACGGCTTCGATGGCCAGTTCCCGGTTATAGCCGTTGTTGACCATCCAGGCCGCCTTGCCGCCCGCTGCGGCATAGGCCGCGCGCAGCGCCGCATAGTCGAAAGGCGTGTCGCCCTGCTGGTGGTCGCGTGCGCCGCCCGTCGCCCCCTCGATGACGTGGATATAGGCGAGGGCGTGCCGGGCAAGGCCCTCGACCACATGGGTGAAGAGCGGCTGCGGGTTCGCATCGAAGGCGTCGTTGGCGGGCGTTACCGGCGAGATGCGGATGGCGGTGCGGCCTGCGCCGATTTCCGCCACGATGGCGTCGACGACCTCGAAGAGGAAGCGGGCGCGGTTCTCGATGGAGCCACCGTAATCGTCCGTGCGCTTGTTGCTGCCGCCGCGCAGGAACTGGTCGATGAGATAGCCGTTGGCGGCGTGGATCTCGATGCCGTCGAAGCCGGCGTCGATGGCGGCGCGTGCTGCATGGCGATAGTCTTCCACGATGCCGGCAAGCTCGTCGCGCTCGAGGGCGCGCGGTTCCGACGTCTCGGCGAAGGCGCCGCTGCCATCGGCATTGACGAGATAGGTCTTGGATTTGGCGGTGACGGCGGAGGGGGCGACCGGCTTGCCGCCGTTCGGCTGGAGGCTGTCATGGGAGACGCGGCCGACATGCCACATCTGCACGACGATCTTGCCGCCGGCCCTGTGTACGCCATCCGTCACCTGCTTCCAGCCGGCGAGCGCCTCGGGCGTGTAGAGGCCCGGCACATCCGCATAGCCCTGGCCCTGCTGGGTGATCGGCGTGCCTTCGGTGATGATGAGGCCGGCGCTGGCGCGCTGTTCGTAATAGGCGGCGTTCAGCGTGTTCGGCACCGCGCCCGGGGAGCGGTTGCGCGTCAGCGGCGCCATGACGATGCGGTTCTTGAGCTGGATGTCGCCGATCGTCAGGGGGTCGAAAAGGGAGGTCATGGAAATGTCCTTCTTCTGGCTGGGAGGGGGTATCAGAGAGCGCCGTTGATGTGGCTGAGGAAAGCCGCGATCCTGCCTTCGTCGCGCTTGAAGAACACCCATTGGCCGACCTTGCGCGTCGTCACGAGACCGGCGCGCTGCAAGGTGGCGAGATGGGCGGAAACGGTGGACTGCGAAAGGTCGCAGCGCTTTTCGATCTGGCCGGCGCATACGCCGAATTCCAGTGGATGCTCCTGGCCGGTGAAATGCACCTGCGGCTCCTTCAGCCAGGCGAGAATCTCCAGCCGTTTTGGATGGGCGAGGGCCTTGAGGATTTCGTCGGTGTCGAGCGGTGTCATCTTGTCTATCGTTATCTGGCGATGGATGTATCGTCTTTTGCCGATATTGTGATCGTTCTTTTGCGATGCAAGAGGTGCCGGCAAAAAAAAGAGGGCCGCAAGCGAAGCCTGGGCCCTGCAAGGTTGAAGGTCGAATAACCTCCAGAGGGGAACAGCCGGCGCGCGGCACTGGGAGGAGAAAGTCCGCGGGTGCACCGGCTGTTTTGAATATGGGGGAGGGGTGATGTTTCTTCAAGAGAAACGGATGCCAAGTTTTCCGGGAACGTTGAAAATTCCGTCTTGGTTAACACAAGGCAAAAAAAGAGGGCCGCAAGATCAACTTGGGCCCTTTGTAGTTTTGAAGGTAATAAAACCTCCAGAGGGGAACAGCCGACGCGGTGGCACTGGGAGGAAAAAGCCACCAAAATGCATCAGCTACGGGCGATATGATGGTTTTTTGTGCAGGCGGCAAGGTTTCAATGTGCATGTCAGCCATGCATGAGGCGCAGGCCTTGAGAAGACCTGTCCTCAGAAGTTCCAGTTGCGTGCTTTCGCGACGATGAAGTCCCTGAAAACCTTGAGCTTGGCCGAGTTCTTCATCTCGCTCGGATAGCAGAAATAGGTATCGAAGGACGGCACGTCCGCATTGGTGACGAGCTGGATCAGCCCCGGATCGCGCCCGACGATGTAATCGGGAAGCATGGCGATGCCGATGCCGAGCAGGGCCGCGCGCTTGATCGAGGTGAGGCTGTTGATCTGCAGCACCGAGGGGCGCGGATTGTCGGAATCGCGGCCGGCGATCTCCAGCCAGTTCACGTCCAGCAGGTAGTTCGGGGCCGGCTCGCCGAAGGTGATGATCTTGTGGTTGTCGAAATCGTCGATCGACTGCGGCTCGCCATAGCGGTTGATGTAGGACGGCGCGGCATAGACGTGCATGTGCACGGTGAAGAGCTTGCGCTGGATGAGGTCGGACTGCTGCGGCTCGCGCAGGCGGATGGCGCAGTCGGCATGGCGCATGTTCACGTCCAGCTCCTCGTTGTCGAGGATGAGCTGCACCTGCATGTCCGGGTAAAGGGCGAGGAATTCCTGCACCTTGTCCGTCAGCCAGCCCTGGCCGAGGCCGACGGTGGTGGTGATGCGCAGCTTGCCGCTCGGCTTCTCGGTGTTTTCCGTGAGCTGCACGCGCACGCTTTCGAGCTTCATCAGCACGTCATGGGCGGTGCGGTAGAGGATTTCGCCCTGTTCGGTGAGGATGAGGCCGCGGGCATGGCGGTGGAACAGCTTGATGCCGACATCCTGCTCCAACGCGCTGACCTGGCGGCTGATGGCGGATTGAGAAAGATGCAGCTTGTCCGCCGCATGCGTGAACGAACCCGCCTCGGCCGCGGCATGAAAAATCCGCAGCTTGTCCCAATCGAGCGGCATTCTATCCCCCATATGTCTCTTGTGGCGGGGAGCATGCGCTTCCCGCCCGATCGCTGTTTCGACTGTTCCCACAGGGAGGTCGGAGCTGGCCCGCCTCCCTTTGTTGGCGGCTTCTACTCGGCCGCAATTGCGACAGGCATATGACCTGCAAGGTATTTTTCGGTTTCGAGGGCCGCCATGCAGCCCATGCCGGCGGCCGTGACCGCCTGGCGGTAGATGTCATCGGTGACGTCGCCTGCGGCAAATACGCCGGGCACGTCCGTCGCCGTGGAATCGGCCGCCGTCCAGAGGTAGCCGTTCGGCTTCTGGCGCAGCTTGCCCTTGAAGAGTTCGACCGCCGGCGCATGGCCGATGGCGACGAACACGCCGTCCGTCTCGACGTCGCGCGTCTCGCCGGTCTTGACGTTGCGCAGCTTCACGCCGTTGACGGCGGCCGGCATCGGCGGCTTGGCCTCGCCGCCCAGATATTCGACGACCTCGTGGTCCCAGACGACCTTGACGTTCTCCTTGGCGAACAGGCGCTCCTGAAGGATGCGCTCGGCGCGGAAACCGTCGCGGCGGTGTACGACCGTCACGCTCTTTGCGAGGTTGGAGAGGTAAAGCGCCTCCTCGACGGCCGAGTTGCCGCCGCCGACGACGATGACGTCCTTGCCGCGATAGAAGAAGCCGTCGCAGGTCGCGCAGGCCGAAACGCCGAAGCCCATGAAGGTCTGTTCGGTCTCGATGCCGAGCCACTTGGCCTTGGCGCCCGTCGCGATGATCAGCGCGTCGGCGGTCCATTCCGTTCCGCTGTCGGTGGAGATGCGGAAGGGGCGCACGTCGAGGTCGACATTGGTGACGAGGTCGTTGACGATCTCGGCGCCGACGTGTTCGGCCTGCTTGAGCATCTGCTCCATCATCCACGGGCCCTGCACCGGATCGGCATAACCCGGATAGTTCTCCACATCCGTGGTGATCATGAGCTGGCCGCCCTGTTCCATGCCGGCGATCAGCACGGGTGCCAGCATGGCGCGGGCGGTGTAGATGGCGGCGGTGTAGCCGGCGGGGCCGGATCCGATGATCAGCACCTTGACGTGGCGGGTGGACATGATCGTTCCTTCCGGGGCCTTGCCCCAATCGGCCCGCCTCGCGCGGTTTCGCTGCGGGTGGGCCGGCGTGTCGTGTTCGATCCTCATTTATGAGGGGAGTACGGGCAGTTTCAAGTGCGCGGCGCGCTTTGCCAACAGGCAAGCGATCCCGCGTGACATATTTGTGCCTCTTGCGGTAACAATGTTGCGCTGATGCGGCGATTCGGATCACTTCCGGTCGCCACCCTGAAAGGTTTCAAAAAATCCCATGTTCCGTGCCGAACTCGACGCCATCGACATCCGCATCCTGAAGGAGCTTCAGGCCGACGGGCGGATGACCAATGTGGAGCTTGCCGCGCGCGCCGGCATTTCCGCGCCGCCGTGCCTGCGCCGGGTGCGCAAGCTGGAGGAGGCGGGCATCATCGAGGGCTATACGGCGCTGCTGAACGCGCCCGCCCTCGGCTACGATCTCGTCGCCTTCTGCATGGTCGGCCTCAAGCACCAGTCGGAAGCGAACCTCAAGGCCTTCGCGGCCGCGACGGGCGAATGGCCGATGGTGCGCCAGGCCTGGATGGTCTCCGGCGACAGCGATTTCCTCTTGCATTGCGTGGCGGAGAACCTCACCCGCTTCCAGGATTTCGTCATCGAGGAACTGACCGCCAATGCGCAGGTCGACACCGTGCGCACCATGCTGACGATCCGGCAGGTCAAGAAGGTCGGGCTGGTGGAGCTGTAAACTCTATTTCAGGCTTTCATAGACCGCGTTGACGGCCTTTGCCTCGTTCTCCAGCGCGAAGGTCCGGCGTACAAGCGCAAGCCCTTCGGCGGCATGGCGCGCGGTCATCTGCGGGTCCGCCAGATAGGGACGGATCGCATCGCGCAGCGCCTCGTAATTTCCGGCCGGCGTCACCGCGCCCGTTTCGCCGGGGGCGATCATCTCGGCATAGGCCCCGGCATCGCTGGCGACGACCGCCGTCTCGGACGCCATGGCCTCGAGCGGCGTCAGCCCGAAGCCCTCGTTGCGGGAGGGCGCGACATAGAGGGCGAGGCGGCGATACCAGACCTTCACATCCGGCACCTCGCCCATGAAGACGATGCGTTCTGAAAGGCCGGCGGCGGCGATCTCGGCTTTCAGGCCGTCGGCAAAGGCCGCGTGGCTCGCCGTGGCGCGGCCGCAGATGACGGCGGTCCAGTCGGGATAGGGCGGCAGAAGCTCGATCATCGCCCGCACGAAGAGGTCGGTGCCCTTCTGGTGGCGGATGCGGCCGAAGCAGCCGATGAGATGGCGGCCGGGCAGGCCCGTCGCCTCCATCGTATCGTCATGGCCCTGCGGCGGGTGGAACGCGTCGAGATCGACGCCGTGCCGGATGACGCGGAACGGCACCTTGAGGAAGGAGGCCGAGCGGTCGCTGGTGGCGATCACCGCGTCCATCCGGCGGATGAGGAAGCGCGTATAGGCGCTGTGCTCGCGCTGGGCGGCCGAGGTGAAAACCAGCTTGAGCGGCATGCGCAGCACGCCGCGCAGGAAAAGGCCGAAGCCCATCTCGTTGTTGCGCCGCGCGTGCCAGATGCGGTGCGTGCGCCCTGCGGGCGCGCGCCAGAGGCCGGTAAGGGCGCCAAAGCTGATCTTCGGCAGGCCGGCACCGTCCGGCAGGCCGGGGCCGAGCACCGCGATGCGCAGCCCGAGCTTCACCTGGGCGGGCACGAGCTGGACGATCGTCGACGTCACGCCGGAAAGCCGGCGCTTAAAGTTCGGCGCGATTACGTCGACGTTCCTGATATCGGTCACCGCCCCGGTCTCCGGCAGGGAGCCTCAGCCCCAGGTAACCGCGAGGATTTCGTAGGCCTTGGAGCCGCCGGGTGCGTTCACCTCGATCGAATCGCCGACTTCCTTGCCGATGAGGGCGCGGGCGATGGGCGAGGAGATGGAGATGCGGCCCTGCTTCACGTCGGCTTCCTGGTCGCCGACGATCTGGTAGACCTTCTCTTCCTCGGTGTCCTCGTCGACGAGCTTCACCTTGGCGCCGAACTTGATCTTTGAGCCGGACATCTTGGTGAGGTCGATGACCTCGGCGCGCGCGACGAAGTCTTCCAGCTCCGTGATGCGGCCTTCATTGTGGCTCTGGGCTTCCTTGGCGGCATGGTACTCGGCATTTTCCGACAGGTCGCCATGGGCGCGCGCCTCGGCAATCGCCTCGATGATACGCGGGCGCTCTTCCTGCTGACGCCAGCGCAGCTCTTCCTGCAGCTTGACGTAACCGCCCTGAGTCATCGGTACCTTTTCAACCATTTTTTCCCGTCCTTCAGCCCGCGTCCCGCAGGCTCCCGCCCGCGTGAACGCAAAAGAAAACGGTCTCCGGAGAAGAATCCCCGGAACCGTCGAAAGCGTTTGAACGGCCCTTATAGCAGATTGCAGCGCGCGAAAGCCAGTTTTTTTGCCGCAGGGCAGCATCCACCCACAGATGTGCGAGGGGCGGCGTCATGGCGCGAATGAAAAGGCCGGGCGGATGAACCGCCCGGCCTGAATATTCGGATTCTCAGAAATACGACTGCAGCGGTCGGACTTCGAGCTGGCCCTGCTTGAGGGCCTTGATCGCCTGGGCGGCGGCTTCCGCGCCGGCCATGGTGGTGTAGTAGGGCACCTTCTGCATCAGCGCGGCGCGGCGGAGCGACTTGCTATCCGAAATCGCCTTGCTGCCGTCCGTCGTGTTGATGACGAGGCTGACCTGGCGGTTGCGGATGGCGTCCTCCACATGCGGGCGGCCTTCCTGCACCTTGTTGACCTTGATCGCCTCGATGCCCTTTTCGGCGAGGAAGCGGGCGGTACCCGACGTCGCCATGACCTTGAAGCCGATCTCGGTGAGAAGGCGAACGGCCGTCAGCACGCGGTCCTTGTCCTCGTCACGCACGGAGACGAAGACGGTGCCTTCGCGCGGCAGGTCGACGCCCGCGCCGAGCTGCGACTTGGCGAAGGCCAGTGCGAAATCGGTGTCGAGACCGATGACCTCGCCCGTCGAGCGCATTTCCGGGCCGAGCAGCGTGTCGACGCCCGGGAAGCGGGCGAAGGGGAACACGGCTTCCTTGACGGCGATGTGCTTGAGGTTGCGCGGGTCCGGCTTCTTGCCATAGGCGGCGATTGCCGCATCGAGGCCCTCGCCGGCCATGACGCGGGCGGCGATCTTGGCGATGGGCGCGCCGATGGTCTTGGCGACGAAGGGCACCGTGCGCGAGGCGCGCGGGTTCACTTCCAGCACGTAGATCGTGCCGTCCTTGATGGCGTATTGCACGTTCATCAGGCCGCCGACATTGAGCGCCTTGGCGAGGGCCTTGGTCTGGCGCTCCAGCTCGTCGACGATCTCGTTCGAGAGCGTATGAACCGGCAGCGAGCAGGCCGAGTCGCCCGAATGGATGCCGGCTTCCTCGATATGCTCCATGATGCCCGAGACGAAGACGTCCTTGCCGTCGCAGAGCGCGTCGACGTCGACTTCCGTCGCGTTGGTCAGGTAGCTGTCGAAGAGCAGCGGGTTCTTGCCGAGCAGGGTGTTGATCTGGCCGGTCTTGTCGTTCGGGTAGCGCTGCTTGATGTCCTCGGGAACCAGTTCCGGCACCGTATCGAGCAGATAGGTCTGGAGCTGGCCTTCCGAATGGATGATCTGCATGGCGCGACCGCCGAGAACGTAGGACGGGCGCACGACCAGCGGGAAGCCGATTTCGCCGGCCACAAGGCGGGCCTGCTCGACGGAATAGGCGATGCCGTTGTTCGGCTGGGCGAGGTCCAGCTTCTGCAGCAGCTTCTGGAAGCGGTCGCGGTCTTCGGCAAGGTCGATCATGTCGGGCGCGGTGCCGAGGATCGGGATGCCGTTCTTCTCCAGCGCTTCGGCGAGCTTCAGCGGGGTCTGGCCGCCGAACTGCACGATGACGCCGACGACTTCGCCGTTGGTCTGCTCGGCCTTCAGGATCTCGATCACGTCTTCGGCCGTCAGCGGCTCGAAATAGAGGCGGTCGGAGGTGTCGTAGTCGGTCGAGACGGTTTCCGGGTTGCAGTTGACCATGATGGCTTCATAGCCCGCGTCCTTCAGGGCGAAGGCGGCATGGCAGCAGCAATAGTCGAACTCGATGCCCTGGCCGATGCGGTTCGGGCCGCCGCCGAGGATGACGACCTTCTTGCGGTCCGAAATGCCGGCTTCCGAGCGCGTCGCGCCGGCGAAGGGCGTCTCGTAGGTGGAGTACATGTAGGCGGTGGGCGAGGCGAATTCGGCGGCGCAGGTGTCGATGCGCTTGAAGACCGGGCGCACGTTCAGACCGTTGCGCAGTTCGGCGACTTCCTTCGGGCGCTTGCCGGAGAGGGTGGCGAGGCGCGCATCGGAGAAGCCCATGGCCTTCAGCATGCGCAGGTTCTCGGCGTCGGTCGGCAGGCCATGCTCGCGGATGCGGGCCTCCATGTCGACGATGGCCTTGAACTGCTCGAGGAACCACGGGTCGATCTTGGAGCCTTCATGGGCTTCTTCGAGCGACAGGCCCATGCGCAGCGCCTGGGCGACCATGCGCAGGCGGTCCGGCGTCGGGGTGGAGATGGCGGCGCGGATGGCGTTCTTGTCGTTGCCGTCGCCGAGGCCGGGGATTTCGATCTCGTCGAGGCCGGTAAGGCCCGTTTCGAGACCGCGCAGGGCCTTCTGCAGCGATTCGGCGAAGGTGCGGCCGATAGCCATGACCTCACCGACCGACTTCATGGCGGTGGTCAGCGTCGGTTCTGCGCCCGGGAACTTCTCGAAGGCGAAGCGCGGGATCTTCGTCACGACATAGTCGATGGACGGCTCGAACGAGGCCGGGGTCGCGCCGCCGGTGATGTCGTTTTCCAGCTCGTCGAGCGTGTAGCCGATGGCGAGCTTGGCGGCGATCTTGGCGATGGGGAAGCCGGTGGCCTTCGATGCCAGAGCGGAAGAGCGCGAGACGCGCGGGTTCATCTCGATGACGACGAGGCGGCCGTTTTCCGGGTTGACGGCGAACTGCACGTTGGAGCCGCCGGTCTCGACGCCGATCTCGCGCAGCACCGCGATCGAGGCGTTGCGCATGATCTGGTATTCCTTGTCCGTCAGGGTCAAGGCCGGGGCGACGGTGATCGAGTCGCCCGTATGCACGCCCATCGGGTCGATGTTCTCGATGGAGCAGATGATGATGCAGTTGTCCGCCTTGTCGCGGACGACTTCCATTTCATATTCTTTCCAGCCGAGGACGGACTCTTCGATGAGGACTTCCGTGGTCGGGGAGGCGTCGAGGCCGGAATTGACGATCTCGAAGAATTCCGAGCGGTTGTAGGCGATGCCGCCGCCGGTGCCGCCGAGGGTGAAGGACGGGCGGATGATGGCGGGCAGGCCGATGGTGTCGAGCGCCTGCGCGCCGATGGCCATGGCGTGGCTCATATAGCGCTGCTTGCGGTCGGTCTCGCCGAGGTTCCACTGGTTTTCCAGCGCATCGAGCGCCTTGTCGAGCGCATCGCCCGACAGTTCCGCCTTCAGCTTGGCGCGCTCGGCCTCATGGACCTTGCGGTCCTTGTCCTTGATCTCGGTGGCGTTGGCCAGCATCGACTTCGGCGTTTCGAGGCCGATCTTGGCCATGGCCTCGCGGAAGAGCGCGCGGTCCTCGGCCTTGTCGATGGCTTCCGGCTTGGCGCCGATCATCTCGACATTGTAGCGGTCGAGCACGCCCATGCGCTTGAGAGAGAGCGCGGTGTTGAGCGCCGTCTGGCCGCCCATGGTCGGCAGCAGCGCGTCCGGGCGCTCCTTGGCGATGATTTTCGCCACGACTTCGGGGGTGATCGGCTCGACGTAAGTTGCGTCGGCGAGGCCCGGATCGGTCATGATCGTCGCCGGGTTGGAGTTGACGAGGATGACGCGGTAGCCTTCCTCCTTCAGCGCCTTGCAGGCCTGGGTGCCGGAATAGTCGAATTCGCAGGCCTGACCGATGACGATCGGCCCCGCGCCGATGATGAGGATCGATTTCAAATCTTGGCGCTTGGGCATCTCTCTATCCGTTCTTAACGCATTTGCCGCGCGCGCGTAAAACCGGCCATGGTGATGGGTTCACCGGCCGGGCGCGCATCTATGGTCGTTCAAAGGCTAGAAGCGGCTTATAGGCAAATGCGGGGGTGAGCGGAACCCCGAAAATTGCCGAATCGACAGGAAAATGCGGGGGCTTTCCCCTGTCGGTTCGCGATGTCGCAGGTGCGTGGCAGGCAAGGCTCAGTTGCGGGCGAGAATGCTAGGCAATTCCGCAAGGATGCCGTCACGCGCACGCAGGCTGACGCGTGTTTCCTGCTTCGTCTCGTCCTGCATCAGCCGGGCGAAGACGACGGTGCGGTCGTTGCGGGTCGCCCAGCCGACATACCAGCCCCACGGGCGGCCGTAGTTCCGGGTGCCGTCGGGCTTTTGCGAATAGGCCATGCCGGTCTTGCCCTGCGCCCGCCAGCCATCGGCGATGTCGCGCCCCTCGACGATCTCCATCGCCGCATCCATCGCCTCGGCCGAGACCGGCAATTCACGGTTCACCAGTTTCCTCAGGAAGCCGACCTGTTCGCGCGGCGAGATCTTCAGTGAGGAGGCGATCCAGGAGCGCTCCAGGCTGTTGTTCTTGCCGGGGTCGCCGGTCATGTCGGCATTGCCGTAGTCGAAGGCCTCGGCATAGTCGCGCAGCCGCTCGTAGCCGAGGAATTCGGTGATGCGCTGGGAATACCAGACGACGGAATATTCGAGCCATCGCTTCGGCGTCGTCGGCTGACGCCAGTTCTCGCCGCCCCATTCCGGATAACCCTTCATGAAGGGCAGCACCGGCTCCTCGGCATTTTCCAGAAAGCCGGAATCGTAGCCCATCACGGCGAGCGGCACCTTGAAGGTGGAGGCCGGGGTGACGCGCGTCTTGCAGTCGCCCTGTTCCAGAATGATCGCGTCGCTTGCCGCGTCGGCCACGATGGTGCAGATAGTACGGGCCTCGGCGGGCACGGCAAGGCCGGCGGCCAGCAGCAGGCCGGCCGCGAAGGGACGCAGGTCCATCACGTTTTCCTCGGTTTTCGAATGGTTTGTGCGCCAAAGGTAGCAATGCCTTGATGATCTGGCAAAAGATGAATACTGGTCTCAGCCATTAGAAAAACTGGGGCATCGCCATGGTTCGGCCATATCTTCCGCTGAACGCCTTTCGCGCTTTCGAGGCGTCGGCCCGCCATCTCTCCTTCACGCGCGCCGCCATCGAGCTGAATGTCACGCAGGCGGCTGTCAGCCATCAGGTCAAGAGCCTTGAGGAGCAGATGGGCGTCGTGCTGTTCAAGCGCCTGCCGCGCGGGCTGATGATCACGGCGGAGGGGGAAAGCCTGCTGCCGGTGCTGCGCGACAGCTTCGACCGCATGGCGGATGCGGTGGAGCGCTTTCGCGGCGGGCATGTGCGGGAGATTTTGACGGTGGGCGCGGTCGGCACCTTTGCCGTCGGCTGGCTGCTGCCGCGTCTTGCCGGCTTCCGCGAGCGCCATCCCTTCGTGGAGGTGCGGCTTTCCACCAACAACAACCGGGTGGACCTTGCCGCCGAAGGCCTCGATTTCGCCATCCGCTTCGGCGCGGGCGCGTGGCACGGGACGGATGCCGTCCGTCTTTTCGACGCGCCGCTTTCCGTGCTTGCGACGCCCTCGGTCGCGCACGATCTCAAGGAGCCTGCCGATCTGCTGGGCATGACGCTGCTGCGCTCCTACCGCCGCGACGAGTGGACGCGCTGGTTCGAGGCCGCCGGCCTGCCGCGCACGCCGCCGCCGCAGAACGCCATCGTCTTCGATACGTCGCTGGCGATGATGGAGGTGGTGCTTCAGGGCGGGGGCGTCGGCCTTGCGCCGCCGCTGATGTTCTCGCGGCTGCTTGCCGCCGGCGCGGTCGTCCAGCCGTTCCGCACCAGCGTCGCGCTCGGCAGCTATTGGCTGACCCGCCTGCAATCGCGCAGCCTCACCCCCGCCATGTCCGCCTTCGCCGCCTGGCTGGAAGAGACGGCGGCGGCGGAGGGGCTGGCCTGATATGGCTCAGGTGAGGTTGCGGCGGCGTTCCAGCTCGGCGTCGGTCGGCGTCTCGAATTCGAAGGAGCCGGTGGTGACGTCGCCGGCGCGGGCATAGCGGTTCATCACGATGCCGGTGTCGCTGACGCGCGAATCGATCAGCGTCAGGGCGCGGGGGAAGGAACCGTCGCTGAAGAGCCGCTTGCCCTTGCCGAGGATGACCGGGAAGGTGGAGACGTGGACCTCGTCGACGAGGTCGTGCTCGAAAAGCGCCTTCAGGAACTCGGTGGAACCCTGCGTCAGGAGGTCCGGCCCGTCCCCCTGCTTCAGCCCGCGCACTGCGGCGATGGTGTCCGGGCCGAGCACATGGCTGTTCTGCCAGGTGGTTTTGAAACCCGGATTGCGGGTCGCGACATATTTGTTGATGCGGTCGAAGAGCGGGCCGATCGGGTCGTCCTTCTCCACATAGGGCCAATGGGCCGCGAAGATATCGTAGGTCTTGCGGCCGAGCAGCAGGTCGAAGGGCTTTGCGAACAGTTCGCCGATGAAAGCGCCGATCTTCTCGTCGAAGAGCGGGGCCGCCCAGCCGCCGAACTTGAAGCCGCCGATGGGGTCCTCGTCCGGCCCGCCGGGGGCCTGCATGACGCCGTCGAGGCTGGTGAATGCGCCGACAATGATCTTTCGCATGGGGTTTCTCCTGGCATGTGCGATTGACGATATACCTAGAGACGAACGGCGGAACGGCGAGCCGACACGGGCGGCAAAAAAATCAGCCCCAGCGGATGCGCACCGCCTCCGTCCGGCTGCGGCTGACAGGAACCTCGCTGCCGTCCTTGAGCATGACGGCGAGCCGGCCATCGGCACGCAGCAGCCGTTCGACATGCGCATCGGCGACAAAATGCGAGCGATGCACCTGGAGGCCCGGCGTGCCGCCGATCTCCCCGACGGCGTCGGAAAAGCGCAGGAGGATCAGTTCCCGCCCGCGGGTCGTCGTCACTTCGGTATAGTGGTCGGCGACGGTCATGTGCAGGATCGGGCCGCGGTTCTCGGACTTGAGGCGGCGCAGCAGCGGCGCTTCCATGCGCTCCTGCGGAGCAGGCGCGGGCGAGAGCGCCTCGGCCTGCCTGCTGCTCATCGTCAGGTAGGTGAGGCCGCAGAAGAGGGCGGAGAGGAGGAGACCCGTCGCGATGCTTTCGGCGATGGTGGAAAGCGTCGGCGCGCCGCCGAAGGTCGCGAGGCTGACCGCCTCCGTCGCCAGCCCCACGGGAATGCCGGCCACGACGGTTCCGATAGCCATGCGGCCGGCAAGGCTGGGGATACGGCCGCGCAGCAGCGTGTTGACGAGGACGATGACGCTGACGGCGATGCCCCAGGCAAGGCCGTGCAGCACGAGCCAGAAGCCGAGGCGCGGGATGGCCGCCAGTCGCTCGGCGGTGCCGTAGGGGCCGGTTATCCAGAAGATCAGCACGACCGCGCCGAACGTCGCCCAGAAGCGCGGCGCGCGCAGGAAAGCCTGCAGTTCACGAAGCGCGGATTGCAGCAGGGGGCGTTCCACGAAGTTTTCCGTCCGTTCGGGCCAAAGCGTTTGAGGCGGCCCGATCAATGGCGCAAGACGCCGGTGAATTCAACCGCGCCGGACCCCGCCATGACCCTCGAACCGCTTCTCCATGCCTCGCTCGCCATCCGTTTCCACGTCGCGACCGTGCTGCCAGCCGCCGTGCTCGGCGCGGTCCTGCTCGCACGCCCCAAAGGCACGCCGGCCCATCGGCTGCTTGGAAAAGTCTGGCTCTGCCTGATGGTCGCCACGAGCGCCTCCACCTTCTTCATTCATGGAATCGGCACGTTCCACGGTTTCAGCGCGATCCACCTGCTGTCGCTCTACGTGATCTTCGGCAGCGTGCCGGCGATCCGGGCGGCCCGGCGCGGCGATATCCGGGCGCATCGCTCGGCGGTCGCGGGTATGTATTTCGGCGGCATCGTCGTGGCGGGGCTTTTCACGCTGCTGCCGGGGCGTCTGATGCATGCGGCGCTCTTCGACGGTTCGTCCGCTCTTGCCGGTGGGGTGATTGCGGCGGCGGTCAGCGCCCTCATCGCGGGGGCGGGCGCGCTGGCCGTGCGGGAGGCGGGGTGGAGCGCCCGCCTGCGGCGGCGTTGAGCGGTCGCTTTTCGTTTTGCAAGCGGCCCCTGCAGGCCCTATAAGTCGTTGCTGAGGAACGAATTCACGCGATGAGCGTTCGTCGGCAATTCAATGCGGGGAAATGCGCCATGGAATGGAAAGGTCGTCGCCAGTCGGACAATATCGAGGACCAGCGCGGGGCCGGGCCTTCGATGGGAGGCGGCAATCCGTTCGGCCGCGGCAGCGGCGGCGGTTTCCGCATCCCGATGGGTGGCGGTCGCCGCGCCGGCGGCGGCATGAGCTTCGGCACCATCATCTTCCTCATTGCCCTCTACTTCATCTTCAAGGCGATGGGCATCGATCTCCTGCAGGTCATGGGTAATGGCGGCGGGCAGGGCAGCATGCCAGGCGTCGAGCAGACGGAAAGCGCCAGCAGCCGTTCCTCGCCGCAGGAGGAAGAGACCAAGGCCTTCATGTCGACGGTTCTGGCCGAGACGGAAGACACCTGGAACGGCATCTTCCAGGCGGCCGGCGAGCGCTACGAGGAGCCGAAGATGGTGCTCTTCTCCGGCTCGGTAAAGTCGGCCTGCGGCTTCGCCTCGGCGGCGTCCGGCCCGTTCTATTGCCCGGGCGACCACAAGGTCTATCTCGACATGAGCTTCTTCGACGAGCTTGCCAACAAGTTCGACGCGGCCGGCGATTTCGCGCAGGCCTATGTCGTGGCGCATGAGGTCGGCCATCACGTGCAGAACCTCACCGGCGTACTGCCGCGCTTCAACCAGCAGCGCCAGCGCATGAGCGAGGTGGAGGCCAACCAGATGTCGATCCGCGTCGAGCTTCAGGCCGATTGCTATGCCGGCATCTGGGGCAAATACACCCAGCAGAAGGGGCTTCTGGAAAGCGGCGACCTCGAGGAGGCGCTGAACGCCGCGACCCAGATCGGCGACGACACGCTGCAGAAGCGCATGCAGGGCTATGTCGTGCCGGAAAGCTTCAACCACGGCACGTCCGACCAGCGCCGCCGCTGGTTCAAGCGCGGCTTCGATACCGGCCGCGTCGACGCCTGCGACACGTTCAAGGGCGACGTCTGACGCCGTCTTCCCGGATCTTTTTCAAGGAACCCTCCGGCTGGCCAGGCCGGAGGGTTTTTCCGTTTTCATCAGTCGGATGCATCCCAATCATCAAAACTTTTGCGATGTTCACGGATTGTTTCGTCAGGAAAAGTGAAATAGAACTCGCCGCCTGACATTTTCGCCCGCCGCGCGGGCACATTCATTTCTTGAGGTCTTGCCATGATCGATGCCAGGTCTACCCGGCGGGGGCTGTTTCTCGTCTTCATGATCATGTTCCTCGACGTGATCGGCATCGCCATCATCATGCCGGTGCTGCCGACCTATCTGCGCGAGCTGACGGGCGACGATATCAGCCAGGCGGCCATCGACGGCGGCTGGCTGCTGCTCGTCTATGCCGGCATGCAGTTTCTCTTCGCGCCCTTTGTCGGCAACCTGTCGGATCGCTTCGGCCGGCGGCCGGTGCTGCTTGCCTGCATCTTCACCTTCGCCATCGACAACCTGATCTGCGCGCTGGCGACGAGCTACTGGATGCTGTTCGTCGGCCGGGTGCTTGCCGGCCTCAGCGGCGCGAGCTTCGGCACGGCGGCCGCCTATATCGCCGACGTCTCGACGGACGAGACCCGGTCGAAGAATTTCGGCCTGATGGGTATCGCCTTCGGCACCGGCTTCGTCATCGGGCCGGTGATCGGCGGTATCCTCGGCGAGTTCGGTCCGCGCATTCCCTTCTATGGCGCGGCCGCACTCGCCTTCCTCAATTTCCTCGGCGCCTGGGTGCTGCTGCCGGAAAGCCTTGCGCCGGTAAACCGCCGCCGCTTCGAGCTTTCCCGCGCCAATCCGCTCGGCGCGCTCCTGCAGATGCGCAACTATCCCGGCGTGCTCTGGGTCGGTGTCGTCTTCTTCTGCTACGGCCTGGCGCATGCCGTCTATCCTGCGGTCTGGTCCTTCGTTTCCGCTTATCGCTATGGCTGGAGCGAGGGGCAGATCGGCCTGTCGCTCGGCATCTTCGGCATTGGCGGGGCCGTCGTCATGGGGCTTGTCCTGCCGCGCGTCGTGCCGAGGCTGGGCGAGTATCGCACCGCGCTTCTCGGCCTGGTCTTTTCGGTCGTGGCGCTTTCCGGCTATGCCGCCGCATGGCAGGGCTGGATGGTCTATGTGGTGATCGTGCTGACGGCGCTGGAGGCGCTGGCCGATCCGCCATTGCGCTCCATCGCCTCCGCCCGTGTGCCGGCCTCCGCGCAGGGGGAACTGCAGGGGGCGCTGACCAGCGTTTCATCGATCACCACCATCATCGGGCCGCTGATCTTCACGCAGGTCTTCAGCCACTTCACGTCGCCGTCCGCGCCGGTCGCCTTTGCCGGCGCACCCTTCGCGGTGGCTGCGTTGATCCTGCTGGTCGGGTTCGTCGTCTTCCTCGTCAAGCTGAAGGGGGCCGGCGTCGGCCCGAAGGAAAATCTCGTGTCGGAAAGCGTCTGACGCGCCTTCGACATGACATTTCGACGAAATTTCCGGCCGGAGCCGGCGGAAAAGGCCCGGTTCCGCGCATTTTTGATGAAAGCATCAACGCTATTCGATTGATCGCGACCCTATCTTGTGATCGGAAGCGATGCGAAAGTGAGAATTATCATGCACATGGCATCGCACCGCGAGGATAACGGCTGGGGCGCGCATTTCCGGGCGACCTTTGCGCTCGGCGTGCCGCTTATCGGCGCGCAGCTCGCCCAGCTCGGCATCCACACGACGGACGTGGTGATCCTCGGCCGCCTCGGCGCGGCGCATCTGGCGGCCATCGTGCTGGCCAGCTCCTTCTTCTTCACCCTGTTCATTCTCGGCTCGGGTTTCGCCAATGCCGTCATGCCCATGGTGGCGCAGGCCTATGGCCGCGGCGACACCGTCTCCGTGCGCCGCTCCGTGCGCATGGGCATGTGGGTGGTGCTGATCTATGCCGCGCTCGTCTCGCCGATCTTCTTCAATGCGGAGCGCATCCTGCTCTATGCTGGCCAGAAGCCGGACGTGGCGGCGCTCGCGGGCAGCTACCTGAAGATCGCGCAATGGGGCATGGGGCCGGCGCTGCTGTTCATGACCCTGCGCGGCCTCGTCAGCGCCCATGGCCGGGCCGGGATCGTGCTCTACATCACGATCGTCGTACTCACGGTCAACGCGATCCTCGCCTATGCGCTGGTGCTCGGCCATTTCGGCCTGCCGGCCATGGGGATCGTTGGCGCGGCCATCGTCTCCTTCGGCGTCAACCTGCTGAGCTTCCTGCTCATCACCCTCTATATCCAGTCACGCGCCGACATGCGCCGCTACGAGCTTTTCGTGCGTTTCTGGAAACCCGACTGGCCGGCCTTCCGCGAAGTGCTTCATCTGGGTCTGCCGATCGGCCTCACCATGCTCGCCGAGGTCAGCCTCTTTTCCGGGGCCTCGCTGCTGATGGGCAATATCGGCACGCTGCAGCTTGCCGCCCACGGCATCGCGCTCCAGCTCGCCTCCATCGCCTTCATGATGCCGCTCGGTCTGGCGCAGGCCGGCACCGTGCGCGTCGGCGTGGGGCACGGGCGCGGCGACCGGCTCGGCATCGTGCGCGCCTCCTGGGCGGTGCTGATCGTCGCGGCCTGCATCTCGGTGACGGGCGGGGTGCTCTTCGCCGCCATCCCCACGACGCTCGCCTCGATCTTCCTCGACAAGACGGGTCAGGATTCGGCCGCCGTCCTCGCCATCGCCGGCCCCTTCGTGGTGGTCGCCGGCATCTTCCAGCTTGTCGATGGCCTGCAGGCGATTGCCGCCGGCCTGCTGCGCGGCCTCAAGGACACGCGCATCCCGATGGTCATGGCGCTGATCTCCTATTGGCCGATCGGTTTCTTCTCCGCCTGGTTCCTCGCTTTCCCGGCCGGCTTCGGCGGCATCGGCGTCTGGTACGGCTTCCTCGCCGGCCTTTCGGCCGCCTCCATCCTGCTCAACTGGCGTTTCTACCGGCTGGTGACGCGGCGGAGCGCGGCGTAATCCTCTTGGCATAGCGCCAAAACGAAAGGCCCCGGACGCGCTGTCCGGGGCCTTTTCGCACGCATGGAGGAAGAGGCGCTTACGCCCGTTCCGGGATGGCTGCCTCGCCCTTCTTCTCGCGCACCAGATTGATGAAGCGGCGGAAGAGGTAGTGGCTGTCCTGCGGGCCGGGGGAGGCTTCCGGGTGGTGCTGCACGGAGAAGACCGGCTTGCCGACAAGGCGCAGGCCGCAATTCGTGCCGTCGAAGAGCGAAACGTGGGTTTCCTCGACGCCGTCCGGCAGGGTGGAGGAGGCGACGGCGAAGCCGTGGTTCATCGAGACGATCTCGACCTTGCCGGTCGTGTGGTCCTTCACGGGATGGTTCGCGCCGTGGTGGCCCTGGTGCATCTTTTCGGTCGTCGCGCCCACGGCGAGGCCGAGCATCTGGTGGCCGAGGCAGATGCCGAAGATCGGAATACCCGTCTCGATCAGCGTCTTGATGACCGGCACGGCATATTCGCCGGTCGCCGCCGGGTCGCCCGGGCCGTTGGAGAGGAAGATGCCGTCCGGCTTCAGCGCCAGAACGTCCTCGGCGCTGGAGGTCGCCGGCATGACGGTGACCTTGCAGCCGAGGCCCGTGAAGAGGCGCAGGATGTTGCGCTTCACGCCGTAGTCGAGCGCAACGATGTGGTATTTCACGTCGCCGTCGGGAAGGTCTTCGTAGCCCTCGTTCCAGACCCACGGCTCCTCGCTCCAGCGCGAGGACTGGCCGGAGGAGGCGACCTTGGCGAGATCGAGGCCGACGAGGCCGCTCCAGGCCTTGGCCTCGGCCTTCAGCGTCTCGATGTCGAAGACACCGTTCGGATCGTGGGCGATGACCGCGTTCGGCGCGCCGTTCTCGCGGATCCAGGCGGTCAGCGCGCGGGTGTCGATGCCCGAAAGGCCGATGATGCCGCGCGCCTTCAGCCAGGCGTCGAGATGCTTGGCCGAGCGGTAGTTCGACGGATCGGTGATGTCGGCCTTGAAGATGGTGCCGACCGCGCCATGGCGGGCGGCGGGCGTCAGGTCCTCGATGTCCTCGTCATTGGCGCCGATATTGCCGATATGCGGGAAGGTGAAGGTGACGATCTGGCCGAGATAGGAGGGGTCGGTCAGTATTTCCTGGTAGCCCGTCAGCGCCGTGTTGAAGCAGACTTCCGCCGTCACCTTGCCGGTGGCGCCGATGCCCTTGCCTTCGATCACCGTACCGTCGGCAAGGACGAGCAGGGCGGTGGGCTTTTCAGTGGTCCATGCGGGGGTCGAGGTCATAGTCATCCCGTTTCCGGTGCCGGGCGCTGGCTTGAAAGCCGAGAGGCCGGGCACCATTTAAGGTCGCAGGCAAAGGCGCGCGGAAACCCGCGTTGGTTCGCCCTGATTGCCAATTTTCGTGCAGGTGCCGGAAAATAGACAAAGCAGGGGGCGGGGTCAACCGTTGCCTGTGGATTGCGCGGAATTATAAAGCGTTTGAAATCAATCGCTTGCGTAATCCGTTTGCCGGCGGACCCTCCGCCGGTCTATGAGCATGCACAATCGAACGACGATAGAGGCCGAGCCGCGCATCCCGCGAAGGCAGCCTCCCATGGAGAAAATGATGCGCGATACCATCGCAAACGCCTTGAAGGATGCACTCAAGGCAAGAGACGCCTGCCGTGTTTCCACGCTGCGCCTGATCCAGGCCACGCTGAAGGACCGCGACATCGCCAACCGCGGCGCCGGCAAGGGGCCGGTGGAGAATGACGAGCTGCTGCAGATTCTCGCCAAGATGATCAAGCAGCGCGAGGAATCCGCGAAGATCTTCGCCGAAAACGGCCGCCCGGAACTCGCCGCCCAGGAGCGCGAGGAAATCACGGTGATCCAGGGCTTCATGCCCGAGCAGCTCTCCGACGAGAAGGTCAGGGAGCTGATTGCCGGCGTCATCGCCGAAATCGGCGCGCAGGGCCTGCGCGACATGGGCAAGGTCATGGCCGTGCTCAAGGAGCGCCACCCCGGCCAGATGGACTTCGCCAAGGCTTCCGGCGTGGTGAAGGACCTGCTGAAGTAAGCCGGCGCACGGCATTCGAACGAAAGGGCGGCTCTGGCCGCCCTTCTTGTTTCCACCTGTGAATTGCTGTGGGCGGGCGACTAGCGCTGGCGGCGGGCCGCCCGCATGGTTATATGGACCCCGACCCGAGGTATCCATGCGCTTTTCCAACGCCTTCCTAGACGAGATTCGCGACCGCGTTTCCATTTCGGACGTGATCGGCCGGCGTGTGACCTGGGATCGCAAGAAGACCAATGTCTCGCGCGGCGACTACTGGGCCTGCTGCCCGTTTCACGGCGAAAAATCGCCGTCCTTCCACTGCGAGGACCGCAAGGGGCGCTACCATTGCTTCGGTTGCGGCGTCTCGGGCGACCATTTCCGCTTCCTCACCGATCTTGAAGGGCTGTCCTTCCCGGAGGCCGTGCAGCAGATCGCCGACCTCGCGGGCGTCGCCATGCCCCAGCCGGACCGCGAGGCCGAGCAGCGCGAGAAGGAGCGCATGGGCCTCGTCGAGGTCATGGAGATGGCGACCCGCTTCTTCGAGGACCAGCTTCAGACGCCGGGCGGCGCCAAGGCGCGCGCCTATCTTCGCGACCGCGGCCTGACCGGCCGCGCCATCGAGACCTTCCGCCTCGGCTATGCGCCGGAAAGCCGCAATGCGCTGAAGGAATTCCTCGCGGGCAAGGGCGTGCCGAAGGAGGCCATCGAGGCCTGCGGCCTCGTCGTACACGGGCCTGACATTCCCGTTTCCTACGACCGCTTCCGCGACCGCATCATGTTCCCCATCCTCTCGGTGCGGGAAAAGGTCATCGCCTTCGGCGGGCGGGCCATGTCGCCGGATGCGCCGGCGAAATACCTCAATTCCAACGAGACAGAACTCTTCCACAAGGGCAGCGTGCTCTACAACCATGCCCGCGCCCGCAAGGCGGCGCAGGGGGCGGGCCGCGCCGGGCAGGACGACAGGGCGGGCGGCACGGTCATCGCGGTCGAAGGCTATATGGACGTGATCGCGCTCTATCAGGCCGGCATCGAGAATGCCGTCGCTCCGCTCGGCACGGCGCTCACCGAAAACCAGCTCGAACTCCTCTGGAAGATGACGCCGGAGCCGGTGCTGTGTTTCGACGGAGACGGGGCGGGCATCCGCGCGGCGAACCGCGCCGCCGATCTGGCGCTGCCCTTCATCAAGCCGCAGCGGACCGTGCGTTTCGCCCTGCTGCCGGACGGCAAGGACCCCGACGATCTGGTGCGCCATGAGGGCCGCGCGCCGTTCGACAAGGTGATGGCCGGGGCGCAGCCGCTTGACGGCATGATCTGGAACCGCGAGGTGCAGGGCACGAATTTCGACACGCCCGAAAGCCGCGCCGCCCTTGAGGCGCGTTTACGGCAGGTCACGGCGGTGATCGCCGACGAGGATGTGCGCCGCCATTACCAGCAGGCCATGCGCGAAAGGCTGAACACCTTCTTCCGCCCGCCCCAGCGGCAGGGCGGCAGCGGCTTTTCCGGCAACCGGCAGCCGGGCAGGGGCGGCGGACGCGGCGGCCCGCAGGGCAATGCGGTGCCATCGGGCATTTCCGACCGGCTCGCCCGCTCCGCGCTGGTGCGCGGCGCGCAGGAACTGCCGGCACTACGCGAGAGTGTGCTGGCGCTTACCGTGGTCAACCATCCCGGCCTCCTCTTCAGCGATTATGACGAAATCGCCATCATCGAATACGAGAACCGCGACCTGCAGCGCCTCTGGTCCTCGCTTCTCGGCATCGCCGGCGCCGTCGGCGCGCGGCTCGACCGCGACCGGCTGATAGAAGAGCTGGAGGCCCAAGGCTTCGACACGCTGCTGCGCGGTCTCGACCAGCAGATCCGCAATTCCCGCCTCTGGACCGCGACGGCGGAAGCCGCACCGGAAGATGCCCGCGAAGGCTACCTCCAGGCGCTCGCCCTCCACAAGCGCACCCGCGCGCTCCTCTGGCAGCGCCGTGAACTCGAACGTGAGCTTGCCGTGGCGACGGAGGAGGGCGACGGCGAGCGCGTGCCGCAAATCCTGCGCGCCCTGCAGGAGGTGCAGTTGGAAACCGTCCGCATGGAGAACCAAGAAGCCATCATCGAGGGCTTCGGTGTGCTCTCCGGCCGGGTGAAGGGGCCGGCAGGGAAATAATCCGTTTCTGCCACGCCTCATGGCGTCATCGCGCGAAGCCGCTGTGTGCTTCGGCCGGAAACGTCCTAGCTGTCGTAGACGATGGCGAGCTTGTTTCCCGAGGGATCCCGCACATAGGCGGAGTACCAGTTCGGGCCGTAATGCGCGCGAGGGCCGGGCGGGCCTTCATCCGTCCCGCCAAGGGCGAGGGACGCAGCGTGAAAGGCATGCACCTCATCGTGCGAGGCGGCCACAAAGCCGATCATCGTGCCGTTCCCGGCGCTGGCCGGCGCACCGTCGAAGGGCGTGCAAAGCCAGAGCTTGAAGCCGCCTTCGCCGCCGCCCTTGGTATAGCTGCGCCATCCCGGAAATTCGGAATGCATCGCCCAGCCGATGGTCGAGAGCACGGCATCGTAGAATGTGGCTGTCGCCGCGGCGTCGGAGGCGCCGAGTGTTGCATAGGCATCCATTTTTCGCTCCCTCTCAATTTTTTGCAACTTACTCTTGAAATCAGAACAAATCAAGAACATTGTGTGTGAAGACGAAAGTCGCCGGTCGGGTGGTTGCCGACATTGCCGGGCTTGGCCAGAATGGGGGAAGAAAGTGCAGGTCATGAGTCACGCCAGTTTCCCCAATCCTCCCGGTCCATTGTCGGCCCTTTTCGCCGCGCCTGCCGCCGATCCGCTCGACGTGCTCAAGCGCGTCTATGGTTACGATGCCTTTCGCGGCAAGCAGCAGGCGGTGGTGGAGCATGTGACGGCGGGCGGCGATGCCGTGGTGCTTTTCCCGACGGGCGCGGGCAAGTCGTTGTGCTTCCAGATTCCGGCCCTTTGCCGCGAGGGTGTCGGCATCGTCATCTCGCCGCTGATCGCGCTGATGCGCGACCAGGTGGAGGCGTTGAAGCAGCTTGGCGTCAGGGCGGCGGCGCTCAATTCGTCGCTGTCGCGCGAGGAGTTCTTCGCGGTGCGCGACGCCATGCGCAGCGGCGATCTCGATTTTCTCTATGTGACGCCTGAGCGCATCGTCACGGATGGCTTCGCAGAGCTGGTCGCGGGTGCGCGCATCGCGCTCTTCGCAATCGACGAGGCACACTGCGTCTCGCAATGGGGCCATGATTTCCGGCCGGAATACCGCACGCTCGGCCTGCTCGGCGAGCGTTATCCCGGTGTGCCGCGCATGGCGCTGACGGCGACGGCCGATCCGCATACGCGCGACGATATCATCGAGCGCCTCGGGCTGGAGGAGGCCGAGGTCTTCACCACCAGCTTCGACCGGCCGAACATTTCCTACGAGATCGCCGAGCGCGACCAGCCGCGCCAGCAGCTCCTGCGTTTCCTGTCGCGTCATCAGGGCGAGAGCGGCATCGTCTATTGCCTTTCGCGCGCCAAGGTGGAGGATACGGCCGACTGGCTGAATGCGCAGGGCGTCCGCGCGCTGCCCTATCATGCCGGCTTCGACCGGGCGGTGCGCGACGCCAATCAGGATGCGTTCCTGAAGGAAGAGAATCTCTGCCTCGTCGCCACCGTCGCCTTCGGCATGGGCATCGACAAACCGGATGTGCGTTATGTCGCCCATCTCGACCTGCCGGGTTCCGTGGAGGCCTATTATCAGGAGACCGGGCGCGCGGGGCGCGACGGGCTGCCCTCGAATGTCTGGATGGCCTATGGCATGGCCGATGTCGTGCAGCGCCGCAAGATGATCGACGAGGGCGGGGCGGCGGACGAGATCAAGCGCATCGAGCGCGCCAAGCTGACGGCGCTGCTCGCCATCTGCGAGACGGCCGGCTGCCGGCGCAAGGCGATCCTTGCGCATTTCGGCGAGGCGCATGCGGGCGGCTGCGGCAATTGCGATACCTGCCGCAACCCGGTCGAGACCTGGGACGGCACGGAGGCCGCCATCAAGGCGCTCGCCGCCGTCTATCGCACCGGCGAGCGTTTTGGCGCGGGGCATGTCATCGATGTGCTGATGGGGACGGTCAACGAGAAGACGGAACGGTTCGGCCATACGGAAATGCCGGTCTTCGGGGCGGGCAAGGATATTGCGCCGCGCATCTGGCAGTCGATCTTCCGGCAGTTGCTGGCCATGGGCCTGATCAGTGTCGATCATTCTGCCTATGGCGCGCTGAAGCTCGAGCCGGAGGCGCGGGCCGTCTTCCGCCATGAGCGCGAGGTGCTGTTCCGCAAGGATCGGCCGCAGGCGGGCGGGCGCAAGGCGCGCGCCGGCAGTTCTCCGGCCGCGCGCGAAAAGTCCAACCTCTCCGGTTCCGATCTGGCGCTGTTCGAGCTGCTGCGCGCCGAGCGTCTTTCCATCGCCAAGGATCTCGACGTGCCGCCCTATGTCGTCTTCCCCGATACGACGCTGATTGCGCTTGCCAAGGAGCGGCCGCGCGACCTTGAGGAGCTGCTGGACATTCCCGGCATCGGCGTTTCGAAGCGCGACCGTTTCGGCGAGGCTTTTCTCGCGGTGATCGACGAGTTCACGGATTAGCGGCGAGGTGGGCGGCCGTCACATCCTGACCGTCATCCCGCCGTCCACCACCAGCACATGGCCGTTGACGAAGGAGGCAGCGTCGCTGGCGAGGAAGAGGGCGGCGCCGGCGATTTCGTCGGGGCGCGCCCAGCGCTGCGCGGGAATGCGCTGGCGCACAAAGGGCATCAGGTCGTCGTTGGCGGCCATGGCGGCGTTGGTCTCCGTTGCGAACCAGCCGGGGGCGATGGCGTTGCTGGTGATGCCGTGCGGGCCGTATTCGACCGCCATGCTGCGCATCAGGCCGGTGAGGCCCTGCTTTGCGGCGGGGTAGATGCCGTCGTTCGGCATGGCGACATGGCCGCCGATGGAGGTGACGGAAATCAGACGGCCGTGGCCGTTGCGCTTCATCAGGGCGGCGGCATCGCGCGAAAGGCTGGCGGCGGCGGCAAGGTCGGTCAGGATCAGGTCGTCGATCGCCTCGTCGTCGAGGTCGGCGAGCGGGCGACGGTCGCGGGCGCCGACATTGTTGACTAGTACGTCGAGTCGTCCGTGCCGGCGCTCGATATCGGCGAGCGCGGCGCGTTGGGCGGGACGGTCGGCGATGTCGAAGGCGGTTGCGGAGGCGCTGCCGCCGGCCGCCGTGATTTTCGCCACGGCCTCGTCGAGCGTCGCGGGCGTGCGGCCCGTCAGCACCACATGCGCGCCGGCTTCCGCGAGCGCGTTGGCGATCTCGAAGCCGAGACCACGCGCGGCGCCGGTGACGAGGGCAACGCGGCCCTTCTGGGAGAACCTGTCCAAAATCGTCATTGCCGCTTCCTTTCGTGGCGCCAACGGATAGGGGCAGGTGGCTTCTGTCAAGTCCGGGGAAATCGCGTGGGGCCGTAAGGGGCGTCTTGCTCGCGGTGTTCCGGCCGGAGAGGGGGCGGGTAACGGTTCGGGCAATCTGCGATCCATTCCCGTGGTCAGGCGGACGGGTTTGTCCTTTGTTGAAAACGGGGTATGTCCCCGGTGAGAGGATTTTCCAATGGCCCAGAATATTTATGACCAGCCGGCCTTCTTCGAGGGCTACAGTAACCTTCCCCGCTCGGTTCATGGGCTTGCCGGGGCGGCGGAGTGGGAATCGGTGCGCGCGCTGCTGCCCGATCTGAAGGGGCGGCGCATCGTCGATCTTGGCTGCGGCTTCGGCTGGTTCGCGCGCCATGCGGCGGCGGAGGGGGCGGAAAGCGTGCTCGGCCTCGACCTTTCGGAAAACATGATCGCACGGGCGAAGGCCGAGACGCAGTCGCCGGCCGTGCGCTACGAGATTGCCGACCTCGACCGGCTCGAACTGCCGGAAGGCGCTTTCGATTTCGCCTATTCCTCGCTCGCCTTCCACTATATCGCGGATTTCGGCCGGCTGGTGCGCAGCATCCATGCGGCGCTGGTGCCCGGCTCGTCTTTCGTCTTCACCATCGAGCATCCGCTTTATATGGCGCCCTCACAGCCCGACTGGGCGGAGGTGGATGGCAGGACGGTCTGGCCGGTGGATGGTTATCTCGTCGAAGGCCCGCGCACGACGGACTGGCTCGCCAAGGGCGTCGTCAAACATCATCGAACCATCGGCACGACGCTGAACGCGCTGGTTTCGGCCGGCTTCGTCATCCGCCATGTCGAGGAATGGAAACCGAGCGCGGCGCAGCTTGCCGAGCATCCCGAATGGCAGGTGGAGCTGAACCGGCCGATGTTCCTGCTGATTGCCTGCGAGCGGCCCTGAAAAGGGGTCGGTGGCCCTTTACGCGGGCCGCCGCTGCGCTAGAACTATGTTCTGGAGCCATATGCGCCGGCGCTACGATAACAAGACAAGCCGGCGTCGATCGGAGGGGGAGCCGAATATGCCGCGACCGACCTTGCCGCTGAACGGAGCCTGCCGTTGCGGGCGGGTGCAAATCCGCATCAGCGCGCCGCCGCTTTTGACCATGGCCTGCCATTGCACCGGCTGCCAGCGCATGTCCGGCAGCGCCTATTCGCTGAGCGCGGCCATCCCGTCGCAAGGCTTTGCCGTCACGGTCGGCGCGCCAGTCGTTGCCGGGGCCAGTCCTGAGGCGGGGCACCATTTCTGCCCGGATTGCATGACATGGATGTTCACGCGGCCGGCGGGTATGGATTTCTTCGTCAATGTCCGGCCGACCATGCTCGAAGACGCAAGCTGGTCCAGCCCCTTCATCGAGACCTATACGAGCGAGAAGCTTGCCTGGGCCACGACGCCTGCCGCGCACAGCTACGAGAAATTCCCGCCGATGGAAGACTACGAGGGGCTTGTCGCAGCCTATGCGGCGAGCGTTGCCTGAGCCGTCGCCGCTTCGAACCGATTTTCCTTCCAGCCGTGAGTGCGTGCCCATGACCTCCGCTTTCCTTGCCCATCTCCAATCCGAAATCGAAGGCCTGAAGGCCGCCGGCCTCTACAAGGCCGAGCGCGTGATCACCTCCAAGCAGGCCGGCGAGATCGCCGTCGCCTCCGGCGAGCGCGTGCTGAACTTCTGCGCCAACAACTATCTCGGCCTTGCCGATAACGAGGAACTGGCCGAGGCCGGCAAGAAGGCCCTCGACCGCTATGGCTACGGCATGGCCTCCGTGCGCTTCATCTGCGGCACGCAGGAAGAGCACAAGCAGCTCGAGGCGCGCATCTCCTCCTTCCTCGGGCAGGAGGATACGATCCTCTATTCCTCCTGCTTCGATGCCAATGGCGGCCTGTTCGAGACGCTGCTTTCCGAGGAGGACGCCATCATCTCCGATGCGCTGAACCACGCCTCGATCATCGACGGCGTGCGGCTCTCCAAGGCCAAGCGCTTCCGCTATGCCAACAACGACATGGCAGCGCTGGAAGAGGAGCTGAAGAAGGCGGAAGGCAGCCGCTTCAAGATGATCGCCACGGACGGCGTCTTCTCGATGGACGGCATCATCGCCAATCTTGAGGGCGTCTGCGATCTTGCGGAGAAATATGGCGCGATGGTCATGGTGGACGACAGCCATGCGGTTGGTTTCGTTGGTAAGCATGGCCGCGGCTCGGCGGAGCATTGCGGCGTGGAGGGCCGGGTCGATATCATCACCGGCACGCTGGGCAAGGCGCTCGGCGGCGCTTCCGGCGGTTATACGTCCGGCAAGCGCGAGGTGGTCGAATGGCTGCGCCAGCGCTCGCGGCCCTATCTCTTCTCCAATACACTCGCCCCGGTCATCGCGGCCGCCTCGCTGAAGGTCTTCGACCTCATCGACAATGGTGATGCGCTCAGAAAACGGCTGTACGCCAATGCCGATCTCTTCCGTGCGGAGATGACGAAGCTTGGCTTCACGCTTGCGGGGGAGGGGCACCCGATCATTCCCGTCATGCTGGGCGATGCGAGCCTTGCTCAGGAAATGGCGAGCCGCATGCTGGCGAAGGGCGTCTATGTCATCGGCTTTTCCTTCCCCGTCGTGCCGCGCGGGCAGGCGCGCATCCGCACCCAGATGTCGGCCGCCCATAGCGAGGCGGACGTTCGCAAGGCGATCCAAGTCTTCGCCGAAGTCGGGCGCGAACTGGGCGTCATTTGAGAGTCTTCTGAATCCCTTGCGGAGTTTTCGTCATGTCGAACATGATGCGTGCGCTGGTTAAAGCAAAACCTGAAGTCGGTCTCTGGATGGAAAATGTGCCGGTGCCGGAGGTCGGGCCGAACGACGTGCTGATCCGGGTGAAGAAGTCTGCGATCTGCGGCACGGACGTGCATATCTGGAACTGGGACCAGTGGGCGCAGAAGACCATTCCTGTGCCCATGGTGGTCGGTCATGAATTTGTCGGCGAGATTGCCGAGGTCGGCTCGGCGGTCACCAAGTACCGTGTCGGGGAGCGCGTCTCGGGCGAGGGGCACATCGTCTGCGGCAAGTGCCGCAACTGCCGCGCCGGGCGCGGGCACCTCTGTCACTATACCAAGGGCGTTGGCGTCAACCGGCCGGGCTCCTTCGGCGAGTTCGTCTGCATTCCCGAGCACAATGTCGTGCCGATCCCGGACGACGTGCCGGACGAGGTGGCGGCGATCTTCGACCCGTTCGGCAATGCCGTTCACACGGCGCTCTCCTTCGACCTCGTCGGCGAGGATGTGCTGGTGACGGGGGCGGGGCCGATCGGCATCATGGGGGCGATGGTGGCGAAGCGCTCGGGTGCGCGCAAGGTCGTCATCACGGATATCAATCCGGTGCGCCTCGACCTCGCCCGCAAGGTCGGCATCGATCATGTGGTCGATGCCTCGAAGGCTGATCTTGCCGAGGTGATGGGCCAGATCGGCATGACGGAGGGTTTTGACGTCGGCCTCGAAATGTCGGGCGCGCCGCCGGCCTTCCGCTCGATGATCGAAACGATGAACAACGGCGGCAAGATCGCCATTCTCGGCATCGCGCCGGACGGTTTCGGCATCGACTGGAACAAGGTGATCTTCAAGATGCTGACGCTGAAGGGCATTTACGGGCGCGAGATGTTCGAGACCTGGTACAAGATGATCGCCTTCGTGCAGGGCGGGCTGGACCTTGCGCCGATCATCACGCACCGCATCGGGATCGACGACTTCCAGGAGGGTTTCGAGGCGATGCGCTCGGGCAATTCCGGCAAGGTCGTCATGGATTGGTATTGAGGCCGCCTACGGAAGCGTTTGGCGTTTAACGGAAGGAGGATTTCTGATGAAATACGAGGGAAGCTGTCATTGCGGCAATGTCGCCTTCGAGGTGGAGGGCGAGTTCGATTCCGCCATGGACTGCAACTGTTCCATGTGCCGGCGGCGCGGCGGCCTGCTCGCCTTCGTGCCGGCGGAAAACCTGCGGCTGACGACGCCGAAGGAGAAGGTCTCGACCTACACGTTCAACCGTCACGTCATCCAGCACCATTTCTGCGCCAATTGCGGCATCGCGCCCTATGGCGAGGGAAGCGACCCGAAAGGAAACAGGATGGCGGCGGTGAACCTGCGGTGCATTCCGGCCATCGATCTGGAGACGCTGAGGATCGACAAGGTGGATGGCCGCTCGTTCTGAGCGGGGCGGTGAGTCGTTCGCGTCAATCCGCTGGATTTCGCGAGGCTGCCGGCCCTTGTCTTTCCGGGATTTGCGCCTACATGAGGCTCAATCGCCCGGATCCGCCGACCTGCCTGTCTGCGAACCCGAATCGGAACCTTTTGCGGCTTTTTTGCCGGAAAAGCTTGACGTAACCGAAAATTCTGGGAATCACCATTGTTGGCTGAGAAGGAATGGGTACGGCGGATCGGGAAGTCATGTCAATTATGTTGCTTGCGCAACATTCCCACGGACCCGCGAGCCGGGATGTGGTTAATCGGGATTTAATTGTCAATCCGTTAGGTCAGGGACGCTGATTCGCGTTTGCGCATGCCGAAGGGCGATCGGCTGCGGAACCCCTACCGCTTGGAAACTGGTGCTCAGGAAAGCGACGAAGTAATATGGCGACAAAGGTCAAAGAGAACGAGGAAGTCGAAAACGAACGCGAAGGCGCATCCGACGGCCCTCTTCTCGATCTTTCCGATGATGCCGTCAAGAAGATGATCAAGGCCGCCAAGAAGCGCGGCTATGTCACGATGGATGAGCTGAACTCCGTCCTGCCGTCCGAGGAAGTCACCTCGGAGCAGATCGAGGACACGATGGCCATGCTTTCGGACATGGGCATCAACGTCATCGAGGACGAGGACGCCGAAGAGGCGGCCCAGACCGAGGACGAAGGCGGCGACGACGACAACGAGAGCGAAGGCGGGGAGCTTGCCTCTTCCGGCGGCACCGCGCTTGCGACCGCCAAGAAGAAGGAGCCGACGGACCGCACGGACGACCCGGTGCGCATGTATCTGCGCGAGATGGGTTCCGTCGAGCTTCTGTCGCGCGAAGGCGAAATCGCCATCGCCAAGCGCATCGAAGCCGGCCGCGAGACAATGATCGCCGGCCTCTGTGAAAGCCCGCTGACGTTCCAGGCCATCATCATCTGGCGCGACGAACTCAACGAAGGCCAGACGCTGCTGCGCGAGATCATCGATCTCGAGACGACCTATTCCGGTCCCGAGGCGAAGGCTGCCCCGCAGTTCCAGAGCCCGGAAAAGATCGAGGCCGATCGCAAGGCGGCCGAGGAAAAGGAAAAGAACCGCAAGCCGCGCGCGGCCAACGACGACGACATCACCAATGTCGGCGGCGAGGGCCTGCCGCCGGAGGAAGAGGAAGAGGACGACGACGAGTCGAACCTCTCGCTCGCCGCCATGGAAGCGGAACTGCGCCCGCAGGTCATGGAGACGCTCGACACCATTGCCGAGACCTACAAGAAGCTGCGCAAGCTGCAGGACCAGCAGGTGGAAGCCCGCCTGCAGGCGACCGGCACGCTCTCGCCCGCCCAGGAGCGCCGCTACAAGGAGTTGAAGGACGAGCTGATCACGGCCGTGAAGTCGCTGTCGCTCAACCAGAACCGCGTTGATAGCCTCGTCGAGCAGCTCTACGACATCTCCAAGCGCCTGATGCAGAACGAGGGGCGCCTGCTGCGCCTTGCCGAAAGCTACGGCGTCAAGCGCGACTCGTTCCTGGAACAGTATTCCGGCGCGGAACTCGATCCGAACTGGATGAAGTCGATCGCCAACCTTGCCGCCCGCGGCTGGAAGGAGTTCGCCAAGAACGAGAACACGACGATCCGCGACATCCGTCAGGAGATCCAGAACCTCGCCACGGAAACCGGCATTTCCATCGCTGAGTTCCGCCGCATCGTCTCGATGGTGCAGAAGGGCGAGCGCGAGGCGCGCATCGCCAAGAAGGAGATGGTGGAAGCCAACCTCCGTCTCGTGATCTCGATCGCCAAGAAGTACACGAACCGTGGCCTTCAGTTCCTCGATCTCATTCAGGAGGGCAATATCGGCCTCATGAAGGCGGTCGACAAGTTCGAGTATCGCCGCGGCTACAAGTTCTCGACCTATGCGACGTGGTGGATTCGTCAGGCGATCACCCGTTCCATCGCCGACCAGGCCCGCACGATCCGTATTCCGGTGCATATGATCGAGACGATCAACAAGATCGTCCGTACCTCGCGCCAGATGTTGCACGAGATCGGCCGCGAGCCGACGCCGGAAGAACTGGCCGAAAAGCTCGCCATGCCGCTCGAAAAGGTCCGCAAGGTCCTGAAGATCGCCAAGGAGCCGATTTCGCTGGAAACGCCGGTCGGTGACGAAGAAGACAGCCACCTCGGCGACTTCATCGAGGACAAGAACGCGCTTCTGCCGATCGACGCCGCCATCCAGGCGAACCTGCGCGAGACGACGACCCGCGTTCTGGCCTCGTTGACGCCGCGCGAAGAGCGCGTCCTGCGCATGCGCTTCGGCATCGGCATGAACACGGACCACACGCTGGAAGAAGTCGGCCAGCAGTTCTCGGTCACCCGCGAACGTATCCGCCAGATCGAAGCGAAGGCGCTGCGCAAGCTGAAGCACCCGAGCCGCAGCCGCAAGCTGCGCTCGTTCCTCGATAGCTGAGGCGACGAAGAAACGAAAAAGCCCCGCGAACCGGAAGGTCGCGGGGCTTTTTGTTTATGGCGGCAGCCGGACGCGGGGCGCCCGCTTCGCGCGGTTTACCAGCCGCCGCAGCTCTTCAACTGGTGCGAATACTTCACCGCCATGGTCGCCGCCCGCTTGCCGCCGGCCTTCGCCGTCGAACTCCAGTTGCCGCGCTGGTAGCCGGTATGGCCGTGGTAATAGGCGATGTAGAGCCGGTAGGTGTCGTTGAGGGCGATGCCGTTCTTGCGGTTGCTCTCGCTGTGGTACCAGCCGATGAAGCGGATGGCGTCGCCGAAGTCGGTGCGCTTGGCCGTCCAGCGGCCCGTCTCACGCTTGTAGCGTGCCCAGGTGCCGTCGAGCGCCTGCGAATAGCCCAGCGCCGTCGACTGGCGTTTCCACGGAATGAAGCCGAAGAGTTTGGTGCGCGGCGGGCGGGCATTGTGCCGGAAGCCGGACTCCGCATAGACCGTCGCCATCAGCACGGGAACGGGCACGCCGTATTCGCGCTCAACGCCATAGGCGGCCTGCCGCCAGTTGTCGAAATAGCCGTCGCGCTGCTCGAAGATGGCGCAGGCGTTCTGCGTCTGTCGGGGGACGGACGCGCAGCCGGCAAGCAGCAGGAGGACGACGATCAATACGCAACGCATCGCTGATCCTCAAGATTTCTGGATATTGATAAATTGTAAATCTTAACGATTGGTTTTGATTCAATTGCGATTTGCCGCTCCCATTCATGGGAGTGATCGGCCGATCAAGGATGCAAATGCATTCTTTTGTTGCGCTTTTTGCCCTTCCGGCCTAATCAATCCGCAGCACGCCGGCCTCTCGCGCACGATTGTTCCGGACCGTGAAAGTACCCCGCCATGCCAGAGCAGACGGCAGCGCCGTCCGGACGCATGACGGTTTGCGACCGGGCCTTTCCGAGGCCCCAGTTCAGGAGATACACCATGAAGAAGCAGATTTTCGCCGGAGCCTTGCTTGCGGCTTCCGTCGCCTTTGCGCCGCTCGCGCATGCCGATATCGTCGTCGGTCTTATCGCGCCGCTCACCGGCCCGGTTGCCGCCTATGGCGACCAGGTGAAGAACGGCGCCCAGGCGGCTGTCGACCAGATCAACAAGACCGGCGGCATCCTCGGCGAAAAGGTCGTGCTGAAGCTGACCGACGATGCGGGCGAACCCAAGCAGGGCGTTTCCGCCGCTAACCAGATCGTCGGCGAAGGCATCCGCTTCGTCGTTGGCCCGGTCACCTCCGGCGTTGCCATCCCGGCTTCCGACGTGCTGGCTGAAAACGGCATCCTGATGGTCACCCCGACGGCGACCGCGCCGGACCTCACCGCCCGCGGCCTCACCAACGTGCTGCGCACCTGCGGCCGTGACGACCAGCAGGCCGAAGTCGCCGCCGCCTATGTGCTGGCCAAGCTGAAGGACAAGAAGGTCGCCATCGTTCATGACAAGGGCGCCTACGGCAAGGGCCTTGCCGACGCCTTCAAGGCCGCGCTCAACAAGGGCGGCGTCACCGAGGCGCTCTACGATTCGATCACCCCGGGCGACAAGGACTTCAGCGCGCTGATCACCCGCCTCAAGTCCGACGGCGTCGAGGTCATCTATTTCGGCGGCTATCACCCGGAAGGCGGCCTGCTGGCCCGCCAGCTCAAGGACCTCTCGGTCAACGCCACGATCATCGGCGGCGAGGGCCTGTCCAACAGCGAATTCTGGGCGATCGGCAACGAAGCTGCCGCCGGCACGCTCTTCACCAACGCGTCGGACGCGCTGAAGAGCCCCGACTCGCAGGCCGCCGTCGCCGTCCTCAAGGAAAAGGGTATTCCGCCGGAAGCCTTCACGCTCAACGCCTATGCCGCCGTCGAGGTTCTGAAGGCCGGCATCGAGAAGGCCGGCAGCGCCGATGACGCCGCCGCCGTCGCAACCGCCCTGAAGACCGGCGACGCCATCCCGACCGCCATCGGCAAGCTGACCTACGGCGAAAGCGGCGACCTCACCTCGCAGAGCTTCTCGCTCTTCAAGTGGGAAGACGGCAAGATCGTCGCCGCCGAATAAGGCGCACGGATCTGAAAATGCGAACGCCGGGGTTTTGCCCCGGCGTTTTTGTTTGTGCGGTGATGGCGCGGCCCGTTTACCGGTCCGCGCGGTATTTCTCCTTCAGCCGCGCGATGTCCGCCTCGCTCCAGTCCGTAACGTTCGTAACGGCAATCCACGGCTCGACGTAATGCTCGCCGGCATAGACGTGCCCCAGGCCCATCGGCGTGGTGGTCGCCATGGCAAGGTCGAGCGTGAGCTGCAGGAAGGTGACGACCGGATACCACTGGAAGTCCGGCGAGACATCCGGCCCGCGCGGCGCCTGCATCCAGTCGGGCTGGCGGTAGAAGGAATGCGCGTCGTAGAAGGTGATCGGGTCGCTGGCATATTGCAGGTAGACGATGCGCATCGGCCCCCAATGGTCGCCGGCTTCCGGCAGCGCGTTTCGCTGGCTGGTGAAGCGCACGTAGGAGCCGTCGCGGAAGCGCGGCAGCCAGGCAGGTGAATCGGGGTTGCGGCCGGCGGTCATCTGGCGCCAGATGCGGCTCGGGAAGGGCGGGCCGGACCACAGCGCGCCCTGATAGGGATCGCCGATGACCTCGAAGAGTTCGGCTGCCTGCTCGGAGGAAAGCGCGCCGAGGCTGAGACCGTAGAGATAGAGCTTCGGGCGATGATCCTTCGGCAGGCGCGTCCAGTGACCGTAGACGGCGCGGAAGAGCGCGCGCGAGGCCTCCGCGCCGTAATCCGGCTCGGCGAGCAGTGAGAGCCAGCTTGCGAGATAGGAATACTGGATGGCGACGCTGGCGATATCGCCATGGTGCAGGTACTCGACCGGGTCGATCCCCTCGGGGTCGATCCAGCCCGTGCCCGTGGGCATGACGACGAGCAGCGTGGAGCGCTCGAAGCCGCCGACGCGGATCAGTTCCTCAAGCGCGATCTGCGCCCGCGCCTCCGGCGTTTCAGCGGCATTGAGGCCGGCATAGACGCGCAGCGGCTCCATGGCCGGCTTGCCGGTGAAGGCGGCGATGTCGCTGGACGACGGGCCGGTCGCCACGAAGGAGCGGCCCTGTCGGCCAAGCTCGTTCCAGCGCACCAGCGAGGCGGCGCTACCCGATTTCAGCGGGTTTGTCGGCTCCGCCGTGTCCGGCTCGAACACCTGGTCGAGCCGCTGGAAGGAGGAGTCGGCCGTGTGCAGCACGAAGCGGACGAGCACCCCGTCCGCCAGCGTCCAGAAGAGGACGACGGCAAGGGCGGTGCCGATGAGCGAGGCAAGGCGCCGCGGGGCCGCGCGCTGCGACGTGCTGGCGAACAGCCGGGCGCTGAGCGTGAACAGCCGGCCGAGGCCGAGCAGCGCGAGGAAGAGCGCAAGGGCGATGAGGCCGACATAGAAGGGATGGGCCGTTTCGATCGGCGGCAGGTGCATCAGCGTGCGGATGGAATTCTGCCATTCGGCCGTGCGCCAGAGGAAGACGAGCGCCACGACGCCGCAGATGCCGCCGGCCACCGCCGTTACCCAGAGGCGCGTGCGGTTCTTCGCCTCCGGCAGTTCCAGCCAGACCCACAGGATGCTGAGAAGAACGCCGAGACCGTAACCCACCGCCATGGCGACGCCGGACAGCAGGCCCTGGGTGAGATACGTGCGCGGCAGGAGGCTCGGCGTCAGCGATGCCGCGAAGAAGAGCGTGCCCAGCATGAGGCCGCAGGCGGAGAGGGAAAGGACACGCCGCCAAAACCAGTCCCGCATTGTCTTTTCCTTTCATGCCGAGCCGTTTACGCGGCCGAAACTTGCATGACGGAGACAGCGAGGCAACAGACGATTTGCCCTGCGCATGGATGGGCGGTGGAGAAGCGTGGCAGGGCAGGGCGGTTCGCGGTAGACTGCGGGAAAACGCGGAGCCATGCCCATGATGCGCAAGGAAAAGCCGGCCGAAAGCCCTCAGGCCTATGTCGCGGCTCTCGACGGCTGGCGCCGCGCGGTCGTCGATGCGCTGCGCGCGGCCGTGCTCGCCGCCGGCGCGCTGGAAGAGCGCATCAAATGGGGGCACATCGTCTGCTTTTCCAACGGGCCGGTGCTGCTGATCCGCGCCGAGGCGGCCCGCGTGCTGTTCGGTTTCTGGCGCGGCAAGCGGCTGACCGGGATCGAGCCGCGGCTGAAGCCCGGCGGCAAATACGAACTGGCGACGATGACATTCGTGGAGGGCGATACCGTGGATCGCGGGCTTGCCGAGGCGCTGGTGCGGGAGGCCGTGCGGCTGAACGCGGCGGTCGGCGATCCGACGAAGGCGAGCGCAGAGCGATAAACGGCGGCTGCCCCCTTGTCGGATCGCCGCCGCGCCACACGTTCTTGTCATGCCCCAACCAAGGAGGAGACGAGCATGACCTATGTCGACGGATTCCTGCTGGCCGTGCCGAAGGCCAATCTGGAGGCCTACAAGGCGATGGCGCGCACGGCGGGCGACGTGTGGAAGGAACATGGCGCAATCGATTATGTCGAATGCGTCGCCGATGACGTGCCCTATGGTGAATTCACCTCGTTCCCGCGCGCCGTGCATGCGAACGATGACGAGATCGTCATCTTTTCCTGGATCACTTACGAATCCCGGGAGCGGCGCGATGCGATCGTCGCCAAGGTGATGGCCGACGAGCGTCTGCAGGGCGACGACTGGAAGGATGTCTTCGACGGCAAGCGCATGATCTATGGCGGCTTCCGGGCCTTCCTGGAATTGTGACGGGCCGGCGGGTGCGCTATCGCTGCATCCGCCTCTTACGGAAAGGACCTCGCGATGAACGATATCTACTATGCGATTGTCGGCACGACCACCGACACCAATCAGGGCCTCGGTCGCTTCATGGGCGCGATCCTCGCTTTCATCGTGGTCTTCGGCACGCTGTTCTGGGCCATCGGCTGAAGGCCCGGCCCGCCCTTGACGGAACCACGTTGCGGGGCGAACGTTTCCCTGGGCGATCAACCGGAAGGAAGAACCATGGCCGATATCGAAAGCACCAGCCGCGCCGTCATCGAGGCGCTGAACGCCCGCGACTTTTCCGCGCTCGCCGGCAGGGTCCATGAGGATGTTGCGCTTTCCGGCATCGGAGAGGGCAGCGACAACGGCCGCGAAGCGCTGCGCGACCGGCTTGCCCGCCACTTCGAGGCCCATGATGAAAGTTATGGCGACGTGCTGGTGATGAGCGATGCCTCGGGCGACAATGCCGCGATCCGCGTGACGGCGCGCGGCCGCTCGGCGGGCGGCGACAGCTATTCGAAGGAGAAGATTATCCTCCTCGAACGGGAGGACGGGGCGATCACCCGCTTTGCCATCTTCAGCGGTTCATGAAGTTGAACGCAGGCTGAACGGCGGATTCGGATTTCGTTCAGGCGGGCCGCCATATGGTTTCCTCAATCGCCGGACAGAACGGCCCGGCCGGAACGAACAGGAGAACCTTCCATGACCAGCATTCTGAAAAAGACCATCCTTGCCGCCGTCCTCGGTCTTAGCGCCGTGACTGCCGCTGTTCCGGCCGCCTCCGCCGCCAGCCTCAGCGTGACGATCGACAATGTCGGTTATCGCAACGGCTTCCTCCAGGTCCAGGATTATGACGGCGGCTGGGATCGCGGTCGCCGCGGTCACGATCGCGACCGCTGGGACGATCGCCGCGATCGCCGCCACGGGGACTGGGGTCGCCGCGGCCGCTGCTCGCCGGATCTGGCCGTCGCCAAGGCCCGCGATTTCGGCATGCGCCGCGCCCGTGTCGTCGACATGTCGCCGCGCCGCGTCGTGGTCGAAGGCTTCCGCCACGGCGACTATCGCCGCATCGTCTTCATCAACGACCGCGGTTGCCCGATCTGGCGCTGAGCCATCATACGAGGACAAAGGGGGAGGCGCCTTTGGCGCTCACCTGAAGGACGTCGTCCAGCTTGTCACCCCCGGCCGCTGGACGGCCGCCCTCCCGGTCTCGCCGGGAGGGTTTTCGGGTTTGGAGTGTAGCCTCCACCGCTTTCGCCGAATGTTCGAAGACCAACAAAAAGGGCCGGTTTCCCGGCCCTTCGTCTTTTGCCGCTATCCGGCGCGGCTTATTTGCCGAGCGCGAAGGTCACGTTGACCACGACGGAATAGCTGTTCTCGCCGGTGGCGACCGGAACCGCGCCGCCGGCGGCGAAGTCCTTGGCCATGGCGCGCATCATCGGCATCGGTTCGGCGCGGAAGCTCGTCTCGGAGATTTCCAGCACACGGCCGAGGCCGACGCCGGCGGCGGCTGTCAGTTCCTTGGCCTTGGCGATGGCGTTCTCCACGGCGCGCGCGCGGGCGGTGCTGACAGCGGCGTCCGGCTTGTCGTTGACGAAGCGGATGCCGCCGCCATGGTTGGCGCCGAGCGTCACGGCCTTGTCGAGGATCTCGCCGAGCTTGGAAAGGTCGCGCACGCGTAGCGTGACCGTGTTGGTGACCTGGAAGCCGAGGAGGATCGGCGGCGGGTTCTCGCCCGTCGAACTCTGCGGAAACTGATATTGCGGGTTGATCGCGAAGCCGGAGGTCTGCAGGTCGCGGGCTTCGATGCCGGCGTCCTTCATGGCTGCGAGAATGTCGGCCATGGCCTTGTTGTTGGCGTCCAGCGCCTCGCGGGCCGTCTTGGCGTCCTTGACGACGCCGAGGTCGACCAGCGCCATGTCCGGCGCCATCTCGGCCGTGCCCTCTCCGGTGACGATGACGGTCGATTCGCGCGGCCTTGCGGTCTCCTGCGCCTGGGCGGCCAGCGGTGCGGCGGCGGCTGCAAGGGCCAGGGTGAGGGCGACGAGGCCGGTGCGGCGGCTCAAGCTTCCATGGAACATGCGGGAATATCTCCTGATAGTTGTGTCCCTTGCCCCGTTCATCGCCCGGCATTGTGTAGAGAATACGGCGACATGCTTGTGAGGCGGCCCGATTTCGTCTAGACGCTTTCCAGCCGTCGGCCGCCATTGACCGACGGCCCCGGCGCGCCGCCGGACGGGCCTGTAGCTCAATGGTTAGAGCCGGCGGCTCATAACCGCTTGGTTGGGGGTTCGAGTCCCTCCGGGCCCACCAGTTCCTTTGCTGTTCGCCACATACATTTGAACTTTCGCCTCGAAATTTGAGCAAAATCGCCCGAATTCTCTTTTGGGTTGTTGTAGCTCGCCGCGAATTTCCGGAATTTTGACACCAGAAATCGGAATTTTGGTTTTTCCACTCGACCTGTCAAAAATATCCTTTGAAGCGTCTTTGAGGCGATTTCACATCTCGGATTAAGCAGAGATAGCCTTGGTTAAATCCAAGAATGATGAGGAGGCGCAAAACCGCCTCCTCACGACAAAATCACTTCTGTCCCGCCATGCACTTTACCAGTGCCGCACCGGCCTTCGTGGAACCGCGAGCGGTGAGAAGGAACGGACGGTCGCTGATGCCGTCCTTGATCGCAATTTGCTTCGTTGCAGCGGCAAAGGCTTTAACGAAGGCCTCGGAATTCTCCTTCGACAACTGGGTCTCCGCCGCCGCGATGTTGTCGCCAACAGCCCCGACACGCCCAACCTGGCCGAGGATCTTCGCGCCATCAATGGCGAATTCCATCTCCGGGGTAACGTCAGAGAGTCCAGCTTCGAAAGCAAACCCTGGTACGGCGCGCACCATTAATCCCGGTTGAGCGGTATCACAAATGATTAGGACACCCGAGCGTACGGAGTTGGAGTAATCGACGGTTGTCCTGTTGCCGCCCGAAAAAGGATCGTCTTCGCTTTCCGCCGTCCAACTATTGAAACCGGCAATAGCCGGCGTGCCGGATGCGAGCAGAAGAGCGCAAAGCCCTGTGATAAGTCGCATTCAAACCCCCTTTGTTCCCTGCAACCTCATGGTGGTTTAGACCAAACATTAAGGCATTGCCAGTTGCTGGGCTGAACGTCGGATCAGCAATGCCCATAAACTGGCCGTTGGGTGTATTTCACTTTTTCAAAGAGCTTACGGAGTTCGACAGGCCGGCCTTCCGTAACGACGTCACTTCAGCTCGCCTTCGTTCGCGCCGCAAATTCCGGCGTCATCAACCACCCTCCGCTTTCGTCGAATGTGAACTCATGGGTGATGGTCTGCGCCACCATGTTGAGGCCCGCCCATCCTCCGAAGCCGATCAGTTCGACCGGCGCGCCGGCCATGGCCTGCACATCACCCTCGACGGTGACGTTGCCGTCGATCGTCGCGCGGGCGAGGTCGAGCGCTTCGGCCTTGCTGCGCTGTTTCGCCTCGCCGGCCGATGGTGCTGGATGAAGGGCGAGGAATCGGGCGGCCTGTCCGAGGCCCCGCGCGGCCTCCAGCCGGGAAAAGCCCCGGTCCTCGTCGAAATAGCTCGCCTGGACCTCCCCGTATTCCGGCCGGCCCTCTGTCGACAGGCCGCAGGACGTCACGTCGTCGGCCGAGATCGTGAGCGTCGGGATCGTGGAGCCGCCCGCCGTCTCGCCGCTGTTCTTCATGGTGACGAGCCAGCGGCCGTTCGCGGGCTTGACCGTCGCGCCTAGCTCGTCGGCGAAGGCCTGGGCGAACCCCATGGCCGATTGCTGGTGGCGAAGACGATACGGGATGGCGATGTCGTCGATCGAGGGATGCACGGTGGCGCTCTTGCCGACGCCGGTGGCAAGCTTGCGGAAGATGTCGCCGGCCGTCGTCTCCTCGAAATGCTCCATATCCGCCGCCTTGTCGGCATCGACGAAGTCGGCCGACCGGCATGTGACCGTCATTACCCAGCCGCGCTCGGGATCGAAGTTCAAGCTGGCGTTCTGGAAGGTGAAGAGACCGGCATCCTTCAGCGCCGACGCGTCCCATCCATAGAGGAGACGATACTTCGTGTCTTTGGCCGGCGGTGCCTGCAAAGGCGGCGCAACGGAGAAATCGATCTCCAGCTCGTCGGCCTCGCCGCCCTCGCAATCGGTGAAGCGGACGGCCATGACGGCGCTGCCCCAGCCTGGAAGGAGGTCGGTGCCGGAAGCGCCGATAATCTGAACGACGGGCTTGCGCATGATTACTCCCAGGCCAGCACGAAGCGCTTGGCCGCAGTCTTCGGTGTGAACGTCGCCGGCAGGCGGATGAGGGTCTCGGCTGGCACCATGGCGGCTGTCATCATTGCCGCAAGGCCGGGATTTGCCTCCAGCAGTGCTTCCACGGTGCCACGGTTCTCGGTTTGCATGAGCCTGCGCGCGATCCGGTCGATGCGCTCGCCGCCGAGCGGGACGGGATAGGTCATCCGAGCAGGCCTCCAAGATTGATGATGTTCAGCCCGCCGCCAAGCGCGGCCGAAGGCGGCAGCAACAGGAGACCGAGCGACACGTCCACCTTGCGGCCGACGCCGTCGAACGGGTGCAGGCGCTCCTCGTCGGTGTCTATGGTCTCGATGACGCAAAGGCCGTTGACGTCGCCAAGGTAATTGCCGCGCAGCCGCACATAGGGAACGACGGACTGGCCGCGATGATGCGCCTTCAGGATGGCATAGGCATCGAGGCCACCGACAACGTGCGGGAAGGTCACGGCCTCAAGGGTGATGCGCTCGGGATCGACGCCGGTCTTCTGAACGCGGAACCCGGACTGCACCGAATGCACCGGAAAGCGTGCGGTCGAGGAATAGCTGATGCGCTGCGGGTTGAGGCCGACCGTGTAGAGGATCGCGCCACCGATCGAGATGAGCGCGCCATAGGGCTTCAAGGCGCTCATGCGAGACTCCGGCCGGTATCATAGAGGGTCCGCGCCTGCGCCTTCTGGATCTCGCGCCGGCTTTGCCGCGCGGCATGCATCGAGTTCGGCGAAACGATCGTCTGGTTGAACCTGTTGGAGGTCGGCGAGATGGACGTATGCTGCTGGCCCGTCGTCGCGGCAGCGCCACCACCGCTGGGAGGCACATAAGTCGGCTGGATCGTGGGAGTTACGGTGAAGCCGAACATTGCCTTGATGCTATCGGCGATCGAGCCGGCAATACCTTGCGCCTTCGCGCCCTCGGCTGAAAGGGCTTCATTGTAGCCTTCCATGCTGCTTTGCGCGGTTCCTCGCAGATCAACACCCATATGCTCACGTAGGTTGAAGTCTTTTTCAGCGCCCTTGCCAAAGAGGAAACGCTGGATAGCGGACGGCTCGCCGCCAGTGCTGGCGGTCCCTTTTAGGAATAGCTTTAGCCCCTCTGCCGCGATGCCCGAGGCGGGGAGGCCCTTTATCGGGTCTTTCTCTGGAGCCTCGCGAGCCGCTTCGATATTCTCGGAGATCGTGCGCATGACACTGGTCAGGACAGGCAGAAGCGGCTTGGCAAGGTCCTTGATATTCTGACCGACATTCGAGGTCAGACGGTCTTTTTGAGAGTTAAAATTATCCGTCGCATTGTCATAGCCAGCCGAGGTGACCCCCTTCGCGCTCTCCATTTTCGCCATCAATGCCTCGACCTCTTTCAGGTCCTTGAAAACGGCGGCGAGACCCTTGAACGACTCGTCGTTTCGGAACAGGTCGCGCATCTTGGTTTCATCACCGCCCACTGCCTCGCGATACGCCTTGATGAGGGCAAGGACAGGGTCTTGCCCCGACTTGGCTGCCGCCTCCTTCACTGCAGACGCGTCAACCCCATAGTCCTTCTTTGCCCGTACGGTGACTTCGGGCGCCATCATGTCCCGGAGCATGGCTTCGAAGGAGGTTTTCGCCTGATCTGGTGAGCCGGAGGATTTCATGATGGACTGCGCCAGCGCAGTTGCCAGATTGACACCTCCAGCGCCGGTCGATCCTTGCACGGCCATGGCGGCCAACATCGACGGGAAGTTCCGAGCCATGTCCGGGACTTCAAACTTCCCAGAATTGCCACCCACCGTCATAGCATCAAAGACGGCGAGCAAATCTTTGGGGGCAATTTTCATATTGTTGCGCAGTGCTGTGGCCGTGTTGGCTGCATCGCCCACGTCGGAATTTGTCGATTTGGCAAAGCGAACGACATCATCCATCATCGTTGCAGCTTCACCATGCTCCAGCCCACCGGCTTGGAGCAGCCCGAACACCTGCATTGCACCCTGCTTGCCTATCCCATGCTTGGGGCCGATCTTCCCCATCAGGGCGTCATAACGGCGCTTCTCTTCATCGCTGAAGCCGCCGGTATTCTGGATTTGGTCGAGGGTGAATTCGTCGTTCCCCGCCGCGTTGACGGCCGCGCCGGCAACAACAGCCGCGCCTGCGGGCACCGCGCCAACCATATAGGCACCACCAGCTCCGAGCGCGATCGGCAGGCCAAACTGATCAACAGCACCTTCCGCCGCATTCAGAAAACCCGAGCCGCTCCGACCAACGGGAATATGGCTGTATCCAAGCCCGCCCCCCTTCGCCACCGCAGGGCCGCGCCAGCCGCGCATCTTCTGCTCGGCGCGCTCGGCTGCCTGTCCGATCTCTGCTATAGCCTGCTTCGCGGCATGGGCGTCCTGCTTCAGTCCGGCAAATGCGCCATTGTCCATTCGGCCTATAGCAGCTCGCGTCTCGTTGGCCTCGGCCTTGATGCTGCCGATCGCGGCGGCAGCGTCGCGGGCCTCGCCCTTCAAGCCATTGAGGCCGCTACCGACCTTGCCGAGTTTCTGGCGCGCCTCGTCAGCATTGCTGCCAATCGTGCGGATATCGCGAGCCAGGGCGTCGCCGCCGTTGGAACGGCCAAGGCGCTTGGCGGCCTCGTCGAGGTCCTTGATGTCTCGCTCTGCCTTGTCGGCATCGCGGCCCTGGTAATGCATCCTCAGTCGCAGAGCGACATCAAGCGTACTGTTCATCGCTTACCCCATGTCTCCCCGTAGATACTTTTCGCCTCTGGAAACCAGCGAAGGGCCTCGTCCCATGGCATCGCGAGAAGGTCACTCAAGGACGTCGAGAAGCTGCTTGAAATACGAGCCATGACCGACCGCCAGCGCCGATAGTCGATGATGACGCGCGTCAGCTTGCCGTCGTCACCGGGCGCAACAGTCGGGGCAAAAAATCGAAGCACGCTCCCGTTACCCTCTCGCCGTCGACATCGATGAGGCCGCGCAGGACCGGCGCAGGCACTCCGGTCATGACTGCGTAGATGTCGAACATGTCCGGCGCGTCGGCTGCCCGGCCATCGAGGATGTTGCCCACCGCCCCGACCGTCAGCCGTCGCACGGTGATTTCGGTGACGTGGCCGAGGACAGGATGTGTGAACGGAAAGTCGAGCGGCTGCACGACCATCGTCGGAATGTCGAAATTGAGCTGGGCTATCTCGCGCTCGACCGGGGCCTGCTGATCAGTCGCACTGACCTTCTTTGCGTCGCCGGAATTGTCCAGCGCCTCCCACTGGTCGACAGGCGGCAGCGGGATTTCTGCGACCTTGACGGCGAGCCGATCGTCTTTTTCCAGCGCAGTCTCGATTTTCATTGTCTGCGGGGCATTCGAAGTCACTTTGAAACCTCCTCAAAGCAGAACCAGCCGCAGACGCGGCCGGCGAAAAACACCCCCATCCGCGCCGATCAGGCGCGAATGAGGCGATTATGCTCGGCGGTGTAATTGATGCCGTCGATGATCAGGGTGTTGTTCTGGACGTCGAACTTGTGGACGGTCTGGCCGTCCAAGATGTCGTGGTAGAGCACGATCGATGACCAGACGAGCCGGGTCTTCCCGCTCGACTTCTGCCCTTTCACGCCCGCCTGAGCGTATTCATTGAGCAGTCCCTTCAGAAACACGACGCGGCCGAGGTTCTGCGCCGCGCCGTTGGCGACTTCGCCAGTCGAGTTCGACGGGAAGACATTCAGCAGGTTCTCGTAGTACGAGACCGTCGTCCAGTCGCCGGGTTCGCGGCCGAACCGGGCCTTGAGGTCCTTGTGGACCCCTTCCACCGTCATCTCGGCGGTGAGCGGCTGCACTTCGGCCGGCAGTTCGAACGAAAACCACCCACCGCCCATGACGAGCTGCATCATCTCACGGCGCAGCACCGGCAGGGTCGTTTCGTCGGCGCGAAGGCGCTGGTTGATCTCGCCGCAGTACCAGTTGGCACCCCTGATCAGGCCGTCCATGAAAATTCTCCTTTAGGCAGTGACGCGCACGTTGGATAGGCCGAGCTGCGAGAGCGCGGAGGCAATTGCCGCCTGCAGCACGTCGAAAGCCTCCGGCATGGCTTCATCGTAGAGCTGGAGGTCTACGAGGTCGGGCGTCTCGGCCCAGCGCATCTTCGTGCGCAGACCACCGGCCTCCAGCAAGGTTGCCGGGTTCATGGCCTTCGACCAGATCAGCTCGTAGTCGATGAGCGCGCCGAGCGTGACGAGATCGCCCAGGAACTGGTCGGCCGCCCGATAGATCAGCGAGACGACATGCCCGGTGATGTCCTCGGACATGTACTGGCGCAGCGGCCGCAGCATCGCCTTCTCGACGGCGCGGCGGGTGCGGATTTTCTTGATGGACCGCCAGCTCTTCACGGTCGGGTCCGTCGCCGTTGTGAAGGGTGCCCACAGCAGATTGCCTTCGATGATGGTGCCGACGCCGGCCTGGGCGAGCAGGTTGGCCTCGGAGCTGACATCGCCATCGGTGTAGCCGACCGGCACGGACGGGGCGAGGATGCCCTGCAGCGGGCGGTTCCAGAAGGCTTTGTAGGGGCCGCCGGTTTCCTTGTCCCGGCGCACCATGGCGGCGGCGACGTTGGCCGAGATCGGCCGCGTGACGTTTCCTGCGCCGAGGTTCACGACGCCGCCCGGATACATGGCGACGACATTGAGGGCCGTCGCGAAGTCCTCGGCCCATTCGATCGCGGCCTCCACGGAGGTGGACGGCGTGTCGGCAATGACGATGCAGTCGATGATCCGGTCGCAGATCGTGCGGGCGGTCGTCGCGACGGCATTGGCCGCGCCGCCGAGGCGATGGGCCATATAGCCGGGCGAGATGATGCTGCCCGGCTCGATCTTGATGTGGCTCTTGGCGTCCAGCAGCGCCCACATGCCGGTCTTGGAACCTGCGCTGCCGACGATCGAATTGATTTCCGCCTCCAGCTTCGCGGCCGGATCGGTCAGGGTCGAATGCTCGGAACGGACGAAGGCGAGATCGGTGACGATGCCTTCCGTCAGGAACTGGTCGACGGTGTCGCGCGCAATGCCCGCGCCGAGCTTCTCGACCTGCTCGGGATCGTCGATCGACAGGCGCACCGGCTCGTCGAGCGGGAAAACCGTGTTGTCGGCAGCGGGTGCCGGCAGGCAGACGCCGACGACGGTGCTGTTGCGCGTGTCGATCTTGGCGACGGTGCTACGCAGGTTCGAAAACCCGCGTACGCCGACAAAGTCCGTGGTGCCTGACATTGGTCGTCCCTGCTGATGGTTCAAAGCTGGGGCGACGTTAGGCGTGGGCGGAATAGAAAAAGGGCTGACAGTTGTCAGCCCCTTGATCGCTAAGTCCGCTTCTGCGGTGGAAGATGCGCGTTCCCCGGCCGAAAATCAACCCGGCGCGCGGCCGGACGTCAGGTTATGAGGAAGGCCTTGCTCCAGAGGTCATCCATGTAGGCCGAGGAGAAGCCCTTCATCGCAGCGAAGTAATCCACGAACCAGTTGGTGCGCAGGAAGGTCGTCGCGCCGCAGAGGGCCATGCGCGCCTGCCATTCGATATCCTCGTCGAGAATGGCTGCGACGAGGGTTTCGAACTCTGCCGGCAGCGTGCCGGACGTGATGGCGGCCAAGGCCTCCTCCTTCGTGATCAGCTCCCGGTTCGCCAACTCCTGGAAGAACTGACGGCGGGAAATCTCATTCGGAGGCGGCTCGGGCGCTATCGGCTCAAGGGCTGCGATTTCCTCCGGCGTCAGCGGGATTTCCTGACGCTCGCCGGTTGCGAGGTCATAAACAACACGAAACGTCATGATCAGAACTCCCACCAGATTTTCGCAGTGCCGGACATGGTTGCTGCTGACCCGGTCGAGAGGCGCAGGCGCGATAGCGCTGCTGAAAGGCCAGTTGCCTTTCCGTAACCGAAGAAAGCACCTCCTGCACCGTACTGGCCAGAAACTTCGATATGCCAGGCATTACCGCTCTGTTTTGTCAGGACGTATCGAGCAAGGCGAGATGTTTGAGACGCACCGTCATCGAAAAACGAAGCACTTGAGGCGGCAGCGCTCGATCCGGTGGTAACAAATCTAGCCGCCGCACCACTGTAGCCAGACCCGGCGAACGACGATGCGTCACCCAATTCCAATCGCGGTCCAACATTCGTTGAAAACGTGGCATCGACATCAAGCGTCACGCGCTGCACATCGGCAGGTATGCCGGTTAATTCAACGGACGTCCCGGAAAGAGCAATCGTCCCGCCGTTGCGGAGCCTCATCGCCTGCCGCACCCGCAGCGCCGTCATGAGCTTCGTATTGTCAGTTCCGGCGACCGCTTCCATCTCCGTCGCGAGCGCATTGAAGAGCGCGGAAAGGTCCGCCATGCCCTCAATCGTGATCGCGCCAAATGCCTTGATGTACGGCAGATAAGTGATGCCCTTCGGGCGGGTTTCATCGCCAGTGCGCGCACCGGGCGAATTGGCGGTGTCGAGGGTCAAGACGTCCTGACCGCGTGTGGTGCCAACTGTCGTGCCCGAAGCACTAGGTCCGGTTTGCGTGCTGGCAGAAAAAGCACCGTCAGCCGCCACCACAAACGCCGATCCAGCTACGTCGGTAGATCGAACACGTATCGACCCGGTTATGCGCTGCATCTGGTCGGCCTGCACCGAGCCAACCGGCAGGCTCCCGCCTGCAGCACGCCGGAAGCGATTGGCGGTCACTTCGTCAGGGAGCAACGGGTCCGTCCCGTTATGTCCGAACGGACTGCCGGCGGCCAGCAACGCGGCGCGCAGTTCTGGGGTGACCGGGGTGCATGGCGCTCCGTTGGCGAGGAGATAGCCATAGGCTTCCAGCGGCACAGCAGAATGAACCATGGTTCCAATGGGCACGCCGCGCTTCTGGATTTCGGCCATCAGGTCATCATTGAGGACATCCAGCCCTGCCGCCACCTCGTCGCGCGTCGGACGGTCGGTCAACGCGGTGACAAGGCCCGTCACCTCGGAAATCAGATGCGGGTGCACGCCCAGCGCCGCCAGCGCCGTGGACGGTACGAACAGCCCGCCGCTCGACTTCACCAGGACATAGTTCACCGGCGCGGCAGTCGCCCCGTCGACGTCGGTGAGATCGTCGAGCTTGAACTGGCGATCGGCCGGCATCTTCGCATTGAGCGCGTCGACCAGGCCGGTGATTGTCTCCATCGCCTGATCGTGGTCGGCAGGCGCCAGTAAAACCACCGCCTGCCGCAGGGCATGAATGAAGGCATCGACCATGTCCAAGGCTAGCGCCAGCTCATCGAATTGCTCGTCGATGTTACGGGACGGCACCCGCGCGCGGTTCGGCTTCGGAATGAGGAGGTGTTCGGTTGTGTCAGCCATGGCGTGCTCCTCAGAATACGGCGGCGGAATAGTGGCCGGCGACAAGGCGCGAGGCCGGGCCGCCCGTGCCGACGAGCTTCAGGCGGCAGGCCGTGCCGGTCTGCCCCGTCAGCTCGTGCTTGCGGTCGACCCACAGCGGGAAGGCCAGTTGCTCGTTGTCGACGACCGGCATGTTGACGAAGGGGCCGCCGTCGATCGACAGGCTGGCCGCGATGGTCGAGCCGCCGGGAAGATAGGCCTTGAAGTAGTTCGCGATCCGCACCGCCTCGCCGATCGCGAACGCCCGGGAGATGTAGGTGAACTCCTCGTGGATATGACCCGCGACCAGAACGACCGGCGCATAAAGGATCGGCGAGAGCTTCGAAGTGCCTTTGAGGATGGCCCGGAGCTGCACCGTTTCCGTGATGTATTCGGTGAGCTGGAGCACCTGCAGAGGAGCCAGCCGGTACTTCGTGCCATTGGTGCGCTCCACCTCGAACTCGACCGAGCAGCCGGCCGACGGGATCTCGACGGTCGCACGCACTTCAAGGTCCGAGCACGCGACTAGGTCGAAGCTCCCCAGCTCGACGATCTTGGTCGTCACCGGATAGGACGAGGCGATGACGCGGAAAGCCAGCGCCTCATCCTGGTGCGCCGTCCAGGTCGATGCGTTGACGGAGGAGAAGCGCGGCGAAGGTGTATACGGGTGCCCCGATATCTTCTGCTGCAGCTCCTGGTCAAAGCCGCCGAGCTTGGCGATGGAAATAGAATGATCGGCATCGTCGGTCTTGATGACGAAGCCGTGCAGCGTCTGCGGCGTCGTCGTGATCGGCAAGCTCCAGCGCGCCGGCTTCCAGCCGACGACGGCCCCCACCATCGGCACGATGGCCTCGGCCTGGACGTCGGTTGTGGGATTGCCGTTGTCCGACGTCACCTGGTTGACGACGATGTGCTTGGCCTCGTCGCCGATATGGCAGAGGTGGAAGTCCACGCCCATGACCTGTCGGGTTTCCGGCAGGGCGAAGAGCTGCGCCTGCGGATCGAGGCCGCGTGATCCGTCCGCGCCGCTACCACGGCCGCCGCCGCCGATCGCCACCATCCGTGGCCGCGTCCATGTCGAGATCGTGGTGACGAGGCGCATGGTGCGCGTTTCCAGCGTGCCCTGGCCGGCGAACATCGCCGTGGCGTCGGTCTGGCCCATGCCCTTGGCGGCGACGATCTTGGAGCCGGCGGTGACGTTCGGCGGGATCGTGAAGGTGCCACTCAGTTCACCCATGCCGTTGGCGGTGTGGACGCCGGCCGGCATCACGTCGACGTCGTCGAAGGTCAGCGTCTCCAGTATCTCACCTGGCGCAAAGCCGGTGATGGTGAAGGCGACCTCGATCTGGCGCAGGAACTCGATCAGCTCCTCGCGGGTGTCGATCAGCTCGGACGATGTCGCCGTGGTTCGAAGCGGGCCGCCGTCCGTCCTCGTACCGCGATTGAACTCGCGCGTGCGCGATGAGGTCCATGTGTCGCGGGTCTCCGTCCAGTAGTCCACCGGCGGCACCAGCTTCAGCGCGCCGGGCAGGAAGTTGAAGTTCTGGTACGGGTTGATCTTCTCGCAGAAGCTTTTCAGCGGCTGCGAGACGATGACCTCCTCGACGGCGTCGAGCATGACCGGCTCGGTCAGCGTCGTCGTGAAGAAGGTGGGGTCGATGGCAAGCTGCAGCATGCCGTCGAAGATCGCGCCGGACTGCGCAAGCCCGGTGTCGCGATAGCTGTCGTCGATGAACGGATCGACGAAGATACCCTTCTTGGCGACCGGCTCCCGGCTGTCGATAGACTGCTGGATACGCTCCAGACCCATGAGGCGCTGCATGTCGAGGAAGGCGAACTTCAACCGGGCAATGTCGGCCTGAGGGTTGAAGACCACGCCGTCGTTCTTGCCATCGATGACGATGCGCGGCGGCCCCATCCAGTCGTTATGCACTTGGCAGAGCTTCAGGGCGTTGTCGGGCGCGGCGGGTGGCAGGCCGTTGGATCGCGCGGAGATGCCCTTGATGTAGAGCGGAGAACCATCCTCGGCGAGGCAAAGGCGGTCGATGCGGGGGAGCTTCGAGGTATAGGCCCCAATGATGGTGCCGCCCGCCGCGCCGCCGGCAACGGTGATCGCCGTGTCGGTGATTGCGGTCGGCTCGACAAGGTCGAGATAGCGGAAGGTGCAGGGATAGCTGACGCCGGCCAAAGGCTCCCCGCCTGCAAGGCCCCAGTTCACCGTGTTGCCGGTGAGTGTGTAATCCACGTCCTTCGTGTAGCCAGTGATGGCGACGATGCTGGTGACGCCCGTCTTCGGCAATCCGTCCTGCCCGTTGGCGATGGGACCGCGCGTGACGTTGACGGTGATTTCCTTGGTCAGCAGGATCGAGTTGACGACGCCGATCGGCGCGAAGTCCACCTCGAACGTGTGGGTGGCACCACCCGGATAGATGTGGGTTTCGCCCGGGATCACCATCTCGTCCCAGTCTTCCGGCTCCTCGTGGCGCAGGGCAACGAGGCGGGACCGCTTGTAGCCGTAGATGTTGGCCTCGCCTTCGGAGATCGAGAAGACCTGCTTGCCGGCATTGGTGGCAAGGTAGGTCACGCGGCAGCCGTGGACGATGTAATTGCCGTTCGGGCGATCCTGCGCCGCGAGCGCGGCGGTGACCGGAGCCATCAGGTTCGGCCCTTCCTGGTCGAGGATCACGCCGTCCTGCAGGATGTAGACGGTGAAGAACAGGCCCGGCTCGTCCGCCTCCCGGCGCGCCCAGGTGGCGCTGCGGATCTCGCGCGCCGCACCGGGTTCACCTTCCGAGACCGTTCCGGCGACCAGGCCAAGAAGGGTGGGATCGTCTTCGTGGGTGACATAGGTGGTGACAAGGCGGATGCCGACATCGATGCGGCCGACCATACCGACGCCGGCCAGCACCCGAGCCGGCACGTCCCAAATATCACCGTCGGCATAAACGCGGCCGGCGGCGATCGTCATGGTTTCGGCCTCGACGTCGATGAAGGCTGCGCCGCCGTCGATGCGGTCGCCATCGTTCACGATCATATGGCCGAGCCGCTTTATGACGCCGCGCTGGATTGTCTGCCACTCATTAAACTCGGCAGCCTGGATGAGGGGTTCCATGCCGTAGAAAACGAGCGCCTGGACAGCGGAGCTGTCCTGAGAGCCACGATCATGAGCGTCGGGCAGACCGGACGGATGTTCAAAGGCCATTTAAAACCTCACTAGAAATTTGAAGCGCTCGCGCACCGTGGCGCGGAGCGGCAGGGAGATCGGGGTTTCGGCAAAGGGTGCGCCGGCTGTCACCTCTTCCGGCTTCAGCCAGAGCCGGCCGGGCGGGACGCCATCGGCAAGGGTGACGCCGGCCATCAAGGCGACCGACCGGGCTTCGACACCATCGGCATCGCGGAAGCCGGTCATGGCCTCGATGTAGGCCGTCTGGCCGGCCGGCGCTGGAGACCAGGACTGGCCGGCGATCTGGTAACGGCCCGAAACGGCCGGGCTGACCGCATGGCAGGCGCGGCAGCGGCGATAGCCGATGACACTGCCGGCGGCGTTCTTCAGCCGGGCGTAGATCGGCCGGGCGGAGAACCATGCCGCCATCAGCGACCGGCGCTGGGCTGCCGGACTTGCGGCCCAGGGAAAGGTTGCAGTCACCCACGGATAGGTCATGGTGACCCACGGAATGCCGCCGGACTCGGGCACCTCGATCCAGTTGCCGATCGCGAGGCCCTCGGCCTCCGTCAGCGTGTGGTCGATATCCATCGTCCGGCCGAACGACCAGAGTGTGCCGCCCGGCTGCAGGCGGATGCCGCTCTCGCGGTCGAGGAGGCTCTGGTTGAGGCGGGACGCGTTGCCGGTCAGCGGGCCGACGTCGTACTGGTGAACGCCGCGCCGGAGGTCCGAGCGCTTGGGGCTGGACAGACGCGTGATGCCCTCGATGCGATCGAGCAGCGGATGATCGCTCGCCGGCAGCACCGGGAAACGAAGCTGGAAGGAATTCCACCAGGCGCGACCGTGCCACGCCGGTTCGGCCGTGGCCGTGATGCCGAGAAATGCGAGACCACGCGCGATCGCCTCATAGGTGCCCCGCACCCGCATCCAGCGCGTGCCCCGACCGTCGAGCAGCTCGTACACGTTATCGACATAGGGCGTCAGCATGCCAAGCCCGTCTTCGAAGACGAGGAACGGCAGGACGTCCGGTGCGGGCGCGATCCGTTTGCCGGTGCGGATGGCGGGCACGGCCGCGCGCAGCTCGGCCCAACGCGCAAAGCGGGTTTCCTCGACGATACGCTCGTAGATGTCGGTGGAGGCGGCAGGAAGGAGCGAGGTCAATAGGCTCTCCCCTTAACGGTCAGGTCGATCGCGCCGATGGAGATGGCTTCGGTCGGCTGGGCGACGACGTCGGCCAACGTGGTGGGCGCGACCTTGTGCACGCCGGCAATCATCAGCTTCGAGACCCACCATTCCACCACGAGGTCGCGGCCTAGGCCTTGCTCTGTCGCCCAGGCGGCGCGCAGGTTCGATATGGCGCGAGCGACCGTGGCTTCGTCGGCGTCGGGCAACAGCCAGATATCGGCGGCAAGGTTCGCGACCTTTTGAATGGCCGGCTGCACCACGATCGTGTCGTTCATCACCTGGGCGGAAGGCAGCGTGACAGCGGCGCGGACGGTATTGAGGAGGCCAGCGCTGGCGACGCCATTCGCCTCCGTCGAGAATATGGCGATGTAGATGACGGGACTGCGCCCGATCCGGTACGGCTCCGCCCACTTCACCCGCAGGTCGGCCGACATGGCGAGGAACTGGTAGCGTTCCTTCGGGCCGGCGGTCGAATGCCCCATGATCCCGAGCAGGATGCGCACCAGGAAGCGGTCGTCATCCTCGCCCGGCATGCGCAGCACCGGCACGCTCGCCGCCAGATGGTCGAGGTTTCCGCGCTTTGCGTAATAGAGGAACGTCGAGCGGAACGTGTCGTTGATCTCGGCGCGCAGCAGCATCTCGCGCGTGCTTTCGGCCTGGTTGTCGATGGCGAACGTGTCGCTATCCAGCATTTCCACGCTGTAGGTCGGCAGGTCGGGATAAAGGAGCTGGGCGTCCGCCCACTTCGCAAGGAAGGCCTGCTTCTGGCGCTCGACGATGGCTTCGTAGTCGAGTTCGCGGATGACGGTTGGCTTCGGCAGGGCGGAAAGATCGATCGTCATGCGGCCCCCAGCGCAACGGTGGTGGTGGCGCGCAGGCCGAGGTCAACGGCAAGGTCGTAGTTTCCGAACCGGCCTTCAGGGAAATAGAGGCCGCCGTGCCGGATGCCGAGCTGGCCGGCGTCCGTCAGCCTGACGAGCTGCAACTGGCCGAGCAGATATTCCGGCTCCCAAAGGGCCGCGCTCGCCACCATCTCATTATAGAGAAGGAGCGCGATGGACGGCGTGAGGTCCTCGGAAAGCAGCGAGCGAAGATCCGCGCCGAATGTCAGGCGCATGACCCGGGTGCCGATCCGGGTGTGCCAGATCTTGCCGAGCGACTGCGCAAGATGCGCCGGGCCGGTGAGCAGCTTGCCCGTCCGTGCGTTAATCCCGACGCGATAGCGGATTTCCCCGGCCATGCTTCAAAGCCTCTTCAAAGGATCTCGGTTACGGCAGCAACCTGCTCGGCGGTGAGGCCGGCGGCGCGCGGCGGGGCGATGTGAAGGGCGAGCAGCTCGCCGCGCGCCTCCTCCTCGGTGAGACGGAGCGTATCGCCCGGTTTGACGCGCCGGCCGGCAACCCGGGGCGGCGCGGTCGCCGTCACCGTGTATTCGATCCGCCCGTCGTCGGCCGGCAGCGCCGCCGTCTCGTCCTTCAGAACCAGCGGCGTCGGTTCGGGGAAGATCGGCAGCTTCTCGGGCAGCTCGCGGACAGCGTCGAGCAGCTCCTGCGGTTTCGTCTGCTTTGCCATGCGGGTCTCCTTCAGCGTGGCGGCTTGCCCGAAAGGGCACCGCCGGGTTCAACATCTTCGTGGACATGGTCCTTGCCGATCTGGACGTCGTCGTGGAAAACGCCGCCGCCCAAGGTCTGCCAGCCGGCCGCGTCGAGGACGGCCGTGCAGCCCCCGGCGCGAAACACGAGCTGGTCGCCCTTCATCTCGATCCGGGTTTGCCCGCGCGCGAACATGGAAAGGTCGCTCGCCTTGGACGGCGCGGCGTGATCCTGGTCGAAGGTCGCCGGGATGGCGATCGAGCCAGCGCCGACCGTGCCGGACAGCGAGATCAGCATCATCTGCTCGTCCCCGCCCGGCTCGCTGTGGATAGAGAGCTGGCCGACGCCGGCTTCCTGCCACCGTGTCCAGGGACCAAGCACGTCTTCGCCCTTCGAATTCTTGCCGAGCTTCAGGCGCAGCCGGCGGCGCTCGGGATCGACCGGGCCGACCTTGCCGGGAATGAGCATCATGGACATGCGCCGCTCGGCCGCTTCCATGCGGGCGAGCTGGCGGCGCAGTTCGAGGGCGACCGGATCACGCATCCTCGTCGGCCTCCCGCTTGGCCGGGATCCACGGAGCCAGCTCGTCGATCATGTCCGCCTCGGGATAGACGATCGCGCCGAGCCGCTCATCGTAGCGGCCGGCATGCGGCGGCATGAAGCCGGTGCCCAGCGCCGGCACGATCTGTGTCCAGGTGACGGTGTAATAGGCGATGCCCTGCGCGGCATCGCGGACCGTGAAGAACGGCTTAAGCTCGGCCGGCGGCGTGGTCTCGGGCGGAAGCACGCCCGGCCGGCCCCACATGCTGGTTTCGATATCCGCGAGGATTTCGAGCAACCGGCCACCGATCGCGAGGCCAACGGCCTCCTTCTCTACCCGGCGCGTCTCCACAACCTTGGCTTCGGCCACGATATAGGCGACCCATTCGACGACGAGATAGAACATGCCGTCTGCGTGCTGGCCGGTTTTGACCTTGTTCCAGCCGACGCCGATGCCGGGGGCCTTCACCACCGTCTTGAAGACCAGCTCGGACACGTCGACCTTGCCCGGATGCGGCACGACGGCGACGCCGGGATTGAGCAGCTTCAGGGTGAAAACGATTGCCGCCTGCAGGGGAGCAAGCGGGTCGGTTTCGAGCAGCGCGGCAAAGGGCTTTGGTTCCATCATGGCAGCAACCCGAAGAAGTCCGTAACGGCATCGACGATCTCGCGGGCGTTCTCGTCGGAAATGCCGACAAACGGTCGCGCCGGGATCGTCACCTGCTTGACGCGAATAGTCTCGCCGCCGAGCTGGAAGACGAGCGCTTCCGCCGACTTCGGCACGATCGTCATGCCTTCCTGGTGGACATGTGCATATTCCCAGGCCGCGCCCCACTGCGCTTCGCTGGCCGTTGCGAAGGACGCAACGGAGGCGAGCAGATGCTGGCCGGTCTGCATGAGGATGGACGTGTCCTGCGAGTTCGGCTTCCAGGGCGTGCCGTCCGGCGCGGTCTTCTCCTCGGCGATGCGGCGGCGGGTCTGGTTCTCGCCGATGGCGGCGATGTTCGTCATCAGCTCGGACGGCTCGAAGTCGAACCAACGCCGAAGCTTCAGGCGGGCATCGTCCAGATCGGAGGCGTCGAGCGTGATGGAAAAGCTCATATCCGGCCGAGCCTTTCCCTGGTGAACATGCGTTCTGGGGCTTCAACGATAACCTCGTTCTGGCCGACATCGCCGGCAGCGCTGCCACCAGCCGCACCGCCGCCCGTCGTCGTCAGCGCCCCCTTGCCGGAAGCGATGGCCTCCAGGCGCTTGATGGCCACGTCGTACCGTTCCTTGATGGCGTCCGACGAGCGACTGAAGGCGAGTGCGATCCGGTAAAAGGCGATGTCCATGCAATAGACGCGCAGAACCGCGAGGCTGTCTTCGTCCAGGCTGGCAAGATCGGAGGAGGAATAGCGCGCGGCAAGGATCGCGCGGATCTCGGTCGAGGCGTCGACGAGGCCGGCGTCTATACGCACGTCGTCTCGAAGGCCGGTCTCCTCGTCGGCCGCCACGAGCGTGAGCTGGTCGCGGTGACGGGCTTGGAGATCGGCGATGGTGGCGTAGACGGCCATGGTTACGCCTCGTCGCCGTCGAGCTTGATGCGCCCAGGCCTGAAGACGGCACGGTTGATCGCCATGAAACCTTGCTCGATGTGCGACCGCCCGATGGCAAGCCAGCGCTGGTCGATCTCGGGCAGCGTGGCAAGCATGTCGAGCAGGCGCAGAACGCCTTCCTCAACCATCTTGTTCTCGTTGACGAGGACGATCCTCGCCTCGCTCTGCGGCTGGTAGCCGGCGACGGGAAGCCCCTTGTGGTCGGGCATGGCGATGACCTTTCGAAAGAGATGCGGGCTTTGCCGCGTGTTGGTGTGCCGCTGTTCTGGTGCCCCTGTCGGGCTTCTGCTGCACCAGGGCTACGGGCGATGGGCGACAGGCTTCAGGTGTCGGCCGGCCCTCGCGGCGCTCCCGTCGAAATCTCAGTCGTCCTCGGCCGGGCGCTCTTCGAAGCGGCTATCGATCTTCAGCAACGGGTCGGCGCGCAGCCGCTCCAGCACGTCCTTGCGTTCATCGTTGTCCGCGCCGAGTTCTTCCCAGCGCAGATCGACCGGGACCGGGCCGAAGCCGAACCCGGCACGGCGACGCGGCCCGCCCGGGGCGGAGACCACGAGAACCTGTTCCGCCGCGATCATCTGCATGACCTCGCCGTCGTCTTCGCCCGGCTCGGGGCTGGCCGGCGCTCTGGTTTCGCCGCCTTCCGTGGGACCCTTGTGCTCATGGGCCTGGAAAGCCGCGCCGGCATCGTTCTGCAAGGTCTCGCCGGCCGGGCCGCCGGTTGCCTGATCGTTGGTCGCGACCTTTTCGGCCGGGGTGGACTGCTTTGCCATGATGGTCTCCTTGGTTTCCGAGAAAGCAGGCGGGGCGCTGCTTGCCGGGAAACCGCCGGCGGCGGGAGGAGGAGAAGCCGCCGGCGATCCTGCGGCCGTGCGCAACGGCCGCTCCGCGGATCAGTCGAGAAGCGGAAGCTCCATGAGCTGGACGAGATTGCGCAGCGTGTTGGACGAGCCGCTGATCGTCTCGGACAACAGGAGTTCCCGCGCCTTGAAGACGTTGCTGCTGCCGACGAGCAGATGCGTGGGCTTGATGTTGAGCTTGCGCCCCTCGTCGTCGGTAAACGCCGACATGGCCTGCCAGGCTGCCTTGAGGCTCGTCGCGTCCAGCGCCACGGTCGCACCGTAGGCCATCTGCCAGAAGCCGAAGCCGACTGCCCCGCGCACATCTGCGCCATAGACATATTCGTCGTTCATGAAGACGTGGTCCGAGGACTTCGGGTCTTCCTTGTTGACGAAGGTCGGGTTGCCGACCTTCTGGTAAATCCACGGCTTCAGCGGCTTGGAGAGGTCGGCCAGGATCCAGAGATTGGAACCGCCAGCGGCATAGTTCGAAACCGACGTCACCGCGCCGGGCTTGCCGACCGGATGGTCGGTGTCGAAGAAGTTATTGCCGTCGAAGCAGGGCAGCGTCGCGCCGGACGTGACCAGCTCCATCGTGGTTTCGTCGGGATGCAGGGCGACGGAATTGCCGAGCATCTCGAAACGCGGCCGGTAGACGCCGAGCCGGTCGTAGAAGATGTCGTCGGCGTTGACCGAAACCGTCAGTTCGAACTTCCGGTTCTTGATGGAATAGGCCTTTTCCGTGAGGCCGTGGATGTGGCGCGCGCCGATCCATTCGCGCATTTTGGGGATCGACCCCAGCCAGCCATAAAGCTCTTCCGGCGCATCCGAATTGATCACCGTGGCCAGCGACTGGTAGATGGCGGCAGTGGAGGTCAGGCCGAGCTGGAAGGCGGTCTTGAAGCCGCGCCTTGCCGCATCGAGCTTTTCCGCTGTGAGAACGCGGGACATAAGTGGTCCTTTCTGGTTGAGGTCAGTAGCCGACGCGCACGAAGACGCCGGCAGCGTCGATTGCGATCACCTTGCCGGCGACCGAGCGGGTGTTGGTGCCGTTGGTCTTGGCAACGGTCTGGTCATCGACAACGAAGCAGTCCTTGCCGATGTCGCCGGCCGTGACCGCATCGCCCCCCTGGTTAAAGAGGCGGAAGGTGCCGCGCTTGCAGGGCACCGTGACCGAGCCGTCCGCGCCGGTGTTCTTCACGGTCTTGAGAGCGAACCCGACCGCCGTCAGGTTGGTCGCGGTCTTGCCGGGGACGGCAAGGCCGCTCTCCATCACGACGAGTGCGCCCTGGTGGATCGTCACCCCACCCTTCACGGGCGGATCGGAATAGTCGGGCGCGCTCTCCACGAGCTGACGCCCTTCACTCATTGCAGTCATGATCGTTCCTTTCCCGATCAGGCGGCCGGAAGGCCGTTGGCTTTGCGGTAGTCTTCCTCGGACAGGTCGAGCGAGCGCATGACGTTCCGGTCTTCGGCAGACAGGGTGTAGGTCTCGCCGCCGGGCACGCGCTTGGTGTCGAGGTCGGTCGGGGCAAGGCCAGCGCCGAGGGTCTCGATCAGCGCGGTCACCGAGGCGAGGCCATCATCGGTCGCGCAGAGGGTTTCGTAGTGGTCACGGTGGGCCGGGGAGATTTTCTTGGCCTTCAAGGCACCTTCGAGAAGCGCGTCGACCTTATCCTTGCGGCCGGCTTTCTTGATCTCGCTGAGTTCATTCTGCGAGGCAGCAAGGGTGTCGATGACCTGCTGATGCACGGCCGGATCGACACGCTTCTTCAGATTGGTGATGGCGGACAGGCAGGACGCCTCGGCGGCGTCCTCGGTGAGGCCGAGCGCGATGGCAATGGCTTTCAGCATGTTGGTCTCCGTTTTGGGTTGGGCCGACGCCACGGCGGGCATCGAGATGGCGGGCGCGGCGACGAGGGCGGCCGAATGCAGCCAGATGGCCTTGCCGAACTCGTCGGCCTGCAGGGCGGGAGTGAGAGCGGCGGTGCAAAAGTCGGCCACGGTAGCGGCGGCATAATGCTGCTGCGGGCGGAGTAAAATCCGGCCACCTATTTCCTTTCTGCAATGATCGCAGGAGGGACAGGGGATCTACACCGTGGAACTTTATTTGAGGGTTCGCCTGGCTGTTTCGGAAGGGATGAAGCAGCGTCAGGCCGCGAAGCATTTCAACATCTCGCGAGAGACCGTGGCCAAGATGTTGGCCTATTCGACACCACCCGGCTATCAGCGTCGATCACCGATCCGGCGTCCGAAGCTGGATGCGTTTGTTTCGACGATCGAGCATTGGCTCGACGAAGATCTGAAGATGCCGCTAAAGCAACGCCATACTGCCAAGCGTGTGTTCGACCGCCTGCGTGATGAGTGCGGTTTCACCGGCGGCTACACGATCATCAAGGACTACATACGCGAGCGGGATCAGCGTCGGCAGGAGGTGTTCGTGCCGTTGTCGCATCCGCCCGGCCATGCGCAGGCCGACTTTGGCGAGGCGACGGTGGTGATCGGCGGCGTCGAGCAAAAGGCGCGTTTCTTCGTGCTGGATCTGCCGCATAGCGACGGCTGCTACGTGCGGGCCTATCCTGCGGCGGTGGCCGAGGCCTGGGTCGACGGCCACATCCATGCATTCGCCTTCTTCGGGGCCGTGCCGCAGTCGATCGTCTATGACAATGACCGTTGCCTGGTGGCCAAGATCCTGCCCGACGGCACACGCAAGCGGGCGGCGTTGTTCAGCGGCTTCCTGTCCCACTACCTGATCCGGGATCGCTATGGCCGTCCGGGAAAGGGCAACGATAAAGGGAATGTCGAGGGACTCGTCGGTTATGCCCGACGTAATTTTATGGTGCCGATCCCGCAGTTTGCGACATGGGATGCGTTCAACGCCTTTCTGGAAGAGCAGTGCCGCAAACGCCAGCGCGACAAGCTGCGCGGTGAGAGTGAGACAATCGGGGAGCGGCTACAGCGTGATCTGGCGGCCATGCGTCCGTTACCGGCGTCTCCCTTCGATGCCTGCGACCAGGCCAGCGCCAGGGTGACAGCCCAGTCGCTGGTGCGCTACAAGACCAACGACTATTCCGTACCGGTCGCCTATGGCCATCAGGACGTCTGGGTCCGGGGCTATGTCAATGAGGTGGTGATCGGCTGCCGCGGCGAGATCATTGCCCGTCATCCGCGATGCTGGGAACGGGAAGACGTCGTCTTCGATCCCGTTCATTATCTGCCGCTGATCGAGCAGAAGATCAATGGTGAGCGCAACGAAGAGCCCACGGCTTCCGTGATTGACTGAATAGGCTTCCGGCTGTCGGTCAGAACTTTTGCTTTGCCCGCTTCGGCATAAAATAGGCTCGGATCTTGACGAGCGCTTCGGCGACGGCAACGGCATCCTGACGGGTCGCGTTCCGTTTTGCCTCGCCGAGCTTGCGGATGGGCGCGACGATATCCCCAGTGACGGCATGACCTCCAAGGACGGGCTGCCAAAGCTTGGGCGCGTACCTTGTTCCCAATAGAAAGCAGAGGTCCCAAGCGAAGGGATCAAAGGTTTGATCATCGATCTTGGTGAACCTGGGCCGATGATCTTTCGGCGTTTCGGCGAGGCTTGCCGATATCCGGTTGTATTCCGCAACGATGGTCTGGACGGCTCGATGCTCGGTTGTTTCCATTGGCAGGTTCAGGGCATCCGGGCCAGTCAGCTCCGGGATCCACTGACGCGGGTCGATAAACCTCGGGCCGATGATGAGAGCCGTGAGATAGCCGTCGAGGCCGCTCATCGACCAGATCGGCGAGACTGGACGGCGTGCCCTGATAAACGCCTCGAACGCCTCGTCATCGAGCTTCGGTCGTGCCGTAGCCCCTTGGCTGTTCTGTGTCATGCCGCCCGTCGCTCCTGATCTGCAATGCTCTCGCGGTTGGCCTTCCAGGTCCATGGAAAGAGCGTATCCATCTGGTTCGCGGTCACCTTGCCGGAGATGATGCGCTCGAGCACGTCGGCAAGCCAAGCTTCGGGGTCTACACTATTGAGCTTTGCCGTGTTGACGAGCGATGCGAGGACCGCGAACGTCTTGCCACCGCGTTCGCTGCCCACGAACAACGAGTTCTTCCTCGTCAGAGCCACCGATTTCATCGAACGCTCGACCACATTGGAGTCCACTTCGATCCGGCCATCCTCCAGGAAGGCTGCCAGTCCGTTCCAGTGGTTGAGCGTGTAGGTGACGGCCTTGCCAAGCGCCGATTTCGACGACACCTCGTCGCTCAGTTCGGTGAGCTGGGCCTTCAGTTCGCTCATGATGGGCGCTGCCTCGCGACGCCGCACCGTGAGCCGGGTATCGGCATTTTCGCCGCGCAGTTTCGCTTCGATCCGATAGAGCTCGGCAATCCTGGCAAGGATCGACAGGGCCTCAGCAGACCCGGTCATCTTGACGATTTCGACGAACTTGCGTCGGGCATGGGCAAGGCAGAAGGCCAGCCGCATGGGAGCGACATTGCTCCTCCCCCGGCGCTTGGCCAAGGTTTTATAGGCTTGGTACCCATCGACCTGGAGCACGCCGGCAAACGACGACAATTGCCCCTCGACCTCGCGCGCGCTGCGGCTTTCGGCAAAAGTATAGGCCACCGCCGGCGGCGCCGGACCATTCCATGGCCGATCGTCGACCGCCTGCGCCCAAAGTTGGCAGACCTTGGTTCGCTTACGCCCCGGATCAAGCCGCGGGAGCGGCGTCTCATCACAGAACACCCTTGGCTGGGAGCGGATGAAGGCAAGCAGCGCGTCATAGAGAAGCTCAAGCCACCAGGCGACCCGCGTCACCCAGGCCCCGAGCGTGCCGCGATCGATGATCACGCCGCAGGAGGCAAGCATCTGCGCCTGGCGATGAAGCGGCAAATGCCAGGCGAACTTCGAAACGGCGACATGGGCGGCAAACGCCGTGGTCACCATGCCGCCGTCCATCACACGCGCCGGCGCTGGCGCTTGCACAATGGCACTCTCGCAGGCCCGGCATGCGTAGCGCGGCCGGATCGTCCGCTTCACCCGGACAACCGCCGGCACGATGTCGAGCGCCTCACTGACGTCCGTGCCGATGCAATGCAGCTCGAACGAGCAGCACGGGCAAATCTTGCTCTCCGGCTCGATGAGCTCTTCATACCGTGGGAGATGCCTGGGTAACCGGCCGATGTTGCGCGCCGGCGATCGCCGCTCCTGCTTTCGGCCGTCAGCCACGGGTGCAACATCGTCATTGGCCGCCGCGGGAATGTCGCTGAGATCGCCAAGCTCAAGCGTCGCCTGCTTCGGGTCGATCGCCGTCATCTTCTCCGATTTCGGCCCAAAGAGCTGCCGCTCCAGGAAGGCAACGCGCGCCTTGAGGTCGGCATTCTCTGCATCGAGCGAGAGAATGATTCGGCTCAATTGCGCGGCATCCTGAGGTAAAGGGTCGGGTCGAAGCGGCATGGCAGACCCTAGCACATGACCCTGAATCTTCAAGCAAATCCAATAGGATCAGCCTGCTTTCGTTGGCCGCTTTACGGTGTTTCGCCTGACCCGCGTCCAGTCGATACCGGCCAGCAAAAGGGAGAACTCCTGGCTACTCATCTGCATCGCGCCATCACGGATCGGTGGCCAAACGAACGTGCCAGCCTCCAGCCATTTCGTCGCCAGGATCATGCCTGATCCGTCCCAATAAATGCAGCGCAGGCGATCGAGACGCTTGGCGCGGAACACGAACACGTCACCACAGTAGGGATCAGCTGCAAGCGCTGACGCCACCAGCGCAACAAGCCCATTCATGCCGCGCCGGAAGTCGACCGGCTGCGTCGCCACCATGATCTTCACTCCACCAGGCGAAAGTCCAATCACCGGCGTGCTCGCAACGTTGCCACGATCGCCTGCGCCAATTCGGGCGCCACCGAGCCGATCACGGTCATACGCGCGCCAGCAATCTCGATCTCAATACGCCCCGCGGCGTCATGGGCGACATCCGACGGCGAGTTCTCGCAAGACGTTCTATCGCCAACCACCGTCACCGGCACGAACATGGCCTGCTGTGCGCCGGCTTGCGCGGATCGTCGAGAGGTCAGCCCGGCTTCGCGCCGCCAGACGTTCAGCAGACCGCGATTGACGCCCCAGCGCCGGGCGATCGCCGAGATGTTCACGTCAGGTTCTGCACTTTCGGCAAGGATCCGCGCCTTCTCCTCGTCGGTCCAATTCCGCCGCTGGCGTCGACCCGTGATCACCTCGATCCGACGATACTTTCCCTCATGCCTGGCTTCATGCATGCCTTCATCCATGGCTTCAAGCATGGCATCAGCGCGATCTTCGACCATCCCGTTCCGCTCCTATCGGTGAAGGAGCTGTTCTCGCGGCCGCGATCGCAAAAGGAAAGGTGGGGTGTTCGTCGCGCTCACGATCAATGCGCTGGATCAGGCGGCTCCACTCCAGGGCTGGAACCTGCCGGACGAGTTCGCGACGCTGCGCCGCCTGATGGAAGGCCGCATGGCAAAGCATGGCCGACGGGAATACGTGCAGGTTCTGCGCCTGCTGGAGAGCTTCGACCTTGCGGACCTGCATGCGGCCGTGAAGCAGGCGATACAGCTCGGTGCGATCGGCTTCGATGCGGTCAAGCATCTGATCCTGTGCCGGGTCGAGCGCCGGCCACCGCGGTTGGATCTGTCGATCTATCCCTACCTGCCGCGGGCGACGGTCGAGAAGACCTCAGCGAAAGCGTATATGCGCCTCCTGTCGTCTGATGCGGGAGAGGCGGCATGAGCACCGAAGCACCCGACATCCTGCTCGCCCACTATCTCAAGACCCTGAAGCTGCCGACCTTCCAGCGCGAGCACCAGAAGCTGGCCCGGTTATGCGCCACCGAAGGCGTCGATCATGTCGGATACCTGTTCCGGCTTGCCGAACGGGAGATGATCGAACGGGACCGCCGCAAGGTCGAACGTCGGATCAAGGCGGCTAAATTCCCGATCGTCAAAAGCCTCGACAGCTTCGACTTCACAGCCATCCCCAAGCTGAACAAGATGCAGGTGCTGGAACTGGCCCGCTGTGAATGGATCGAGCGCCGGGAGAACGTCATTGCGCTGGGCCCGAGCGGCACGGGTAAGACGCATGTCGCGCTCGGTCTCGGCCTGGCCGCGTGCCAGAAAGGCCTGTCCGTCGGGTTCACGACAGCGGCCGCCCTGGTCAGCGAGATGATGGAGGCGCGTGATGAGCGGCGTCTGCTTCGGTTCCAGAAGCAGATGGCAGCCTATAAGCTGCTCATCATCGACGAGCTGGGCTTTGTGCCGCTGTCGAAGACCGGTGCGGAGTTGCTGTTCGAGCTGATCTCGCAACGCTACGAGCGCGGCGCTACTCTGATCACCAGCAATCTGCCTTTCGATGAATGGACGGAAACCCTGGGGTCCGAGCGTCTAACTGGCGCCCTGCTCGATCGCATCACCCACCATGTCAACATCCTCGAGATGAACGGCGAAAGCTATCGTCTCGCACAAAGCCGAGCCCGAAAGGCAGGCTGAAAACCTCCCGAAAAATCACCACGCCGGCCTGAGACCCCCGCTCGGGCTTAAGCCCTCCCGGCGGTCTCAGACCGGCGCCGCAGTGGCCGACTTTTGCTCCGCCCCGTGGCCGGTTTTTACTCCGCCGTTGACAAACACACCTGTCGCCCCCTCAAGGAGCTGGTCTTTCCATTGCTTGATCTGGTTGGCGTGCACATCGAACTGCTGGGACAACTCCACCAGCGTCTGCTCACCTCGGATGGCGGCAAGTGCCACCTTCGCCTTGAAAGCCGGGCTATGGTTCCGGCGCGGTCGTCTCGTCATGGTCTCTCCTGTTCCCGGCATCTAAGCCGAAGTCAGGCAGAAACTCCACTTATCCCCGCTGTGCAGATTTCCCGAGCCAGCTCTATTGGTGGCCCACGAGCTGACCTGAAATCACATGCCGACACTATCGTCGAATTCGCGAGACTCGCGTTCGGCAAGTTTCGAGCACCTCCATTGCACTTTGAAAAAACCTTGGGGATGCTTCTGGATAGCGTGGTCCGAGGACGTTCCGAGGAGTGTCACCGTCTCCTCTGGTATATCTACAACAAGCTGCCAGTAAGGGCGCGCAGCTACCTTATCCAGTGGATGAAAGGTCACTTCCTGGACGTCACACCGGTCATCGAACTTCAGCGGCAGTTTCTCAGCGAGACCGCAGACGTATCTGCAATGATGATTATTCAAGGCCTTGGGGTTGCGTCACATAGGTCATAGTCGAACGTTGTAGTGAGTCAAACGCAAAGTTGTGAGCAAGTGCACGTTCGATCATCGCCACGCGCCCGATGATCATGCATGATTCCACGTGGATATAAGGATCATCAACGCTGTTGAAATAAGTATATCATGATAATTCTTAGCTTCATGTAGATGCCGATAAATTCTCGTGCCACAATTTATTTAGTTCGATTATTTAAATAAATTAAAGGCATCCCACTCATGCAATTGCCGCGACTGAAAGTAGACGTTAGAGCCTATTTAGTCACATTGATCATGGCTGTTCAGAACACCCAAGACGAAGAACACCAACACAAGCTATTCAGAAAATACATACCGTTCATCGGGGATGATGCTGCAAGCGTTAACTACGTATTCGATTTTATCAGAGCCCAAAAATTAACTGCTTCTGACGCTGCGCGCGGCCTCCGTGAAACCTTACGGGCGCAGAGAATGACGGACGATGTAATTGAAGAGGCTTTCGCTTGTATATGTGATTCGGTAATAAAATCTTGCGTTATATTCCGTGAAATTGTCTTCTATTTATTTGATACGGGAATTTATCTCGGGCTCCGAACATCGGTAGTGGTGGAAATAATGGGGGATCAAGGGTATGACACAGGAGCGTGGAAAACAAATCATAAACTTGCTGACTACTACGCCGTTTTAGGCCTCGCTCGTACAGCCACCTTCCACGAGGTGGCCACCGTTTTTCGGCAAGAAGTTGAGATTTTCAAACGACTTGAGCTTCATTCTTTATCAGAAAACATTCCTTCAGCCGCTCAAGAGAGATTTGAAAAAATAACTGATGCATACGCTGCTATCAGATACCGGGTTAGATGCCCAGAAAAAGCGGAAAGCTGATCAGGCGAAGCGAGGTATCTTTTTGTAGAACTCACCTGTCGCGCACTCTAGAGTTGTGGCATCTCGTGCAGAGGCATAGTTGCTCAAACGTATGTGGCGACGGACCCCTGTTTGCTCAGGGGTATGAGGCGACGTGCTCAAATGAATGTGGCGACGGGGACAGAAAATACAGTGTTTTCAACGTGGGTCTGTTCAGACGTATGTGGCGAGCGTCATTCCTTGTTCGGGATGGCGAACTAGAGTTTGGCGCCAAGGCGCTCTGCTATCCTTCCCCGGTTGAGTGCAATCGCCTGTTCCGATGGCGTCCAGTCGCCGTGCCATTCGACAGGAATGTCGGTCAGCAGGCCAGCGGGATCTGTGAAACTGGGCGCGTAGCCGCGTCTCAGCATTTCCGCGATCAATGCCTCCTGGCGCCTGGCCAGATAGCCGAGGCGCGGGTAGAAAAAGCGTACATGGCCTGGCCCAAGCCGGTAGTCGTGGGGATTGCGCGGATCATCGGGCCTTTCGCCGCGGACAATTGCGGCGCGTACCAGGCCGAAGATCCGCGGGAGTTCGCGGTATTCGGCGACGAGGTGAGCTGTCGTGAGTTCATCGGGTGGAATGCAGTTTATCCGCGTCACTTTTGGAGTTTCCTGATCCTGTGAAAGGGCTGGCGTAACTTGCAGGCTTCAAGCCACGAGGCAACCATGTCGCCGATCGTTGAGGATGGGACTGGTCATGCGAAGGTAGAGGCGTTGACCCGCGTGGAATTCGTCGATGCATGTCTGATGCGTGGGCAATGCGGCATGGGCCGGATTGCCACTAATTGTAGATATCCCCGCATGCAAGACGCACAAGGTCGACGAAGAGTATAGGGGCGAGATGCCGGTGGTGGGCGCGCGATCTACGTTGGTGCAGTCCTGCGCTAAATCTCTCGTACCACGCGGTTCGCTCCGGGGCAGACGCATCGCTGCCTTGTCGACGGGCATTGATCCGCGTTCAGTTTTTCCGCCGAAACCCGGTATCCTCACACCTGTTCGAGGACGGTATCCAGGATTGCGTCGAAATCGAAGGTGGAGCGGACGCCGAGGTCTTCGGCGTGGGTCTGCAGGAACTGGTCTGCGGAGCTGTAGCCCTCTTCGCGCAGCATGTTCAGGAAGGCCCATTCGGCGTTGAGCTTCGAGGAGGCGCCGACGGTCATCAGGGTCGGGCTGGTGATCCGGTGGAGGCGCGTTTCGGACCATTGCCTGATCCAGTCCACATGGTCGAGACCGCCATCCTCGGCGACGGCGCGGCGGAACATGGCGATGCCGCGCAGCTCCTTCTTGAGACTCGAATTGAATGAGATTTCGTTCAGGCGGTCGAGAATCTCGCGGGCGGTGCGCGGGGTCTCCTGCCGTTCCACGGGGTTGATCTGCACCAGGAGCGTGTCCTGCGCCTCGCTTTCGTGGATGAGCGGCGTCAGCAGCGGGTTGCCGGAAAAGCCGCCGTCCCAGTAGGAATCGCCGTCGATCGTGACGGACTGGTGCATCAGCGGCAGGCATGCCGACGCCAGGACCACGTCGGCGGTCATCTCGGCATTGCGGAAGACGCGCGGCAAGCCGGTGCGCACATTCGTCGCGGTGACATAGAGCTTGAGCGTAGACTGCTTCAGGCGCTCGAAATCGATGCTTTCCTCGAGAATGTCGCGCAGCGGATTGATGTTCGCCGGATTGGTCTCGTAAGGCGAGAGCAGGCGGCTGAAAATGTCGAAGAAGAAGTAGCCGGGCGAATTGTCGAGGGTCCAGTTGCCGGTCATCACGTCCAGCGGACTGCGCTGGATCGGGCTGAAGCGGGCCGCGTCGCTGACCCGCCGCCAGAAGGCCTCGAGCGAGGCCTTCGCGCCGGCCGGGCCATTCTCGATATAGCCATGCGCCAGCGCCACGGCGTTCATGGCACCCGCCGACGTGCCGGTGACGCTGTCGAGCTTCAGCGAGGGATCGTCCAGGATGCGTTCGATGACGCCCCAGGTGAATGCGCCGTGCGAGCCGCCGCCCTGCAGGGCAAGGTTGACGAGAAGGGGATTGGAGGCATCGCGAGGCGACGCAGCGCTTTTCATACGTCGAGCCACCATCAATCCACCCTTTCGACAGCCGCAGCACATGCGATGCATAGCACGGCGTTGTGCGATGCAACAAGGAAATTGAGAGGCTGCGGCGTCGCTCCGATTGCGTAATGTTGAACAATCGTAGTAGTGTTATTCAACAAGAATGGCGCCGATGCGGATTATCCGGCGGCGGCTGCACGAGAGGAGATCGAGATGAAGCCCGATGCGATGACGGCAGCGCCTGCGGATGCGGCGGCGCGCAAGGCGGTGAAGCCGGTGGTCTGCTATCCGGTGGAGACGCTGCCGCGGCCGGAGCTTGCCGCCTATCGCGCCCTGCGCGACGATCTGGAGCTTGTCGAAACCGTCGTCGTGCCGCCGCGCGAGGCGGCGACGTGGACAGTGCCGGCGGGGCATTTCTGCCGGATCGTCTGCAGCGAGGGCGCGCAGGTCGGCGACCTCAACCTTTTCAACGCAAACGACCTCAAGGAACGGTTCTATTCCGGCAAGACGCGGGCGCTGAACGGCACGCATGTCGGGCTTGGCGACCAGCTCTTCTCCAGCTTCCCCTATCTCAGGCCCATCGCCACCATCACGCACGACACGCTGGACTGGTACGGCTTCGACGAATTCGGCGGGGCGGTGCATGATGTGATCGGCACGCGCTGCGATCCCTATACGCACAACCTGCTCAGCCATGGCGGCCAGTACCACCATTGCTGCCATTCCAACCTGACGCGCGCCCTTGCGCGCAGGACCGGCATGACGCCGCGCGAGGCGGAGGGATATGTGCATGATGTGCTGAATGTCTTCATGTGCACCGGCTTCACACGCGATACCGGGCAATATTTCATGAAGGCCAGCCCGGTTCGGCCGGGCGATTATCTGGAGTTCTTCGCGGAGATCGATCTTCTGGGCTGCATGTCCGCCTGCCCGGGCGGGGATTGCTCGTCGGAACATTCCTCCGATACGGCGAAGTGCTATCCGATGGTCGTGGAAATCTACAAGGCCAGGGGCCTGCCGCAGGGCTGGGCGCCGCCGCCGGTCAACGGCTACGACGGCACCCACGGGCTTTAAACGAGGCCTCAGCGCGGACGGCGGACGGCGCGCACCACGCCGCTTCGCCCGCCGCCGCAGAAGAAGCGGTCGGCGCCGTCGGATTCAAGGCCGGAGACGGCCATGCCTTCGGGCATGACAATGGTGTCGAGCACGGCGCCGGTCTCGGGGTCGATATGGCGCAGGTCGCTTTCCTCGCCCTCCCATGTGCCGTGCCAGAGCTGGCCGTCCACCCAGGTAACGCCCGTCACCATGCGGTTGCTGTGGATGACGCGGAGGATCGCGCCGGTTTCTGGGTCGATCTGGTGGATGCGCTTGCCGCGATATTCGCCGACCCAGAGTGAGCCTTCCGCCCAGGTGAGGCCGGAATCGCCGCCGCCGCCGGGGGCCGGGATGGTGGCGAGCACGGCGCCCGAGGCCGGGTCGATCTTGTGAATCCGGTCCTCGGATATCTGGAAGAGGTGGCGGCCGTCATAGGCGGTGCCGGCATGGGCGGCCATGTCGATGGCGCCCAGCATGCGCCCGTCCTTCGGGTCTATCGCCTTGATAGCATCGCCGGCGGCGAACCAGACGGCCTTGCCGTCGAAGGTGACGCCGCCGATCTGCTCCACGCCGGGATAGGGGCCGTATTCGTGCAGGATGTCTGCCTCGGTGGTCGTCATCGTCGTCTCCTCTGGATCCTGGATGATCTTATCCTAATCGCCGGGCAGGGGACCCGGGAGTAACAAGAGTGTCGAGAATGCCCCCGGTGTCGGCGTCAGCCAGCGCCGCGCGCGCCCGCGCCCGACCGGCTGCACCTTGCCGGCGGCGGCAAGCTGCTCAAGGGCGCGCTGCACGGTGCGGGCGCTGGCGCCGAGCGCAATGGCGAGCGCCGAACTGGACCAGGCCTCGCCATCGGTGAGCAGCGCCAGCACCTCGGCATGCGGCTCGTCGCGGGGCGGGGCGAGCACGGCGACCGCCCGGTTCGCGTGCGGGGCCAGCCTGAAGCCGGCGGGCGTGGCGACGATATCCGCGAAAGGGGCCAATTCGGCGCGCAGGCGGCCCATTTCCACACGCAGGCGGGCGCGGTGGGATTCGTCGGCATGCCGGGCGCGAAAGGCGCGCAGCAGCAGGGTCTCGCGGCTCGCATCCCCCGGAAAGGCTTCGGCCAGCGTGCGCAGCAGGGAAAAGAGGATGGGGCGTGTCGCGAGCGGGACCGCGCTCTCCCCGCTGCGCGCGACATGCCGGCAGGCGTCGACGATCAGTGTCGGCGTGGCGAACAGCGCTTCCACCGCGTCGGGCAGGAGCGGGTGTTCTCCGTCATGGGCGATCAGGCGGGCGGCGGGCCTTTCCAGCACGCGCGCGGCCTCTTCTATCTCGCGCATCAGCGCCGGAATGCGCGCCTGCCGGGCGGCCTCGGCGGCGCGCGCGAAGGCCTGCCGCGCGGTCCCTGTGCGCAGCCGGCGGGTCGCGATGCCGGCTGCGGCAAGTTCATGGGCGGCGCGCAGCGGCGGGGGCAGGGCGGCGGGGTCTATTTCCGCCAGCAGCGCGGCGGCTTCGTCCAGCCGGCCGATCAGCAGCAGCCGGCGGATGGCGAGGGTTCTTGCATGGGCGGCGTTGAGGCGGTCGCCATGGGCCTCCAGCGTCGCGCCGGCGGCGGTGAGCGCCTTGACCGGCCAGGTCAGGTCGCGCGAGACGAGGGCGATTTCCGCCTCGGCCACGATGCAGCGCGCCCGCGCCACCGCCTCGCGCGGGCCGAAGGCGCCGGCGGCGCTCTTCAGCAATGCCTTGGCCCGGTCGAGGTCGCCGAGCTGGGCCATGGCGATGCCGCGCAGCGCGAGCGCCGGGGCGTCGTCGCGCAGCGCCACGCGGTCGAGCGCGCCGAGCGGGTCGCCGCCGGCCAATGCCCGCGCGGCGGCGATGATCATCGAGTCCATGCCATTCCCGTCACACTTGTAACTCCCGCTGCCGGGCCGCCGGCTTCTAGTCTTGCCGTGTCCGTCGCCGAGGAAAGGCGTTTTGCCGTCCGGGTTCAAGTCCATTCTGGCCGAAGTCGCGGGATAGGGGCAATCCGCCTTGCCGCGGGGTGTTTTCGGCCGCATCGTGCGTTTTCTTTTCGGGCGATGTCGGAAGAACCCGGTGGCCAGCGTCTTCATGGGAGACCGGACAAGACGATCCGGCGCGGCTTTCGCCGGCCGGTCGAGCCAAGAGGAGATGACAATGGTCCATACGCATTATCGCTGGGTGATCGTCGCGGCAGGGGGCCTGCTCGGCTGCATCGCCATCGGCGCCATGTTCTCGCTGCCCGTCTTCCTGCTGCCGATCGCCAAGGAGACGGGCTGGTCGGTGACGGGCGTTTCCACCGCCATGACCATCGGCTTTCTCGCCATGGCCTTCGCCAGCATGGGCTGGGGCGGCCTGTCCGACCGCTGGGGGCCGCGGCCGGTCGTGCTGGCCGGCTCGGTGCTGCTGGCCGCAAGCCTCGTGCTGGCGAGCTTCGCCACCTCGCTGATCGTCTTCCAGTTCGTCTTCGGCCTTTTGGTGGGGGTGGCGGTCGCCGCCGTCTTCGCGCCGATGATGGCCTGCGTGACCGGCTGGTTCGATACCCATCGCAGCCTTGCCGTCTCGCTGGTCTCGGCCGGCATGGGCATGGCGCCCATGACCATGTCGCCCTTCGCCGCCTGGCTGGTGACCATGCACGACTGGCGCGTCTCCATGCAGATCATCGCGGCCGTCGTCGCCGTGACGATGATCCCGGTCTCGCTGCTGATCCGGCGTCCTCCGGCGCTGGAGGCGGGAGCCTCATCCGCCGTGGCCGGCGAGCCGCAGGAGGGCATGACGGTGCGCGAGGTGCTGCGCTCGCCGCAATTCATCATCCTGTGCCTGACGAACTTCTTCTGCTGCGCCACCCATTCGGGGCCGATCTTCCATACGGTGAGCTACGCCATCACCTGCGGCATCCCGATGATCGCCGCCGTCACCATCTACAGCGTCGAGGGGCTGGCGGGCATGGGCGGGCGCGTGGTCTTCGGCCTGCTCGGCGACAGGTTCGGCGCCAAGCATATTCTCGTCCTGGGGCTGTTCGTGCAGGCTTTTGGGGCGCTCGCCTATGTCTTCACCGGCGGGCTGGCCTCGTTCAATCTGGTCGCGGGCATCTTCGGTTTCATCTATGCCGGCGTTATGCCGCTCTATGCGGTCATCGCGCGTGAAAACTTCCCGCTGCGCATGATGGGAACGGTGATCGGCGGCACGGCCATGGCCGGCAGCCTCGGCATGGCGCTGGGGCCGGTGGCGGGCGGGCTGATCTACGATACCTTCGCCAGCTATACCTGGCTCTATGTCGGCTCCTGGGGCATCGGCCTCGGCGCCTTCCTGATCGCTATGACCTTCCGGCCGGCGCCGAGGGCGCGGGAAGCGCTGGCGGGAACCTGACGGCCCCCATGGGCAAAGGCCGGACAGAAACGGGACCGGACCATTCGCGCTCCGGTCCCGCCTGCCGGGAGAAAGATTGAAACAGAATTCACCTTCGCACGCAGATTGTATACCGCGTCTGTCAAAAAACCCGATTTCAGGGCCGTCTCATTGAGGCGGCCTTGCTGTTTTGCAGGTGCTAACGCCGATATTGCGCTGCAAATTCAAGGTTGATGCCCATCCTACATGGCATCATGATCATTGTACATGGCTGCTTTTGCCCGATTGTCCACATTCTATATCAGAAAGTGTTGATGATGAATTTTTTGCATTGTACACAATCATTGCGGTCTGATGGATCGTGACGGGACGGCCGGCTGCTGGAGGGCGGTGGGGCGTCCGGTCCAACAACACCCATGGGAGGGGAAGCATGAAACAGGCACTTCTTTCGCTTTGCGCGGCCGCGCTCGGTCTTGCCATCGCCGGTCAGGCCTCGGCGGCCGGCACGCTGGAAACCGTCAAGGCACGCGGCAAGCTCATCTGCGGCGTTTCGCTGACGGTGCCGGGTTTTGCGGCGCCCGACGACAAGGGCCGCATGCAGGGTTTTGACGTCGATATCTGCCGCTCGATCGCCGCTGCCGTCTTCGGCGATGGCGAGAAGGTCGATTTCGTTCCGACCAACATCAACACGCGCTTCCAGGCGCTTCAGTCCGGCGAGATCGACGTGCTGTCGCGCCAGACGACCCACACCTTCTCGCGCGATGCCTCGCTCGGCCTCGATTTCGGCCCCACGGTCTTCTATGACGGCCAGGGCCTGATGGTGCCCAAGTCGCTCGGCGTCACCAGCGCCAAGGAACTGACGGAAGCGGCGATCTGCACCCTGCCGGGCACCACGACCGCGCAGAACATTTCCGACTTCTTCGCCGCCATCAACGGCAAGTTCGAGCTGGTCGTCTTCGAAAGCCCGGACGAGAACCGCGCCGCCTTCTATTCCGGCCGCTGCGAGGCGATCACCTCGGACCGTTCGGACCTTGCCTCGATCCGCTCCGTCGCCAACAACCCGGACGACTACATCGTCCTGCCGGAAACGATCTCCAAGGAGCCGCTCGCGCCGGCCTTCCGCCAGAACGATTCCAACTGGGGCGACATCGTTTCTTGGTCCGTCTGGCTGCTGATGGCCGCCGAGGAAAAGGGCATCACCCAGGCGAATGTCGACGAGAAGCTGAAAAGCGAAGACCCGGACGTGCAGCGCATTCTCGGCACGACCGAGGAACTCGGCAAGATGCTCGGCCTCGACAACAAGTGGGGCTACAACATCATCAAGAGCGTCGGCAATTACGGCGAAATCTTCGAGCGCAATGTGGGCGAGGGCACCAAGCTCGGCCTGACGCGCGGCCCGAACGCTCTGTGGAACAAGGGCGGCCTGATCTTCTCGCCGCCGATCCGTTGATCGCTTCCTAGAGCGATCCTCCGGGGCGCGCGCATGGCGGTGCGCGTGCCCCCACTTCTCTCCGACATCGATGGCGAGGTTTCATGGCTTTCCTGCATGACATGCGCTTTCGCGCCTATTTCTATCAGGTCGTCGCGATCGGTTTCGTGGCCCTTGTCGGCTGGACCCTGTTTTCCACGGCGAGCGCAAACCTCGCCAAGCAGAACATCGCGACGGGCTTCGACTTCCTGACGCGGCCGGCCGGCTTCGTCATCACCGAGGCGGCCATCGCCTTCGAGCCCACCGATACGGTCGGCCGCGCCATCCTCGTCGGCATCGCCAATACGGTGAAGGTCTCGCTGCTCGCCGCGATCTTCGGCACCGTTCTCGGCCTTGCCGTCGGCATTGCGCGCATGTCGCACAATCCGCTTCTGGCACGCCTCGCGCTCGTCTATGTCGAGCTGCTGCGAAACGTGCCGCTGCTGCTCTATCTCTTCCTCTGGTATTCGCTGATCATCCTCACCCTGCCGCCGGTCAAGCAGGCGCTGAACCTCTTGCCGGGCGTCTATCTTTCCAATAGCGGCCTCGTCGTGCCGGCGGCGCTCGTCGAAAGCGGCGGCCTTGCGCTTCTTGCCTGCCTCGTCGGCGGCGCGATCGCGGCGCTCGTCATCCGCACCGTGGCGACGAGGAAGCGTGTCACGACGGGCCAGTCGAACCATGGCGGTCTCATTGCGCTGGCCGCGCTTGTCGGCCCCGCGCTGCTGCTCTGGCTCGCCGGCGGCGTCGCCATCGACTGGGATTTCCCGACGGCGGGAAAATTCCGTCTGACGGGCGGGCTGCATGTGCGGCCGGAATTCGTGGCGCTGCTCTTCGGCCTTGCGCTCAGCGTTTCGGCAAACGTCGCGGAAATCGTGCGCGCCGGTATCCAGGCCGTCAACAAGGGACAGTGGGAGGCGGCCGCCGCGCTCGGGCTTCCACGCGGTAAGACTATGAGGCTCGTCGTGTTGCCGCAGGCGCTGCGCATCATCATCCCGCCGCTCACCAACACCTATCTCACCGTCTTCAAGAACAGTTCGCTGGCGATCGCCATCGGCTATCCGGACCTCGTCACCGTCTCCAACATCGTGATGAACCAGACGGGCCAGGCCATGGAGACGATCGCGATCTTCATGGGCGTCTATCTTGCCCTTTCGATCGCCATCTCGCTCTTGATGAACTGGTACAACGCGCATGTCGCGCTGAAGGAGCGTTGATATGACCGACGTTCAGGCTCTCGTTCTCGCCCCGCCGCAGCCGGCCCCCGCCGCCGCGCGCGGCGGAAAGTTCTCCGCCTATTTCGGCACGCCCGGCAATACGCTGATCAGTCTTGCCTCCATCGCCGCCATCGTCTTCATCGCCAAGCTCGCCTTCGGCTGGCTGGTGGTCGATGCGGTCTATTCCGGCGACGGCGCGGTGTGCAAGGCGGCAAGCGGGGCCTGCTGGCCCTTCGTGGCGCAGAAGCTGCGCTACATGCTCTTCGGCTTCTATCCCTATGACGAGCAATGGCGGCCGATGCTGGCGCTGCTCCTCTTCTTCGGTGCCTGCCTCTTCTCCATGATGCCGCGTTTCTGGAGCCGCAAGCTGCTGATCGCCTGGATCGTCGCCATCCTGCCCGCGCTCTATATCCTCATGGCCGGCGGCATTTTCGGCCTGACGCCGGTGCCGACGACGAGCTGGGGCGGCCTGCCGCTCTCCTTCACGCTTTCCTTCGTCGGGCTGACGCTCGCCTTGCCGCTCGGCATCGTGCTGGCGCTCGCTCGCGCCTCGAACCTGCCGGCGATCCGCGTGCTTGCGGTCGGCTTCATCGAGATCGTGCGCGGCGTGCCGCTGATCAGCATCCTCTTCATGGCGACGGTCATGTTGCCGCTCTTCATGCCCGAGGGCACGACCATCGACAAACTGCTGCGCGCGCAGGTCGCCATCATCCTCTTCGCCTCTGCCTATATCGCCGAGATCGTGCGCGGCGGCTTGCAGGACGTGCCGGCCGGGCAATACGAGGCGGGCAAGTCGCTCGGCCTGCATTACTGGCAGGTCATGCGCAAGATCGTGCTGCCGCAGGCGCTGAAGAAGGTCATTCCGCCGATGGTCGGCCTCTTCATCGGCTTCTTCCAGGATACGACGCTCGTCACCATCGTCGGCCTCGTCGATTTCCTCGATACCGTTCGCTCGGCCATCCGCGACCCGGAATGGCAGGGCATCGCGGTGCTGGAAGGCTACCTCGTCGCCGCCGCCGTCTATTTCACCTTCAGTGCCCTGATGGGCGCCTATAGCCGCTTCCTCGAAGCGCATTTCAGGACGACCCATGCCTAACGTCAGCGTCATCCGCAATGCCCATACCGTCGTCGCCTATGACGAGGCGACCGGCGGCCACGCCTATATGCAGGACGCGGACGTCGCCTTCGACGAAACCGGCTTCCTCCATATCGGCGGCCGCTACGAGGGACCGTTCGCGCAGGAGATTTCCGGCCGCGACCGCATGGTCCTGCCCGGTCTCGTCAACGTGCATTGCCATTCCGGCGAGGAGCCGATCTCGAAGAGCTTCTTCGAGGATCAGGGCACCGCCGCCCTCTGGGGGCAGGCGATGTACGAATATTCGACGCTCATCGAGATCGGCGACGATGCGGTGCAGGCCGCGCTCACCGTCATGCTCGGCGACCTGCTGCGTAGCGGCGTCACCACCTTCGTCGATATTGCCGGCCCGCATGAATGCTGGCTGCCGACGCTGGCGCAAAGCGGCGCGCGCGCCTATGTCGCCCCCGGTTTCCGCGAGGCGGCGTGGCATGTGGAGGATAGTCATCGCCTCGATTTCCGCTGGAACTCCGCCCGTGGCCGCGAGGCCTTCGCCCGGGCGCTCGAAACCGTCGATGCGGCGCAGGCCCACCCCTCCGGCCGCCTCGGCGGCATCGTCGCCCCGGCGCAGGTCGAGACCTCAACGCCCGAACTGTTGCAGGAAGCGGCGGAGGCCGCGCGCAGCCGCAAGGTGCCGATCACCATCCACGCCGCGCAGACCATGGCAGAGCATGAGGAGCTATTGCGCCGCCACGGCCTCACCGCCATACAGTATCTCGAAAAACTCGGTGTGCTCGGCCCGGACCTCATCCTCGGCCATTGCATCTTCATCGACAGCCATGGCTGGACGCGCCAACGCACGGCGGACGATCTTGCGCGCCTTGCGGCAAGCGGCACGAGCGTCGCCCATTGCCCCGTCACCTTCGCGCGCAGCGGCATGATCCTGCAATCGGTCGGTCGCTACCGCCGCAGCGGCGTGAATGTCGCGCTCGGCACGGACAGCTATCCCTTCAATATGCTGGAGGAGATGCGCACGGCGCTGATCAACGCCCGCATCGCCGCCGGCACGGTCTTCGACGTCTCGACCGCCGATATTCTCGATGTCGCCACGCTGGCTGGCGCGAAGGCGCTCGGCCGCAGCGATATCGGTCGCATCGCCCAGGGCGCGAAGGCGGACTTTTCGCTGATCGACCTGAAGCATCCCGGCATGCAGCCGGTCTACGACCCGCTGCGCAACCTGCTGCATTGCGCCGCCGAGCGCGCGGTCGCCGCCGTCTATGTCGATGGCGCCTGCGTGATGGAAAACGACCGGCCGACGCGGGTCGATTATGACGGCGCGCTTGCCGAGTTGCAGGCGGTGCAGGATTTCGCGGTGCGCCATTTCCAGGCGAACGATCCGCGTGGCCGCTCCGCCGCCGCGCTCGCCCCGCTTTCTCTGCCGGTCCTGCCGCATCCGTGATGCTGCGGATCGCCAAGGGGTGAGGGACGTCCTATGATGCGCTTCCCGACCCCCGACCCGGCCGCACCGCCCATGCATCGACGCCTGACCTTTCTCCGTTCCTCGGCCGCCCTTGCCGGCGGCTGGCTGCTGATGCTGGCAGCCTTCGGCCTCTATTCCGTTACGAGCCACCGGCAGGCCTTCGAACAGGAGGTGTCGGAAAGCGGCCGCGCCCTGCAGCGGGCGATTTCCCAGCGCGTCGCCCAGCACGATGCGCACCTGACGGGCCTCAGCGCCCTCGGTCTCGCGCAGGCGCAGCCGTCGGAGGATTTCGACCTCGTCGCCAGATCCATCCTGCGCTTCTATCCGCGCATCGTCGCCATCGATCTTATCCGCCTGCCGGCGGAGGTCGTCAGCTCCGCCACGTCGGGCGATGGCTCGACCGCCGACCCCTCGCAGGTCTCCCGGGCCGTGGACATGCTCACCCCCGGCAAGGCGGCCTATGGCGCGGATGCCAAGCGCGGCCACTACCGGGTGATGAAGCGCATGAACGAGACGATGGCCGTCAGCCTCGATATCGACGGCGCGAAGCTGGTCGAGGGCGAGGAGCTGCCGCGCTGGGCGACGCTGCGCCTGTCGACCGCCGAAGGGCTGCTGCTGGAAACCGGCGCGAAGCCGCCCGCATCCGAAGGCTTTTTCGCCCGGACGGTCAGCTTCGACGCGCCTATCGCCAGCGCCACACAGCCGTTGCGGCTCTCCCTGCAACGCCATGTCACGCTGGCGCAACTCCTGCCGCCGCTGCCCTTCGCGCTCTTTGCCGCCATTTCGCTGGCCGGCCTCGTCCTCGTGCGCTCGCTGATGAAGCACCGGCAGGATGCCGCACTGGCGCGTGAGGCGGCGGAGGCCGCGTCCCGGCGCGAGGCGCTGCGCCAGCATGAAACGAAGCTCGCCCATGCGCTGCGCATCAACAGCATGGGCGAGATGGCCTCCGGCATCGCCCATGAACTCACCCAGCCCTTGACGGCGCTGCTCAGCCAGAGCCAGGCGGGACGGCGCATCGCCGCCGCGAACGGCCTGACGGACACGCCCATCGACGCCGTGCTCGCCGCCAATGTGCTGCAGGCCAAGCGCGCCGCCGATATCCTCGTGCGCCTGCGCGCCTATGTCGGCAAGAGCGCGCTGGAGGCCGGCGTGCATGATCTTGGCCGCCACGTCGCCGATATCGTCGCCCTCTCGCGCATCGATCTCGACCGGCGCGGCATCGCGCTTGAAATCGGGATGCCCGAGGCCCCGGCGCTGGCGCGGATCGATCCCGTGGAGATTGAGCAGGTCATCCACAATCTTATCCGCAATGCCGCCGATGCGGTCGAGCAGTCGGGGAGGGCGGATGGCCGGGTGCTGGTCTCGCTGAAACCGGCGGGGCAGAGCTACGAGATCGCCGTTTCCGACAATGGCGCGGGGATCCCGCCGGATATCCTGCCCCGCCTCTTCGAGCCGTTCTTCTCCAGCAAGCCGGATGGCATGGGCCTCGGCCTCAGCCTGTGCGAAAGCATCGTCGAGCGCTTCGACGGCAGCATTTCGGCGCAGAACGGGGCGGGGGGCGGCGCGGTCTTCACCGTGCGCCTGCCGGCGGCGCGGGATATGCAGGAACAAGAGGAAGCAGCGGAATGACGATGGCGCCGGTCTATCTGGTCGATGACGACGAAGGGGTGCGCAGCGCCCTGTCGCTTTTGCTCGGCACCTATGGCATCCGCATCGAGACTTTTGGCGATCCCACCGCCTTCCTCGCGCGTGCGCCGAAACTGAAGCCGGGCGTGCTGTTGCTGGATCTGCGCATGCCCGCTATCACCGGCCTGCAACTGCATGAAAAGCTCGCCGCCATCGGCTGCGACTGGCCCACCATCATCTGCACCGGCCATGGCGACGTGCATGCCTGCCGCCGGGCCTTCAAGGCGGGTGTCGTCGATTTCCTCACCAAGCCCATCGACGAGCAGGTCTTGATCGAGGCCCTGCAACAGGCCTCCGGCGCACTGGATGTGCATGCGGAGAAGGCCGAGGCGGTGAAGCTGGTGGCGCAGCTTACCGACCGCGAGCGTGAGGTGCTGGACATGGTCGGGCGCGGCTGGTCGACCAAGGAGATCGCCGACAGCCTGCAACTGTCGCCCCGCACGGTCGATACGCACCGCGCCAATATCGCCCAAAAACTCGGCACGACCTCGGTCGCGGAGTTCGCGCGCCTCGCCCTGATCGGGCAGGCTCCGTAATCCTACGGACCCCGCTCCGTCCGTCCACCGATACCGCGAAAAGCGAAAATCTCCGAAAAGAAGGGCGTCGCCGCAAACGAGATCGAGCGGCCCTCAGATGGAGATCAACATGAAGACGTTCGTTGCCACCGCTTTCGCTGCTCTTACCCTTGCCGGCGCCGCCAATGCCGAAATCCTGACCGAGCGCAACATGCCGCTCGACATCGCCGTCGAAGCCGCTGACGCCGCCGTGAAGGCCTGCGCCGCCAAGAAGTTCAATGTGACGGTTGCCGTCGTCGACCGCGCCGGCATCACCCGCGTCGTGCTGCGCGCCGACCGCGCCGGCCCGCACACCCTCGACAGCGCCGTCCGCAAGGCCTACACGGCCGCTTCCTTCCGCACGCCGACCCAGAAGATCGCTGAAAACGTCGGCAAGAACCCGGCTGCCGCCCAGCTCGTCGCAATCGACCGCCTGCTGGTTCTGGCCGGTGGTGTTCCGGTCAAGGCCGGTGAAGAAACGATCGGCGCCATCGGCGTCGGCGGCGCGCCGAGCGGCGACATCGATGACGAATGCGCACGCGCCGGCATCGAAGCCGTCAGCGCGAAGCTGAAGTAAGCGTCGCGCTTGCAGCAACGACCCCGGCATCGCAAGGTGCCGGGGTTTTGTCGTTTTGGGGGATCGGCGTAAGCTTCCGTCATGCGCTCAACGATTCCTGCTCTCGCCGCCTGTCTGCTTCTTGTTGCGACATCGCAGTCCGCCGCGCGGGACGCCGCCTATGTCGCCTGCGACAACGGCTTGCGCTGCCTCGTCGCGCCATGCCCCTCCACCACCGTGCGCGATGTCGCGACCGGCAAGCTGTGGAAGGGGACCTCTCCCGACATCAGCCGGCTTTCGGAGGTCGACCAGCAGCGTATCCGCGAGACGGATGCGCTTTATTTCGGTCGTCTCGTTCTGCGCGGCCATATCGAAAAGCAGGCAAACGGCCCTTCCGCGCTTGTCGTGACCGGCATCGAGCGCAAGGCGAAGCCGGCGGAGCGCCGGCACTGCCCCAGGGGTTAATCGCGGTCGGGTGCGCCGAGCGGGAAGAATTTCCGGAAGGGCCGGCCTTCATCGACGGCGCGGGCGAAGGACGGGCGGGCGAGCAGGCGCTTGCGATAGGCATGCACATTGGCGAAGGCCGGGTCGATGGCATGCGTCCAGTCCGCATAGAAGAGGAACGGACCCGCGCCGCAATCGGCCAGCGTGAAGGCATCGCCCGTCGCCCATTCCTTGCCGGCCATGTGCCGGTCCAGCCAGGCGTAGGCGCGTTCCAGCATCTGCCGGGCCTCGTTGTCGCCGTAGGGGTCGCGGTCCGTCTCCTGCCGGATGGCGTTGAAGACGATCTTCTGCTGCGGCGTCGAGATATAGTTGTCGAAGAAGCGGTCGAGCATGCGCACCTCGAGGGCCGCCGCCGGATCGTCGGGGATCAGTTTTACCGGACCCGGATAGTGGAGGCCGAGATATTCGATGACGATGCTCGCCTCGACGATGGTGCGGTCGCCGTCGACGAGGATCGGGAAACGCTTGATCGGCCAGCGGGCCGCGAAATCGGCCAGGGTTTCGGGATCGGTGTGATCGAGAACGCGGTATTCGAAATCGGTGCCGTTCTCGTAAAGCGCCGTTAGCGCCTTCTGGCAGTAGCTCGAAAAGGGATGGGCATAGAGAACCGGTTTCATGGCGACCTCCGTGACGAATGTCCATTGGTCGCAAATCTGCTTGCGAAATGCAATCGGATTTTGAGGCGAGCCGTTGTCAGCCGGCCCGCTTCATGAACGCCCGTTGCAGGTCCTCGTTATGCGCCCTGGCAAACTGGTTCTGGGCGAGCGGGATCGCCAGGACCAGCAGAACCAGGGCGGTCACGAACAGCGTGCCCGGGTTGAAAAGCCTTACTTTCACGCATCACCTCATCGTCTCGCGCATCCTTCATGAACGGCGAAGCTGACTCTGTGCTGAACGTCTCGGCGGCTTCGTTCAGGCGGCTGTCAGTTTGCCCCGGCAGGGAGGGGGCAAGATGGCGAACCGCTGCGGCGGCATCGCCCCATGCCGTGAAAGGACTATTCCATGCGCGAAGGAACCGGCCGCATCTCCCTGTGGCGGCCAGAACTCAGCAGCGTCACCGTCAGCGTGCTGACGGCGTTCTATCTCCTCGCCCTCACCAACTGGAGCTTCTGGTCGAAGGGCTGGCGCTATCTGGAGGGAAGGCCGACCACCTTCGCGTCCATCGCCATCGGCGTCGCCTGCCTCTATGTCGCGCTCTGCGTCGCCGTCTCGCTGAAATATGTGATGAAGCCGCTCTTCATGGCGCTCATTCTGGCGAGCGCGTCCGGCGCGTGGTTCATGGACCGCTTCGGCGTCATCATCGATATCGAGATGATCCGCAACGCGGCCGAGACGAACAGCGCCGAGGCGGGACACCTCATCACGCCCGGCTTCGTGCTGCACATGCTGGCCTATGGCCTTCTGCCCTGCCTCCTCCTCGTCTGGGTGAAGGTCCGTCATCGCCCGTTCTTCGGCAAGGTGCGCGGCAATCTCGCCGTCATCGCGCCCGCGCTCGTCCTTGCGCTGGTCGCCGGCCTGTCGCATGCCCGCGTCTATGCCTCGGCCGCCCGGGCGCATCACGACTGGTTCGAGACGCTGAACCCCTTCGTGCCGCTCGTCACCGCCGTGCAGTTCGCCGCCGGCCAGTCGGTGGATGCGAATGTGGTGGCCGCGCCGCTCGGCACGGATGCGAAGGTGGCCGACGCGCCGCTCGGCGAGCGCAAGCCGCGTCTGATGATCGTGGTCGCCGGTGAGACGGCGCGCGCCGACAATTTCTCGCTCGGCGGCTACGGGCGGGATACCAACCCGGAACTGGCGAAGAAGGACATTCTCTACTTCCCCGACACGACGAGCTGCGGCACCGCGACGGCCGTCTCGCTGCCCTGCATGTTCTCGGTCTATACCCGCTCCGAATATACCCACCGCAAGGGCCTTTCGACGGAAAACCTGCTCGACGTGCTGTCCCATGCCGGCGTCGATGTCGAATGGTGGGACAACAACACCGGCGACAAGGAGATCGCCAAGCGCGTGAAGGCGCAGTCGCTGATCAAGGACGGCAACCCGGCCTATTGCGCGAAGGGCGAATGCCGCGACCAGGTTCTGCTCGACGCGCTGGATGCCCGGATCGGCTCTATCGACAAGGATACCGTGCTGGTGCTGCACCAGATCGGCAGCCATGGCCCGGCCTATTACGAGCGCTATCCCGAGGAATATCGCCGCTTCACGCCGGAATGCCGCAGCGCCGAATTCTCCGACTGCACCAAGGAGGAGATCGTCAACGCCTATGACAACACCATCGCCTATACCGACCACATCCTTGCCAGCGTCATCGACCGGCTGGAAAAGCAGCAGGACCGCCTCGACGTGTCGATGCTCTATATGTCGGACCACGGCGAATCCCTCGGCGAGCTCGGCCTCTACCTGCACGGCGCGCCCTATATGATCGCCCCGTCCGAGCAGACCCATGTTCCGTTCGTGCTCTGGCTCGGCAAGGATGCCAAGGCAGCCTATTCGGCTTCCTGCCTTGCCGACGAGACGAAGGCGCCGCAGTCGCACGACAATCTCTTCCATAGCGTGCTTGGCATGATGCGGGTGCAGACCAACGTGCGCGATCCGGCGCTCGACCTCCTCTCTCCCTGCCGGCTGGGCGCGATCTCCTGAGTGAAAGGCACGGGTGGCAACGCGCGCGCGCGCCATGTATTGTCCGGGATCGAAGGGCGGCGGCGGATAGGCCGCCGGCACAGGGAGCGCCGGGCATTTGAGAGTTCTGCTGATCGAGGACGACGCCGTTCTGGGCGAGGCGGTGCGCGACTATGTGGCCGGCCTCGGCCACGCCGTCGACTGGATGCAGACGCTGGGCGACGCCCGCGCGGCGTCCGGCACGGTGGACTATGACCTCGTGCTGCTCGACCTGCGCCTGCCGGACGGCAGCGGCCTTTCACTGCTGACGGAACTGCGCCGGGCGGGTGTCGCCACGCCCATCATCATCCTGACGGCGCACGACCAGATTTCCGACCGCATCGAGGGGCTGAACAGCGGGGCGGACGATTATCTCGTCAAGCCGTTCAACCTCGGCGAGCTCGGCGCGCGCATGCTGGCCGTCGCCCGGCGCTATGCGGGCGCGGCGCTTCCCGTTCTGGAGGCCGGGCCGCTGACCATTCAGCTCGCCGACCGGCGGGTGCTGCGCGAGGGCGAGGCCGTGGACCTTTCCAGCCGCGAATGGGCGGTTCTGGCGCGGCTTGCGGCGCGGCCCGAGGCCATCGTTTCCAAGGGGCAGATCGAGGAGGCGCTTTACGCCTTCGGCTCGGAGATCGAGAGCAACACCGTGGAGGTCTATGTCAGCCGGCTGCGCAAGAAGCTCGGCAAGGACTGCGTGGAGACCCTGCGCGGCATCGGCTACAGGCTCGGCCGATGAGAGCGTTCCGAAGCCTTGCCGGCCAGCTCATGCTGTGGATCACGGCGACCATCACCCTGCTCTGGCTGCTCGCGGTCGCCTTCGGCGCCTTCGTCATGCATGACGAATTCGGCGAAATCTTCGACAGCGCCCTGCAGGAGACGGCCGAGCGCCTGGTGCCGCTCGTCGCCGACGATCTCCTGCGGCGCAGCGACCTCACCACCCCGCGCCGCGTCGAGGCCATGCGCGCGCCCTCCGAGGAGGAGTATCTGACCTATCAGGTGCGCGATGCGACGGGCCGGGTGCTGCTGCACTCGCATACGGCGGTGGCCGACCCCTTCGACGCGCCGCTGAAGGTGGGCTTCTGGCAGAGCGCGACCGGCCGCATCTATACGGCCGCGACGGAGGATGGCGAGATCTTCGTGCAGGTGAAGGATTCCGCCGCCGAGCGCCGGGAGGCGACGGTGGAAGGCTCGCTCGCCCTGCTGCTGCCGGTGCTGCTCATCGTTCCCGTCACCATTGCGGCCGTCTGGTTCGTCGTGCGCCGCGTGCTCGCGCCGGTGGAAACGCTGCGTGCGGCGATCGGCGAGAAGGATGGCGGCAACCTTGCCGCCATCGAGGCGGCGGACCTGCCGCTGGAGCTGCGGCCGATCCTGCGCTCGGTCAACCTGCTGCTCGCGCGCCTGCGCGCCGTGCTGGCCGCCGAGCGGGAATTCACCTCCAACAGCGCCCATGAACTGCGCACGCCCATTGCCGGCGCGCTGGCGCAGACCCAGCTTCTGCTGGCCGAATTGCGCGAGGCGCCGGTGCGCGCCCGCGCCCAGCAGGTTGAAGCTTCCCTGCAAAAGCTGACCCGGCTGACGGAAAAGCTGCTTCAGCTCGCCCGCGCCGAGGCGGGCATCGGCGTGACCGAAACCACATTCGACCTTGCCGATGTCGTCGGCGTGGTGGTGACCGATTTCCAGCGCGCCTCCGACGATGCCGGGCGCATCCGCCTGCGCAACGACCTTGCCGGCCCTTCGCTGCGCGAGGGGACGGCGGATGCCTTCGCCATCGTGCTGCGCAATCTGGTCGAGAATGCGCTTCTGCACGGGCAGGCAGGGGAGCCGGTGGATATCGCGCTCACGCCGGCGGGCAACCTCACCATCCGCAACGCCGCGCCGCCGATGAGCGAGGCGGAGCTTTCGGCGGTGCGCAAACGCTTCTCCCGGGGGCGCACCGCCGCGCCCGGTTCGGGCCTCGGCCTCTCCATCGCCGACCGCCTGCTGGCGCAGATGCGGGCGAGCCTCGTGCTCACATCTCCCGTGCCCGGACAGGCCGATGGCTTCCAGGCGGAGATCGTGTTTCCGGCCGCAGCCGGCTAACTATCGGTCCCGCCTGCATTTTCCCTGAATAGCCCGGTTTTCCGGCGTTTCTTCGCGGCTTTCGGCCGGGGAGAGGGCCATCTTTTTCGGCGTTCATGTGAGAAATGTGTGGCAATATGCCGCATTTTGTGGTTTTATGTGGATATAATCAAAAATGGTGGGGAACATGGGTCGCAAACCGGAAGAATACGCGCGGCTTTTGGCCAGCGCGCTTTGCAAGTTGCATTCGGCGGAAATCCGGGGGGCTTCGCCACTGGTGTCTGACGACAGCCTTCGCGTGATCACCGAGACCTTGACGATCGCGATGGCCGATGCCCGGAAAGTTCATGTCCAGCAGGAGCTTGCGGCGATGAACGAGCGCCGTGAACTCATCCTTCTGCATTCCTGATCATAAGCTTGTGGCGCGGGTTTGTACTGCGTTAGCGTCAACGACATGTCATGATCACGGAGCTGCCGCCCGAAGCCGCGTATCCTGGCTTCGGGCGGTCTAATCCTGTCTCGCAGGTGACTTTGCCGGCTCGGCGCGTTAGGCCCTGATCAGGACCTAACGCATCGATTCTGGGAGGAACCTGACATGGCGGACTGGGGCAGGACCGGCAAGGGCAAGATCGCACTGGTGACGGGCGGGGGAACCGGCATCGGGCTTGCGGTCGCGCGCGGTTTGAGCGCGGAAGGCTATAGCGTCGTCATCACCGGGCGGCGGCTTGCCGTTCTGGAAAAGGCGGCGGCGGAGATTTCGGCCGAGACGGGCAATCCCGTCCGCGGCATAGCCTGCGATGTGGGCGATCCGGCGCAGGTCGCGGAAGCCTTCGCCGAGGTGAAGCGGCAGTTCGGCCGTCTCGACGTGCTCGTCAATAATGCCGGCTCCAATGTCTCGCCGGCGCTCTTGGAGGATATCCCCTTCGAGGAATGGTCCAGTATCCTTGCGGCGAACCTCACCGGCGCGTTCCTCTGCACCCAGCAGGCCTTCCGCATCATGAAGGACCAGACCCCGCGCGGCGGGCGCATCATCAACAACGGCTCGATTTCCGCCACGACGCCGCGCCCCAACTCCGCCCCCTATACCGCGACGAAACACGCCATCACCGGCCTCACCAAGTCGACCGCCCTCGACGGGCGCAAATACGATATCGCCTGCGGCCAGATCGATATCGGCAACGCGGCGACGGACATGACGGCCAGGATGAATGCCGGCGTGCTGCAGGCCAATGGCGAGATTGCACCGGAGCCGACCATGTCGGTCAAGCACGTCGCCGATGCCGTGGTCTACATGGCCAGCCTGCCGCTCGACGCCAATGTGCTCAACATGACGGTGATGGCGACGACGATGCCGCTTGTCGGGCGGGGGTAGGCCTTACCGCCGCGGCTCGCCGCCTTGCGCATAGACCGTCTTCTGCTGGAACTTGAAGATATGCCCGCAGCGGCAGCGGATCATGTGCCTGTCGGGATATTTTGACGGGCGTTCGGTGAGGAAGCCGCGTGGCAGGCTGTCCACCGTGAAATCCGGGTGCGCGCGGGTCGGCATGTCGTCCTCGGAGACTTCCGCATAGCCGGCATTGCCGCACATGGCGCATTCGAGTTTGCGCGAGTAGCGGTCGCGGGCGGCCATGGGGTGCTCCTTCGTCGGATTCGGGTTCGCCGTTAATAGGCACCGGCCCGGCCGGTTTCAAGGATTCGATGCGGCCAGCAGCGCTTGAAGGGCGGCGATGATGCGGCGATGCTGGTGGGCGTGGCGCGTGCGTACGTTGACGGCGGCATAGACCGGCTGGGCGATCGGCTCCGCGCCTTCCACCCGGTTCGCCGCGCCGCTCTCCGCCAGCCGCGCGGCATCCGCCACTGTTACGAAGGCCGATCCGCCGAGCTTCTGCATGAGCGCGAGGATCGCGGTCGTCTCGCCGCTGGCGATGGGGGCGGTGGAAAGGCCGGGATAGGCTTGGCGGTGCAGCCGGTCGAAGGCGGGGGAATAGACGGCCTGGATGTAGTCCTCCGGCTTCACCTCGTCGATGTGGCTTACCTTGTTGCTCACCATCTCGTAGCGCACCTCGCCGATGCGCTCGTAATAGAGATCGGGCAGGTAGTGCGGCGTGAAGAGGATGGCGAGGTCGAGGTCGCCGGCCCCGAGGTCCCGGTTCATCTGGTTGGAATAGTCGACCTCCAGATAGATCGAGGTGCCCGGCAGTTCCCTGCGCACCTCCGCGAGCCACTCGCCGGCATAGTGGGCGGCAAGGTCGTGCTGCAGGCCGAGGCGCATGGAGCGCTCATAGGCGCCCGCCGTTTCCACCGCGCGCGAGGCCTCGTGCCATTGGTGCTGCAGTGCTTTCGCATGATCGAGAAAGCGCAGGCCCGCGGCCGTCGGCTGGGTGCCGCCCTTGTTGCGCGAAAAGAGCTTTCGCGCGAACAGCGCCTCCAGCGCGTTGATGCGGTGCGTGACCGTCGATTGCGTGATGTTCAGCCGCTCCGCCGTGCGGTTGAAATTGCGCGTTTCCATCAGGTCGAGGAATGTCTCAATCAGGGCAATTTGCATGAACGCGCCGTATTTTCTCAATATTTGACAATAGTCTAATCGGCATCCTCGATTAATAAAGCGAAATCCTCCGCTTGTCCCCCGGCGCTTTGGTTGCCACAAATCCCCGTCGAAGAAGGGGAGCGAGAATGTCCGCACTGCCAAGCCATGCCCGTGTCGTTATCATCGGTGGAGGCGCTGTCGGCGCATCCGCGCTCTATCATCTGGCGAAGGCCGGATGGACGGATTGCGTGCTGCTCGAAAAGAACGAGCTGACCGCCGGCTCGACATGGCATGCCGCTGGCAACGTGCCGACCTTCTCCTCGTCCTGGTCGATCATGAACATGCAGCGCTATTCCGCCTCGCTCTACCGGGAGCTTGGCGAACTGGTCGATTACCCCATGAACTACCACGTCACCGGCTCCATCCGCCTCGGCCATTCGAAGGAGCGGCTGCAGGAGTTCAAGCGCGTCGTCGGCATGGGGCGCTATCAGGGCATGGACCTCGACATCCTGACGCCCGACGAGATGCGCGGCAGATATCCCTTCCTCGAAACCCACGATCTTACCGGCGCGCTCTACGACCCTTATGACGGCGATATCGACCCTGCGCAGCTCACACAGGCGCTTGCCAAGGGCGCGCGCGACATGGGCGCGAAAATCTTCCGCTTCTGTCCCGCCACCGGCGCGCGGCGCGAGGGCGAGGAGTGGGTGATCTCCACGCCGCAGGGCGAAATCCGCTGCGAGAAGGTGGTGAACGCCGCCGGCTATTATGCGCGCGAGGTCGGCAAATGGTTCGGCCGCGAGGTGCCGATGATGGTGATGAGCCATCAGTACATTCTCTTCGAGGAAATTCCCGAGCTTGCCGCATGGTCGAGGGAGGCCGGCCACAAGCTGCCGCTGCTGCGCGACGTGGACTCGTCCTATTATCTCCGTCAGGAGAAGACGGGCATGAATCTCGGCCCCTATGAGCGCAATTGCAAGGCGCATTGGGTGACGCCGGACGATCCGATGCCGGACGATTTCTCCTTCCAGCTCTTCCCCGACGATCTCGACCGCCTCGAATGGTATCTCAACGACGCCGTCGAGCGCGTGCCGATCCTCGGCACGGCGGGCCTGTCGCGCATGATCAACGGTCCCATCCCCTATGCGCCGGACGGCAATCCGCTGATCGGCCCGATGCCGGGCGTGCCGAACGCCTTCGAGGCCTGTGTCTTCACCTTTGGCATCTGTCAGGCCGGCGGGGCCGGCAAGGTGCTGGCGGAATGGGTTACGGAAGGTGAGACCGAGTGGGACATGTGGTCCTGCGATCCGCGCCGCTACACCAGCTTTGCCGCCGACAAGGACTATTGCATCGCCAAGGGCATGGAAATCTACGGCCACGAATATGCGATGCACTTCCCCAAACACGCATGGCCGGCGGGCCGGGACAGGAAGCTCTCGCCGATCCACGACCGCATCAAGGCGCTCGGCGCGCAGTTCAAACCCTATAACGGCTGGGAGCGCGCCAACTGGTACGCCAGACCCGGCGACGATCTTTCGGAAGAATCCACCCAGACCTGGAACCGCGAGGGGCCGTGGCGCCCGCGCATCGAGGAGGAGTGCCGCGCCGTCACCGAGGCCGCCGGCATCCTCGACCTTCCCGGCTTCTCGCGCTTCCGCGTGAAGGGGGAGGGCGCGACGGCTTGGCTTTCCTCGCTCGTCACCGGCAAGGTGCCGAAGCCCGGCCGCATCGGCCTTGCCTATTTCTCCGACGACAAGGGCCGCATCGTCACGGAAATGTCCGTCATGATGCTGGACGAGGACTTCTTCTTCCTCATCACCGCCGCGACCGCCCAGTGGCACGATTTCGAATGGCTGACGAAGCATCTGCCGAAGGATGCCGCCTTCACCATCGATGACGTGACGGACAATTTCTCCTGCCAGATTCTCTCCGGCCCCAACTCCCGCGCCATCCTCGCGGACGTGTCCGACGCCGACCTTTCCAAGGGCTGGCTGACGCATCAGAGCTGCCAGATCGCCGGCCGCTGGTGCCAGCTCGTGCGCGTCTCCTTCGCCGGCGAACTCGGCTGGGAAATCCACACGAAGATCGAGGACACCGCCGCCATCTTCGACGCCGTGTGGGCGGCGGGGCAGAAGCATGGCCTGAAGCCTTTCGGCATGGAGGCGCTGGACAGCCTGCGCATCGAGAAGGGCTATCGCGCCTGGAAGGGCGACCTTTCGACGGACTACACGATCCTGCAAGGCGGCCTCGACCGTTTCGTCGACTGGACCAAGCCCGATTTCAAGGGCAAGCCGGCGCTGGAGCGCGAGAAGCAGCAGGGCGTCACCAAGCGTTTCGTGACGCTGACGGTGGAAGCCGGCGAATGCGATGCGCCCTACATGTCGACGCTCTGGCACGGCGGCAAGGTCGTCGGCGAGACGACCTCCGGCAACTGGGGCTACCGCGTCGGCAAATCCATCGCGCTTGGCATGCTGCGTGCCGATCTCGCCGTGCCGGGCACGGAAATCGAGGTGGAAATCTACGGCGACCGCTTCAAGGCGACCGTCCAGCCGGACGGCCCGCTCTTCGACCCCAACAATGAAAGACTGCGCGCATGACGAAGCCCATTCCCTCCAAGGCGAGAGCCGTCATCATCGGCGGCGGCGTTTCCGGCTGCTCGGTCGCCTATCATCTCGCCAAGCTCGGCTGGACGGATGTGGTGCTGCTGGAGCGCAAGCAGCTCACGTCCGGCACCACATGGCACGCCGCCGGCCTTATCGGCCAGCTCCGCGCCTCGCAGAACATGACGCGCCTCGCCAAATATTCCGCCGATCTCTACGTCAAGCTCGAGGCCGAGACCGGCATCGGCACCGGCATGCGCCAATGCGGCTCGATGACCGTGGCGCTCACCGAGGAGCGCAAGGAGGAGATCTACCGTCAGGCCTCGCTCGCCCGCGCCTTCGATATCGATGTGCGCGAAATCACCTTGGACGAGGTGAAGGCGATGTATCCGCACCTCAATACGGCGGATGTGAGGGCTGCCGTGCATCTGCCGCTCGATGGCCAGTGCGACCCGGCGAACATCGCCATGGCGCTTGCCAAGGGCGCGCGGCAGAACGGGGCGACGGTCATCGAGGGCGTCAAGGTGACGTCGGTTCTGACGAAGGACGGCCGCGTGACGGGCGTCACCTGCGAGCAGAACGGCGAGACCTTCACCATTGAGACCGACAATGTCGTCAACGCCGCCGGCATGTGGGGGCGCACGCTCGCCGACATGTCGGGCGTCACGCTGCCGCTGCATGCCTGCGAGCATTTCTACATCGTCACCGAGCCGATCCCGAACCTCCAGCGCCTGCCGGTGCTGCGCGTGCCGGACGAATGCACCTATTACAAGGAGGACGCCGGCAAGATGCTGATCGGCGCCTTCGAGCTGAAGGCCAAGCCCTGGGGCATGGACGGCATTTCGGAGGACTTCTGCTTCGACCAGTTGCCGGAGGATTTCGACCACTTCCAGCCGATCCTCGAAAACGCTATCAACCGCATGCCGATGCTGGAAACCGCCGGCATCCACACCTTCTTCAACGGCCCCGAGAGCTTCACGCCCGACGACCGCTACTATCTCGGCGAAGCCCCGCAATTGAAGGGCTACTGGGTCGCCGCCGGCTACAATTCCATCGGCATCGTTTCTTCTGGCGGCGCGGGCATGGCGCTTGCCCAATGGATGAACGATGGCGAAGCGCCCTTCGATCTCTGGGAGGTGGATATCCGCCGCGCCCAGCCGTTCCAGAAGAACCGTGCCTATCTCAAGGATCGCGTCTCCGAAACGCTCGGCCTGCTCTACGCCGACCATTTCCCTTACCGCCAGATGGCGACGGCGCGTGGCGTGCGCCGCTCGCCGCTGCACGAGCACCTGAAGGCACGTGGCGCGGTGTTCGGCGAGGTCGCCGGCTGGGAGCGCGCCAACTGGTTCGCGAAGGAAGGACAGGAGCGGGAATACCGCTATTCGTGGAAGCGGCAGAACTGGTTCGAGAACCAGAAAGCGGAGCACCTTGCCGTTCGCAACGGCGTCGGCCTCTTCGACATGACTTCCTTCGGCAAGATCCGTGTGGAGGGCCGCGATGCGCTCGCCTTCCTCCAGAAGCTCTGCGCCAACCAGATGGACGTCGCGCCCGGCAAGATCGTCTATACCCAGATGCTCAACGCCCGCGGCGGCATCGAGAGCGACCTGACGGTGACGCGCCTCTCCGAGACCGCCTTCTTCCTCGTCGTGCCCGGCGCGACGCTCCAGCGCGACCTTGCCTGGCTGCGTAGGCATCTTGCGGACGAGTTCGTCGTCATCACCGATGTCACGGCGGCCGAAAGCGTGCTCTGCGTCATGGGGCCGAAGGCGCGCGACCTCATGCAGAAGGTCAGCCCCAACGACTTCTCCAACGCGCACCATCCCTTTGCCACGGCGCGGGAAATCGAGGTCGGCATGGGCCTCGCCCGCGCCCATCGCGTCACCTATGTCGGCGAACTCGGCTGGGAGCTTTACGTCTCCACCGACCAGACCGCCCATGTCTTCGAGGCGCTGGAGGCAGCCGGGGCCGATGTCGGCCTCAAACTCTGCGGCCTGCACACGCTCGATAGCTGCCGCATCGAAAAGGCCTACCGCCATTTCGGCCATGATATCACCGACGAGGATCATGTGCTGGAAGCCGGCCTCGGCTTTGCCGTGCGCACCAAGAAGGGCGACTTCATCGGCCGCGACGCGGTGCTGGGCAAGCAGGAGGAGGGGCTGAAGCGCCGCATGGTGCAGTTCCGCCTCACCGATCCCGAGCCGCTGCTCTTCCACAACGAGGCGCTGGTGCGCGACGGCAGGATCGTCTCGACCATCACTTCGGGCAACTACGGCCACGCCCTTGGCGGGGCCATCGGCATGGGCTACGTTCCCTCGGAAGGCGAGAGCGAGGCCGATATCCTCGCCTCGAATTACGAGATCGAGATCGCCGGCGTGCGGGTGAAGGCGGAAGCCTCGCTCGCGCCGATGTACGATCCGAAAGCCAAGAGGGTGCGCGCCTGATGAACCTTGCCGAACGCCATCAGCGGTTCCACGACCTGCACCAGTCGGGCTGCTTCGTCATCCCGAACCCGTGGGACATGGGCTCGGCCCGCATGATGGCGGCGGCCGGGGCCGTTGCGCTCGCCACCACCTCCGCCGGCTTCGCCTTCACGCTCGGTCGGCCCGATATGGGCCGGGTGACGCGCGAGGAGTCGCTGAAACACGCCGAGGATATCGTGCGCGCCACGCCGCTTCCCGTCTCGGGCGATTTCGAGAACGGCTTTGCCGATGCGCCCGACGATGTGGCCGAGACTATCCGCCTTGCCGCCGAAGTCGGCCTTTCCGGCTGCTCCATCGAAGACACGCAGATGGTGGACGGCAACCCGGCCTATGCCTTCGACCTTGCCGTCGAGCGCATCCGCGCCGCCGCTGATGCCGCCCGCTCGCTCGGTCGGCCCTTCATTCTCTGCGCCCGCGCGGACGGCGTGATGAACGGCGTTTATGACCTTGGGGAAGCCATCCGCCGCATCCAGGCCTTCGAGAAGGCCGGGGCGGATCTGCTTTATGTCCCGGTGCCCCCGGGCGTCGAGGAGCTGAAGCGCGTGCTTGCCTCCGTCTCGAAGCCCGTCAATGCGCTTGCCGCCGGGCCGCTGCGCCAGCTCACGGTGCCGCAATTTTCGGACCTCGGCGTGCGCCGCATCTCGCTCGGCTCGACCATCGCCCGCGTCACCCACGCCGCCATTGCCGAGCAGATGGACGCCATCGTCAAGGACGGCAGTTTCGCCAAGCTTTCCAGCGCCGCCTCGGGCGATGCCATCAATCGCCTGCTTCTGGCCGGCGCGGGCTGACCTAGCGCCGCGCGGCGCGAACATCCCTTGCGCCGAAGTCGAATTTCGGCGTCGTCACGGGGTTGAGGTCTATGCCGGGGAAGACGGCGAAGGTGCTGAAGGGCAGGCTTTCGCCCGGCAGCACGCGCAGAACGATCAGCGCACTGTCACGGCCTGCCTCCCGGCAGGTGTCGTTCGGGCAATCGGATAGCACGACATCGAGACGGAAGGACTGCATCGGCACGTCGCCCTTGTTGGTCACGCTGCCCGTGATGCGGTAGCTCGTGCGTGTCTGGCCGAGGCTCGCCTGCATGTCCGAAAGCGCGACGGTCTCCTCGGTGAGGGCCGGTGCCGGGGTGGTCTCGTCTCCGGCCTCGGGAGAGGCTGGGCGCTCATCGACGAACCAGAGCAGGATCGCGATGGCAAGGCCAATGGCCACCGTGATGGTGAGAACGGGTTCGACCCAGCTTCGAAACTGCCGGAAACGCAATGCGAGATAGAGAGTGGCCGCCGCCGCGACCGCAAATGCCCAGATCATTCAGATACTCCTGGACAAGGTATAAAGCAGTTCCCGGAAAAGTGCGAAGCGGTTTCAACGGGAAAGTGCAGACAAAAAATCCGGGGCGTTGGAGACGCCCCGGCAGGTAGCCGCGCACGAGGGCGGCGGGGAGGATCACCCGTGATTGATCATCACATGGCGGACCGCCGTGTAGTCCTCCAGCGCATAGATCGACATGTCCTTGCCGTAGCCCGACTGCTTGACGCCGCCATGGGGCATTTCGGTCGTCAACATGAAGTGCGTGTTGATCCAGGTGCAGCCGTATTGCAGGCGGGAGGCCGCCTTCATGGCCTTGCCGATATCCTTCGTCCAGACGGAGGAGGCGAGGCCGTAATCGCTGTCGTTCGCCCAGCCGATGGCCTCATCGGCGTCGGAGAAGCGGGTGACGGAGACGACCGGGCCGAAGACCTCGCGGCGCACGATCTCGTCGTCCTGCGTCGCGCCGGCCACCACCGTCGGCTGGAAGAAGTAGCCTTCGTCGCTGCCGGTGCGGCCGCCCGCGGTGATCTCGATATGCTTCACCTCGGCGGCGCGCTCGACGAAACTCGCCACGCGGTCGCGCTGGCGCTTGGAGATCAGCGGGCCGATCTCGTTCTGGGTGTCGTCCGGGTCGTTGTACTTGATGGTCGAGACGGCGGCGGAGAGGTCGGCGACCAGCTTCTCGTAGATGCCGTCCTGCGCGTAGATGCGGCAGGCGGCGGTGCAGTCCTGGCCGGCATTGTAGTAGCCGAAGGCGCGGATGCCGGAGACGACGGCTTCGAGGTCGGCATCGTCGAAGACGACGACGGGGGCCTTGCCGCCGAGTTCCAGATGGGTGCGCTTGACGGTCTTGGCCGCTGCCGCCAGCACCTTCTTGCCGGTCGCGACGTCGCCGGTGATGGAGACCATGCTGATCTTCGGATGGTTGATCAGCGCGTTGCCGACCGTCTCGCCACGGCCGAGCACGATGTTGACGACGCCTTCCGGCAGGATATCGGCAAGGAGCTTGGCCATCTTCAGCGCCGTCAGCGGCGTCTGCTCGGAGGGCTTGAAGACCACCGTGTTGCCGCCGGCAATGGCGGGCGCGAGCTTCCAGGCCATCATCATCAGCGGATAGTTCCACGGCGCAATCGAGCCGACGATACCGACCGGGTCGCGGCGCACCATGGAGGTGAAGCCGGGCAGGTATTCGGCGGCGACGGGGGCGTGCAGCGAGCGGATCGCGCCGGCGAAGAAGCGCCAGCAATCGACGATGGCGGGCAGTTCGTCATTGCGGGCGGCGTTGATCGGCTTGCCGCAATTGAGGGATTCGAGCGCGGCGAAGGCGTCGGCGTCCTTCTCGATGGCATCGGCGATGCGCAGCAGATAGCCGGAGCGTTCGGCGGGCGTGGTCGTCGCCCAGGAGACGAAGGCCTTTTCGGCGGCGTCGACGGCGGCGTCGATCTGCGCGTGGGAGGCTTCCGGCAGGTCGACGATCTTGCCGCCGGTCTTGGGGTTCAGGATGTGCTCTTCCGCCTCGGTGCCGGCCTCGAAGCGCGAGCCGATCAGCATCTGGGTGTCCATGATGTTCTCCCTTGTGTCAGGTTATTTGCCGCTGCCGGCGACCTGGTCGCCGTCGCGGGTGAGGTAGTAGGCGCCGAGGATCGGCAGGAAGGTGACGAGCACGACGACCATGGCGACGACATTGGTCACCGGCCGCTGGCGGGGGCGCACGAGTTCTTCCAGCATCCAGATCGGCAGGGTCGATTGCTGGCCGGCGGTGAAGGTAGTCACGATCACCTCGTCGAAAGACAGCGCGAAGGCGAGCATGCCGCCGGCAAGCAGCGCGGTTCCGATATTCGGCAGGATCACGTAGCGGAATGTCTGGAAGCTGTCGGCGCCGAGGTCCATCGAGGCTTCGATCAGCGAGCCGGAGATGCGACGGAAGCGGGCGACGGCATTGTTGTAGACGACCACGACGCAGAAGGTCGCATGGCCGAGCACGATGGTCCAGAAGGAGAACGGGATTTCCGCGAAGGAGAAGGCCGAGCGCAGCGCGATGCCGGTGATGATGCCGGGCAGCGCGATGGGCAGGATCACCAGCAGCGAGATCGTCTCGCGGCCGAAGAACTTCGTGCGGCTGACGGCGGCGGCGCAGAGCGTGCCGAGCACGAGGGCGATAGCCGTCGAGATCGACGCGACACGGACGGAAAGCCCCATCGCCTCCCAGACGTCCGGCCGGTTCCAGGCAACGGCGAACCATTGCAGCGTATAGCCCGGCGGCGGGAACTGGTAGCTCTTCTCCTCCGTGGTGAAGGCGTAGAGGAAGATGAGCAGGATCGGCAGGTGCAGGAAGGCAAGGCCGGCGCCTGCGGCGATCTTCAGGCCGAGCGGGGCGGAAGTGTTCTTGTCAGAGCGCATCGAAGGCTCCCTGTCGCTTGGCCATCCAGAGATAGAGGCCCATGATGACGATCGGCACGACGGAGAAGGCGGCGGCGAGCGGGATGTTGCCGGCCGTGCCCTGCTGGGCATAGACCGCCTGGCCGATGAACAGCCGCGACGAGCCGATGATCTGCGGAATTATGTAGTCGCCCAGCGTCAGCGAGAAGGTGAAGATGGAGCCGGCGATGATGCCGGGCAGGGCGAGTGGGAACAGCACGTAGCGGAAGGTCTGGCCGGGATTGCCGCCAAGGTCGGCGGATGCCTCGATCAGATTGCCCGGGACGCGCTCCAGCGAGGCCTGGATTGGCAGGATCATGAAGGGCATCCAGACATAGATGAAGACGATGAAGGTGCCGGTGTAGCTGATGGAGAGCGAGGAGCCGCCGACGACCGGCAAAGCAAGCCATGCATCGAGCAGCCACAGGAGGTGCAGCTTGGCGAAGAACCAGGTGAGGATGCCTTCCTTGGCGAGGATCAGCTTCCAGGCATAGATTTTGACGAGGTAGCTCGACCAGAGCGGCAGCATGACGCCGAGATAGAAGATGACCTTCCATTTTCCCTTGGCGTAGCGCGCCGCGTAATAGGCGATGGGAAAGGCGATGGCCGCCGAGGCGAGCGTCACCAGCAATGCCATGACGACGGTGCGCAGGATGATGTCGAAGTTCGACGGGATGAGGAGCTGGCGGTAGGTGGCGAGCGTGAACTCGTAGTTGATCAGCCCGGAAAAGTCGTCGATCGAGAAGAAGCTCTGCAGGAGCAGGGCGAAGAGCGAGCCGAGATAGATGACGCCGAGCCAGAGCAGTGGCGGCGTCAGCATGAGCAGCAGCATGATGCCCGGATTGCGCCAGAAGAAATCCGAAAGCCGTCCGAAGACGCCTTGGCGGCGCGCGAGGATGGAGGTGTCGGTGACGGTGCTCATTGGGCGCCGTCCATGGTGTGCAGGTCTTGCGGCAGGAAGGAGAGGGTGACGGTCTCGCCCTCGGCGGGAACGGTTATGGAGGCCGGCAGCATGGCGGCGACGCGCGCGCCGTTCGCCTCCACCGTCACGCGGTTTGCCGCACCGAGGAAGCTTGCGGCCGTCACGCGGCCGGAGAATTGCTTGCGGCCGGGCGCTTCGCCGAGTGCGATATCCTCGGGGCGCAGGCTGGCATAGTGCCTGCCATAGCCGAGACCATCCACGAAATCCGGCGGCAGCACGTTGGAGGAGCCGACGAAATCGGCCACGAAGCGCGTCTTCGGCCGCTTGTAGACCTCTTCCGGCGTGCCGAGCTGCTGGATCTTGCCGTCGCTGAAGACGGCGATGCGGTCGGCCATCGACAGCGCCTCGCCCTGGTCGTGCGTGACGAAGACGAAGGTGATGCCGAGGGACTTTTGCAGCGATTTCAGCTCTTCCTGCATCTGCTCGCGCAGCTTGAGGTCGAGCGCGCCGAGCGGTTCGTCGAGGAGGAGAACGCGGGGGCGGTTGACGAGGGCGCGGGCGAGCGCCACGCGCTGGCGCTGGCCGCCGGAGAGCTGGCCGGGGCGGCGCGTGCCGTAGCCAGGCAGCTTCACCATGGCCAGTGCCTCTTCCGCAGCCTTCAGGCGCTCCGCCTTGCCGACGCCCTTGACCATCAGGCCATAGGCGACGTTTTCGAGGATCGAGAGATGCGGGAAGAGGGCGTAGTCCTGGAACACCGTGTTGACGGCGCGCCGGTAGGGCGGCACGCCCTCGGCCGTCTCGCCGAAGATCTCGATATGGCCGGAGGTCGGCTGCTCGAAGCCGGCCATGAGGCGCAGGCAGGTCGTCTTGCCGGAGCCGGACGGGCCGAGCATGGCGAAGAACTCGCCCTCGGCGATGGCGAGATCCACGCTGTCGACGGCGCGCACGGCCCCGAAGTGGCGGGATACTTGCTGGAACAGGACGGCGGTCATGGGGGCTCCCGGTGTGTTGTGTTCCGCCCCTCATCCGCCTGCCGGCACCTTCTCCCCGCAGGCGGGGAGAAGGAGGCACAAAGAAGCGTTTTCCGCTGCGGCCTTCTGCCGTCGAAGCGAAACTTGTCGTGGGGCACGTTCCCTCTCCCCGTTCACGGGGAGAGGGCTAGGGTGAGGGGCTGTTCTCAGCGCCCGCCGATGACGCCGATATAATCGGAGACCCAGCGGTGATACGGCACGCACTCGCCCTGGCTTTCGCACTTGCTCGTCGGCGTGCGCCAGAAGGCGATCTTGTCGAAATTCTCGTAGCCGTTGGTCTTGCAGCCTTCGTCGGTCAGGAGCGCGTTGCCCTTGCAGGCGGCCGGGACGGAGGGAACCGCGCCGAACCAGGCGGCTGCGTCACCCTGTACCTTGGCGGATAGCGAGTGCTCCATCCACATATAGGCGCAGTTCGGATGCTGGCTTTCGGCATGCAGCATGGTCGTGTCCGACCAGCCCGTCACGCCCTCTTCCGGGAAGGTCGAGGCGATCGGCTGCTTTTCCGCCTGCATCAGGTTGACCTGGAACGGCCAGGAGCCGGAGGCGACGACGCCTTCGTTCTTGAAGTCGTCGATCTGGATCATGGCGTCGTGCCAGTAGCGGCCGACGAGCGTGCGCTGGACGCGCAGGAGGTCGAGCGCGGCCTTGTACTGGTCTTCGTTGAGTTCGTAGGGGTTCTTGATGCCGAGTTCCGGCTTGTGCGCCATCAGGTACTGGGCGGCGTCCGCGATGTGGATCGGGCCGTCATAGGCCTGCACGCGGCCCTTGTTGGACTTGCCGTCCGGCAGCGTCATCTCCTCGAAGACGACCTTCCAGCTCTTCGGCGCCTCACCCTTGAAGGCTTCCGTGTTGTACATCAGGATATTGGGGCCCCAGAGATAGGGCGTGCCGTAGTGAACGCCGTTCACCGTATGCCAGGGCGCGCTCTGCAGGCGCTCGTCGATGGTCTTCCAGCTCGGGATGAGGTCGGTGTTGATCGGCTGCACGCGCTTGCCGGCGACGAGGCGGAGCGAGGCATCGCCCGAGGCGGTGACGAGGTCGAAGCCGCCTTCGTTCATCAGCGCGACCATTTCGTCCGAGGTCGCGGCGGTCTTCACCGTCACCTTGCAGCTCGTCTTCTTTTCGAAATCGGTGACCCAGTCATAGGCCTTGTCCGTCTCGCCGCGCTCGATATAGCCGGCCCAGGCGACGATGGAGACCTCGCCCTCACCGGGGCCGAGTTCCTTCAGCGGCTCCTGGGCGATGGCGGCGGTGGCGAAGGCGAGCGAAAGGGTAAGCGCGGTGCAGGAATGCAGAAGTCGCTTCATGACAGTCTCCCGGTTTGATCCGCTTTGAGCGGTATTGTTCCCGAAAGGAAAGGTGCCGCGATTTCGCCGCTTTCGCAAATTCATTAATCAGAATGTCGCTATCGGAAATTCCGAAAGCTAAAGTACTCCCCGCAAACATACCGGGCGGTTTCGCATCCGCAAATGCCTGGAAACTACCGTCCCCGGCCGCTTCTGAGCGCTTCCGCCAGCCCCACGAAATCGCGCGCGGCCTGCGGCAGGCCGGAGCCTTTTCGCCAGACCATGCCAATCTGCACCACCGGCAGCGCGCCGGAGACGTCGCGGCTTTCGATGCGGTCGCCTTCCAGCGACCAGGGGCGGTAGACGAGGTCGGGCAGGAGCGCGATGCCCGCGCCCGTCGCCACGAGGCTGCGCACCGCTTCCACGGAACGGGTGCGGAAGGCGACATGCGGCCGTGCGCCAAGGGCGCTCAGCAGCTTGCCGGTGTTCTCCTCGATTTCGTCCACCGTCAGCATGATCAGCGGCTCCTTGGCGATATCGCTGACGGAGATGATGTCGGCCGAGACGAGCGGATGCCCGATGGGAAGCCACAGCCGGTAGGGCGAGGTTTCGATGATCTCCGCCTGCAGCGCCATGCGGTCGCGCAGGTTGGAGATGACCATGACCGCGACATCCAACTCCCCGCCGACGAGCAGGTGCTCCAGATAGGAGCCGTTGTCCTCGATGGCGCTGACATCGATGCCGGGAAAGGCGCGGCGGTAACGCGAAAGCAGGTCCGACAGCACGTAGCCGGCGACCAGCGAGGTAACGCCGAGATTGAGCTGGCCCTTTTCCGGCGCGCGGTTGTCGGAGAAGGAGCTGCGGGCGTCCGAGACATTGGCGAGGATTTTGGTCGCGTGGCGCAGGAACTGATGGCCGTTATGCGTCGTCGTCAGCCCGCGCGGATGGCGCTCGAAAAGCTCGACGCCGAGATCGGATTCGAGTTCCTTGATCGCCTCGGTGATCGAGGATTGCGAGATCGACAGGTTCTGCGCCGCCCGCGTCACGGAGCCTTGTTCCGCGACGGCGACGAAATATTGCAATTGCCGGAAGGTGAAAGCCATGGCGGCACTTAATAGGACGGGCGGCGGGGAGGCAAGCCGCGGAAAAAGACCGGGAAAAGACGTAAGGCCGCAAACCCGCCCCGCGCCCTCCTGCTATGATGCCCTGAACGACAAGGAGCCGCCATGACCGAACGCCCCATGCCGACCGAGCCGGGCATTCTTGCCTTTCACAAGCGCTGCGAGGACTTCTATCCCGCCGACGCCGTTGATGCCGATATCGTGCAGCAGCGCGCCTGGTACGATGCGCTCTGCGCTGCCTTCGATGCGCCCCCGCCAGCCGGCATGGTCAAGCGGGACGGGCTGGTGGCGGGGCGTATTCCCGTGCGCCGCTATCGCCCGGCGCGGGTGACGAGCGAAACGCGGCTCTTCTATATCCACGGCGGCGGCTTCGTCGTCGGCTCGCTGGAGAGCCACGACGCCATCTGCGCCGAGATTTCCGAAGCGGCCGGGGCGGAACTCGTTTCGGTCGATTATCGGCTTTCGCCGGAGCATGTCTGGCCCGCCGCTTTCGACGATTGCTGGGCGGTGCTGGTGGAGCTTCTGCTGGAAAGCCACCCGATCGTGGTGATCGGCGACAGCGCCGGCGGCAACCTTGCGGCCGGTCTTGCGCTGAAGGCGCGCGACGAGGGGCTGAAGGGGATTACGGGGCAGGCGCTGGTCTATCCCGGCCTCGGCGGCGATCTCGTGTCCGGTTCCTATGTGGAGATGGCCGAGGCCCTTGGCCTTTCGACCGCCGACGTCGCCTATTATCGTGAAGTCTACAAGGCGCCCGAGGCGGCGGTCCATGCCTTTCCGCTGCGTGCGGAAAATCTCGCCGGCCTGCCGCCGGCCTTCATCAGCGGCGCCTTTTTCGATCCGCTGCGCGACGATGCCCGGGCCTATGCGGCGCGGCTGGTGCTGGCCGGCGTGCCGGTGGAATATCGCGAGGAAAAGCAGATGATCCATGCTTGGTTGCGCGCCCGCTTCATGAGCGAGGGAGCGAAGGCAGGCTTTGCGGCGCTCTGCGACGCCGTGCGCCGGATGGCCAATCCATGAGCGGCGTCACCGATCTCGATGAACTGCTGGCGACAATGGAGCCGGCGCTGGTGGCGGGCCGTTTCGTCTATGCGAGCGTGCCGGCCTCTCAGATCGCGGCGTATCTTGCGCGCGGCCCCATCGGCCTCTTCCGGGAGGAGGAGGGCGTGACGCTGATCCTGCCGGCCGAGGCTGCGGAAGGGCTTTCCGCCAGCGGGCCGATGCGCATGATCACGCTCACCGTGCATTCCTCGCTGGAGGCGGTGGGGCTGACGGCGGCCTTCGCCACGGCTTTGACCAAGGCGGGCATCAGCGCCAATGTGGTTGCCGGCTTCCATCACGACCATATATTCGTGCCTGAGCGGGACGCCGAACGGGCGCTCGAAACGCTGCGGGCGCTGTCCCGCACGGCGCGCGACAAGGGAGAAGCATGATGAAATTCCAGCCGTTTTCAGTCGTCGTTCTGGCTCTCGGTCTTGCGGCGGCCACGCCGTCGCTCTCCCGCGCCGAGGGTGCACCCGCGCCGATCCCCTCCTGCGCCATGTCCGGCTCCAAGAGCGTCTTCATCGGCGGCGCGCCGGCGCTACGCCTTTCCGACGTGGTGAACTGCCCGCCGGAGCTTTACGAGATCGTGCCGAGCGTGATGATCGAGGGCCAGCCCATGGTGAAGTTCCGCAGCGGCGTCGGCGAGAAGGGCAATTGCACGGCGCGCGGCGAGGAGACGGTGAGTGTCGAGGGGGAATCGGCCAGCCGGCTCGGGGATGTGACCTGCAGGCAGAATTGAGGGGGGGGGCGTGCGGCCTCTTGTGGGCCTTTGCGCGTGAGGCTTTGCCCCTCACCCTAACCCTCTCCCCGCAAGCGGGGAGAGGGGACGTGCCCCATGCGGCGTTGAGGAATGAGGAAACCGGTGCGGCATATTCCTTCTCCCCGCCTGCGGGGAGAAGGTGGCCGGCAGGCCGGATGAGGGGCAAGCCGCCGGATGAGAGGCAAGCCGACCTCTCCCCACCCACTGGCGTCATCCTCGGCCTTGTGCCGAGGATCTGCGAACGTATTGAAGAATAGAAGCGTTGCAGATGCTCGGGACAGGCCCGAGCATGACGAAGGAGAGGTTTTCGGGTTTGTCAGCAGTCTCGCGGGCGGCCGAGGCCGCCCGCTTCCATTAATTCCCGGCGCTCTCCATGCGCCGCGTCTTGAGCACCCGTTCCAGCCAGCCGATCTCCATTTCGGGAACGGATTTCAGCAAGAGGTCCGTATAGTCGTCGAAGGGCGGCGTGAGCACCTTCGATTTCGGCCCGAAGCGCACGAGGCGTCCCCGGTGCATCACGGCCACGCTGTCGGCGATCGCGCGGACGATGGCGATGTCGTGGGTAATGAACATGTAGGAGACATGCGTTTCCTCCTGCAGCTTCAGGAGAAGCTTCAGGATGCCCTCGGCCACCAGCGGGTCGAGCGCGGAGGTCGGCTCGTCGCAGAGGATGAGTTCGGGTTTTGCCGCGAGCGCCCTTGCGATGGCGACGCGCTGCTTCTGGCCGCCGGAAAGCTCGGCCGGGTAACGGTCGGCGAAGCGGCCGCCCATCTCGATCTGGTCCAGCAGCTCCTTGACCCGCTCCGTCTTCTCCCGGCCGCGCAGGCCATAATAGAAGGTGAGGGGGCGGCCGATGATGTCGCGCACCGTCTGGCGCGGGTTCATCGCGGTGTCAGCCATCTGGTAGATCATCTGGACGCGGCGAAGCTCGTCGTTCGACCGGCCCTTCAGCGCTCGCGGCAAGGGCTTGCCGTCGAAGCTGATCGTGCCCTCCTGCGGCGGCAGAAGGCCGGTGATGACGCGGGCGAGGGTGGATTTGCCCGAGCCAGATTCGCCCACCACCGCCAGCGTCTGGCCCTTCGGCAGATGCAGAGATACGTTCTGCAACACCTTGAAGCCGTTGGAATAGCCGGCGGTGACGTTCTCCACCTTCAGGAGCGTGTCCGTCTGGTCGACTGCTTCGTCTCGGCCGGCGCCACGCACATTGACGAGGGCGCGGGTATAGTCCTGCGTCGGTTCCTCGATGATCTGCTTCACCGAGCCGTATTCCACCATCTTGCCGTGGCGGAGCACGAGGATATCGTCCGTGATCTGCGCCACGACGGCGAGGTCATGGGTGATGTAGAGCGCGGCCGTGTGGGTTTCCTCGATGGCGTGCTTGATGGCGGCGAGCACGTCGATCTGCGTCGTCACGTCGAGCGCGGTGGTCGGCTCGTCGAAGATGATCAGCTCGGGATTGGGGCAGAGCGCCATGGCGGTCATGGCGCGCTGGAGCTGGCCGCCGGAGACCTGGTGCGGATAGCGCTGGCCGAAGGTTTCCGGGTTGGGCAGGCCGAGCACCCTGAAGAGGTAGAGCGCACGCTTTTCCGCTTCCGCACGGCTCATGACGCCGTGTTTCAGCGAGGCTTCGATTACCTGTTCGCCAAGCCGGTGCGCGGGGTTGAAGGCGGCGGCCGCAGACTGGGCGACGTAGCAGACCTTGCAGCCGCGCACCTTGCGGATGCCGGCAGGCGAAAGCTTCAGCAGGTCCTCGCCGTTCAGCTTCACCTCGCCGCCGGTGATGCGCACCCCGCCGCGTCCATAGGCGAGCGCGGTGAGGCCGATGGTGGATTTGCCGGCGCCGGATTCGCCGATGAGACCGAGTACCTTGCCCTTCTGCACGTCGAAGTTTACGCCCTCGACGAGCGTCACGGTTTTCGGCGGCTCGCCGGGCGGGTAGCTCGTCGCCTCGATCTTGAGATTGCGGACGGAAAGAAGATCAGGCATCGCCGCGTCCCCCCTTCAGGCTCGAGGTGCGTTTCATCAGCCAGTCGACGACGAGATTGACGCAGATGGCCAGCCCCGCGATCGCCCCGCCCGGAATGAGGGCGGCCGAAATGCCGAAGATGATGCCGTCCTTGTTGTCCTTCACCATGCCGCCCCAGTCGGCGGCCGGCGGCTGGATGCCGAGGCCGAGGAAGGAGAGGGTGGAGAGGAACAGGATCGAGAAGGCGAAGCGCAGGCCGAATTCGGCGAGCAGCGGCGAGAGCGTGTTGGGCAGGATTTCCCGGAAGATGATCCAGCCTGTGCCTTCGCCGCGCAGCCGCGCGGCCTCCACGAATTCCATGACCGCGACGTCGAGCGCGACGGCCCGGCCGATGCGGTAGACGCGCGTGGAGTCGAGCACCGCCATCACGAGGATGAGGATCCAGAGCTGCTGCGGCAGCACGGCCAGCACGACGAGGGCGAAGATCAGCGTCGGGATCGCCATCATCAGGTCGTTGAAGCGCGAGAAGATCTGGTCGATGAACCCGCCCGTCACCGCCGCCGTGAAGGACAGCAGCATGCCGAGCGAGAAGGAGAGCACGGTCGCCGCCAGCGCCACGAAGACCGTGGTGCGGGCGCCGAAGATCAGCCGCGAGAAGAGGTCGCGGCCGAGATTGTCCGTGCCGAGCAGGAAATCGCCGCCCATCGGCTGCCAGACGGAGCCGACGATCTCGCTTTCGCCATGCGGCGCGATGAAGGGGGCGAAGAGGGCGCAGAAGAGGGCTAGGGCGATGCCCAGAATGCCGATCCATGCGCTGACGGGAATGGTGGAAAGTCTCATCGCGGGTGCCTCAATCTGGGGTTCGCGACGATCGCGAGGATGTCGGCGAACATGTTGAGGAAGATGTAGAAGGCGGCGAAGATCAGGCCGCAGGCCTGCACCACCGGCATGTCGCGCACCGTCACGGCGTCGACCATGTACTGGCCCATGCCGGGATAGACGAAGACTACCTCCACGACGACGACGCCGACCACGAGATAGGCAAGGTTCAGCGCGATGACGTTGATGACCGGGGCCACCGCGTTCGGCGCGGCGTGCTTTGCGATGATGCGCAGGCCCGAAAGGCCCTTCAACTCTGCCGTCTCGACATAGGCGGACGACATGACGTTGAGGATCGCGGCCCGCGTCATGCGCATCATATGGGCGAGCACGACGAGGACGAGGGTTGCGGTCGGCAGCGCGATGGCCGACAGCCGCTGGCCGATTGTCATGGAGTCGTAGACCGTCGCAGGGAAGGTCGCGATGCCCATTTTCACGGCGAAGAACAGGATCAGCAGGTAACCGACGAAGAACTCCGGCAGGGAGATGGCCGCCAGAGACACGACATTGATGATCTTGTCCGGCAGTCGGTTGCGATACTGCACCGCCAGCATGCCGAGGCCGATGGCGAGCGGCACCGATATGATGGCCGCGAAGAAGGCGAGGAACAGCGAATTGCCGAGGCGTTTGCCGATCTGCTCGCTGACGGAGTTCTTCGAGGCCCAGGAATTGCCGAAGTCGCCCTTCACCGCCCCGCCGAGCCACTTGAAGTAGCGGGTGGTGGCGGGCTGGTCGAGGCCGAGGTCCTTGCGGATGTTCTCCACGGCCTGCGGCGTTGCGGACTGGCCGAGATAGGTCGTCGCGAAGTCGCCGGGCAGGGCTTCCACGCCGCCGAAGATCATCAGCGACACGGCGAAGAGCAAGGCCACGCTGAGCGCGAGGCGTTGCAGGATGAGCGCAGCGAGCGGGCTGCTCTTGCTGAGTCTAGCCCAGGCGGAGGGCGTGCCCTCCACGGCTGGGGTTCCAGTGGACGCAACCGACCCGGCAACTCCGGCCGGCTGCGGGGCTTCGCCCGCAGCCGTCGTCGCTGTCAGCTCCGGACCGTGCGCCGGTCCGTTGCCGGTCATCAGGCGTCGAGCCAGACGCGGGTTGCGACAAAGCCGTTCGACATGTCGTTGCCGATGTCGTGGACATAGCCCTTCACGTTCTTGGAGGCGGCGTTCACGAAATCGTTGAACATCGGCAGGATCAGGCCGCCTTCGTCGCGCACCATCATGGCCATGGTGCGGTACATGTCCTTGCGCTTGGCTTCGTCCAGTTCCGAGCGGGCCTGGAGCAGCAGCTTGTCGAAGTCCTCACGCTTGAAGCGGGTGTCGTTCCAGTCCGCCGTCGAGAGATAGGCGGTGGAATACATCTGGTCCTGCGTCGGGCGGCCGCCCCAGTAGGAGGTGGAGAAGGGCTGCACGTTCCAGACGTTCGACCAGTAGCCGTCGCCCGGCTCGCGCTTCACCTCGATCTCGATGCCGGCCTTCTTGGCGCTCTCCTGGTAGAGAACGGCGGCGTCGACCGCGCCCGGGAAGGCGACGTCGGAGGTGCGCAGCAGCACCGAGCCGCTATGGCCCGACTTCTTGTAGTGGAAGGCGGCCTTGTCCGGGTCGTAGGCGCGCTGCTCGATGCCTTCCGGGTAGAGCGCATAGGTCTCGTTGATCGGGAAGTCGTTGCCGATCTTGCCGTAGCCGTTGAGCACCTTCTCCAGCATCGACTCGCGGTCCATGGCGTATTTCAGCGCCATGCGCAGGTCGTTGTTGTCGAAGGGCGCCGTGTCGCAATGCATGATGAACACGTAATGGCCACGGCCGGAGGTGGAGAGGATTTCCACGTTCGGCGCGCGCTTGAGCAGGTCGACCGTCTTCGGATCGACGCGGTTGATGTAGTGAACCTGGCCGGAGGAGAGGGCGGCGATGCGGGCGGTCGCATCGTTCATCGCGATCATCTCGATCGTGTCGACGAAGCCGCGGTCCTGGCGCCAGTCGTCCTTGTTGCGCTCGAAGGTGGCGCGCACGCCGGCCTCGAAGCTCGTCACCTTGTAGGGGCCGGTGCCGATCTGCGCATTCGGATCGTCGAGGCCGCCATTCGGCTGGATGACGAGGTGGTAGTCGCTGAGAAGCAGCGGCATGTCGGCGTTGCCTTCGGTCAGCACCAGCACGAGCTTGTCGCCGTCGGCCTTGATCTCCTTGATCGACTTCATGACGCCGAGCGCGCCGGATTCCGACTTCTCGTCGGTATGGCGCTGCAGGGTCTTGATGACGTCGTCGATGGTCAGTTCCTTGCCGTCGTGGAATTTCACGCCCTTGCGGATGTTGAAGGTCCAGGTCGAGGCGTCGGCTGAGGGTTCCCAGGATTCGGCAAGCGCCGGGACGGGCTGGCCGGTCAGCGGCTCGGATTCCACCAGCATGTCGCCCCAGTTGCGGTTGGCGACGAACATGAACTGCGAGAGCGCCTTGGCGGGGTCCCTGGAGTCCGTGGCGGCCGCGCCTTCGAGGCCGAGCTTCAGGTTGCCGCCGCGCTTGGGCTCCTGCGCCTTCGCGGCGGTGTCGAACATGGTGCCGGCGGCGGCGAGCGTGATGCCGAAGGCGGCGGCGCGGCCCATGAATTCACGGCGGTTCATCTTGCCGAGCGTGACCTGGCTGGTGAGGTACTTGGTGTAATCAGTCATTCCCCTGTTCCCTTTCGCTGACCCGTTCTGGGCTTTTGTCGTTATGATTGGCAGAATTTCTGTTTTTCGCCCCTAAGGCAACCTTACGACCGGTTTTTATGCCGCTGCCGACGCATTCTCCTTCCCGTTCCGCCCCGGCAATGCCGTATCATTTCCCCTTCCAGACGGGATCGCGCTTCTCCGCGAAGGCGCGCGCGCCTTCGAGCTGGTCCTCGCTGGAATAGAGAATATCCACCGTGCGGAACTGCCGCTTGGTGATCCTGTTCATGGTGCCCTGGAAGGTGTCGCCCTCGGCGGCGCGCACCACTTCCTTGATGGCGGCGTAGACGAGCGGCGGGCCGCTTTCGAGCAGGCGCGCCAGCTCCCAGGCGCGGTCCATCAGCTTATCGGCCGGCAGGATCTCGTTGACGAAGCCCCAGCGGTGCGCCTCCTGAACGTCCAGCCAGCGGCCGGTGAGCAGCATGTCCATGGCGATGTGATAGGGGATGCGCTTCGGCAGCTTGATCGAGGCGGCGTCCGCCACCGTGCCGGAGCGGATTTCCGGCAGGGCGAAGGTCGCGTGCTCGGCGGCGAGGATGAGGTCGGTGGACAGCGCGATCTCGAAGCCGCCGCCGCAGCAGATGCCGTTGATGGCGGCGATGATCGGCTTGTTGAGGTCGCGCAGTTCCTGCATGCCGCCGAAGCCGCCGACGCCATAATCGCCGTCCACGGCATCGCCGGCGGCTGCCGCCTTCAGGTCCCATCCCGGACAGAAGAATTTCTCCCCCGCGCCGGTGATGATGGCGACACGCAACGTGTCGTCGTCGCGGAAGTCCCGGAAGACCTCGCCCATGATGCGGCTGGTCGCAAGGTCGATGGCGTTCGCCTTGGGGCGATCGATCGTGACTTCGAGGATGCCGCCTTCGCGGCGCTGGCGTATCGGTCCGGTCATGATTGTTTCCTCAGACGGATCAGTGCGTCGGCCGCCACGACACCGTCACCGGCGGGGAGCACCATTATGGGATTAACGTCCAGTTCTTCGATTATTGAAGCGTTTGAAACGACATAGGATGCCGCCGATGCGACGGCGGCGACGAGGGCGTCGATATCGCCCTTCGCCGCGCCGCGATAGCCGGCGAGCAGCTTGGCGATCTTGAGGCCGGAGATGGCTTCGCGGATCGTGGCCTCGTCGGTCGGCAGGGTCAGGATCGCCGAATCCTCAAGCAGTTCGACGAGGATGCCGCCCGCGCCGATGGTCAGCACCGGACCGGCGACGGGATCGCGCATCGCGCCGACGATGAGTTCGGCGACCGGTTTGCCCACCATCTTTTCCACGAGGAAGCCGGAGGCGACGCCGGCCATGGCTTTCGCCGCGTCAAGCACGGCCTCGCGGCCGGCAAGGTTGAGCTTCACCGCGCCGGCTTCCGTCTTGTGCGCCACGCCGAGGCCCTTGAGCACGACGGGGAAGCCGAGCGTTTCGGCGGCGTCCGCGGCGGCCTCCGCCGTTGCGGCGGTGAGGCCCTTGGGAACGGGCAGGCCATGGGCGGCGAGCGCCTGCTTGGCCTCGTGCTCGGTGAGCGTGATCGCTTCGCCGTCGCTGGTCGCGGCTTTCAGCAGCGGGGCGGAAAGCGGCTTCGACCATGCCTCGCCGATGCCGGCGGCCGCATCTGCCGCAGCCAAAGCCTCCTCGATGCCGTAGAAGGGCACGACGCCGTTTCGCACCAGCATTTCGGCGGTTTCTTCCGGCAGGTTCTCGCCCATGCTGGCGACGATGCCGGCATTTTCTCCCGTTGCCCGCGCGGCGTCGATCAGGGCCTCGCAGGTGGTGATCCAGTCTGCCGCGTCGCAGCGGTCGAGGCGGGGGAAGTCGAGCACGACGAGGTTGAGGCCGTAGCCACCCTGCAGCATGGTGGTGAAGGCGGCGGTCTGCTTCTCGCGGTTGCCCCAGACGAAGGTGTGGTAGTCGAGCGGGTTGGAGATCGTCACCATCTGGCCGAGCGTTTCGCGCAGCGGCTGGCGCTGTTCCGGCTTCAGGTCGCGGTAGACGATCTTCCGCTTCACCCCGGCATCGGCCATCAGCGAGGCCTCGCCGCCCGAACAGGACATGGAGGAGATGTCGTGGTTCGGCAGGGGGCCGGCGACATGCAGCAGCTTCAGGGTTTCGAGCAGCTCCGGCAGGGTCTCGACGCGGCCGATGCCGAGGCGGGAAAGCAGCGCCGAGGAGACGGCGTCGTTGCCGGCGAGCGAGGCGGTGTGCGAGACGGTGGCAAGCTGCGCCTGCTCCGACTTGCCGACCTTCAGCGTGACGACCGGCTTCTTCAACTCGCGGGCGCGAAGGCCGAGGCGTTCCAGTGAGGCGAGGCTGTCGAAGCCCTCGATATGCAGGCCGACGGCGGTGACGCGCGGGTCTTCCAGCACGGCGCAGGCGAGATCGGCAAGGCCGGTCTGCGCCTGGTTGCCGGCCGTCAGGATATAGGCGAGCGGCAGGCCGCGCTGCTGCATCGAGACGTTGCAGGCGATGTTGGAGGACTGCGTGAGGACGGCGACGCCCTTCTCGATGCGCAGCATGCCGTGCTGGTCGGGCCAGAGCAGCGCGCCGTCCAGCATGTTGATGAAGCCGTAGCAATTGGGGCCGAGGATCGGCATGTCGCCGGCGGCCTCCACCAGCGCCCTCTGCAGGTCGTCGCCATCGGCAAGCTCGCTGACGGCCTCGCGGAAGCCGGAGGCGTAGCAGACGGCCCCGCCCGCGCCGCGCGCGGCAAGGTCGCGGATGATGCCGATGGTCAGTTCACGGTTGACGCCGACGAAGGAGGCGTCCGGCGCGCCGGGAAGGTCGGCGACCGAGCGGTAGCATTTGCGGCCGAGGATTTCGTCCTCGCGCGGATGCACCGGCCAGATATCGCCGGAAAAGCCCATCTTGTCGCATTGGTAGATGACCCGCCGGGCTTCCTTGCCGCCGAAGACGGCGATGGATTTCGGGCGGATGAGGCGGTCGAGGGAGCGCACCATTCCGGTTACGCTCCCAGCGGCCTGAGCAGGTCGCGGCTGATGATGTGCCGCTGGATTTCCGACGTGCCGTCCCAGATGCGCTCGACGCGGGCGTCGCGCCAGAAGCGGGCGAGCGGCAGGTCGTCCATCAGACCCATGCCGCCGAAGATCTGGATCGCCTCGTCGGTGACGCGGGAGAGCATTTCCGTGGCGTAGACTTTTGCCGAGGCGATCTCGCGGTTCGACGGCAGGCCCTGGTCGAGCCGCCAGGCGGCCGAGAGCGTCAGGAGGTCGGCGGCGTCGATCTCGGTGATCATGTCGGCGAGCTTGAAGGAGACGCCCTGGTTCGCGCCGATGGGCTTGCCGAACTGTTTGCGCTCGGCGGCATAGTTCAGCGCATAGTCGAAGGCGCGGCGGGCGCGGCCGACGGAGGTGGCGGCGACGGTGAGGCGCGTTGCGTAGAGCCAGTCGTTGGCGATGTCGAAGCCCTTGTGGACTTCGCCGAGAATCTGGGCGGAGGGCAGGCGGCATTCGTCGAAATTGAGGATGCAGTTCTTGTAGCCGCGATGGGAGACCGAGTTGTAGCCCTCGCGGATTTCGAAGCCCGGCGTGCCGCGGTCGACAAGGAAGCAGGTGATGAGCTTCTTCTTGCCGCGCGGCGTGTCCTCCTCGCCGGTCGCGATGAAGACGATGACGAAATCGGCGATGTTGGCGTGGCTGATGAAATGCTTGGTGCCGTTGACGACCCAGTCGTCGCCATCCTTGCGGGCGAAGCACTTCATGCCGCGCACGTCCGAGCCGGCGTCCGGTTCGGTCATGGCGAGCGCGTCGAATTTTTCACCGCTGACGGCGGGCAGCAGGTAGCGTTCGCGCTGCTCGTCGTTGCAGGCCATCAGGATGCCGGAGGGGCGGCCGAAGAAGACCGTCAGCGCCATCGAGCCGCGACCAAGCTCGCGCTCGACCAGTGTGAAGGACGTGTGGTCGAGGCCCGCGCCGCCGACCTCTTCCGGCATATTGCAGCCGAAGAAACCGATCTCCTTGCACTTGCGCGCGATTTCCTGGCCGAGTTCCGGCGGCACATGGCCGGTGCGCTCGACTTCGTTTTCATGCGGATAGATTTCCGTTTCGACGAAGGAGCGGACCGTGTCCACGATCATCTGCTGTTCGTCGGTGAGTGCGAAATTCATGGTATTCCCCTCGTTTCGGTTTGCCCCTCATCCGGCTGCCGCCACCTTCTCCCCGTGAACGGGGAGAAGGGATATGCCGCGCCGATTTCCTCCATTTCCAAGCCTGCTTTGGGCAGGTTCCCTCTCCCCGCTTGCGGGGAGAGGGCCAGGGTGAGGGGGCCTCAGTTCGCTTTCCGCTGCCCGACGCTGCGACCCGCGCCTTCCGGCGTTGCCAGCTTGGCATGGGCTTCGGCAATCGGCGCGATCTTCGCCAGCACCTCGGCCGGCGCGTCGACGCTCTTGCCGGCCTTGCTGTCCACATGCACCATCATCTGTTCCGCCGTCGCGATGACGTCGCCGGTCGCCGCATCGTGAATGCGGGTGAAGAAGTGGAGCCGCTTCTTGTCGGAGGAGAGGAGCTGGAGCGTCGTGTAGAGCGCCTGTCCGAGCTTGCCTTCGCCGAGATGGCGGATGTGGGTTTCCACCGTGTAGTAGCTGTGGCCGGCCTCGACATAGGCGAAATCGACGCCGATGAGACGCAGCAGCGCGTCGGACGTATCGCCGAAGAGCTGGAGGTAGCGGTGCTCGGTCATGTGGCCGTTATAATCGACCCAGGCGGCGTTGACCTTGGTGTCGACGAGGCGGAGCGGTTCGCTCGAGGAGACTTCGACCTTCGCCTTGCCGGCCTTGGCCCAAAGATGCGCCTCGAATTCGGCGAGCAGCTTGCCCGAACCCCAGCCGCGACCCTCGTCGCCGGCCTTCAGCGCATGCATGATGCCGACGAGGTTCTGGTCGCGGATGCGCTCCAGTTCGCGAATGCCGCGCGCACCCGACTGGGCGTCGGACTGGTTCGCGATCTTCTCCACCAGTTCGTCGTTGAGATCGACGACATCGGTGAGCTTGGTCCAGGGCCAGGAGAGGCAGGGGCCGAACTGGGCGAGGAAGTGGCGCATGCCCGCTTCGCCCCCGGCGATGCGGTAGGTCTCGAACATGCCCATCTGCGCCCAGCGCATGCCGAAGGAATAGCGGATCACGTCGTCGAGCGTTTCGGTATCGCAGATGTCGTCCTTGATCAGCCAGAGGCCTTCGCGCCAGACGGCTTCGAGCAGGCGGTCGCCGACGAAAGCCTCGATCTCCTTGTTGATGATCACGCCCTTCATGCCGATGGGGGCGAGCTTTGCCTTGGCGTCTTCGAGAACGGCGCGCGACGTCTTCTGGCCGCCGACGAGTTCGGCGAGCGGTAGCAGGTAGACGGGGTTGTAGGGATGCGCGACGAACAGGCGTTCGGGGTGTTTCATGTCGCGCTGCAGATCGGTCGGCATGAGGCCCGACGTGGAGGAGCCGATCAGGGCGTCGGGCTTTGCGGCCGCGTCAATCTGGGTGAGGACGCCGCGCTTCAGTTCGAGGCGCTCGGGCACGCTTTCCTGAATCCAGTCAGCGTCTTGTACGGCGTCTTCGATGCTCTTGCAGAAGGTGACCTTGCCCTTCGGCGGCAGGGGAGCCATGGTGAGCATGCCATAGGCGCGCTCGGCATTGGCCATGACTTCGCCGATGATGCGCTCGGCTTCCGGATGCGGGTCGAAGACCTTGACGTCGATGCCGGCCAGCGCGAAGCGCGCGACCCATGCCCCGCCGATGACGCCGCCGCCGACGCAGGCTGCCTTGTTGATGGTGCTCATGTGTTCCCTCAATCGTTTTTATGCGGGTGTCGCTGCCCTGATCCGGCTGCTGCGACCCTCTCCCCGCTTGCGGGGAGAGGGTTAGGGAGGGGCAACCTCAAATGATCAGCCGCGCGGTGCGCGCTTCGTCAGCTTCAGCTTCTCGCGCACTTCGGCCGGGCCGATGACGCGGGCGCCCATGCTTTCGATGATGGTGACGGCCTTGTCGACGAGCTGCGCGTTGGTGGCGAGCTGGCCCTTGCCGACATAGAGGTTGTCTTCCAGGCCGACGCGGACATTGCCGCCGGCAAGCACGGCTGCTGCCGGATAGGCCATGGCGTTGCGGCCGATGGAGAAGGCCGAGAAGGTCCAGTTGGCGGGCACGTTGTTGACCATCGCCATGAAGGTGTTGAGGTCGTCCGGCGCGCCCCACGGAATGCCCATGCAGAGCTGGATGAGCACCGGATCCTCGATGACGCCTTCCTCGACAAGCTGCTTGGCGAACCAGAGATGGCCGGTGTCGAAGGCTTCGATCTCGGGGCGAACGCCGAGGTCCGTCATCATCCGGCCCATGGCGCGCAGCATGGAGGGCGTGTTGGTCATCACGTAGTCGCCGAGCGAGAAGTTCATCGTGCCGCAATCGAGCGTGCAGATTTCCGGCAGACATTCGGCGACGTGGGAAACGCGCTCGGTGGCGCCCACCATGTCGGTGCCGACGGGATTGAGCGGAAGCGGCTGCTCGGTGTTGCCGAAGATCATGTCGCCGCCCATGCCGGCGGTGAGGTTCAGCACGACGTCCACTTCGGCGTCGCGGATGCGCTCGGTCACTTCGCGGTAAAGATCGTTGCGGCGGCTCGGCGCGCCGGTTTCCGGATCGCGCACATGGCAATGCACGACGGCCGCGCCGGCCTTCGCCGCCTCGATGGCCGATTCGGCGATCTGCTTGGGCGAGCGCGGAACGTGGGGGGATTTGCCGGCGGTGTCGCCGGAGCCGGTGACGGCGCAGGTGATGAAGACGTCACGATTCATGGCTAAGGGCATTGTCGTTCTCCCGGTATTCTCGTTGGGACCATTACGAGCCAAGAGAAGGCGTAATGCTTTCACTTTTCGGATCCATTCTTGACAATTCGAGAAATGGGCGGCCATGCTCCCGCCATGCTGGACCCTTCCGCCGATACGCTCGACATCGATATTCTGGTGCTGCCCGAGACGAACCTCATCCTCGTCGCCTCGGTCATCGAGCCGCTTCGCGCCGCCAATCGCATCTCCGGCCAGGACCTCTATCGCTGGCGCATCTTCTCGCCGGACGGTGCGCCCATCGAGACGCGCAGCCGCATTCCGGTGCCCGTCGACGGTGTGTTCCTGCCGGAGCGGGAGACCGCGCCGCTCTTCGTCTTGTCCAGCTATCAATGGCAGATGAGTGCGACGCCTCTGTTGCGGCGCCAGCTTTCGCAGACGGCGCGCCATCGCAGCATGATGGCCGGCATCGAATCGGGAAGCTGGCTGCTCGCCGAGGCGAGCCTGCTCGACGGCCATTCCGTGACGATTCACTGGGAGGACATGGAGGAATTCGCTTCCCGCTATCCGCAGATCACGGTGATGCGTGAGCGCTATGTCATCGACGGCAAGCGCATCACGACCGGCGGTTCCCTGCCGACACTCGACCTGATGCTGGAGATCATCCGCCGCCGGCAGGGCTATTCGCTGGCGCTGGAGGTCTCACGGCTCTTCATCTACGAGCACGAGCGCACCGGCGGCCTGCTGCAGGTGCCGGCGCTCGGCAACATGCGCGTCGCCGACCAGCGCGTCAGCCAGGCGGTGCGGCTGATGGAGGAGACGGTGGACGCGCCTTTGACGCTGGCGCGGCTCGCCCGTCGCGTCGGCATCAGCGCGCGCCACCTCCAGGATCTCTTCCAGGAATCGATGGGCGTCGCGCCGCACCATCATTATCTGGCGCTGCGCCTCAATGCCGCCCGGCGCAAGGTGATCGAGACCAAGGCGGAGTTCGCCGACATCGCCGCGCTCACAGGCTTCAACTCTTCTTCCGCCTTCTCCCGCAGTTACCGTGCGCATTACCATGAAAGCCCGACGGAGACCCGGCGGCGGCTGCGGGCCGGGGCGAAGGGCTAAGGTCTCGAAAGGAGGGCGATGATGGTGTCCGCCGCCTGCCGGGAGAGGGCGTCGCGCGGCCAGACGAGGCTCAGGGATTGCTGGTAGGCGGCATCGAGCGGCAGCAGGGTCGGCGGCGGGCTGATATTGGCGACCGAGTGTTCCGGCAGGATCGAAAGATGGCCGTGATCCAGCACGAGATTGATGATGACGGGGATTGAGTCCACCTCGACCAGCGTCAGGCGGGCGCGCTCCGCCGATGACAGTGTCGCCTCCAGAAATCGATCCGTCATCTGCCTAAGGCCACTGCGGGGGCTGGGCACGGCGATGGGGTGGCTGTGCAGGAGCGCGGCGAAATCCTGCGATCTGTCCAGATGCCGGGGGCCGGCGAGGGCGAGCTGCGAACGGCCGATCAGCCGGCCGTCGAATTCGGCAGGGTAGCGGTCCGTATCGAGTAGAATGAGGTCGAAGCGGCGATTCTTGAGGCCCGAGACGAGTTCGTCCGCGGTGGTGGAGGAGAGGAAAAGCGGCTGGCGTGGGCGGGCTGCGCGCCACTCGACGGCGAGGCGCGCGAGCATCGCCGCGATCTCGCTCTCGTGGCCGAAGGGTATGACCGTGCCGAGCCGCCAGGTGGCGGCGCTGCGGCGGAAACGCTCGGCGGAGGCGGCCGAGAGGGCATCCCAGGCTGCGGCGATGCGCTCGGCCAGCGCAAGCGCTTCAAGGCCTGCGGCCGTGCAGCTTATGCCCTTGGCCGAACGATCGAGCAGCGTGCAGCCGAGTGAGGCCTCCAGCTTGCTGAGCTGGCGGGTGAGCTGCGGCTGGCCGAGGCCGAGGCTTTTGGCGGCGGCGTTGATGCTGCCTGTCCTTGCCGCCGCTGCGAAGCGGGCGAGGGCGGCGAGCGAAATGGCGGATGTCGCATTCCGGCCTTCACCGAGCGCGGCGAGAGCGGAGGTGGCGCGGGCGATCTCGCCAAGCTGCGGCAGGCGGGCTTCCGCCTCCAGCGTGGGGACGAGCGCCTGTCCGTCGCGGCGCACCAGAGGCACGGAGAGAGCGGCTTCGACCCGGCGCAGCGCGGCGCTGGCACTGGAGGCGGGGCGGTTCGCCAGCGCTGCCGCCCTGCGGATGCCGCGTTCTTCGAGAATGCCATGCACAAGGCAAAGGGTGGATAGATCCACGGGCGGGGCTTTCGGTTTTCGGCGTCTGTTCGGCTTATAGCATAATCCGTATGGATTTTGGGATATACGTTCGCGCCGTGTTCCGCATAACATCCGCCCTCGGTTTTCCTGCAAATGCGAACGGGACCGTTCGTCTTTCCTGGAACGGCTTTCAGACAGGCTTTTCGAAACATGCTCGCTACCGCCGATACGCTCTATCTCACCGGCCAACCGCTGGATTTCGCCACGCTGGAGGCCATCGGCAGCGGTGCGCGGCGGCCGGTGGCCTGCGAGATGGGCATGGGCCGGGTCGGCACGGCGCGCCGTATCGTCACCGACCGGCTGGCGACGGGCCTGCCGATCTACGGCGCCAATACCGGCGTCGGTTCGATGAAGGACAAGCTCTGGACGGCGGACGATCTCGTCGAGTTCAACAACAGCCTCGTCAGGGCGCATCACTTCGGCACCGGCGAACCCTTCACGCTGCCCATCGTGCGCAAGGCGATCGCGATCCGCGTCAACACGGCGCTCGGCGGGTATTCCGGTTGCAGCCCGGAGCTGATCGACGCCCTCCTTTCGCTGCTGGAGCGGGACGTCGTGCCGGTCGTGCGGCGGCACGGTTCCATGGGCTGCGCCGATATCGGCCTGATGGGACAGGTCGCGGCGGTGCTGACGGGCGAGGGCGAGGCCTGGTACGGCGGCGAGCGCCTGCCGGCGACGGAGGCGCTGAAGCGCGCCGGCCTGACGCCCTACCGGATGCAGCCGCGCGATGCGCTGGCCGCGCTCAGCGTCAACGCCATCTCCCATGCGGCGGCGGCCAATGTGGTGCGCGAGGCGGCAAAGGCAATCCGCAACCTGATGGTGACGGGCGTTCTCTCCTCGCTGGCGCTCGGCGCGTCCGCCGATCCGTGGCGAGTGGCCTCCCGCCTGTCGGCCCATGGCGAGGCGATGGCCGGCCGCTGGTTCGAGGCGCAGGCGGAATCCGGCCATTGGCCGACACCCTCGGCGATCCACGATCCGCTGAGCCTGCGCATGACCGCGCAGGTCTTCGGCGCCTGCCTCGATACGCTGATGAACGCGGCCGAGCGCATCGTCGAGGCGACGGCGCAGTCGGATGACAATCCGGTCGTGATGGACGATCACGTGATGGCTTCGGGCGGGTCGCTGCCGCTCTCCACCACGCTCTATGTGGAGGCGGCGCAGACGGGGTTTGCGCATCTTGCCCGCAATGTGCTGAACCGCTGCGTGCTACTGTCCAATGGGGTCAGGCGCAACCTGCCGGTCAATCTCGTCGCGCCCGGCGAGGCGGCGACGGGTTTCGGACCGCTGCTGAAGCTTGCCGTCGAACTCTACATGCGCATCCAGTCGCTCGCGGTGCCGATCTCGGCGCAGTCCATCGTCGTTGCCGGCGGACTGGAGGAGGAGGCGACCTTCCTGCCGCTTATCGTCGAGCGCATGGAAAGCCAGGTGCGCGACCTTCGCCAGATGGCCGCGCTGGAGGCCATGCTGTCCGCCCAGGCCGTCGACCTTGCCGGCGATAATGTCGAGGGCGTGGCGGCCATCGCCTATCAGCGCACGCGGGCGATCAGCCCGTTCTACCGCAAGGACCGGCCGCTTTCCGCCGAGATCGAGGCGCTCGACCGCGATCTTGCCAGCCCCGAGGCGCTCGCCGCCTTCGTCGAGGCCGCGCCCATGGCGGATTTCGACGCCTTCTTCGCCCTCAAGCCCTGACGGAGAGCCGCAATGGCCGATTTCGATCTCGTTCTGAAAGGCACCGTGGTGCTTGCCGACCGCATCGTGGAGGGCGGGCATGTGGCGGTGCGTGACGGCAAGGTGGCGCATGTCGGCCAGGGCGCGATGCCCGCGGCCAAGGAGCGGCACGACCTCTCCGGCGCGCTGATCCTGCCCGGCGCCATCGATGCGCAGGTCCATTCGCTCTCGCAGAAGAATCAGGAGGATTTCATCTGGTCGACGCGCTCGGCGGCGGCCGGCGGCGTCACGACCATCGTCGACATGCCCTATGACGAGGGCAACCTCGTCTGCTCGGCCGAGGCGGTGAAAATCAAGGTCGATCACGCCTCGCCGCAGGCGCGGGTGGATTTCGCGCTCTATGGCACCGTCGATCCCGAGGAGGGGCCGGCGCGCATCGGCGAGATGGTGGAGGCGGGCGTCGCGGCCTTCAAGTTTTCCACCTTCGGCACGGACCCGAAGCGCTTTCCGCGCATTCCGGCCGCGCTGTTGGAAGATTGCTTCCGCGCCATCGCCCCGACGGGGCTGACGGCCGGCGCGCACAACGAGGACGACGAGGCGGTGCGGGCTGCCATCGCCAAGGTGAAGGCGGCGGGTATCACCGACTATCGCGCGCACGGCCTGTCGCGGCCGCCGCTGACGGAGCTGCTGGCCTCCAACCAGATTTACGAGACGGGCGCTGAGACGGGGTGCCCGGCGCATGTGGTGCATTGCTCGCTCGGCCGTGGCTACGAGATCGCCGCCGCCTACCGGGCGCAGGGGCACCGCGCGACCATCGAGTGCTGCATCCATTACCTGACGCTGGACGAGGAGAACGATGTCGCCCGGCTCGGCGGCAAGGCGAAGATCAACCCGCCGATCCGCCCGCGCGCCGAGGTGGAAAAGCTCTGGCGGCATGTCGCGGCGGGTAATGTCACGCTGGTTTCCACCGACCATGTGAGTTGGTCGGAGGATCGCAAGACCAATGCGGACATGCTGGCCAATGCCTCCGGCGTGCCGGGGCTGGAGGTCATGGTGCCGCTTTTCGTCAAGGGCGCGCTGGAGCGCGGCATTCCGCTGACGCGCGCGGCCGAGCTGATGACGCTGAACCCGGCACGGCATTTCCGGCTGGATCACGCGAAGGGCGCGCTGGAGGCCGGCAAGGATGCCGACATCATCGTGCTGACGCCCGAACCCTATACCTATGACGCGACGGCGAGCGGCCATAACGTCGTCGGCTGGTCCCCCTATAACGGCATTCGCCTGCCATGGCGTGTCTCGGCCACGTATCTGCGCGGCCGGCTCGTCTTCGATGGCAGGGCGGTGCTTGCCGAGCCGGGCACCGGCGCTTTCGTGCGGCCCCTGCCGACGCTCGTGGCCGGAAGCGCCGTCCGATGAGCAGCCAGACCAACCTGCCGGTCGATCCGGCCCGCATCGCGGATGTGATCGACGGCCTCGCCCGGATCACCGAACCCGGCCGGCCCTATACGCGGCGGGCCTTCACCGCTTTGTTTCCGGCAGGGCGGACGTTTCTCGATGAAAAATTCAAGGCGGCGGGGCTGGAAACGCGCGTGGACGCCGCCGGCAATCTCGTCGCGCGGCGGCCGGGCAGGAAGCCGGGCCTCGGCACGATCATGCTCGGTTCGCATTCCGATACGGTGCCGGACGGCGGGCGCTATGACGGCATCGCCGGCGTCGCGGTGGCGCTGGAAGTGGCGCGGGCGCTGGCCGACCGGGGCATCGAACTCGACCATGATCTTGAGGTGGTGGACTTCCTCGCCGAGGAAGTCTCGATCTTCGGCGTCTCCTGCATCGGCAGCCGCGGCATGGCGGGCGTGCTGCCGGAGGACTGGCTGTCGCGGCAGAGCGGCGGGCTGACGCTGGAGCAGGGCATCCGCGATGTGGGCGGCGATCCGGCGCGGATCGTGGCCGAGGCGCGCAGAGACATTGCGGCCTTCCTCGAACTGCATATCGAGCAGGGGCCGGTGCTGGAGACGGAGAGGCTGGATATCGGCGTGGTGACGGCGATTGCCGGGATCACGCGCATCGAGATCATCGTCGAGGGCCGGGCGGACCATGCCGGGACGACCCCGATGGGCAGCCGCGCCGATGCGCTCGCCGCCGCCGTGCGGCTGGTGAGCGGCATCGAGGCTTTGGCGAAATCGCTTTCGGCGGGGCCGGCACACTTCACGGCGACGGTGGGCGAGTTCTCCATCGAGCCGAATGCAGCCAATGTCGTGCCGTCGCGGGCGCGCCTGCTGATCGATGCGCGGGCGGAAGAGCGCACGGCGATGGATGTCTTCGCCGCCTCCGTCGAGCGGCTTGCGGCGGAAATTTCGCGCGAGACCGGTACGAACATCGCCGCGCCGCGCCGCATCTCCGACAACATGCCGACGCCGGGCGACCCGCTGGTGCTGGACGTGCTGGACGCCGCCTGCGATGCGGCCGGCGCGAGCCATCGGCGCATGGCGTCGGGCGCGGGGCACGACACGGCCTTCATGGCCAAGGTGACTCGGGCGGCGATGATCTTTGTGCCGTGCCTTGGCGGGCGCAGCCATGCGCCGAAGGAATTCGCCGAGATCGACGATATCGCGCTCGGCGCGGCTGTGCTTCTTAATGCAGTGATTCAACTGGACGAAAAACTTCAGGATGTGATTCAGGAGGGCGCGTGATGGGCCGGATTTTAAAGGAAAAAGACGTCGAGGCGGCGGTCAAGGGCGGCTCGGTCTATGCGGCCGGCGGCGGCGGATGGGCCGATCACGGGCGCATGCTCGGCTATGCGGCGGTCTCCATCGGCAAGCCGGAACTGGTCTCCATCGACGAGCTTTCCGATGACGACTGGGTGGCGACGGCGGCGGCCATCGGCGCGCCGGCCTCGACCACGCCCTGGGAGATGCGCGGCGTGGACTACGTGAAGGCGGTGGAGCTTCTGCAGGAGGCGCTGGGCGAGAAAGTCGCCGCGCTGATGGTGGGGCAGAACGGCAAATCCTCGACGCTGAACGGCTGGCTGCCCTCCGCCATCCTCGGCACGAAGGTGCTGGACGCGGTCGGCGACATGCGCGCGCACCCGACCGGCGACATGGGTTCCATCGGCATGGCCGGCTCGCCGGAACAGATGATCCAGACGGCGGTCGGCGGCAATCGTGACGAGAACCGTTACATAGAACTCGTCGTGCGCGGCGCGACGGCGAAGGTCTCGCCGATCCTGCGCACGGCTTCGGATATGTCCGGCGGCTTCATCGCCTCCTGCCGCAACCCGTTGCGCGCGTCCTATGTGCGCCGGAACGCGGCGCTCGGTGGCATCTCGCTGGCCTTGACGCTCGGCGAGGCGATCATCGCGGCGGAGGGTAAGGGCGGTTCGGCGATCATCGACGCCATCGTCAAGACGACGGGCGGTGCGATCCTTTCCGAGGGCACGATCACGGACAAGTCCGTGGTTTATACCAAAGAGGCCTTCGATATCGGCACGGTGACGCTCGGCACGGGCGGCGGCGCGTCGGTGCTGCACGTCATGAATGAATATATGGCGGTGGAATCGGCCGAGGGCAAACGTCTCGCCACCTTCCCGGATGTCATCACCACGCTCTCGCCCGAGGGCGAGCCGCTCAGCGTCGGGCAGCTCGAAGTCGGCATGAAGATCTTCGTGCTGCATGTGCCGAAGACGATTATTCCGCTGGCGTCGAGCGTGCTCGATCCGACCGTCTATCCCTCGGTGGAGAAGGCGATGGGGATCGATCTCGCCAGCTACGCCCTGGCCAGATGACCGGAGGCGGGCGATGGCACGGGACAGGGAACTGGAAGACATCGTCCGCGCCGATCTCGGCCTTCGCGCGGGGCTTTCGGAAAAGCCGATGTTCGGCGGGTTGGCCTGGCTGCTCGACGGGCACCTTCTCTGCGGTGCGCGCAGGGAGGGCATGCTGGCGCGCCTCGGCAAGGGCAACGATGCCTGGGCGCTCGCCATTGACGGCATCGCGCCGATGGTGATGGGCGAGCGGGCCATGGAGGGCTGGGTGCGCGCCTCGCCTGAGGCCTGCGCCGACGAGGCCCTGCGCCGCCGCCTGATTTCCGAGGCCATCGCTTTCGTCGATACGCTGCCGCCGAAGTAAAACGATTTTTTGCAAGAGGGATACCCCATGCCGAAGCCCAATCCGCGCCACCCGAACTATCCGATCCCGAGCGGCGACGTGCTGCGCGCCAAGGGCTGGCGGCAAGAGGCGCTGCTGCGTCTTCTGGAGAACGTTCTGTCTGTCGGCGAGGACCCGGACAACCTGATCGTCTATGCCGCGCTCGGGAAGGCGGCGCGCAACTGGGCGGCGCATAGGGCCATCGTCAAGGCGCTGACGGAAATGGAGGAGGACCAGACGCTGGTCATCCAGTCCGGCAAGCCGGTGGGCCTGCTGAAGACTCACGCCAAGGCTCCGCTCGTTATCATGGCGAACTGCAATATCGTCGGGCAATGGGCGAAGTCCGAGGTGTTTTATGAGCTTCAGCGCAAGGGGCTGATCTGCTGGGGCGGGCTGACGGCGGGCGCATGGCAGTATATCGGCAGCCAGGGGGTCATTCAGGGCACCTATGAAATCTTCATGCGCATCGCGGAAAAGCGCTTCGGCGGCAGCCTTGCGGGCCGCTTCATCCTGACCGCCGGCCTCGGCGGCATGGGCGGCGCGCAGCCGCTGGCCGGCCGCATGGCGGGCGCGGCGATCCTCTGCGTCGATATCGATCCCGAACGGGCCGCCAAGCGCAAGGCTGTCGGCTATCTGGAGCATGTCGCGCCTGACCTCGATACGGCGCTGGCGATGATCGATGAAGCGGTGAAGGAGAAGCGCGCAACCTCTATCGGCCTCGTCGGCAATGCGGCGGAAATCTACCCGGAGATCGCCCGGCGCGGCATCGTGCCGGATATCGTCACCGACCAGACCTCGGCGCACGACCTCGTTTACGGCTATGTGCCGAAGGGCATGAGCCTCGATCAGGTGAAGGGTCTGCGCGACGACGGGCAGGGGCAGTTGATGGCGGCAAGCCGTGCTTCCATCGTCGAGCATGTCTCGGCCATGCTGGACTTCCAGAAGATGGGTTCCGAGGTCTTCGACAACGGCAACCTCATCCGCACGCAGGCGCGGGAAGGCGGCGTTGGCAATGCCTTCGATATCCCGATCTTCACCGAGGCCTATCTGCGCCCGCTCTTCTCGCGGGCCATCGGCCCGTTCCGCTGGATGGCGCTGTCCGGCGAGGAGAGCGATATCGCCCGCATCGACGACCTCGTGCTGGAGATGTTCCCGGACAATAGGATCGTCACCAACTGGATCCGCCTCGCACGTGAAAACATTCCCTTCGAGGGGCTGCCGGCGCGCATCGCCTGGCTCGGCCATGGCGAGCGCACGGAGCTGGCGCTTGCCGTCAACACGCTGGTCGCGGCGGGCGAGCTGAAAGGGCCGATCGCCTTCTCGCGCGATCATCTCGATGCCGGGGCCATGGCGCATCCCAACATCATGACGGAGCGCATGAAGGACGGTTCGGACGCCATCGCCGACTGGCCGCTGCTCGACGCCATGCTGCTTTGCTCCTCGATGGCCGACCTCGTCGTCGTCCATTCCGGCGGCGGCGGCTATGCGGGCTATATGACGAGTTGCGGCGTGACGCTGGTGGCCGATGGCACGGCAGCGGGGGCGGAGCGGCTGGAACATGCGCTCACCAACGATACCTCGCTTGGCGTGATCCGCTATGCGGATGCGGGCTACGAGGAGTCCTTCGAGGAGATTGCAAAGAAGGGCATTGGCCATGTCAGGACGGGCGACGCTTGAAGGTCTCCGGCTAAGTACCTGAAATGTCGCGGTCGGCCGTAAAGATTGTATTTAACATTTCGCGGTAATCTTCCGTTAGTAATTCCGTCCGTGTGTCGAAAGGGCGGGGCTTCGGTTTGTTTTGCGTGCGAGTGCCTATGCGTCTTTCGGTCCTTACAGCGATCCTTCTCGGCTGCGCCTGCCTGGCTGGCTGCGCGTCGAGTGCGACCCCGGAAACGGTGTTGGCGGTCAAGCCTTCGCGCGAGACCACGAGTTCCGTCGCCAAGGGCGGCGGGCCTGTTCCCGAGGTGGCGGTCGGCGAAGGGCAGGTCAGGACGGAGGGCGCGCAGGAAATGCTCGCCTGGGCCGGGCCGGTGCCCGATAGTCATGTCTTCGAGACGGTGACGAAGCAGTCCGCGGTTCCTTCCGAGCGTCCCGCCGATGCCGCGACAATGGCCGAGATGCCGACCCAGCGCCTCGGCAAGCGCTCGCGCGTCTACAGCCAGCAGTTCCGCGATGCCCATCCGATCAATTTCGGCAAGCGCGCGCCGAAGCACTATCAGGTGCATGGCGTCGACGTTTCGCGCTGGCAGGGCGATATCGACTGGATGAAGCTGCGCACGCAGGGCGCCAACTTCGCCTTCATCAAGGCCACCGATGGCGGCGACCATCTCGACCCGATGTTCCAGAAGAACTGGCGCCGGGCCAAGGAGGCGGGCATCAAGCGGGGCGCCTACCACTTCTTCTACTGGTGCCGCGTCGCAAGCTCGCAGGCCGAATGGTTCATTCGCAACGTGCCGCGCGATCCCGACGCGCTGCCGCCGGTCATCGATGCCGAATACAATGGCGATTCCGCCTGCAAGAAGCGCCTGTCGCGTGAAAAATACGTCGAGAAGATCCGCGTCTTCGCCGAGATGCTGGAACGGCACTACGGCAAGCGGCCGATCATCTATACCGCACCGGACTTCTATGAGGACAACCTCTCCGGCGAGCTGAAGGAATATCCCTTCTGGTTGCGCTCGGTCGCCGCGCATCCCTCCAAGCGCTATCCGAACCGCCGCTGGCTGTTCTGGCAGTATTCCGGCTCGGGCCTGTCGCATGGCGTCGAGGGCAGGATCGACCTCAACGTCTTCTCCGGCAGCGTGAACGACTGGCACAACTGGCTGAACGGCCAGTCCTGATTGGGCGGGAGACGGTCTATTTCCGCTTCTGCGGGTAGATCGTCTCGCCCTTTTTCAACATTTCCACGAAGGTCTCGATCTTCCGCCTGCGCGCCGCGTCCGTCTTCAGATTGTGGATGCGGAAGGCGAGGGCGAAGCGGTTCTGCTCCGTCAGCCTGCCGAGCATTTCGGCGGCGGCCGGCTCCGCGTCTATGGCGGCTTGCAGGTCCGGCGGTATCTTAAGGTCCTTGCCGCTGCCATAGGCCTTGTCCCAGCGGCCGTCCGCCTTTGCGGCCTCCACCTGTTTCAGGCCGTGCTCCGTCATGCGGCCATCGGCGATCAGCCGGCCGACCGTCTCGACGTTCTTCTTGCTCCAGACGCTTTTTCGCCCACGCGGGCTGTAGCGCTGGAAAAAGCTCTTCTCGTCCAGCCCCTTGCGGATGCCGTCGATCCAGCCCCAGCACAGCACGACCTCTATCGCTTCTTCGGGATTGATGGACTTGAGACCGGAGCTGCGCTTGTGCACCTTGATCCAGACCTCCGGCGCCACGGCGTGGTTTTCCGAGAGCCAGCGATGGAAGCTTTGCTGATCGGGGAATTCACGGACATGGGTGAGGTCGATTTCCACAGGCGCCATCGTGTTCCTTCCTCGATGTGGTTCGGGCGTGGCCGCTTTGCATCGCTCGCAAGGAACGAGCGGTGGATGCCGAAGATGTGATGCCCTCGCTTCTTGCCAGCCCCTTCCGGCTTTGGCTAGCCATCGGCCTCAATCCGTTCTTTCACTGGAGTATGTTTCGAGAATGCCTACGGTGTGCACATTGTCGCGCAGAGCTTTCCTCCTCGGTGCTGCCGCGACGCTTGCGGGATGCGCAACCACGGAAACGTCGGTCAAGAATGCCCCCATCCCTCAGAAGGTCAGCTATCCCATCGTGCCGGCGACGGTCGAGGAGCTGGCGGCGCGCTACGCCGCCGTCGAGGATGGCGGCCATGTCATCCCGGCTATCCCCTATCAGGAGATCGACCCGAAATATTACCGCCAGCGCGTGACGGACCCGACCGGCGAGCCGGCGGGCACGGTGGTCGTCGATACGGCCTCGCGCTTCCTCTATGTGGTGGAGCCGGGCGGCACGGCGATGCGCTACGGCGTCGGCATCGGCCGCGACGGCTTTGCCTGGGAAGGCGAGGGCGTGATCCAGTGGCGTCAGCCCTGGCCGCGCTGGAAGGTGCCGGCCGACATGATCAAGCGCCAGCCGAGCCTTGCGAAATACTCGGTCGAGAACGGCGGCATGGAGCCGGGCATCAAGAACCCGCTCGGCGCGCGCGCTCTATATATCCACCAGGGCGGCAAGGATACGCTTTATCGCCTGCACGGCTCGCCGGACTGGAAGTCCATCGGCAAGGCGACGTCGTCGGGCTGCGTCCGCCTCATCAACCAGGATGTGCTCGATCTCTACAAGCGCGTGCCCTATCACGCGCGCATCGTCGTGCATCAGGGCGGGCTGGAGTCGGTCTGAGCAATTCTAGCAAAAGTGTAATGCGGTTTTGCGGCCGGAATTGCGCTGAGCAGAACTAGACGACGGTTTCGCCGCCGTCGACCACGAGAATCTGGCCGGTCATGTAGCTTGACCGGTCGGAAACGAGGAAGAGGATCGGCTCGGCGATCTCCTCCACATCCGCCCAGCGGCCCATGGGCACCTTTTCCCTTATATAGCCCTCGATGGCCCCGCGCCCGCCCATCTGGTCGATGAAGGGGGCGTTGAAGGGCGTGTCGACCCAGCCGGGGCAGAGTGCGTTGACGCGGATGCCGTGGCGGGCGTAGTCGCCGGCGATCTGCTTCGTCATGGCGATGACGGCGTGCTTGGTGGTCGTATAGGCGATCATCTCGCGGTCGTAGAGCACGCCGGAGGAGGAGGAGGTGTTGAGGATGACGCCTTTTCCCTGCGCCTTCATGGCGGGCATGACGAGGCGTGCGGCCATGAGGTGGGCGCGCACATTGAGGTTCCAGGAAAGGTCGAGGCCGTCGAGGGATACGTCTTCGAGATCGCCGGCGACCTGCGCGCCCGCATGATTGTGCAGGATGTCGATGCGGCCGTGGCGGGAAAGCACGCCAGCAATCGCCACCTTCAGCTCCACGTCGTCGGTGACGTCGAGGACGACTGCCTCGGCGGTGCCGCCATCGGCGCGGATGAGATCGACCGTCTCACCGGCCCGGGCCTCGTCGCGGTCGGCGACGCAGACGGTCGCGCCCTCGCGGGCCATGATGCGCGCACCGGCCCGGCCGATGCCGGAGCCTGCCCCTGTGACGATGGCGACACGGTTCTTCAGGATCATTTCATTCTCCGGCAGGCGATTTTTTCGTCTTTTCCCGCATGAGGATGCGGGCGACGAGGATGAGGAAGAGCGAGGCGACCAGAACCATGGTGGCGATGGCGTTGACCTCCGGCGTCACGCCGCGGCGGATCGAGGCGAAGACGTAGATCGGCAGCGTCGTCTTGGAGCCGGCGACGAAGAAGGCGACGATGAAATCGTCGAAGGAGAAGGTGAAGGCGAGCAGGAAGCCGGCCAGCACCGAGGGCAATATCTGCGGCAGCACGATATCGCGGAAGGTGGTGAGGGGCGTGGCGTAGAGGTCTGCCGAGGCCTCGACGATATCGCGCCCGAGCGTGGCGATGCGCGCCTTCACGATCATCGTCACGAGCGCCATCGTGAAGAGGCCGTGCGCGGCGATGATCGAGCCGTAGCCGAGGCCGAGCTGCGGCGGCTTGTCGCCCGGCCAGAGGGCGGCGATGGCGGGATTGACCGCACCGAAGACGGCGACCAGCGCCACCAGCGTCGCGATGCCGATGACGACGCCCGGCACGACGATGGCGGCGGCAAGCAGGCCGTCGAAGAGGAGGCGGGCGCGGCTGCCGAGCCGTTCGAGGCCGAGGGCGGCCATGGTGCCGAAGACGGCGGCGAGCGTGGCGCTGGTCAGGGCGATGATCAGGCTGTTCTGCAGCGCCGTGACGAGGAACGGATTGGCGAGCGCCTTGCCGTACCATTGCGTCGAGAAGCCGGTGAACTCGCTGGCGCTGCGCCCCGCATTGAACGAGAACAGCACGACCAGCGCGATGGGCGCATAGAGGAACAGGTAGACGGAGGTTATCAGCGCGCGCATCAGACGAGGTCCACCTGTCTCGTGCCGGAGACTTTCCAGGCGATGCGCATGGCGACCGTCAGCACCACGACGACGATGGCGACCAGCGTGACGGCGATGGCCGAGCCGAAGGGCCAGTTGCGCGATTGCAGGAAGAGGTCGACCAGCGCGTTGCCGATGAAGAAGACCTTGCCGCCGCCGAGAAGCTGCGGAATGAGATATTCGCCGAGCAGCAGGATCGTGACGAGCGCGACGCCCGTCATGACCCCCGGCAGGGAGAGCGGCAGGGTGACGGAGAAGAAGGTGGAGGCCGGCTTCGCGCCGAGGTCGGCCGAGGCTTCCAGCAGGCGGCGGTCGAGCTTTTCGAGGCTGACATAGATCGGCATGATCATCAGCGGCAGATAGCCGTAGACGATGCCGAGCAGAACCGCGCCCGGCGTGTTGAGCAGGCGCACGTCTTCGATGCCGATCATGTCGAGGAGGCTCGGGATGCCGCGCGAGCCGAGGATGAACATCCAGGCATAGGTACGCACGAGAAGGCTCGTCCAGAACGGCACGACGACCAGCGAGACCAGCAGCAGCCGGTGGCGCGGCGCGGCCTTGACGGCGAGGTAATAGGCCGTGGGATAGGCCACCAGCAGGCAGAGGAAGGCGCCGGCCGGCGCGAGCATCAGCGTGTTCCAGTAGGCGGCGGCGCGGGCCGGCAGGTTGGCGTATTGCGCGAAGGTGAAGGCCGCCTGATAGCCGCCCGCCGGTCCGCGCTCGCCGACGGAGAAGACCATCATGGCGATGAAGGGCAGCACGAGGAAGACGAACAGCCATACGGAGGCCGGCGCAAGCAGCGCCGCCGTCACCAGCCGTTTCTTTGCCGTCGTCGTCAGGGGCATTGCGTTGGTCCTGTTGCGAATACTGTGAGGGTCGCCCCTCATCCGGCCTGCCGGCCACCTTCTCCCCGCAAGCGGGGAGAAGGATATGCGTGGCTGCGCCTTGCCCCATTGGAAAGGGAAAGATGACGATACTCCGGGTCCCTTCTCCCCGCTTGCGGGGAGAAGGTGGCGGCAGCCGGATGAGGGGCGTTGACCGTCAGGCCGACTTGAAGCGCGCCATCAGTTCCGCGCGAGCCGGGTCGGTCAGCGTCACCGCTGCGCCGAATTCCAGCGGCGTCAGCGCGGCTTCTTCCGGATAGACGATCCTGTTGCTGGTGATCTCGGCCGGCAGCAGGGCGAAGACGCGGCTGTCGGTGGTCGGCGCGCCGTTGGCGATGTGCTCCTTCACCGCATTCTGCGGGTCCATCAGGAAGTTGAGCAGGGCATAGCCGGCCGGCTTGTTGGTGGCGCTGGTCGGCACGGCGTAGAAGTCCGACCAGATCTCGCCGCCGTCGGTGCCGAGCGTGAACTGGATTTCCGGCATGTCGCGGTTGAGCTGCGCGCCGTCGTTCGTCCAGCACATGGTCATCCAGGCATCGGTGGAGCGCATGGAGGGCTGGTAGTCGCTGTTGATGGCGTAGAGGTGCGGCTTGACCTTGATCAGCAGTTCCTCGGCCTTGGCGAGTTCCTCGGGCTTGATCGAGTTGAAGGAGAAGCCGAGCGAGACGAGGGCGTTGCCGATGGTGGTGAGCTGGTAGTCATGCACCATGGCGCGGCCGTCGGCCTCGGTCATGGCGACCTCGAAGAACTCCTTCCAGCTCGTGACCTTCGACTTGACCTTGTCGGAGTTGAAGGCGATGCCCGTCGTGCCCCAGTTCTTCGGCAGCGCATAGACCTTGCCGTCCACCGTGCCTTCGTTGGTGAAGCGGGTGTTCTGGGTCTTGGGGTCGAAATTCGGCACCTTGGACAGGTCGAGCGGATCGATCAGGCCGAGGCCGGCATAGGTGGAGATCGTGTAGTTGGTGGGCACGAACAGGTCCCAGCCGGTACCGCCGGCCTGGAGCTTGGCCAGCATCTCCTCGTTCGAACCGAAGACGTTGACCTCGACGGCGACGCCCGTCTTGGCCGTGAAGGCTTCGAAGGTCGCCGGGTCGTGGTAGTTCGGCCAGGTGGCGAGCGACATGGAGGTGCCGAGGTCTTCCTGCTGCGCATAGGCCGCGGAATTGAAGAGGCCGGGCTGGCGGGCGAGGACGGCGGCGGCAAGGCCGAGGCCGGAGACCCCGAGGAAGTGGCGGCGCGTGACCGAACCGCGCTTCAGCCGCTGGAATTCGTCCGTCAGTTCACGGGCGCTGATCGGGGCATTCTCTCTGAACCATTTCGACATGACGCTGTTCCCTTGTTGTTGTTTGGGGCCTGTTTCCCCTCAGGCTGGAAAGATATGCGCTGTACCGGGATCGAAGCTGATCGCGACCCGTTCGCCCGGCGCGACGAGGTCGTTCTGCGTCTGGCGTTCGGCCGTGACGAGCAGGTCGCCGAGGCCGTCGACGGCGATGGAATATTCTGCCGCCGAGCCGAGGAAGATGCGATGGGTGACGGTGCCTTCCAGCGTCGCCGTTCCCGCGCCGCCACGGGCAAGGCGGATCGCCTCCGGGCGCAGCGCCACGGTGACGGCGCCCGGTTTGAGATCGCCGCGCGGGGCGGGCAGGGCCGCGCCGTTGCCGAGCCGCACGGTGCCGCCGGCCTCCAGCGTGCCGTCGAAGCGGTTCGTCTTGCCGACGAAATCGGCGACGAAGAGATCGGCGGGACGGTCGTAGACCTCCTGCGGCGTCGCAAGCTGGCGGATGCGGCCGGCGCTCATCACGCAGACGAGGTCGCTCATCGACAGCGCCTCCTCCTGGTCGTGGGTGACGAGCACGAAGGTGATGCCGAGATCGCGCTGGAGCGTCTGCAACTCGATCTGCATGGCGGTGCGCAGCTTCTTGTCGAGGGCCGCCAGCGGCTCGTCGAGAAGAAGCACGGACGGCTTGTTGACGAGTGCGCGGGCGAGCGCCACGCGCTGCTGCTGGCCGCCGGACATTTCATGGATGCGGCGCTTGGCGAAGCCCGAAAGGCGCACCATCTCCAGCGCCTCGCCGACGCGGCGGGATATCTCCGCCGCCGGCAGCTTCGGGCGAAGCTGCTTGAGGCCATAGGCGACGTTCTTCTCCACGTCGAAATGCGGGAAGAGCGCATATTGCTGGAAGACCATGTTGACCGGTCGGCGATAGGCCGGCACGCCATTGGCCACCTTGCCGGCGATCAGCACCTCGCCCTCGCTCGGCTGCTCGAAGCCGCCGATCATGCGAAGGCAGGTCGTCTTGCCGCAGCCGGAGGGGCCGAGCAGGGCGACGAACGCGCCTTTCGGCACGGTCAGGTTTATGTCTGAGACCGCGGTCACCGCGCCATAGCGCTTGGTCACCGAACGGAACTCGATGTCGTTCGTTGGGGCGGATGTCACGTCTGTTCCCTGCGGTTGTTGCGTTGAAGCGATCTTGCGCCGCTTTAGCCACCGTCGAGCGGAATGCTAGTCAGCCGCCGCCGGGTTGGTATATACCCCGAGAGAGGTATTTTATCCGTAAATCGACTGTGGAAGGAGTATATCCCGGCGGCGGCACATGAGGGGGCGTCGCGGGAATCGGGGAGCAACGCCATGCGGGTCGATTTCACGGCATTTTTCCGGGCGCTCGCCGACTGGACCGGGGAAACGGAGCGCTCCGACCGGCAGGCCGGCGAGACCCTGCTGGCGATGATGCGCGCGCTGGTGCGCTTCGACGGCATGGTCGTCTTCGCCTACCGCGACAAGGCGCGGCCCATCGACCTGTTCAGCACCTTCGATGCGGACGACTACAATGTCTTCGTCAGCCTCTATCAGGCGGGGCCGTATCTCCTCGACCCGTTCTACCACACGGCGCGGGCCGGGCGTTCGGGCGTGCTGCGCATGCGCGAGCTTGCGCCGGACCGTTTCTTCTCCAGCGAATATTACCGCAGCTACTATTCGCAGACCCGGCTTGCCGAGGAGCTGGGCTTCTTCGTGCCGACGCAGGACGGGGTGACGGTGGTGGTTTCGCTGATGCGGCGGGAGAAGACGGGCGTCTTCCCGGCCGGCGAATTCGGCCTGCTCACCGATGCCGAACCCTTCGTCGCCGCCTTCGTGCGCCGCGCCTGGAGCGGCCTTGCCGAGCGTTTTGCCGAGACGGGGCAGGGGCGCGGCCGGCGCAACGAGCCGGTGAGCGCGGCGGACAAGGTCTGGCGCAAGCTCAACCTCACCGACCGCGAAGCCTCGATCATCGAGCTGGTGCTGCAGGGGCATTCCTCGGAATCGATCGGGCTGCGGCTCGATATCTCGACGGGCACGGTGAAGGTGCATCGGCGCAATGTGTACCGCAAGCTCGGCATCTCCTCGCAGATACAATTGCTGTCGATCTACCTGAAGAACCTGCAGGCCTGAAACGGCGAAAGCCCGGCATCGCTGCCGGGCTTCCAGGAGTCTTTTCAAGAGGTTGTGGCCTCGTCCTTGCGGATCGATTCCGGCCGCTCACCTATCGATTCAACGGGCAGACACCAGCGCCACCTGTGCCCGCGCATCGAGAATCTGCCGGGCCGCATGGGCGGCTTCCTTGCCCTTGATGACGAAGTGATCGCGGAAGAAGGCGATATGGGCTTCCGATTCCTGGAAGTTGTGCGGCGTCAGCACGGCCGAGAGCACCGGCACGTTCGTATCGAGGCCGACGCGCACGATGGCGTCGACGACGGTGCCGGCGACGAAGTCGTGGCGGTAGATGCCGCCGTCGACGACGAGCGCGACGCCGAGGATGGCGGAGTAGCGGCCGGTCTTCGCCAGAAGCTGGGCCTGAAGCGGGATTTCGAGGGCGCCCGGTACGTCGATCACGTCGATGTCTTCCGAGCGACCGCCGAGGGCCTGCCATTCGGCGATGAAGGACGTAACCGCCTGGTCGACGATGCCGGCGTGCCAGCGGGCACGGATGACGGCGATACGGGCGGCGGGGGTGGCATTGGCGTTCATATGTCTTGGCCTTTCAAGGGTTGAGCCATTTTTCAACGGGTCCCTTGGGCGAACACGCAAGGAGGGACGCCGCCGGTGACGGCGGGCCTTCCTGCTTGCTCTCTTCCATCCGGACTGTAACCGTCGGCTCCGGCTTCGCACCGGATCTGCTGACCCTTCCTTACGGAAGGCGCTCGCGGGCTGCCGGATCGCTCCGGATACCGCCGGTGGGGAGTTTCACCCCGCCCTGAGAACGATGGGAGACTAAACGGCAATCGCCCGCGGATCAAATCCGCGGGCGACGCAAAAGAGAGAATTCACGACAGATTTTTCCAAACCTCTCGCAAGGTCTGGAACGGTTCAGTCGTGGATGACGAGAAGATCGCCGGCGGTGAAGCGCAGCGTGACCGTTTCTCCGACGGCCGGCGGCACGAGGCCGGGGCTGTTGAACATGTCGAAGGAAATGACGCTGCCGCCGACCTTCATGCGCGTGCGGATGACGGAGCCGAGGAAGTTCGACGAGACGACCTCGCCGGAAAGCGCCGTGTCGCCCTTGGCGTCGGCGGCGATGGAGCCGGCCTCGGGGCGCAGCGCCAGCGAAACCGTGTCGCCGGCCTTCGCATTGCCGAGCGATTCGCGCAGCGTCACGCCCTGGTCGCCGATCGTCACGCGGTTGGAAGCGGCATCGACCACTTTGGCCTCGATGAGGTTCAGCGTGCCGACGAAGCCGGCGACGAAGCGGGTGGCGGGGCGGTTGTAGATGTCGGCGGGCGTGCCGATCTGGTCGGCCTTGCCAGCATTCATGACGACGATGCGGTCGGAGATCGACAGCGCCTCTTCCTGGTCGTGCGTGACGAAGACCGTGGTGATGCCGAGCTGCTGCTGGATCATGCGGATTTCCTCGCGCAGCGATACGCGGATCTTGGCGTCGAGGGCCGAGAGCGGTTCGTCGAGGAGGAGGACCTGCGGCTTGGGGGCGAGCGCGCGGGCGAGCGCCACGCGCTGCTGCTGGCCGCCGGACATCTGGTAGGGGTAGCGGTCGGCGAGGTGATCGAGCTTGATGAGGCCGAGCATTTCCTTGACGCGCGCGTCGATCTCGGCTTTCGGCCGGCCGGCGACCTTGAGGCCGAAGGCGACGTTTTCCGCGACGTTCATGTTCGGGAAGAGCGCATAGGCCTGGAAGACCATGCCGATATTGCGCTGGTTGGGGCGAAGGTTCGCCTGGCTCTTGCCGTCGATGCTGATCGCGCCGCCCGAGGGCGTCTCGAAGCCGGCGATCATGCGCAGGATGGTCGTCTTGCCGCAGCCCGAAGGTCCGAGGAACGAGATGAACTCGCCCTTTTCGATGGACATGTTGAAATCCTTGACGACCTGCACGGGGCCGAAGGACTTCTGGATGCTGGTGAGGGTCAGGAAGCTCATGAATGGTCCTTAGGCGGGGCTTTGCGCGCCCTTCTGGAAGCGGGAAACAAGCTGGATCAGGCCGAGGCAGCCCCAGGTCAAGGCGAAGGACATGACCGCGAGCGCAGCCGGCTCATAGGCGCGGTTTGCGCCGAGAAGCTGCATGTAGGGGCCGAAGGCCGGACGGTTGAGGAGGGCGGCCATGGTGAACTCGCCGATGACGATGGCGAAGGTCAGGAATGCGCCGGAAAGCACCGCGACCAGCACGTTCGGCAGGATGATGCGGGCGAGGATGGTCATCCAGCCTGCGCCGAGGCTCTGGGCGGCTTCCGTCAGCGTGGCGATGTCGATGGAGCGCAGGCCCGTATCGACGGCGCGGTACATGTAGGGCAAGGCCAGCATCGAATAGCCGAACATCAGCAGGATGTTGGTGCCGGTGATCGAGCCGGTCAGCGGCAGCCAGCTCGACGTGTTGTAGAGGCGGATATAGCCGAAGACGATGACGATGGCCGGGATGACCAGCGGCAGGAGCGTGATGAACTCGACATAGGGGCGAAGGCCCGGCAGCTTGAGGCGCACCCAATAGGCGGTGGGCACGACAAGCAGCACGCCGAAAGCGATGGTGGCGAGCGCCATCATCACCGAATAGGTGAAGGTCTCCTGGAAGCGCGGGTCGCCGAGCACGACGGCGTAGGCGTCCAGCGAATAGACGCCGCGGCGCATCTTCAGGGAGAAGTTGGTCATGCCGAGCAGCGGCAGGATGAAGTAGAGCAGCCCGAAGAGGAGGGCGCCCCAGGCCCAGAGCTTTTTCATTTCAGCCACCTTTCGCTGCGCGCGCGCAGCCAGATGTAGATCGTGTTGGCGATGCCGGTGACGACGATCATGCCGAAGGCCAGCGCATAGCCGAGATGGGGATTGCCCAGCACGTCGCCGCGAATCTGCGCGAAGAGCAGGATCGGCACGATGGAGAGCGAGGAGCCGGTGAGCGCGATGGCCGTCGCGACCGCGCCGAAGGCGTTGGCGAAGAGCAGGGCCAGCGTGCCGAGGAAGGAGGGCAGCAGGATCGGGAAGGCGACCATGCGCCAGTACTGCGCGTTGGTCGCGCCGAGAATCTGCGCCGCCTCGCGCCATTCGCGCTTCAGGCCGTCGAGCGCGGGCGTGATGATGAGGATCATCAGCGGAATCTGGAAAAAGAGGTAAGTGACCGTCAGACCCCAGAAGGACAGGATGTTGAAGCCGTGGGCGCGCAGGTCGAAGCCGAACTGGGTGCGCAGGAACACGGTGACGAGACCGACCGGGCCGAGGGTCGCGAGGAAGGCGAAGGCGAGCGGGACGCCCGCGAAGTTCGAGGCGACGCCGGAGAAGGTCAGCAGTGGGCCGCGAATCCACTTCGGCAGGCCGCCGAGCACGGCGGCGGAGGCGACGGCAAAGCCGATCAGGCAGCCGAGCAGGGCCGAGGCGATGGAAATCTTGATCGAGATCCAGTAGGCCGACAGGATCGATGTGGTGAACAGCCCGCGGATATTGTCCAGCGTGAAGCCGCCGTCCGGCGTCTGGAAGGCGCCGATGACGATACGCATCGTCGGCATGATCAGGAACAACAGGACGAAGATCGCGAACGGCGCCGCGCCGAGCCAATGCAGCGGGAGGCGGAAGGGCTCGCGCGTCGGCCGGCTGGCGGCTGAGCTGTCTGATGACATCAAGAAAACCTCGGATGGGGTTGCCGTTATTGGCATACCGCGATCGTCGCCCCGGCATGCGGCCGGGGCGACGAAGGATGTCGCTTACTGCACGTTCGCGCCGACGACGCTGTCCCATGCGCCGGTGACGGCGGCCTTGTTGGCGTCGACTTCCTCGAGCGTCGGGAAGTAGGCCTTCTCATAGGACGCTGCCGGCGGCAGGGCGTCGATCAGTTCCTGCGGAACCTTGCCGGCCTTGACCATGGCGTTGAAGCGCGCCGGATGGCAATAGCCCTTCAGCCAGCCGAGCTGGCCTTCGTCGGAGTAGACGTGCTCCATCCACAGCTTGGCGGCGTTCGGATGCGGCGCATAGGCCGAGATGCCCTGGACGTAGACGCCGGCGAGGACGCCCTTCTCCGGAACGACGACTTCCGTCGGCGGGTTGCCGTTGAGGGTCTTGGCCCAGCCCAGCGCGTTGTAGTCCCAGGCGACGACGATCGGGGTCGAGCCCTGCGCCAGCGTGCCGGACTTGCCGATGACCGGAACGAAGTTGCCGGCCTTGTTCATCTCGGCGAAGTAGGCAAGGCCAGCCTCGCCGGCTTCCTTGCCGGACTTGGCGTCCTTGGAAAGACCGGCGGCGAGAACCGCGAGGATCGCCTGGTTGGAGGCGCGCGGGTCACCGGCAAGCGCGACCTGGCCGGCATATTCCGGCTTCAGGAGGTCGGCCCAGTCCTTCGGCGAATTGGCGACGAGGTCCTTGTTCACGAGGAAGGACATCACGCCGTAATAGTCGCCGTACCAGTGGCCGTCGGCGTCCTTGATCTCGTCCGGAATCTCGTCCCAGGTCGAGACCTTGTAGGGCTGCAGCAGGCCTTCGGCCTTGGCGGACGGGCCGAAGGCGAGGCCGACGTCGATCACGTCGGGCGACTGCGGGCCCTTGTTGTCCTTGTTGGCCTTGATGGCTTCGATTTCGTCGGCCGAGCCGGCGTCCGGGTTCAGTTCGTTGACCTGGATTTCCGGATACTTGGCCTTGAAGGAGGCGATGACGTCACCGTAGCCGCACCAGTCATGCGGCAGCGCGATGGTCGTGAGCATGCCTTCCTTCTTGGCGGCCTCGATCAGCTCCGCGCTCGGCTCGGCGAAGGCGAGCGACGTGGTGGCGATCACCATGGCGGTGGAGAGCGAGAGCAGACGTTTCGTATGTGACATCACGGGGTTCTCCTTTTGTGTGTCAGGCATTTCGGCGTGGTGATTACTTGCGGCGTATGAAGCTTATGTGACAGTTTTATTTCGTTTTTTTCGTATGTCGATCAGGTCTTGCCGGAAACCTCCGGCCGGGGTTTGCGAAAAAGCCGGCTGGCCTCGAACAGACCCTCCAGCGTCTTCATTCGGCCGCTGGTTTCCTCCCAGCCCGAACTTTGCACCGCTTCGATCAGCGCTTCCACGATGAAGAGCGTCACGACGGAGGAATCCCATGCGGACGGCGCCTCGATATGGACGCGGAAGACCCTTGCCGCCGCCTTGGCGACGGGCGAGGCCCACTGGTCGGTGAACAGCACGATCTCCACGCCGCGCTCGCGGGCGACGCGGCCGAGCGTCTCCATCTCCTGCTCGTAGCGGCGGATGTCGAAGATCACGAGCACGTCGCCGGCCTTCATGTTCAGCACGTAATGCGGCCAGGAACTGGGATTGGACGCAATCTGCGTGACGTTCGGGCGGATGACCTGGAGATGGGTGAAGAGATAGTCGGCGAGCGCCTTCGTGATGCGCCCGCCGATGATGTAGATGCTGCGCTGGCGGTCGGCGAGGAGGGCGGCCGCGCCGTCGAATTCGGCGGCCTCCACCTGCGCGAGTGTCTGGCGCAGGTTCGTCATGATCGCGTCGGCGAAGCGGTTGAGGATGTGGGTGCCGGGCGCGTTGGCGGCCCAGCGGTCGTGCTTGCTGATGGGGCTGGAAAGCGTCGCCTCCAGCTCGTGATGCAGGCGGACCTGGAAATCCGGGAAACCGCGGAAGCCGAGTTTCTGCACCATGCGCGCGACCGTCGGCGTCGACACGCCGGCGTTTTCCGCCACGGTCGTGATGCTGCCGAGGCCGGAGACGGGATAGTTATCGAGCAGCGATGTGGCCAGCTGCCTTTCGGCGCGCGTCAGCGCATCGAAATGAGCATGGATCACATCCGACACCGTCATGGATGCTTGGTTGAGCGTCAAGTTATTCCCCTGCGCTCCGGTCTTTGCCGGAGTTTTCAAAATTAAACATCGCTGTCACAATTCGAGTCAAATGATTTTTTGAAGAGATTTTTTCATCCCCCGGTTGACACTGGCAGAATGGTGAAGAATTCTCTTCATCAACGATAAAAGCCGGTCGAGGGGATCAGGCTCATGGGAATTCTGAGTGTGGAGGAGGGCGACCCTGTCGCCCTGGAGAATGCTATTGCCCGCAGTCCGGTGATCCTGGTCTGCGAGCATGCATCGCGCGTCCTGCCGAAGTCGCTCGGCACGCTCGGACTTTCCGAGGAGGCGCTGGCAAGCCATATCGCCTGGGATCCGGGCGCGCTCGCCGTTTCGCGCCTGATAGCGAAAAGCCTCGATGCGACGCTGCTCCACCAGCGCTTCTCGCGCCTCGTCTACGATTGCAACCGTCCGCCGGAATCACCGGCCGCCATGCCGGAAAAGAGCGAGGTCTTCGATGTTCCGGGCAATGCGGGGCTGGATCAGGCGGCGCGCGACGCCCGCACCGAGGCGCTCTATCTGCCCTTCCGCGACACGCTTTCCCGTCTGGTGACGGCGCGTATCGCCGAGGGCAGGCCGCCGGTCATCGTCACCATGCACAGCTTCACCCCCGTCTATTTCGGCAAGCAGCGCGACGTGGAAATCGGCATCCTGCACGATGCCGACACGCGCCTTGCCGACGCCATGCTGACCGAAGCTGCAGCCGACAGGCGCTACGACGCCCGCCGCAACGAGCCGTACGGGCCTGAGGACGGCGTGACGCATACCCTCAGGGAGCACGGCCTTTCCAACGGCCTTGCCAATGTGATGATCGAGGTTCGCAACGACCTCATCCGAGACGAAGCCGGCCAGGAGGTCGTGGCCGGCTATCTGACGGGACTGCTCGGCAAGAGCCTTTCCGCAATCAATTAAAAAACGACCCGGGAACGGAATGCCGTGGAAACGGAAAAGAACACGAACTGGAGAGGCCAGGCGAATGCTTGCGTTGTCAATTTGGAGGACCGGTCCGGCTGAGAATGCCGCCGCTGCCAGGGGAGGCAGGGCCGATGCCTGATTTCATCAAGAGCTATGTGCGCTTCGTCGACACGTTCAACCGGCGCGTCGGCCTTTTTGCGATGTATCTGATCTTCGCGATGTTCGCGATCCTGCTTTATTCGTCGGTTTCGAAGGCGTTCCACCTGCCGGCGAACTGGATGCTGGAATCCGCCCAGTTCACCATGGCGGCCTACTACATGCTCGGCGGCGCCTTCGCCATGCAGACGGACGATCATGTGCGCATGGACCTCTTCTACAGCCAGTGGTCGGTGCGCCGCCGCGCCGCCTTCGACGTGGTGACCGCCATCGCGCTGATCGTGTTCCTCGGCTTCATGCTGTTCGGCGGCATCGCCAGCACGACCTACGCCATCCAGTTCAAGGAAAAGAGCTTCTCCGCCTGGGCGCCCTACATGGCGCCGATCAAGATCGTCATGACCTTCGGCGTCGTGATGATGCTCGCGCAGGCCACCTCTTCGCTGTTCAAGGATATCGCCGAATTGCGGGGAAGGCCCATCGCATGAGCTATGAATTCATCGCAATCACGATGTTCGCCGGCATGATGGTGCTGCTGCTCACCGGGCAGCGCGTCTTTGCCGTGATCGGCTTCGTCGGCGTCGTGGCGGCCTTCCTCCTGTGGGGAACGGGCGGCTCGGAAATGGGCTTCGCCTCCGCCATGAAGCTCGTCAAATGGTATCCGATGCTGACGGTGCCGATGTTCGTGTTCATGGGCTACATGCTCTCCGAATCCGGCATCGCGGAAGACCTCTACAAGGCCTTCCATGTCTGGATGGGACCGATCAACGGCGGCCTTGCCCTCGGCACCATCGGCCTCATGGTCATCATTTCGGCCATGAACGGCCTTTCCGTCGCCGGCATGGCGATCGGTGCGACCATCGCGCTGCCGGAACTGCTGCGCCGCGGCTACGACAAGGTGATGACGACGGGCGTGGTGCAGGGCGGCTCGACGCTCGGCATCCTGATCCCGCCGAGCATCGTGCTCGTGCTTTACGGCATGATCGCCCGCGTTCCGGTCGGCCAGCTCTGGCTTGCCGGCGTGTTCCCGGGCCTCCTGATGGCGGCGCTGATGGCGATCTACGTCTATGTGCGCTGCCGGATCAATCCGTCGCTCGGCCCGGCGCTGCCGGCGGAGGAGCGCCACGTGCCGACGAGCGAGAAGCTGAAGCTGCTCACGGCCGGCATCCTGCCGCTCGGCATCTTCACGCTGATGATGTGGCTGTTCCTCTCGGGCATCGCCAGCCTCGTGGAAGCCTCGGCGGTCGGCGCCATTTCCTCGGCGCTCGTCGCCTGGCAGCGCGGCCGCCTGTCGCGTAGCCTGTGGAACGACGTGCTTCAGAAGACGCTCGGCATCACCTGCATGTTCATGTGGATCCTGATCGCCTCGCTCTGCTTCGGCGCGGTCTTCGACGGTCTCGGCGCGGTCAAGTCCATCGAGCGCTTCTTCCTCGGCGACCTGGGGCTGGAGCCGTGGCAGGTGCTGGTGCTGATGCAGCTCTCGTTCCTGATTATGGGCATGTTCCTCGACGATACGGCGATGCTCGTCATCGTCGCCCCGCTCTACATTCCGCTGGTGCAGAAGCTGGGCTTCGATCTCGTCTGGTACGGCGTGCTCTACACGATCACCTGCCAGATCGCCTACATCACGCCGCCCTTCGGCTACAACCTGTTCATGATGCGCGCCATGGCGCCGCCCGGCATCACCATGCGCGATATCTATGCATCGATCTGGCCCTTCGTCGGCATCATGATCGCAAGCTTGATCATCATCGGCTGCTTCCCGGAAATCGCGACGTGGCTGCCGAACAACTACTACAGCAAGTGACGAGTTTGCCGGCGGCGACAGCCGCCGGCGCCCGTGGGAGTAATGAGGCCGGTAGAAGAAAAGACCATTGACCGTCCGGGATGAACGGCCGTTCCCGGCAAAGCCTGATGATAACCAGAGGGAAAGAGATATGACCAATAGAAGGCAATTTCTGACACGGGCCGGGGCGGTTACGATCGGAGCCGGCGCCGCGACACTTTCCGCACCCGCCATCGTGCGGGCCCAGGAGCCTATCAAGTGGCGTTTCCAGACCTATGCGGGCGCCGCGCTCGGCGAGCATGTCACCAAGCCGATCGTCGACGCGATCAACGCCTCTGCGAAGGGCGAGCTGGAAATCGAGCTTTACTTCGCCGACCAGATCGTGCCGACGGGCGAGCTTTTCCGCGCGCTGCAGGCGGGCACCATCGACGCCGTGCATTCGGACGACGACTCGATGGCGTCCCCGGCTGACGTCGCCACCTTCGGCGGCTACTTCCCGCTCGCCACCAAGTCGATCCTCGACGTGCCGGTGCTGTTCAAGCAGTACGGCCTCGCCGACATCTGGCGCTCGTCCTATGAGAAGGTCGGGGGCGTCGTCTGGCTCTCGTCCTCCGGCCAGGACCCGTGCCACTTCAACACCAAGAAGGCCATCACCTCCGTCAAGGACCTGGAGGGGCTTCGCCTCTACACCTTCCCGACGGCGGGCCGCTTCCTCAGCCAGTTCGGCGTCGTGCCGGTGACGATCCCCTACGAGGATGCGCAGGTCGCCGTACAGACCGGCGAACTCGACGGCATGGCCTGGTCGGGCATCACCGAGGACTACACGGTCGGCTGGGCCGATGTGACGGACCACTTCCTGACCAACAACATCTCCGGCGCCTGGATCGGCTCCTTCTTCGTCAACGAGAAGAAGTGGGCGGAACTGCCGGATCACCTGAAGAAGCTGGTCATGACGGCCATCGAATCCGGCAACAACTACCGCGACCAGTGGTATTGGGGCGGCGAGGCGAAGCTGCGCGCCGAAGGCACGAAGCTGAAGCTCACCAGCATCCCGGCCGAGGAATGGAAGACCGTCGAGGACGCAGCGAAGGTCTTCTGGAAGGAGATTGCCGAGCAGGGCGAGACGGCCGCCAAGGTCGTCAAGATATTCGAGGACTACAATGCCGTCATCAACAAGGCCGGCCCGCCCTACGTGAACGGCTGACGCCATCCAAGACGCCGGGCCGGGCCGCTTGAGGTCCGGTCCGGCACGCCGCCATAACCCGCAGGACCACCCCGATGACCGTGACCTATACATTCGATGACCTGAAGAAGGATGTGGCCGAGGGCCGCATCGACACCGTTCTCGCATGCCTTGTCGACATGCAGGGGCGCCTGATGGGCAAACGCTTCCACGCACAATATTTCGTCGACAGCGCCTATGAGGAAACGCATAGCTGCAACTATCTGCTGGCGACCGACATGGAGATGGAGACCGTCCCCGGCTACAAGTCGACGAGCTGGGCCGCCGGTTACGGCGACTACACGATGAAGCCGGACCTTGCGACGCTGCGCAAGCTGCCCTGGCTCGAAGGCACGGCGCTGGTGCTCTGCGACGTGCTCGACCACCACACCCATGAGGAAGTGCCGCATTCGCCGCGCGCCATCCTCAAGAAGCAGGTCAAGCGGCTGGAGGCCATGGGCCTCAAGCCCTTCATGGCGAGCGAGCTGGAATTCTACCTCTTCGACCAGACCTACGACCACGCCCGCGAGAGCGGCTACCGCGACCTCCAGCCCGCAAGCGGCTACAACGAGGACTACCACATCTTCCAGACCACCAAGGAAGAGGATGTGATGCGGGCGCTGCGCAACGGCCTGCAGGGCGCGGGCATTCCGGTCGAGAACTCCAAGGGCGAGGCTTCGCCCGGCCAGGAGGAGATCAATGTGCGCTACGCCGAGGCGCTGACCATGGCGGACCGGCATTCGATCATCAAGAACGCCACCAAGGAAATCGCCTGGCAGCGCGGCAAGGCCGTGACGTTCCTTGCCAAGTGGAACTACAACGCCGCCGGCTCCTCCTCGCATATCCACCAGTCGCTCTGGAGCCTCGACGGCAAGGAAGCGAGGTTCTTCGACAGGGACGCCAAATACGGCATGTCGGAAATGATGCGCATGTATGTGGCGGGCCTGCTCGCCCATGCCAGCGAGATCACCTATTTCCTCGCGCCCTATATCAATTCCTACAAGCGCTTCGTCGCCGGCACCTTCGCGCCGACCAAGGCGATCTGGAGCAAGGACAACCGCACCGCCGGCTATCGCCTGTGCGGGGAGGGCACCAAGGGCATCCGTATCGAATGCCGCGTCGGCGGCTCGGACCTCAACCCCTATCTCGCCATGGCGGCGCTGCTTGCCGCCGGTATCGCCGGCATCGAGGGCAAGTTCGAACTGGAAGCGCCCTTCGAGGGTGATGCCTATGGCGGCAAGGATATCCGCGAGATTCCGCGGACCCTGCGCGGCGCGGCCGCGGCCCTGAAGGATTCGGCCATGCTGCGCGATGCCTTCGGCAGCGACGTGGTCGATCACTATGTCCGCGCCGCCGAATGGGAGCAGGAGGAATACGACCGCCGCATCACCGACTGGGAGGTGGCGCGCGGCTTCGAGAGAGCGTAAGAACGGCGCGGGTCTGCCCCTTTGGCCCCCGGAGATTCTCCGGCGGGCGCAAAGGCGCGGCGGGACCCCGTCAAAACTGAAATTCCGATAGAACCAACAGGAAGTCGATCATGACTGTGATCAAATGCATATCCCCCGTGGACGGCTCGGTCTATGCCGAGCGCGAGACGATGCCGCTGGCGGCCGCGCAGGCCGTCGTCGCCCGCGCGAAGAAGGCGCAGAAGGCCTGGGCCAAGCGCCCGCTGGACGAGCGCATCCAGCTCGTTCTCAAGGGCGTCGCCCGCGTCAACGAGATGGCCGACGAGATCGTGCCGGAAATCGCCTGGCAGATGGGCCGCCCGGTCCGCTACGGCGGCGAGTTCAAGGGCTTCAACGAGCGTTCCAACTATGTCGCCGAGATCGCCGGCTCCTCGTTGGCGCCGATCGTCATCGAGGACAGTGCCAAGTTCGAGCGCCGTATCGAGCGTGAACCGCACGGCGTCGTCTTCGTCATCGCGCCGTGGAACTATCCCTATATGACGGCGATCAACACCATCGCCCCGGCGCTGATGGCCGGCAATGTCGTCATCATCAAGCATGCCGCGCAGACGCTGCTGGTCGGCGAACGCCTCGTGCGCGCCTTCAACGAGGCGGGCGTGCCGGAAGACGTCTTCCAGAACGTCTTCCTCGACCATGACACGACCTCGGCGCTGATCGCCGGCAACAGCTTCGATTTCGTCAACTTCACGGGCTCCGTCGAAGGCGGCCGGTCCATCGAGCGCGCGGCTGCCGGCACCTTCACGCCGGTCGGTCTCGAACTCGGCGGCAAGGACCCGGGCTACGTCATGGAAGACGCAGACCTCGACGCCGCCGTCGATACGCTGATGGACGGCGCGACCTACAATTCGGGCCAGTGCTGCTGCGGCATCGAGCGTGTCTATGTCAACGAGAAGCTCTACGACGCCTTCGTCGAGAAGTCTGTCGCCTGGGTTTCCAACTACAAGCTCGGCAATCCGCTCGACCCGGAAACGACGCTTGGGCCCATGGCGCACAAGCGCTTTGCCGCGACCGTACGCTCGCAGATCGCCGATGCCGTCGCCAAGGGCGCGAAGGCGCTGGTCGATCCCAAGCTCTTCCCGGCCGATGACGGCGGCGCATACGTCGCGCCGCAGGTCCTCGTCGATGTGGACCACTCCATGGAGTTCATGACGGAAGAGACCTTCGGCCCGGCCGTCGGCATCATGAAGGTGAAGAGCGACGAGGAAGCGCTCGCGCTGATGAACGATTGCAAATACGGCCTCACCGTCTCGCTCTGGACGAAGGACAGCGAGCGCGCCGCCCGCATCGCCCGGGACCTCGAGACCGGCACCGTCTTCCAGAACCGCGCCGACTATCTCGACCCGGCGCTGTGCTGGACGGGCGTGAAGGAAACGGGCCGCGGCGGCTCGCTCTCCGTCATCGGCTTCCACAACCTTACCCGTCCGAAATCCTACCATTTCAGGAAAGCTTGAAGAGCATGACCATCACCGCCAACTGGAGCTACCCGACCGCGATCAAGTTCGGGGCAGGCCGTATCAAGGAACTGGCCGACCACTGCAAGGCGGTCGGCATGAAGAAGCCGCTGCTCGTCACCGACCGCGGCCTTTCCACCATGCCGATCACCAAGAACGCGCTCGATATTCTCGAGGCCGCAGGCCTCGGCCGGGCGATGTTCGCGGAGGTCGATCCCAACCCGACCGACAAGAACCTCGAAGCCGGCGTCAAGGTCTTCCGCGACGGCGGCCATGACGGCGTCGTCGCCTTCGGCGGCGGCTCGGGCCTCGACCTCGGCAAGGCAATCGCCTTCATGTCCGGCCAGACGCGCCCCGTCTGGGATTTCGAGGATATCGGCGACTGGTGGACCCGCGCCAATTCCGACGGCATCGCGCCCATCGTCGCCGTGCCGACGACGGCCGGCACCGGCTCGGAAGTCGGCCGCGCCTCCGTCATCACCAATTCCGAGACGCACACCAAGAAGGTGATCTTCCATCCGAAGTTCCTGCCTTCGGTGACGATCTGCGACCCGGAACTGACGGTCGGCATGCCGAAGGTCATCACCTCGGGCACCGGCATGGACGCCTTCGCCCATTGCCTCGAAGCCTATTGCTCGCCGTTCTACCATCCGATGAGCCAGGGCATCGCGCTCGAAGGCATGCGTCTCGTCAAGGAATACCTGCCGCGCGCCTACAAGGACGGCACGGATATCGAGGCCCGCGCCCATATGATGTCGGCCGCCGCCATGGGCGCTGTCGCCTTCCAGAAGGGCCTCGGCGCGATCCATTCGCTGTCGCACCCGGTCGGCGCGATCTACAACACGCATCACGGCATGACCAATGCCGTCGTGATGCCGCCGGTGCTGACCTTCAACCGTCCGGCCATCGAGGCGAAGATCGCCAGCGCCGCCGCCTATCTCGGTATTGCCGGCGGCTTCGACGGCTTCTTCGACTATGTGCTGCGCCTGCGCGAGGAACTCGGCGTGCCGGACAAGCTCTCGGCGCTCGGCGTCGGCACGGACCGGATCGACGAGATGTCCGCCATGGCCATCGTCGACCCGACGGCCGGCGGCAACCCGGTGGAACTGACACTCGACGCGGCCAAGCGCCTCTTCGTCGAATGCATCTGAATTCTCACCGTTAACAAATGACAGAAGCCCGGAAAACATTGGTTTTCCGGGTTTTTTCTTTACAAAGCGCAAATTTGACGCGCTGTCTCATTAATCCTCGCGATACGGAAATTTCCTCTTTGTTAACCATGTTTTGAAAGGTTCGGTTAAGCGGGCGCCATTTCCACCGGGTCGTCTGATGAGAGCAATGAGGACGCTCGCAGCCTTCGAGAGGAAACGTCATGCCAGTCATCACATTCGCCAATGCCAAGGGTGGCGCGGGCAAGACCACCGCGGCCCTCATTCTGGCCACCGAGCTTGCCAGCCAGGGCCATCGCATCACCATCCTCGACGCCGATCCGCAGCGCTGGATCAGCCATTGGCATGAAATTTCCGGCCGCCAGCGCAACATCGCCGTCATCTCGGAAGTCTCCATGGCCTCCATCCAGGGGCATATCCGCGAGAACCGCGATACGACCGACTATTTCATCATCGATCTTGCCGGCGCGCGCGATGCGCTGGTCGCGACGGCCATCGGCCTTTCCGATCATGTGATGATCCCGGTGCAGGGCTGTGCGATGGATGCGCGGGGCGCTGCGCAGATCCTCGAACTGCTCAAGCAGCTCGATGAGAAGGCCGGCATCCGCATCGGCCATTCGGTGGTGCTGACGCGCATGAATTCCATGGTGACGACCCGCGCCATGGCGGCGATCAAGGCGCTGCTTTCGGCGCGCGGCGTTGCGGTGCTGGATACGCCGATCGGCGAACGCACGGCCTTCCGCGATATCTTCGATTGCGGCGGCACGCTCTATTCGATGGACCCGGCCAAGGTGAGCAATCTCGACAAGGCGCGCGAGAATGCGCGCCTCTTCGCCGGGGAGGTACTGGGCCTTCTTCCTTCGCGCAAACGCAGCGCCACCGGGCGCGGCCTGTTCCGCACGCTGCGGCAGGCAGCCTGAGACCTTGAAAATTGATGAACGACCGGAGCGGCTGCGACGAAAGGCGCAGCCGTTTTCCGTCCTCCGCGCGAGGCTTGGTAATGAACAATTTACCATGACTAACCTAATGATATCGCCTCAGAAAGCTATTCCCTGAAGGTGTTCGCCTTCAACTTGACCCATGAGGGGTCGCGGGGTGGGCGCGCCGTGCGGGCCGCCGACCCGGGGAGCATTGCGTTTTCCTCCCGTCTCTCGCGTTCCAGGATACCCTCTTCATGAAGCCAGCCCCGCAGACCGCCAGCCAGAATCCCGATATCGCGCGCCGCCTGGACTATCTCGGTCTCGACGAGGCCGCGCTGAAGCGGCTGCGCAGCCTGAAACCCTTTATCGAGAAGGAGATGGGGCCGGCGCTCGATAAGTTCTACGCCATCGTGCGCAAGAGCCCGGAGGTGAACCACCTCTTCGCGAACGACGCGCATATGAACCGCGCCAAGAACGCGCAGCTCGGCCACTGGGCGAACATCGCCGCCGGCGACTTCACGGGCGATTATGCCTCGAAGGTGCAGACGATCGGCCATGTGCATGCCCGTATCGGGCTGGAGCCGCGCTGGTATATCGGCGGCTATGCGCTCGTCGTGGAGCATCTGCTGACGGAAGCGGTAAAATCGCTCTGGCCGAAGGGCGGTCTCTTCTCCCGTCCGCAAATCGGCCCGGAGGAATTCGCGGCGCGTTTCTCCAGCCTGCTCAAGGCGATGTTCCTCGACATGGACCTGTCGATCTCCGTCTACCAGGACACGTCCGACGTCACCAAGCAGCAGGCGGTGCAGGCGCAGGTTCTCGCCGAGGAGCGCAAGCTTGTCAGCGATTCCTTCGGTGCCGCGCTGAAGCGTATCTCGGACGGCGACCTTACGGCGCGCATCACCGGCGCGCTGCCGGAAGCCTACGAGGCGCTGCGCGACGACTTCAACCACGCGATCTCCACGCTGGCGCAGGCCATCGGCAATATCGGCGCCGGCGCGGGGTCGATCCATCTCAGCGCCCGCGAGATCGCCTCGGCTTCCGACGATCTTGCCAAGCGCACGGAGCGGCAGGCGGCCAACCTTGAGGAGACGGCGGCGGCCGTGGAGCAGGTGACGACCACCGTGCGCCAGACCGCGCAGAGCGCCAACGAGGCGAACGCCCTCGTCATGGCCGCGCGCGACAATGCGCAGCGCAGCGGCGAGGTGGTGGAAGAGGCGATCACCGCCATGGGCGAGATTCAGGCCTCCTCGTCGGCCATCGCCAATATCATCGAGGTGATCGACGAGATCGCCTTCCAGACGAACCTTCTGGCGCTGAACGCCGGCATCGAGGCCGCGCGGGCCGGGGAGGCCGGGCGCGGCTTCGCCGTCGTCGCCTCGGAAGTGCGGGCGCTCGCCCAGCGCTGCGCCGATGCCGCCAAGGACATTCAGAACCTCATCGCGAAATCCCATGGGCAGGTCGAGGACGGCGTGCGCTCGGTGGGCGAGGTCGCCCAGTCGCTGCGCCAGATCGTGTCACAGGTCGTGGAGGTGAGCGCGGTGTTCAACACGATTCGCGCCAGCACCGCGGAGCAGGCGACGGGCCTGCAGGCGGTCAACCAGGCGGTCAACGCCATGGACCAGATCACCCAGCAGAATGCCGCGATGGTCGAGCAGGCGAATGCCGCGAGCCAGGCATTGACCGCCGAATCCGCCTCCATCGCCGCCCAGCTCAGCGCCTTCCGCACCGGCGGCACCGCCCAGCCGGCGCGCAATTCCGGTTATACCCGCGCGGCGTAAAGCCGTTTGACGGATTGAAAAGGCCGGGAGCGCAGCGCGCTCCCGGCCTTTTTCCATTTTCCTTCGGCCTTTGCCGGAACGAAAAAAGCCGGCCTTGCGGGCCGGCTTCGTTGGCTGTCTTCGGTTGGCGATCAGTCGACGAATTCGACCGTCACGCCGGCGCTCGTCATCTTGGCAAGCTCGGTGGCGTCCCAGTTGGTCAGGCGGATGCAGCCGTGGCTCTGGGTCTTGCCGATCTTGGACGGTTCCGGCGTGCCGTGGATGCCGTAGGTCGGCTTGGAGAGCGCGATCCAGACGGTGCCGACCGGGCCGTTCGGGCCGGGTTGCAGCGTCAGCACCTTGTCGTTGTTGCCCTGCTTGAAGTTGATCTTCGGATTGTAGGTGTAGCCCGGATTGAGCGCGATGCGCTGGACCGTCACCGTGCCGGAGGGCGAGGGCGTGTCCGACGAGCCGATGGACGCCGGATAGGCGGCGATCAGCGTGCCGTTCGCGTCATAGGCGAGCACCTGCTTGCGCCCCTTGTCGGCGAGGATCTTTGCGACCTTGCCCGTCTTCTTCTCACCGATATCGACGACCTTGACGAGCGTGCCGGGAATGGTGAAGTCGACGCCCGGATTGATCTCTTTCAGATAGGCGACGTCCATGTGGAACTTCTCGCCCAGCATCTCTTCCGTCGAGGTGAAGGAGAGATGCGGCAGCGCGGCCTTGTGGGCATAGTCGTCCGGGATCGACGCCACATAGGGACCGGCCGCGTCGGCGGCGGTGATCTCGTAAGTGGTGAAGGCCATGCCGCCGGACAGGCGCAGGCGCTCCAGAATATCGTCGGCATTGTTCGGATCGAGCGTCTCGCCGGTGGCGTTCTGCCAGGCCTCGATGGCCTTGGTGACGTTGGACCCCTTCTTGCCGTCGATCACGCCCGGGGAGAAGCCCTCGCGGTCGAGGAACACCTGAAGGGCGGTGACCTCGGCGGACGACATCTTGCCGAGCGCGGCCGCCGGCGCGAATTTCGGGCCGGGCACGAATTCGGTGTTCGGATCGGTGCCTTCCGCCGGCAGCGCCAGCGCCTCGTCCGGGTCATCGGAAAGGCCGGGCATGGGCTGCGTATTGCCGAAATCGGTATCCGGCGGCGTCCGGCGATCCCTGTCGTCCGGCAGCGCCTCGCGCATTTCCGGCACGGAGCTGGTCGTCAGGTTGTCGTCATATTCGGCGCCGGGGGCCGGGGGGAAATAGTCCGGGTTCGTTTCCGAATAGCCGCGGGCTTCGCGGTAACGCTCGCGGCGCGAGGGGGCGGCATCGCCGTCATTGCCGAAATAGCGGTCGGCCGGCACGGCGGTCGCGACGATATCGCCCCAGGCGTCGATCAGCACCTTGCGGCCGCGGCTGTCGCGTCCCCAGCGCATGCTGCCGTCGTCGGGAACATAGTCGAGGATATCGCCTTCGGGCGAAACCAGAATCGTATTGCGGGAGAGCTGCTGCTGCTGGGCCTTGGCCGGCAGGGCCGCGAATCCGAGAACGGATGCGGCTGCAAGAAACGAAATGCTTGTTTTGAAAATCGAATTCACGGCTGTTGACCTGCCAGATTGCATATGTCGCGCGGACGGAACACTTCAATTCGGACCTTAATATGGAAAACTGAATCGATGGTGAACGTAACGTCAACGCGCATGGTAAAAACTTGTAGTCCCGCGCCGCCGTTCCATGAAAAGATACGGGACGAAGACGCGGCCCCGATGGCGCTGCGCAACGCTTGGCCCTAGCATGCGGCCCTTGCCCGTCTCACCGGAGTTTGACATGCCTTTCGCCCTTGCCGCCGACACGCCGGACCAGTCCTTCCGCCTCGACCTGACGGCGCATTCCGCCCTCGATGTCGCAAGCGCCGTCTTCCATGGCGTGGACATCGCGCCCGGATCGGCCATTCCCTCGGACGGCGATCCGCGCATCGACAAGGCGTTGCCGGGCTTTCTCTTCACCTGCGGACCGGATCACATCCGCCATCCCGTGCCGGTGGAAGGCGCGGCCGATGGCCGGCGCTATCCGCTGCACGGTTCGCTCTCTTCCCATCCGGCGCGGGACATCGCCATCGAGGAGGACGAGGGCGAGGCGATCTGCGAGGGGCGCGTCGCCGTTGCGCTCGCCCATGGCGGCACGGCCGATCTTGCCCGCCGCTGGCGTGCCGACCGGCGCACGGGGCACATCTCGCTCGACGACGCCGTCACCAATACGGGCGACAGGCCGTGGCCGCCCTTCGCCATGTACCATATCAATTTCGGTACCGGCCTTTTCGACGAGAACACGCGGTTGACCGGCGCCATGCTGCCCGGCGGCAGCCTGCCTTGGCGCTTCGACGACGGCGACATGAAGATATTCTGCGTCCCGGTGACCGAGACGGCCGAGCATGGCTGGGCGGAGATCGCCGTGGGGCCGATCGCCGCGCTTGGCGGGCGCAGCGTGCATATCCGCTTCCGCACCGACACCTTGCCTTACCTGCAGGTCTGGCGGAACCAGTCGCCCGGCTGCGCGGTGCTCGGCATCGAGCCGGTCTCGCACCGGCTGGCCTCGCGGGAGGAGCTGATTGCCTCCGGCGAAGCGCCGGACTTTGCGCCGGGCGAGAGCGTCGGCTACGCGCTCGCCTTCGAGGTCCGCTAGATTTCGCACGATTGACGCCTTGACGGCGCAGGCCTAAACGGGATCGCCCCTATTTCTGAAAGGACCTCCCATGGATATCCGCGCGATCAACGACGAATATTCCGTCTCCGGCCAGATCACCGTCGAGGACCTCGACACGATCGCCGCCCTCGGCTTCAAGTCCATCGTCTGCCACCGTCCGGACCATGAAGAGGCCGGCCAGCCGGAATTCTCGGCCATTGCTGCCCGCGCGAAGGAACTCGGCGTCGAGAGCGCGCATGTGCCGGTCGGCCCGATGGGCGTGACGGTGGAGGCGGTGAACGGCATGGTCGACGCGCTCGACGAACTGCCGCGCCCGATGCTCGGCTATTGCCGTTCGGGCATGCGCTCGACGAAGACCTACGAGCAGACGCAGCACATTCGCGGGTAAGGGTGGGGAGGTTTCGCCAGCAACTCGCTGTTGGCAACCTTGCTTCATCCACCGTCGTCATCCTCGGCCTTGTGCCGAGGATCTACCAACACATCGAAAAATCGAAACGTTGCAGATGCTCGGGATAGGCCCGAGCATGACGAAAGAGATGTTTTCGTGGTGTGGCGGGGGCCTTTCGGCCCCCACTCTTACTTCCCGCTACGGATATCCGACAGCGTGCGCGTGGGCGTGATCGCTTCGGGATCGAGCTTTACCTCGATGATCGCCGGCTTGCCGCTGGCGCGCGCGCGCAGGAACGCGGCGGCGAAGTCTTCCGTCTTCTCCACCGTCTCGCCATGGCCGCCATAGGCGACCGCGAGGGCTGCGAAATCCGGGTTGGTGAGGTCCGTGGCGCTGACGCGGCCGGGATATTCCCGCTCCTGATGCATGCGGATCGTGCCGTAGATGCCGTTGTTGACGACCACGGTGATGATCGGCAGCTTGTAGCGCACGGCGGTTGCGAATTCCTGGCCGTGCATCATGAAGCAGCCATCGCCGGCAAAGCAGATGACCTCGCGCTCGGGATGGAGCTGCTTGGCCGCGACGGCGGCCGGCAGGCCGTAGCCCATGGAGCCGGAGGTCGGGGCGGCCTGCGTGCCGAAGCGGCGGAAGCGGTGGAAGCGATGCACCCAGGTGGCGTAGTTGCCAGCGCCGTTGGTGAAGATCGTGTCCTCGGCCGTGTTTTCCTCCAGCCAGGCCATGATCGGCCCCATCTGAACCGCGCCGGGGCCTTCCATGGGCGGCGTCGACCACTTCAGGTAGCTTTCATGCATGGCGGCGGTGCGGGCGGCCCAGCGCGGCGCGGTCTTCGGCGCGAGGCCGTCGAGCGCGGCGATGAAATCTTCCGGCGCGGCGCAGATCGCCAGATCCGGGCGGTAGACGCGGCCGAGTTCCGACGGGTCGGGATAGACATGCACCAGCTTCTGCTGCGGATAGGGGCTCTGCATCAGGCTATAGGTGGCCGAGGGCATTTCGGAATAGCGGCCGCCGAGCAGGATGACGAGGTCGGCTTCGCGGATTTCCTTGCCCAGCGCCGGATTGATGCCGATGCCGGAATCGCCGGCATAGTTCGGGTGCTGGTGATCGAACAGCATCTGGCGGCGGAAGGAGCAGGAGACCGGCAGCGACCAGCGCTCGGCAAAGGCGGCGATGCCCTTCACGCTCTCGTCCGACCAGCGCGTGCCGCCGAGGATGACGAGCGGACGTTCGGCCTTTTCGAGAAGCCCCGCCAGTTCCTCGACCTGCTTGCGGCCCGGATGGGCCTCCACCGGCATATAGGGCCTGGCCTCGACCGCCTTGACCTCATCCGTCAGCATGTCTTCCGGCAGCGCCAGCACGACCGGGCCGGGCCGGCCGGAGGTGGCGACGGCGAAGGCGCGGGTGATGAATTCGGGAATGCGGCGGGCATCGTCGATCTCGGCCACCCACTTGGCGACCTCGGTGAAGGCGCGGCGGTATTCCACTTCCTGGAAGGCCTCGCGCTCGCGCGCGTCGCGCTGCACCTGGCCGATGAAGAGGATCATCGGGATCGAATCCTGCCGTGCGATATGCAGGCCGGCGGAGGCGTTGGTGGCGCCGGGGCCCCGCGTGACCATGCAGATGCCCGGCTCGCCGGTGAGCCGGCCCCAGCAATCCGCCATCATTGCCGCGCCGCCTTCCTGGCGGCAGACGAGCACGTCGACATTGGTGTCGTGCAGCGCGTCGAGCACCGCGAGATAGCTTTCGCCCGGCACGCAGGCGACGCGCTTGACGCCGTTGGCTACGAGGGCGTCGACGATGAGCTGGCCGCCGGTCTTCATGCGCTTTTCTTTCCTGCTTCGAGGGTTTCGAGTTCCGCCATCACGGCGTCGGTATGTTCGCCGAGCCGGGGGCTGGGGCGGTCGTAGACAAGGGGCGTGCCGGAGAAGACGATGGGCGTGCGCACGCCGGGAATGAGGTTCCCGCCCGCATCCGGCAGGTCGACGCGGAGGCCCCGGGCCTTGACCTGCGGGTCATCGAAAGTCTCGGCAATGGAATTGATCGGCCCGGCCGGAACGCCTTCGCGCTCGCAGGCGTCGAGCAGGTCCGCCTTGGTGATCGCGGCGGTCGCGCCCGTCACGATGCGGCGCACCTCCTCGCGGTTGGCGACGCGGGCGCGGTTGGTGGCGAAGCGCTCGTCGTCGGAAACGCCGGTAAGTTTCAGGATGCCGCAGAGCTTGCGGAACTGGCCGTCATTGCCGACGGCAAGGATGATGTGTCCATCCGACGTCGGCACGACCTCGTAGGGTGAGATGTTCGGATGCGCATTGCCGAGCCGTGTCGGCGCCTTGCCGGAGGCGAGGAAGTTCATGTTCTGGTTCGCCATGACGGCCGATTGCACGTCGAGCAGCGCCATGTCGACATGCTGGCCCTTGCCGGTCTTCATGACATGGATGAGGGCGGCCTGGATGGCGGTGACGGCATAGATGCCGGTGAAGATATCGGCGATCGCGACGCCCGCCTTCATCGGCTCGCCATCCGGCGCGCCCGTCACGGACATGAAGCCGGACATGCCCTGCACGATATAGTCGTAGCCAGCGCGGGCCGCATAGGGACCGTCCTGGCCGAAGCCGGTGACGGAGCAATAGACGAGTTTCGGATGCCGCGCCGCAAGGCTCTTGTAGTCGAGGCCGTATTTCGTGAGGCCGCCGACCTTGAAGTTCTCGATCACCACATCGGCGGTCGCGATCAGGCGGTGGACGGTCTCGCGCCCTTCCTCCGTCTTGAGGTCGACGGCGATGGAGCGTTTTCCGCGATTGGTGGAGTGGTAGTAGGCGGCGGAAAGGTTCTCGCCGTCCTTGCCCATGACGAAGGGAGGCCCCCAGGCGCGCGTGTCGTCGCCGCCATCGGGGTTCTCGATCTTGATGACGTCCGCGCCGAGGTCCGCCAGCATCTGCCCGGCCCAGGGGCCTGCGAGCACCCGCGCCAGCTCGATGACCCTTATACCGGCGAGCGGTAGGTTCGACTTGTCCATCATGCACTCCTCCTCCACAGGCGCGCGAAAGCGCCCGCCGGGCTTTTCGCCCGTTTCGTCTTGGATAACAAAAAGCCGGAGGGCAGGATAGCGGGCGGGGGCGGGGACATCATGACGGGTTCGACTGACTTGATGCCCGCCGCGCGCGCCGGTCTTCGCCCCGGTTTTCGTCTTTGTCAGATCGGCGTGGATTCGGGCTGGATCGTCGCCGTCTTGCCCACCTGCCGCTCGCGCCAGATGACATAGAGGCCCGAGCTGATGATGATGGCGATGCCGAGCCATTTCAGCGGATCCGGCAGATCGCCGAAGACCCACCAGCCGAAGATCGTCGCCGAGACGATCTCCAGATATTGCAGCGGGGCGAGGGTGGAGGCTGGGGCCGAGCGATAGGCATAGACCCCGAGCACGCCGGCGATGGTGGCCGCGACGGCCGCGCCTGCGATATAGAGCGTGTTCTGCATGTCGGGCACGACGGGCGTGAGGAAGGAAATGCCCGCGAAACTGCCGACGACGAGCAGCAGGCCGGCGATGACCGCCCCCCAGAGACCGGCATAGAACTGCATGGACCACGGGTCTTCCTTCTGCGCCACGAGGCGGGTGAGCAGGAAGAAGAGCGCCAGCGAGAAGGCGGCGACGACCGGCAGGAGGGCGATGAGGCCCACTTCCTGCAGGCTCGGCTGGATGACGAGCAGCGAGCCGAAGAAGCCGACGCCGCAGGCCGTATAGCGCCGCCAGCCGATGGTCTCCTTCAGGAAGATGGAGCCGAGGATGGTGAGGATGATCGGCTCGACGAAGAAAATGGCGATGGCGTCGGCCACCTCCATCACGGCGAGCGGCGTGACGAAGCTGATCATGGTGATGGCCATCAGCAGGCCGCGGGCGGCGTGAAGCCCCATCTTCTTCCATGTCACGTCCAGCAGCGTGCCGCGCATCAGGCAGATCGGCCCCAGCACCGTCATCTGGAAAAGCAGGCGCACGAAGGTGATCTCCGTCGCGGGAACGGAGGTGACGGCGAGTTTGGCGAAGATATCGATGATCGGCGAGATGAGCACCGACAGGACCATGAAGGCAAGCCCGAGGCTGACTTCGTTGCGCAGCGGCGTTATAGTGGTCGTGCTCATGATGGGTCCGGCGGCCGGCGCTTTTGCTCGACAACCCGGCGGCACCAGCCGGCAAAGGCGTCGATGGCGGGATCGCGCAGCGCCGGGCTTTCGTTCAGCGTTTCGTGACGCATGCCGCGATAGACGATCGTGGTCACGTCCTCAAGCCTCGATTTCTTGAGCCTTTGCGAAAAGGCGAGGGTCGCCCGGCCGCGATCGGTCGCCGGATCCTCGTCGCCGCCGGCAAGGTGGATCGGCAGCACCTTCGGCAGGCGCGCGATCCCTTCCGACGAAGCATCGGCGAAGGTGACGGCGAAGATATCGATCCACATGGAGACATTGACGTCGAAGCCGCAGAGCGGATCGGCGATATAGGCGTCCACCTGCGCCGCATCGTGCGACAGCCAGTCGAACTGCGTCCGTCGGCCGGCGATGGATTTTCCCCAGGCCCCGAAGGTGAGCCTGGGCAGGATGCCGCTCGGCACGTCCGATCCCTTCAGCATCCGCTCGCCGGCCAGCACGACCTGCGCCAGCCGTCCGGCGGGACCCGGCTCGAGATTGGAATTCCACACGGCGAGCGCGTCGATATCGGCGGGATGGGCCTGCGCGAAGGCAAGCGCCATGAGGCCGCCCATCGAATGGCCGAACAGCACCACCGGCAGGCCGGGGTGCCGGCCCACGGCAAGGTCGCGCACCGCGCGCATGTCCTCGATGACGCGATGGATGCCGCCGCGCGGCGCGAACTGGCCGAGCGGCGCATCCGGCGCTGTCGTATGGCCATGGCCGCGATGGTCATGCGCATAGACGTGAAAACCCTCCGCCGCCATGCGGTCGGCGAAGGGGGCGTAGCGCGCGCTATGCTCGGCAAGGCCGTGGCTGAGAAGAAGGATGCCGCGCGCCTCTCCGCGCGCCGGCTCGTGCCGCAGCGCAAGCGCCGCCCCGCTCGGGCTTTTCAGCGTCTCGGCCTGTGAAAACACGGCAAGTCCTCCCCTTTGCGGACAGGTCAACGCGATTTGCCGCGCAAAGACAATGGGATGCGGCGTGTATTTTTCCACTGCCGCACGTCATTCGCGATTTTTCGGATCATGGGTTGCATTTTTCTGATTTATGGTTGTAAATGATCTCGTTTTGTTCTCGTTGGAGCTGGTCATGAAGACGAAAGCTGCCTTGTGCTTCCGTTGCCTGTTTTCCTTTCTTTCTGCCTGCCTCTGCCTGCTGGCGGCACCCGCCTTCGCCGGCACGGAGGCCGCGCCCGCCGGCGCCGCGCGCGAAATCCTCTCCGTAAGCTGGCAGCCGGGCTATTGCGCGGCGCGGCCGAAGAGCCGGGGCTGCGCGGACTTTTCCGCTGCCGGGCCGGCAGCGAAGCGGTTCTCGCTGCACAGCCGCTTCCAGATCCGCAACAGCTATTGTGGGGTCGAGGCCGACCTTCAGCAGCGGGCGCGCAAGGGAAAATGGACGGAACTGCCTGAAATCACGCTCGCCTCGGGCACGCGGGAGCGCCTTCTGGCCGCCATGCCCGCAGCCCGCATCGGACTCGACCGGCGGCAATGGCTGAAAAGCGGCAGTTGCCTCGCCACCTCGGCGGAAGCCTATTACAGCCGCTCGCTGGACCTGCTCGACCAGCTCAATGCCTCGCCTCTCCCCGCGCTCTTTTCCGGGAAAGCCGGCGGCGTCATGACGCTCGCCGAAGTCCGCGCCGCCTTCGACGCGGCCTTCGGTCCCGGCGCAGGGGAACGCGTGCGCCTCGCCTGCCGCAAGACGGCCGGCCAGCCCGTCGTGATCGGCCTCACCATCGGCCTTGCGGCGGGCGAGGGGACGCTGTCGGCGCTGATAGGCGGCGCGGTCCCGGTAAAATCCCGCTGCACCGAGGGTATCGCTGCCGTGGCGGGCGCGCGATGAGCGTTGCGGGCGGCAACCCAATCTTAAACGGGATCTCCTAGGCTGCGGGCATTTTCAGCGGGATTGGCAGGAATGGCATCGGGTGTTTCGCAAGTTGCGTGCCGGCGGGACTGCCCGACGCGCCTGACGCGGCTCGAGAGTGCCGGTCTTGTCTGCGGTACGGGTCTTGCGGTGGTTCTTGCGGATCTGGCCGACGGGCGGGCCGTCTATGCGGATGTGGACGACAGGCTGCGCGCCGCGCAGATCGGCCGCCTGGTATCGGGCGAGACGGGCTGGTTCGATCCGGTCCTGCCGTCCGTCGCCATGCCGGAACCCTATCTTTCGCCCTGGTCGCGGCTGGTCGACCTGCCCTATCTGGTGTTTTCGAAGGCGCTGTCCGTCTTCGTCGCGCCGGAGCAGGCTCTGGGCATCGCCTATCTCCTCTGGCCGCCTCTGATGCTGATCGCCTTCTGCGGCCTTGCCGTCTTCGTGGCGCGCGGGTTGATGGGCGGCCCGCTGCCGTCGAGGATGGCGGAGGCCATGATATTCGTCCTGATGGCGATGCTTATGGCTTTCGCGGTGCTGGAATTCGCGCCGGGCCGGATCGACCATCACAATGTCCAGCTTGTGCTGCTGCTCGCCATGGCCGCGGGGCTTTGCTGGGATGCGAAGGGCGGGTTTTTGACGGGGGCCGCCGGAGCGGCGTCGGTGGCGGTAGGTTTGGAATGCCTGCCGCTGGTGGTCGCCGCCTTCGGCGCGATGGCCTGCAGCTATATCCTCGATGCGAAGGGAAGCCGTGCGGTTCTGTTGAATGCGGCGGTCGGCATGGGGAGCGCGACTGTCGTGCTCGCCGCGGCCTTTCTCGGGCCGGCCGGGATCGCGGCGCAGCAGTGCGACGCTTTTTCCGCGCCGCAGATCGTCCTGATGCTCGGCCTGTCCCTTGCATTCGGCGGCGTGTGCCTCGTGCCGGGGATGCCCGCATCGCCGATGGCAAGGGCGTCGCTGCTGGCGCTTGCCTCGCTCGGCGTTCTGGCGTTGGCCGCCGTGCTGTTTCCGGCCTGCCTGGCCGGGCCCTATGCGGTCATCGATCCACTGTCCCGCCTTTACTGGTTCGACCGTATCGAGCAGGAACAGGGCGTGCTCTTCCTGTTGCGGAACGGCCGCTATGCTGTCGTGGCGGCGCTGCTGTCGGTCGGGTCCGTGCTCTGCCTGCTGCTGCCGATGGCGGTTGCAAAGGCCCGGTCCGGTGCGGCGTCCTTCCTTGCGCTCTATGCGCTTGCGGCGGTTTCACTCCTTCTTGCCCTGCTGATGGTCCGCTATATCCGCTTTGCCTCTGCGCTGACGCCGCTTTTCCTGCCGGCGCTCGTCGCCTGGTGGCTCGACCCGCGGACAGGCGCGGGCCGGCAGCGCGCTGCGCTCGGAGCGTTTGCGGCGGCGGTCGCCGCTTTTGTGGGCATGGTCGCCCTCGTGAAGCCCGTCGATCGTCCTTTCGATGCTGTCGACTATATGTCCATGGATGCCTGCGAGGGGGAGGATCTTTCGGTTCTGGCGACCGTTGCGCCCGGCCGGATCGCTCAGCCCAATGGTCTTGCCTTCACCCTTATCGAGGCCATGCCCGAGGGTTTCCGGGTCGCCGCCATGCCGTTCCACCGCGCCTCGCCCGGCATGAAGCGCATGTACGAGGCGTTCCTGTCGAGCGATCCCGCGGTGCGCCGGGCGGCGCTGGCGCCGTTCGATTATGTGGCGGTCTGCCGTCTGCCGCTGACGTCGGATGCCGCTTTCGCCCCGCTCTATGCGGCGCTGTCGGCAGGCGAGGACTGGCCGGGATTGGTGCGGATCGCGCCGCCGGCCGAAACGCGCTTCCAGCTCTTGCGCATCGACCACGCCGCGCTGCGGTAGACGCGGGCCGCCTTGCCTGTGCGCCGCGGCTTTCGCTGATTGCCGCGGGCGGAGAATTCGCCTACATAGCGGGCAAATTTGTCCGATCCGGAGCGCGTTTTCATGGCACGTCAGTTCATCTACCACATGTCTGGGCTCAACAAGGCCTATGGCAACAAGAAGATCCTCGAGAACATCCACCTCTCGTTCTACCCGGATGCCAAGATCGGTATCCTCGGCCCGAACGGCGCGGGTAAGTCGACGGTGCTGCGGATCATGGCCGGCCTCGACAAGGAGTTCACGGGCGAGGCGTGGCTGGCGGAGGGCGCGACCCTCGGCTACCTGCCGCAGGAGCCGCAGCTCGACGCATCCAAGACCGTGCTCGAAAACGTCATGGAGGGCGTCGCCCCCAAGAAGGCGATCCTCGACCGCTACAACGAACTGATGATGAACTATTCCGACGAGACGGCGGAAGAGGGCGCCAAGCTCCAGGACATCATCGACAGCCAGAACCTCTGGGACCTCGAAAGCCAGGTCGAGATGGCGATGGACGCGCTGCGCTGCCCGCCGGGCGACTCCGGCGTCGATAGCCTTTCGGGCGGTGAAAAGCGTCGCGTGGCGCTCTGCAAGCTGCTGCTCGCCCAGCCGGACCTGCTGCTGCTCGACGAACCGACCAACCATCTCGACGCCGAGACGATCGCCTGGCTCGAAAAGCACCTGCGCGAATATCCCGGCTCCGTGCTGATGATCACCCACGACCGCTACTTCCTCGACAATGTCACGGGCTGGATTCTCGAACTCGACCGCGGTCGTGGCATTCCCTACGAAGGCAATTACTCCGCCTATCTGCAGGCCAAAGCAAAGCGCATGGCGCAGGAAGAACGCGAAGAGGGCACCCGCCAGAAGGCGCTGTCGCGCGAGCAGGAGTGGATCGCCTCCTCGCCCAAGGCCCGTCAGGCCAAGTCCAAGGCCCGTATCAAGGCCTATGACGAACTGGTCAAGGCGGCGGCCGACCGTCGTCCCGGCGACGCGCAGATCGTCATCCCGGTCGGCGAGCGTCTCGGCAACGTGGTCATCGAGGCGGAAAACCTCACCAAGGCCTATGGCGACCGCGTCCTCATCGAGAACCTTACCTTCAAGCTGCCGCCCGGCGGCATCGTCGGCGTCATCGGCCCGAACGGCGCCGGCAAGACGACGCTGTTCCGCATGATCACCGGCCAGGAAAAGCCGGATTCCGGCTCGATCACCGTCGGTGAGACGGTCGATCTCGGCTATGTCGACCAGAGCCGCGATGCGCTCGGCGGCAACAAGACCGTCTGGGAGGAAATCTCCGGCGGCAACGATGTGCTCAAGCTCGGCAAGCACGAGATGAACAGCCGCGCCTATTGCGGCGCGTTCAACTTCAAGGGCGGCGACCAGCAGCAGAAGGTCGGCACGCTCTCGGGCGGCCAGCGCAACCGCGTGCACCTCGCCAAGATGCTGAAGGGCGGCTACAACGTCATCCTGCTCGACGAACCGACCAACGACCTCGACACGGAAACGCTGGCCGCGCTGGAAGACGCGCTGGAGAACTTCGCCGGCTGCGCCGTCATCATCTCGCACGACCGCATGTTCCTCGACCGTCTCGCCACCCACATCCTCGCCTTCGAGGGCGATAGCCATGTGGAATGGTTCGAGGGTAACTTCGAGGACTACGAGCAGGACAAGATCCGCCGCCTCGGCGCGGATGCCGTCAATCCGAAGCGCGTGACCTACAAGCGCCTGACGCGCTGAGGCCGACGCTGCTTTTGCCTTTGAAAAACCCCGGCTTGCCGGGGTTTTTCTTTGGCCCTGTTGATGGGAAGATCGGCGCATGGATTGGCTCTTGCGCGAAGCAGATTAATCACATAAACATATCTTTATGTCTTGATTGGAAAGACCATGGGCGACACGCAGACACTTGGACTGGACGACATTGTGGAGATCCTGAAGGCGGCGGGCGAACCGACGCGGCTTCGCCTTCTCGCGCTCCTGTCCCATGGCGACCTGACGGTGACGGACCTCACCGATATCCTCGGCCAGTCCCAGCCGCGCATCTCGCGCCACCTGAAGCTCCTGGCGGAAGCCGCGCTGGTCGATCGCTACCAGGAGGGCGCCTGGGCGTTCTTCCGGCTGAGCCAGGGCGGCGTCGCCGTCTCGCTCGCCCGCCGGCTGCTGGAGGCCATCGATCCGGCGGATGCGGTCTTCGCGCGCGACGACGAACGGCTGCGCGTGCTCAAGAAGATCCGCTCCGACAAGGCGCAGGCCTATTTCAGCCGCAACGCGGCGGAGTGGGATGCGGTGCGGCGTCTGCATGTCAGCGAGGCGGAAGTGGAGGCGAAGCTCGCCGCGCTCATCGGCACGGAGCCGGTCGACGCCTTCCTCGACCTCGGCACGGGCACGGGGCGCATCCTGCAGCTCTTCGAGGGGCTTTACCGGCGCGGCGTCGGCGTCGACGCCAGCCGCGACATGCTTGCGGTGGCGCGGGCCAATCTGGATCGCGCCGGCATCACCAAGGCCTCCATCCGCCATGGCGACATCTTCAACCTGCCGCTGGAGCGCGACGAATTCGATGTCGTGACGATCCATCAGGTGCTGCACTTCCTCGAAGAGCCGGAAGCGGCGGTCCTCGAAGCTGCGCGCATGCTGGCTCCGGGCGGGCGTCTTGCCATCATCGACCTTGCCCCGCACGCGCTGGAACACCTGCGTGACGAGCATGCCCATGTCCGTCTCGGCTTTTCCCATCGTACGCTCTCCGAGTGGCTGGAGAAGGCGGGGCTGGTCGTGGAGGAGGTCGTGGACCTCAAGCCCGCGCATTCGGCCGCCGATGCGCTGACCGTGACCATCTGGCTTGCCCGCGACCAGCGCGCCGAGGCGGCCGACCCTATCGCAATCCGCAGGAGGAGTTGACATGAACCCGGCGACCGCCAGCCCAGCCCGCAAGGATATCCGCCTGTCCTTCGAATTCTTCCCGCCGAAATCGGCGGAGGCCGAAGGCCAGCTCTGGGAAACGGCCGCCGAGCTTTCGGCCTATCGGCCCGGCTTCATGTCCGTCACCTATGGCGCGGGCGGCTCCACCAAGGCGCCGACGCTGGCGACGGTGCGCCACCTCCTCGACATGGGGCTGCCCGCCGCCTCGCATCTGACCTGCGTCGGGGCGACGAAGGAGGAGGTCCATGCCGTCGTCGCGGAATTCCAGGCGGTCGGCGTGAAGCATTTCGTGGCCTTGCGCGGCGATCCGCCGGGCGGCGTCGGCGCGGCCTACCAGCCGCATCCGGGCGGCTATGCCAATGCGGCCGAACTGGTCGCGGGCCTGCGCACCCTTGCCGATTTCGAACTGTCCGTTTCCGCCTATCCGGAAAAGCATCCGCAAAGCCCCGATGTCGCCGCCGATATCGACATGCTGAAGCGCAAGGTGGATGCGGGCGCGACGCGCGCGCTGACGCAGTTCTTCTTCGAGAACGACGATTACGAGCGCTATCTGGAGCGGGTGCGCAAGGCGGGCATCGCGATCCCGGTCGTGCCGGGCATCCTGCCGGTGCACAATCTCTCGCAGGTGCAGAAGTTTGCCGGCCTTTGCGGCGCTTCCGTGCCGGGATGGCTCGCCGAGCGTCTGGCGCCGTTCGACGACCGGCCGCAGGAGCGCGCCGCTGTCGCGGTGGAGCTTGCCGTCCGTCAGGTGGAAGATCTCATCGCCCGCGGCGTGGGCGAGTTCCATTTCTATACGATGAACCGGGCCACGCTGGTTTCGGCCGTCTGTGACGGCGTCGGCTTTGCGAAGATCGCGCCGAACCACACGGCGGGCGCGGCGGCCTGAAGACATTGCCTGCCCGAAACGAAAATGCATGGCGCCGTTTCCGGGGCCATGCATTTTTCTTGAATAGTCTGGGCAGGGTTATTGGTCTTTTTCCCTGACCCTTCTGCTTCGCTTTGGTCGCCTTAGATGAAGATCATCGTTGCGACGAAGAGGAACGCTGCACTGATCATCAGAACATTCAAGGAATGTGTGAGTCCCATGGCTGACCTCCTTGCGTTGACGGGTCGATACTACGACCGAAAAAAGCGGCTTGGAAAGGTGTTTTGTTGCTGCGTTGCAACATCCGGCCGTCCAGGGACGGTTATTCACAGTGCTAAGCCGCTGATTTTTCTCCTCTATCGTATGCGCCACAAAAAATTCACAATCCCTACCAAATGACGAATGCCGGCATTGTGCATTTACCAGTGTGGCGAAAGCCGGGCGTTTCCGACGCGCCCGACTGTCCCGAAACGGGCGTCCGGGCGCTTTGTTCCAGCCGGATCAGCGGGCGCGGAAGCGGGCGAAGGCGCGCCCGTCCAGCACCACGAGACCGAGCAGCACCAGCGCCATGCCGACAATGCCGAGCGGCGTCAGCCGTTCGCCGAGGAAGAGCATGCCGGCGACGATCGCGCTTGGCGGCACCAGCAGGGTGACGAGCGAGGTATTGGTGGCGCCGGCGGCGGCCATGATCCGGAAGAAGAGGATGTAGCCGTAGGCGGTCGAGAGCAGCGCCAGCGCAAGGACGGCGAGCATGGCCGGCAGCGGGGGCAGGGCAAGCTGCCAGGGCGAATCGAGGCTCAGCGAGACGGGCAGCATCAGCAGCGTCGAGGCGGTGAGCTGGCCGGCGGCGATGACCGGCGGGGCGGTGCCCCGGAAACGCTTGCCGTAGGTCGCGGCAAAACCGTAGGAGACGGCGGCGAGCACCGGCAGGATCACGGCCCAGAGCGGCGGCCCGCCGTCGCCGGTGAAGGGGGCGAGGGCGCGCGGGCCGATCAGCACGGCGGTGCCGACGAGGCCGATCAGGCAGCCGGCGATCTTTTCCGGCGAGAGTTTTTCGTCCGTGGTCATCCGGTTGGCGATGAGCACGGTGAAGATCGGCGTCGTGGCGTTGAGAATGGAGGCGAGGCCCGCGCCGATCTGCGTCTGGCCGAGGAAGATCAGCATATGCGGCACGGCGTTGTTGAGGAGGCCGAGCAGCAGGAATTCGCGCCAGCGGGCGCGCAGCGTCGCGTAGATGCCGAAGCGGCCGGCGACATAGATGTGGAGCGCAAGCGCCGCGATGCCGACGCGCAGCAGCACGAGCGTGGCGGGCGGCACATGCGCGACGGCCACGCGTGCGAAGAAGAACGAGCCGCCCCAGATCATGCCGAGCAATGCGAGCAGGCCCCAGGTGCCGGCGCTCATGCGTGTGGGCGCTACCGTCTGTTCCATGGATTTTCCCTTGCAAAACGAAAACGGCGCATGTCCGGTTCGACCGGGCATGCGCCGCGTCAGGTCAGGGGAAACCTATAACATCCGGGTGACCGGCGGCCACCCGATTTCGATCAGAGCGCGGAGAGCAGCGCCTGCGTCGCCCAGCCGTCGGCGGGAAGGCCGAGGCGAAGCTGTTCCTTCTGGATCGCCGCGCGCGTGCCCGAGCCGAGGATGCCGTCGATCTTGCCGACATCGTGGCCGAGTGTCTGCAGCTTCGTCTGGAGCTGTTTCATGCCCTCTTCGGAAAGGCCTTCCTCCGGGTTGCCGCGCTCATAGGGCGGCGCGCCGGCAAGGCGCGTGGCGAAGTAGGCGGCAGACGTGGTGTAGATGAAGGACTGGTTCCATTCGAGATAGATGTTGAAGTTCGGATAGGTGATGAAGGCCGGTCCCTTGCGGCCCTGCGGCAGCACGAGGGAGGCTTCGAGATTGCCGAAAGAGGTGTTGCCGTCGCGCGGCTTGACGCCGAGGGCGAACCAGTCGGCCGCCGTCATGCCCGGCTGCAGGCCGGTCTTCTCGAAGGGCAGCACGTCCGGCACGGAGACTTCCTGAATCCAGGGCTGGCCCTTGGTGAAGCCGAGATGCTGGATGAACTTGGCGGCGGTCAGGATGGCGTCCGCAGCGCTCTGCTTGACGTTCACATGGCCGTCGCCGTCGCCATCGACGCCGAATTCGATGATGTCCTTCGGCAGCATCTGCACCTGGCCGATCTCGCCGGCCCAGGCGCCGGTCGTGCCGTTCGGGTCGAGGTCGCCATGGCCGACCATCTCGATGGCGGCGAGAAGCTGCTTGCGGAAGAGTTCCGGGCGGCGGCAATCGTGCGAGAGCGTCACGAGGGCGTTGCGGGTGTTGAAATCGCCCTGTACCGCGCCGAAGTCGGTCTCCATGGCCCAGAAGGCGGCGATGATCGGACCGGGAACGCCGAATTCCTGCTCGGCGCGGGCGAAGACCGGGGCGAGCTCCTTCAGTTTCTTGCGGCCGATATCGAGGCGGGCCTGGCTGACCGTGCGCTTGGAGAATTCGAGGAAGGTCTGGCGGAAGACGCCCTGTGCGCGGTCGCGCGACAGCACCTTCTGGTCGATGGCCGCGCCGGCGAGCGCCCGGTCGACCACGTCGGCGGAAACGCCGCGCGCGATCGCTTCGGCCTTCACGCCGTCCAGAAAGGCCTTGAAATCGCCGCCGCAGGCCGGCGCCGCCGCTGTCTGGGCGTGCGCGCCGCCCGCCAGAAGAAACGCCGTGAGGCCTGCCGCAAGTGTCGTCTTCAGGTTCTGCCGCATCCGAATGCTCCTTGGGTCCGTCGCCCTGTCATCTGAGGTTGTCCGGCTGTCTCAGATGAATGTGACGGAAGCAAGAAGAAAACCGCAACCGCGGCGTGCCGCCCGTCTTTATCGGGCGACTGTTGCAGCCGTCAGCGTGAAACGGAGGCGACCCACTGGTTCCAGTTCTTCGCCGAACCGGCAAAGACGTTGATGTCGGTATTCGTCGCCACGCCGGGCACGACGCCCGTGGAGGTATATTGCCAGAAGGCCCACTTGCGCGCCGGGTAGATGTTTTCCGGGTGCTCGGCGACCGCGCGCAGCCAGAATGGGTAGCCGTCGAAATAGCCGACGAGGTTGTCGCGGTGGAAATCGACCGTCGTGTAGATGATCGGGCGCTTGCCGTAGTGCGCCTCGAGGCGGTCCATGAAGCGCTTGAGGGCCGTGCGCACCTCGTCGGCGGGCGGGCGGGTCTTGCAGGTGGGCGAATCGGGGTTCCACTCGGCGTCCAGCACCGGGGGCAGCAGCACGGCCTCCTTCGGCACATTGGCGATGAACCAGTCGGCCTGCGCATCCGCCGTCGAGCAGAAGTAATAGAAGTGGTAGGGGGCATGGGCGACGCCGGCGGCCTTGGCGCCCCGCCAGTATTCGGCAAAGCGGCTGTCGATGCGGTCGGTGCCCTCGGTCGCCTTCAGGAAGGCGAAGGAGACGCCGCCTTTCTTGACCGCCGGCCAGTCGATATCGCCGTTCCACTTGGACACGTCGATGCCGTGGACCTGATGCCTGTGCGGATTGCGCGCGCCGAAATCCTGCGGGTCCTTGTCCTCGAAGCGCGGCGGGACCGAGGCGGTGGTGACCCCAAGGTCGTAGCTGGAGGTGGAGCAGGACGTCGCGAAGAGGGCGAGGGGCAGGAGAACCGGAATGAGCCGACGCATGGAGGTTCCGTTGTTGCGCGTTTACCAATCCTGCCTCGAATGGACCGGGCCGTAAAGGGGAGCGCGCGAGACGGGTTCTCGACCTATCGCGTATTTTCGTAAAATTACGGTTAGCGGAGCGTTAAGCCGGGACGGCGGCACCGTCCCGGCTTCGCGGTCAGAATTTCATGCTCACGCCGACCATGATGGAGTGCGAATCGACATCGCCATCGACCCCGGCGAGGCCGAAGACGTCGGACTTGCTGTAGTCGCTGTAGCGGTATTCGATCCGGCCCGCCACGGTGTCGGTGAAGGCGTGCTCGACGCCCGCGCCGATGGTCCAGCCGTGCAGGGTCTCGCCGTCGCTCGCGCCGGTGGTTACGTTCTCCAGCTTGGCGTGGGTGAAGGCATAGCCGCCCGTGCCGTAGATCAGGGTCCGGTCGATGGCGTAGCCGAGACGGGCGCGGACGGAGCCGCCCCAGGTGGTTTCCGTATCGATCGTGCCGGCGCCGGTCGCGAAGCGCTCGTCGTTGAAGTCGTGCTTGACGTCGGCCTCGACGCCGTAGACCCAGCCGTCGTTGAAGATGTTGTAGCCCGCATAGGCGCCGAGCGCGAACCCGTTCAGGTCGCGGTCGATGGAGGTCGTGCCGTCGGAGTAATCGACCCCGGTGAAGGCGTAGCCGGCATTCACGCCGACATAGAAGCCGCCCCAGTCGTAGACGCCCGACACCTCGGTGATGGGGGCCTCCATGGGCGGTTCGGTGACGGTCATGTCTGCCGCCAGAGCCGGCAATGCGCTTGCGCCCGCAAGCAGACCGGCGGCGGCGAGGATCATCGATTTCATGTCATGTCCTTCCCACTCGATAGTCGCGCGAAGCCCCACGCACGAATGACAACAAGGGCAGGAACGCGCGAGCCGCGCCAAGGTTCCCGGGAAAAGAAGACCCCCTGAATCTTGGGGGCCAAACGCCAACGCACTCTTAAGACTCTGTCATTCTTTGTTGGCTAGAACATCGTGAGGCCGATGGGGCCAGTGCTCACCCTGTTGTCATGATAACAACGGTTTAGGGTTACATGATGTTGAAAACCTTGTTGCCGAGGATCGAGCAGCGCTATGCGCTGGCAGGATCGGTCTTCGGAACCTTCCTTCCCGCGATCTGCCTTGCCGCCGATCAGCTCCTGCGCGAGCCGGAGCAGGCGAGCCTCTTCGGCTTTTCCGCGCCGGCGGCCACCGCGCTCGCTCTCATGCCCGTCTTCTTCGGCGTCGGTTTCTACCAGATCGGCCGTTCGAAGGCGCAGCTCATCGACGAGATCAGCCAGCGCCGGCAGACCGAGCAGCGGCTGACGCACGACGCCCATCACGACCGGCTGACCGGACTTGCCAACCGCTATTGCCTCGAGCGCGACATCCAGGCTCGCGTGGAGGCGAGGGGGGAGCACCGGCCGGCGCTCCTTCTCATCGACCTCGACCGTTTCAAGTTCGTCAACGACAGCCTCGGCCATGATGTGGGCGACCAGCTTCTGGCCGCCATCGCCGACCGGCTGACCCGGGCGCTGCCCGCGCCGGCGCGCGTCTACCGCCTCGGCGGCGATGAATTCGTCGTGGGCATCCCGGGCCGTCCTTCCCAGGGCAAGGCGGAAGACGTTTGCCGCACCATCTGCGGCCTGTTCGAAGCGCCGTTCGAGCTGAAGCGCCATCGCGTGGCGAGCGGCTGCAGTATCGGCGTCACTTTCCTGGAAGCGGGCGACACGACCATGTCGGAACTGCTCAAGCGCGCCGACGTCGCCCTTTATGAGGCCAAGGCGGTGCAGGGCAGCAGCTTCCGCTTCTTCGACGCGGCCCTTGCCGCCGACATGCAGGCGCGCGCGGACGTCGAGCGCGATCTGGCGCGCGCGGTCGCGGCGGGCGAATTCTTCCTGGAATACCAGCCGATCGTTGGCGTCGAGAGCCGTTCCGTGCGCGCCTTCGAAGCGCTCATACGCTGGCGGCATCCGGTGAAGGGCGTGATCAACCCGGAAGTCTTCATTCCGGCCGCGGAGAAGACCGGCCTCATCCTGCCGCTCGGCGACTGGGTGATGCGCGAGGCCTGCCGCGAGGCGGCCCGCTGGCCCGCGCCGGCGGGCGTGGCGGTCAATGTGGTGGGCGACCAGTTCAAGGACTGCGCCTTCGTCGATCATGTGAAGGCCTGTCTTGCCGAAACGGGCCTTGCACCCGGACGCCTCACCATCGAGGTCAAGGAATCCGTCCTGTCGGCGGACCGGGCGGCGATCCGCGAGACGCTCGGCAAGCTGCGCGCCCATGGCGTGCGCGTCGCGCTGGACGACTTCGGCGTCGGCTTCTCCTCGATCGACAACCTGCGCGCTTTCCCCATTGACCAGCTCAAGATCGACCGCTCCTTCGCGCGGGCTATGATGGAGAACAAGCGCGAGGCCGAGATCGTCGATATCATCCTGAAACTGGGCCAGACCTTCCAGGTGACGACGACGGTGGAGGGCATCGAGTCCGAAGGGCAACTGGATTTCATCCGCCAGCGGGGCGCGTCGGAAGCGCAGGGCTACCTGATTTCCGGGCCGGTCGCCGCAGCCGATGTCATAGCCCTCCTTGCGCGGCCGGAGATCAGGCTTTCGGCCTGAGACACAAAAAGGCCTTCTCACGACGATCAAATCCTGCTTGTCTCGCAGGCGTAAGGAGAGGGCCGCGATGGGACGATTCTACAGGCTGGCCGCCTGGCCGCTTTCCCTGCTCGTTCTCGTCATCCTGGTGGGGGCGAGCTGGATCATCGTATCGCCGCCGTCGCTGCTGAGCGTCGGGTCCGGCTATGCGGCCAAGATCGTCTGCTCGAACGTCTTCATCGCCGGGCGCGATCCCCAGCAGGTGCTGGCGCTGGACGTGCAGGCCCCCGGCCATCCGCTGCTGCGCCTGATGCGGCAGAATGTCGATCTTTCGGAAAAGACGGTCACGACCCATCTGCTGGGCGTCTTCGCGCCAGGCCATGCGGTGTGGAACGAGGGGTTCGGTTGCTCGACCGTGCCGGATGGTGATTTCCGCGCGGCGCGGCAGGCGGTGTCGGATGTACCGCTGCCGGCGATCTCGAAGGGCGATCCGGCCGTCCTCTGGCCCGCCGGCGAGGCCGTGACGCCGGACCCGCGGATTTCGGCGCTGCTGGCCGATCCCGCGCTTACCGGCCCGGGCATGCGGGCCGTCGTCGTCGTGCATGACGGCCGCATCGTCGCCGAGGCCTATGGCGAGGGCTTTGCCGCCGAAACGCCGCTGCTCGGCTGGTCGATGGCCAAGTCGGTCAATGCCGCGCTTCTCGGCCGGGTGTTCCAGGCCGGCGGCCTTTCGCCGCGCGCGGACAATCTCTTTGTGGAATGGCGCGGCGATGCGCGTTCGCGGATCACGCTCGCGCAGTTGCTCGCCATGGAGAGCGGGCTTGCCTTCAATGAGGGCTATGGCGGGGTTGCGGATGTCACGCGCATGCTGTTCCTCGAGCCGGACATGACGCGCTTCGTGCTGTCCCTGCCGCTCGAGGTGAGGCCGGGTGAGAGATTCAATTATTCCAGCGGTACCGCGGTGCTACTTTCGCGCCTCTGGATGGAAGCGCTCGGCGGCCGGGTGCAGGCGCTTTCCTTCCCGGCCAAGGCGCTGTTCGGGCCGCTCGGCATGGCGAGCGCGGTGATGGAGACGGACGAGACCGGCATCTTCGTCGGCTCGTCCTACATGTATGCGACGGCGCGCGACTGGGCGCGCTTCTCGCTGCTGCTTTTGAACGACGGGGTCTGGAACGGCGTGCGGCTGTTGCCGGAAGGGTTCGTGACGGCCATGGCGACGCCGAGCGCGGCATCCGGCGGCGCCTATAGCCAAATGCAGACCTGGACGAAGGGGCCGGGCGACAAGAGCGATGCCGATTACGGCCTGCCTGCCGGCACCTTCTGGATGCGCGGGCATGACGGTCAGTCGGCCGCCATCGTTCCCGCGCGCGGGCTGGCGGTGATCCGTCTGGGGCTGACGCCGTCGAAACTCGACTACCGGCCCCAGACGCTGATCAGGCGCATTCTCGACGTGCTGGACGCGGCAGAGGCTCAGGCGCCGACCTGAGCGATCCAGTCGTTGAGATTGTAGGTGTTGGAGATACGGGCGACCTTGCCTTCGCGGATCTCGAAGAAGGCGCCGGCCGGCAGGACATAGGTCTGGCCGTTCGCTTCCGGCAGGCCCTCGTCGGAGGCGAGGTACTGGCCGTTGACGACGAATTCGGCCGAGCCGCGCGTGCCGTCGTCGTTGGACATGATGACGATATCCGTCAGCGTCTCGCGGTAGCAGCGGTTCATATGCGCCATGAAATCGCGGAAGGCATCCTTGCCGACCTGGCGACCGCCCTGGTTGATGTCGTGGATGACATCGTCGTGCAAGAGATCGAAGAAGGCCTCCATGTCCTGCCTGTTGAAAGCATCGTAATAGGCGCGGATCGTCTCTTTTGCTGGCATGTCATCCCTCATATCGTTGTGCCGGGCCGAAGCCCGTTCGCGTTATAGCATTGTTCAAGCCTTTGGGAACATTTACGGATCATGCAGATCAGGATCGTCCACGGCAAGGCCGTCACGCCGCATATCGCCGATCTCGCGCGCCTGCGCACCGACGTCTTCCGCGCCTTCCCCTATCTCTACGAGGGCAGCGAGGACTACGAAGCTTCCTATCTCGCGACCTATGCGCAATCGCCCGAAAGCCTGTTCGTGCTGGCGCTGGACGGGGAGCGGATCGTCGGCGCCTCGACGGGCGTGCCGATGCCCGATGCCTCCGAGGTTTTCAGGACGCCGTTCGTCGACGCCGGCATCGATCCGGCAAAGGTCTTCTATTTCGGGGAATCCGTGCTTCTGCCGGCCTATCGGGGCAGGGGCCTCGGCGTGCGCTTCTTCGAGGAGCGCGAGGCCTATGCGCGGCGGCTCGACCGCTTCGACTGGTGCGCCTTCTGCGCCGTGGAACGTCCGAAGGATCATCCCTTGCGCCCGGCCGGCTATGTGCCGCTGGACGATTTCTGGGGCAGGCGCGGTTATGTGCATCGCGCGGACCTGCGCACGATGCTGGCCTGGCAGGATATCGATGAAGAGGGTGAAAGCGAAAAGCCGATGTCGTTCTGGCTGAAAGCGACGCGGTAAGGGCCCCTCATCCCGCTGCCGCGACCTTCTCCCCGCACGCGGGGAGAAGGGAGATGTCGCTATGCCTTACATCCCCAAGACGCTGCTATTTTCAGGAAATCGGTTCGAGGCTCGCCTTCGCCCCGCAGGCGGGGAGAAGATGCCGGCAGGCGGATGGCGGCCAATTGCGCGAACTTACCGCAGCCCGGTCTCGTCCAGCAGGCCCTTGCGCTTGGCATGGTAATAGTAGCCGGCGGCGTAAAGCTGCACCGCGCCGTCGTTCTTGTCGTCCGCGACCATCCATGCGCCGCGCAGATACTTGCCGGCATATTTGATGTTCGTCTCGGCGTCGAACAGGCCTTCCGCCGGGCCTTCGTAGCCCATGCTCTTGGCCGTCGAATACTTGATCTGCATCAGGCCATAGTGGCCACGGTTGAAGGCCCGGGGATTGTAGGTGCTTTCGCGCCGCACGACACGGTGCAGCAGCGATTCCGGAATGCCGTAGAGGGCGGCGTATTTGGTGATCAGGGCGTCGATCGGCGTGCCGGACTTCTTGAACGGCTGCTCGGCCTGCGGCACCTTCAGGCGCGTCTCGGTCGTCAGGACGGCGTTGCTGATCATCGCGGGCTTGGCCATCGGCACGATCTTGTGGGTGGCGACGAGCTGTTCGAGGCCTTCCGGCTCGCCCGTGTCGAAGCCCGGTTCCATGACGGAGACGCCGATGACGGTGTCGTAGGCTTGCGGCATGCCGGCAACGGCGGTGACGCCATTGCCCGTATTGCCGGCAAGCGCGGCGGTGGCCGCGGCCGCGCCCGTTTCTGCCCTGGCTTCGGCAAGGGCGGAGACCGGAACCGCGGCTGCATCGCCCGCGACCGCGACGGCAATTGGCGTCGGCAGGGCGGCGGGCGTGTTTTCCGTGCCGGGCTTGGCGACGGGAAGGGCGGCGTAGGCGACTTCCGTGGTCGCGCCGTCGGCTGCGGCGATATCCGTCGTCGTGGTGGTCGAGGCGGGCGTCACGGTCTTGGCCGTCACCGCATCTTCGGCAACGCTGGCGCAGCCCGCAAGCGTCGCAAGAAGGCCTGCACAGGCAAGCGCGGCAACGCGTGCCGGACGGGAAACGGGGGTATCAGCCATGGTGTCGCTCTCGGTTTGCCGGGGTTCAGGGGCGCCGGAACGCCCCCGCTTTTGCAAATCAATCGGCCGTGGCCGTGCCCCGCTCATAGCCGATCAGGCCGTAAGCGGCAACCCGTAGACCTCGCGATGCGTCATGCCGTCGCCCGTTTGAGGCCCGCCGTCAGCAGTCCCGCGCCGATCAGAAGCGTTCCGCCGGTGCGGTTCACGACCTTCTGGACCGTGGGGTTGCGGATGGTTTTGCGGGCCGCGGAGGCAAGCAGGGCATAGGAGAAGGCGTTCAGCGTGGCGAGCACGAGGAAGGTCGCCTCGAAGATCACCATCTGCGGCAGCATCGGCCGGGAGAGGTCGAGGAACTGCGGCAGGAAGGCGACGAAGAAGACGATGCTCTTGGGGTTCAGCGCCGTCACGACATAGGCATGGGCGAAGATGCGGAAGGGCCTTTCCTCCGCCGGGGCCTCGCCCTCCGCGCCGATCGTGGCTGGCGCGCGCCAGAGCTTAATGCCGAGCCAGACGAGATAGGCCGCGCCCACCCATTTCAGCACGGTGAAGATGGCCGCCGAGGTGGCGAGCAATGCGCCGAGGCCGAGCATGGAGGCGGTCATCGCGGTGAAGTCGCCGAGCGCGACGCCCGCGACGGTGGCCCCCGCCGTGCGCCGGCCATGGCTGAGCGCATAGGAGATGACGAGGAGGATCGTCGGACCCGGAATGGCGAGCATGACGGCGGATGCGGCGGCGAAGGCAAGCCAATGGTCGAAGGACATGAAAACTCCCCGGATCGGTGTTCGATCCGGGGAGCAAGCCATCGCAAATTTTTGCCGTCAAGCGGGATCTGATCAGGCCGCCGGCTTCCACTTCTGGCCGATGGCGTCCATCACCTCGCCGAACCACTTGGCGGAGGTGTCGAAGTGCTTGCCGCCCTTGATGCGCGGGAACTCGATGGTGCGCAGCTTGCCGCCCTGGCCCTCGTCGTGGCCGGTGACGCCTGAGACCTTGTTGAGCGCGCTTTCGACGGCAAGGTCGGTCATGCTCTGGATGAGGCGCAGGTCGTCGCGGTTGGCCGGGGCGGAGCGGGCATAGTAGCCCGACTTCTGCACCATGGCGCGCTCGGCGCCGAGCAGGGCGGCGAACTGTTTGGAGAACCAGTTGCCGACATTGATCGTGTCGATCTTCACATGGCCGAAGGCGTCGCGCTTGACGGTTTCGCCGGAGGCTTCCCGCTCGGCGACGATGGCGTCGAGGCACGCGCCTTCCGAAACGAACAGCGTGACGAAGCCGGCGCGGTCCATGATCGCCCTCAGGCGCTCGGCCTCGGCTTCGAGGTTGAAGTCCAGCTCCGGCAGGTAGAGGCCGTCGATGTTTTTGAGCTGCTTGTTCATCATGAAGCCGTCGACATAGTCGTTGCCGCTGGTCTTCTGGATATAGGCGCGGGCCGTGGCGGCGGTGAGCCAGCCGCAATGGCGGCCCATGACCTCATGCACGACGAGCGTCTTCGGCGCTGCGCTCTGCTCGTTGCTGACATGGTCGAAGAAGCCGGCGCCGACTTCGGCGGCCGTCCATGCCCCGAGCGACTGGCGGATCGGCACGACGTCGTTGTCGACCGTCTTCGGCAGGCCGACGACGGTGAGGTTGTAGCCGTTGGCGCCGAGATAGGCGGCAAGGTCGGCCGCCGTCGTGTTGGTGTCGTCGCCGCCGATGGTGTGCAGGATGGTGATGCCGTCCTTGGCGAGCCGCTCGGCGGCCACGCGCAGCGGGTTCTCGCCTTCCTTGACGAGGCCGCGCTTCACGCAGTCGGCGGCGTTCGTCAGCTTCACGCGGCTGTTGCCGATGGGCGAGCCGCCATAACGATGGAGTAGGGGCGCTTTCTCGCGCATGTCCTTCGTGATCTCGATCCGGTCGGCAAGCAGCAGGCCCTGATAGCCGGAGCGGTAGGCGACCAGCTCGATTTCCGGCGCGACGTCGCTGTAGCGTTCGATAAGGCCCCCGACAGCGGACGACAGGCAGGGCGCGAGCCCGCCGGCGGTCAGCATTGCGACTTTCTGCTTGGCCATGTTTCCTCCTCGGCTTCAGCACGTCTCGATAGGTGCGCGTTGTCTAAACCATAATCCCCCGCAGGGGAACGGCGCGGCGAACTTATCCGCAGTCCATGACGGATTGTCTTCTATGCCGGGCCGGCGAAAATCCATGCACCGGAAAATTCGATGCCTCCACTTAATGAGGGGCATCAAAATTTTGTCATCCAGCCATTTCCTGCCTTGCTTTCCCTGCAATTGTCTGATCAAGATCACCTTATGTTCCAGAATTCGCCGAGTTGCTTCATCAGTGCCGTATGGGATCGCCTTGTCGGCATGGTCTCCGATGCCGCCAGCAACGTGCTGTCCGGCGTGGTCGAGGCTGTGCGGACGCTTTTCGAGGGCGATCCGGAAACGCGCCGGCAGGTTGCCTTTTCCGTCGCGATGATCGCGCTTTCCGCCAAGATGGCGAAGGCGGACGGTATCGTCACGACCGCCGAGGTCGATGCCTTCAAGGACATCTTCAAGTATCCCGACAACCAGGCGGCCAATGTCGCCCGGCTGTATAACCTCGCGCGGCAGGACGTTGCCGGCTACGAGGCCTATGCGGAGAAGATGAAGGCGCTCTGCGTCTCCTGCGAAAAGAACTGCCCGATCCTCGAGGATATCGTCGACGGCCTGTTCCACATCGCCAAGGCGGATGGGCTGATTCACGAGAACGAGATGGCGTTCCTGTCGCGCGTCGCGGAAATCTTCGGCATGGCCGAGGAGCGCTTCGAGCAGATCACGGCGCGTCACGTCCATATCAGCGGCCGCGACCCCTACAAGGTGCTGGGCGTCAAGCCGAGCGACGATTTCGCCGAGATTCGCAAGCGCTACCGGGTGCTTGCGTCGGAGAACCATCCTGATACGCTGGTGGCGCGTGGCGTGCCGGCCGAGTTCCATCAGATCGCGAACGACCGCATGGCCGCGCTCAACGCTGCCTATGAGGCGATCGAGAAGGAACGCTGCGCCGCATGAGCGCATTCACATGTGACTATTCCGGCGCGACCGCCGCGCCGTCGCCGAATTTCGGCGAGAGGGCGGGCGGGCGCTCGCCCGACATCATCCTCCTGCATTATACCGGCATGGAAACGGCGGAAGGCGCGCTGAAATGGCTTTGCGCGCCCGAAAGCCAGGTCTCCTGTCATTACTTCGTGCATGAGGACGGGCGCGTGGAGCAGCTCGTGCGCGAGGCGGATCGCGCCTGGCACGCCGGCAAGAGCTTCTGGCAGGGCGAGACCGACATCAATTCGGCCTCCATCGGCATCGAGATCGCCAATCCCGGCCATCCCGGCGGGCTGCCGGATTTCCCGGATGCGCAGGTCCGCGCGGTCGTCGAACTTTGTCTCGATTGTGGCGGAAGGTGGGGGATAGCCCCCGAAAGGGTGCTCGCGCACAGCGATGTGGCCCCCATTCGCAAGGTCGATCCGGGTGAAAAATTCCCCTGGGCGCGCCTCCATGCGGCAGGCGTCGGACATTGGGTGGAGCCGTCCGCGATTACCGGCGGGCGCTTCTTCCAGAGGGGGGATGCCGGCCAGCCGGTCGAGGCGCTGCAGAGCATGCTGTCGCTCTATGGCTATGGTGTTGAAATCGATGGGATTTATTCGGAAAGGACCGAGGGGGCGGTGGCTGCCTTCCAGCGTCATTTCCGGACCGAGCGGGTCGACGGCATCGCCGATTTTTCGACCATCGACACGCTGCACCGGCTGCTGTCCGCCCTGCCGCGACTGGTGGCTTGAAAGCCCTTTCGAATATTCGAATATTACGGTCTGTAACAGAAGTTTACCGTTTCGCCACATCCTGACCCGATTGGGGATGTTCTTTCCGGTTGCGTTCGTTGCAGCGCAGCATGCGGTCAGGGCCTGACCGCACCCAACAAGGATCGAGACGTTTGCGCAAGGTGCGCGGCCTCTGACGCCGCCGCCAAGGCTCTGCCTTTGCGCCTTTTGGAGACTGGAAATAGATGAGAAGACTTCTTGCTGCCCTCAGCGCGGCCTGCCTTTGCGCGTCCGTTTTTTCCGCCGGCATGGCGCATGCGGCGTCCGGCGACTACCGGGGACCTGCCGTGAAGACCGCCAAGGCGGAAAAGGCCGAAGCCGAAGGCAAGGAGAAACCGCGCAAGGTTTCGAGCAAGCGCGGCAAGCGCAAGGCGACCACCGACAGGGACGAGGTCGTCGTCGGCCAGTTGAAGACCTTCAAGAGCACGACCGGCTATCCGCAGGCCGACAATCCGCTGAAGACGGGCGTGAAGGCGGCCGGTTATTCCAGCCTCATCCAGACCTATGCGAAGACCTACGGCGTTCCGGTGGATCTTGCCCATGCGGTCGTTCGCGTCGAAAGCAATTTCAATCCGAGTGCCCGCGGCAGCGCCGGTGAAATCGGCCTCATGCAGATCAAGCCGGCGACGGCGCGCATGATGGGCTATCGCGGCAGCGCCAAGGGGCTGTTCGACCCGGAAACCAACATCAAGTTCGGCATGAAGTACCTCGCCATGGCTCATGACCTTGGCGGCGGCACGACCTGCGGCACCATCCTCAAATACAATGCCGGCCATGGCGCCAAGCGCATGAACCCGGTTTCCAAGCGCTATTGCGGCAAGGTGCAGAGCTATATCGATTGATGGAATGCCCGGCTGAAATCGGCCTGCCGCCATGCTATGCCGTCTTCGAAAGGTGAGGGTGGAGCATGGTTCAGCATTTCGATTTCGTCGTCGTGGGCAGGGGCATGATGGGTGCGGCCGCCGCGCGGCATCTTGCGAAGACGGAGGCCTCGGTGGCGCTCGTCGGACGGGGCGAGCCGGCGGACTGGAAGACGCATGACGGCGTCTTCTCCAGCCACTACGACAGCGGGCGCATCACCCGCACCATCGACGGAGATCCCGACTGGGCGCTGCTCGCCAACCGCTCCATCGCCCGCTATCGCCAGATCGAGGCGGAGAGCGGCATCGCCTTCTACGGCGAGACCGGCTGCCTGATCAGCGGCCCCGCCGGCAGCGATTTCGTCCGCTCCGTCGAGGATGTCGCAAGGTGCTACGCGCTCGATGCGCCCTCGCTCGACAGGGCTGCGCTGCACGCACGGTTCCCGTGGTTCGCCCTGCCGGAAACTTCCGCCGGGGTCTTCGAGGCGAGGGGGGCGGGTTATGTCGACCCCCGCAAGCTCGTCGCCGCACAGGTCGCGGCGATGGAGAAGGCCGGCGGGATTTCGGTCCTCGACGATGCGCTTTCGGTCACGGATGCCGGCGACCGGGCGTCCGTCTCGCTGAAGTCCGGCGGTTCGGTGACGGGCGGGCGCGTGCTGGTGGCGACCGGCGGTTTTTCGCGCGCGCCGGGGCTGCTGCCGAAAGTGCCTGCGCTCGTCGTCAAGGCGCGCACCGTCCTGCTGGCGCAGTTGAAGCCGGCGCAGGTGGCGGCCTATCGGGGCATGCCTTCATGGATCGACGAGAGCGCCGATCCTTCCGATCACTTCTATTTCCTTCCGCCCATCACCTACCCGGACGGCAAGACCTATCTGAAGATCGGCGGCGACCCGACCGAGGTGGCGATAGAGGACGAGCAGGCGATCCGCGACTGGTTCCGCGGGGAGGGCAGGCCCGAGGCCATCGTCCATCTCAAGCGACTGCTTGCCCGGTCGCTGCCCGATCTCGACCCGGTGCGCCTCGTCTCCATTCCCTGTGTCACGACCTATACCGTGCATGGCTATCCCTATGCTGGCTTCGTGGAGGGTGAGCGCATCGCGCTTCTGACCGGCGGCAACGGCGCGGCGGCCAAGAGTTCGGACGAGATCGGCCGCATCGGTGCGGACCTGGTGATTCGCGGCCGGCTCGACGAACCGGACTATGCGACCGATTTCGCCGTTCATTTTCGCTGAGGCTCTGGTGTTTCGGCCCGCCATGGGCTAGTCACCCCCTGCCAGTTGGCCGGGCAGCCGCGCCTTGCAAGTGCCGAAAGGCCGCAGGGTGAGGAAAGTCCGGGCTCCACGGAAACACGGTGCCGGATAACGTCCGGCGGGGGCGACCCCAGGGAAAGTGCCACAGAAAGCAAACCGCCTTCCTTGGAAGGTAAGGGTGAAAGGGTGGGGTAAGAGCCCACCGCGGCCATGGCGACATGGGCGGCACGGTAAACCCCACCGGGAGCAAAACCGAATAGGGATGACGCGGGCCGCGCAAGCGGTCCAGCCTGTTTCCGGGCCGGTCATCCGGGTGGGTTGCAAGAGGCCGGGCGCAAGTCCGGTCCCAGATGAATGGCTGCCACGTTCCGGTGAAAGCCGGAGCCATACAGAACCCGGCTTACAGGCCAACTGGCAAATTCTCTCTACGCCGTCCGGGCGAGGGCGGTCATTCCGGCCCGATAACCTGTTCCACGGTATTCCGGACATGCCGGTTGAATGCGGCGACGGAGTAGTTTTCCCGGTAGTATTCCACGGCTGCAGCCTCGCGCGTGTGCCGCGCCTGCGGGTCGTCGAGCAGGCTCGCGATCGTCTCGGCGGTTCTCGCCGGGTCGTTTTCGACGGCGGCGATGGTCTGGACGGAGGAGACATCGGCAAGGCCGTCGAAGGCATGATCCGGGCCGACCGGCACGCGGCCGTAGGCAAGCGCCTCCAGAACCTTGATCTTGGTGCCGCCGCCCCAGGTTATGGGGGCGGCCACCAGGGCCGCCTTTTCGTATTCCGCGCGCAGATCGTCGACAAAGCCCAGTGGGCGGACATTCGGTAGCGCGCGCCATTCCCGCGCCAGCGCTTCCGGGGTGTCGCCGCTTATGCGAAGCTCCGCTTCGGGCATGCGTTCGAAAAGCAGCGGCCAAACGCTGCGTAGGAACCACTTCATGCCGTCGGAATTCTGTGAGCGGCTCCATTGGCCGACCGCAAAGAGGGTCTTCGAAGCCCGGTCAGACCTGGCCAGAGGAGTGATCGATTCGCCGGCTTTCGCCAGGGGCAGGTTCGGCAGGGTCGTGACGTTCGGGCGCGCGAGCATCGCCGTGTCCGCCTCGGATGCGAGCCAGACGTGATCGGCCCTTTCAAGAAGCCGGTCTCCGAGAGCCTGCGAGCCTTGAAGATAGCGGTGCAGGAAAACGCGCAAGGGAAGATTATGGGCAGGCGTTGCGCGGATCTGTGCGATGGTGCGGCTCGGCTCCCAATCGTCGGCATCGACGATGAGGGGCACGCGCAGCTCTTCGAGAAGACCGGCGACTGCCGTCGGGCGGCTCAGGCGGCCGACGACGAGATCGACTTCCCCGCGATCGATCATCTCGCCCATAAGCCGGCGCGCCTCCTTGCTAACCCTGAGACCCGCCGCAGCCATGCCCCGGCCGGCTACGAAGTCGAAGGCCTTGGCGGCATAGGCGCCGACCTTCCCGGTTCCGTGTCCGGGAATCAGGACGGATTTCGAAAGTCGCAGGGTGCCATCGCTAAAGGGCGATTCAGGGATTTTTTGGAGGTCGTGGTCCGCGCCGCGGTAGTTCAGGTAAAAAATGCTGACCTGTCCGCATGTACTCAGTGCATCGAGAAGCAACCTCGATCGTATCCCGCCCCCGCTGCGATCCATCGGGAAGGGCGGGAAGGAAGTAACGAACAGGATTTTCTTCGGCATGGCTTCTCTCTTCTTCTTATGTCGTAATTTCTTGCAATAGTCTCTGTCGTTCGATTTTTCTAACTCCCTCTGGCCGCGCGATGACTGGGTTCATCTCGCATCCTTGTTTGGGAATTCTCCAGGAAACTCACGCGTATACATGAGGTTGACGCGCACCTTCCCTTTCGCCGGCAGCCTGTCTTAACTTCATGTTAACTATTGGAAATTACGGTTAAGAAACTGTTTTTACCAGGAAAACAAACTAACCTCAGAACGTGAATTTTTGCACAACGCAAATACTCACGCCTGTGTGCCTTTGACGGTCCGAGTAAGGGGAATGAGGTTCCTTCCCATTGACGCCCATATGGTCCCATGGTATCCCAAAATCACACTGCACGAGGACGCATGAGCGTCCGATCATCGCAAAGCTTTGAGGCGAACCGTCCGGGGACGGTGTGGCACTTCAGTGCCGCATCGGGGCAGGTTTGCGCGCGTGGTGTTGTGTTGGTAACGCCGGGGGGGGTGCACAGCGCTCCGGCTTTGGAAGCGGCTGTATCGCGTCATGAACCGGTTCCTGTCGAATGCGACGAACAGGGTCGATGCCAAGGGGAGGGTTTCCGTTCCTTCGGCATTCCGCTCCGTGCTGTCGCAACGCGACATCCGGGAACTTTATTGCTTCCAGGATTTCATGTTTCCGGCGATCAGCGTCGGTGGGCTGGATCTGCTCGATCGTTTCGAGCGCCAGATCGCCAGCGAGGATGCGTTTTCGCCGAAGGCCAACGGGATGTCGCTCCTCATTCACGGGGGCGGCGTCTTCATGAAGCTCGATTCGGAGGGGCGCCTGCCGGTCACGGATTTCATCCGGGACTATACGGGCATCACGACGGACGTGACCTTTGTCGGTCGGGCGGATCACTTTCAGCTCTGGGCACCGCAGACATTTCTAGCCACGCAGGCGGCGGCCCGGGAAGAGTTCAGAATGCGAGGTCTGGGCTCGGAATAAGACGGAGAATCGGAATGGCGGCGGATATTGGCAACGGGGTTTCTGATGCCGATGGCGGACCGGTCCGTCACATTCCGGTTCTTCTCTCCGAAGTCCTCGAAGCGCTTGCGCCTGCGCCCGGTCAGGTCATCCTCGACGGCACCTTTGGCGCAGGCGGCTACAGCTCCGCCATCCTTGCTGCCGGTGCCAATGTCATCGGCCTTGACCGCGACCCGACGGCGATCGCCGGCGGGCAGGACCTCGTAAAGTCCTCCGGCGGCCGCCTCACGCTCATTCATTCCCGCTTTTCCGATCTTGGAAATCACGCGCCTGAAGGCGGGCTCGACGGCGTCGTGCTCGATATCGGCGTCTCCTCCATGCAGATCGACGAGGCCGAGCGCGGTTTCTCCTTCCAGAAGAACGGGCCGCTCGACATGCGCATGTCGGCTTCCGGCGTTTCGGCGGCCGATGTGGTGAACCGCGCCAAGGTTTCCGACCTCATCCGCATCTTCGGCTTCCTCGGCGAGGAGAAGCAGGCCGGCCGCATCGCCCGCGCCATCGAGAAGGCGCGCGAGAAGGAGCCCTTCACGACGACGCGCCAGCTTGCCAACCTCATCGAGCTGACCACGCCGCGCAAGGCCAAGGACAAGATCCATCCGGCGACGCGCGTCTTCCAGGCGCTGCGCGTTTTCGTCAACGACGAGCTTGGAGAGCTTGCCGAGGCGCTGCTCGCCGCCGAGCGCGTGCTGAAGCCGGGCGGCCGTCTGGTCATCGTCTCCTTCCACTCGCTGGAAGACCGCATCGTCAAGAAATTCTTCCAGGATCGCTCCGGCAAGGCCGCAGGGTCGCGCCATCTGCCGCAGGTTCACGACAAGGCCGCAACCTTCGCACCAGTCGGGCGCCCTATGGTGGCCGCCAGCGACGAGGAGAGCGCGGTCAATCCGCGCGCCCGATCCGCGAAGCTGAGGGCGGGCGAGCGCACGGGCGCTCCCGCCGGGACGGATGATCTGTCCATTTTCAACCTGCCCAACCTTGCCAGCCTCGAGAAGATGGGAAGCTGAGTGATGTTTCGTACCCTTGATGTCGTGATGATCGCCGTCATGACCGCCGCAGCCACCGTCACCTACTCGATCAAGCATCAGGCTGAGAACAAGCTTGAGGAGGTGCGCAAGCTCGACGCCGAGATCAAGCTGGAGGAGGACACGATCGACCTCCTCAAGGCCGACTGGGCGCTGCTGACGCAGCCGAACCGCCTCAACCGTCTCGTCAAGACCTTCGAAGCCGACCTCAAGCTCGTGCCGACCGAATCGACCCAGCTCGCCCAGCCGAACGAGCTGCCGATGCCGACCGCCGAGCTGCCGGCGCTGGAACCGGCGAAGGACGAAAAGATCGCCGAGGGCGACAAGAAGACCAAGAAGAAGAGCACGGACGCAATCCAAACCGGATCGGTGGCAAACTGATGTCGTTCCTCTCCCGCATCATGGACCTCAAGAGCAAGGCGCATTTCAGCGCCGGCGGCAACAACAACCGCGTCGCCGGCAACGGGCAGGCCTTCGAGGGCACGCGCAAGCGCTCCGGCTCGCAGGCCCGCAGCCGCGTCGCCGTCATCATCTGCTGCTTCGGCGTGGTCTATGCCGTCATCGGCGGGCGGCTCGTTCAGTATGGCATGGCCTCGCCCGAGACCGTTTCCTCCATCGGCCCGGCCGACCACCTGATGGCCTCGCGCCCGGATATCGTCGACCGCAACGGCGAAATCCTCGCCACGGACATCCGCACCGTCTCGCTCTATGCCGAGCCGCACAAGATCGTCGATGCGGACGAGGCCGTGGAAATGCTGGCGACCGTGATGCCGGACCTCGACCGTCGCGGCACCTATCGCAAGCTCACCTCCAAGTCGCGCTTCCAGTGGCTGAAGCGCCAGCTTACTCCTAAGCAGCAGAGCCGCATCCTCGCGCTCGGCATTCCCGGCGTCGGCTTCCGGCCGGAAAAGCGCCGCTTCTATCCGGGCGGCGCGACCGCTTCGCATATCGTCGGCCATGTCAATATCGACAACCGCGGCATTGCCGGCATGGAGCGCTACATCGACAGCCAGGGCCTCGCCGACCTTGCCGCCATCGGCATGACGAGCGACGCCAAGCTGGAGCCGGTGCGCCTTTCCATCGACCTGCGCGTGCAGGCCGTGGTGCGCGAGGTCGTCAAGGACGGCATGGAGAAGTACAAGGCGATCGCCGCCGGCGCGGTGGTGCTCGATGTACGCACGGGCGAAGTCCTCGCCATGGCCTCCTACCCGGATTATGACCCGAACAACCCGGCCGAAGGCGCCAAGGAAGGCTGGATGAACCGCATGTCGAACGGAACGTTCGAAATGGGCTCCACCTTCAAGAGCTTCACGACGGCCATGGCGCTCGATTCGGGCAAGGTGAAGCTGACCGACAGCTTCGACGCCCGCGCGCCCATCCGCATCGGCGGCTTCACAATCAAGGACTTCCACGGTAAGCACCGCGTTCTGTCCGTGCCGGAAATCTTCCAGTATTCCTCCAACATCGGCACGGCCAAGATGGCCGACGTCGTCGGCATCGCGGCGCACAAGGAGTTCCTGACACGCCTTGGCCTCCTGACGCGCCTGGAGACCGAGCTGCCGGAAGTGAAGACCCCGAGCCAGCCGCGCGAATGGAAGAAGATCAACTCGATCACCATCTCCTTCGGCCACGGCGTTTCCACGACGCCGCTGCAGACGGCGGTGGCGGGCGCGGCCCTCATCAACGGCGGCAAGCTCATCAACCCCACCTTCCTGCCGCGCACGCAGGAAGAGGCGGACGAGATCGCGAAGGTCGTCATCGGCCCCAAGACGGTCGACAGCATGCGCTACCTCTTCAAGCTCAACGCGAACGACGGTTCCGGCCGGCGCTCGCTGGTGCCGGGCTTCAATGTGGGCGGCAAGACGGGCACGGCCAACAAGGTCGTGGGCGGGCGCTATTCCAACACGCAGAACTTCAACGCCTTCCTGTCCGGCTTCCCGATCGACGACCCGAAATACGTGGTGCTGACCTTCATCGACGCGCCGCAGACGGGCGAGGGCGGGGGCCGAACCGCCGGCCTCAATGCCGCGCCGATGGTGGGCGAGATCATCCGCCGTTCCGCCGCGCTTCTCGGTGTAAAGCCGAAATTTGGTGAGGACGGGTCTGCCTTGCTTGTGTCTTATTGAATGGAGATGACGGGACGCCGATTCGAGAGCGGAACGGCTGCCACAGAAAGCAACAGAGCGGACTATGAAGATCAGTGACCTCGCCGGACCTCAAACCAATGCCCTGGGCGCAGCCGCCGCGATAGACGCGACCGGCATTGCCAGCGACAGCCGCAAGGTGAAGCCCGGCGATCTCTTCGTCGCTCTTTCCGGCACCAAGGCCGATGGCAGCGCCTTCATCGCCGATGCCGTCTCCCGTGGCGCCGCCGCTGTCGTCGTTGCCGAGGGCGTGAAGGTCGAGACCTCCGCGCCGGTCATCGCTGTCGCCGAGCCGCGCCGCTTCCTGGCGCTTGCCGCCGCGCATTTCTACGGTCGCCAGCCGGAAACCATGGTGGCCGTCACCGGCACCGCCGGCAAGACGTCCGTCGCCTCCTTCACCCGCCAGATATGGGAACATGCCGGCCACGCGGCCGCGATGATCGGCACGACCGGCGTCGTGGCCCCCGGCCGCAACGATTACGGTTCGCTGACGACGCCCGATCCGGTGTCGCTGCATGCGCTGCTGGCCGAGCTTGCCGATGCCGGCGTCACCCATGCCGCCATGGAGGCCTCCAGCCACGGCCTCGACCAGTCGCGCCTCGACGGCGTGAAGCTTTCCGCCGCCGCCTTCACCAATCTTGGCCGCGACCACATGGATTACCATCCGACGGTCGAGCACTACATGGCCTCCAAGATGCGGCTCTTCGATACGCTGCTGGAAAAGGGCGCCCCCGCCGTCATCTATGCCGATGACGAATGGTCGGGCGTGGCGATCGACGCGGCGCGCAAGGCCGGTCTCGACGTGCGCACGGTCGGTCGCAAGGGCGACTATCTTACGCTGAAGCGCGTCGAGCATTTCCGCCACAAGCAGACCGCCGAAATCCATGTCGGCGGCGAGATTTTCGAAGTTCACATTCCGCTGGCCGGCGATTTCCAGGTGGCCAATGCGCTGGTCGCGGCCGGTCTTGCCATGTCGACGGGCGTTCCCGCCGCCATTGCCATGGCCGCGCTGGAAAAGCTGATCGGCGCGTCCGGCCGCCTCGAACTGGTGGGCCATGCGAAGAACGGTGCGCTCGCCTATGTCGACTATGCGCACAAGCCGGATGCGCTGGAAAACGTGCTGACCTCCGTTCGTCCCTTCACGACGGGCCGCGTCATCGTGGTCTTCGGCTGCGGCGGCGACCGCGACAAGGGCAAGCGGCCGATCATGGGCGAGATCGCCACGCGGCTTGCCGATGTGGTGATCGTCACCGACGACAATCCGCGCTCGGAAGTGCCCGCTGTCATCCGCTCGGAAATCATGGCCGCCGCCAAAGGCGCGACCGAGATCGGCGACCGTGCCGAGGCGATCCGCGGGGCTGTCGGCATGCTGCAATCGGGCGATACGCTGATCGTCGCCGGCAAGGGGCATGAAGAGGGGCAGACGGTCGGCACCGTCACGCTGCCGTTCTCCGACCATGCGGAGCTGCGCAAGGCACTGGAGGAGTTGGACCGTTGAACTGGCTCTGGAGCAGCGCTGACCTCATCGCCGCCATGCATGGCCGCCCCATCGGCAACCTGCCGCAGGGCGTGACCGGCATTTCCATCGACAGCCGCGCGATTGCGCCGGGCGAAGCCTTCTTCGCCATCAAGGGCGACCGGGTCGACGGCCACGATTTCGCGAGCTTCGCCGTCGCCAACGGGGCGGGCCTGCTGGTCGTGAGCGAGGGCAAGCTGCCGGCGCTCGGCCGCCTCGTCACGCCGATGATCGTGGTGCAGGATGTGCTGCAGGCGTTGATCGACCTCGGCTGCGCGGCGCGCGACCGCACGGCGGCGCGCATCATCGCCGTCACCGGCTCGGTCGGCAAGACGACGAGCAAGGAGATGCTGCGGCAGGCGCTGTCGCCTTCGGGCAGCGTGCATGCCTCCGTCGCCTCCTTCAACAACCATTGGGGCGTGCCGCTGACGCTCGCCCGCATGCCGGAGACCACCGACTACGGCATCTTCGAGATCGGCATGAACCATGCCGACGAGATTCGCCCGCTGGTCGGCATGGTGCGCCCGCATATCGCGATGATCACGACGATTGCGCCCGCCCATCTCGGCAATTTCCGCAATCTGGAGGAGATCGCCGCCGCCAAGGCCGAGATTTTCGAGGGGCTGGTGCCCGGCGGTCACGCGATCCTCAACCGGGACAACAAGCAGTTCGCCTTCCTCGAAGGGGCGGCGCAGGCGGCTGGCGTCTCGCATATCCATACTTTCGGGGCCGATCCCGCTTCCGAGTTTCGCCTGCTCGATTTCACGAGCGGCCCGGAGGGCAGCCTGCTGCGTGCCGCCGTCGGCGGGCAGACGCTGGAAGTGCCGATGGGCGCGCCCGGCCGGCATATCGCGGAAAACGCCGTCGCCGTGCTCGGCGCGGTGCATCTTGCCGGCGGCGATATCGAAAAGGCCATGGCCGGTCTTGCCACCATGGAAGCCGAGAAGGGCCGGGGACGGCGCTACCGGCTCGCCAAGGACGGCGGCTGGTTCACGCTGATCGACGAAAGCTACAATGCCAACCCGGCCTCGATGCGTGCGGCCATCGCGCTGCTGCACGATGCCGAGCCGCATGGCCGCGGCCGGCGCATCGCCGTGCTCGGCGATATGCTGGAAATGGGCGAGCATTCGCCGGCCGTCCATGCCGACCTTGCCGAACCGCTCGTTTCCGCCGCCATCGGCACGGTCTGGCTCGGCGGCCCGGACATGGCGGCGCTGCGCGATGCATTGCCCGAGGGGATCGAGACGGACTATCGCGACACGGCCGATGCGCTTGCGGTTCATGCGCTGGCGGCGGTGCAGCCGGGCGACGTCCTTGTCGTGAAGTCGTCCAAGGGCACGGGTTTCAGCCGCATCGTGGCTGCCCTGCTTGACAAATATCCGGTGTTCTCCGAGAGGGAACACGAGAGTTGAGGGAGGTTCGGCCGGGTGAGACCCGCCGGACCTTATCTTTTATGTGATTTGCTTCCCATCTCCGGTCGGTCACACCGGGGACGCCTTGGGGAACCTTTGGGGAAAGGGTGACAATGCTGCTTTGGCTCGTCGAGCTGGCGGACACCATTCAGGTGTTCAACCTGTTCCGTTACATTACCTTCCGCACCGGCGCCGCGCTGTTCACCTCCGCGACCATCGTCTTCCTGTTCGGTCCGATGATCATTTCGTCGCTGCGCATCCGCCAGGGCAAGGGCCAGCCGATCCGCGCCGACGGACCGCAGACGCATTTCAAGAAGGCCGGCACGCCCACGATGGGCGGCCTGATGATCCTTGCCGGCATCGTCGGCAGCGCCTTACTCTGGGCCGATCTTTCGAATGTCTATGTGGTCGCGACGCTGCTCGTCACCCTCGGCTTCGGCGCCATCGGCTTCTACGACGACTACCTGAAGGTGACCAAGCAGACGGAAAAGGGCTTTTCCGGCAAGGCGCGCCTCGGTCTTGAATTCCTGATCGCCGCCATCGCCACCTATTTCATGATGCGCGCCACGCTTTCGGCAGGGGCCGCCGGCTCCACCTTCGGCTCCTCGATCACCTTCCCCTTCTTCAAGGACGTGCTGGTCAATCTCGGCATCTTCTTCGTGCTGTTCGGCGGCTTCGTCATCGTGGCGGCCGGCAATGCCGTGAACCTGACGGACGGCCTCGACGGTCTTGCCACCGTTCCGGTGATGATTTCGGCGGCGGCCTTCGGTCTCATCGCCTATCTCGCTGGTAACGCGGTCTTCTCCAACTACCTGCAGATCCATTTCGTGCCCGGCACGGGGGAGCTTGCGGTCGTGCTCGGCGCGGTCATCGGGGCCGGCCTCGGCTTCCTGTGGTTCAACGCGCCGCCCGCCGCCATCTTCATGGGCGACACGGGTTCGCTGGCGCTCGGCGGCCTGATCGGCTCCGTCGCGGTCGCCACCAAGCATGAGATCGTCATGGCGATCATCGGCGGTCTGTTCGTCATGGAAACGCTGTCGGTCATCATCCAGGTCGCCTCGTTCAAGCTCACCGGCAAGCGCGTCTTCCTGATGGCCCCCATCCACCACCACTTCGAGAAGAAGGGCTGGACGGAAAGCCAGGTCGTCATCCGCTTCTGGATCATCGCTGTCGTGCTGGCGCTGGTCGGCCTTTCCACGCTCAAGCTGCGGTAAGGCCCATGATCCCCGTCACCACATTCAAGGGCAAGTCGGTCGCGCTGTTCGGGCTGGGCGGCTCGGGCCTTGCGACGGCGCTGGCGCTCGCCGCCGGCGGGGCGGATGTCATCGCCTGGGACGATAGCCCGGCGAGCGTGGAGAACGCCTCCGCCGCCGGCATCCGGACCGGCGATCTGCGCAATCTCGACTGGAAGACCGTCGATGCGCTGGTGCTGTCGCCCGGCGTGCCGCTCACCCATCCCAAGCCCCATTGGAGCGCGGACCTTGCCCATGCGGCCGGGGCGGAGATCGTCGGCGACGTCGAACTCTTCGTGCGCGAGCGCCGCGCGCATGCGCCGGATTGCCCCTTCATCGCCATCACCGGCACGAACGGCAAGTCGACCACCACGGCGCTCATCGCCCATATCCTCAAGGCGAGCGGTCGCGACACGCAGCTCGGCGGCAATATCGGCACGGCCGTGCTGACGCTCGATCCGCCGAAGGCCGGCCGCTTCTATGTGGTCGAGTGCTCGTCCTACCAGATCGACCTCGCGCCGACGTTGAACCCCTCCGCCGGCATCCTCATCAACCTGACGCCCGACCATCTCGACCGGCATGGCTCCATGCAGCACTATGCCGACGTCAAGGAACGGCTGGTTGCCGGCAGCGGCACGGCCATTGTCGGCGTCGATGACACCTATTGCGAGATGATCGCCGACCGCGTGGAGCGGGCCGGCACGAAGGTTGTGCGCATCTCCAAGCGCAATGTGCTGGCCGACGGCGTCTATGCCGATGGCGCGTGCCTGCTTCTGGCCGAGGGCGGGGCGAGCCGGCAGATCGCCGACCTGTCGCCGATCCAGACGCTGCGCGGCAGTCACAATGCGCAGAACGCCGCCGCCGCCGTCGCTAGCTGCCTTGCAGTCGGCGTCAGCGAGGATGAAATTCGCGCTGGCCTTGCCTCGTTCCCCGGCCTCAAGCATCGCATGCAGCCGGTTGGCCGCAAGGGCGAAACGCTCTTCGTCAACGATTCCAAGGCGACGAATGCCGATGCGGCCGCGCCGGCTCTTTCGAGCTTCGAGCGTATCTACTGGATCGCCGGCGGCGTGCCGAAGGAGGGGGGCATCTCCACCCTCGACGGCTTCTTCCCGAAGATCGCCAAGGCCTATCTCATCGGCGAGGCGGCACCGGCCTTTGCCGCGACGCTTGGCGATGCGGTGCCTTTCGAGATTTCCGGCACGCTGGAGCGCGCCGTGGAGGACGCGGCTGCGGATGCCGGCAAGGATGGCAGCGGCCCCGTTGCCGTTCTCCTGTCCCCGGCCTGCGCAAGCTTCGACCAGTACAAGAATTTTGAAGTCAGGGGCGATGCCTTCGTGAAACACGTGGCGGCGCTGCCGGGCGTGTCCATGCTGGTGGAAGCCTAACGAGGAAAAAGACATGGTTAGTCGTGCCGAACGTGGTGCATTGGCGGACTGGTTCTGGACGATAGACCGGTTCTTCCTCGCGGCCTTCATCCTCCTGATGGGCCTCGGCTTCATGCTGTCCTTCGCGGCCAGCCCCGCGGTGGCTGAGCGTCTGGGGCTGGACAGCTTCCACTTCGTCAAGCGACACGCGATGTTCCTGCTGCCGGCCATCGCCGTCATGTTCGGCATCTCGTTCCTGTCGCCTCGGCAGGTGCGCCGGGCGGCGATGATCCTGCTCGTCGTCTCGCTCGCGGCCATGGTTCTGGCGCTGTTCTTCGGCGTCGAGGTCAAGGGCTCGCGGCGCTGGATTTCCATCGGCAGCTTCTCCATCCAGCCGTCGGAATTCATGAAACCGGCCTTCGTGGTCATCTGCGCATGGCTGTTTGCAGAACATGCCCGCCAGCCGGAAATCCCCGGCAACCTCTTCGCCATCATCCTGTTCGGCATCGTCGCGGCGCTGCTCGTCGCCCAGCCCGACCTCGGCCAGACGATCCTGACCGCTGCCGTCTGGGGCGGCATGTTCTTCATGGCCGGCATGCCCTGGCTGTGGATCATCATCCTCGGCGGCGCGGGCGTCGGCGGCCTGCTGACGGCCTATACGTTCCTGCCGCACGTGGCGGCGCGTATCGACAAGTTCATGACCGGCGAGGGCGACACGTTCCAGATGGATACGGCGCGCGAGGCCATCATTCGCGGCGACTGGTTCGGTCAGGGACCGGGCGAGGGCACCGTCAAGCGCATCATCCCGGACAGCCATACCGACTTCATCTTCTCCGTCGCGGCCGAGGAGTTCGGCATCATCTTCTGCATGGTCATCGTGCTGATCTTCGCCTTCGTGGTGATGCGCGGCCTCAATCATGCCTTCAAGGAGCGCAACGATTTCACGCGTTTCGCCGTTGCCGGTCTCGTGCTTCAGCTCGGCATCCAGTCGATGATCAATATCGGCGTGAACCTTGAACTGCTGCCGGCCAAGGGCATGACGCTGCCGCTGATCTCCTATGGCGGTTCGTCGATGATCGCGATCTGCGTGACGGCCGGCTTCGTCCTGGCGCTGACCCGCCACCGGCCGGAAAAGCGCGCCTCCGAGCGCAGCCTCTTCCGCGGCGGTATCGTTGCGCCCGCTGAATAAGGGTTTTGCATGACAAAAGGCATCGTTCTTCTCGCCGCCGGTGGTACCGGCGGCCATCTCTTTCCCGCAGAGGCGCTTGCGCATGAGCTGAAGGCCGGCGGGTGGGCGGTGCATCTCGTCACCGACAGCCGCGCCGAGCGTTTCGCCGGCAAGTTCCCGGCGGATGAAATCCATATCGTCCCCTCCGCGACCATCGGCTCGAAGAACCCGGTCAGCGTCGCCAGATCGCTCTTCACGCTCTGGAAGGGCATCCGCACCGCGCGACAGCTGATGGCGCGGCTGAAGCCGAAGGTCGTCGTCGGTTTCGGCGGTTATCCGACCCTGCCGCCGCTGCTGGCCGCGACGGGCATGGGTATTCCCTCGATGATTCACGAGCAGAACGCCGTGATGGGCCGCGCCAACAAGGCGCTCGCCGCGAGGGTGAAGGCCATTGCCGGCGGCTTCCTGCCGGAGACGGGCGGGTCCTATTCCGACAAGACGGTGACGACGGGCAATCCGGTGCGTCCGGCCGTGCTGGAAGCGGCGACCATTCCTTATGAGACGTCGGCGGATGGCGAATTCCGCCTCGTCGTCTTCGGCGGTAGCCAGGGCGCGCAGTTCTTCTCCAAAGCCATTCCCTCGGCGATTGCGGCCATGGAGCCGGCGGACCGGGCGCGGCTGAAGATCACCCAGCAGGCGCGGCCGGAAGACCGCGACGAGGTGGTGCGCTCCTATGCCGATCTCGGCATTCCCGCCGAGGTCTCGCCCTTCTTCACCGACATGGCTTCGCGCATCGGCCATGCCCATCTCGTCGTCAGCCGCTCCGGCGCCTCGACGGTCTCGGAGGTTTCGGTCATCGGCCGTCCCTCCATCCTCGTGCCCTATCCCCACGCGCTCGATCACGATCAGGCGGCCAATGCCGCGGTGCTCGCGGCCGGCGGCGGGGCGAAGGTGATCGCTCAAAGCGAGCTTTCGACGGAGCGCCTTTCGAGCATCGTTTCCAAGGCGATGCACGATCCTTCCGGCATGGCCGCCATGGCCGCAAATGCCAGAAAGGCGGGCAAACCGGACGCCGCGCGCTTGCTAGCCTCCATGGTTGAGGCTATTGCGGGCGGCAAGACGATCGCACAATTCAAGGGAGAACGGCCATGAAGATGCCGCAGAGCATAGGGCTCGTTCATTTCATCGGCATTGGCGGCATCGGCATGAGCGGTATTGCCGAAGTGCTGCACAATCTCGGCCATCGCGTTCAGGGCTCCGACCAGTCGGACAGCGCCAATGTGCAGCGCCTGCGCGACAAGGGCATCGAGGTCTTCGTCGGCCACAAGGCCGAGAACCTTGGCGATGCCGAAGTGGTCGTCGTTTCGACCGCCATCAAGAAGACGAACCCGGAACTGATCGCGGCGCGCGAAAAGCTGCTGCCCGTCGTTCGCCGCGCGGAAATGCTCGCCGAGCTGATGCGCTTCCGCAATGCCATCGCTATCGGCGGCACGCACGGCAAGACGACGACGACCTCGATGGTCGCGACGCTGCTGGAGGCCGGCGGGCTGGACCCGACCGTCATCAATGGCGGCATCATCAACGCCTACGGCACCAATGCCCGCATGGGCGAGGGCGAGTGGATGGTGGTGGAGGCCGACGAATCGGACGGCACCTTCCTGAAACTGCCGGCGGATGTCGCCGTCGTCACCAATATCGACCCGGAACATCTCGACCACTACGGCAATTTCGACGCCGTGCGCGCGGCCTTCCGCCAGTTCGTCGAGAACGTGCCGTTCTACGGCTTCGGCGTCATGTGCCTCGACCATCCGGAAGTGCAGGCCATGGTCAGCCGCATCGAGGACCGCAAGGTCATCACCTATGGCGAAAACCCGCAGGCAGACGTGCGCTTCGGCAATATTCGCATGGACGGCGCGACCTCGGTCTTCGACGTGGAAATCCGCCGCCGCCGCACCGGCCAGGTGATTTCCATGAAGGACCTGCGCCTGCCGATGCCGGGCCGCCACAACGTTTCCAACGCGACGGGCGCCATCGCGGTCGCCCAGCGCCTCGGCATCGCGCCCGACGCCATCGCCAAGGGGCTTGCGAGCTTCGGCGGCGTCAAGCGACGCTTCACCTTCACCGGAAGCTGGAACGGCGTGAACGTCTATGACGACTACGGCCACCATCCGGTCGAGATCAAGGCCGTGCTGCGCGCGGCGCGGGAAGCCTGCTCGGGCCGGATCGTCGCGGTGCATCAGCCGCACCGCTACAGCCGCGTGGCGAGCCTCTTCGAGGAGTTCGCCGGCTGCTTCAACGATGCCGACACGATCCTGATCGCGCCGGTCTATGCGGCGGGCGAGGACCCGATCGAGGGCGTCAGCGCCGAGGAGCTGGTATCGCGCATCAAGTCCGGCGGCCACCGCGACGCGCGGTTCCTGGCCGCGCCCGAAGGGCTGGCCGAGATCGTCGCCGGCATTGCAAAGCCCGGCGATTTCGTGGTTCTCTTGGGGGCTGGCAGCATCACGTACTGGGCGCAGGCGCTGCCGAAGGAACTTGCAGGCATTTCGGGTGAGGTGGCATGAAGACGGTTGATGGGGCAAAACTTCTGGCGTCGTTGGGCGAGGGCATCAAGGAGGTCCGCGGCCGCCTGACGCCGGATGCGCCGATGGACCGCGTGACCTGGTTCCGCGCCGGCGGCCTCGCCGAGCTGATGTTCCATCCGCACGACGTCGAAGACCTCGCGACCTTCCTCAAGCTGCTGCCGGAAGAGGTGCCGCTGACGGTGACGGGCGTCGGCTCGAATCTCCTCGTGCGCGACGGCGGCATTCCCGGCGTGGTGATTCGCCTTTCGGCCAAGGGTTTCGGCGATGTCGAGCTTGCCGGCGAGAACCGCATCAAGGCCGGGGGCATCTGCCCGGACAAGAACATCGCCGCCATGGCGCTCGACCACGGCATTGCCGGCTTCGAGTTCTACTACGGCATTCCCGGCTCCATCGGCGGCGCGCTGCGCATGAATGCCGGCGCCAATGGCGGGGAGACGAAGGATCTCGTCGTCGAGGTCCATGCCGTCGACCGCAAGGGCAGCCAGCATGTGCTGAGCAACGCGGATATGGGCTATACCTACCGCCATTCCGCCGCACCGGCCGGCCTCATCTTCACCCACGCCGTCTTCCAGGGGCAGGCGGGCGACAAGGAAGAGATTCGTGCGAAGATGGATGCCGTGCGCCAGCACCGCGAGACCGTCCAGCCGATTCGCGAGAAGACCGGCGGTTCGACCTTCAAGAACCCCGAGGGGCATTCGGCCTGGAAGCTGATCGACGAAGCGGGTTGCCGCGGCATGATGATCGGCGGCGCGCAGATGTCGCCCATGCATTGCAACTTCATGATCAATACGGGGCAGGCGACCGGCTACGAGCTGGAATATCTCGGCGAGACCGTGCGCAGCCGCGTGCTGGAGCATTCCGGCGTCATGCTGCAATGGGAGATCAAGCGCCTCGGCAAGTTCATGCCGGGCTACGAGGTCAAGGAATTCCTCGGCCGGGCGACGGCCTGACCGACAGGGCTGCCGGGCTTTTGCCCGGCGGCTCAAACACCCCCTGTTCAGTAAAGTTTGCGCAATGCTATGTTTGGCGGCGCGCTGATTGCGCAAGGAGGCCTCGTGTGCGCGGGGCCTGGATCAGGGGACAATTCATGTTCAAGAAACTTTCAGCCGAATTCCTTGGTACGTTCTGGCTCGTCTTCGGCGGCTGCGGCAGCGCCGTTCTCGCCGCCGCTTTCCCGGAGGTCGGTATCGGCCTTCTCGGCGTGGCCTTCGCCTTCGGCCTTACCGTGCTGACGATGGCCTATGCGGTCGGCGGCATTTCCGGCGGCCATTTCAACCCGGCCGTCTCCGTCGGCCTCACGGTCGCGGGCAAGTTCCCGGCTTCCAGCCTCGTGCCCTATATCGTGGCGCAGGTCGTGGGCGCGATCGCGGCCGCCGCCGTGCTCTACCTGGTGGCCTCCGGCAAGGCCGGGTTCGTGGCTGGCGGCTTTGCCTCCAACGGCTATGGCGAACTTTCGCCGGGCGGCTACTCGCTGACGGCGGCGCTGGTCATCGAAGTGGTGCTGACGGCCTTCTTCCTCATCATCATTCTCGGCTCGACCCACGGCCGCGCGCCGGCGGGCTTTGCGCCCATCGCCATCGGCCTCGGCCTGACGCTTATCCATCTCGTGTCGATCCCGGTCACCAATACCTCGGTGAACCCGGCGCGCTCGACGGGTGTCGCGCTCTTTGCCGATACGGCGGCGCTCTCGCAGCTCTGGCTGTTCTGGGTCGCGCCGATCCTCGGCGGCGTCATCGGCGCCGTGATCTGGAAGGTCGTGGGCGAAGACGACTGATCCTTCCATCCGCTTCGCTAACCATGAAAGGGCTCCGCCATGGCGGGGCCCTTTTTCGTTTCCCGTTCGCGCACAGGCGCACTTTTTCTTGCCACGGCCGCAACTCTCTGATTCCAAGGAGAGAATCGGAGAGTGTCTTGATTCGGAGCGAGGAAAATTTGCCTCGCGGCGCATCGGGTTAACGAAAGTAAACGCTTCATTAACCTTAATGACGCTCTAGTGGTCCCATCTCGCCCGGCGAGTCGGACCCAGAGGAAAATCAGGTCCGCACAAGGGACGAGGGACACAGTGCGGAATTCAGTCGAGGGTTCTATGAGCGTGAAGCATGTCGCGGTGCTGATGGGTGGTTTTTCGTCGGAACGGCCGGTGAGCCTTTCGTCGGGGAACGCTTGCGCCGATGCGCTCGAAGCCGTCGGCTACAAGGTCACCCGCGTCGATGTCGGCCACGATATCGCCAGCGTGCTTTCCGAGCTGAAGCCGAACGTCGCCTTCAATGCGCTGCACGGTCCCTTCGGCGAGGACGGCACCATCCAGGGCATCCTCGAATATCTCGAAATCCCCTATACCCATTCCGGCGTACTCGCTTCCGCGCTCGCCATGGACAAGGCGCAGGCGAAGATCGTCGCCAAGGCCGCCGGCATTCCGATCGCCGAGCAGCGCCTGATGAACCGCTTCGACTTCACCTCGGCCCATCCGATGAAGCCGCCCTATGTGGTCAAGCCGGTGCGCGAGGGGTCCTCCTTCGGCGTCGTCATGGTCAAGGAAGACCAGTCGCATCCGCCGCAGATCATCACGTCCTCGGAATGGCGCTATGGTGATGCCGTCATGGTCGAGCGCTACATCTACGGCCGCGAACTCACCTGCGGCGTCATGGGCGATGTGGCGCTCGGCGTCACGGAGGTGGTGCCGCAGGGGCACGCCTTCTACGATTACGATTCCAAATACGTAAAAGGCGGCTCGAAACACGTCATCCCGGCGCAAATTTCACCGAATATTTACCAAAAAGTACAAACACTCGCACTCAAGGCGCATCAAGCGATCGGGTGCCGTGGCGTCAGCCGTTCCGACTTCCGTTACGACGACCGTTTCTCCGAGAATGGCGAGCTTGTCTGGCTGGAAATCAACACCCAGCCCGGCATGACCCCTACCTCCCTGGTGCCCGAAATGGCCGAGCATGCCGGCCATGCTTTTGGTGAATTCTTGAAGTGGATGGTGGAGGACGCGTCGTGCTTACGTTGAGCGTCAAGAAGAGCAGGGTGCGCCCCGTCGGGCCTTCCGAGGCGGAAGCCGGCCGCGTGCTGCCGCGCCCGCTACGCCGGGTCGTCCGTTTCCTGGTGAGCCTTGCGGCCGGCCGCATCCATATTCCGCGCCATACCGGCAGCGCCGCCACGGCGATCTTCCTTGGCGCGACGGGCCTTTACGGCATGTCGCTCGGCGGTCATTCGCAGGATTTCGCGCAGGCCTCGACGACCGCCATCGGCTTCGCCATCGAGGACGTGAAGGTCTCCGGCAATCGCGAGACCTCCGAGATCGATATTCTGGAGCGCCTCGGCCTCGACGGCACGACCTCGCTGGTCGCGCTCGACGTCAAGGATGCCCGCACCAAGCTTGCCGAGCTGCCCTGGGTGCAGGACGTCTCCGTTCGCAAGATCTATCCGGGCACCATCCAGATCACGCTGAAGGAGCGCGAGGCTTTCGCGATCTGGCAGCACGGCAACGACCTGTCGCTGATCGAGAAGAACGGCTCCGTGATCGCGCCGCTGCGCGACAACAAGTTCTCCTCGCTGCCGCTCTTCGTGGGCCGCGACGCCGAGACGGCCGCCGCCGGCTTTGCCGACGAGTTCGACAACTGGCCGGAAATCAAGGCGCGGGTGAAGGCCTATATCCGGGTCGCCGGCCGCCGCTGGGACCTGCGCCTCGACAACGGCATCGTCGTGAAGCTGCCGGAGCATAACGTGCCCCGCGCCATGGATGTGCTGGCGACGCTGGAAGGCGAAGAGGGGCTTCTGGAGCGCGATATCGCCGCGGTCGATCTGAGGCTTGAGGACCGCACCACGGTGCGGCTGACGGAAGGGGCGCTGGAACGTCGCAACGCGGCGGTCGAGCAGAGGGCAAAGGACCTGAAGAAGGCAGCGAAGCGCACATGAGCATTTTCGGTTCGTCCCATTTCGGCCTGCCGCGCTTGAAGCCGCTTTCTTCCAAGCGGGCTCACGTCGTCTCGGTCCTCGACATCGGCTCCACCAAGGTCGTCTGCATGATCGGCCGGCTGACGCCGCGCGCCGAGAGCGAGATCCTGCCGGGCCGCACGCACAATGTCGAAATCATCGGCATCGGCCACCAGAAATCCCGCGGCGTGAAGAACGGCGTGATCACCGATCTCGACGCGGCCGAAAGCGTCGTGCGCCTTGCCGTCGACGCGGCCGAGCGCATGGCCGGCCTCACCATCGAGAGCCTGATCGTCAACGTTTCCGCAGGCCGCCTGCAGAGCGACGTCTATACGGCGACCATCGATCTCGGCGGCCAGGAAGTCGACGCCAACGACCTGCGCAAGGTGCTTGCCGTTGCCGGCCAGCAGTCGCTGCGCCAGGACCGCGCCATTCTCCATTCGCTGCCGACCGGCTTCTCGCTGGACGGCGAGCGCGGCATCCGCGACCCGCTCTCCATGTACGGCGACGTCCTCGGCGTCGACATGCATGTGCTGACGGCCGAGCGCACCGCGCTGAAGAACCTCGAACTCTGCATCAACCGCGCGCACCTCTCCGTCGAGGGCATGGTGGCGACGCCCTATGCGAGCGGCCTTTCGGCCCTCGTCGACGACGAAGTCGAACTCGGCTGCGCCTGCATTGACATGGGCGGCGGCACGACGACGATCTCCGTCTTCGCCGAAGGCAAGCTGGTGCATTCCGACGCCGTATCGCTCGGTGGCCACCACGTCACCACGGACCTTGCGCGCGGCCTTTCGACCCGCATCGAGGATGCCGAACGCCTCAAGGTCGTGCATGGCTCGGCCCTGCCGAATGCCGGCGACGAGCGCGACATCATCACCGTTCCGCCCATCGGCGAGGACGACCGCGACCAGCCGACCCATGTGCCGCGCGCGCTCATCTCGCGCATCGTGCGGGCCCGGATCGAGGAAACGCTCGAACTCATTCGCGACCGCATCCAGCGCTCCGGCTTCTCGCCGATCGTCGGAAAAAGGATCGTGCTGACGGGCGGCGCAAGCCAGCTTACCGGCCTGCCGGAAGCGGCGCGCCGCATCCTCGCCCGCAATGTCCGTATCGGCCGCCCGCTCGGCGTGTCCGGTCTGCCGACGGCGGCCAAGGGCCCGGCCTTTTCGACCGCGGTGGGTCTGATGATCTATCCGCAGGTTGCGGAACTGGAAGAACACGCTGTGCAGGGCGGCATGCTCTCGCAGCTTACAGGTGGCAACGGCCGCATCGCCCGCATGGGACAGTGGCTGAAGGAAAGTTTCTGACGGGTTTTCCGGCGGCGCGCCGCCGGAAAAGACCGACAACGAAGTTTTGGGAATAGACCGGTTGGGCGACGCAGCCGGAAACGAAAGGAACAAGGCAATGACTATCAAGCTCCAGAAGCCGGACATCACCGAGCTGAAGCCCCGCATCACCGTCTTTGGCGTCGGCGGCGGCGGCGGCAACGCGGTCAACAACATGATCACCGCCGGTCTGGAAGGCGTCGATTTCGTCGTCGCCAACACGGACGCGCAGGCTCTGTCCATGACCAAGGCCACCCGCATCATCCAGATGGGCGTGCAGGTCACCGAAGGTCTCGGCGCCGGTTCGCAGCCGGAAGTCGGCCGCGCGGCCGCCGAAGAGTGCATCGATGAGATCATCGATCACCTCAACGGCACCCACATGTGCTTCGTCACCGCCGGCATGGGCGGCGGCACCGGCACGGGCGCAGCTCCGATTGTCGCACAGGCCGCCCGCAACAAGGGCATCCTGACCGTCGGCGTCGTCACCAAGCCGTTCCACTTCGAGGGCGGCCGCCGCATGCGTCTGGCCGAAGAAGGTATACTGGAACTCCAGAAGTCGGTCGACACGCTGATCGTCATCCCGAACCAGAACCTCTTCCGCATCGCCAACGACAAGACCACCTTCGCCGACGCCTTCGCGATGGCCGACCAAGTGCTCTATTCGGGCGTCGCCTGCATCACCGACCTCATGGTCAAGGAAGGCCTGATCAACCTCGACTTCGCCGACGTCCGCTCGGTGATGCGCGAGATGGGCCGCGCCATGATGGGCACGGGCGAAGCTTCGGGCGAAGGCCGCGCAATGGCCGCTGCCGAAGCCGCTATCGCCAACCCGCTGCTCGACGAAACCTCGATGAAGGGCGCGCAGGGCCTGCTGATCTCGATCACCGGCGGTCGCGACCTTACCCTCTTCGAAGTCGACGAAGCTGCGACCCGTATTCGCGAGGAAGTCGATCCGGATGCGAACATCATCCTCGGCGCCACCTTCGACGAAGAACTCGAAGGCCTCATCCGCGTCTCCGTCGTTGCCACGGGCATCGACCGTTCGGCCTCGGAGGTGGCCGGTCGTTCGGCTGACTTTCGCAGCCTCAGCAAGCCGGTAGTCCGTCCCTCCGCCGCCGTTCCGGTCCAGCAGCATATCCAGCCGGTCGCCGTTGCTCCGCAGCCGCAGCCTGTCATGCAGCACCAGCCGGTGATGCAGCAGCCCGTCATGCAGCAGCCGGCCGTCCAGCAGCCGGTGGCCGATCCGATCGCGGACGCCATCCGCGCCTCGGAAGAAAGCCTCGAGCGCGAGCTTGCCATTCCGGCAATGGCTCCGGCGGCGGTGCAGCCGGCCGTCGTCCACCAGGAAGAGCCGCGCCTGCAGAACCGCATCTTCGCCGCTCCGGTCGAAACGCCGGTCGTCCAGCGTTCGATCCCGGTCCAGCAGCCGGTGCAGCACGCTCCGGTCATGCAGCAGCGCGTCGAGCCGGCCGCTCCGATCATCCGTCAGGAGCCGCAGGCCATGCGCATGCCGAAGATCGAGGACTTCCCCCCGGTTGTGCAGGCAGAGATCGACCATCGCGCCGCCCAGCAGCCGATGGCCGGCACCCAGGAAGAGCGCGGCCCGATGGGCCTGCTGCGTCGCCTGACCTCTTCCCTCGGCCGTCATGAAGAGACCCAGGCCGTTCAGGAACAGGCAGCGCCCGCCCAGCAGCAGCGCCGTCCGCTCTCGGCCGAAGCCAGCCTCTACGCCCCGCGTCGCGGCCAGCTTGACGATCATGGCCGCGCGAATCCGCAGCCGCGTTCGCTCGGTGAGGACGACCAGTTGGAAATCCCGGCCTTCCTGCGCCGGCAGTCCAACTGAGGCGCCGGTTACGGCTTTGTGACAAGACGCCCGGATCCCTGATCCGGGCGTTTTTTATTGCATAATTCTTTCAATGGGTTGCGGGTCGATAAGAAGCGTAACAAATCGAAAGAAACAGTGATTTGTATGATGTTGAGGGGCCTACTAAATTCAGGGTGGGCAGAGGGGACAGTCAGGATTCGCGCAGACGGCACGCCGGATGCGACAGCACATTCCAGACGTTCCGGCAGATTTTCCGGCGGACGCGACGCGTCCGGCGCATGGCTTCTTGAGCCTCAACAGACACCGTCGGCCATGAATGCGCCGGCAACAAGACAAGGCGAATGCATATGACGATGCTCGGTTTCCAGACGACGATCTCCCATCCGGTGACGATTTCCGGTACGGGCGTCCATTCCGGTGCGGCGGTTTCGATCACCTTCAACCCCTCCGAGGCCGACAGCGGCATCGTCTTCCAGCGCCAGCATGACGACGGCACCGTCAGCGAATACCGCGCCGTCTCCTCGCAGGTCGGCAATACGGATCTGTGCACCGTTCTCGGCTTCTCGCCGGCAACCTGCATCGCCACCATCGAGCATGTCATGGCTGCGCTCTATGCGCTCGGCCTCGACAATGTGCTGATCGAAGTCCACGGCGCCGAAATGCCGATCATGGACGGCAGCTCCGCCCCCTTCATCGACGCCATCGATCAGGTCGGCCTCGTCGCCCTTTCCGTCAAGCGCCGCTATATCCGCATCGTCAAGCCGGTGCGCATCGAGGCGGGCGCGTCCTGGGCCGAGTTCTCGCCCTATGACGGCACGCGATTCGAGGTCGAGATCGATTTCGACTGCCCGCTGATTGGCCGCCAGGCCTGGAAGGGCGATCTGACGCCTGCCACCTTCCGCAACGAACTGTCCCGCGCGCGCACCTTCGGCTTCATGCGCGATGTCGAGCGTCTCTGGGCCTCCGGCCATGCGCTCGGCTCCTCGCTGGAAAACTCCGTCGTCATCTCCGATGACAATACGGTGATCAACGTGGAAGGCCTGCGCTACGCGAAGGACGAGTTCGTTCGTCACAAGACCCTCGACGCCGTGGGCGACCTTGCCCTTGCCGGCGCACCCTTCATCGGCTGCTACCGCTCCTATCGCGGCGGCCACAAGATGAACGCCCATGCGCTGAACGCCCTTCTCAGCGACCGCACCGCCTATGAGGTGGTCGAGGCTTCCACGCCGCGGTCCCGCGCCGGCCAGCGCGAGCTGATCGCCGTCAACGCTCCCGAGTTCGCGCCCTGGTCTCTGTGAGACCGGGCCGGCATCGCTTCCCGACACGAATGCCATAAAAATGCGTTAATGCGCCGCCATGGCGTTGCGGTCTTCAGGTATTTGGAGATACAACGCGGGGCGCATGTGCGGCCCGTCCGCATCGAGTGCCGTTGAACTGGGATTGTCACATGGTTGTTGCAGGGTCTGTTGGTGTGAAGAAGACGGCGCGCATTGCCTATCTTATGCTGTTTGCGGCGTTGTCTCCGGTGGTTCTTTCCGCGTGCCAGTCGGATCCGGATATCGACATCTCCAAGCTGGGCATGGAAAACGAGTCTCCCGACACGCTCTACAACCAGGGTCTCGCCAACCTCAATGCCGGCAAGGTCACCGAGGCCGGCCGCAAGTTCGAGGCGGTCGACCGGCAGAGCCCGTTCTCCGATCAGGCGCGCAAGTCGCTCGTCATGCTGGCCTTCACGAGCTACCGCCAGGGCCGTAACGAGGAGGCGATCTCCGCCGCCAAGCGTTACCTTGCGCTCTATCCCGGTTCGGAAGACGCGGCCTATGCGCAATATATCGTCGGTCTGGGCTACTGGAAGCAGATCCCCAGCGTGACGCAGGACCAGCGCGCTTCGCAACAGACGATCGAGGCGATGCAGGCCGTTGTCGATAACTATCCCGATTCGGAATATGTCGAGGACGCGCAGGCGAAGATCCGCTTTGCCCGCGACCAGCTCGCCGGCAAGGAAATGCAGGTCGGCCGCTACTATCTCGAGCGCAAGGAATACATTGCCGCGGCAACCCGTTTCCGCGTCGTCGTCGAGAAGTACCCGATGACCAACCAGATCGAGGAAGCGCTGGCGCGCCTCGTCGAGACCTATTACGCCATGGGCGTGGACAGCGAAGCGCAGACCGCCGCCGCCGTTCTTGGCCACAACTATCCGGACAGCGAATGGTATGCGGACAGCTACAAGCTCCTGCAGACCAAGGGGCTGGAGCCGCGCGAGAACTCCGGTTCCTGGATCGCGCGCGCCGGCCGCAGGCTGATGGGCGCTTGAGCGGGGCGCGATTCCGGCAAGGGCGCGTGAGCGGCCTTGTCTTCGCAAGCGCGTGAAACGAAGAGAATTGATGCGGCAATGCTGGCGCAGCTATCGATCCGCGATATCGTCTTGATCGAACGGCTCGATCTTGCCTTCGAGTCGGGCCTTTCCGTGCTGACCGGCGAGACGGGCGCCGGAAAATCCATTCTTCTCGACAGTCTTTCGCTGGCCCTCGGCGGGCGTGGCGATGGCTCGCTGGTGCGTCACGGCACCGAGCGCGGCCAGGTGACGGCCGTTTTCGACGTGCCGGGCAACCATCGGGCGCGGGCGCTCCTTCGCGACAACGGCATCGACGACGACGGCGACCTCATCTTCCGCCGCCAGCAATCGGCCGACGGCCGCACCAAGGCCTATGTCAACGACCAGCCGGTTTCCGTGCAGCTCATGCGGCAGGCCGGCCAGCTTCTCGTGGAAATTCACGGCCAGCACGACGACCGTGCGCTTGTCGATACCGACGCGCATCGCCTGCTGCTCGACGCCTTCGGCGGGCTGAGCGAGGCGGCCGCCGATGTGGGCACGCTCTATCACCAGTGGAAGGAAGCCGAGCGCACGCTGCGCCGCCACCGTGAAAAGGTGGAGGCGGCGGCCCGCGAGGCGGATTATCTGCGCTCCTCCGTCGAGGAGCTGGAAACCCTCTCGCCGCAGGACGGTGAGGAGGATGCGCTGGCCGAGACCCGCGCGCGCATGATGAAGGCCGAGCGCATTGCCGGCGACATCAACGAGGCGAGCGAGTTCCTGAACGGCAATGCCTCGCCCGTGCCGCTGATTGCCGCGCTGGTGCGCCGTCTGGAGCGCAAGAGCCACGAAGCGCCGGGCCTGCTGGAAGAGACCGTCGAGTTTCTGGATCAGGCGCTCAACCAGCTTTCCGATGCGCAGAGGGCCGTGGACGAGGCGCTGCGCAAGACGGAATACGACCCCAAGGAACTGGAGCGCACGGAAGAACGCCTCTTCGCGCTGCGCGCCGCCGCGCGCAAATATTCGGTTCCCGTCACCGGCCTTCCGGCCCTTGCTGCAAAAATGATCGCCGATCTGGCCGATCTCGATGCGGGCGAGGAGAAGCTGGTGCAGTTGCAGGCGCGGCTTGTCGAGACGCGCGCCGCCTACGAGATCTCCGCCCGCTCGCTCTCGGAAAAACGGCACCACGCCGCCGATGCGCTCGCCGCCGCCGTGATGGCCGAGCTGCCGGCGCTGAAGCTGGAGCGCGCGCGCTTCACCGTCGAGATCACCACCGACCCGGACGGCGGGGCGGAGGAGGGGATCGATACGGTCGAATTCCACGTGCAGACCAACCCGGGCACGCGCCGCGGCCCGATCATGAAGGTGGCGTCCGGCGGCGAGCTGTCACGCTTCCTTTTGGCGCTGAAGGTGGCGCTCGCCGATCGCGGCTCGGCCCCGACGCTCGTCTTCGACGAAATCGACACCGGCGTCGGCGGGGCGGTGGCGGATGCCATCGGCCAGCGGCTGAAGCGCCTGTCCGCCACGGTGCAGGTGCTCTCCGTCACCCACGCCCCGCAGGTCGCCGCCCGCGCGGCGACGCACCTCCTCATCTCCAAGGGACCGGTCGAGGGCAGCGAGACCGTCGCCACCCGCGTCGCCCGCATGGACGACGGCGCGCGCACCGAGGAGATCGCCCGCATGCTGGCCGGCGCGTCCGTGACCGACGAGGCGAGGGCGGCGGCGGCAAGGTTGCTTTCGGGCGGCGTCTGAGGCAATTGCCCCTCATCCGCCTGCCGGCACCTTCTCCCCGCAGGCGGGGAGAAGGGATTTGTGGCACGGCCTTATCCTTCTTTTACCGTTCGTTGGCGGGAAAACGGGGCGGTATCCGCCTTCTCCCCGTTTACGGGGAGAAGGTCGCGGCAGCGGGATGAGGGGCAGCCCCACCCTGTAGAGCCACTTTCCTTTCGCCAAGTTTGCTCTAAAACGACTCCGCAATCCGGAGCATGTCATGGCGAACGCGAAAACCCCCGTCGAAATCCTGACCGAAGAAGAGGCCGCGGCCGAGCTTGCCTTTCTGGCGGCGGAGATTGCGCGCAATGACGAACTCTATCACGGTCAGGATGCCCCCGAGATTTCGGATGCCGACTACGACGCGCTGAAGCGCCGCAACGAGGAGATCGAGGCGCGTTTTCCCGCGCTGGTGCGCGATGACAGTCCGTCACGCCGCGTCGGCTCCGCGCCGCTGCCGACCTTCGCGCCGATCACCCATTCCCGGCCGATGCTGTCGCTCGACAATACCTTTTCCGACGAGGACGTGCGCGACTTCGTCGCCTCCGTCTACCGCTTCCTCGGCCGCCTGCCGGACGATTCCATCGCGTTTACCGCCGAGCCGAAGATCGACGGCCTTTCCATGTCGATCCGCTACGAGAACGGCCGCCTTGTCAGTGCTGCGACGCGCGGCGACGGCACGACGGGCGAGAACGTCACCGCCAATGTCCTGACCATCGACGAAATCCCGAGCCGCCTTCCGGCCGGCGCGCCGGCCGTCGTGGAGGTGCGCGGCGAGGTCTACATGGCCAAGAGCGATTTTTTGGCGCTCAACGAGAAGATGGCGGCGGAAGGCAAGCAGACCTATGTCAACCCGCGCAACACGGCGGCCGGTTCGCTGCGCCAGCTCGACGCCTCGGTGACGGCGAGCCGCAAGCTGCGCTTCTTCGCCTATGCCTGGGGCGAGATGTCGGAGATGCCGGCCGATACGCAGTTCGGCATGATCGGCGTGCTGAAAGGCTGGGGCTTCCCGGTCAACCCGATGACGCAGCGGCTTTCGCGCGTCGAGGAGATCATCGCACATTACCGCGAGATCGGCCTTGCCCGGCCGGACCTCGACTACGATATCGACGGCGTCGTCTACAAGGTCGACGAACTGGCGCTTCAGGAACGCCTCGGCTTCCGTTCCCGCTCGCCGCGCTGGGCGACGGCGCACAAGTTCCCGGCCGAGCAGGCCTTCACCACGGTCGAGAAGATCGACATCCAGGTCGGCCGCACCGGCGCGCTGACGCCCGTCGCGCGGCTGACGCCCGTCACGGTCGGCGGCGTGGTCGTCACCAATGCGACCCTGCACAATGCCGATTACATCGAGGGCATCGGCAATAGCGGCGAGCGCATCCGCGAAGAGGGGCACGATATCCGCATCGGCGATACCGTGATTGTGCAGCGCGCGGGCGACGTGATCCCGCAGGTGCTGGATGTCGTGATGGAAAAGCGGCCGGCGGGATCGGTGTCCTACGAATTCCCGAAGACCTGCCCGGTCTGCGAGAGCCATGCCGTGCGCGAGCGCAACGAAAAGACGGGCCGGCTCGATTCCGTCACCCGCTGCACGGGCGGCTTCGTCTGCCGCGCGCAGGCGGTGGAGCACCTGAAGCATTTCGTCTCGCGCAACGCCTTCGATATCGAAGGATTGGGCTCCAAGCAGATCGATTTCTTCTTCGAGGCGGAAGATGCGTCTCTCGCGATCCGCACCGCGCCCGATATCTTCACGCTAGAGAAGCGGCAGGCGGCGTCCCTGACCCGGCTGGAAAATATCGACGGCTTCGGCAAGGTGAGCGTGCGCAAACTCTACGACGCCATCGACGCCCGCCGCTCCATCGCGCTCAACCGCTTCATCTATGCGCTCGGTATCCGCCATGTCGGCGAGACCAATGCGAAGCTGCTGGCGCGCGCTTACGGCACCTACGCCGCCTTCGAGGAGGCGATGAAGGCGTCCGCGCCGCTTTCCGGTGAGGCATGGAGCGAACTCAACAGCATCGACGGCATCGGCGAGGTCGTCGCCCGCGCCATGGTCGAGTTCTACAAGGAGCCCCGCAATCTCGATGTGATCGGCCGGCTGCTGGAGGAGGTGACGCCGCAGGCCGCCGAGGCAATCGTCGCATCGTCCAGCCCGGTTGCGGGCAAGACGGTGGTCTTCACCGGATCGCTGGAGAAGATGACACGCGACGAGGCCAAGGCCATGGCCGAGCGGCTGGGCGCGAAGGTGGCGGGGTCCGTGTCGAAGAAGACCGACCTCGTTGTCGCCGGTCCCGGGGCCGGCTCCAAGCTCGACAAGGCGCGCGAATTCAGCGTCGAGGTGATCGACGAGGACGGCTGGTTCGAACTGATCAAGGGATCGTGAGGGGCCGCATTCGCGGCGTCTCATGCCGTAAGGTCGTATGAAAACGGCGCGGAACCGGAAGGTCCGCGCCGTTGATCGTTCAGTCGCGTTCCGGCTTCTTGCCCTTGGGCTTGCGGGCCGCGCCTTCGGGCTTGGCGAATTTCTCGTCGCGCTTGCCCTTGAAGGGTTTTGCGCCGGCAAAGGGCTTGGCGGGCTTCTTGCCGCCGTCTTCGCGATCCTTCCAGTGCGGCTTGGCGCTCGCACCTTCCGGCTTGTCGAAATCGCGCTTCTTTTCGAAACGGGGCTTCTTGTCGGCGTCGCCCTTGTTGAAATCGCCCTTGTTGTCGCGGTCCTTCCAGTGCGGCTTGGCGCTTGCGCCTTCCGGCTTGTCGAAGTCACGCTTCTTCTCGAAGCGCGCCTTCTTGTCATAGCCGCCCTTCTTCTCGAATTCGCCCTTCGGCTTCCAGTCGGCGCGGCGTTCCGGACGGTCGTAGCGCGGCGTCTTCTCGCCGGGCGTGCGCTCGTAGAACTGGGGCGTGAGGTCGTGCATGCCTTCCAGCACGGTCACGCGGATGCCGCGTTCCAGCATGCTGTTCGGCCCGAGCGCGCCGAGGAAACCGTCCGATGCCTCGGCGGAGAGCTCCACAAACGTCTCTTCCGGCTGCATCTTGATCGCGCCGATCTCGTTCTTGGTGATGTTGCCGTTGCGGCAGAGCATGGGGATCAGCCAGCGCGGTTCGGCGCGCTGCTTGCGGCCGACCGAGATGGAGACCCAGACGCTTGCGGCGAAGCTGTCGCGCGGGCGCTTGGTTTCGGCCGGAATGGCGTCGTTGCTGCGCTCGCGCGGCTTGCGCTGTTCGAGCGAGACTTCGATCAGGTCTTCCGGCGCGGAGCGGCCGGCCTTGAAGAAGCGCGTGACGGCTGCGGCGAGCTGGCGGGCGTCGAACTTTGCGACCAGCGCCTCGACGGTCGCTTCCTCGTCCTCGGTGACCTTGTCGGTCAGCAGCGGGTCGGCGAGCAGGCGCTCGTCGTCGCGGCGCAGGATTTCCTCGGCTGAGGGCGGGGTCGCCCAGTTGGCCTTGAGGTTCGCGATCTGCAAGAGGCGCTCGGCCTTGCGGCGGGCGTTGAGCGGCACGATGAGGGCGCTGACGCCCTTGCGGCCGGCGCGGCCGGTGCGGCCCGAACGGTGCAGCAGCGTGTCGGGATTGGTCGGCAGATCGGCATGAACGACCAGCTCGAGGTTCGGCAGGTCGATGCCGCGGGCGGCGACGTCGGTGGCGATGCAGACGCGAGCACGGCCGTCGCGCATGGCCTGCAGCGCATGGGTGCGTTCGTTCTGGCTGAGTTCGCCGGAAAGGGCGACGACCGAGAAGCCGCGATTGTTGAAGCGGGCCGTCAGGTGGTTCACGGCCGCGCGCGTCGAACAGAAGACGATGGCGTTCTGCGCATCGTAGAATCGCAGCGTGTTGATGATGGCGTTCTCGCGGTCGGCCGGGGCGGTCAGCAAGGCGCGATAGTCGATATCGACGTGCTGTTCCTTCTCTGCGGCCGTCGAGATGCGCATGGCATCGCGCTGGTAATTCTTGGCGAGGGCGGCGATTTCCTTCGGCACGGTGGCCGAGAACATCAGCGTGCGGCGGTCTTCGGGCGCGGCTTCCAGGATGAATTCCAGGTCTTCGCGGAAGCCGAGGTCCAGCATCTCGTCGGCCTCGTCGAGCACGACGGCGCGGATGTCGGAAAGATCGAGATTGCCCCGGGTGATGTGGTCGCGCAGACGGCCGGGCGTGCCGACGATGATATGCGCGCCGCGTTCCAGCGCGCGCCGTTCCGTGCGCACATCCATGCCGCCGACGCAGGAGCCGATGACCGCGCCGGTCATCTCGTAGAGCCATTCCAGCTCGCGCTTGACCTGCATGGCAAGTTCGCGCGTCGGGGCGATAACGAGGGCGAGCGGGCTGCCGGCGCGGTCGAAGCGGTCTTCGCCTTCCAGCAGCGTCGGGGCGAGCGCGAGGCCGAAGGCCACGGTCTTGCCGGAGCCGGTCTGCGCGGAGACCAGCGCGTCGGCATCGCCGATCTTGGGGTCGGAGACGGCGATCTGCACCGGCGTCAATGTGGTATAGCCGCGTTTTTCCAACGCCTTTGCCATCGCCGGAGCGAGGCTTTCGAAACTCGTCATGTGGGGTCTTTCGGAATTCGGGTTCAGCGGCGATCTTGCACCGCACTCTCAAGCCCGTGAATGACGAGCGTGTGTGCGCGCTCTCTACTGGTCCTTGCCGCAAATGTACAGTGCGCAAAACGCAAAGCTGCCCAGCAGGTTAAGCTATGGGTGGCAAAAGTCTTTGCCGATTGTCTTTTTGCGCTGCACAAGATAGAAAACGCCACCCCCTGAAATGCGCACAAGAAGGCATGCAGGCGGGATCGCCCACGGGAGAGGGCGAGAGCAAGGAGGAGCCGCCGATGAAGACCTTCACCACCATCGCGGATTTGCGCGCGGCTCTCGCGCCGCATCGTCTCGACGGCCGCACGATCGGCCTCGTCCCCACCATGGGCTATCTTCATGTCGGCCATATGGAGCTTGCCCGCCGGGCGCTCGCCGACAACGACATCGTCGTCGCCACCATTTTCGTCAATCCGTTGCAGTTCGGCGCGAACGAGGACCTTGCGCGTTATCCGCGCGATCTCGCCCGCGACCAGGCGATGCTGGAAGCGGAGGGTGTGCATTATCTCTTCGCGCCCGGTGTCGAGGACATGTATCCGCGGCCGATGGAAACCGTGGTCGACGTGCCGAAGCTCGGCGCGGAGCTGGAGGGCTCCGTCCGTCCCGGCCATTTCGCCGGCGTCGCCACCGTCGTCACCAAGCTTTTCAACATTGCCGGCCCCGACCGCGCCTATTTCGGTGAGAAGGATTTCCAGCAGCTCACCATCATCCGCCGCATGGTCCTCGATCTCGCCCAGCCCATCGAGGTGATCGGCGTGCCGACCGTGCGCGAGGCGGACGGGCTGGCCTGTTCGTCGCGCAATGTCTATCTCTCGGCCGAAGAGCGCGCCGCCGCGGCCATCGTACCGCGCGCGCTGGAGGAGGCGGAACGGCTGATCGTGGCGGGCGTGACGGATGCGCGGGCGCTGGAGGCGGGGGTTGCCGCCTTCATCCGCTCCGAGCCGCTGGCCAAGCCGGAAGTGGTCGCCGTGCGCGATCCCGAAAGGCTGGCCGAAATCGACACGGTCGGGGACCGGCCGGTTCTTTTGTTGCTTTTCGTGCGCTTTGGGAGCACGAAGCTCCTCGATAACAGGGTCCTTGGCCCGAAAAATGCGAAGAAGGTAGCGTGACATGAGCGTACACACCGCCAAGCGTCGTCTGGCTCCCGCCGACATCAAGGCCCTCAAGGGTGAGCGTCCCATCGTCAGTCTGACCGCCTATACGACGCCGGTCGCCAAGCTCATGGACCCGCATGTCGATTTCATGCTGGTTGGCGATAGCCTCGGCATGGTGCTCTACGGCCTCGATTCCACGGTCGGCGTGACCGTCGAGATGATGATCGCCCACGGGCAGGCCGTCATGCGCGGTTCGTCCAACGCCTGCGTCGTCATCGACCTGCCGTTCGGTTCCTACCAGCAGTCCAAGGAGCAGGCTTTCGCCACGGCTGCCCGGGTGCTGAAGGAAACCGGCTGTTCGGCCGTGAAGCTTGAAGGCGGGGCGGAAATGGCCGAGACGGTGCATTTCCTCACCCAGCGCGGCATTCCGGTGCTCGGCCATGTCGGCCTGATGCCGCAGCTCATCAACACGACGGGCGGCTACCGCTCGCTCGGCCGTAACGACAAGGAAGTCGAGAAGATCCGCAAGGACGCCGCCGCCATCGACGAGGCCGGCGCCTTCGCCATCGTCATCGAAGGTACGGTCGAGCCGCTGGCGCGCGAAATCACCGGCAACGTCAAGGTGCCGACCATCGGCATCGGCGCATCGCCGGCCTGCGACGGGCAGGTGCTGGTGGTGGACGACGTGCTCGGCATCTTCACGGATTTCAAGCCCCGCTTCGTCAAGCACTTCGCCAACATCGCGCCCATCATGAGCGAGGCGTTCGCAACCTATGCGCAAGAGGTCAAGGCGCGCAGCTTCCCGGGGCCGGAGCATACGTTCCAGCTCAAGAAGAGCTGAGCATCCATCAGCGCCGGTCGCTCTAACGGGCTGATCGATCAATTCCGCTGAACGGTTCATCAGCCATATTGGTTTGCCGGTGGCTTCTGCCTGCTCTATGGCTTTGCCATTCCAAGAGAGCAGACCCATGACCCCCGCCACCAAAGAAGAAATCCGCGACGCCTTCCGGCGCGGCATTGCCGTCGCCATCGCCGCTTCGCCCTTCGCCATCCTGTTCGGCGCCGTCGCCATCGACAATGGCCTGACCATCGCCGAGGCCGCGCTGATGAGCGCGACGCTTTATGCCGGCGCGAGCCAGCTCGTTGGCGTCGAGCTGTTCAATCACAATGTCGCGCCCTGGCTAGTGGTTCTGTCGATCTTCGCGGTGAATTTTCGCCATGTGCTCTATTCGGCGGCGATCGCGCCGCATATCCGGCATCTGACCTTCTTCGAGAAGGCGACGTCGCTGTTCCTTCTGACCGATCCGCAATTCGCCGAGACCGAGCGGCGGGGCGATGCGGGTATCCGCGTCACCTATATCTGGTCCATGGTGCTCGGCCTCAGCGTCTATGTGCCGTGGCTGTGCCTGACGGTGGTCGGCGGTTTCCTCGGCAACCTGATCGGCGATCCCCGATCCATCGGCATCGACGTGCTGCTGCCGATCTACTTCATGGGCCTCGTGCTCGGCTTCCGCAGCCGGGCGAACTGGCTGCCGGTGGTGATCGCCTCGGGGGTGGGCTCGGTGCTTGCGCTGCATTTCGTCGGCTCGCCCTGGCATGTCAGCCTTGGCGCGCTCGCCGGCATCGTCGTGGCCGCGCTGCTGCCGCTCGACACCAAGGAAACAGACGCGCCCGTCGGCGATGTTATCGAAGGGGAGGCGTGAGCATGGACACGCTGTTTCACGCCCAGACGCTGATGATCATCGCGGCCGGGGCCATCGCGACCTATCTCACCCGCGTCGGCGGCTATATCTTCATCACGCGCATGAAGCGCATTCCGCCGCGCGCCGAAGCGGCGCTGAACGCCGTTCCGGCGGCCGTGCTTACCACGCTGGTGGCTCCGGCCGCCATTACGGGCGGATGGGACGTGAGCCTGACGATGGCCATCGCGCTTCTCGCCGGCCTGCGGCTTGCGCTGCTGCCGATGCTGGCGGTCGGCTGGATCGTCGTGATGATCCTGCGCACCTTCCTTATGGGCTGATCGGCGCCGTCGCCTTCTCCAGCCACGCCTTCGTCGCGTCGTCCGACAGCAGCGGCAGCAGCTTTTCGCGCGTTTGCGCATGATAGGCGTTGAGCCAGCCCAGTTCCTCGCCCGTCATCAGGGCGGGCAGGACGAGCCGGCGGTCGATGGGGCAGAAGGTCAGCGTCTCGAAGCCGAGCATGTCGATGTCGCCGCCCGGAACGGGGGCTGCCGGCAGCACATGGACGAGGTTCTCGATGCGGATGCCGAAGCTGCCGGGGCGGTAGTAGCCCGGCTCGTTCGAGAGGATCATGCCGGACAGCAGCTCCTGCGTCGAAAGCCGCGAGATGCGCTGCGGGCCTTCATGCACCGAGAGATAGGAGCCAACGCCATGGCCGGTGCCGTGGGCGAAATCCGCGCCGGCCTTCCAGAGCGAAATGCGGGCGAGGGGATCTAGGTCACAGCCGCGCGTGCCCTTCGGGAAGCGGGCGAGGCTGATGGCGATCATGCCCTTCAGCACCAGCGTGAAGAAGCGCTTCTGCTCCTCCGGCACCGCGCCGATGGCGACAGTGCGGGTGATGTCAGTCGTGCCGTTGATGTATTGCGCGCCGGAATCGATGAGGAACATCGTGCCCGGCTCGATGGTGGCGTCGGTGGCCGTCGTCACGCGGTAGTGCATGATGGCGGCATGGGCGCCGGCGCCGGCGATCGTGTCGAAGGAGACGTCCTTCAGCGGGTTCTGCTGGCGCTCGCCGACGCTGCGGCGCACGTCCTCCAGCTTCTTCGTGACGGTCATCTCGGTCACGGTGCCGGGCGTCGTGCCGTCCAGCCAGGCCAGGAATTCGACCATCGCCGCGCCGTCCTGCAGATGGGCGCGGGCGGAGCCTTCGAGTTCGACCTTGTTCTTGCAGGCGCGGGGCAGGCGGGCCGGATCGACCGCTTCCACCAGCGCGCCGCCCTTGGCGCGCACGATCTCGGCCAGCGCGAAGGGCGCCTGATCGGGATCGATGAGGATGCGCTTGCCCGCCGCCGCCAGCGCCGCAATGGCCTCGTCGAACTGCGAGGGGGGCACGAGGTCGGCGAGCTGGGTGAGGTAGGCTTCCTGCTCGATGCCGGTCTTGCGTTTGTCGAGGAAGAGCTGCGGGCGGCCGTTCGCCGGAATGATGGCGCGGGCGAGCGGATGGGGCGTGTGCGGCACGTCGCTGCCGCGGATGTTGAAGATCCACGCGATGGAGGAGGGGTCGGTGACGGCGAGCGCATCCGCGCCGGCCTTCGCCGTCGCCTCGGCCATCGTCACGAGCTTGTCCTTCGCGAGTTCGCCGGCATGTTCGATGGCCTGGATGGCGACACGGCCGAGCGGCTCGTTCGGGCGGTCGGTCCAGGCCTTGTCGAGCGGGTTGTAGGGCAGGAAGACGAGCGCGCCGCCGAGGCCGGCCAGCGCCTTTTCCAGCCGGCGCACTTCCGCGCCGGTATGCAGCCACGGGTCGATGCCGAGGCGAAAATCCTTCGGTGCGTGGTTCTGCAGCCAGAGATGCGGCGGTTCGCCGACGAGGTCGCCGCCGGTGAAGACGCTGCCGTCCACCTGTTCGGCAAGCTGCGTGACATAGCGGCCGTCGACGAAGACCACGGCCTGACCGCGCATGACCAGCGCGACGCCGGCCGAGCCGGTGAAGCCCGTCAGCCAGGACAGGCGCTCGGCGGAGGCCGGCACGTATTCCCCCTGATATTCATCCGCCCGCGGCACGAGGAAGCCGTCGATGCCGAGCGCATCGAAGGTGGCGCGCAGGGCGTCTGCCCGCTCGCGGCCGAACTCAGGCGTGGAGGTAACGTCGAAACTCTGGAACATGGCGGCATCCGCTGGGGCTATGAATCGTGCCCGCAATCTAGCCCATCGATACCGCGCGTCAAAGGCGGGAAAACGGGACTGGAAGAGGTATCACATTGGACTTATGCGCCTGACGCATGGCACCCATTCCTCAAAAGGGGGTATTTCTATTTTTTTTATAGATTATAAGCAGCCCCAACGAAGCGAACTTGAAACGCGCTTCAAGCGAAACGAAGTGAAAGTTCCTCCAGTCCTTCGTAACGCATATAGCTAGGTGTTCCGATCAGGCGTCTTGCCGGTCACTCCTCCTCCCTCCTCCGGGAAGGCGCTCGGAACGCATAGGCCCGCTTGAGCACTCCTCCTCCTCAAGCTCGCGGGCAGGTCGGTTCGCCGGCCCATAGGCGGTGCCTCTGGCACCGCCTTTTCTTTTGCCTTGATTCCGGAAAGGAACCGGCGGCGTGCGAAGCACCCCGCCGATGACGGCTCAGCGCCGGTTGTCGAGGTGGATGGTCACCCAGCCCTCGCGCCAGATGGTCTTCACATGGCGCAGGCCCGCGCCGTTATAGGCGGCGAGTACCTTCCAGCGCTGCGAGGCGAGGATGCCCGAGAGGATGACGTCGCCGTTCGGCGCAAGCTGGGCGGCGAGCTGCGGGGCCATGCGCATCAGCGGGCGGGCGAGGATATTGGCGATGATGAGGTCGAAAGGGCCGTGGCGGCCGAAGGCGGTGGAGTGGAAGCCGGGAGCGGTTTCCAGCGCGATGCCCGAGGCGATGCCGTTAAGGCGCACGTTCTCGCGCGCGACGCGGGTGGCGATGGGGTCGATATCGGTGGCGAGCACCTGAACGGGCGCCAGCTTGCGCGCGGCGATGGCGAGCACGCCACTGCCGGTGCCGAGGTCGAGGACGCGCTTGACCTTGCGGGCGCGCATCACGTTGAAGATCACTTCGAGGCAGCCGGCGGTCGTGCCGTGATGGCCGGTGCCGAAGGCCTGGCCGGCATCGATCTCGATGCTGATCTCGCCGGGGCGGGCGGTGCCCCGGTCATGCGAGCCATGCACGACGAAGCGGCCGGCGCGCACCGGCTTCAGGCCTTCCAGCGACTTGGCGATCCAGTCGATCTCGGGAATGACCTCGCGCTGGATTTCGACGCCGGGGAAATCGTTTTCGAGCAGGGCGGCGAAGCGCTGGTGGATCTCCGCCTCGTCCGGCCGGAACATGTAGACCGAGGCTTCCCAGATGTCGTTCTTCTCGTCGATCTCCATCGTCGCGATGGCGTAGCCCTCTTCCTCGAAGGCTTCGGTCATCAGCGAAAGCGCGACGTCCGCTTTCCTTTCGGTGGTGGAGATGTAGAGGCGGATTTCGCTCACGGGTCGGCTTCCTGTTGTTTCAGGTCCGCCTAGCATGTCCGAAAGCCGAGGGCAAAGGCCGATCTTATCGCTTGATCAGGTTGGCGAGCTTCTGCTCGGCGACCTCGGGGTTTTCGCCATAGGCGATGGTGCCGACGAAGCGGCCGTTCGCATCCAGCAGGAAGACGGAGGCGGTGTGATCCATCGTGTAGTCGCCGTCGGGCTTGGCTTCGTCGAGCGGCACCTTGCGGTAGTAGACGCGGAAGCTCTTGGCCATGTCCAGCACCTTGGCCGGCTCGCCGGAAATGCCGGTGATGCGCTTGGAGACGTTGCCGACATACTGGCCGACGAGTTCCGGCGTGTCGCGCTCGGGATCGACGGTCACGAAATAGGCCTGGAGCTTGGAGCCGTCCGGGTCGACCTTGGATAGCCAGCCGTCGAGTTCGAAGAGGGTGGTGGGGCAGACTTCCGGGCAATGGGTGAAGCCGAAGAAGAGGGCGGACGGCTTGCCGGTGAAGGCCTTTTCGGTGATCGGCTTGCCATCCTGCGCGACGAGTTCGAAGGGCGCGCCGAACGGGCCGCTTGCGACCTGCTCCTTGGTCCGGGTCATTTCCAGCGTCAGCCAGCCGAGCAGGGCCGCGACGAGCGCGACGGCGATCCACAGTACGAGGCGCAGGGTCTTCATGGCGATCCTTCGAAGAAACGAGAGAGGCTTGGTGCCGCTTTGCGGGTTTCATAGTCCCTTGCCGGAAGCCGCGCAAACGCGCCAATTGCCGCAAGGACGGGCAAGGCGGCGTGCTCTCGCAATCGTGATCAGAAACACCAGGACATGCCGGATTCGGCAAGGCTGAGGAAGATCGCCGTTCCATGCTCCAGCCATCCCGCAAAGGCGGCGGTGGCGGCCATGACGCCGAGGCCGAGCGCGATGAGCGCCAGCGGCAACACGGTATATCGGCGGGCGGTCTTGTCCATGCCCGGGAGCATAGCATGGCGCGGCCGGTTCTCAAACTGCCGCAGCGTCAGGCAAAAAGGGCGGGGCGCCTCCGGCGAAATCGGCGGGAATGCCGGCCCAGTGCGTAATTCTTAGGCATTGCTTAATCTCTCTTTGCCACCTTGTCAGGAGCGCGCAATAGGCCCGAAGGCTTGAGGACATGATGTCCGCCGCACGCCGGCAACGGCGGGCTGCGCATCTCAAACAGTTCGCTCCCCGTGGGGAAGAGGTCTTGTCCATGTCCAACGCCATCAAGCAGTCCGGCGCCTATCTCGAAATCGTTTCCTTCCATCTGGGCGAGCAGGAATTCTGCATCGACATCATGGCCATCCGCGAAATCCGCGGCTGGGCGCCGGTGACGCCGATGCCGCATACGCCGCCCTATGTGCTCGGCCTCATCAACCTGCGTGGCGCGGTGATCCCGGTCATCGACATGGCCTGCCGCCTCGGCATGAAGATGACGGAACCGTCCGAGCGTTCCGCCATCATCGTCACGGATATCGCCGGCAAGCTGGTCGGCCTGCTGGTCGAGCAGGTTTCCGACATGATGACCATCAAGAGCGAGGCTTTGCAGCCGGCGCCGGAAATCATCCCGGAAGCCCAGCGCGCCTTCTGCCGCGGCATCGTGGCGCTCGAAAAGTCGATGGTCTGCTTCCTCAACCTCGATACGGTCATCGCCGACGAACTCGCCCAGGCCGCCTGAGCGAGCAAGCCGGATTTCAGCTTCCAGTCCCCGGCGGGTTGCCCTCCGGGGGCTTTCGCGTTGCACCGAAATACCTTGATCTTGCCCCATTTGGGCAGGAACCAAACGAGGGACCTGCCGTTTTCTCCCTGCTTCCCGCAATGAACAGTGGAGAAATGCAATGAACAAGACAGTGACAATCGCCCTTGCTTCGCTTCTCGCGGTATCGCCGGTCGCCGGCGTCGCCTATGCGCAGCAGAGCATGGATGCGGACACGATGGCCACCGGCTCGATCAGCGCCGACAAGGTCAATGTCGTCCAGATTTCGACGCTGGAGGCAGACCAGGACCAGCGCGCCGAATTTGACCGCCTGTCGCACAAGGTCAACGACCCGGCCGCGCTCGAAAAGGCCCAGTCCGAGCTTCAGTCCGATCCGGGCCTGACGGACATTCTGGCGTCCAAGAACGTCCAGCTCAACAATGTCGTCGAGATCAAGACGGCGGCGGATGGCGGCAAGATCGTTTACGTCAAGTAAGCGCCGCATCCTTGAAGAGACGCCCCGAGCCGATTGCGGCCGGGGCGTTTTTTATGGCTTGCCGCTCGTCCAGGTCACCGTCTCGCCGTAGAGCGGGACCGTGGAGATCGACATTTTCGCCGAGCCTTCCGTGGGTTCGCGCGAATGGGCGAGATAGATCAGCGTGTCGTTCTTCCTGTCGTAGACGCGCGTGACGATCAGCGCCTTCCAGATCAGCGACAGGCCGGACTTGAAGACTTCCTCGCCGCTACGGTCGAGATCGATATCGCCGATGGTGATGGGGCCGGTCTGCTGGCAGGAGATGGCGTTGTTCGACGGGTCCTCGAACCAGTTGCCTTTCTTCAGGCGGTCGATGACGGAGCGGTCGAAATAGGTGACGTGGCAGGTGACGCCGCTGACCTTCGGGTCGGTCACGGCGTCGATGTAGATATCGTTGCCGATCCAGTCGACGCCGACCTTGCCGACCGTTTCAGCGGCCGCGGGCAGGGCGGCGCAGGTCATGATACCGGCGATGGCAAGGGTGCGCAGGCGAGGGGCGGTAGGCGTCAGCGGCATGGCGGGTCTCCTTGGTTCCCTGACAGGTAAGGATGCCCGCCCGCCGCTTGCAAGACGTCCCGTCAGGATTTTGCAGCGGCGATGGTCGCGCGCACGGCGTTTCCGTCCGTCAGCGTCAGCTCGTATTCGCGATCCTTCTCGGTGCCGCCCATGCCGACATGCGGGTTGCGGAACGCCATGCCGCTCGGCACGGTCTTCAGCGCCGCGAAATGCATTTCGGTCAGGCCCGCCTCGTCGCGCACCTTGCGGATATTGTCCGCATCGAGCGCGCCGCAGCCCATGATGACGATGCGGCCGGCGGCCTGCTCGACGGCGCTCTTGAGGATGGCGACACCCTCCACGGCGGTATCGCGCTGGCCGGAGGTCAGCATGCGGTCGATGCCGCAGCGGATCAGCGCTTCCAGCGCCTCGCGGGCGTCCGCCGTCATGTCGAAGGCGCGGTGGCAGGTGACGGACATCGGGCGCGCGGCCTCGACCAGCGCCTTCGTGCGGGCCTCGTCGATCCGGCCGTCCGGCGTCAGGCAGCCGATGACGACGCCGGCGACGCCTTCCGAACGCAGGGCCTTGATGTCCTCGACCATCGTCTCGAACTCGGCCTCAGAATAGAGGAAATCGCCGCCGCGCGGGCGGATGATGACATGGACAGGAATGCGTGCCGCCTTCACGGCGGCGCGGATCGTGGCAAGGCTCGGCGTCAGGCCGCCCTCCATCAGGCTTGCGCAGAGTTCCACGCGGTCCGCGCCGGCTTCCTGCGCGGCGAGGAAACCGTCGATGCCTTCGACGCAGAGTTCGATGAGGGGCTTGGTCATGGCGTCTTTCCGTTCGCTAAGGGTCAGGCTTCGCGCCAGACGGTTTTCAGGAGCCGCAGCCAGTTCTCGCGGCAGAGCTTTGCAAGGTCGTCCTCACCGTAGCCGGCGGAGCGCAGCGCCTCGACGAGCGCCTGATTGCCGGCGGCGTCGGTGATGGCGGCCGGAATGGTCGCGCCGTCGAAATCCGAGCCGAGCGCCACGCAGTCGATGCCCATTCGCTCGACCATATGGTCGATATGGCGGACCATGTCGGAGAGCGGCGTGTCGGGGTTCTCCATGCCGTCGGCGCGCAGCATGGTGGTGGCGTAGTTGAGGCCGGCAATGCCCTTGCGCTCGCGGATCGCGTCGAGCTGACGGTCCGTGAGGTTGCGCGAGATCGGCGTCAGGGCATGGGCGTTGGAATGGGTGGCGACGAGCGGCTGGGTGCTTTCGCGCGCCACGTCCCAGAAGCCCTGCTCGGTGATGTGGGCAAGGTCGATCATGATGCCGAGGCGGTCGCATTCCTTCACCAGCGCGACGCCCGCTTCTGTGAGGCCGGGGCCGGTATCGGGCGAGGAGGGATAGGCGAAGGGCACGCCATGGCCGAAGCGGTTGTGCCGGCTCCAGACGGGGCCGAGCGAGCGCAGGCCAGCGGCGTAGAGCGTTTCCAGCGTCGAGAGGTCTTCCGTGATCGGCTCGCAGCCTTCGATATGGAGCACGGCGGCGAAGCGGCGGGCCTCCATGGCGGCGCGGATATCGGCGGTGGAGCGGCAGATGGCGAGCGCGCCCGTACGTTCCAGCCGGAAGGCGATGGCGGCCATTTCGAGGGCGGTGGCGAGCGCGGCGCGCTGTTCCAGCGGGCCGACCATGCGGATGCTGTAATGGCCGTTCTCATCCACCTCGCGCGGCGGATAGTCCTCGTTCGGCGGGATGAACATGGCGCAGAAGCCGCCGGCCAGCCCGCCCTTCAGCGCGCGCGGGGCGTCGATATGGCCCTTGTCGGTGCCATCGACGAATTCGGCGATGGGGTCCTCGCCCTTCTGCGCATGTTCCCAAAGGCGCAGGAGAACGTCGTTGTGGCCGTCGAAGATCAATTGCATGTGCTGCCGCTCCTATCCTTGACCCCGCCGATAGAGCCGATTCCGCCGCGACCCGCAAGGACCGCGGCGGCGGTTCAGGCGGCGAAGACCGGCGTGCCGGCAATCCAGGTGGCGGCGACGTTCACGCCCGCGTCGATGGCCGTGAAGTCCGCATCGTGACCATGGGTCAGGCGACCCTTGCGGCCCGTCATGCCGATGGCCTCGGCCGGATAGAGCGAGGCCATGCGCAGGGCTTCCTCCAGATCGATGCCCACGACATCGCGCATGTAGCGGATGCAGGAGGCCATATCGATATCGGCGCCGGCCAGCGTGCCGTCGGCGAGCGTCAGGCGGCCATCCTTGCGGAAAATCTCGCGGCCGTTGAGGAAGAAGCTCGTCATGTCCGTGCCGATGGTCGACATGGCGTCGGTGACGAGGAAGATGCGGCCGGGGCCGCGCTTGGCTCTCAGCGCCGCGCGGATGGAGGCCGGATGGACGTGGAAACCGTCGGCGATCAGGCCGGCATGGAGATGGCCGAGATCGAGCGCCGCGCCCACCATGCCCGGCTCGCGGTTGCCGAGCTGGCTCATGGCGTTGAAGAGATGCGTCATCATGCGCGCGCCGGCATCGACGGCGGAGGATGCGGTGTCGTAGTCGCAATCGGAATGGCCGAGGCTGACGGTGACGCCGGCCGCATGGAGCGCGGCGATCTGTTCGTTCGTGGCGTTTTCCGGTGCGAGCGTCATCAGCAGCGCTTCGAGACCCTTGCGGGCCGCTACGGTGCGTTCGACATCGGCCGGCTCCATCGGACGGATGAGGGCGGGGTCGTGCGCGCCCTTGCGGGCGATGGACAGGTGCGGGCCTTCGAGATGGAGGCCGAGGAAGCCCGGCACCGCCGCTTCCTGCGCCGCAAGACCAGCGGCGACGGCCTTCGCCGTCACCGCGCGGTTGTCGGTGATCAGCGTCGGCAGCAGCGCCGTCGTGCCGAAGCGGGCATGGGCGGCGCAGATGGTGCGGATGCCGTCGAGGTCCGGCTGCTCGTTGAGCAGCACGCCGCCGCCACCATTGACCTGAAGATCGATGAAGCCGGGGACGAGCGACAGCCCGTCCATCGGCACGGTGCGGGCTTCCGCAGGCACGTCGCGCGAAGCTGCGAGGGCGGCGACCTTGCCGCCCTCGATCAGGAGCGCGCTATCCTCATGCCACAGATCGCCGTCGAAGATCCGGGCGCCGGTAATGGCGGTGAGCGCTGTCATCGGGTTTCCGTCACTTTCTTGAGGTTGACCGGCTTGTCGGGGTCGAGACCCTTGCCGCGCGACCAGGCTTCCACGAAGCCGTAGAAGGGAACGATGAGCGCCAGCGCGTCGGTGATCGGGTGGCCGGTGGCGACGAAGGGCAGTTTTCGCGCGCTCTTCGCGCCGGCTGCGGTGATGCCGACATAGGCGCCGCGTTCGGCGAGGCTGTCGGCCATGCCGGTGACGGAGGCTTCGGCCGCGTCCCGGGCGGCAAGCGCGATGACCGGGAAGGCCGGGCCGACGAGGGCGACGGGGCCGTGCAGCACTTCCGCCGAGGAATAGGCTTCGGCATGCATGCCGGAGGTTTCCTTGAACTTCAGGGCGGCTTCGCTGGCGATGGCAAGGCCCGGGCCGCGGCCGAGCACGTAGAGCGACTGGGCGTCGCGCAGGTCGCCGGCAAGTTCGGACCAGTCGAGCGCCACGGCCTTGGCGAACTGCTCCGGCAGGTCCTTCACGGCGCGATCGAGGGCGGTGTCGCCCGTCCATTCGGCGAGCACGGCAAGGCCGGCGACGATGGAGTTCACATAGGACTTGGTGGCCGCGACGCTGATTTCCGGGCCGGCCGAAAGATCGAGCGAGTGCGTGCAGGCGTCGGCCAGCGGCGAGGGCAGGGTGTTGGTGAGCGCGATGGAGATCGCGCCACCCTTCGTCGCGCCGTCCGCCATGGCGACGATGTCCGGGCTCTTGCCGGACTGCGAGATAGCGATGGCCGCGCCGCCGCCGAGCTTGAGATTCGCGCCGTAGATCGAGGCGAGCGACGGGCCGAGCGAGGCGACGGGGCGGCCGGCGGTCAGCTCGATGGCATATTTCAGGAAGAGCGCGGCATGGTCGGAGGAGCCGCGCGCGACCGTCACGAAGAACTGCGGGTCACGCTCGCGAAGCGCCTTGCCGGCGGCGGCGATCGCGCCTGCCGAATTGGCCAGCAGACGGGCTGCGGCTTCCGGGATTTCGTTGATCTCTCTGCGCATGTTGGTCTGCATGGAATTCCCCTTGCGATTGGACGGTCACGTCTCGGAAAGCGTCAGTTCGGCGACGAAGTCATAGGCGTCGCCGCGATATATGGAGCGGGTGAACTCGACCACCCGGCCCGTGCGAAGATAGGAGATGCGCTCGATGGAGAGCCCGGCCGAGCCCGGCGGCACGCCGAGCATGGAGGCATCGGGATCCTTCATGTTGTAGGCGGAGATGCGCTGCACGGCGCGCACCGGCCGGCAGCCGCGCTTTTCCAGCGCCGCATAGAGCGAGCCCTGCACCTGAAGCGGATCGGGCAGGAACTCGGCGGAGATGCAGGCGCGCTCGATGGCGAGCGGCATGTCGTCGGCGACGCGCAGGCGTCCGAGCCGGGCGACCAGCGCATCCGCCGGCAGGCCGAGCATCATCATCTCGTCGGGCGAGGGATGGAACAGGCCGCGGTCGATCCATTCGGCGCGAGTGTTGAGGCCCCGGCGCGCCATGTCCTCGGTGAAGGAGGTGAGGCGCGAAAGCGACTGCTGCACCTTGGCGACGGGCTTGGCGACGAAGGTGCCGGAGCCATGGCGGCGCACGAGCAGGCCGTCCTTGACGAGATCGTCGACCGCCTTGCGTACGGTGACGCGGCTGACATTGGCGTGGTCGGCAAGGTCGCGTTCGGCGGGCAGGGCGTCGCCATAGTTCAGCTTGCCGGAGGTGATCGCCTCTTCCAGCGTCTGGCGCAGTTTCAGATAGAGCGGCCCGGGCACGCCCGACTGAAGGCTTTCCGGCGTCAGGATGGCGGCAAGCGGCGTGCTCATGCGGCGGCTCCCGTGCGTTGCCTGTAGCCCTTGGCGGCGAGCGCCACCGCGCCCGTCAGCGCATCGGCTTCAGCTTCCACCAATATGGCGCGATGGCGCTCGGAAAGCCATTCCGGATAGATCTGCGCCAGCCCGCCGAGCAGGCAGAGCCGTTTTGCACCGGCCAGGTCCATGATGGCGTCGAGGGATTCGTTCACCGTCGCCGCGCCGGCCTTGACGATGGCGATGGCCTGGGCGTCGCCCCGGCGCGCATGATCGAAGAGGATCGGCGCGAAGCGGCCGAAGTCGCCGGGCTTGGAAAGGCGGGCGAATTCGACGATGCCGCGCGGGTCGCCCTTGAATTCATCGAGGATCGCGTCCGTCACGCCGGAGCGGGGATGCACGCCGTCATGGGCGAGCAGCGCTTCCTGAAGCAGGGCATGGCCGAGCCGCGCGCCACCGCCGAGGTCGCCGACCGTGAAGCCCCAGCCGCCGATATAGCGCACCACATTGTCCTTGCGGCCCATATAGATGGAGCCGGTGCCGAGGATCGCCACCGCGCCGTCCTCGTCGCCGATCGCGCCCTGCAGGGCGATCAGGCCGTCGGAATCGATGTCCGTATGCTGGAAGGGCAGGCGGTCGTGCACATAGCGCGTCAGGTCGCCGACATTGGTGCCGGCAAGGCCGAGAAAGGCCGACGCGCCGTTGATGCCGGCCTCGTCCAGGCCCGCCTCGCGATAGGCGGCCCTGGCGGCTTCCGTGATGGAGATGATCGCGTTGTTGGGGTCGGTCAGGATATTCGCCGCGCCGCTCTTGCCGCGCCCGAGAATGATGCCGTCCGGGCGCGCCACCGCCGCGCGGCAGCTCGTTCCCCCACCGTCGATACCGAGAATGTAATTCGTCATGGGCACCTCCTGAGATAACGATACCAAAAAAATACCAATAACCAAGGGGTATGGTGATGCGGAAGGTGGTCTTTTATTCAATCAATTGATTTTGCTTGATAAAAATATTCGATGGCAAAAAAGTGGTCTCAAAAATTAATTTCCTATGGACAATTGGTATTTTTTTGGCATTAATTTCGGCCAGAGGAGAAACGACCATGGCCGCAGGCAGGACCGAGGGCAGGCATGAACAGGCGAGGGGGCTGGACGAACGTCAGCCTGTCGACGCGCTGAAAGTGCTTGCGGATGGGCAGAAGGCCGCCGCCGCCGTGGTGGACGCCGCGCTCGTCGATATCGCCGCCGCTTCCCGCCTTGCCGCCGACGCGCTGCTTTCCGGCGGTCGCCTTGTCTATGCCGGCGCCGGCAGTTCCGGCCTGATGGCCATGGCCGACGCGCTCGAGCTGCCCGGCACCTACGGCATCCCCCATGACCGAATCGTCATCCTGCTTGCCGGCGGCGCCGCGAGCCTCGTGGACCTTGCTGGCGGTTATGAGGACGACCGTGACCTCGCCGTCGGCGATGCCGTCGCGGCTGGTATCGGCCCGAAGGACTGTGTGATCTCCGTTTCGGCGAGCGGCAGCACGCCCTATGCGCTCGCCATCGCGGATTACGCGAAAGAGAAGGGCGCGCGGGTCGTGGCCATGGCCAACAATCCCGGTGCGGCGCTCTTTGCCGACGCGGATGTCGCCATCCTGCTTCAGACGCCGCCGGAGGTCATCTCCGGCTCGACGCGCATGGGGGCGGGTACGGCGCAGAAGATCGCCTTCAACATGTTCTCGACGCTCACCGGCATCCATCTCGGCCATGTTCACGACGGTCACATGGTCAATCTCAAGGCCGACAATATCAAATTGAAGGGGCGCGCCTGCCGCATCGTCTCCGACATCTCGGGTGTCGGCATCGACGAGGCCGAGCGCCTTCTCGCGCGCTCCGAAGGCTCGGTAAAAACGGCCGTGCTTCTGGCTGCGGGGGTAGAGGATGCCGGCGCTGCGAAAGCGGCGCTGGATCGGTCGGGGCAGAGCCTCCGGCGCGCCCTCCAGACCCTCGGATAACATGGAACTCAGAACGCGCTGCGGCGCATAAAAGGGGAGAATGCAATGACACGCAACGCAATCAAGGGTCTGCTCCTTGCCACGAGCATCCTCGGCACGGCCGGGATCGCCCAGGCGGAAGACGTCACGCTGACGGTCGAAAGCTGGCGTAACGACGACCTCGCCATCTGGCAGGAAAAGATCATCCCGGCCTTCGAAGCCAAGAACCCGGGCATCAAGGTCGTCTTCGCGCCGACCGCGCCGACCGAATACAACGCCGCGCTGAACGCCAAGCTGGATGCCGGCTCGGCAGGCGACCTCATCACCTGCCGTCCGTTCGACGCCTCGCTCGAACTCTTCAAGAAGGGCCATCTCGTCGGCCTGAACGACGTGGCCGGCATGGAGAACTTCTCCGACGTCGCCAAGTCCGCCTGGACGACGGACGATGGCGCGACGACCTTCTGCGTGCCGATGGCCTCGGTCATCCACGGCTTCATCTACAACAAGGACGCCTTCGACCAGCTCGGCATCACGGTCCCGACCACGGAAGCCGAATTCTTCGCCGCGCTCGACAAGATCAAGGCTGAAGGCAGCTTCATCCCGATGGCGATGGGCACGAAGGACCTCTGGGAAGCCGCCACCATGGGCTACCAGAACATCGGCCCGACCTACTGGAAGGGTGAGGAAGGCCGCAAGGCGCTGATCCGCGGCGAGCAGAAGCTGACCGACGAGGGCTGGGTCGAGCCGTTCCGCGTTCTCGCCAAGTGGAAGGATTACCTCGGCGACGGTTTCGAAGCCCAGACCTATCCGGACAGCCAGAACCTCTTCACGCTCGGTCGCGCCGCCATCTACCCGGCCGGCTCGTGGGAAATCGGCCTGTTCAACACGCAGGCGCAGTTCAAGATGGGCGCGTTCCCGCCGCCGGTGAAGAATGCCGGCGACACCTGCTACATCTCGGACCACAACGACATCGGCATCGGCCTCAACGCCAAGAGCCCGAATGCTGACGCCGCCAAGAAGTTCCTGACCTTCGTGTCCTCGCCGGAATTCGCCGACATCTACGCCAACTCGCTGCCGGGCTTCTTCAGCCTGAACTCGACGGCCGTGAAGATGGCCGACCCGCTGGCGCAGGAATTCGTCTCCTGGCGTGAAAAGTGCAAGCCGACGATCCGCTCGACCTACCAGATCCTGTCGCGCGGCACGCCGAACCTCGAAAACGAGACCTGGACGGCATCGGCCAACGTCATCAACGGCACGGAAACGCCGGAACAGGCTGCCGAGAAGCTCCAGAAGGGCCTCGATAGCTGGTTCAAGCCGGTCAAGTAAGCCTGCCGTTCGGCTGCTGAATTCTGCTTGAGGAGCGGGCCTCGTCCCGCTCCGGTCCTCTCCCCGTAAAATTCGGGGGGAGGAGCTTCCGGCGGCGCGGCTCGAAATCGCAGGCGCTGGCCGTGACCCTTTTCGTCCCGGTGGACAGAGGGTGCCGAAAGGCAAATTCGGGGAGCGACCCCGTCACTAATGTGTATGCTGGATTTGTCATGTGCGGCCGCCGCCGCGCAAGGCGTTCGCGCATGCCGATTCAACGAACGATAACCGGAGGGGCAGCCAGACCATGAGCGACATTCCTTCTTCCCATGCTGCAGCGGAACCGATCAAGCGCCCGACGCGCTGGCATATCGGCATTTTCCTGCTGCCGGCCTTCATCGTCTATTCGGCGGTCATGATCCTGCCGCTGATCGAGACGCTTCGCCTGTCGCTGTTCAACACGGTGGACGGCCAGTCGACCTTCGTCGGTCTCGGCAACTTCAAGGTGCTGTTCGGCGACGAGCGCTGGGCCGCCGACTTCTGGAACGCGCTGAAGAACAACTTCGTCTTCTTCGTGATCCACATGCTGGTGCAGAACCCGATCGGGGTGGCGCTCGCCGCCATGCTGTCGCTGCCCAAGCTGCGCTTCGCCTCGTTCTACCGCACGGCGATCTTCCTGCCGACGCTCCTCTCCTTCGTGATCGTCGGTTTCATCTGGAAGCTGATCCTCTCGCCGATCTGGGGCGTCTCGCCCTACCTCATGGACCTCGTCGGCCTGAAGTCGCTGTTCTCGCCCTGGCTCGGCAAGCCCGGCTCGGCCCTCATCGCCGTGTCGCTGATCTCGGTCTGGCAATATGTCGGCATTCCCATGATGCTGATCTATGCCGCGCTGCTCAACATCCCCGAGGAAGTCGTCGAGGCGGCCGAATGCGACGGCGTGACCGGCTGGAGCCAGTTCTTCAAGATCAAGCTGCCGCTGATCCTGCCCGCCATCGGCATCATCTCGATCCTCACCTTCGTCGGCAACTTCAACGCCTTCGACCTGGTCTACACCGTGCAGGGCGCGCTGGCCGGGCCGGACAAGTCGACGGATATCCTCGGCACGCTGCTCTATCGCACCTTCTTCGGTTTCCAGCTTCAGCTCGGCGACCGCTCGATGGGCGCGACGATCGCGACGGTCATGTTCCTCATCATCCTCGCCGGCGTATCGCTTTATCTCTTCGCCATCCAGCGGCGCATGCGTCGCTACCAGTTCTGATCGGGAGGGCCTGACATGTCTCAAGCACGCAACTCGCTGACCCGCACCGCGCTCGTCCATCTCGCGCTCGCCAGCTATGCGATCATCTCGATCTTTCCGGTGTTCCTGACGCTGATCAACTCGATGAAGGATCGCAACGCGATCTTCCGCAACCCGATGCAGCTTCCGACCCCCGCGACCTTCGACCTCGTCGGCTATACGACGGTGCTGGGGCAGGGCGATTTCACGACCTACTTCCAGAACAGCTTCATCGTCACGGTGGCCTCCATCGCGCTGGTGCTGCTCTTCGGGGCCATGGCCGCCTTCGCCCTCTCGGAATACCGCTTCCGCGGCAACACGCTGATGGGTCTCTATCTCGCCATCGGCATCATGATCCCGATCCGCCTCGGCACGGTCGCGATCCTGCAGGGCATGGTGGCGACGGGCCTCGTCAATACGCTGACGGCGCTGGTGCTGGTCTATACCGCGCAGGGCATTCCGCTCGCCGTGTTCATCCTGTCGGAATTCATGCGGACCGTCTCTGACGACCTCAAGAATGCCGGCCGTATCGACGGGCTTTCGGAATACTCGATCTTCTTCCGCCTGGTGCTGCCGCTGGTGCGCCCGGCCATGGCGACGGTCGCGGTCTTCACCATGATCCCGATCTGGAACGACCTGTGGTTCCCGCTGATCCTGGCGCCGAGCGAGGCGACCAAGACGGTGACGCTCGGCTCGCAGATCTTCATCGGCCAGTTCGTGACCAACTGGAACGCGGTTCTCGCGGCCCTGTCGCTCGCCATCCTGCCGGTCCTGATCCTCTACTTCATCTTCTCGCGGCAGTTGATCCGCGGCATCACCTCGGGAGCTGTAAAGTGAGTTCTGCAATGAACCCCATCCGCGTTCTTTCCGCGGGTCTCGGCAACATGGGCAGGAGCCATGCTCTCGCCTATCACGAGAACCCCGGCTTTACGATCGTCGGCCTCGTCAATCGCTCGAAGGTCGCGGTTCCGGCCGGGCTGGAAGGCTACGAGATCCATCCGTCCTTCCACGAGGCGCTGAAGGAGCTGAAGCCCGAACTCTGCTCGGTCAACACCTATTCCGACAGCCATGCCGAATACGCCATCGCGGCCATGGAAGCCGGTGCGCATGTCTTCCTCGAAAAGCCGCTGGCGACCACGGTGGCGGATGCCGAGCGGGTCGTGGCCTGCGCAAGGGCGAACGGCCGCAAGCTGGTCGTCGGCTATATCCTGCGCCACCATCCCTCGTGGATCCGCCTGATCGCCGAGGCGCGCAAGCTCGGCGGTCCCTACGTCTTCCGCATGAACCTGAACCAGCAGTCGAGCGGGTCGACCTGGGCGACCCACAAGGCGCTGATGCAGACCACGCCGCCGATCGTCGACTGCGGCGTGCATTATCTCGACGTGATGTGCCAGATCACCGATGCCAAGCCCGTCGAGGTGCGCGGCATGGGCCTGCGCCTCTCCGATGAGATCAAGCCGGACATGTACAATTACGGCCATCTGCAGGTGCTTTTCGACGACGGTTCGCTCGGCTGGTACGAGGCGGCCTGGGGGCCGATGATCTCCGAAACGGCCTTCTTCGTGAAGGACGTCATGTCGCCGAACGGTTCGGTCTCCATCGTCATGGACCCGAACGCCAAATCGGACGACATCGACACGCATACCAAGACGGCCGTCATCCGCGTGCATAACGCGGCGACCGGCCCGGACGGGAAATTCCTGTCGCCGGACGAGGACCTGAAGATGGCGGGCGAACCCGGCCATCAGGAACTGTGCGACCGGGAACAGGCCTTCGTGCTGAAGGCCATCCGCGAGGACATCGATCTTTCGCGGCACATGGACGATGCGGTGCAGTCGCTGAGGATATGCCTGGCGGCCGATGAAAGTGTCAGAACCGGCCAGACGGTCAAGCTCTAAGGGGGATAAAAGATGGGCTCTCTTCAACTGAAATCCGTACGCAAGTCCTTCGGCAATGTCGACGTCATCAAGGGCATCGACCTCGACGTGAAGGACGGCGAATTCGTCATCTTCGTCGGCCCCTCGGGCTGCGGCAAGTCCACGCTGCTGCGCATCATCGCCGGCCTCGAGGATGCGACCTCCGGCTCGATCACCATCGACGGCGCGGAAGTCGTGACCGTGCCGCCGGCCAAGCGTGGCATCGCCATGGTGTTCCAGTCCTACGCGCTCTATCCGCACCTGACGGTCAAGGACAATATGGGCCTTGGCCTCAAGCAGGCCGGCGCGCCGAAGGAGGAGATCGAAAAGCGCGTTTCCAAGGCGTCCGCCATGCTGTCGCTGGAAAAGTACCTCGCCCGCCGTCCGGCCGAGCTTTCCGGCGGCCAGCGCCAGCGCGTCGCCATCGGCCGCGCCATCGTTCGCGAGCCGAAGCTGTTCCTCTTCGACGAGCCGCTGTCCAACCTCGATGCGGCGCTGCGCGTCAACACGCGCCTGGAGATCGCAAGGCTGCACCGCGAGCTGAAGGCGACCATGATCTACGTCACGCACGACCAGGTCGAGGCGATGACGCTGGCGGACAAGATCGTGGTGCTCGATGCGGGCGTCATCCAGCAGGTCGGCTCGCCGATGGAACTCTACAACCGGCCGGCAAACCTCTTCGTCGCCGGCTTCATCGGCTCGCCGGGCATGAACTTCATCGACGCCGAACGCCTTGGCGTTACCGACGCCAAGACCGTCGGGGTGCGCCCGGAGCACCTGACGCTCTCGCGCGAAAGCGGCGAGTGGCAGGGCAAGGTGGTGCATGTCGAGCATCTCGGCGCCGACACGATCGTCTATATCGAATCGGAGAAGGTGGGGTCCTTCACCGTCCGCCTGTTCGGCGAACATCACTACGAAGTCGGCGATACGGTCTATGCCACGCCGGCGGCCGGCCAGACGCATCGTTTCGATGCGAATGGTCGCGCAATACGCTGAGGCCCCTCATCACAAGTCCGTGAAAGGGGAGGATTGCGGCTTCTTCCGCCGTGATCTACGATTGTCAAACGTCAGAAACTAACATACAGCCGTGTTTGTATGTTGCGATGCGGTGGTCCTGCGGCCACCGCATCTATTCGTTTTCAGCACCCCCGCCGCCCCGTTGCCGGCACCGCTTATGGAAGAACCCATGCGTTTCACGAGACCGATTTCGATTGCGACCCTTGGCGCCCTCTTGACCCTCGCGGGCTGCAAGGAAGAGCAGGCTCCGCAGGAGGGCTTTGCCTTTCCGCCGCCGCAGGTGGCGGTCCTGACGGTGAAGGCCGAGGACGTGCCGATCACCAACGAACTGCCGGGGCGCGTCGCCGCGACCCGCACCGCCGAAGTCCGTCCGCGGGCCTCGGGCATTCTCATCGAGCGGATTTTCGAGCAGGGCTCGCTGGTCAAGGAAGGCGACGTGCTCTATCGCATCGACCCGGCGCCGTTCCAGGTTCTGGTCGACAGCGCCGAGGCGACGCTGCGCCGCGCCAAGGCCGTGCAGGCCCAGGCGAAGAACGACACCGTGCGCCAGGAACAGCTCAAGAAGTCGAACGTCGCCTCCGCGCAGACCTATGACGACGCCATCGCCAAGCTGGCGCAGGCCGACGCCGATGTCGCCATTGCCGAAGCCGGCCTTGCGACGGCCCGGCTCAATCTCGAATATACCGAGGTGAAGGCGCCGATCAGCGGCCGTATCGGCCGCGCGCTCATCACCGAGGGTGCGCTGGTTTCCACCAACGGTACGGAAAACCTCGCCACGATCCAGCAGCTCGATCCGGTCTATGCCGACTTCACCCAGTCGGCGACCGACCTTATCCGCCTGCGCAAGGCGCTGAAGGACGGCGCGCTGATGGCCGACAACAACTCGGCCGAGGTCAATCTGTTCCTCGATGACGGTTCCGCTTACCCGCATCCGGGCAAGCTCCTGTTCTCGGAGGCCGCCGTCGACGAAACGACCGGCCAGGTGACGCTGCGCGGCGAGTTCCCGAATCCGGAGGGCGACCTTCTGCCGGGCATGTATGTGCGTGTGAAGGTCGAGCAGGGCGTCGAGAAGGGCGCCGTGCTCGTTCCGCAGCAGGCCGTGCAGCGCGATGCGTCGGGCAGCGCGCTGGTCTATGTCGTTTCCGCCGACAACAAGGCGGGTCCCCGTCCGGTGCAGGTCGGCCGCGCCGATGGCACCCGCTGGGTGATCACCGACGGCCTGAAGGGCGGCGAGAAGATCATCGTCGAGGGCTTCCAGAAGGTTCAGCCCGGCGGCGAGGTCGTTCCGTCCGACTGGGACCCGAATGCGGTCGCCAATGCCGCCAAGCCGGCCACCGAAGGCGGCGAGGCGAAGGCCGGTGAAGCCAAGGCTGATGAAGCGAAGACTGGCGAAACCAAGGCCGATGAAGCCGGCAAGGCCGAGGGCGGCGACGCCGCCAAGACCGAGCAGGCGAAGTAAGGATCCGCACGATGCCCAGTTTCTTCATCGACAGGCCGATTTTCGCCTGGGTCGTGGCGATCTTCATCATGATCGCCGGCGCCATCTCCATTCCGCTGCTGCCGATCGCGCAGTATCCGGACGTCGCCCCGCCGCAGATCTCGGTCTCGACGTCCTATGCCGGCGCGTCCTCGCAGGACACCTACCAGAGCGTCACCAAGCTCATCGAGGATGAGCTGAACGGCGTCGAAGGCATGCTCTATTTCGAATCGACCTCGAGCGCCTCGGGTTCGGCCGAAATCAACATCACCTTCGCGCCGGGCACCGATCCGAGCCAGGCTTCGGTCGACGTGCAGAACCGCATCAGCCGCGTCGAGCCGCGCCTTCCCGATTCCGTTCGCCGTCAGGGCGTGCAGGTCGAGGAGGCCGGCTCCGGCTTCCTGCTGATCGTCTCGCTGACCTCCACCGACGGCTCCATGGACGCCATCGGCCTCGGCGACTATCTCAACCGCAACATCCTGTCGGAAATCCAGCGCGTGCCCGGCGTCGGCCGCGCGCAGCTCTTCGCCACGCAGCGCTCCATGCGCGTCTGGCTCGATCCGGCCAAGATGCTCGGCCTGAACCTCACCGCAGCCGACGTGACCGCCGCCGTGCAGGCGCAGAACGCGCAGATCGCGGCCGGCAGCATCGGCGCCCAGCCGAACCCGATCACCCAGCAGATCGCGGCTCCGGTGAACATCAAGGGCCAGCTCACGACGCCGGAAGAGTTCGGCGCCATCGTTCTGCGCGCCAATGCGGATGGTTCCGCCGTGCGCCTGCGCGACGTCGCGCGCGTCGAGGTCGGCGGCGAGACCTATTCCTTCTCGACCCGCCTCAACGGCCAGCCGTCCGCCGCCATCGGCGTGCAGCTTTCGCCGTCCGGCAACGCCATGGAGACCTCCGCGGCGATCAAGGCGCGCATGGACGAACTGGCGCAGTTCTTCCCGCCGGGCCTGGAATACTCGATCCCCTACGACACCTCGCCCTTCGTGAAGGTGTCCATCGAGAAGGTGCTGCACACGCTTCTCGAAGCCGTGGGCCTCGTGTTCCTCGTGATGTTCCTGTTCCTGCAGAACATCCGCTACACGATCATCCCGACGCTCGTCGTGCCCGTCGCGCTGCTCGGCACCTGCGCCGTCATGTATGCCATGGGCTTTTCGATCAACGTGCTCACCATGTTCGCCATGGTGCTCGCCATCGGCATTCTCGTGGACGATGCGATCATCGTCGTGGAGAATGTCGAGCGCATCATGTCGGAAGAGGGGCTGCCGCCGAAGGAGGCGACCCGCAAGGCGATGAAGCAGATCACCGGCGCCGTCATCGGCATCACGCTGGTGCTCGCCTCGGTGTTCATTCCGATGGCCTTCTTCCCCGGCGCGGTGGGCGTCATCTACCAGCAGTTCTCGCTGACGATGGTCGTCTCGATCCTGTTCTCGGCCTTCCTTGCCCTGTCGCTGACCCCGGCGCTCGCCGGCAGCTTCCTGAAGCAGGTGCCGAAGGGGCATCACCACGCCAAGCGCGGTTTCTTCGGCTGGTTCAACCGTGGCTTCGACAAGACGTCGCGGGCCTATAGCGGCAGCGTCGGCTGGCTTATCCGCCGCACCGGCCGCGTGATGGTGATCTACCTCGCGATCCTTGTGGGCCTCGGCTACATGTTCGTGAAGCTGCCGACCTCGTTCCTTCCGGACGAGGACCAGGGCTTCGTGATCGTCATGATGCAGCTTCCCTCGGAAGCGACCGGCCACCGCACGGACGAGGTTCTCACGCAGACCGAGAAGATCTTCGGCCAGGAATCCGCCGTCAACACCATCGTCGGCATCAACGGCTTCTCGTTCTTCGGCGCGGGCCAGAATGCGGGCCTTGCCTTCGTGACGCTGAAGGACTGGAGCGAGCGCGGGCCGGAAAATTCCGCGCAGGCGATTGCCGGGCGCGCCAGCATGGCGATGAGCCAGATCAGGGATGCGATCAGCTTCGCGCTGTCGCCGCCGCCGATCCAGGGCCTGGGCACGACGGGCGGCTTCTCGTTCCGTCTCCAGGACCGCGGCGGGCTGGGCCAGCAGGCGCTGACGGCCGCGACGGGCCAGCTCATCGGCCTTGCCGCCCAGAGCAATGTCGTCACGGGCGTGCGCGTCGACGGCATGCCGGACGCCGCGCAGGTCAATGTCGTGATCGACCGCGAGAAGGCCAACACCTTCGGCGTTAGCTTCGCCGACATCAACTCGACGATCTCGACCAATCTCGGCTCGACCTATGTCAACGACTTCCCGAACTCCGGGCGCATGCAGCGCGTGACGGTTCAGGCGGATCAGGGCGAGCGCATGCAGGTCGCCGACCTCCTCAACCTCAACGTCCGTAACGCCAAGGGCGGCATGGTGCCGATCTCGGCCTTCGCGACGGCGGAGTGGGTGAAGGCGCCAACGCAGACCGTGGGCTATAACGGTTATCCGTCCATGCGCATCAGCGGCGACACCAAGCCGGGCTTCTCCACGGGCGATGCGATCGCCGAGATGGAGCGGCTCGCCGCCCAGCTTCCGCCGGGCTTCGGCTATGAGTGGACGGGCCAGTCGCTGCAGGAAATCCAGTCCGGCTCGCAGGCCCCGATCCTGATCACCCTGTCGATCCTCCTGGTGTTCCTGTGCCTTGCGGCGCTCTACGAGAGCTGGTCCATTCCCTTCGCGGTCATCCTCGTGGTGCCGCTCGGGGTGATCGGCGCGGTCGTGGCCGTGACGCTGCGCGACATGTCGAACGACGTGTACTTCAAGGTGGGCCTCATCGCGATCATCGGCCTTTCGGCGAAGAACGCGATCCTGATCATCGAGTTCGCCAAGGAGCTGATGGCGGAAGGCCGGTCGCTGCTCGACGCCACCGTCGAGGCCTGCCACCTGCGCTTCCGCCCGATCCTGATGACCTCGCTCGCCTTCACGCTCGGCGTTCTGCCGCTCGCCATCGCCACGGGCGCAAGCTCGGGCAGCCAGCGCGCCATCGGCACCGGCGTGATGGGCGGCATGATCACCGCCACCGTGCTCGCCATCTTCTTCGTGCCCGTCTTCTTCGTCTTCGTGATGAAGCTCGTCGGCCACGGGAAGAAGAAGGAGGAGCCGGTTCCGGCCGCAAGCCCGGCAGAGTAAGCCGCCATGCGCCGGACCAAGGCGGAGGCCAAGGAAACCCGCCAGCAGATATTGCTGGCGGCCGAGAAGGTCTTCTACGAAAAAGGCGTCGCCCATGCCTCCATGGAGGATGTGGCGCGCGCCGCGGGGGTTACCCGCGGCGCCATCTACTGGCACTTCGCCAACCGGGCGGACCTTGTGCTGGAACTCTCCGATTCGCTGCCCCTGCCGCAGGAAGACCTGATCGCCCGCGAGCTGGAGGCGGAGAATGTCGACGTGTTCGGCCTTCTCGAACGGGTCGGCAGGCAATGGATCGAGCTTCTGGCGGCGGACGAGCACCGCCAGCGCATCCTGACGATCCTCCTGCGCTGCGAGGCGACGGGTGAATTCGCCCGCATCTCCGAGCGCCAGAACGATATCGACGACGAGCATATGCAGACGCTGGAGGCGGCCTTCGCCAAGGCGGCGCGACAGGGCCGGCTCTGCGCGGCCTGGACGCCGCATTCGGCCGCTTCCATGCTGCGCTGGGTCATCAAGGGGCTGTGTTCGGAATGGCTGCTGTTCGGCCGCCGGTTCGATATCGCGGCCGAGGGAGGGGAGGCGCTGCGCCGGCTCTTCTCCAGTTTCGCCACGGCCCCCGCGCGATAGAAAACCCGGCTGCGGGCAGCCGGGTTCCGGGTGTGAAATCCGTGCGGTCGGAATCGCTTAGCGGCAGACCTTCACGCGCTTGATGACCAGTTCGCCCCACTTGTTGTAGCGCTTGATCTTCTTCCAGTGGCAGTGGCGATGGTAGCCGTAATCGTCGCTGACATAGCCGTGGTGATGGCCGCCCCAGCCGTAGCCGCCGCCAATGTCGATATAGAGGCCGCCGGCCTGCGAGGGGGCGGCGAAGGATACCGCTGCTACGGTCGCGACGACGGCGGACATGATGAACTTTCGCATTCTCAGTCTCCTCTCTTCGGGTGAAAGGATGAGGTGTCTCATCCCGTAGGCTCACTGTGACAGGAGGGGGACGGCGATGCTGTTCCGGCGGGAACAGGCTATTTGCGCTGTTCGGGCGAAAGGCGCTCCAGCGTACCGGGCCGCAGCTTCTCGCCGATCATGCAGTCGTAGGCGGGGCCGGCGGTGCGGATCACGCGGGCGGGCGGCTCGGCGCCGCTGACTTCAAGAATGAGCTTGCGGCGGATGGCGACGGCGAAATCCTCCGGGTCGCGCACCGGCAGGACGAAAGCGCCGGGGCCGCCGATGACGCAGTTGGCGTAATAGTCGTCCAGCGAACCGTAGGCGGCCGAGGGGCGGATCATGATGGCGAGGCCGTTGATGACGATGCCGAGCGCCGTCGCCGTGTCGCGGGCAGGTGTGACGGGCGCGCCGAAATTGTTCGGCCCGTCGCCGGAAATGTCGATAACGCGGCGCAGGCCGCTATAGCCGTTCCCCTCGAACAGCCTTGCACCATAGACGATGGCGCCGGATATCGAGGTGCCGCGGCGCATGGCGATGGGGCGTGCTTCCACGAGTGCCGCGAAGGCCCCGGCCTCCCCGGGGCCGGAGATGACCTGCCAGGGGATGTGCGAGCTGTCGCTGATCGTGCCGGCCCATTCGAAATAGGTGATGGCGATGCGGCCGTTCAGCCCGTCGCGCACGGCATTGATGAAATCGGGGTGACGCAGCGCCTGCACGTAGCCGGCGCGCTGCACCTCGGCCTCCTCGATATCCATGGAGCGGGAGACGTCGACCGCCAGCACCAGCTCCACATCCACCTCTTCGCCGGACGCGGCTGCACCGGCCGTCAGGCCCATCAGCAAGGCAAGCGTCGTCAGCATGACCGTCACCCATCCCGTGCATACGCTGCCGGCAATGTATCATGGGTGGCGGGTGGAAAGGGCGCGCATTCTTCAAAAATCGGTGATAGGGCGAATAGCGAGGGGTGTGGAACCGTCTGGTTTCTGCACCTGTGATTGCGGGTGCTCGGGCAGGGGAGACGGGTCCATATGAGCTTCAGGAGCATACTCGCCGCGGTGCGCAAGACGCTGTCAGGCCGGGGGAACGGCGTGCCGCAGGAGCCGCTGTCGCTGGAAGAGCAGCTTGTCCACGACTACAAACTCCGTCTTTACGAGCTGCATGACGAACTGCCGGAACTGAACGGCCAGCGCGACGCCATGCGCGCGGCTTGGCGGGGCGGCGATTTCGAGGCGTTTCACCGGGCCTTCGAGGCGGCGCGGGCAAGCAGCGTCATCGCGGCGAACGGCAAGCCGCTCTACGCGCTGGTGAAGGACTGGTTCCTCGAACCTTTCATGGCGCTGCCGGATTATGAGGAGAGCGTGCGTCCTTCCGGGGACGAGCTGGCGCCTTTCCGGGAATTTTTCCATCGCAGCCCCTCCGCCTTCTCCGCCGCCACCTATGCCGACGCGCTGCGCGCGATGGCCTTCGTGCGACGCGGGACGGCCTGGGCGCAGGATGTGCGGGGCGACCAGTGGCAGGGTTACGAAGAACTGCTCGGCGAGGCGGACGCGGTGCTCGACAGTTGCCCCGATCCGGCGGATTTCAGTTGGCGCATGAGCGACTACAGCCGCTCGGCCAATACGGGCGATTTCGACACTTTCAAGGCGCGTTTCGAGCGCGCCTGGCTGATGGACCGCTACAATATCGACCTCTGCCGCGCCCATGCCCGCATGATCATGCCGCGCTGGCTCGGGCGGAACGAGCACGACCTGGAGAATTTCGCTCGCCGGGCGGCGGAACTGACCAAGGACCGTTTCGGCCTCGGCTTCTATGCGCTGATCCAGCAGGCGAACACCGAGGTGGGTGACCACGAACTGGCCGATACGCTGTGCGATCCCGATCTCGTCAAGCAGGGCTTCGAGGATCTGCTTGTCCGCTTCCCCGCGCCAAGCGTGATGAACCTCTATGCCGACACGCTCGAATGGATGGGGGATACCGAGGCGCTGGCCGACCTTCTGGAAAGCCGCTTCCGGGTGATGGTGCCGCAGATCTGGTACGGCGAGACGCGCAGCGACAAGATCTCCTACCTTTTCGCCACGCTGCTGGAGGCGGCGGAGGTGCTGGAGGCGCGGCGCGCGGCGCGATAGACGCGAGGGGATGGGCTGGCGCTCGGCCCTGCCGCCTGCTAGCTCTTGCGGGAGCCGACCGCCGGAGCCGACCTTGCAGGATATCACCGACCTTTCCGCCCTTGCCCTTTCCGCCGCCATCGCCGAACGCCGGCTCGACTGCCGCAGCGTCATGGCGGCCTATCTTTCCCGCATCGCGGCGGTCAATCCGCAGATCAACGCCGTGGTCAGCCTGCGGCCGGCCGAGGCGCTGCTTGCCGAGGCGGAGGAGGCCGACAGGGCGCTTGCGGCGGGAGACTATCGCGGCTGGCTGCACGGCATACCCTTCGCGGTGAAGGACCTCTCCGAGGCGAGAGGCATCCTCTGCACCTTCGGTTCGGCGAACTACGCGGATTTCGTGCCCGACTACGACGATATCCATGTCGAGCGCATCCGCGCGGCCGGGGCCATCGTGATCGGCAAGACCAATGCGCCGGAAATGGGCCTCGGCTCGCACAGCTACAACCCGGTCTTCGGCGTGACGCGCAATCCCTATGACCGGACGAAGAGTGCGGGCGGCTCGTCCGGCGGCGCGGCGGCGGGGCTTGCCGCGCATATCCTGCCGGTGGCGGACGGCAGCGACATGATGGGATCGCTGCGCAACCCCGCCGGCTTCAACAATGTCGTCGGCTTCCGCCCGTCCTTCGGCCGCGTGCCCTCGCTCGGCAACGAACTGTTTCTCGGCCAGCTCGCGGTCAACGGGCCGATGGGGCGCACGGTCGCCGATGTCGCGGCGCTGCTGGCGACGCAGGCGGGGCACGATCCGCGCGATCCGCTGTCCCTTCGGGACGAAGACCTCGCCTTTACCGGGGCGGCGGACCTTTCCGGCGCGCGCATCGGCTGGCTCGGCGATTTCGGCGGCTATCTTCCCTTCGACCCCGGCGTGCTGGACCTGTGCCGGGCATCGCTCGACGTCTTCCGCCGGCTCGGATGCACGGTGGAAGCGGTGCCGCCGGGCTTCGACATGGCGCGGCTCTGGCAGATCTGGCTGACGCTGCGCCACTTCCTCGTTTCGAACGGGCAGGCGGCGGACTATGCCGATCCGGCGCGGCGCGTGCGCATGAAGCCGGAGATGATCTGGGAGATCGAGAGCGGTCGCGACCTTTCGGCGGCGGCGGTACATGAGGCCTCGCTCGGGCGGAGCGACTGGCACCGCTATGTCGCCGGCCTGTTCGAGACCTACGATTTCCTGATCCTGCCTTCCGCGCAGGTCTTCCCCTTCGATGCGCAAATCGACTGGCCGAAGACGGTGGGCGGCCGCACGATGGATACCTATCACCGCTGGATGGAAGTGGTGATCGGCCCGACGCTGGCCGGCCTGCCGGCCGCCGCCATGCCGGCCGGTTTCGGGGCGAACGGGCTGCCCGCCGGCATCCAGATCGTCGGCCCCGCGCGGGCCGACCGGGATGTGCTCGCGGCCGCCGCCGCCTATGAAAAGGCGACCGACTGGCTGGCCCGGCATCCCCAGTTCTAGGGAGGCGGGGTGTTTCGACACGCCATCGCCGCATTCTCATGACAGGCACGCCTTGCCGGGTGTCGAGGACCACCCGGCGGTTTCCTGCAAAAACATGAGGCGCCGTTTAGGAATTGCTTACCATATTTCGTCATTCTTTGCTCGTTCGGCAGAGAGCCGGGACGTCTGGTCCCGCCTGCCGCCTGCGTAACGGCTTTCGGAGCGTGATTTCCGCGGCCGCGTCGAGTAACGAGTATCGGGTAACGAGTATCATGGCGTCTGTATACGGTTCCGCGCGTTCCGCGTCGAAGTCCCGTCGGGGTCTCCTTTTCAGCGCATTGCTTGCCTGCGGCGTCATCGCCGGGTCCGCCTGGGCCGTCGTTTCGACGCTCGGCGCGATGCAGGATGCGGCATCCTCGCTGTCTGAAGGCAAGAAGACCATCGCCGGTCCCCTCCATCTGAAAACCGCTGCGCTTCAGGAGAACCGCACCGGGCGCATGGTGAAGGTCGCGAAGTTCTCGCGCCTTTCGCTGCCGTCCGAAAGCGAGGTTCGCCAGAAGCAATTGACCGCAGAGGCGATCCAGGCCGCGCACCAGCGCCGGATTTCCATCCAGCTCGCCTCCGCCGTCAAGCGCGAGAAGGCCAAGGCCCTGATGCTGGAAGCCGCCTTCGCCCGCGCCGAGCGCTCGGTGGAAGAGGAAAAGGCGATCAGCGGCCAGCCGACGCTGGTAACGGCGCTGCTGCCCAGCGATACCTCCGCGCGCAAGGACATTCAGCCCTTCGGCCTCGTCATGAAGAAGCCGGAAACGGAAGCGGACGAGGACATGATCCTCGGCGAAATCCCGCTGCCCGAGGCCAAGCCGGCGCTCGAAACCGTCACCATCGAGCGCAAGCCGGTTGAGGAAAAGCCCGTCGCGCGCACCAAGGCCGACGAGGCGAAGGACAAGGACAAGGAAGACGTCGCCCTCGTCAAGCCCGAGCGTTCGCTGTTCGGCGACCTGTTCAAGGGCAAGGACAGCGGCAAGGGCTGGCCGGGCAAGGGCACGAAGGTGGCTATCTACGACGTTTCCAACGCGACGGTCCACATGCCCGACGGCACGAAGCTGCGCGCCCATTCCGGCATCGGCAAGATGCGCGACAATCCGAACTACGAGCACGTCAAGATGACCGGCCCGACGCCTGCGGGCATCTATCGCCTGCGGATGCGCGAGCGGCGCTTCCATGGCGTCGAGGCGATCCGCATGCTCTCGGTCGACGGACGCGATCCGAAGAACCGCACGGGGCTGCTGACGCATACCAACCTCCTGCGCGGCCAGAAAGGCTCGCATGGCTGCGTCGCCTTCCAGAACTACGAGCCGTTCCTGAACGCCTTCAAGCGCGGCCATGTCACCATGCTGGTCGTCGTGCCGGAAATGCCGTCGTCCCGCACGCGGCTTGCAGCGCTCTATCGCAAGGCGGGCGCATGATGTTCCGACGGGGTCGCTTGCGGCCCCGTCACACCCGCTCGACGAAGCCGTCGAGCACGCGCTTCTGGCCGGCGCGATCGAAGTCGATCGTCAGCTTGTTGCCCTCGACCGCCGCCACGTTGCCATTGCCGAATTTCAGATGGAAGACCCGGTCGCCGACGGAAAATTTCGATGGCTCGCTCGTGGTCGACTTGGCGATGAGTTCCCCTTCGATGGTGCGGGCGCGCGGGCCGCTTTCCCCGTAGCCGATGCGCTCGACGGCATGGCCGGAGCGTGAACCCCAATTGTCGCGCGTCGCCTCGGTGCGGTTCGCCTGCGCACGCCGCCAGCCCGGCGTCGAATAGGCGTTCTGGAACGGCTCCTGCTTGTCGAAGCGCGACTGGCCGTAGCCGCCGCGGCCGTAACCGCCATAGGACTGTTCCACCTCGGCCACTTCCACATGGCTTTCCGGCAGCTCGTCGAGGAAGCGGGAGGGCAGGGTGGATTGCCAGAGGCCGTGGATGCGGCGGTTCGAGACGAACCAGATATGGCAGCGGCGTTTTGCGCGTGTGATGCCGACATAGGCGAGGCGCCGTTCTTCCTCCAGCCCGGAGCGGCCGCCCTCGTCCAGCGAGCGCTGATGCGGGAAGAGGCCTTCTTCCCAGCCGGGCAGGAAGACGGTCTCGAATTCCAGGCCCTTGGCCGAGTGCAGCGTCATGATCGAGACGGCATCGAGATTCTCGTTCTGCTCGGCGTCCATGACCAGCGAGACATGCTCGAGGAAGCCGCGCAGGGATTCGAACGCTTCCATGGAGCGGATCAGTTCCTTGAGGTTCTCAAGGCGTCCCGGCGCTTCGGCCGACTTGTCGGCCTGCCACATGGCTGTATAGCCGCTCTCGTCGAGAATCTGCTCGGCAAGCTCGGTGTGCGGCATCGTCTCCATGAGCGTCTGCCAGCGGCGGAAATCGGTGACGACGTCGAAGAGCGCCTTGCGCGCCTTCGGCTTCAGCTCGTCCGTTTCGACGATATCGGCCGCTGCGGCGAGCATCGGAATGTCGCGGGCGCGGGCATAGTCGTGCAGGTTGCGGATCGTCGTGTCGCCGAGGCCGCGCTTGGGCGTATTGACGATGCGCTCGAAGGCAAGATCGTCGGCCGGCTGGCTGACGAGGCGGAAATAGGCGAGGGCATCGCGGATTTCGAGCCGCTCATAGAAGCGCGGGCCGCCGATGACGCGGTAGTTGAGGCCGAGCGTGACGAAGCGGTCTTCGAACTCGCGCATCTGGAACGAGGCGCGCACGAGGATCGCCATATCGTTCAGCTTGTGCTGTTTGCGCTGGAGCTGCTCGATCTCCTCGCCGACCGCGCGGGCCTCCTCCTCGGAGTCCCAGGCGGCGTGGACGACGACCTTGTCGTCGTCGGGATCGTGCCGGTCGGTGAAGAGCGTCTTGCCCAGCCGGTCCTCGTTATGGGCGATCAGATGGCCGGCCGCGCCGAGGATATGGGCCGTGGAGCGATAGTTGCGCTCCAGCTTGATGACCTTGGCGCCCGGAAAATCCTTTTCGAAGCGCAGGATGTTGTCTACCTCCGCACCGCGCCAGCCGTAGATCGACTGGTCGTCGTCACCGACGCAGCACACGTTCTGCGGCGTGCCCTTGGGGCGCTGGGCGAGCAGGCGCAGCCACATATATTGGGCGGTGTTGGTGTCCTGATACTCGTCGACGAGGATGTAACGGAATTTCTGGTGGTACTCGGCCAGCACATCCGCATGGGCGCGGAAGATGCGGATCGGGTGCAGCAGCAGGTCGCCGAAATCGCAGGCGTTCAGCGTCTTCAGGCGGGTCTGGTAGGCGGTGTAGAGTTCGCGGCCCTTGCCGTTGGCGAAGGCGCGGGCGTCACCTTCCGGGATCTGCGCCGGGTCGAGGCCCTTGTTCTTCCACGTGTCGATCATGCCGGCGAACTGCTTGGCCGGCCAGCGCTTGTCGTCGATGCCCTCGGCCTGCAGGATCTGCTTGATCAGCCGCACCACGTCGTCGGTGTCGAGGATCGAGAAATCCGACTTGAGGCCGACGAGTTCGGCATGGCGGCGCAGGAGTTTTACGCCGATGGAATGGAATGTGCCGAGCCAGGGCATGCCCTCGACCGCGCCGCCGACGAGCAGGCCGATGCGCTCCTTCATCTCGCGCGCCGCCTTGTTGGTGAAGGTCACGGCGAGAAGCTGGCTGGGGAAGGCGCGGCCGGTGGCGAGGATATGGGCGATGCGGGTGGTGAGCACGCGCGTCTTGCCGGTGCCCGCGCCGGCGAGCACCAGCACGGGGCCGTCCAGCGTCTCGACCGCCTCGCGCTGCTCGGGATTGAGGCCGGAAAGATAATCGGGCGCACGCTGCGCGTCGCGGGCCGCCATGGCGCGCGCGGCGATGCCGCCGCCGGCCGGCCTGGCGGGCGCTGCGGGCTTGCCGCCGAGCTGCGGGTCCTCGTCGAAGAAGGGAATGTCGTCGTAACCGCTGGTCATGCGGCTCAATGTAGTGATTCGGTCCCGAAAGGCCAGTTTTCCGTTCTGCTTTTATTCCATGGGGAAGAACGGGGACGGAAAGATTGTGGAAACTGCCGCTGCTCAGGCCTTTGCGCGGTCCGCGTCGAAGACGGCGTCCACGGGCACCTGAAGGCCGGTGGCGAGCTGGTTGGTCTTGCCGGCGAGCGAGACGATGGCGAGCAGCTCGGCATATTGCGCGTCCGACATGCCTTTGGCCTTGGCGGCGGCGGTATGGGAATGGACGCAATAGCTGCAACCGTTCGTCACCGAGACGGCGATGTAGAGCATTTCCTTGACGAGCGGATCGAGCGTCGAGGGCGTCGCCATCACGGCCTTCACCTCCGCCCATGTGCGCTCCAGCAAGGCGGGATCGAAGGCGAGGTAGAGCCACATATTGTTGATGAAATCCGACTTGCGGGTGGCGCGGATATCGTCGAACACCGCCTTGACGCGCGGGTTTGCTTCCAGGTCTTCGGCGGGCTTGACGGTGCTCATGGCTTGCTCCTCGGGAAAGGCCGGCGGCGAACCGCCGGCCGGCATGTTTCAGACCAGTGCGAAGACGCGGGACGGGCCGCCCGTGCCGCCGCGCACTTTCGGCGCGCCGACGACGAGGGTCGCGCCCTTTGCCGGAAGCTGGTCCAGATTGGCCGCGCCTTCAAGCCCCCAATGGCCGGAAGCGAGCCAGGCATAGTGCGTGGCGAAGTCCGGCGAGATGCCGTAATCGAGCGACAGCGTATCGACCGCGATGCCGACGGCGCTGGAGTTTTCCGCAAGATACTGCACCGCTTCGACATGGAAGCCGGGGAAGTGCATCTTGCCCTCGGCATCGGCATTGCGGAACTTGTCGGTGCCCAGATGCTTGCCCCAGCCGGAATTGAGCGCCACGCACGCCTTTTCCGGCAGGTCGCCATTGGCGGCGATCCAGGCCTTGATGTCGTCGGGCGTGAGCTGTGCATCCGGGTTCGCATCGGCCTTCGCGCGGATATCGATGACCGCGAGCGGCACGACGAGGTCCGATACCGGGATTTCGGCGACCGACTTGCCATCCTCGGAGAAATGCAGCGGTGCGTCGAGATGGGTGCCGGTATGTTCGTTCACGCGCAGTTCGAACAGGTTGAACTTGTGTTCCTTGTAATTGAACTTCTGCTCGCGCCAGAACTGCTGCTGGCCGAAGAAGGTCGGGAACTCCTCGTGGAGTTCATGGGTGAGGTCCGTCACCGTCGTCGGCGCGGCGGCAAGGGCGGGGCTGAGCGCACCCGAGCTTGCAGCGGCGACGGTCGCGGCCCCCGCGGCGGCGGCGCGGAAGAAGCTTCTTCTCGAAAGCATGCGGTTCTTGACGGTCTCGATGACGCAGGCGTCGCACATGATTTTCCCCTCTCGTTCAATGCGTTGATGAAAGAATACTGAAATAGGCGCGGCCTTCCGGCCGGCGAAAAAGCTATCACAAGCGCAAGGCGGGTCCAGACCCGCGCATGCTCGCAAAAGGGGCAGGGCGGGAAGATTTCTCCAAGTTTTCCTGCCTTTGCATAACGCCGCCGCCCGCCAACCTTACAATTCCGTAATGATCGTATTCTTTCATTGCCGGTTCATTTCCAAAGCGGGATACTTGCCTTATGTCGCGGTGCAGCAAGCGGCGGTTCGCTTCCATCGGAGAGAGATTGCATGCGGGTTTGGAAACAGCTCCTCATAAGCCTTGGCGTCCTTTCGGCCGGGGTCTTGCTCTGGGGCCGCTTCGTGCCCGGGGCGAATGGCATGCTGGAGGCCGCGGGCCTGCCCGGCCCGCTCGTCGCCGCGATAGCGCCGGCCGGTGACGGCAAGGCCGGGGGCGACAATGCCGGGAGCGGGGCAGGCGGCGGACAACGCGGCGGCTTCGGCGGCGGGCCGGCGCTGGTGGTGACCAAGCCGGTCACCATCGCCACCGTCAACGACCGGCTGAACGCCATCGGCGACGGCGAGGCGATCCGCACGGTGACGGTGACGCCCTATGCCACCGGCAACCTGACCGAAGTCCTCGTCGAATCCGGCGACCGGGTGGAGCAGGGGCAGGTGATCGCCCGGCTCGACAACGACGAGCAGAAAATCGCCGCCGATCAGGCGCGTGTCGCCCTTGAAAGCGCGCAGCAGAAACTGACGCGCGTGGAAAACCTGCGCGCCTCGGTGAGCGTTGCGGAATTGCAGGACGCCCAGACGGCGCTGAAGGCTGCCGAACTGGCGCTGCGCAATGCCGAGCTGACGCTGAGCCGCCGGGACATCACCGCGCCCTATGGCGGCGTGGTCGGCATCATTTCGGTCAATCCCGGCGACTATGTCACGACCTCCACGGCCATCGCCCGCATCGACGACCGCTCGGAAATCCTCGTCGACTACTGGGTGCCGGAGCGTTTCGCGACCAGCGTGCGGGTCGGCGGCGCGGTCACGGCGACGGCCGTGGCGCGGCCGGGCGAGACCTTCACGGGCACGGTGCAGGCGGTCGACAACCGCATCGATCAGGAAAGCCGGACCTTGCGCGTGCGCGCCCGCATCGACAATCCCGAGGACCTGCTGCGCGCCGGCATGTCCTTCCAGGTGACGATGCGTTTCGAAGGCGACCTCTATCCGAGTGTCGATCCGCTTTCCGTCCAGTGGAGCGCCGATGGTTCCTATATCTGGCGCGTGAAGGGCGAGAAGGTGGAGCGCGTGCCGATCCGCATCGTCCAGCGCAATCCCGACAAGGTTCTGGTGCGCGCGGAGCTTGCCGAGGGCGATCAGGTCGTCACGGAAGGCCTGCAGACGCTTCGTCCGGGTGGCTCGGTCCGCACGGCGGAACAGAAGGCGCCCGTCGCCACGGAGGGCACGTGATGTCGGGGGAGACGGGCGGACTGAACGATACCGGCAAGGCCGGCTTTACCGCGCTCTTCATTCGTCGGCCGATCTTCGCCCTCGTCCTCAATACGCTGATCGTCGTCGCCGGCCTTGCCGCTTTCAACGGCGTTGAAATCCGCGAACTGCCCTCCGTCGACCAGCCGGTCATCAGCGTGTCGACGGATTTCGACGGCGCGTCGCCGGAGACGGTCGACCGCGAACTGACGGATGTCATCGAAGGCGCGGTGTCGCGCGTGCAGGGTATCAAGGACATTTCCTCGGTCTCGTCCTTCGGCCGCAGCCGCGTCACGCTGCAATTCTCCGAGACCACGGACGTCAACCAGGCCGCCAACGACGTGCGCGACGCGCTCGGCCGCGTGGCGAACCAGATTCCCGACGGCGCCGACGAGCCGCGCGTGGTGAAGGCGGACGCCGACAGCCAGCCGATCATGCGGCTTGCGCTGACCTCCGACACCCGATCGCTCGAAGACCTGACGCTGCTGGCCGAAAACGAGATCACCGACCGCCTCGCCTCCGTCGAGGGTGTCGCCGATGTCGTCGTCTATGGCGACCAGGAGAAGATTTTCCGCGTGGACGTCGATCAGGCCAAGCTCGCTGCGCGCGGGCTGACGGTCGCGGACCTGCGCAATGCGCTGGCGACTGCCGCCTTCGACGTGCCGGCCGGCTCCCTGAAGAGCCAGAGCCAGGACATCACCGTGCGCGCGACGGCGGACCTTGCCACGCCCGCCGATTTCGAGAACCTCATTCTCAAGAATCGCGTGCGTCTCGGCGATATCGCCATGGTGACGCTGGGACCGGACGAAGGTTCGACGGCGCTGCGCTCGAACGGCCGTCAGGGCATCGGCCTCGGCATCATCCGGCAGGCGCAGTCCAACACGCTCGACATTGCCGAGGGCGTGAAGGAGATGGTCTCGCGGCTTGGCGCGGTGCTGCCGGAAGGCACGCAGCTCAAGATCACCAGCAACGATGCCGTCTTCATCGACGGGGCCATCCATGAGGTCGGGATCGCACTCGTCGTCGCCGTGCTGATCGTGACGCTGGTCATCTATCTCTTCCTGCTCGACTGGCGCGCCACGCTCATTCCGACGATCAGCATGCCCATCGCGCTGGTCGGCACCATCGCGGCCATCTACATGGCGGGCTTTTCCGTCAACATCCTCACGCTGCTTGCCATCGTTCTGGCGACGGGCCTTGTGGTGGACGACGCCATCGTGGTGCTGGAGAACATCGTGCGCCGGCGCGCCGAAGGGTTGCAGCCGCGCGCGGCGGCCATTCACGGCACGCTTGAAGTGTTCTTCGCCGTCATCGCGACCACGGCGACGCTCGCCGCCGTCTTCGTGCCGCTTTCCTTCCTGCCCGGGCAGGCGGGCCGGCTGTTCCGCGAATTCGGCTTCGTTTTGGCCTTCGCCGTGCTGCTCTCGTCCTTTGTGGCGCTGACGCTCTGCCCGATGCTCGCCTCGCGCCTGCTGACGAAGGAGGTGAAGCACGAGCATGACGGTGTCCTCGCGCGCATCGGCGGCGCGGCCTCGCGCTTCTACCGCCGGACGCTCAGCGCCTGCCTTGGCGCGCCGCTCATCGTCTTCATGGTGGCGGTGCTCTTCACGGCGGCCGGCGCGACCTCCTTCTTCACCATCAAGTCGGAGCTGACGCCGAGTGAAGACCGCTCCATGGTGATGCTGCGCGTGAACGCGCCGCAGGGCGTATCGCTCGACTATGCGCAGGACCAGATGAAGCTGATCGAGAACCAGCTTCGCCCGCTCTACGACAGCGGCGAGATCGTCAATATCTTCTCGATTTCCGGGCAGGGCGGCTCCACGAACAGCGGCTTCATGGTGCTGACGCTCGCGCCTTGGGGCGAGCGCGACCGCACGCAGCAGCAGATCGTGCAGGATATCAACAAGGCCGTAGGCACGGTGCCCTCGGTGCGCGCCTTCGTCATCCAGCCGAACAGTCTCGGCATTCGCGGGGCGGGCAACGGGTTGCAGGTTGCGCTGGTCGGCAACGACTATACCAGGCTCGGCAATGCGGCGGCGGAACTGGTGCGCAAGATCGAGGACAGCGGCCGCTTCCAGAACGTGCGCCTCAACTACGAGGCCAACCAGGCGCAGCTTTCCGTGACGGTGGACCGCGAACGCGCCGCCGACCTCGGCATCGACATTACCGGCCTTTCCGCCGCCTTGCAGGCGATGCTGGAGGGCACGAGCGTCGTCGACGTCTATGTCGAGGGCCAGTCCTATCCGGTCAAGCTCTCCTCCACCACGACGCCGATCAACGACCCGATGGACCTTGAGAACATCTTCCTCAAGACCGGCGACGGCAAGATCGTGCCGATGTCCTCCATCGCCACGCTGGAGGAAAAGGCCGTCGCGCCGCAGCTTTCGCGCGAGCAGCAGCTTCGCGCCGTCTCGCTGTCGGCCGGCCTGAAAGACGGGCTTGCGCTCGGCGATGCGCTGAAAATGGTGCAGGAGATGGCCGAGCCGCTGCTGCCGGACGGCGCGCGCCTGATGCCCATGGCGGAAGCGGCGACGCTGCAGGAGAATTCGAGCGGCCTTATCGTCACCTTCGGCTTTGCGCTCGCCATCATCTTCCTCGTGCTGGCGGCGCAGTTCGAAAGCTTCGTCAGCGCCATCATCATCATGGTCACGGTGCCGCTCGGCCTTGCCTGCGCCGTCTTCGCGATGATCCTGACGGGGACGACGCTGAACATCTACAGCCAGATCGGTCTCGTGTTGCTTGTCGGCATCATGGCGAAGAACGGCATTCTCATCGTCGAATTCGCCAACCAGCTTCGCGACCGCGGGCAGGATATCCGCAGCGCCATCGAAAACGCTTCGAACGTGCGCCTGCGCCCGGTTCTGATGACGATGATCGCCACCGTCGTCGGCGCGGTGCCGCTGGTGCTGGCGAGCGGGGCAGGCGCGGAGGCGCGCATCTCGCTCGGCTGGGTGCTTGTCGGCGGCCTCGGCCTTGCGACGGTGGTCACGCTCTACCTGACGCCGGTGGCCTATCTGGTCATCGCGCGCTTCACCAGCCCGCATGCGGACGAGGAAAAGCGCCTTGCCGCCGAGCTGGAGCATGCGCGCACGCTCGGCCGGCGCGAGGAGGACGCCGCCCTGCCGCAGGCGGCGGAATGATCGCCCGGGGCGGGAAATTGCGGCTGGACAGCGCAGCGCCAATTTGCTGAGTAATCCTCGAAGAGTTGAGGATGACATCATGGCACTGGCGGATATCAGCAGCGGCGCGCGGAACGAAAAGGGCATTGCCGAGGCGCTGCCGCGCCTTGCGGCGCGTTTTGGCGCAAGGTTCCAGACCGGCGAGGCGATCCGCGCCCAGCATGCCCATACGACCACCTATATTCCCGCCCAGCTTCCCGACGGCGTCGTCTTCGTGGAAAATGCGGAAGAGGTGCAGGCCGTCGTAAAGCTCTGCGCCGAGCTGAAAGTGCCGGTCGTACCCTTCGGCACCGGCTCGTCGCTGGAGGGGCAGGTGAATGCGCCTTATGGCGGCATCTCCATCGACTTCTGCAACATGAAGCGGGTTCTGGAGGTGAATGCCGAGGACCTCGACTGCACCGTCGAGCCGGGAATCACCCGCGAGGAGCTGAACACCTATCTGCGCGATACCGGCCTTTTCTTCCCCATCGATCCGGGTGCTAACGCCTCCATCGGCGGCATGGCCTCCACCCGCGCCTCCGGCACCAATGCCGTGCGCTACGGCACGATGAAGGACAATGTGCTGGCCCTGACCGCCGTGACGGCGACCGGCGAGGCGATCCGCACCGCCCGGCGCGCGCGAAAATCCTCGGCCGGCTACGATCTCACGCGTCTTCTCGTCGGCGCGGAAGGCACGCTCGGCATTCTCACCTCCGTCACCCTGCGTCTTCAGGGCATTCCGGCCGTGATCGCCGGCGGTATCTGCGGTTTTCCGACACTGAAGGATGCGTGCGATGCCGTGATCATGACGATCCAGCTCGGCATTCCGGTGGCCCGGATCGAGCTTGTGAATACGCTCCAGATCAAGGCCTGCAACGCCTATTCGGGCCTGACCCTGCCGGAACAGCCGACGCTCTTCGTCGAATTCCACGGCAACGAGGAGAGCGTGCGCCTGCAATCGGAAGAATTCGGTGCCATTGCCGCGGAATATGGCGGCGGTGCGTTCCAATGGACGGCGGATGCCGAAGAACGGGCGAAGCTCTGGAAGGCGCGGCACAATGTCTATTGGGCTGCGAAGGCGCTCCGGCCGGGTTATTCCGTGATCGCGACGGATGTCTGCGTGCCGATCTCCCGCCTTGCCGATTGCGTGGCGGAAACCGAGCGGGATATCGACGAGCACGGCTTGCTCGCCCCTATCGTCGGCCATGCCGGCGACGGCAATTTCCATGTCAGCCTCGTCTTCGACGACAAGGACCCGGCGCATGTCGCCGCCGTGGAAGCCTTCGTCGGCCGGCTGAACGCCCGCGCGCTCGCCATGGACGGCACCTGCACCGGGGAGCACGGCATCGGGCAGGGCAAGCAGGCCTTCCTGCCCATGGAGCTAGGCGGCTCGGTCGAGCTCATGCGGCAGATCAAGCAGGCGCTCGACCCGGACAACATTCTCAACCCCGGCAAGATTTTTTCGGTCAGGACGGCACAATAGCCGCTATGTTGCGGCGGTTGAACGGAAGTCGAGGCATGCGGCGTGCTTTCTAGGATCGGGCTTATTGTCGGCGGCGTGGTGGTCGTGGCGCTGTTTGCGGCGCTGCTTGCTCCGCTCTTCATCGACTGGACGAGTTTCCGGCAGGATTTCGAGCGCGAGGCGAGCCGCATCATGGGCCGCCCCGTCACCGTGCATGGCAGCGTCGATGCCCGGCTGATCCCGTTTCCCTCCGTGACGCTGAACGACGTGCGCGTCGGCGCGCCGGAGGATGGCAAGCCGCTGGTCGAGGTGGCGCGCTTTTCCATGGATGCCGAGCTTGCGCCCTTCCTTTCCGGCGAGGCGCTGATCTTCGACATGCGCATCGAGGAGCCGAGGGCGCGCATCAAGCTCTTTTCGGACGGCACGCTGGATTGGGCGCGCGGCCGCAAGTCCGCCATTCCGGCCAAGACGGTCATTCTTGAAAACGTGTCGATCACCGGCGGCGAAATCGAATTCGTCGACGAGCAGACGGGCCGCACGCGCCATGTCACGGGCCTCGATGCGCAGATTTCGGCAAAGTCGCTCGCCGGGCCGTGGCGCATCGACGGACGCGCGGCGCTGGACGGGGAAAGCGGCGCTTTCCAGCTTTCGAGCGGGCAGGTGGAGAATGGCGCGCTTTCCATGCGTGCCCGCATCGTGCCGGATCGTTTGGCCTTCACCGCCGATCTCGACGGTGCGCTCAAGGTGGTGGATTTCCGTCCGCAATATCAGGGCGGCTTCACCATCTCCGAAAAGCCGCGCCCTAAGGGCGAGAAAGCCGCCGATCCGATCCGCGTCGCCGGCAAGTTCGAGCTTTCGAACGAGCGTATCCGCGTGCCGGAATACCGCCTGGAAGCCGGGCCGCATGAGGACCCCTACGTGGTGACGGGCGAGGCGACGCTGGATACCGGCCGCGCGCCGGAATTCCTGCTGATCGCCGATGGCCAGCAGATCGACGTCAGCCGCATCGGCAACAGCGGGGAGACCGGCAAGACCGGCCGCAACCCGCAGGTTTCCGCCCGCCAGCGGCTTCAGGCGCTGCTCACCATTGCCGCCGATATCCCGATCCCGCAGGTGCCGGGCCGCGCCAGCCTCTTCCTGCCGGCCGTGGTGGTCGGCGACACGACGGTGCGCGAGATCCGGCTGGATGTGAAGCCGGATGGTGACGGCTGGCGGATCGAGCGGGCCGATGCGCTGCTGCCGGGCCGCACGGCGCTGGAGGCCAAGGGGCGGCTGACCCTGCGCGGCGATCGCGCCTTCGTCGGCGACTTGCTCGTCGCCTCCAACCAGCCCTCGGGCCTTGCGGCCTGGCTCGCCGGCTCGGTGGACCCGGAAATCCGCAAGCTGAAGACCGCCGGTTTTTCGGCGAAGGTGAACCTTACCGATGCGTTGCAGCGCTTCGAGAATCTCGAAATCGCTGTCGGCGGGGCCTCGCTGACCGGCCGGATGGAGCGCGAATCCCGCCCGGATGCCGCGCCCACGCTATCGCTGAAGCTCAGCGGCAATGAAGTCGAGCTGGAATCCTTGCAGGCTCTCGTCGGGCTTGTCGCGGGCGATGCCTCGCTTTCCACCGTGCTTGGTCATTCCATCGCGCTCGATCTTGAGGCGGACACTCTCCTTGCCTTCGGGGAAAGCGCCGAAGGGGTGCGGGCCGTGCTCTCCGCCAAGGACGGCCTCATGACCGTCGACCGCCTCGACGTGGCCTCGCTTGCGGGTGCGGCGCTTGGCGCGCGCGGCACGCTCGGCGGCTCGCTTGCCGCGCCGAGCGCCGGGCTGGATGTCACGCTGAAGGCGGAGGCGATGGGGCCGGTGGCGGCGCTGCTGGCGCGGCATCTGCCCGCCCATCCGCTGTTGTCCCGCTTCGTCGCCAATGCCGGCTACTATGACAATGCGGACCTTGCGCTACATGCCGCCATCTCTGGCGAGAAGGCGGGCATCACGCTCAAGGGGCCGGTGAATGACGGGCGCATCGAACTGAACCTGTCGGCGGCGACCTTCGCCGATCTTCTCGCGGGGCGCGGCTTCGACCTGACGGGCAGCCTCTTCCATCCGCAATCCGTGGTTCTCGCGGGACAGATCGGCCTCGATCCGCTGCCCTTTGACGGCGACCCGGATGGCAGTGTCACCTTCCGCGTGACGCAACCGCAGGACGGCGCGGCGACGGTCTTGGCCGCCTTCAAGGCGGGCAACACGTCGATTTCCGCCGAGGGCACGGCAGCGCTCGCGGCGGAAGGCTTCCTGAACGGCGCGCTGGCGCTTGCCGTCCAGAGCGACGATATCGAGCCCTATCTGATGATGAACGGCATCGCCTTGCCGCAGTCCGGTGCCGGTCTGCCGCTGACCTTGCAGGCATCGGTGGCGACGGGCGCGGATAGCATTGCGATTAAGGATATCGCGGGCAAGGCCGATCGCAACGCCTTTTCCGGCAATCTCACGCTCGACCGTACGGCCGCGATGCTGAAGGGCGCAGGCGCGCTGCGCTTCGATACCGTCGATTTCGCCTTCCTTGCGGAGGCGGTGGCCGGATCGGTGACGGATATTGCCGAGGGCGGGCTGAGCGCGGCCCCGCTGGCACGGCCGGTTCTGGAAACGGCGGATGTGTCCGTCGCGCTGGAGGCCGGTTCCTTCTGGCCCGGCCTTTACGGCGTGGTGGAAGGCTTCAAGGGTAATCTCGCCTGGAAGGGCGGCGAGCTGGCACTGACCGACATGGCGGGCGACTGGCTGGGCGGCAGGCTTTCGGGCCGTATCAAGCTGGCCAATGCGGATGAAAACGGCCTGTTCGAGGCGCGCGCCACGCTTGCCGGGGCCGATCTGTTGAAAATGGTGTGGTCGGGCGCCGATGGCGCGGTCGCGGGCGGCAAGGCCGATGTGACGCTCGCCGTCGATGCTTCCGGCAATAGCGTGCGCGCCATGGTCGAGGGGGCGAGCGGTTCGGGCGAGATCAAGGCCGCCGACTTCACGATCCGCGGCGTCGATACCGGCGCGCTGCCGGTGCTGCTGGCGGCGGCGGACCGGATTGAGGGGGATATCACGCCGGAGCGTGTCGTAGGCTTTGCCGCCGACGCCATTTTGCAAAGCGAGGCGGCGCTTGGCGCGGTGCGCATCCCCTTCGCGCTTTCCGGCGGCAGGCTTCGCGTACAGAGCGCGACGGCGGAAGATGCGCGTGCGGTATTCTCCGGCGATGCGGATATCGATCTTGCGGGCGATGCCATGACGGGGCGGCTTTCCGTGACCTACAAGGCCGGCGAGGACGCTCTGGCCGGTGCGGAGCCGGAAGTGGCGCTCGCCTATCGCGGCCTTGTTGAAGCGCCCGGCGTCGAATTCGACGTGCAGCCGCTCGCCAACTTCCTTTCGCTGCGCCGCTTCGAGACGGAGCGCCGACGCGTGGAGACGCTGCAGGCCAATGTGCTTGAGAAGCAGCGCCTGCGGCGGGAGGCGGCGCTGTACCGCGCGCGGGCGGAGGCCCGTGCCGAGCAAGCCGAAGCCGAGCGCCTGCGGGCGGAGGATGAGGCGCGCCGCCGTGCGGAGGCGAACGAGCGTTTCGAGGTGCAGCGTGCGGCCGAAGAGGCCGAGCGGGCCAAGCGCAAGGCCGCGGACGATGCCCGCCGGTTGCTGGAGGCGCAGGAGGAGGCGCGCCGGCTTGCCGAACAGCGAGCCTCGGAAGAAGCGCGCAAGGCGGAGGAGGAGGCGAAGCGCCGCCGCCTGCCGGTCTCGCCGGAAGAGGGAGTCGAGCGCGGCGGCGAACTGCCGCCCGTTGGCGGCGGTGAGGACTTGAATTTCGATGTGCTGCCGGGTGTGAATTAGGGTATTTCCAAGAGGGCGCGCGGCGGCTTTACGCCGAGGGTGCGTGCCCGTCCTCAGCGGAAACGCTGCCGGCCTTCTGTTTCAGCCATTCCAGCACATGCAGGCGCAGCGCTGAGGAAAGATTGTCGTCGGGGCCGCGCGTATCGTCGATCTCGCGCAGCAGCGCGGCGAGCGTCAGGCCACGCTCCTCGGCGATGCCCTTCAACTCGTCATGGAAGGCCGGTTCGAGCGAGAAGCTCGTGCGATGGCCGTGCAGGGTGGTCGAATATTTGCGGATCATGCTTTCCCTGCAGGACGATGGTGTGTGCTTCCGGCGGAAGCACACAGGCCGAAACGGCGTGAAAACACGCGAGGCGATTGTCAGGTTGATTCCGGTTTTCCCGGCAAGACTTTGAGATCGCGGGGAAAGTCAGTCCGCCGCGTCGTCGGGTCGTTCGCCGTCAGGCCGCTCAAGGCGGCCCTGATCGAGCGTCTTTTCCGCCTTCTCGTTAAGGGCGCGTGTCAGCGTCTTCTCCGCCTTGGTCCGGCCGAAGGCGATGCGGTTCTGCTCGGCCGCCTTCTCCTTGTCGGAGCGGGCCTTCTGCTTGCGGAACTGGCGGAGATTGACGACGTCGCCGCTCATCGGAAAGGCTCAGTTCTTCTTGCGGAAGGAATCGAGCGAGACGACCGAACCGCCCTTGTTGTTGTCGCCACCAGTCGGCGGCACGGGCTCCTCACCGGAATCCTCGGCCTTTTCCGGGGCGGCGGGGTAGGCGGTGATCTCCGCGGAGTGATCCTCATCCTCTTCCTCGGCGGCCGGCACGTCGAATTCCAGCTCGAAGCTGACGGACGGGTCGTAGAAGCCGCGGATGGCGTTGAAGGGGATGACCAGCTTTTCGGGCGTGTCGGAGAAGGAGAGGCCGATCTCGAACAGGCTCTCGGTGACCTTGAGGTCCCAGAACTGGTGCTGGACGACGATGGTCATCTGTTCCGCATACTTGGCCTTGAGGTGCTGCGAGATGCGCACGCCCGGGGCGTTGGTGAGGAAGGTAATGAAGAAATGGTGCTCGCCGGGCAGGTGGCCCGTGACCGCAACCTCGGACAAAACCTTGCGAATGACGCTGCGCAGCGCGTCCTGGGCGAGAATGTCGTAGCGAATGTGGTCTTGCGCCATCCGTTCCTGTCTTTCTTCCTGCCTTTGTATTCAGGCATTCTTCGTTTTTCTCATGCCTTCCGGCACGAGTCATCTGGCACAGCTATAGACCATTTCAAGGGATTGGAGAAGGTGAAGGCTTCTGTTGCCAGGTGCCTTCGGACCCCGCCTGCCGGTGCGACCCGTCAGGACTTTGAGTGAAGTGTCACACCGCGATTAAGCAGCGAGACGAGCTTCCGCATAGTTGTCGTTTGCAACTACAAGTTTAGCCCGATAACGGTGGTACAATGCCGAGCAAAAAGTCGATCTTTACGCCCTTGTCGATCCTATTTCGCCCCCATCAAAAGCCGGTCCGTCAAGGTCGACCGGTTTTTGGTGGAGGCGCCGGGTACCGCCCCCGGGTCCAATGGGTTTATTACACCGCCCGTTTATTGCCATAGCTGCCGAAGCAGCACCTCACATATAGGCATTCCCGCCGCGCAAGGAAAGGGCTTTGTGACAGGGATTTTTTCGAAGCCGGGTCAGGCGCTTGCGGCCGGCGGCGGCGGTTCGCCGATCCATTGTTTCTGGAACTCGGCAAAGGGCACGGGGCGGCCGAAATAATAGCCCTGGAAGGCGGTGCAGCCGTAAGATTGCAGCAGCAGCAACTGTTCCTTCGTCTCGATGCCCTCGGCGACGACCGAGAATTCCAGCATGCCGGCAATGTCGAAGATGCTTTTCAAGAGGATGCGGTTGCGCTTGCTCTCCGGCGCTTCCTGCACGAAGGAGCGGTCGATCTTGATTTCGTGGACCGGCAGGCGGCGCAGGTGGCTGAGCGAGGAATAGCCGGTGCCGAAGTCGTCGAGCGAGATGGTGATGCCGGCGGCGCTCAGCGCGCGCATCTTTTCCGCCACGATGTCGATATCGGCGGCCATCATGCTTTCGGTCAGTTCCAGCTTGAGGCGGGTCGGGTCCAGGTCGCGCGCGGCGATGCGCGCCATCAGGGTATCGACGAAATCCGGCTTCATGAACTGGTCGGCATTGACGTTGATCGCCAGTTTCAGATGGCGTGTCGCCGGGTCCTGCTGCCAGAAGGCGAGGGTCCGGCAGGCTTCGCCCAGCACCCAGTCGCCGATTTCCGGCATCAGGCCCGCCTGCTCGGCGGCGGGGATGAACGCGGCCGGCGGGATATGGCCGCCATCCGGCCGCCTGCGGCGCAGCAGGGCTTCCGCGCCGGTCGTCACGCCGGCTTCGTCGACCTGCGGCTGGTAGAACAGCTCGAATTCCCGGTTTGTGAGCGCGCTCCTGATATCGCGCGCGATGTCCAGGTTCCGGGCGAATTTCAGCCGCATCACGTAGATCGCGCCGCACAGCATGGCGACGGCGATGATCGAATTGATCCAGGTGCCGAGGGTGCGGAATTCGTCCGGAATCGGCCGGGCGAAGGGCACGGAGACATGGGTGCTGGCGAACACCACGAAGGAGAGGAGGCAGAGCGCGATGACGGCGAACTGGAAGCGCGAGCGCTCCCGCTGGTAGTTGATGTAGCCGAGCAGGGCGAGGACAAGGAGGAAAAGGTGCGTGACGCGCGGCGCCACGCCGTTCGGCACGTCGAAGACGAGACAGAATACGAGGATGATGGCCAGGAACGAGGCCTGCGAGAAGAGCAGGGCTGCCGAAAGCCGGCGCCGGCGCGCGAGCATAAAGCTCATGAGGGCGACGGCGATGACGGCGATATCGATGGCGACGAGCGCCCAGGCATGCCGCAGCGCGAAGACGACGCCCCAGCCGAACGACATTCCTGCCACGGCGAGGCAGGCTATGCCGTAGGCCAGCCAGAATTTCTGCGAATAGTCTTCGGCCTTGCTCACCTGCCGCTACCGTCGTTGCCCGCGGCATGTCCACCTTTGGCCGCATGAGGCACCTTTACGGCCTATTCCTTCAGAAAGTGCAAAAATGGCGAAGTAAAACCGAGCGATGTGATGATCGCGCATTCGGCGGACGGAGCATTCATTCGTGCTTGACTTGCCATTCCGGCGTGAAAACATGGCGGCGCGGCATGTCCATCATGATGACGGACGCCCAGTGACCGTAGAGGAGACAGCATGACCGACTATCTCGCAAATGTCCGCAAGTATGACAGCGGTGCCGACGAGGCCATCGTCAAGAAGATCGTGACCCATCTCGGCATTGCCTTGCGCAACCGTGACTCCTCCCTGGTCTCCTGCACCGATCCCGAAGAGCTGGGCCGCGTCAAGGAGAAGTGGTGCGGCAAGAAGCTCGGCATTACCGGGGATGCCGCCGACAAGGCGGTCGAGGCGGTGTGCAAGGCGATGGCCGACGACCGTACCAAATCGCGCGTGACCTTCTACTACCTCACCGCCAAGGAACTCGGAAAACTCGGCGCGCTTGCCTGAGGAAAGCCGGGAAAAATCCATTTCACCCTTTGGCCGCCGCCGCTTCGGCTCTAGTATCTTACGCTGGACAACGAATCGACGGCGGTCATGCAGCAATATCTCGACCTTCTCGCCCATGTGATGGAAAACGGCTCCGACCGCGGGGACCGGACCGGCACGGGCACGCGCGGCGTCTTCGGCTACCAGATGCGCTTCGACCTTGCCGAAGGTTTCCCGGTGCTGACCACCAAGAAGCTGCACCTGCGCTCCATCATCCATGAACTGCTGTGGTTCCTGAAGGGCGACACCAACATCGCCTATCTGCGCGACAACGGCGTGACCATCTGGGACGAATGGGCGGACGCCAACGGCGATCTCGGCCCGGTCTACGGCTACCAGTGGCGCTCCTGGCCGACCCATGACGGCCGCCATCTCGACCAGATCGTCGCGGTGGTCGACAGCATCCGGAACAATCCGAACTCGCGCCGCCATATCGTCTCGGCCTGGAACCCGGCGCTGGTCGACGAAATGGCGCTGCCGCCGTGCCATTGCCTGTTCCAGTTCTACGTTGCGGACGGCAGGCTCTCCTGCCAGCTCTACCAGCGCTCCGCCGATATCTTCCTCGGCGTGCCCTTCAACATCGCCTCCTATGCGCTGCTGACCATGATGGTGGCGCAGGTGACGGGCCTCCAGCCCGGCGATTTCGTGCATACGCTCGGCGACGCCCATATCTACGCCAACCATTTCGAGCAGGTGCGCACGCAGATGACGCGCACGCCGAAGCCGTTGCCCTTCATGAAGATCAACCCCGATGTGAAGGACCTTTTCTCCTTCAAATTCGAGGACTTCGAACTGGTCGGCTATGAAGCCGATTCAAGCATCAAGGCGCCCATCGCCGTCTGATTTCGGGAAAGCCGCATGAGCCAAGCCAAGATCGTCCTCGTCGTCGCAGTCGCGCGGAACGGCGTCATCGGCCGCGATGGCGACCTGCCATGGCGGCTTCCGTCGGACCTGAAGCGCTTCAAGCAACTGACGCTCGGCAAGCCGGTGCTGATGGGCCGCAAGACCTGGGAGTCGATCGGCCGCCCGTTGCCGGGACGCCCGAACATCGTCGTCACCCGCGACACGGCGTTCTCCGCGCCCGGCGCGGATGTCGTCGCCTCGCTCGACGAGGGGCTGGCCGTGGCGGGGCGCGAGGCGCGGCTGCTCGGCGTGGACGAGATCTGCGTCATCGGCGGCGGACAAATCTATGCGCAGGTCTTCGACCGGGCCGATATCCTGCATGTCACCCATGTCGAGGCGGATGTGGAGGGCGACACGCGCTTTCCCGCAATCGACCCTGCCGTCTTCGAGAAGGTTGTGGAAGAACCCATTCCGCAGGGCGAAAAGGACAGCCACGCCATGCGTTTCGTCACCTGGCGTCGGAAAACATCCGCATAAGGCGCGTCGATCACGAACTATTTTGCCGCACGGGCGCGCAACGCGCCGCGGATTTGTTGAAAGGTGCCCGTGGGATACCTATAACGGGTTCACCTAGCGTTGCGCGGCGAAACAATCTGCGAAACGCTCAGAACAAGCGATGGGGCGTTTTCGCGTTTGGCGGGAACGCTTCAAGGGGATTTAACGAAAGAGGTATTGATGCCCTGGAGCAATCAGAACGGCGGCGGCGGCCCTTGGGGCGGCGGCGGCGGTGGAAACAATCAAGGACCGTGGGGGCAGGGACCGAACCGCCCGCGCGGCGGTGGCGGCGGCAATGGCGGCCCGCCCGACCTTGAGGAAATCATCCGGCGTGGCCAGGACCAGCTCAAGAACGTCATGCCCGGCGGTTTCAACGGCGGCATCGTGGTCATCGCGCTCCTGCTTCTCGGCGTCTTCTGGCTGATGAACGCCATCTACACCGTCCAGCCGGACGAGCGCGGCGTCGAGTTGCGCTTCGGCAAGCCGAAGCAGGAAGTCTCCATGCCCGGCCTGCATTTCCACATGTGGCCGTTCGAGACCGTCGAAGTCGTCAAGATCACCGAGCAGCAGCAGAATATCGGCCGCCGCACGGCATCGTCGAATTCCGACAGCTCCGGCCTGATGCTGACGGGCGACCAGAACATCGTGAACGTGCAGTTCTCGGTGCTCTATTCCGTCACCGATCCGCAGGCCTACCTCTTCAACCTCGAATATCCGGCCGAAACGCTGCAGCAGGTCTCCGAAAGCGCCATGCGCGAAGTCGTCGGCCGCCGTCCGGCGCAGGATATCTTCCGCGACAACCGTCAGGCCATCGCCGAAGGCGTGAAGTCGACGATCCAGGCGACCATGGACGCCTATGGCGCCGGCATTTCCATCAACACCGTCGCCATCGAGGATGCGGCCCCGCCGCGCGAAGTGGCCGACGCGTTCGACGAAGTGCAGCGCGCCGAGCAGGACGAGGACCGCTTCGTCGAGGAAGCCAACCAGTACGCCAACCAGAAGCTGGGTCTTGCCCGCGGTCAGGCCGCGCAGATCCGCGAAGAGGCGGCCGCCTACAAGGACCGCGTCGTCAAGGAAGCGGAAGGTGAAGCGGCACGCTTCCTTTCCATCTACGAGCAGTACAAGGCCGCTCCCGACGTGACGCGCAAGCGTCTCTTCCTTGAAACCATGGAAGGCGTGATGAAGAGCTCCAAGAAGGTCATCATCGACGAGCAGCAGAACGGACAGGGCGTGGTTCCCTTCCTTCCCCTCAACGAACTTGGCCGGACGACCGGCCAGCAGGCGGGAGGCACTCAGTAATGGGCAATCGCGTAACGGCCATCCTGATCGCCGCCGGCGTTCTTCTCTTCATCGTCTATTCGTCGGTGTTCGTCGTGAACGAGCGCCAGCAGGCGATCGTCATCCGCTTCGGCCAGATTCAGGACGTCAAGTCCGAGCCGGGCCTCTATTTCAAGCTGCCCTTCGGCTTCATGGATGCCGACAGCGTCCAGTATATCCAGGACCAGGCGCTGCGCTTCGACCTCGACGACATCCGCGTCCAGGTTTCGGGCGGCAAGTTCTATGAGGTCGATGCCTTCGTGGTCTACAAGATCACGGATGCCCGCCGCTTCCGCGAAGCAGTCTCGGGCGACCGGGAATCGGCGGAAGCGCGCCTGCGCACCCGTCTCGACGCGGCGCTGCGCCGGGTCTACGGCCTGCGCGGCTTCGAATCCGCCCTTTCGGAAGAGCGCGCTTCGATGATGCGTGAAGTGCGCGGCGAACTGGCGAACGACGCCTCCAACCTCGGCCTCACCATCTCCGACGTGCGCATCCGCCGTACGGACCTGACGCAGGAAGTCTCGCAGCAGACCTACGACCGCATGAAGGCCGAGCGTCTTGCCGAAGCCGAACTCATCCGCGCCCGCGGTAACGAAGAAGGCCAGCGCCGCCGCGCCATCGCCGATCGTCAGGTCGTCGAGTTCGTGGCCGCTGCCCAGCGCGATTCGGAAATCCTGCGAGGCGAGGGCGACGGCGAGCGCAATCGCGTCTTCGGCGAAGCCTTCTCGCAGGACGAGGACTTCTTCGAGTTCTATCGCTCGATGATCGCCTATCGCGACTCGATGAACTCGCCCGACACGACGCTCGTCCTGTCGCCGCGTTCGGAGTTCTTCCGCTTCTTCGAGGATGCCTCGGGCAGAAGGCCGGCGGCCGCCTCGGGTGCGACGAACGGCGCGGCGGCGACGCCCTCCACGGCAAACTGAGAACGCTTCCATGTCCGATTTCCTGACGGGGATCGCGTTCTTCATGATCATCGAGGGGCTGGTGTACGCACTGGCCCCTTCGGCTTTGAAGCGCATGGCGGAATATCTGCCGCAGATTCCGGAAAACCAGCTTCGAACCTCCGGTCTCGTCGCCGTCGCCCTCGGCGTCCTGATGGTGTGGTTCATTCGCGGCGTATGAAAGCGCCCTTGCGGGCAGGGGCGAAGACGGGCAAGACTTCGCGGCAAATCATTATAGCGGACTGATTTTTGCCGTATCCGGGGCAAACACTCGCCGTGACAGCAAGACAAAGAGGATGCCGAACATGGCTTTGAAGACGAGGTCCAGCGCAGCCCACGCGGCGCTCGCGCTCGCGGTGAGTTTTTCGCTGGTCGCGGCAGGTCCGCTCGCCGTTCCGGCGGCGGCCGAGGTGAAGCCGGCCGGCCCGGAATCCGTCGCCGATCTCGCTGAAGGCCTGCTCGACGCGGTGGTGAACATCTCCACCTCGCAGAACGTCAAGGACGAGGACAAGGGACCCGTTCCGCAGGTGCCGGAAGGCTCGCCCTATCAGGATTTGTTCGACGATTTCTTCAAGGGCGAGGGCGGCGAAGGCTCCAACCAGCCGCAGACGGTCAATTCGCTCGGCTCCGGCTTCGTCATCGATCCCTCCGGCTTCATCGCCACGAACAATCACGTCATCGAGGGCGCGGACGATATCGAGGTGAATTTCGCCAACGGCTCCAAGCTGAAGGCCAAGCTCGTCGGCACGGACCCGAAGACGGACCTTGCGCTTTTGAAGGTCGAGCCGAAATCGCCGCTGAAGGCCGTGCCCTTCGGCGATTCCCGCACCATGCGCATCGGCGACTGGGTGATGGCCATCGGCAATCCGTTCGGCCTCGGCGGCTCGGTCACGGTCGGCATCATTTCGGCGCGCGGCCGCAACATCAATGCCGGCCCCTATGACAACTTCATCCAGACGGACGCCGCCATCAACCGCGGCAATTCCGGCGGTCCGCTCTTCAACATGAAGGGCGAGGTCATCGGCATCAACACGGCGATCATCTCGCCCTCCGGCGGCTCCATCGGCATCGGCTTCTCCGTCCCGACCGAACTGGCGCAGAACATCTTCACCCAGCTTCGCGACTTCGGCGAGACGCGCCGCGGCTGGCTCGGCGTTCGCATCCAGCCCGTCACCGACGATATCGCCGAAAGCCTCGGCATGACCGAGACCAAGGGTGCGCTGGTCGCCGGCATCATCAAGGGCGGGCCGGTCGATAACGGCTCGATCCAGACCGGCGACGTCATCGTCCGCTTCGACGGCAAGGATGTCCACGAGATGCGCGACCTGCCGCGCGTCGTCGCCGAAAGCCCGATCGGCAAGGCGGTGGATGTCGTGATCCTGCGCAACGGCAAAGAGATGACCGTCAAGGTCACGCTCGGCCGCCTGGAGGACGGCGAGGATACGGAGGACGCGGGCGCCGAGGCGACGCAGGACGAGAGCACGACCGAGGAGGGCGCGACCCCCGAGACCGGCGAGCAGGCCGAGCCGAAGAAGACCGGAACGGTTCTCGGCATGGGCATCGGCGACCTCGACGAGGACGCGCGCAAGTCCTTCGGCATCGTGGAAAGCGTCAAGGGCGTGGTGATCACCGAGGTCGCCCCGGATTCGGCTGCCGCCGAGCGGGGTATCGCGCCGGGCGACGTGATCGTCGAGGTCGGGCAGGAAACCGTCACCACGGTGGAGGAAGTCAGGAGCCGCGTCGCCAAGCTGAAGTCGGAGGACCGCCGCAACGCGCTGATGATGATCGCCAATCCCAGCGGGGCGCTGCGCTATGTCACGGTGCGCATCGACTGACGGGAAAAGCCGAGTCCCGTCAGGGGCTTGGCGGCAGCTTTCGAGACAGTGATTCAGGCCGTTGGAGCATTGCTTCAGCGGCCTTTTTGCTGCCAGCCCGCGCGGTCGAGGGCGTAAAGGACGTGCGGGCGAAGCTCGGCGCGGGCATCCTCTATGCCGGGCATAATGAAATCGCGGTCCGGTGCGGCCGCCATGCCGATGCGCCGCATGACGGCGATGGAGCGGGCATTGTCCGCGACGGCGAACGAGACGATCTCGGGCAGGCCCTTTTCCGCGAAGCCGAATTCCAGCAGCTTTTCCGCCGCTTCCGTAATGTAGCCATGGCCCCAGTGGCGTCTTGCAAGCCGCCAGCCGATTTCGACGGCGCCATCCGCCACATGGGGTTCCAGCCCGTTGGTGCGCGAGAGACCGCAGAAGCCCATGGCCTCGTCCGTTGCCCGGTCGGCGAGCGCGTAGAAGCCGAGGCCAGTCTGCGCGATGATGCCGCGCAGGCGGTCGAAGAGTTCGTCCGACTGGACGCGCGTGCGCAGGAAGGGAAAGAATTCCATGACCACGGGATCGGAATTGATCTCGTGGAAAAGCGCCCGGTCCTTTTCCTCCCAGTTGCGCAAGGCGAGGCGCTTTGTCGTGGCGATGAGCATCAGGCCGTCACGAAGTCCGACTTGCGATAGCCCTGTAGGTAGAGAAGGGCGGTGAGGTCGCCGTGGTCGATGCGGATTTTCGCTTCGGCTGCGACGGCCGGCTTGGCGTGCAGGGCGACGCCCGCGCCGGAGGCGTGCAGCATGCCGAGGTCGTTCGCGCCGTCGCCGACGGCCATCGCCTCTTGCGGCGAGATGCCGAGGCGTTCGGAAATCTCCATTAGCGCATCCACCTTGGCCTGCCTGCCGAGGATGGGTTCGGCGACTTCGCCGGTGAGCTTGCCATCGGCGTCGAGCAGAATATTGGCGCGGTTCTCGTCAAAGCCCAGCGTGGCGGCGATGCGGCTGGTGAAGACGGTGAAGCCGCCGGAGACGAGGGCGGTGTAATAGCTCTTGGCCTTCATCGTCGCGATCAGCTCCATGCCGCCGGGCGTCAGCGTAATGCGCTTGGCGATGACCTCGTCGACGACGGAGACCGGCAGGCCCTTCAACAGCGCGACGCGCTCGCGCAAGGCCGGCTCGAAGGCGATCTCGCCGTTCATGGCGCGGGCGGTGATCGTCGCCACCTTGTCCTTGAGGCCGACTTCCGCCGCCAGTTCATCGATGCATTCCTGGCCGATCATGGTCGAATCCATGTCGGCGATCAGCAGTTTCTTGCGCCGCGTCTCGGCATCCTGAACGGCAAGGTCGATCGGCGTGCCGGGGATGAGTGCGCGGATCGTCTTTTCCGCCGCAACGGGATCGCTGTCGTCGCGCAGCGCGATATCGCAGGCGATGCCGTCGGCAAGCCAGTAGAGGCCGGAGGCCTTGACCGCATCGGCGGCCTTCTCCGCAATGGCGGGCGTCAGAACAGGATTTGACGGATTGGCGACAAGCGTGGCAACGAAAGCCATGATGAGAAACCTTGATCGAAAGCGGGACGCGATCCTGATAACGGGACCGACGGCAAGCGGCAAGTCCGCGCTTGCCGTGCGGCTTGCGGCCGAGCACGGCGGCGTCGTGATCAATGCGGACAGCATGCAGGTCTATGACACGCTGAACATCCTGACGGCGCACCCGCAGCCGGCGGACATGGCCGGCATCGAGCATCGGCTTTACGGCCATGTGCCGGCGGGCGCGGCCTATTCCACCGGCGACTGGCTGCGCGAGGCGACGGCCGTCGTCGCGGAGCTGCGCGAGCGGGGAAAGCTTCCCGTCTTCGTCGGCGGTACGGGCCTTTACTTTCGCGCGCTGACAGGCGGCCTGTCGGATATGCCGGCGATCCCGGACGATATGCGCGAGCGGATGCGGGGGCGGCTCGCCACCGAGGGGGCAGAGGCCTTGCACCGGGAGCTTGCGCGGCGCGACCCGGAAACGGCGGCGCGGCTGATGCCGGGCGACGGCCAGCGCATCGTGCGGGCGCTTGAAGTGCTGGAGGCGACGGGGCGGTCCATTGCCGTCTTCCAGTCCGCCACGGGGCCGGCGGTCATTGCGCCGGAGCGGGCGGAGAAGATCGTCGTGCTGCCCGACCGGGCGGTGCTCGCCGCCCGCATCGACCGGCGTTTCGGGCAGATGCTGGAAACGGGGGCGGTGGAGGAGGTGAAGGCGCTGCTGGCTTTGAATCTCTCGCCAGCCATGCCGGTGATGAAAGCCATCGGCGTGCCGCAGATCGCCGCCATGCTGGCCGGCGAAATGACCAGGGCCGAGGTGATCGAGCGCGGCGCGGCCGCGACAAGGCAATATGCCAAGCGCCAGATGACCTGGTTCCGCAACCAGTTCGATGAAAGCTGGTCGCGGATCGATCCTATGGCATCTCCGGTGAATTCCGATGCACCGGAGATGCCATAGATTATTCTTTGCCGCATTATCCGACGCCGAAGCGGTTCCGCTTCGGCTGGAAATGCTCTAGCGCCGGATCAGGCTGCTGAGCGGTTTCTTGAGAAGCTGTTCGCGGATGGAGCCTTCGCGGCGCGGCTCTTGCTGCTCGCCGAAGGCGGGGCGCGCCGGCTGGCGGTGGGGATCGGCGGCGGGGCGCTGCGGGTCGCCGGTCAGTTCGCGGCGGATGGCCTCGAAACGCTCCTGCGGCGACGGCTCGTAGACGCTGCCCGCACCGGGCAGCATGTCGGGCCGGTAGGGCTCGTGCAGGGACCGCGCGGGTGCGGCGGGGGGCGCCGCGGCGTTCTGCAGCGTGTCGATATAGTCCTCCTCATCCTCGTAGGGCGCGTCCTCGTAGCCGGTCGGCATGTCCTGCGTGGAGAGATAGGAGTTCTGGAAGCCGGAAATATCGGGGCCGGAAATCGAGCGCATGCGCGTGACGATGGAGCGCAGGTCGACGCTTTGCGGCGTCTCGTCCCCGGCTTTGACACCCGCGCCGTTCGCTTTGGGCAGGCTCTCGGCCGCCACGCGCGCGAAGCGGATGCGCATGGGCACCGCGACGGCCTCGCCGAAGGCGATGGCCTCGCCATTGCCGATGGAGGAGATGAAGCTCGTTGTCGAGGCGGAGGAGTTGGGGATCGCCGAGCGGATGATCTCCTGGTCGTGATCGTTGGCAAGACGCATTGCGAAGATCGTCGAGCACTGGGATAGGATGGTCGGATCGAGTTCGCCGGGGCGCTGGGTGATGATGCCGAGCGACACGCCGTATTTGCGGCCTTCCTTGGCGATGCGGGCAATGGCCTGGCGCGTCGGCGTGAAGCTGAGCTTGGGGTCGGCCGGCACATAGCGGTGGGCTTCCTCGCATACCACGAGCATATGCACGCCGCCATGGCTCCAAAGGCCGATTTCGAAGGCCATGCGGCAGAGGACGGAGGCGACGGAGTTCACCACTTCCGAGGGGATGCCGGCGAGCTGGAACGTCGTCACCGGCTTGCCTTCGCCCGGAATGCGGAAGATGCGGGCGATGGTGTCGAGGATCGTGTCGGTGATCGTGTTCGAGGAGAACATGAAATGGTAGCGCGGGTCGTTGATCGCCGACATGATCTTGACCTTGAGCGAGCGCAGGTGCGGCTTCTCGGCCCGGCCTTCGAGCCGCCCGATGCGCTCGTCGATCAGCGCCAGCAGGTCCGCGATGCGGAAGGGCACGGGCGTGTCGGCCGTCATCGAGCTTTTCTCGCTCGTGCGGCGCATCACGCCGTTCTCGTTCGAGCCGCGGAAGGCGCGCTTGGCCTCCGGGATGAGGTCGCGCAGGATATCCATCTCTTCCGGCGCCGGCGGGCGGCCGCGGAAGATCACTTCGGCGAATTCCTCCAGCCGGAACAGCCAGAAGGGCAGGTCCAGCGTGTCCGTGTCGATGACGACGGCGAGGTCGCCGAAGGCGGCGGCGAATTCGTTGTGCGGGTCGAGGATCAGCACGCGCAGCTTGGGGTCGGACTGGATCGCCTTGTGCAACAGCAGCGTGACGGCGGTGGATTTGCCGACGCCGGTCGTGCCGACGATGGCGAAGTGCTTCTCCAGCATGGAGGGCACGTGGATCGTCGCATCGAGGCTGTCGTCCTGCGTCAGCTTGCCGATCGCGCAGACATCGTGCTTGCCGGTGTCGTAGACCTTGGCGAGATCCGAGGTGCGGATGCGGTGGGCGACAGCCCCGAGATAGGGATAATTGGTGATGCCGGCGGAAAACCGCTCGCGCCCGTCCGGGCCGACATAGACCTCGCCGAGAAGCTCGACCTCGATGCGGAAAACGGTATCGCCGTTTTCCGACCAGCTTTGCTGGTCGGTGGACATGGAATAGACGAGGGCGACGACGCGGTTGCGGCCGACGGAAATGGAGATGAGGCGGCCGACAGCCCACAGTTCGGTGAGCGCGGTCTGGCCCGCTTGCGCCAGCGCGCTGATGGTGGCGCGCGAGCCGCTGCACGCGACGACGCGGCCGAGCAGGCGGTTACCGGCCGCCAGTTCATCGCGCCGTTCCTGCTCGCCGGCCACGATAGAGGTCTGTAGATCATTGTTGAGCAACGCGGCACTCCTTGCCATCGGCCCCGATCATACTCCGGGGCCGCTTAACAAGGGGTTTCGGGTGTTTTGCGGCCCCAGTCGCCCCGCGCCGTTTCGAAACAGCCGGAAAAGCGTTGACGCGCCTTTGCTTTGTGTCTAACAATCCGCCCCATGAAAAATCTGACGGCTATCATTCTTGTGGTGGGAACGCGCATGGGCAGGGTGGAGTAACCACCCGGCGAAAGCACCCATGCGCGGTAAGCAGGCTCCTCCAAGGGGCCTTTTTTTATGCCCAGAAATTCGATAATCACCCTGACATGCGAAAAGAGACGGACGGAAATCCGATGAGCGGAACAGAAAACCAGATGACGGGCGCGGAAATTGTCTTGCAGGCCCTGAAAGACAATGGCGTGGAACATATCTTCGGCTATCCGGGCGGTGCCGTCCTGCCGATCTATGACGAGATATTCCAGCAGGAAGACATCGAGCACATCCTCGTTCGCCACGAGCAGGGCGCCGGCCACATGGCCGAAGGCTATGCCCGCTCCACCGGCAAGGTCGGCGTCATGCTCGTCACCTCCGGCCCCGGCGCGACCAATGCCGTCACGCCGCTGCAGGACGCCCTGATGGATTCCATCCCGCTCGTCTGCCTCACCGGCCAGGTTCCGACCACGCTCATCGGCTCGGACGCCTTCCAGGAGTGCGACACGGTCGGCATCACGCGCCCCTGCACCAAGCACAACTGGCTGGTCAAGGACGTCAACGAGCTGGCCCGCACCATCCATGAGGCCTTCCGCGTCGCGCAGTCCGGCCGTCCCGGCCCGGTCGTCGTCGATATCCCGAAGGACGTGCAGTTCGCGACCGGCACCTATACGCCGCCGTCCGCAGCGCCCATCCAGAAGAGCTACCAGCCGAAGGTCCAGGGCGACGCGAACCAGATCGCGGCGGCCGTCAGCCTGATGAAGTCCGCCCGCCGGCCGATCATCTATTCCGGCGGCGGCGTCGTGAATTCCGGTCCGGAAGCCTCGCGCCTGCTGCGCGAGCTGGTCGAAATCACCGGCTTCCCGATCACCTCGACGCTGATGGGCCTCGGCGCCTATCCGGCGTCCGGCAAGAACTGGCTGGGTATGCTGGGCATGCACGGCTCCTACGAGGCGAACATGGCGATGCATGACTGCGACGTCATGGTCTGCATCGGCGCGCGCTTCGACGACCGCATCACCGGCCGCCTCAATGCCTTCTCGCCGAATTCGAAGAAGATCCATATCGACATCGATCCGTCCTCAATCAACAAGAACGTCCGCGTCGACGTTCCGATCCTCGGCGATGTCGGCAATGTCCTCGAAGACATGGTTCGCCAGTGGCGCGCCGGCGCGAAGGACTACGACAAGGCCGTTCAGGCCGACTGGTGGACCTCGATTGCCAAGTGGCGCGCGCGCAACTCGTTCGCCTACACGCACAGCAACGACGTCATCATGCCGCAATACGCGATCCAGCGGCTCTACGAGCTGACCAAGGACCGCGACACCTACATCACGACGGAAGTCGGCCAGCACCAGATGTGGGCGGCGCAGTTCTACGGCTTCGAGCATCCGAACCGCTGGATGACCTCGGGCGGCCTCGGCACGATGGGCTACGGTTTCCCGGCGGCGATCGGCGTACAGGTCGCGCATCGCGACAGCCTCGTCATCGACATTGCCGGCGACGCCTCGATCCAGATGTGCATCCAGGAAATGAGCTGCGCCGTGCAGTATGACCTGCCGGTCAAGATCTTCATCCTGAACAACCAGTACATGGGCATGGTGCGCCAGTGGCAGCAGTTGCTGCACGGAAACCGCCTGTCGAACTCCTACACGGAAGCCATGCCCGATTTCGTCAAGCTGGCGGAAGCCTATGGCGGCGTCGGCATCGCCTGCGACAAGCCGGCCGATCTCGATGCAGCCATTCAGGAAATGATCGACGTCAAGCGTCCGGTCATCTTCGACTGCCGCGTCGCGAACCTGACGAACTGCTTCCCGATGATCCCCTCGGGCAAGGCGCATAACGAAATGCTGCTGCCCGACGAGGCCACGGACGAAGCGGTCGCCAACGCGATCGACGCCAAGGGCCGCCAGCTCGTTTGATATAAGGTAGAGAACCCATGAACGCACACCTTCAGCCCACGGGCTCCGCCTATTTCATCGCCAAGGAAACGCAGGTCGCGGAGAGCCACACGCTCTCCGTGCTCGTCGACAACGAACCGGGCGTCCTTGCCCGCGTCATCGGCCTGTTCTCCGGCCGTGGCTACAACATCGAAAGCCTCACGGTTTCCGAGACCGAGCATGAGGCGCATCTGTCGCGCATCACCATCGTCACGCGCGGCACGCCGAGCGTTCTCGAGCAGATCAAGTCGCAGCTCGAGCGCATCGTGCCGGTCCATCGGGTCGTCGACCTGACCGTCCGCGCCCGGGTTCTCGGGCAGGAGCGGCCGATCGAGCGCGAGGTGGCGCTGGTGAAGATCGTCGGTTCCGGCGAGATGCGCCAGGAAACCCTGCGCCTTGCCGACGCCTTCCATGCCAAGGTCGTCGATGCGACGACGGAGCACTTCATTCTGGAGATCACCGGCAAGTCCTCCAAGATCGACCAGTTCGTGGCGATCATGAAGCCGCTCGGCCTCGTGGAAGTCTGCCGCACGGGCATTGCCGCGATGAACCGCGGCCCGCAGGGCATGTGAGTTTCCGCAGGGATCGAATTTGAAAAGGGCCTCCCCGGAAACGGGGAGGCCCTTTTGTTTCTGCCCCTCAGATCATCTCCAGCGGCCGCTTGCGGGTCGGCGGGGGGAAGGCGGCGTCGAGGAGGCGCAGGTCCTCCGAGGTGAGGCGGATTTCGGCGGCGCGCAGGTTCTCGCGCACCCGCTCCGGCGAGCCGGATTTCGGGATGGCGATGACGCCGGCCTTGGTGAGCAGGAAGGCGAGGGCGACCTGGGCGCTGCTGGCATTGTGGACAAGGCCGATCTCCTCCAGCGCCGGATGGCCGATGAGCCTGCCCTCGTCGAGCGGCGAATAGGCCATGATCGGGATGCCCTGCACCTGGCTCCAGCGCAGGAGATCGAACTCGATGCCGCGCCGGGCGAGATTGTAGAGCACCTGGTTGGCGGCGGGACGCGACGGCTCGGCGGCGCCCAGCAGTTCCTTCATGTCCGGCTCGTCGAAATTGGAAACGCCCCAGGCGCCGATCTTGCCCTGCGCCTTCAGCGTCTCGAAGGCCTCGACGGTTTCCGCCAGCGGGTAGCGGCCGCGCCAGTGCAGCAGGTAGAGTTCGATATGGTCGGTGCCGAGCCGCTTCAGGCTTGCCTCGCAGGCGGCGATGGTGCCGGCGCGGCTGGCATTGTAGGGCAGCACCTTGCTGACGAGGAAAACCTCGTCGCGCCGGCCGCGGATGGCTTCGCCCACCACCTCTTCCGCGCCGCCGTCGGCATACATTTCGGCCGTGTCGATCACCGTCATGCCGAGGTCGAGGCCGGCCCTGAGGCTTGCGACCTCCTCGTCCGGCGAGGCGTAGCCTTCGCCCATGTGCCAGGTGCCGAGGCCGAGCGCCGGCACCTGCCGTCCGCCGGGAAGGGTAACTGCCGGTAGTTCCGCTTTCATGTCGTGCTCCGCAAACGATGCATCACCAGCCGGAATTGTATCAATGACAAGAATTGGCTGGTCCTGGCCAAGAGATGGACTATCAATCGGAAAAAACAATCCGGATAACAAGGGTCTGTGATGCAGATCGAAATCTTTCTGGCGCTTCTCGTCTTCGCCTTCACCACTTCCATAACGCCCGGCCCGAACAACATGATGCTTTTCGCATCGGGTGTGAATTTCGGCTTCGTGCGCACGATTCCGCATATGTGCGGCATCGGCGTCGGCTTCCTCATCCTGCTGCTGGCCGTCGGCTTCGGCCTCGGCGCGCTGCTGGAGGCGGTGCCGCTGGTCTATACGGTGCTGAAATTCGCCGGCGGGGCGTATCTTGTCTGGATCGCCTGGAAGATCGGCACGTCGCGCAGCATCGGCGAGGGCAAGACCGGCGCGCGGCCGATGAGCTTCCTCGAAGCGGCCGCCTTCCAGTGGGTGAATCCGAAGGCCTGGGTCATGGCCGTTTCCGCCATGGCGACCTATACCAATTCGGCGAACTACACGATGAGCGTGCTGATCGTCGGCGTCGCCTTCGCCATCGTCAATTTCCCGAGCGTTTCCACCTGGGCCGGCTTCGGCTCGGCGCTGCGCGAATGGCTGTCCGATCCGGTGCGGCTCAAGTGGTTCAACATCACGATGGCGCTTCTGCTGGTCGCCAGCCTCTGGCCGATGCTGCGCTAGCGCAGCTTCAGGCCCTGTCGGCCATGAAGCGGGCGAGCCAGGGGCCGATGAGCGATACGAGGATCAGCCGCGCCGTCTGCAGCGTCATGACGAAGGCGACATCCACCTTGGCGGAGGCGGCGATGACGGCGATGGAATCGAGGCCACCGGGGCTGGTCGCCAGATAGGCGGTCAGCGGATCGACATCCAGCAGCAGCATGAGCAGGCCGGCGAGCAGGCCGGAAAAACCGATCAGCGCGACGATGGAGATGACCGTCGGCAGCAGCGCCCGGCGCGCGTGCAGCAGGATGGTGCGGGTGAAGCCGAGGCCGATATTCCAGCCGAGCAGGGCGAAGGCGGCGACGAGCAGCCATTGCGGCAGGGCGATCGTCACCGTGCCGGAGGCGTTGAGCATCGAGGCAAGCGCAAAGGGCACGAGGAAGGCGCCGGCCGGTATGCGCAGCCTCTGGCCGGCAAGCCCGGCAAGGACGCCGATGGCCAGCATGGCGGCGAGCGGCAGCATCGGCACCGGCTCGAACCAGGCGTGCGGCGGCACCGTCGCGCCGTCATGCCCGCCGAAATGGGCGACCAGCGTCGCAAGGCTCGCGACGAAGACGACGCGCAGATATTGCATGAAGGCGACGAGGCGGGCATCCGCGCCATAGGCTTCGGCCATCATCAGCATGGTGGAGGCCGCGCCCGCCGACGAACCCCAGATCGCCGTCGTGCCGGGCAAGAGGCCGGTGCGTGCGATCATCCAGCCGGACAGCGTGCTGACCGCTATGACGGAGAGCACGACAAGAAGCACCACCGGCCAGTTCCGCGCGAAGGTGCCGACGAAATCCTCCGACACCATTGTCGCGATCATCAGCGCCAGCACGACCTGCACGGCGAAGAAGAAGATACGCGGCAGGCGGATCGTGCTGCCGCCGAGCGCCGCGAAAATGCCGGCGAGCATCGGCCCCATGAGGAGGGCGGCCGGAAAGCCGGCGATTTCCAGCGGCACGGTGGTCACGAGCGAAAGGCCGCCGACGAGGCACCATTGCGCGGCGGCCGGCCATTTGCCGAGGCCGCCCGGCGCGGGCGCTGTGTCGTTCGGTGTGCGGGAGGCGGGGGACAAATCATCGCTCCGGAGGTTGCGCCCTGCATAGCGCGGCAGGTCTTCGGCGAACAGGGCCAAATCCGGGGGAAGGGCATTTCTTCGCGCCGCTGCGCCGGCAATGCCCCTTGCCTCGCGCCCGCGAATCCTGCCAAGTCCGGGCATGGAATTCGCACCCCAACAGGATGAAGCGCTGAAGGCCGTCTCGCGATGGCTCAAGGACGGTCGTGACCCGCTGTTCCGGCTCTTCGGCTATGCCGGCACCGGCAAGACCACGCTTGCGCGCTATTTCGCCGAGCATGTCGACGGCGAGGTGCTGTTCGCCGCCTTCACCGGCAAGGCGGCGCAGGTGTTGCGCTCCAAGGGCGCGCGCAACGCCAAGACGATCCATTCGCTGATCTATCGCCCGCGCGGCGAGGAAGAGGTGGAGGACGAGGAGACCGGCAAGACCTCGGTCTCGCCGATGTTTTCCATCAATCGCCAGAGCCCGGTCGCCAAGGCGGCGCTCGTCGTCATCGACGAATGCTCCATGGTGGACGAGGCGCTCGGCCGCGACCTGATGAGCTTCGGCACGCCCATCCTCGTGCTCGGCGATCCCGGCCAGTTGCCGCCCGTCTCCGGCGGCGGCTACTTCACCAACCAGGAACCGGATTATCTCCTGACGGAAATCCACCGGCAGGCGCGCGACAACCCGATCATCCAGCTCGCCATGCAGGTGCGCGAGGGTAACGACATCGCCTATGGCGACTATGGCGCGGCGCGCGTCATCGGCCGCAGCGAGGTCGACCAGACATTGGTGCTCGATGCCGATCAGGTTCTCGTCGGCACCAACCGGACGCGCCGGCGCTATAACCAGCGCCTTCGCGAGCTGAAGGGTTTTACGACCGAATATCCGCAATCCGGCGACAAGCTGGTGTGCCTTCGCAACGACCCGGCCAAGGGCCTGCTCAACGGCTCGCTCTGGCAGGTGATGAGTTCATCCAAGGAAACGGTGAAGCCCGGCATCAACCTGATGATCCGGCCCGAAGACGACGACATGGATCGCGGCGCGGCCAAGATCAAGCTGCTGAAGGCCGCCTTCGAGAATGTCGAGGAAGAGATTCCGTGGTCGACGCGCAAGCGCTACGACGAGTTCGATTTCGGCTATGCGCTGACGGTGCACAAGGCGCAGGGTTCGCAGTGGAACAATGTCGTGCTGTTCGACGAGAGCTTCGCCTTCCGCGATACGCGCGAACGCTGGCTCTACACGGCCATTACGCGCGCGGCCGAAACGCTTACCGTGGTGCGATAGCCAAGGCCCCGCACCACGGACCGCTTCCCGGGAAGCGGATGGAAGCGCCGGTCATCATGTCCGGCCGCTTACGTCGGCCTCAGTGGCCGACGATCCCCAGCATGACCGCCTTGGCGACGGCCTGGAAACGGTTGCTGCTGTTGAACTTGCCGATAATGGTCTTCTCCATCACCTGCACTTCGCCCGGCTCGACCTCGAGCGCGCGGGCAATGCGGCTCGTGGGATAGCCTTCGGCCATCAGCGCGAGGCAGCGCAGTTCGACGGGCGTCAGATGCGCCTGCGGCGTGTTGTCGTTGCTCTCGCTTTCATGCGCGCCGGTAAAGTCCAGAAGCTCGTTGATCTGCTGCATCTGCCGGCGGATCGTCGATTGCTGGGCGGCCAGTTCCCGCTTGCGCGCCGTCATGGCGGTGCGGAAGGCGGTGTCGGCCTCTTCCTGGCTATCGGCGGCGGAAAGCCGTTCCAGCAGTTCCTGGATCACGGCGACGGGCATGCCCGTCTCGCGGCAGGTGTTGACCACCGCCATCTGCTGGATTTCCTCCGGCCCATAAACCCGCATGGGGCCGACGCGCGTGGCGGTCAGCAGTCCCTTTTCCTCATAGAAGTGCAGCGTGCGATGGGTCACGCCGAAGGCGTTCGCCATGTCCGCGATGGCAAGCCGCCCTTCCGGCAGGTTTTCCGGCAGCGGGGCCACCGGCAGGTAGCGGATGGATCTGCGTCCGCCCGTCCGGGCCTCGGCTTTCTTCGACTCGGTGGTCATCATGAAAGCAGCCCGCGCGTTGAAAAAGTCGTCATGTCATTATCCCCCGGTCGCCGGCGCGACACCCTCTCCCCCTGAGACTGGATGTCGGGACGGCGGATATTGTCCTGTCCGCTATAGCCTGCCGATCTGTGCAAATCGAGCATGGTTGCATACGATTTTCGTGAGTTTCGGATTCATTCGGGATGTGCAATCGTGAACCCGAGCGGTAAGCACTACTCGCCCGCAGTCTTCACAATAGGCCTGCGGGGCGGGGATTCCTATCGTTATATCTAGGGATGTATCTTGCGAAATTGATCGCGTGGAGCGTTCCGGGCGCAAAGCCGCCGAAAGGCTTCAGCGGGCGATGGTCTTGCGCAGGCCGGCATCGGCGAGCGCCTTGGATGCGCTGGCGACGCAGTCGCGCGCCTGTCCGGCCTGTAGCAGCCCGCGCGGCGGGCGGCGCTCTTCGCGGGCGAGGCATTCCATGATGCCGCTGGCCGTGCCGGTGCGCGCCGCGTGGCGATAGAGCGGGCCACTCGCCGAAAAGGCGCGCGCGGCGAAGGCCACGGCCTCGTAGGCAAGGCCCGTTTCGCTGCGCAACTGTTGGCGGGTGAAATGCCGCGTATAGACCGTTGCGCCGGTTTTTTCGTGGATCAGCCGGGCATAGATGCCGCTCCCGTCCGGCCGGTTCTCGATGCGGATGGCATAGGACAATGGATCGGGCGCGTTCGTGCCGTAGGGTCCGCCGATATGCACGGTCTTGTAGTAGCCCGCGAATTTGGAGATGGCCGCTGCCAGCGTGTTGCAGTCGCCGCCGGCGGGCCAGCATTGCACGATCTGCAGGTAGGGCAGGGCCGGGGCCTCGCTTGCGGCGCTACCCTGCGCGAAGAGGGTGGACTGCGCCTTGGCGATCGCCGCATTGGTCGTTTCCGGATAGACGGACGGGGCGAGGAAGATGAGCGGCAGCAGCGAGAAGAGCGCGAGCGGGGAGGATACCGGAGCCGGGAGCCAGGAGCGGCGGCCCTGCGGCTTCGGCCGGGAGGCGCGGGATGCCGGCGCGGCGGCATCCTGCCGGTCGGGCTGGAAAAGGCGGTATTCCGGCACATAGCTGCCGAGCGGCACGAAGATGCGCAGCGGGTCGGCCGCGCCCTCGGTCTGGTAATATTGTTCCAGCAGCTTCCTGAGCTTGCCGGCCTGCACGCGCACCAGCGGGTCGTTGCCCGCGTCGAAGCCCGGCGCGCGGCTGAAAACGTCGATGCCGATGCTGTAGCCCTTCAACTGGGCGGCCTTGCCGGACAGTTCGTTCTCGACAATGTAGGAGAGGAAGGAGCGCAGCCGCTCTGAACGGGCGAAGGTATCGCTGGCCATGATCGCGCCAAGGGCGCGTCGCACGAGTTCGCACGCCGGCCTGTCCGTCTTCGTCATGGTACCGCCAAAGAGGAGACCATCGGCGCTGCCTGATATCCTTCCCGTTCCTCGAATCGCTGGCGCCCAGTGTACAGGCACCCCAAAAATTCGTGGGGAATTTATCGATGATTCTTGATGATCGGCAAGTGCGAATGACGCAGGGTGCCGCCAATTCCTCCGCAGGCCCGGTTTCCTGGGGCCTTGCGGCGATTGCCCTTGTGGAAACAACCGGCTAGACGTTGAGCCAGCAATCTAGGAGCCTGTCGCCATGCCTGCGAAGCTGTCGGTCAACCTCAATGCCATCGCCATGCTGCGCAATCGCCGCGACCTGCCCTGGCCGAGCGTCACGCATCTCGGGCGGATCGCGCTGGAGGCGGGCGCAAGCGGCATCACGGTCCATCCCCGGCCGGACCAGCGCCATGTCCGCTTCAGCGACCTCGCGCCGATCCGCACGCTGATCGACGGCGAGTTTTCCGGCACGGAATTCAACATCGAAGGCTTCCCCGAAGAGAACTTCATGCGCCTCGTGGAGGAACATCGCCCCGAGCAGGTGACACTCGTGCCCGACGATCCGTCGCAGGCGACATCGGACCATGGCTGGGATTTTCGCAGGAACCACAACCTGCTCGGCAATATTGTCGGGCGGCTGAAGAAGCTGGGCCTGCGTGTCTCGGTGTTCGCCGACGGCGATCCGGACCGCGAGGCGCTGACCATTGCGCGGGATATCGGCGCGGACCGGATCGAGCTTTATACCGGCCCCTACGGCGGCTGCTTCGACGATCCGGCGGAGGGCGCGCGCATTCTCGACCTGCTCGGCGAGACGGCGGATATCGCCCGCGACCTCGGCCTTGCCGTCAATGCCGGCCATGACCTGACGGTGGCCAACCTCCCGGCGCTCGTCGCCCGCATTCCGCACCTTGCGGAAGTCTCCATCGGCCATGGCCTGACCGGCGATGCGCTGGAATACGGCATGGCGGAAACGGTGCGGCGCTTCTGCCGCGCCTGCGGCCAGGATATCTGAGGGCGGCGCTCTTTCGAGCGCCGCACCACTTTCCCCTCAACCGAGGAAGGCTGCCTTGCTGGCGGCGACGAAGTCCTCGAAGGACGTCGGCTTGCTGCCGGAGAGTGCCTCGGCATCGCCGGTGACGGCGGCGATCTTGCCTTCGCGCGTGTTGGCGTCGAAGGAAACGATTGTCGGGATGAAGCCTTCCGGCAGGCCGGCGGCCTTCAGGCCCTCGGCAAGCTGGGCGTCGGTGACATGCACCACCTTCAGCGGCTTTCCGGTCGCGGCGGAAACGACGGCGGCGATTTCCTCCGCCGTGCGGCTCTTCGTGCCAGTCAGCGTGTAGGTCCTGCTTTCATCGCCAGCCTTCAGCAGGGCGCCGGCAAGGGCCGCTGCCGTGTCGGCGCGCGTGATATGCGCGATCCTGCCTTCGCCGGTGGAGGTGTACCAGGCGCCGGCTTCCAGGGCATGCGGCAGCGACATGAAGAGGTTTTCCGCATACCAGCCGTCGCGCAGGATCGTGTAGGGAATGCCGGTCGCCTTGATGGCGTCCTCGGTGCCGAGATGGTCGGGGGCGAAGGTGACGAGCGAATCGTCCGGCTGCGGCATGGACGTGTAGAGGATGTGCTTCACGCCGGCCTTCCTGGCGGCGGCGACGGCTGCGGTGTGCTGGGTAAGGCGCTTGCCGGGCTGGTCGAGCGCGTCGGTGGAGACGATCAACACCTTGGTCGCGCCGGCGAAGGCGGCGTCGAGCGAGGCCGGGTCGTCGAAATCGGCGGCGCGGACGGTGACGCCCCTGGCGGCATAGTCCGCGAGCTTGGCCGTGTCGCGCGTGGTGGCGACGATGCCGGCGGGCGCGACCTTGCCGGAGGCGAGGAGCGCATCGAGGACGAGGCGGCCGAGCTGGCCGGAGGCGCCGGTGACGAGAAGCGTATCGGTCATGTCTTTCCCTTTCTGGCAGGAGCGGCGGGGAGGAGCCTCATGTCCTGCTGAATGTTGGTCTCTTATTGAGACTTGCTCTTATCCGGTAATCTGATAGAGCTTGTAAAGAAGGCAGTTTTTTCTGCGGTGGTTACCTGGAGGGAACCGGCTATGAACAGGATCGTCGATCGTGCGCGCGGGGAGCGGGTCTTGCTCATCGACGGCGTGCCCATGTCGATGGACGATTGCCCGGTGCGTGATGTGCTGGACAGCGTCGGCGGCAAGTGGACGTCGCTGATGATCCTCGGCCTTGCGGATGGCCCGCGCCGCTTCTCCGAATTGCGCCGTTTCATCCCGGATATCTCCCAGCGCATGCTGACCCAGACGCTGCGCGACCTGCAGCGCGACGGCTATCTCACGCGCACCGTCTATCCGACGCAGCCGCCGAGCGTGGAATACCGGCTGACGTCGCTCGGCCAATCCTTCCTTGCGCTTCTGCGCACGCTCGTGCAGTGGTCTACGGATCACCACACCGCGATCCGGGCCGCACGCACGGCCTATGATGCGGGGCAGGGCTGAGGCTCCCGCCATCGGGGCCGCATCGGGGACGGGCATGAAGCCATTGGATATCGGCATTGCCGGCGCGGGACCTGCGGGACTTGCGGCGGCGCTTTTTCTCTCGCGCGCCGGCCATCGGGTCGAACTGATCGAACGCTTCGACGCGCCGTCGCCGGTCGGCTCCGGCCTGCTGATGCAGCCGACCGGCCTCACGGTGCTGGATGCCCTCGGTCTCTCCCCGGCGATCCATGCGCTCGGCAACCGTATCGAGCGCCTGCACGGTGCGGATGCCCGCAGCGGCCGCACCGTCCTCGACGTGCGCTACGATGCGCTGGCCGGCGGACGCTACGGCCTTGCCGTGCATCGCGCCGCGCTGTTCTCCACCCTGCACGATGCGGTGGCGGCGGCGCGACTGCCCATCCGCACCGGCATCACGCTCGCCAAGGCCGAGACACGGCAATCCCGCACGGTGCTGCATGACGACGTCGGGGAGATCGTCGGCGATTACGATCTGGTGGTCGACGCGAGCGGTGCGCGCTCGCAGCTCGTCGCTGCCTCTGTCGTCGCGCCGAAGGTGAAGGAATTGCCCTGGGGTGCGTTCTGGGCGACGCTCGATTGCGAGGGGATCGCCCATGACGCCCGCGCGCTGACCCAGCGCTACGATGCCGCGAAGGTCATGATCGGCGTGCTGCCGGTCGGCCGGGCGCAGGCCGGCGGCGCGCGCAAGGCCGCCTTCTTCTGGAGCCTCAAGACTGCGGATGCGGATACCGTAAAACGGGAAGGGCTGGCGCGCTGGAAGGACCGCATCGCCGATTACTGGCCGCAGACCGTGCCGTTCCTCGACCAGATCGCGGATTGGGATCAGTTGACGCTGGCGCGTTATGCCCACCGCACCGCCTTGCCGCCCCATGCGGACGGCATCGCGTTCATCGGCGACAGCGCCCATTCCACCAGTCCGCAGCTCGGGCAGGGGGCCAATATGGCCTTGCTCGATGCGGCGGCGCTGGCGCATGCCCTTTCATCGGCGGCAACGCTTGAGGAGGCACTTGCCAGTTACGCGGATGCCCGGCGCAGTCATGTGCGGCTGTTCCAGCTCCTGTCCTACGTCTTCACGCCGTTCTACCAGTCGGATTCCCGTTCCATCGCCTGGCTGCGCGACCGGCTGGTCGCCACCGTCGCGAAAATTCCGCCGGCGCCGCAGATCCTTGCAGCCATCGTCTCAGGCACATTGGCCGACCCGTTTACACGGGCCGGCCTGCAGGAATGCGTATGGCTGGATGCCGCGCTTCGTGAGGCCTGAGACGGCTCAGGCAGCCTTGCTGGCGACGACCGGGCCGAGCGCGAAGTCGACGGCGGCGCGAGCATGGATCGCGGTCGAATCGAAGCCGGGCAGCGTCAGGGCGTCGGGATCGAGCAGCAGGCAGATCTCCGTGCAGCCGAGGATGACGCTGTCGGCGCCCGCGGCCCGCGCGGTCTCTATGAGAGCGAGAACGCGCTCGCGGGACGTGTCCAGCACCTTGCCCTGGCACAGTTCGTTGAAGATGACGCTGTGCATCAGCGCGCGGCCGGCTTCATCCGGCACCATGACGTCGAGACCGGCGTCCTTCATGCGGTTCGCATAGAAGCCGTGCTCCATCGTGTAGCGCGTGGCGAGCAGCAGCGGGCGGCGCTTGCCGGCCGCCAGAATGTCGCGTGCGACTTCGTCGATGATGTTGATGACGGGGGCGGAAACCGCTTCCTGCACGGCGTCGGCGACGAGATGCATGGTGTTGGTGCAGATCAGCACGCATTGCGCGCCGGCCTTTTCAAGACCGGCCGCGACCGCGCCGAGGCGCTCGCCCGCCGCATCCCAGCGACCCGCCTTCTGCAGGTCGACAATGGACTGGAAATCGACCGAATGCACCAGCACGTCGGCCGAATGCAGGCCGCCGAGCCGCTCGCGCGCCGCCTCGTTGATCATGCGATAATAGACTGCCGTGCTCTCGAAGCTCATGCCGCCGATAAGGCCGATCGTCTTCATGGTCGTTTCCCCGCTGGTGTTTCGATGACGACTAGAATGCAGCGGAGAGGACGGCGATTGTTCGCAAAGTTCCGGGCATTTTGGGCGGAGGCCGACAATCCCTCTTGTGAATTGGCGTTCAGGCGCGCTTAATTCGCGCCTCGTTTGGTTTTGAAAGGGAATCTCGGCGTGCTTGATGAGCGGGACAGAAAATTGCTGGCGCTTCTGCAGGAGGATGCGGGCGCGCCCGTCGCGGCGCTGGCGGAGAAGGTGAACCTGTCGCTTTCCGCCTGCGCCCGGCGCATCCAGCGGCTGGAGGAAAGCGGGCATATCGCCGGCAGGGTCGCCCTGCTCGACCGGGACAGGATGGGCGTGCCCACCACGGTCTTCGCCCTCATCAAGACGGCGCATCACAGCGACGAGTGGATCGCGCTGTTTTCGCGGGCGATCGCGGATATTCCCGAAGTGGTGGAGGCGCACCGGCTGACGGGCAACTACGACTACATATTGAAGGTCGTGCTGCCGCGGGTCGAGCATTACGATGTGGTCTACAAGCGCATCGTGCGCAAGGTCGAGTTGTTCGACGTCTCGGCCTCCATTTCGATGGAGGTGCTGAAGAGCGGCACGCGCCTGCCGGTGGAGCACGCCGAATAGCGGACACAAAAAAGGCCGGTCGAAACCGGCCTTTTCAATCAGTCGGCGAAACGCCGGATCAGGCTGCTTCGAGCTGATCGGCAGACATCTTGCCGGACTTGCGGTCGCGGACCAGCTCGAAGCTGACCTTCTGACCTTCGTTGAGGCCGGCGAGGCCTGCGCGCTGTACGGCGGAGATGTGGACGAAAACGTCCGGTTCACCGCTGTCCTGCTGAATGAAGCCGTAGCCCTTGGTCGTGTTGAACCACTTTACGGTACCAGTTGCCATGACGAAACCTTTCCTAAGCCGTCAAATCAATCGTCGGTCGCCGGTCGGCGACCATGGGTGGTCGAATTTGAAGGGGAAGTTCGTCAAGGTGCGGGCGAACCCGCAAATGCAGAAGTCATCGTTCAAATCTCGATGCGGGAGAAATAGGTGCTTCTCCGTCTCGGGTCAAGCTTTCCGCTCAGTCTTCTGCCGGGCCTGCAAATGGCGAAAGGGGCGCGGCCGGCAGCCGCGCCCCTTTCGGATGGTGTCTGGCGATCAATTGATCTCGACGAGATTGCGTTCGTCGCAATGGCGAACCTTGGTGCGGCGGCCATTCGCATCGTAAAGGACGCGGAAGTTGGTCGAGCAGTAGGCGCCGCCCTTGCCGGCAATGACGACGGGCTTCTTGTGCTTCACCGGGGGAACGTTGGCGTAGTCGCCACGGCCTTCATGGTGGCCGCCGCCGCCGTTGTTGCCGCCGTGGCTGGTGCGGCCGCCGCCGGTCGAGCTGCCGCCACCACCGGTCGAGCTGCCGCCGCCGACGCTGGCGGAATGGGTGGCGACCTGGGCGAAGGACGGGGTTGCGGCGGCGCCGAGGACGGTGACGAGGGCGAGGGAAATAAGGGTGATCTTGCGCATGGGGTTCTCTCCTTGGGTTGGCAGAGCGTTTCGTTTCGCTCTTGAACTGGATAATCCCACAGCCCCCCGGGTCTGGCTGTCACCGCGGGAACAGGGCCGGAAAGGCGCGCCAAAAAAGAAGAGGCCCCGTTTCCGGGGCCCCTTGTCGTGTTGCTATTATGAGTGTCAGGCGGGTCGTCGCTTGTCGACGCGGTTATGGTCGAGGAAGGAGGCGATGGCGGCCTCGCCGTAGAGGCGGCGCTGCTCGGTGAGCGCCGTGGCGATGCAGGCGGCATCGCCGAAGGTGGCGATCTTCACCTCGGCCGTAGCCGGATTGCGGGCCAATGCATCGGCCGCGATCTCCGCCAGGGTGCGCGGCAGGATATCCGTGCAGTCATGCATGCTTTCGAAGACGGCGCTTATGGGAACGACGTGGTCCTCGTAGATCACCATCGGCTCGGCGCGTTCGTCTTCCCAGGCGTCGAATGCCTCCAGGGCATCGCCGAACAGTTGCTGCAGAGTGATGGGAGCATGTCCTTCGTGAAGGTCTGGCAGGAAATTCAACATTTTCTGTCTCCTTGGCGTAAGGGCGATTGGCTTCGTACTCCTGACTGAGGCCCGGGTTTTGGCCGGCCGGCGCACGGGGCGAGCGGCCTGCCGCACCGCAGGTCTCACAAATCTTAACCGGCGGAAACGGATTGGGAAGCGAAAAATTTTATCCGGACCCACGATGAAGGGGCATCGCCTTGGACTTCTGTTTCAAATCAGCGAGATAGCAGAAAGAAAATTTCTGTCCGATTGTGCGTTGCGGCAATCCACCCTGCCGGATCTCCATGGCGGATCGAGCCGTTTACGGCTGGATTCGGCCGGGCAAATCACCGCGCGGTCCGGGATTGGAAGAAGCCTGTTGACCGGAACGGTGGAGAGCGCTAGAAGATGCCGAACCGTACGGTACGGTACGCAAATTGAACAGGTGAACATCTTGCAGATCTGGGAGCAGGGACATGCCGGCGCGGCGGCCGCGGGACTGACGGAACGTCAGGGCGCGGTGCTGGAGCGTGCGCTCGGCCTGCTCGTGGAGGGCGGGGAGCGCGCGTTGACCACCGCGGGCGTGGCGCGTGCGGCCAACTGTTCCAAGGAAAGCCTCTACAAGTGGTTCGGCGACCGCGACGGGCTGATCTCGGCGATGATCGCCTATCAGGCCGGCAAGGTGCGCACCGTCGAGGTGGAGGCCGGCAAGCTGACGGCGGAAACGCTGCGCCAGCATCTCGTCGCTTTCGCGCGCGATCTGATCGACGTGCTTTCGGGCGATGTGTCGCTCGCGCTCAACCGTCTCGCCATCGGCCAGGCGAGCCGCGAGGGGGCCGGGCTCGGCCGTCTTCTGCAGGAGCGCGGTCGCCGGCCGATCGGCAGGCGCGCCGCCGCGCTTCTCGAAGCGGGCCGCAAAGCGAAGTTGCTTGCTTTCGACAGTGCTGACGAGGCATACGGCACGCTCTACGGCCTCATCGTCTCGGACATGCATCTGCGCATGCTTCTCGGCGAGGATGCCGCAGCGCTCAAAAAGGAATTCTCGCCGCGTGCGGAGAGGGCCGTGGAGGCCTTCCTGACACTTCACGGTGTGAAAGGATAGACCGGCAGGGAAAGCCGCCGGTTCGGATGAAACAGACAAGCAAAGGGAAGGAACCATCGATGCGCGTCTATTACGATCGTGATGCCGATCTCAACCTCATCAAGGCGAAGAACGTCGCCATCGTCGGCTATGGCTCGCAGGGCCGTGCGCACGCTCTCAACCTCAAGGATTCCGGCGCCAAGAACGTCGTGATCGCGCTCAAGGCCGGTTCGCCGACCGTCAAGAAGGCCGAAGCCGACGGCTTCAAGGTCATGACCGTCGCCGAAGCTGCCAAGTGGGCCGACCTCCTGATGATGGCGACGCCGGACGAGCTGCAGGCCGACATCTACAAGGGCGAAATCGCCGGCAACATCCGTGACGGCGCGGCCATCGCGTTTGCCCACGGCCTCAACGTCCATTTCGGCCTCATCGAGCCGAAGGCCACCGTCGACGTCGTCATGATCGCGCCGAAGGGCCCGGGCCACACGGTTCGCGGCGAATACCAGAAGGGCGGCGGCGTTCCCTGCCTCGTCGCCGTTCACCAGAACGCTTCCGGTAACGCGCTTGACGTTGCCCTGTCCTACGCCTGCGGCGTTGGCGGCGGCCGTTCGGGCATCATCGAGACCAACTTCAAGGAAGAGTGCGAAACCGACCTCTTCGGCGAGCAGGTCGTTCTGTGCGGCGGTCTCGTCGAGCTGATCCGCGCCGGTTTCGAAACGCTGGTCGAAGCCGGCTACGCGCCGGAAATGGCCTATTTCGAGTGCCTGCATGAAGTGAAGCTCATCGTCGACCTGATCTATGAAGGCGGCATCGCCAACATGAACTACTCGATCTCGAACACGGCCGAGTGGGGCGAATACGTCACGGGCCCGCGCATCATCACCGCCGAAACGAAGGCCGAGATGAAGCGCGTCCTCACCGACATCCAGACCGGCAAGTTCACCTCCGAGTGGATGCAGGAATGGAAGGCCGGCGGCGCACGCTTCAAGGGCATCCGCCGCAACAACGACTCGCACCAGATCGAGGAAGTCGGCGCGAAGCTTCGCGGCATGATGCCCTGGATCGGCAAGAACAAGCTGGTCGACAAGGCCGTCAACTAAGCTTTTCCGCTTTCGCGGGAAAACGGGCCGGGCGGCTTTCCGCCCGGTCCTCTATTTCAGTAGATTTGAAATAGTGCAGCGCATCCTTCCGCTCTATCGCGGCGCAGCAAGTAATAAACTTGCGCGAAAGCCTGAATGGGAACAAAATACGCAAGTGTTTCGTTCCGCTGTCAGGAGGATAGTGCGATGACCACGATTTTCCAATACTTCGCCTGGTTCGATCTTTTTATCCTGGGCAGTATAGCCATGCTCGTGCTGCTCAGCCTTTACGGAGACCGGACGACCTGACCGCTGCCGCCGCAAGTGCCGGCAGGCGTGGCGGTTGCGCATGCAATGGGTTTGCGCGGGCATCGGGTTTCGCGCGTCTTTTTCGATGCGAATATTTAGGTCAGTATTATTGACATAAATACTTCGCCGTGATGATGTGCGGGTCAAACAACAAGCCCGAGGAAACCCCTATGTTCAAATGGGAACAGGCCTTCGCGACCCGTGCGTCGCGTATGAAGGCATCCGAAATCCGCGAATTGCTGAAGCTGCTGGAGCGGCCGGACATCATCTCGTTTGCCGGCGGCATCCCGGATCCGGCGCTGTTCCCGAAGGAGGCGTTCTCCGCCGCCTATACGGATGTGCTGGCGGGCGAGGGCGCGGCAGCGGGCCTGCAATATTCCGTCAGCGAGGGCTACAAGCCGCTGCGGGACTGGCTTGCCGGCGAAATGGGCAAGATCGGCATTCCCTGCACGGCGGAGAACGTCTTCATCGTTTCCGGCTCGCAGCAGGGCCTCGATTATCTCGGCAAGCTGTTCCTGTCCCCGAAGGACACGGCGCTCGTCACCTGGCCGACCTATCTCGGCGCGCTGCAGGCCTTCAACGCCTATGAGCCGACCTACGACCAGCTCAACCTGACGGGCAACCGCACGCCGGAAGCCTATCGCGCGACCGCGGCGGATGCCGGCGGCCGGGTCAAGTTCGCCTATCTCTCCGCCGATTTCGCCAACCCGACCGGCGAAACGGTCGACCGCGCCGGCCGCGAGAAGCTGCTGAAGCTGGCCGAGGAGCTGGATATCCCCGTCATCGAGGACGCCGCCTACCAGTCGCTGCGCTATGACGGCGAGGCGGTCCCGCCGATCCTGGCGCTGGAAATTGCCGAGAAGGGCAGCATCGACGCCGCGCGCACCATCTATTGCGGCAGCTTCTCCAAGACGCTCGCACCGGGCCTGCGCGTCGGCTACATCGTCGCGGCAGCGCCCGTCATCCGCAAGCTCGTGCTGATGAAGCAGGCGGCGGACCTGCATTCCTCGACCATCAACCAGATGGCCATCGCCCATGTCGCCGAGCGCGGCTTCGACGCGCAGGTCGCCAAGATTCGCGCGGCCTACAGCCATCGCCGCAACGTCATGCTGGCCGCTCTCGATAAGTACATGCCGGAAGGCGTGACGTGGACGAAGCCCGAGGGCGGCATGTTCGTCTGGGTCACCTTGCCGGTTGGCATGGACGGCGCGAAGCTGCTCGCCCGTTCCATCGAGACGGAAAAGGTCGCCTTCGTTCCCGGTCAGGCTTTCCATGCCGATGGCAGCGGCGCGAACACCCTGCGCCTCAGCTTCTCCTGCGCCAACGATGTGACGATCGAAGAAGGCATCTCCCGCCTTGGCCGGTTGCTCGCCAGCGAGCGTCTGGCGGCTTAACCGTCGCGGTTGCCCCTCACCCTAACCCTCTCCCCGCAAGCGGGGAGAGGGGACTTGCCCCACGCAATGTTGAAGAATTGCGGAAAACGGCGCGGCATATCTCCTTCTCCCCGCAGCCAAGGAGACGGTGGCCGGCAGGCCGGATGAGGGGCTATTCGGCAAGCCAGGCCAGCGCCGTCTCGAAGACCAGATCCGGCAGCACCTCGAACGTATAGGGCGCGTGTACGCGCTCCCATTTCTGGTGATAGTCGCGCCCCCACGGTCCGATATTGACCGTCGGGAAAGACAGCAGCCCTTCCGGCGCATCGTCCGTGAAGGCCGCCGAGGGCGTGTTGCCGGCAAGCAGCCCGGTCTCGCCGGCGTCCGGCCGGTGGCCGAAGAAGCTCATGTCGGAAATGCCCGCGAAAATCTGCTTGAACTTGATCGATGTGCCGTGCCGCGTCGCGGCGGCATCCATCACGCCCTGTAGCATGCCCTGCAGGCTGCCGCCGGTCGAAGCGCGCTGCAGATGCACCAGCGGATAATGCAGGCTGCCGAAGCCGACGATGACCGCCGGCCCTTCGATGCCCGCTTCGGTCACGGCCGCCGAGACGATCTCGCGGCTGACCTTCAGCGGGTCGGTGCCGCCGGCGAGCGAACGGTCCAGCGCTTCGAGCCGCGCCAGGGCCGCCGAACCGCCGCGTGCCTTCAAGCGCTCCAGCAGCTCGGCATAGGTGAGCACGAGACCCTCGGTCCGGCCTGTGTCCCGGTTGCGGTAGCGGGCGGCATGGGCGTCCTGCGTTTCGAGCGCCGTTTGCAGCGCGCCGGAGACGAGCGCCCTGAATTCCCCAAGAATATCGCCGGCGCTGCGGCGGTGGGTCAGCCAGTTGAAGGAGAGCCAGACGCGGTCCGGCGTCGTCACGTCGTAGCCGTCGCGGATGTCGCGCGCTTCCAGGCAGACGGGCGGCGGGGAGCGCTCGCCGAAGGCCTCGTCGCTGAGTTCCGGTACGGTATCCATGGCGCGCACGATCTCGGCGCTGATGCGGTGGGCGCTGGTGCCGTTGAAGGGGTAGCCGGCATGGGTCGGGCGGCCGATGACGAAGGCGAAGGGCGCGAACTTGCCGATGGAGCCGAGATAGACCGCCCGGCCTTCCTCGCCGTCGCGTTCGCAGCTCGACGCATCGAGATTGATGCCGCCGACGATATCGAGGTCGAAGCGGCGGGCGATCTCCGGCAGGGCATTGCGCAGGCTGCGCATGCCGCGCGAGCGGTTCTCCTCGTCCGGTGTGGCCACGAAGAGGATGTTGCCCTCGGGGGCTTCCAGCCCGGCGAAACGCTCCAGCGCCGCGATACCGGCGGCAAGGCCGCTCTTCATGTCGAGCAGGCCGCGCCCGGCGATGAAGTCGCCGCTTTCGAAGTCCCTGAGCGCTTTCGTCTCCGCGCCGTTCAGCGGGCGGCTGCGCAGCTCGTCGAGCAGAGCCTGCGTCAGCGGCTCCGGCTCGCAGGCGAGCGGCGCGAGCGTGCCGTAATTGGTGATGGAGACGGTATCGAAATGGCCGGCCAGCACCACCGTCCGCCGCCCGCTGCCGCGCACCAGCGCCACGACGTTCCGCGTCAGCGGCTCGCCATGGCTGTCGACGGTGAAGAGCTGGTCCGGGTGGCTTTTGAAATAGGCGGTCTCGGCAAGATGGGTGCGCAGTTTTTCGGAAAAGGACGCCTCGTCCGCCGAACCCGTCACGCTCGGCCAGCGGGTCATCATCAGCGAAAGGTCCCGGCTGCGGCGGGCGGCGGTGCGAAGGGCGGTTTCGTTCGTCTGGGACATGGGGCCTGCCGATGGAGGTTGCATTCAGGAGATTGCAAGGCTAGCCAAGGATGACGGCAAGCGAAACGGCAATCTTTTGCGAAAATCGCACCTTGGATTAGCATTTCGCAAGCCATAACTGACATTTCGGCAGCGGATATGGATACGGTAGACCGGAAACTTCTCGCCTTGCTGCGCAAGGACGGCCGCGCGTCGCTTTCGGCGCTTGCAGCCGAATTGAACGTCTCGCGCGGCACGGTGCAGAACCGCATCGAGCGGCTGACGCGCGACGGCGTCATCGCCGGTTTTTCCGTGCGGGTGACGGAGGCAGACGATCCCCATGCCGTGCGGGCCATCATGATGATCGAGATCACCGGCCAGAAGACGCTGGCCGCGATCAAGGCGCTGCGCGGTATTCCGCAAGTGCGCGCCCTGCACACCACCAACGGGGCGTGGGACCTCGTCGCGGAGCTTCACGCGGACAATCTCGTCGAGTTCGAGCGGGTGCTGCGCGGCATCCGTGCCATGGACGGTGTCTCGAAATCCGAGACCAGCCTGCTTCTCACAACCCTCTGAGCGCCGCCCGTCAGGGCATGACGATATCGATTTCCTCGCCGGTCGAGGAATAGGTGACGCGCCCGCCCTTCCAGCCGTCATCGGCCTCCAGCCGGATTTCCAGTGTCACCTTGCCATCCGGCGAGGGCACCATGAAAGTCCCGTCCGGCGTCGGCAACTGGCCGATGGAGAAGGTGTAGCGCGCCAGCGCCATTTCCGAACCGACCTGCAGCCGTGCGAAGGTGCGGGCCGTCAGCTCATTGAGTTTTTCCGCCGAGAAGAAGGCGAGGTCGCTCATCCGGTAGAGCTGCTCGGGCCGGAACTCCGCATCCCAGGGCATCATCATGCTGGATGCGGTGATGCCGTTGTCATTGGCGTTGTAGTCGGCCATCGTGCCGGGCTTGTCGGGCACTTCGGCAAGAATGCGCATCGAATCGCTGGTGATGCTGATCTCGGAATATCGGGCGTTCCTGCCGAATTCCCGGCCGAGCATGGCGAGCTTCTCGGCCGTCGTCTTCGGCTCCAGCCAGTTCTGCGCCGGCTGGCCGGCCGCCCCGCCGACGAGGCTCATGAGAAGCAACAGGGGCATAAACGCCCGCGCCATGCTGGATGCAACTGCCATGACCGTTCTCCCGCCGTCGCCGGAACACGCATCGTCCGTGAGGAGATGACGGGAGGGCGGGGCGGTTTATTCCGGTGATGCAGGCTGGCCTGTGAAAAGCGCTTCCCATTGCCGGTCAGCCGGCTACACTCCGGCGGCATTCCCGGAAGGACCTCATGTCGCTACGCCTTGCCACCTTCAATATCGAAAACCTCATGACCCGCTTCGATTTCACGGGTTTTCGCAACCAGATTCGGCAGGATCGCGTGCTGCGCCTGTTCGACATCCGCAACGAGGCGGAATATCAGCGGCTGGAGGAGGCGCGCACCGTCGCCCATACGGACGACACGCGCCAGCATTCGGCGCTCGCCATCGCCGATGCGGATGCCGATATCCTCTGCCTGCAGGAAACTGACAACATGGCGGCGCTGCAGGCCTTCGAATACGGCTATCTCTTCCGCATGGTCGGCAACGGCTACCGCCAGAAATATCTCATCGAGGGCAATGACAGCCGCGGCATCGACGTTTCCGTGTTGATGCGCGAGGAGACGCGCGACGGCCAGCGGATCGAATGCGTCGATATCCGCAGCCATGCCTCCGTCACCTACCGCGATTTCGGCCTCTATACGCCGGATCTCGGCTCGGGCCTCAACCCGGACGACAAGATCTTCAAGCGCGACTGCCTGGAAATGGACCTGCGCATCGGCGGGCGGCCGCTGACGCTCTATGTCGTGCATTTCAAATCGATGGGGCCGGGCAGGGAGGGCATGGACGGACGCCAGTCGACCATGCCGGTGCGCATGGCCGAGGCGCGGGCGGTGCGCCGCATCGTCGAGAACCGCTTCGGCGCCGGGCGCACGGCCGACAAGGCCTTCGCCATCTGCGGCGACATGAACGACTACCAGGAAAAGCTCGCCATCGAGGGCGACCGGCGCAACGGCTACCGATTCGTGCCGCAGCAGGAGCCGGTGAGCGCGCTCGACACCTTCACCGAAGGCGGCTTTGCGGTGAACCCGATGCTGCGCCGGCCGGTGGACGACCGCTGGACGCTCTACCACAGCCGCGGCCCGGAGGAGCGCCATCTCTGCCAGCTCGACTATATCTGGCTGTCGCCCTCGCTGGCCGAGCGCAATGCCCACCATGTCCCCGAGATCATCCGTGCCGGCCAGCCGTTCCGCACGATCTTCCCGCCGGGACAGGAGGTGGAACGCTATCCGCGTGTCGGCTGGGACCGGCCGAAGGCCTCGGACCATTGCCCCGTCGTCATGACGCTCGACCTTTGAGCCGTTTTCCCTTGCCCGCGGCAAAGGCCTCGGGCAGGCTGGTGCGAAAATCGAATACGGAGAATGCCTTGTCCCGCCGCTACGCCATCTACGACGTCTTCACCGATACGCGCCTTGCCGGCAACCCGCTGGCCGTCGTCTTCGATGCCGATGGCCTGGAGGATGGGGCGATGCAGCGCATCGCCGGCGAGTTCAACCTGTCCGAGACGGTGTTCGTGAAGACGGCGGAAAATCCGGCGCACACCGCGCGCCTGCGTATCTTCACGCCCGGCCGCGAACTGCCCTTCGCCGGCCATCCGACAGTGGGCGCGGCCATCGCCATCGCCGAGGTCACCGGCAACGGGCAGGCAGGCCCGAGCGACCAGGTGAGCGTGCTGGAGGAGAATGTCGGCCCGGTGCGCTGTGCGGTCCGGCTCGGCGCGGGCGGCGCGGCCTTTGCCGAATTCGACGTGCCGCGCAAATCCGTACGCCTCGACGCGACCTTCGACCGGCAGGCGCTCGCCGATGCCTTCAGCCTGAAGCCCAGCCAGATCGGCTTCGAGAATCACCAGCCGACGCTCTGGAGCGCCGGCGTCGCCTTCGTCATGGTTCCGGTGCACGACCTGGCGGCGGCAGCGGCCGTGGAGTTCGATCCAACGCTCTGGGAGCGCTGCGCGCCCTTTGCCGAAGGACGGCTCGCCTCGGCCTATCTCTATTGCCGCGGCGGCGTGAACCACAATGCGAAATTCCATGCCCGCATGTTCGCGCCCGACATGGGCATATCGGAGGACCCGGCGACGGGGGCGGCGGTCGCCGCGCTGTCTGGCGCCATCCACGCCTTCGACAGGCTGGTGGACGGTCACCATCCGCTTCTCATCGAGCAGGGCGTCGAAATGGGCCGCCCCTCGCTGATCCACCTGCATCTCGACATATCCGGCGGCGTCATCGCCGGCGCACGCATCGGCGGCGAGGCGGTGCGCACCGCATCCGGCACGCTGGATTTGTGACATTCGTTTTGCGCTGCGAAAGAAATTTGTCCCGCGGCGCATTTTTTTTGGACCAGCGTATAGACAAGCCCCGAGAACGCCTTTATACGCCCCTCCAGCACCGCAGCAGCGGTCAAGTGGGTGATTAGCTCAGTTGGTAGAGCAGCTGACTCTTAATCAGCGGGTCCACGGTTCGAGCCCGTGATCACCCACCAAATACAACTACTTAGCGGTTTTCTACCAACCCGCATCCTACGGAAAACGGAAAGTTATACACTTTCATTCTCTGTTCTCTCCGCGCCTGAGGGCATCGCCGGCTGAGTGGCCGGAAATCTCCGAAATCAGTTTGATCTCCTCGTCGTGCGACTTGTCTCGGCGCGCATATGAGCAGGTTATCGCGGCTCCCCCAAAGCCTTGGCAGGTGGCACCTCTGACGCCACCGACTTGACCATTCCGATGAAATTCACTTCACCGGAATGGTCCAGGCAGCGTTACACCGTCCCCAAATATAGCCGGTAGTCCAGCGGTGAGACATAGGCGGCGAAGCGGGCGGCTTCGGAGCGTTTGATGGCGAGGAGGACGCGGTGCATCGTCTCTCCCAGCGCGTCCTTGAGGAAAGAGGAGCCTTGCGCGGCCTCGATGGCCTCGGTCCAATTGCGCGGCAGTGGCGGGGCGTCGCCTGCGGCGGAGCCGTCGCCGTCTGCGGGCAGGCCTGGATCGCGCTCTGCCGCGATGCCGCGCGCCATTGCCGCGAGGGTGACGGCGGCGACGAGGAAGGGGTTGGCGTCGACGCCGGCCATGCGCTGTTCGAGGTGGCGGCCGCCCGGCGCGCCGGCGGGCACGCGGACGGCGACGCCGCGGTTGTTGATGCCCCAGTTCGGCGTCGTCGGCGCATAGCTCTGTGCCGAGAAGCGCCGCCAGGAATTGTTGTGGGGCGCCATGACGAGCATGCTTTCCGGGAGCGCGTCGAGCAGGCCGCCGATGGCGGACAGCAGCGGCGGCGCGAGCAGGCCGTCGCGGTCGGCGAAGAGGTTGCGGCCGTCCATGTCGCACAGGCTCGCATGCATGTGCATGCCGGAGCCGGCGCGGTCGGCGAAGGGTTTCGCCATGAAGCAGGCCTGCATGCCGTGGCGGCGCGCGACGCCGCGCAGCAGGTGTTTCAGCGCAACGAGGTCCTCTGCCGCCTGCATCGCGTCGCGATGGTGCAGCGTCAGCTCGAACTGGCCGGGCGCATATTCCGAGATCAGCGTCTCGACCGGCAGGCCTTGCGCGGCGGCGGCGCGGTAAAGGTCGCGGCTGAACGGCTCCAGCCTGTCCAGTTCCTCGATGCCGTAGACATGGGTGCCGTCGGGGCGCGCGCCGGTCAGCGGCAGGCGGGCGGGCTGGGGGACGCTGTCGCCCTCGGCCATGTCGACGAGGTAGAATTCCAGCTCGAAGGCCGCGACGGCCCGGTAACCCTTTTCGGCGAGCGCGTCGATCCGGCGCTGGAGCACATGGCGCGGATCGGCCTCCACGGGCCGCCCGTCCATTTCGTGCAGCGCGACGCGGAACTGACCCCGTGGCGGATCGGTCCACAGCGCCGGGGCGAGGGTGCCGGGGATGGGCCAGGCGCAGCGGTCGGCATCGCCGTCCGACCAGACCAGCCCGGTCTCGTCCACGTCCTCGCCCGTCACGTCCAGTCCGAGGATGGAGCCGGGCAGGTTGCGCCCGGTCTCATAGATGCCCTCGATCTCGTGGCGCCGCACGGTCTTGCCGCGCGGAATGCCGTTGGGATCGATCAGGATGAGGTCGAAGGCCTCGATCTCTGGATGAGCCTTTAGGAAATCGTGCAGTTCGCCGATGGAGGCGCGCGTCTGCGGCGCGGCCGGACGGGCGGGGGCCTCGATCGTTCTCATCGCGCCTCCTCCCGCGGCAGGAGGGCGAGAACCGCGTCGAAGGCGGTCAGGAAGGCCGCGATGTCGGCCTCGCTCGTATCGGGGCTGACCAGCATCATGTTGTGGAACGGGGTGAGCAGGAAGCCGCGGTTGAGGAGGGCGACATGCAGGAAGCGCTCGACCTGCGGATCGGCGGCGGCGCGCGCCTCGGCGGCATTGGTGACGGGAACGGGGCTGAAGACGATCTCCAGCCGCGCGCCGACCCGCGCCGTATGCCAGGGCAGGCCGTGGCGTGCGATCAGGCCGCTGATGCCGGCATCGAGGCGTTCCGCGCCGGCCAGCATCGCTGCATAGGTTTCCGGCGTCATCAGGTGCTCGAGCGTGGCTCGCACGCAGGCAAGCTGCAGCGTGCTGCCCGCCAGCGTCGTGCCGACGCCCGAATGGCCGTGCTCGTCCTCGGGACGGGAGGCGAAGAGGCGGTCGTTCACCTCCTGCGTCATGCCCCAGACGGCGGCCGGGACGCCGCCCGCCACGGGCTTGCCGAGCACGAAAAGGTCCGGTTCGACGCCGTAGGTCCGGCCGTAGCCGCCGGGGCCGGTGGAGATGGTGTGGGTCTCGTCGAGCAGCAGCAGCGTGCCGGCCTTGCGGGTGGCCGCGCGCAGATGCTCCCAGAAGCCGGGCTGCGGCAGGATCATGCCGCAATTCGTCATGACCGGCTCGGCGATGACGCAGGCGATGTCGCCCTTGGCCAGTTCGGCGTCGAGGGCCGCGATATCGTTGAAGGGGATCATGACGGTGGTCAGGCTGGGGTCCTGCACCTGCCCGACAAGGCTGCGCCGGGCCATGGTCTTGCCGTCGACGAGGTCGACCAGCGTGTCCTCGGCGGTGCCGTGGTAGCAGCCGTCGAAGACGAGGATGCGCCTGCGCCCCGTCGCCGCGCGGGCGGCGCGCAGGGCGAAGCGGTTGGCGTCACTCGCCGTCACGGCCATCTGCCAGCAGGGCAGGCCGAAGCGGTCCTGCAAAAGTTCGCCCACCCGGTCGGCATCGGCGGAGGGCAGCATGTGGGTGAGGCCGCGGCTCTCGCGCTCGCGCAGCGCCTGCATGACGGGGGCGGGGGAGTGGCCGAACATCGCCCCCGTATCGCCGAGGCAGAAATCCACCGCCTCGTTGCCGTCGACATCCCGCAGCCGGTTGCCCTGCGCGGCGTCGATCACCATCGGGAAGGGCTGCGGCCAGTCGCGCATCCAGTGCAGCGGCACGCCGCCGGCAAAACCGCCCTTGGCGTTGCGCGCGGCGCGGGCCGCCGCAAGGGGGCGGCGGTCGCGGTAGAGGGCGTTTTCCGCCTTCAGGAGGTCGTCCAGCGCGGCGCGCACGAAGATGTCGCCCGAGGCTGCAGCCCCGGCGGGAACTGAGGATGCCATGTCTCTACTCCGTTGCTGTGAGTCGGGCCCGGCCGCTGCTGGCCCTGGACCTGCGTCTTGATGACGGGCTGCCCGGTTCGGCGGCCTGGGTGAAGATGGATTTTCCGAGCAGGTCCATGCCGTCGAGGATATCGGCCTCGATGGCGACCTTCAGGCTCGTGACGTCGCGCCGTGCGATGGCGTTGATCGCCATCTCGTGCTTGTCGGAAAGGTGGGCGGTGCCTACCATGCCATAGACCTTACGCATGAAGGGACCGAACTGCATCCAGACGCTCTCCAGCAGGTGGGTGAGGACCTCGGACCGGCCGGCGCGGTAGATTTCGAAATGGAATGCATAGTTGGCGGCCATATAGAGTTCGGCATCGCCGGTCTCGTAGCTGCTGTTCATCTGGTCGTCGTGGCTGCGGATGCGGGCAAGCCCTGCTTCGTCAATGACGTTGAGCGCGCGCATGGCGCAGGCCGGCTCCAGCAGCAGGCGGGCCTGCATGAGCTGGTCGAAACGCTCCATGGTCATTTCCGGAATGGAGACGCGGCGATTGTCGTGGACCGCAAGGGCGTTTTCGGCCGAAAGCCGGGCGATGGCGGCCCGCACCGGCATGATGCCGACACCGATGACCTCGGCCATCGCACGAAGGCTGATGCCCTTGCCGGGCGCGAGCTGCCCGACGATCAGGGCATGGCGCAAGGCCTGGTAGGCGCGCTCCTGCATCGTCTGCTCAGGCGCGGCGCTGGTCTCCGGCCGGCCCGCATGCGCAGTCAGCCCCGCGCTTGTTGCCGTTCGGTCCGTCGCGTGGTGGTTCCTGTCGCTCATCCTCACCCCGTCGTTCTCGATCGTTGCGTCGGCAGGCCCCTGGCCGGTGCGACGCAAATTGCCGCCATCACTATGCGCCGACAGCGCGGCCTCTTCCATCCGTCATCGTGGGAAGGGGCGCTTCAGACGCAAGGTTATCCGCATTGAATTGTTTGCGGTCTCTCAGCGATGCATCAATTGTGATCACAATTAGCATTCGAGTTTTGTAATTGCAAGCGAGGTATATCTTGCTCCCGGCGTTGCCGTGGATGTGGAGATAATAGTTTGAAATTATTCTATAAATTATGATGTTGTGCGATATTTTTCGCTTTTCCCGTGGTGGCGCAATATCCTCAAAAGGCTTTGACAGGGGCGCTTTTTGCCATAATCGTGATCATGTTTCGCCGCATAATTGCCAAAACATGACGTGTTTTGTGATCTCGATTTGCGGTGGTGCGCACTTTCCGTTCGACCCTGGCGGTCGCGACCGTTCATTCAAGCATTCAAGAGGCTGAGGAAGACATGACCATTGCGAAAAGGAATTCCATCACGTTTCGCCACCTGACCTCGGCGCTCGCGCTGATGCTTGCGGCCGGCGCGGCGCAGGCCGAGCCGCTGACCGTCTATAGCGCCCTCGACGAGGACCAGGTGGTCGAGCTCATGGACGCCTTCAAGGCGGAGCATCCGGATATCGAGGTCGACATGATCGTCTCGACCGGCGGCACGATCATCTCGCGGCTGATCGCCGAGAAGGCCAATCCCCGCGCCGATATCCTGTTCGGCGCGCCGGTGAGCGGGCTTCTCGTGCTCGACAAGGAAGGCGTCATCGAGCCGTACAAGCCGGCCGAGTTCGACAAGATCAAGCCCGCCCTCAAGGACACCGCGCATGACGTGCCGCTCTGGACGGGCCTCGACGCCTGGGCGTCGGCGGTCTGCTACAACACCGTGGAAGGGCCGGCGGGCGGTGCGGCGGAACCTGCGAGCTGGAAGGACCTGATCAAGCCGGAATACAAGGGCAAGATCGTCATGGCCAACCCGAACGCCTCGGGCACGGGCTTCCTGACCGTTGCCGGCTGGCTCACGCTTTTCGGCGAAAAGGACGGCTGGGATTATATGGACAAGCTGCACGAGAACATCTCGCAATATGTCTCGAGCGGCGGCGCGCCGTGCCGCATGGCGGCCTCGGGTGAGGCGGTCGTCGGCATTTCCTATGCGTTCCCCGGCGTGAAGGCCAAGAACGAGGGCGCGCCCGTCAACATCATCCTGCCGACGGAGGGCCTCGGCTCCGAGATCGAGGCGACGGCGCTGATCAAGGGCGGCAAGAACCCGGAAGCGGCCAAGATCCTCGCGGATTTTGCCGCCAGCCAGAAGTCCGGCGAGATCAACAGCAAATATTACGTGGTCGTCGCGCGGGAAGGCATCAAGCCGGAAATCGAGAACTATCCGGAAGGCGAGGAGGCCAAGATGCTCAACCTCGACTTCAACATGCTGGCTGAGAAGAAGGCCGGCATTCTGGAGGAATGGCAGCGCCGCTACGGCGCGAAAACGGTGGAGTAACCGGCCAGCCGAGCGGACATCGCGGGGCTTTCCGCGATGTCCTCCCATTCTTCGAGGTTCCCGTGACAGATATTGCCCAACCCTATCTCCAGCTCTCCGAAGCGTCGAAGGCCTATGGCGCCTTCACGGCGCTGAACGATGTCAGCCTTTCCATCGGAAAATCCGAGTTCATCTGCTTTCTCGGTCCATCGGGCTGCGGCAAGACGACCCTTCTGCGCAGCATTGCCGGGCTGGAGCTGCTGAGTTCGGGCAGGATCGTGCAGAATGGGCAGGACGTGACGCTGCTGCCGCCGCAGGCGCGTGATTTCGGCATCGTCTTCCAGTCCTACGCGCTGTTTCCGAACCTGACCGTCGCGGCCAATGTCGGTTACGGGCTCTATGGCCGGAAGATGTCGCGCGAGGCCGTCAGGACGCATGTCCACGACATGCTCGACCTCGTGGGCATCGCCAATCAGGCCGGGAAATATCCCGCCCAGCTTTCCGGTGGCCAGCAGCAGCGCGTGGCGCTGGCAAGGGCGCTGGCGATCTCGCCGGGCCTGCTTCTGCTCGACGAGCCGCTTTCTGCATTGGACACGCGTGTCCGCTTCCGGCTGCGCGGAGAATTGCGCGCCCTGCAGAAGCGCCTCGCCGTCACCACCATCATGGTGACGCACGACCAGGAGGAAGCGCTCGCCATGGCCGACAGGATCGTGGTGATGAATCAGGGGCGCGTCGAGCAGTTCGGTACCGCGCCGGAAATCTACAACACCCCGGCCACCGAGTTCGTTGCGGATTTCGTCGGGGAGATGAACTTCGTCGATGCGCAGTTCGATGGCGATGGCGCAGCCATGGCCGGGGCGACGAGGCTGAATCTCACGGCAGAGCACGGCGCGCTGCCGCGGGGAACCGCCGTTCGGCTCGCGATCCGGCCTTCCGAGATCGCTCTTGCGGAAGGCGAAGGCGGCGTGAACCGTGTCGACCTTGCCGTGGAGCGCCTCGAATTCCTGGGCGCCTTCATTCGCGTTCATGCGGCGGCTTTGGGGCTCGGCGGCGCTGCGCTGCGCGTCGATCTTTCGGAGACGGCCGTACGTGCCCGCGCGCTTGCGCCGGGCGCCACGCTCTCCGTCGCGCTGCCCGCCGAAAAGCTCCGTCTCTTTCCGCGCGGGTGACGGCCATGATCTCCAGCCGCACCCTCACCAATTCGGTCCTCTGCCTGATCGCGGCCTTTCTCGCCTTCGGCCTTGTCTTCCCGCTCGCCGCCATTCTGGTGAAGAGCGTGCAGAATACCGAGGGCATGTTCGCCGGCCTGGACAATTTCCGGCGTTTCGCCGACACGCCCGGTCTTGCCGGCGCGGCGCGCAACAGCTTCGTGACCTCCGCGATCTCCACCGTGATCACGGTCACGCTCGCCTTCGCCTATGCCTATGGCGTGATGCGCACCCGGATGCCGGCGCGGGCGCTCTTTTCGGGCATTGCGATGATCCCCATCCTCGCGCCCTCGCTCTTGCCGGGTATCTCGCTGATCTATCTCTTCGGCAAGCAGGGTATCCTGAAAGACGTGTTGATGGGCCACTCGGTCTATGGGCCGATCGGCATCGTCATGGGGCAGGTCACCTTCGCCTTTCCCCATGCGGTTCTCATCCTCTCGACGGCGCTCGCCGCCGCCGACCAGCGGCTTTACGAGGCGGCGATTTCGCTGAGGGCCACCCCCGCCCGCATCTTCCGCACCGTCACCCTGCCGGGTTGCCGCTACGGCCTGACGAGCGCGGCCCTTTCCGTCTTCACCATCTCGTTCACGGATTTCGGCGTGCCGAGCGTGATCGGCGGCAATTATCCGGTGCTGTCGACGCAGATCTATCTGCAGGTGGTCGGACGCTACGATTTCCAGATGGGCGCGGTGACGGCGATCTTCCTGCTGTTGCCGACGATCCTGTCCTTCGTGGTGCAGCAGATCGTCCAGCGCCGCAATGACGGCCTCGTCAGCTCCGGCGCCATCCCGCTGCGCGTGGTGCGGCGGCCGGCGCTCGATACCGCGCTTTTCCTCCTCTGCACGGCCGTTGCGATCTTCCTGCTGGCCATTCTCGGCACGGCCGGCTTCGCCTCGCTGGTGAAGTACTGGCCTTACAATCTCAGCCTGTCGTTCAACAGCTACCAGTTCTCGCGCATGCCGGGCGGCGGCTGGTCGGTCTATTTCAATAGCTGGATTCTTGCGACGGCGACGGCGAGTATCGGCACCGTCATGATCTTCCTCGGGGCCTACCTGATCGAGAAGGGGGAGGGGAATGCCGGCCTTCGCGCGGCCATGAACCTCGTCTGCATGCTGCCGCTGGCGGTGCCGGGCGTCGTGCTGGGCCTTTCCTACATCTTCTTCTTCAACAATCCGATGAACCCGCTTGTCGGCCTCTATTCGACGATGGGCATCCTCGTTCTGTCCTCGGTGATCTATTTCTACACGGTGCCGCATATCATGTCGCTGACCGCGCTGAAGCATCTCAGCCGGGAGTTCGAGGCGACCGGCGCTTCGCTGAAGGTGCCGTTCTACGTCACGTTCTTGCGCGTCACGCTGCCCTGCTGCCTGCCCACGATCATCAATATCTGGGGCTATCTCTTCGTGAATGCGATGACCACGGTGGCGGCGGTTATCTTCCTTTATTCCGCGCGCACGCAGGTCGCTGCCATCACCATCGTCAACTGGAATACGGGCGGCGCGCTCGCCCCCTCGGCGGCCATGAGCACCGTCCTGCTCATCACCTCCGCGTCTGTCTGGCTGCTGCGGGCCTGGGTGAGTTCCCGCCTCGCGCGCCGCATGCAGGCATGGAAGGAACCCGTCACCTGATGCTGGAAGGAACTATCGTGTCGCTCGCTCCCGACGAAACCATCATGGCCTTTGCGAATGCGCTTGCCGATGCGGCAAGGCCCGTCGCCATGCGATATTTCCGCGCCGCGCCCGAAGTGGAAATCAAGGCCGATCAAAGCCCGGTGACCATCGCCGACCGCAGCGTCGAGACGACGCTGCGCGAGATGATCGCCGCGCGCTTTCCCGGCCACGGCATCGTCGGCGAGGAGTCCGGGGCGCAGGATCGCAACCGCGATCATGTCTGGGTCATCGATCCTATCGACGGAACGCAGTCCTTCATCGTCGGTTCGCCCATGTTCGGCGTGCTGATTGCGCTCCTGTACAAGGGCAGGCCGGTTCTCGGCATCATCGACCACCCCGCGCTCGGCCAGCGTTGGCTTGGCGTTCACGGCCGTCCGACGCTGCTCGATGGCCGCCCGGTCCGGGTCTCCGCCTGTACCGACCTTGCCGCCGCCCGTTTCCTGACGAACTCGCCGCATTACTACACGATGCCGGAAGAGCCGGCGGCGCTCGCCAGCCTGCATGCAGCCACGCGGTTCACCTCCTATGGCATGGAGTGCCACGGTTTCGGTCTCGTCGCGAGCGGCTATGCCGATCTCATCGTCGAGACGGGCCTCGATATCTTCGATTATCTTGCCGCGGTGCCGGTGATCGAGGGGGCGGGCGGCGTGATCTCCGACTGGGCGGGACAGCCGCTGACGATCGATTCCGGCAGGACCGTCCTTGCCGCCGGCAGCGCGGTGCTTCACGCTGAGGCGGCAGGGTTGCTTGCGCGCGGTGCAATTCGGCCTTCGGCAGAACAGGGGTAGACATGACCGATCAGCGGACCCGAAGAGTGGCGCTTGTCGCGGGCGGAGCGGGCGGCATGGGGGCGGCGATCGCCACGCGCCTGTCGGCCGATGGCTATGCGGTGGCCGTCGCGGACCTTCCTTCGGAGCGCCTGACCGCAACCGTGGAAGCCATCCGGGCGAAAGGCGGGGAGGCGCTTGCCGTGTCGCTCGACATACGTCAGGTCGCCGCCTGCGCGTCAGCCGTCGAGGCGGTGCTGGCCTGGCGCGGGCGTCTGGATGTCCTCGTCAATTCCGCCGGTGTCTGGCGCGAGGGGGATTCCGTGACGATGACGGAAGCCGACTGGGACATCGTGATGGACGTCAATCTCAAGGGGGCGTTCTTCCTCATACAAGCTGCGATCCCGCATCTCGGCGCGGGCGCGTCCATCGTCAGTATCGCCTCGGATGCCGGCCTTGTCGGCAACAATGGCGCGGCGATCTACTGCGCCTCGAAGGGCGGCCTGGTGTTGCTGACGAAGGCTCTTGCGCTGGAGCTTGCGCCGCGCCAGATCCGGGTCAATGCCGTCTGCCCCGGCGATGTCGCGACCCCGATGATCGAGTTCCAGGCGGAGCGCTACGGCGGCGGCGATCCCGATGGCTACAAGGCGAAGCTGCTCTCGAACTACCCGCAGCAGGGGGCGGCACGTTTCATCCGGCCCGAAGAAATCGCCCGGATGGTAGCCTATCTTTGCGAGCCGGAAGGCGCGCCGATCACCGGCGCGGCCCTCTCCATCGATTTCGGCGTCACGGCGGGCTATTGAGGAATGTCCATGCAGCGCAAGACCGCGATCATCACCGGCGCCGGCGCCCTCGACGGCATCGGCTTCGCCTGTGCGAGAAGCCTCGCCGAAGAGGGGTTCCACGTCCATCTCGTCGCGACGAGCGAGCGCATCCTTGCCCGCGCCGGCGAGCTGCGCGCCTCCGGCTTCGCAGCGACCGGTCATATCTGCGACCTTACGGACGGGGTGGCGGTCGAAGCCCTCTATCGGGCAACGGGCCCCGCCGCCGTCCTTGTCAACAATGCCGGCATGGGCAGCGTCGCGCAGCCGGCCTTGCAGCGGGCATTCGTCGAGCTGGAGGAAACGGACTGGGACCGCGGCATCTCCGTGAGCCTCAAGACGGCCTTTCTCGCGACACGGATCTATCTGCCGTCCATGTATGCCGATGGGTATGGACGCATCGTCAACGTCGCCTCGGTGACCGGCCCCTATGTCGCCAATCCGGGCGAAACCGCCTATTCGGCCGCCAAGGCCGGCATGGTGGGCATGACCCATGCATTGGCCCTTGAGGCCGGGCCGCACGGCGTCACCGTGAATGCGGTCGCGCCCGGCTGGGTCGAAACCGGGGCCTCGACGGAAGAGGAGCGCCGTGCGGCGCAGGCAACGCCCTGTGGGCGTGCCGGAACGCCCGACGAGATCGCCGCCGCCGTCAGCTTCCTTGCGTCGGCGAAAGCGAGCTACATCAATGGCGCCGTTCTCGTCGTCGACGGCGGCAACATTCTCCAGGAGCGCAAGGCGTAGCGGCTGACCCTTGTCGGGATTTGGCCTTGGCTCACACGGGCTGCCATTGCGGGGGAGGCGCGATCTGGCAGCCATCGAAGCCCATGACTCGACAGACGCCCGCAAATCGTCCATCAATAAATCAATCGATTGATTGAATTCGGTGGCGCATGCAGGAGAATGAACATCCCACCCGCGCGGCTCTCGTCCAGGTGGCCTTGCGGCTCTTTGGCCGCGATGGCTTCGCCGCGACCTCCACGCGCGCCATCGCTGCGGAGGCGGAAACGAACATTTCGTCCATCGCCTATCATTTCGGCGGCAAGGATGGCTTGCGGCTTGCCTGCGCGGATTTCGTCGCATCCCGCATCGGCCAGATCGCCCGCGTGCTGCCCGCCGATCCGGCAAGGCTGACGCCCGCCGTGGCGCATCATATTCTCAAGCGGCTGCTGCGGCGCATGGTGTTGTTCCTCACCGCACCGGCGGCCGAGCCTCTCGTAGCCTTCCTGCTGCGCGAACTGGCGCAGCCGACCAGTCCCGTGCCGGAGCGGCTGTATCGGACGCTCATCGAAAATCGGCATCGCGCCCTCTGCCATATCTGGTCGATTGCCACCGGCAAACCGGCGGAGTCGGAGGATGTGAAGCTCGCGGTCTTCTCCCTCGTGGGGCAGGCGGCCTATTTCCGGCTGGCAGCGCCCGTCGTGCAGCGGCGCATGGACTGGAACGGTTATCCGCCGGCCGCCACGCGCGCCATCGCCCGCCGCCTGCTCTTCAATCTCGATGCCATTCTGGAGGCAGAAAATGGCTGACTTCCTCTGCACGATCCCGCTGCTTGCCGGATTGTTCGCCGCCTGCGGCGCGCCGCCGCCGCTCGCCACAGGTTATGTGGAGGGCGAATATGTGGCGATCACGCCGCTCGCCACCGCACGCATCGTCGAAATCCCGGTCCATCTCGGCGACCGGGTGGAAAAGGGAACGGTGCTGGCGCAGGTCGACGAGGCGGATGCCGAAATCGCCCTTGCCGCGGCGGAGGCCGCGCTGGGCCGCGCCGAAAGCGAACTGGCGAACCTTGAGGAAGGAAGCCGCGCCGAAGAGCTTGCCGTCATCGAGGCAACGGCCGCCTCCGCGCGGGCCAATGCCCTGCGCACGCAGAAGGAAGCCGCGCGGCAGAAACGGCTCGTGCAGGAGCGCGCCAGCTCCCAGTCGCAATACGACGCCGCGCAGGCTGCCGCCGACATGGCCGCCGCCGCCGTCACCGAGGCGGAGGCGCGCCTTGCCGTTGCGCGCCTGCCCGCCCGCAAGGAGCAGATCGAGGCGGCGCGCGCTGCGGTGCGCGAGGCGACGGCCAGCCGGGATGCCGCCCGCTGGACGCTCGACCAGCGCCGGCTCGTCGCGCCGGCAGGCGGCACGGTTACGGATATCGTGCGCCATGCCGGGGAAATCGCCGGACCTTCCATGCCGGTTCTCTCCTTCCTGCCGGACGGGGCGATCAAGCTGCGGCTCTATGTGGGCGAAGGGGACCTCTCCTCGATCGGCATCGACACGAAACTCGCCGTCAGTTGCGACGGCTGCCCGCCGCTGTCCGCCGTCGTGACGCATGTCGCCGACGAGGCGGAGTTCACGCCCCCCGTCATCTATTCGCGCGATGCGCGCCAGAAGCTCGTCTACCGGGTCGAGGCGCGGCCGGAGGGCGAGGCGGCGCTGAAGCCGGGCCAGATCGTGGAGGTCCGCCGCGCGCCATGACGGATGCTGCTGCTCCTCCGGTCGTCGCCGTGCGCGGCCTGACGAAATCCTTCGACGGCCGCAAGGTCGTGGACGATGTCGCGCTGACGGTGGCGGAAGGCGAGATCGCCGGCTTCCTGGGGCCGAACGGCTCCGGCAAGACGACCTGTATCCGCATGATCTGCGGGTTGCTGACGCCGGATGCCGGGGAGGGCGAGGTGCTGGGTCTCGATGTGCGCCGTGACCAGCGCCAGATCCGCCGGCAGGTCGGCTACATGACGCAGCGCTTCTCCTTCTACGAGGACCTCACCATCGAGGAGAACCTTGTCTTCGTCGCCGGCCTCTATGGCCTGCCGCGCCAGGCCGTCGCCGATACGCTTGCCGATCTCGGGCTCACCTCCCGCAAGCGCCAGCTCGCCGCCAGCCTTTCCGGCGGCTGGAAGCAGCGGCTGGCGCTGGCCGCCTGTATCATGCACAAGCCGCGCCTCCTGCTGCTGGACGAGCCGACCGCCGGGGTGGACCCCAAGGCGCGCCGGCAGTTCTGGGACGAAATCCACGCGCGCGCCGCCGAAGGCATGACCGTGCTGGTCTCCACCCACTACATGGACGAGGCCGAGCGCTGCCATCGCATCAACTACATCGCCTATGGCCGCCTCGTCGCCTCCGGCACGACGCAGGAGGTGATCGACAATGCCGGTCTCGTGACGCTGCTTGTCGAAGCCGAGCGGCCCGGCGTGCTCGCCACGCACCTGCGCAAGGCTCCGGGCGTCGAGCAGGTGGAACCCTTCGGCACGGCGCTGCATGTCACCGGGACGGATCGCGCGGCGCTGATGGCGGCGCTGGCGGCGGAGAATGTCGAGGGCCGGCCGGCGGAAACCAGCCTGGAGGATGTCTTCATCCGCCTCATGGACCAGTCGAAGGACAATATGCGATGATCCTTTCTCCGAGCCGGCTGGGCGCGATCCTGCGCAAGGAATTCATCCAGATGCGGCGCGACCGCGTCACCTTCGCCATGATGCTCATCGTGCCGCTGATGCAGCTCCTGCTCTTCGGCTTCGCCATCAACAACGATCCGCGCCATCTGCCGACGGCGCTTGTCGCCCCGGTGCAGGACCGGTTCACGCAGGCCATGTCCACGGCGCTGGAGGTGACGGGCTATTTCGACATCACCCATCCCAACGTCACCGCCGAGGAAGCGGACCGGCTGCTCGCCCGCGGCGACGTCTCCTTCGTCATCCTCATCCCGCCGGATTTCGGCCGGCGAATTCTGAGGGGCGACCGGCCGCAATTGCTGGTCGAGGCCGACGCGTCCGATCCTGCGGCGTCCTCCGGCGCGGTCGGCGCGCTCGGCCGGGTGGCGAACGCCTTCGTGGCGAAGGAACTCGGCGAGACGCCGCCGCTTCAGCTCGAGATCGTCGCGCACAGCCGCTACAATCCCGAGGGCATCATGCAATACAATATCGTGCCCGGCTTGCTCGGCATCATCCTGCAGATGACGCTGGTGATGATGGCGGCCATGGCGCTGACGCGCGAGATCGAGCGCGGCACGATGGAAAACCTGCTGGCGATGCCCGCGACACCGGCGGAAATCATGATCGGCAAGATCACACCCTTCATCGGCATCGGCGCCGTGCAGGGGCTGGTGGTGCTCGGCGCGGCAAAACTCATCTTCGACGTGCCCTTCGTCGGCTCGCCGCTGCTGCTGTTCGCCTGCGTCCTGCTCTTCGTGCTGGCGCTCGTTCTGCTCGGCTATCTCATCTCGACGGTGGCGCGCACGCAGATGCAGGCCATGCAGCTCTCCATCTTCGTCTTCCTGCCCTCTATCCTGCTGTCCGGTTTCATGTTCCCGTTCCGCGGCATGCCGGTCTGGGCACAGTGGCTCGGCGAGGTGCAGCCGGTCACGCATCTCCTGCGCATGGTCCGCGCCGTCATGCTCAAGGGCGCCACATCCGCCGACATCGCCGTCGATTTCCTGGCGCTCACGGCAATGGTGGCCGTCCTCGGCATCCTGGCGCTGCTACGCTTCCGCCGCACGCTCGATTGAGCAGGATTCAAAGTCCGTATAAGCGTGCCGACCTGCCTTTGTTTGGTGACCGCATGAAGCACCAGCAACGTCTTTCTCGATCAACCAAAGGGCGCCAAACCTGATATCGCTTCGGCCGAACGGCTTCGTTCCCGCGATGTATTCGGTGCAAATCTAGGTCAGCACCGCCCCGGGTAGTTCCAGGCCGCGAAAATGCTCCTTTGCGTGTTCGTAGAACACGGCGGGAGCGAAGTGAAGATCTGCGCCGGCGCGCACCATGAGGCCGAAACGGTTGGTGGAGAGACCGGGCTCGTCGAGCGACCGGAAAAGCAGAGAGCCACGGCTGATCTCGTTGTGCGCGCCGATTGGCGTCATGATGGAGACATGGTGTCCGGCCTCGGCCAATTCGACCAGCATGCGGATGGAGCCCACCTCCAGGAGTGGCGGCGGGACAGACGGGGATGCGTCGAGGATCGGCTGGATTGCCCGCCGGATCGACAGGTCCCGCGTGCCGATTGCGACGGGGTGGGTAAAGCAGTCGGCAAGGCTCAGGCTTTTGCGTTCTGCCAGCGGGTGATCCCGTCGCATGAGCACGCCGACGCGCATATCGCGTCGTACAGCCATTTCGATTTCGCGCGGCGGTGTCGTGACGAAGCCGAAGCCGACGTCGACGGTTTCGCCGATGAGGCGGGCCACGACATCGGCGGACGAGGTGACTTCGACGCTGAGATGCAAGGTCGGATGTTGCTGCGAGAACGCCGTCAGCAAGGGAGGCAGGAAAGACATGCCGACGCTTTCGACGGTTGCGATGCGAACCGACCCGGTCTTGAGGCCGCGCAGCATGTCGAGTTCGGACACCGCCGCCTCCAGTGGCGAGGCAACACGGCGGACGTGACGAAAGAGGATTTCGCCCGCCGGTGTCAACTGCAGTCGACGACCCTCTCGTTGGAACAGGGCCATGCCGAGCGCGTCTTCCAATTGGGTAATCTGCCGCGATACGGCCGAGGATGCGACATTGAGGCGCCGCGCACATTCGCGCACGGACAGGAGTTCGGCGACGGTCTGGAAATAGATCATCGCCGGCTGGTGAAATATTCGGGCGAGAAGGGCAGGAGAAAGCGCTCGTTCACGCGGCGACGGGGTTCGGAATGTTTTCGTTCTATCGAGATGCATGCGCAGCGCCATGTGGTTGATGTCTTTCCGGCAACAGCCTGATCTCAAATAGGCAATAAGGAACGTGTTGCTGATTGCGACAGAGGGTTGCTGGTCGACCCTACTCGATATATCTCAAAAAATATATCGAGTAGGGATTCCCGGGGCTGATCGATCCGTCTCCAGAAATGGGGATGTTTTCTGCGCGTGCCTTTGGGGTTCAATGGGAAGGGGACGCCTATGAACAACCATATTATCCGTCTGTCGCTGACCTTGCTGAGCGCGAGTGTCTTTGGAACATGTGCGTGGGCACAGCCCGCAACGTCAGGTCAGCAAAAGGCCGGGCCATTGGCCTCCGTGAAGACGACACGCCTCAAGCCCGAGGACACGGGTGTCTTCGAATTGGGCCAGATCGTTGTTCCGGGCGGCGGCAGCGGCGGCAGGGCTGTTTCACAATCCACGGTCAGCGCCGAAGAGGTTCGTCGAAGTAACCGCGTTACGCTCGATGACGCTTTGCGCGTCGTTCCCGGTGTCGCGGTTGCCAATACCGGCGGCAGCCGTAACGAGCGGCTGGTTTATGTGCGCGGTTTCGACCGCTGGCAGGTGCCGCTCTACATCGATGGCGTGCGCATCTACCTGCCGGCCGACAATCGCATCGACTACGGTCGCTTCCTGACGCCGGACCTCTCCGAGATTCAAGTGCAGAAGGGGTATGTGCCTGTCCTGAGCGGTCCCGGCGGCATGGGCGGCGCCATCAATCTCGTCACCAGAACACCGACCGAACCTTTCGAAGGGGAGGTGCAAACCGGACTGGAATTCGGCAATACCGGTAGACTTGCTTCCTACAAGACGTTTGCATCCGTGGGCACGCGGCAGGACATGTTCTATGTTCAGGCAAGCGGCCTGGTGGGTAGCGTCCGCGCACGTGGTGTAATTTCGGAGGCGCATTGAGGTGGAAACGGCGGTGGAGAATGAGCTGCCGAATTCGTTGAGCGCAAGGTGGGCACCGGGCCTGTCGGAGAAGGTGGAGTTGCAAAGCTTCAACCAGCCGAAAGGAACCCCGATGACCGACGACAGATTAGCTCTTTCCGAGCTTGCCGCGAAGAGTGGCGATAGCGATTTTCTGCGCACGATTGCCGAAAGCGTGCTGCAACTGATCATGGAAGCCGATGTTGATGGCCTGATCGGCGCTGGGCGCTATGAACGTGGCGACAGCCGCCAGACATGGCGCAACGGCTACCGCGACCGCTCGCTCGACACCCGGCTCGGCACGCTGAACCTGAAGATACCGAAGATGCGACAGGGAGCCTACTTTCCCGGCTTTCTGGAGCCGAGGAAGATGGTGGAGAAGGCGCTGGTGGCCGTGATCCAGGAGGCGTGGATCAACGGCGTCTCGACGCGCAAGGTCGATGAGCTGGTGCAGGCCATGGGCATGACCGGCATCTCCAAATCCTCCGTCTCCAAGCTGTGCAAGGATATCGACGAGCGGGTGAACGCCTTCCTCAAGCGCCCCCTTTCCGGTGACTGGCCATACCTCTGGCTCGACGCCACCTATCTGAAGGTGCGTGAGGGCGGTCGCATCGTGTCGGTGGCGGCGATAATCGCGGTGGCGGTCAACACGGACGGGAAGAGGGAGATTGTCGGCCTGCACATCGGCCCCTCCGAAGCCGAGCCGTTCTGGACGAGCTTCCTGCGTGATCTGGTCCGCCGAGGCCTCACCGGCGTCAAGCTGGTCATCTCCGATGCCCATGAAGGGCTGAAAGCGGCCATTACCCGTATCCTCAGCGCGACATGGCAGCGCTGCCGTGTTCATGCGACACGCAATGCGCTGGCCTACGTTCCCAAGGGCCAGCACACCATGGTCGCCGCCGCGATCCGTCAGGCTTTCATCCAGCCCGACCATGACAATGCCGTGCAGACCTGGCGGCATGTCGCCGACCAGCTCCGCGCCAGATGGCCCAAGCTCGGTACCTTCATGGACAATGCCGAAGCCGACGTGCTGGCCTACATGGCCTTCCCCGCCCAGCACCGCACGAAATTACATTCAACGAATCCACTCGAACGCCTCAACAAGGAGGTCAAGCGCCGTGCCGATGTCGTCGGCATCTTCCCCAACGAGGACAGCATCGTTCGCCTCATCGGCGCGGTTCTGCTCGAAGCCAACGACGAATGGCAGCTCCTGAGCCGATACATGCAGGTCGAGGCAATGGCCGAGCTAAACCCACCAACAATCGAAGAGGAAACTACACTTCAGATTACACCCAGAGCCGCCTGATCATGACGGCCCGGTCCTACACCCGAAATTACACCAACTTGACGGACGCTATCGCCTGGTGCGCTCCAGCAATGGCTGGTTCCTCTCTCGTGATTTCAGCCCCAACGCCGTTGAAAATGGGGGGCGTCGCGATTTCAGCGACGTCGAGGATTGGCGCGGGAATATCAAGGTCGGCATTACGCCGAACGACACGGATGAATATGTCGTCAGCTATACGCGGCAGGAGGGGGAGAAGAATGCGCCTTACGCGATCAACCAAGGCGTGATCGGCCGCACGCCTTCCAAGATCTTCGGCATTGGAACGGACTGGCAGCGCAACTGGACCTGGCCGCAATGGGATATCGGATCGCTCTCGTTCAACTCCAATACGGCGATTGGCGAAGACTCCTATGTGAAGGTGAAGGCGTTCTACAACACGTTTGACAACCTCCTGTCGTCCTACGACGACAGCACGTTCACGACGCAGCAGGAGAAGCGGGCCTTCGACAGCTACTACGATGACCATGCCTACGGCCTAAGCGTCGAAGCCGGGACGGAATTCGAGAGCAACAGCCTGAAGGCTGCTCTCCATTATCGCCGGGATAGCCATACGGAATGGAACGACAATCGACCGGATCACCCGACCAGTCGCCTGCTTGAACCGAGGCAGACCCAGGTTGAAGACGGCCTGGCTTTCGCGCTGGAGAATACGTACCACATCACCGACACGCTCGATCTCGTTGCTGGCGCCAGCTATGAGAAAACGACGCTGAAACGCGCCGAGGAATACGACAAGAACACCAGTGCGGTCTTCTCCTATCCGCTTGGCGGCAGCGATTCCTTAAATTGGCAGACGGCCGCCATATGGCGCCCGACCGCCGTGACCGAGCTTCATGCCAGCGTTTCCTCGCGCACGCGCTTTCCCAACATGTTCGAGCGGTTCAGCACGCGCTTCGACACGGCGCTGCCCAATCCCGATCTCGGCCCCGAGCGTGCGGTCAATTTCGAAGTCGGCGGCGAGACCGAGCTGACGGACACGTGGCGCGGCTCCGGCGCCCTATTCTACAGCGACGTCAAGGATGTCATCCAGTCGGTCGGCGTCAATGCCACCACGGGGCAGAACCAGAATGTCGGCGACGGGCGATATTATGGCTTCGAACTGACCACCGAGTGGGATGCCACGGAAGAGCTGACGGTTGGTGGTAACTACACGTATCTCAAGCGAGAGATCACTGATGCGCTTCTCCCGAACCTGCGCTCGACCGGCGTGCCGGAGCATCTATTTTTTGCCCATGCTACCTGGAATCCGACGGAAAAGCTGTCGGTGACCGGGAGCCTGGAGGCATCGTCCTCCCGCTGGTCGGACAACCCGGTGAAGAACGGTCCATATATCGAGACCGGCGGTTTCGCTCTCGCGAACCTGAATTTCGAGTACAAGTTCACGGAGGCCCATTCCGCCAGCTTCGGCGTCCGCAACCTGTTCGACAGGAACTACGAGCTTGTCACCGGGTTCCCGGAGGCCGGACGCACGTTTTACCTGAATGCACGCGCCACGTTCTGACCATGACACGTATCGGGGAGGTGAAGATGAACATCGGTTATGTCTGCTCTAGCGAGGAGCGTAAAACGGATGCGGTTCTGGGGGTGGTCGCCGAGGAGGCGAAGCGCGACGGGATTCTTTTGGCTGGGACCATACAGCCGGTCGATCCCGATGCCCCGCATGAAAAATGCAACATCGTCCTCGGCCTGCTGCCGGACGGCGCGAGATGGAATATCAGCCTCGACCTCGGGCCGGGCGCGACCGGATGCCGGCTCGATGCGGCGGCGCTGGAAGAGGCGGTGATGATCGTCCATGACCGGTTGCCGGGGGCCGATGGCTTGATCGTCAACAAGTTCGGCAAGCAGGAGGCCATCGGCCGCGGGCTTGTCGCGGCCATCATCGAAGCCTGCGATCGCGGGATTCCGGTGCTGGTAGGCGTGTCTCCGCAATGGCGGGAGGCATTTCTCGCCTTCGCTGACGGCAGGGCAGAGGAATTGCCGGCGTCGAGCACACAGGTTCTGGGCTGGCTGCGGCAAGCCCGTCATCGCGAAGACGCGCGGCAGTGAGTTTTCGTCCGCGCGCCATCGGCCTTGGCGAAACGAAAAGTGGGAGGTCATTCATGCCTGCCTTGCGCAGCCTATTCATCCTCTTGGCCTTCCTCGCTTCGGCTCTGCCTGTTGCGGCCCGCAGCATCACGGATGCCGCGGGCCGCGTCGTCGAAATCCCCGATAAGGTGGAGCGTGTTCTGGCGGCCGGCCCGCCGGCCTCGGTGCTCGTCTACGTGCTGGCGCCGGAAAAACTCGTTGGCTGGGTGCGTGAGCCGAAGGCGGAGGAAAAAGCCTTCCTGCTGCCTGCCGTGCGAGATCTGCCGGTCTTCGGCCAGCTCACCGGCAAGGGCGGAACGGCCAATATCGAGGCGGTTCTGGCGGCCAAGCCCGATGTCATCATCGATGCGGGCACCGTGAACCCGACCTATGCCTCGCTGGCCGACAAGGTGCAGGCGCAGACCGGCATTCCCTATATTCTCGTCGATGGCGCTTTTGCCCGCAGCGGTGCGATGCTGCGTGAGACCGGCGCGATTCTCGGCGTCGAGGCGCGGGCGGAAACGCTGGCCGCCTATGCCGATGAAAAGCTTGCCGCGCTGGAAGAAGGCCTCGCCGGCATACCCGCAGAGAAGCGCCCCTCGGTCTATTATGGCCGCGGTGCGGAAGGCCTGGAGACGGGGCTTTCCGGCTCGATCAACATGGAATTGCTCGAGGCGGTCGGTGCGCGCAACGTGGCGGCAGCGGCGGGCAAGGGCGGCCTGACCGCGGTCTCGCTCGAGCAAATCCTGTCCTGGAGGCCGGACGTCATCTTCGCTGCCTCGCCGAAGTTCGCGAAGGCCGTAAGGACCGATCCGCTCTGGGCCGGGCTGGAGGCGGTGAAGGCCGGGCGCATTCATGTCGCGCCGACCATGCCGTTCGGCTGGATCGACTCGCCGCCCGGCGTCAACCGCCTGATCGGCGTCGCCTGGTTGGAGCATACGCTCTACCCCGAAGCATTTCCGGCGGCGCTCGATGACGAGGTAAAGGCGTTCTTCAAGTTGTTCTATCAGGTCGAGCTCAATAGCGAAGAGCTGGAAACGCTGCTTGGCAAGGGAGCGGCGAAGTAGATGCGGATAGGCACCGCCCTGACGGGTCGGTCTGCGGCGCTGATCGGCGTCGCCGGTCTTGTACTGCTAGCGCTCGTTTCCATGATGGTCGGCAAATATGGCGGCGGGCCGAAACCGCTGTTCGAGGCGGTGCGGCAACTGGTGACGGGCGAGGGAACGGATCCGCTGCTGGCCACCGTGCTTTGGAACGTGCGCCTGCCGCGCGTCATGGCCGCCTTGATCGTTGGGGCGGGGCTTGCCGCGGCGGGAGCGACCTATCAGGGGCTGTTCCGCAATCCGCTCGTCTCGCCCGATCTGCTCGGCGTTTCCGTCGGTGCGAGCCTCGGCGCGGTGCTTGGCATCTTCCTCTCTCTGCCGCTGCTCGCCATTCAGCTCGCCGCATTCGTTGGCGGGCTTGTGGCGGTCCTGGCCGTCACCGGCATCGGCGCTCTGGTGCGCGAACGCGATCCCGTGCTCACGCTGGTGCTGGCCGGCATTGCCATCCAGGCGCTGATCGGCGCCGGCATATCGCTGATCAAGGTGCTCGCCGACCCCTATGACCAGTTGCCGGCGATCACCTACTGGCTGCTTGGCAGCATGACGGCGATCACACGCTTCGACGTTCTCTCCATCCTTCCCGCCGTCGTCATCGGTCTGGTGCCGCTCGTTCTCCTGCGCTGGCGCATGAACGTCATGACGCTGGGCGAGGAGGAGGCGCAGACGCTGGGTATCGACACATTGAGGACCCGCATCGTGCTGATTGCCGGCGCAACGCTGGTGACGGCGGCGACCGTGTCCGTTACCGGCATTATCGGCTGGATCGGTCTCGTCATCCCCCATATCGCCCGCATGCTCGTCGGGCCGGATTTCCGCCGCCTCCTGCCGGCCGCGATGATGCTCGGCGCGGCCTATCTGCTCGTCGTCGACATGCTGGCGCGCTCCATCGCTGCGATTGAAGTGCCGCTCGGTATTCTCACCGCCGTTGTCGGCGCGCCGTTCTTCCTGTGGCTGTTGATTGCTGGAAAGCGAGGGTGGTCATGACACTGACGCTGAAATCGCTCTCCTTCGGCTATCGCGGCCGCGAGATCGGCCACGGTGTCGAGCTGTCGCTGGCAAGCGGGGAGGTGCTGGCCCTGCTTGGCCCGAACGGGGCCGGCAAGACGACACTGTTCAAGACCATGCTCGGCCTCCTGCCGGTGCAGGCCGGCGAAGTCCTGCTCGACGGCAAGCCGCTTTCCGTCTGGTCGCGCCGTGAGCGGGCGTTGCGCATCGCCTATGTGCCGCAGGCCCATGCCACCCCGTTTCCCTTCACCGTTCGCGATGTCGTGCTGATGGGCCGGGCGGCGCATCTTTCCGCCTTCGCAGTGCCCGGTGCGCACGAGCGGGCGGTTGCCGACGCCGCGCTCGCGAGCCTCGGCATCGAGCGGCTTGCCGATATACCTTCCACCGAGATCAGTGGCGGCGAGCGGCAACTGGCGCTGATTGCCCGGGCATTGGCGCAGGAGGCGCGCATTGTCGTCATGGACGAGCCGACGGCCAATCTCGACTATGGCAACCAGATGCGGCTGCTCGCCCATATCCGCCGGCTGGCCGCACAGGGGCTCGCCGTCGTGTTGTCCACGCACAACCCCGATCACGCCCTTCAGGCCGCCGATCGTGTGGCTCTGCTCAAGGACGGCAGGCTGGAAGACCTCGGCCCTACGCGAGAAACGCTGACGCTGGAAGCGCTGAAAACGCTGTACGGAATAGACGTCGTGATCGGCAGCGTGCCGGGCACTGCGGCACTCGTCTGCGCGCCACGGCTTGCTCCACCCTGATCGCGCTTGTCAGACCTTCTGTCGGCACCTATCGATGCTCTCCGCTATTCGAGGAGATGTCACATCAGGCGAGCCGGAGGAAGCAGGCCTTATCGCGGTCATGCCGTCCATCCATCACCTTCAACATGGTTTTGCAGGTGAAGTGCGTCCTGTGGTCGGGTGCGGCGAGAGGAGCCTTGTAGCCGGGCAGAAGATCAATCTAGTCCGCTCCGGTATGCGTTGCGGCCTTTCATTGGCCGACGACATCGTCGTACTCGGTGAGCAGATCTGCGGCGCAGAAGCTGGGGTCGGGTAACACGGCGCGGAAGTCGAGCATGAAGGCCTTGATATCCGGGCCGCCATGACACTGTTCATGCAGGAAATACCGCAGGAGCATACGGCCTCGGTCTTGCATCACGAAGCCCGCCATCGAGCGCCACGATAGTCGTATGTCCACCTCCCGCGGCAAGACGGGAGGGGGATTTGATGGAGCTTTCCCGGAATTCGCAAGATGTCCTGTCGGCATCGATGGTTCAGGCGGGGCGTCTTCAGCGGTGGCAGCTTAAACGTCCGATGGGAGCCCGAAGCGTTCGATTATCCTCGTTCGGATCTGATCGCGGGCGATTCTGTACTGATGGAGCGTGGCCTCACGCCCCTCCGACAAGCCGACAGGGTCTGCGATAGGCCAGTATTCCACTTCGAGATATGCTGTTTGCGCCAGCGCCAAGGCTTGCTCCTGGCTCGCCGTGGACAGGGCGACCACCAGATCGAAGCTTCCGAGATGATCGCCCCATTCCTGCATCTGCTCGAACGAACGAGACCGGTGGCGTACCAGTTCGACGCCGATCTCGTTGCAGACGGCGACGGCGAAGCCGTCGATCTCCATGTCGTTCTTGACGCCGGCCGACTGGACGTAGGCGGTGCGGCCATGCAGCTTCTTCATCAGTCCCTCGGCCATGGGGGACCTGACCGAATTGTGATCGCAACAAAAGAGGATGGAACGAGGGATCGACCTGTGCATGCGTAGGCTCCGCTGGGATCGCCGTGGACGTTTCAGGATGGATTGCCGGCCTGAAGTTCAATGACCTCGAAGGACTTGAGCTTGAGTATCGCGGCGTGAGACGCGCATAGCCATCGGCGATGGTGCGGGAGCGCAGCACGGCTTCAATGGCGCCAGCGGTGCTCGGCTGAGTTGTTCGTGGACGACCAGCCGGATGGAATTGGAGCCCATGTCGATGACGCCGTAGGGTGCCCGTTCACGGCGTTCGGCCTGCGTGGGGCCAAGCTCCAGCGGGCTATAGACGGGTTGTGCGGTGTAGCTCACGGTCTCCAAATACTCCTCCCAGAGTCAAAGGCGGTGGCGTCGTAACTGCTAGAAAAGGGAACGCGCGCACCGAAGCGGTTTTGCAAAGCCGCCAGCTTGTTGAAGCGTTGCTGCGCAAGATGTATCGCTGAAGTCAGTGCATCCGCTGGAAGGGGCATTCGATCTGCCCGTCCTTGCCGCTCATATAGCGAAATTCCAAGTGTGCCTGGGCATTGGCGAACCCCTCCCGATCAACCTATCCGCTAACAGGATAGCCGAACGCTCCGATGCCACCAGCCATACAATTCGCAAGGAGGCATGCGCGTGCTGCATATCCAACGCGAGGGCCGATTCGGGCTGCTGCCCAATAAGCTTCAATTTCGTTGAAGCGAGAAGGGCAGCGGTCACGAGGTTTCTGGCGAGTTTGTCGAAGTGTGTTGCTATTCGGCGGAAGCGTTCGAGCTTGCAGAAGGAGCGTTCGACAAGGGGGGGCATCAAGGCCCGCTTGGGATGCCTGGAACCCGATCTTCTCACTTGAGCAGCTAACACCATCCCCGTGCGTCAGGCATGGCGGAAGCTTCTTGTAGAAACGCCTGTGGGCGGCAAGGATATCTGTCCCTGCCGCTCATAAGGCTGCGGTGTGCTCAGGCCGTAAGGTCTATTTCGAGGCCGATGCCCTTCTCGCGGGCCTTGGCGACGATCAGGTCGCCGATCGCAAGATCCTGGATGGCGAGGCCCACGGAATTGAAGAGGGTGATCTCGTCGGTGGCGGTCCGGCCCTTGGTGGCGCCGGTGATCACGTCGCCGATTTCCGTCGAGGCCTGCTCGGCGGTGATCGCTCCTTCGGCGATGGCGAGCAGCAGGTCGCCCGAATCGTGCATGGCCATGGGAACGCTGTCGAGGAAGACGCGCGCGCGCGCCATGCCGGCGGAATCGATTTCGCGGTGGTCCGGGCGCGGCGGCGCGCCGACGGCGTTGATGTGCTGGCCCGATTTGAACCATGCGCCTTTGACATGCGGCTCGCGGGACGGAGTGAGGGTGCAGACGATATCTGCCTTGGCGAAGACCTCTTCCGGTGCTGTGGCGGCCTCCAGGGCAAGATCGGGGTAATCGCGGCCGACCCGTTCGATGAAACGGGCGACGGTGGCTGGCGAGCGCGACCATACCACGACGCGCTCGATCGGGCGGACCTCCTGGATGGCGCGCACATGCTCCACGGCAAGGTCGCCGGCGCCGATCAGGCCCAGCACGCGGCTGTCGGCGCGCGACAGGTGGCGGGTCGCCACGGCGCTGGCGGCGGCGGTGCGGATGCGGGTCGGGATCTGGCCATGGAAGATCGCCACCGGCGCGCCGGTTTCCTGCGAGATCAGAAGCGCCACCGAGCGCTGCATCGGCAGGCTGCGCGCCGTGTTGTCGGGAATGTCGGCCAGCAGCTTGACGGCCGCGAGGCCCTGACGGTCGGCCAGCGCCGGCATCGCCAGGAAGGTTCCGGTGCCGGAGGGAAGCGTCATCGCGACCGCCGCCGGCTGCGCGGCAGCGCCACGGGATATGTCGGCATGCGCGGCCTCCACGGCCTCGACCACCTCGGCCATGGTCACCAGTCCCTCGATCTGGGATCGGGACAGCACGAGGGTCGTGCGCGGGGAGAGGTGGCGAGCGGTTCTGTTCTCGACGTCCATCGGATTCTCACTGGATTCGGGTGGCGGGAATTCTTGTGTGCGTAATAAGTTCACATTATTTCTTGTTTTTGTATGCAATGTCAAGAATCGTCATGCCGGGGATGATTGGCTATATTGTGCCGAATATCCATAAATTTTGTATGCGATGGCCATGCCGGCGTTGCCATGCGCAGGTAGCCCGATGGGCGGCTTCGGTGCCTGCCGGGGTGGATAGGGGGATAGGGCTGAGGGAGGCCAGCTCAGGGCGCGGTTTCGAGTTCCGTCACGAGGCGGGCCAGCATGGCGTCGCAGCGGTCGAGTTGCGCGCGGGTGACGAATTCGTCCGGCTTGTGGCCCTGTTCCATGGAGCCGGGGCCGCAGATCGCGGTGGAAAGGCCGAGCGTTTCATCGAAAAGGCCGCCCTCCGTGCCGAAGGCCACCTTGCGCGTGGCCTCGTCGTCCAGCAGGCGGGCGAGCAGGCGCACGGCCGGGGCGTCGCGCCGGGTGGCAAGGCCGGGATAGCTGGAGATTTCCTCGATCTCGACGCAGGCCATGGGGAAGCGGTTGCGATAGGGTGCGGCGATGCTTTGCGCATCGGCGGCGATGCCGGCGAGGATATCGGCGGGATCGTCCTCCGCGATGTTGCGGATTTCGAAATCGATCTCGCAGCGGTTCGGCACGATGTTGAGCGCCGTGCCACCCTGCATCATGCCGGCATGGATGGTGGAATAGGGGATGTCGTAATCCGGATCGCGCGGGCCGTGATCGGCCAGATGCGCTTGCCGCGCCTGAAGGGCCTGGATGAAGGCCGCGCCGAGATGCAGGGCGTTGAGCGCGTTCGGGGCGAGGGCGGAGTGGCCCTCCTGCCCGTGGCAGCAGGCGCGCAGCGCGCGCTTGCCCTTGTGGCCGGTGGCGATGCCCATTTCCGTCGGTTCGCCGACGATGCAGAGCGCCGGCCGTTCCGTCCGCGCCGCCAGCGCCTCGATCATGCCGCGCACGCCGATGCAGCCGATCTCCTCGTCATAGGAGAAGGCGAGATGCAGCGGGCGTTTCAGCGGGCGGGCGGCGGCGAGGAGGGCCGCCCGCAGGCTGGCCGCGACGAAACCCTTCATATCCGCCGTGCCGCGGCCGTAAAGGCGGCCGTCATGCTCGCGGAGCGTGAAGGGATCGCTGCTCCAGGCCTGTCCCTCGACCGGCACGACATCCGTATGGCCCGACAGGACCACGCCGCCCGAACCCGCCGGGCCGATGGTCGCCCAGAGATTGGCGCGGCTGCCGTCCGGATGGGCGAACCGCTCGATGCGCGCGCCCGCCGGGCGCAGAAGCCCTTCCACATAGTCGAGCAGCGCAAGATTGGAGCGGCGCGAGACGGTGGGTTCTGCGACGAGGCGGGCGAGGATTTTGGGTGTCGAGGGGATCATGGATCAGAGGTCGCCCGGCACGCCGTAGCTCGGCGCGCCCGAGGGATTGAGCGCGCGGGTGACATAGGCGTCCATCTCGCCGCGCCAGCGCTCCCACAGGGCGGCGCATTCCTCGACCGGGTCGCCGTCGGTCCAGTCGACGCGCAGGTCCGCGACGTTCCAGGAAACCTTGTCGACCATGACGAGGCCCATGGAATGGACCGGCCCTTCCTCGCCGCCTGCCGCAAGCGCCGCGCGCATGGCGGCGATCAGGCGGTCGCCGAGATGCTGTCCGGCGGCGGCCTCGAAGGCCTCCACCATCTTCTGCGGGATTGCGGTGCTCGTCAGCATGTTGCCGGCGGCGACGACATTGTTGCCGCGCGCCGTCGCATGGGTGCCGAGGGTCTTTGCGCCCGAATAACTTGCGGTGCGGCCTTCGGCATCGACGAGGGCGAGCTGGCGGTATTCGATATGCGGGGCTTCAGTGATGAGCCGTTCCAGCGCCGCTTCCGCCGAAAGGCCGGCGGCCATCAGGTCCAGCCCCTTCGGGCCGAGGCGGGGATCGGTGACGTTCTGCGTCGAGACCGCGCCGACGCCGGCGCGGACATGGGCGCAGCGCGCCGCAACGCTCGGCGAGGAGGAGGAGACGGCGACGCCGAACATGCCGGTGTCGGGGCAGCGGCCGGAGACGGAAAAGGTCATGCCGGCCTCCTTCAGGCTTCGTCGGGAATGACGGCGGTCGCCTCGATCTCGACCAGCCATTCCGGCCGGGCGAGGGCGGAGACGACGAGGCCGGTCGAGACCGGGAAGACGCCCTGCAGATACTTGCCCATCTCGGTATAGACCGCCTCGCGATAGCGGATATCGATGAGATAGACGACGACGCGGCAGATATGGCTGAGGTCGGAGCCGGCCTCTTCCAGCAGCATCTTGATGTTCTCCATCGCCTTGCGGGCCTGTGCGCCGGCATCGCCGATATGCAGGCTCTCGCGCGTGTCGAGGTCCTGCGCGATCTGCCCGCGCACGAACACCGTCGCCCCGCGCGCCACCACGGCCTGGCAGAGATCGTTGTTCAGCTTTTGCTCGGGATAGGTTTCCTTCGTGTTGAAGGGGCGGATGCGGGTGTGCACGGGCATGGATGTCTCCTTGAGGGTATGGGAAAGCGCCGCGGTCGCCCGCGGCGCGAAGGCGAAATTACTGGAGAAGCTGGGTCCAGACGCGGGTCACCAAATCCTGTGCGGCGGCCGAGCAGGTGCGCGAGAAGGTGATCGGCACGTCCGGATAGAGTTCCGGCGCCGTTTCGCGCGTGTTGACGACCTTTTCCTGGATGACCTTCATCGGCGAGGAATGGGAGTAGAAATTCATCTGCTCCGTGGCGTTCTCCTGCGTCGACATGAACTCGATGAACTTCACCGCGTTATCCTGGTTCGGCGCACCCTTCGGGATGACATAGCTGTCCATCCAGCCGACGAGGCCTTCCTTGGTCATGGCGAGCTTGACCGGCGAGCCGGCCTTGCGGGCGCGCAGCGAGTCGCCATCCCACCAGAAATGCACCGAGACCTCGCCGGAGGCGAGGCGGCTTGCGATATTGTCGGAGGAATAGACGGCGACGAACGGCTTCTGCGCCATGAGCAGGTCCAGCACCTTCTTCATCTCCGCCTGGTCTTCCGAGCAGAAGGGCACGCCGAGATAGAGCTGGGCCGCGCCGATCACCTCGTCGGGATAGGAGAGGAGGGCGATCTTGCCCTTCAGCTCTTCGGCCGGCTCGAAGAAGTATTTGAAGCTGTCGGTCGGGCCCTTGTACTGGTCCGTGTTCACCACGAAGCCGGCGGTGCCATAGGCGAGCGGAATGGAGTATTCCTGCTTTTCGTCCCACCATTGGTTACGCCATTTCTCCTCGATGTTCTCATAGGCCTTGAGCTTGTTGGCCCCGAAATTCTCGATGATGCCCTGGTCGATCATTACGCGCAGGAAGTGCTGCGAGGGGGTTGCGATGTCGTAGCCGGAGGAGCCGGCCTGCAGCTTGGTCAAAAGGTCCTCGTTGGAGGTGAAGCTGTCGACATTCACCTTCACGTCGTTCTCCTTGGAGAATTTCGCGATGAGGTCGGGCGAGATGGATTCGGCCCAGGCGTAGATGTTGAGTTCACCGGCGGCCTGCGCGCTCGTGGCGAAGCAGAGGGCGAGGGCGGTGGCGGCAAGATATTTCTTCATTTTATGTTCCTCTCTTTGATTATTTATGGTTCGGCATTTTCGCGGGCGCCGCGCGCGGAAACCAGAAGCGCGACGGTGGCAAGGACGAGTGAGGCGAGGATCAGCAGCGTCGCGATGGCGTTCAGTTCCGGCGAGGTGCCGGCGCGGATCAGCGAGAAGATGTAAACGGGCAGCGTCGTCGAGCCGCCGGTCGAAAGCAGGTTCGAGGTGATGAAGTCGTCCATCGAGATGAGGAAGGCCAGCATCGCGCCGGAAAAGACGCCGGGGAAGATGAGCGGCAGCGTCACACGGCGGAAGGTCGTCCAGCGGTCGGCGTAAAGGTCGGCGCTCGCCTCCTCGAAGTCCAGCGACATGCCCTGCAGGCGGGCGCGGATCGGCAGGAAGGCGAAAGGCGTGCAGAAGGCCGAATGGGCGATGATCAGCCGCAGCATGCCGTTCTGGATATCGAGCAGCGAGAAGAGAAGAAGCGTCGCGACGGCCAGCACGATTTCCGGCAGCAGCAGCGGCAGGTTGACGATCGTCTCGGAGAGCTTGCGGAAGCGCAGGTTCTTGCCGCGAATGATGGCGAGCGCGGCGGAAAGCGCGACGAGGGTGGAGACGATTGTAGCGACGGCCGCGACCGTCAAAGAGGTCTCCAGCGCGTTCATCAGCGCGGCGTTGTTGAGCGCCGAGCCGTACCATTTCAGCGAAAAGCCCGTCCAGACGCCGGCCACGCGATTGGCGTTGAAGGAATAGACGACGATGACCGCGAGCGGTGCATAGAGATAGAGGAAGAAGAAGACGGTGAGGGGGGCAAGGCCCGGATAGCGCTTGACGTCGTGGCGGATGCTCATGGCGTCGCCTCCCGGCGGGCGGCGCGCAGCGCCGTGAAGATCAGGAAGAGCATGACAAGGGCCATCAGCGTCATGGCGATGGCCGCGCCGAAGGGCCAGTTGCGGCCGCCGCCGAACTGGAGCTGGATGAGCGAACCCATCATCATCTGCTTGCCGCCGCCCATCAGGGCCGGCTCCAGCACCGCGCCGAGCGAGGGGACGAAGACGAGGATGGCGCCCGCCGTAAGACCCGGCGCCGTCAGCGGCAGGATCACCCGGCGCAGCGTCACCCAGCGGTCGCCGTAAAGGTCGTGCGAGGCTTCGATCAGCGTGCCGTCCAGCTTCTCGATGGAGGCGAAGACCGGCAGCACCATCAGCGGCATGGCGGTATAGACCATGGCCGTCAGCGTCGCCCCGTCGTTGAACATGAAGCTCATGCCGGCGGGAAAGCCGAGCGTTTCCAGCAGTTTCGGCAGCGTACCGTCCTTTCCGAGAATGATCATCCAGGCATAGACGCGCAGGATCATCGAGACCCAGAAGGGCAGCGTCACGAGATAGACCAGTGCCGCCTTGCGGCCCGGCGGCTGGCGCGAGATGAAATAGGCGACCGGCACGGCGAAGAGGAGGCAGATCAGCGTGGTCGCACCGGCAAGCAGGAAGGTGCGGCCGATGATGAGGAGATATTGCGGGGTGAATTCGAGTTCCCCGGTCCAGCCCTCGTTGAAGAGGATCTGGCTGTAGCCGGCGAGGTTGAAATCCCAGGTGAAGCCGCCATAGGCGCCGCGTGTCGCCACGGAGACGGCGGCGATGATGAAGATCGGCAGGATCAGCGCGAAGCTCATCAGCAGCCGCGCCGGCAGCAGGCCCCAGAAGGAAAGATCGTGCCAGAAGCGGGCGCGGGGCGCGCGCACCGTCTCGGCGGGGATATGGAGGGCGCTGTCCGTCATGCCGCCAGCACCCGCGCGGAGGCTGCGATGAAGCCGACGGGAACCGTTGCGCCGAGCGGGATCGTGTCGCCCTCGCGGGATGCATTGCGGCGCGAGGCGCGCAGTTCCGTGCCCGCGACGTCGAGCGTGTAGTGGGTGTAGCCGCCCATATAGTTCTTGTTGGTGATGCGGCCCTCGAAGGTGATGCCCTGCGCCTGATTGCCGAGATTGATCTTTTCCGGGCGCACGGAGAGCGTGGCGCGGCCTTTGGCGGTCGGGCCGGTTGCCGGTACGGTGATGGAAAGGCCGAAGGGGGTGCGGATGGTCGCCTCGCTGCCGGTGGTTTCCAGTACTTCCACGTCGAGGAAATTCGTCTCGCCGACGAAATCGGCGACGAAGCGGTTCACCGGCTCCTCGTAGATTTCCGCCGGGGTGCCGATCTGCTGCACCTCGCCGCCGCCGAGCACGGCGATACGATCGGACATGTCGAGCGCTTCTTCCTGATCGTGCGTGACGAAGACGAAGGTGATGCCGGTGTCGCGCTGGAGCGTGCGCAGCTCGTCGCGCATCGCCTGCCGGAGCTTCAGGTCGAGGGCGGAAAGCGGCTCGTCGAGCAGCAGCACCTCCGGCTCGGGCGCGAGCGCCCGGGCAAGCGCGATGCGCTGGCGCTGGCCGCCGGAAAGCTGGGCGGGCTTGCGCTTCGCCATCGGTCCCATATGCACGCGCTCCAGCATCTCGCCGACGCGGGTTCTGATGCGCGCCTGTTCCCAGCCGAGGTTTTCGAGGCCGTAGGCGACGTTCTGTTCCAGCGTCATGTGCGGGAAGAGGGCGTAGCTCTGGAAGACGGTGTTGACCCGCCGCTTGTGCGGCGGGATGGAGACGACTTCCTTGCCGTTGAGCAGGATCGAGCCGGCGTCCGGGCTTTCGAAGCCGGCGAGCATGCGCAAGAGCGTGGTCTTGCCGCAGCCCGACGGGCCGAGCATCGTGAAGAACTCGTTGCTGCCGATGTCGAAGCTGACCGATTTCAGCGCCTGATAGGCCCCGAAGTTTTTGGAGACCGACTTCACTTCGATGGCCTTGGGCTCAGTCATGCGTCGTTCCTCACGCCGGTTCGAGCTGGGTGACTTCGCGGCGGAAGGGCAGGGCGTCGCCGATGTCGGGCGTGTCCAGTTCCCGCGCATAGCGATGGCCGGCATAGGTCGCCCAGGCGATGGGGGCCGGGGCGCTGGCGTCGCCGATGATCTTGACCGTCTTGATGCCGGCATCGGCCCAGTCGGCCTGCCGGGCGAGAAGCGCGTTGTAGAGCGCATCTTCCGCAAGGCGCGAGGCGACCATCACGACCGCGTCGCAGCCGATGGCCGTCTTGCGGCCGGTATAGGTGCAATTGGTCTCGACCTCGCCGGCGCGGATGGCGGTGACGCCGCGGTTGAGGCGGATGTCGACGCCGAGATCGTCGAGGCGCACATGGATCGCGCCCTGTTCCAGCGTGTTGCGCGTCCAGTCCGAGACATAGGCCGAGGGCGTGACGAGGATGACGTTGGCGCCAGCCTTGGCCATCACCTCGGCCATCACGCCACCCATGTAATAGTGGTCGTCGTCATAGACCACCACGGTCTTGCCGGCGAGGTTTTCGGGATGGACCTTCGCCATCACGTCGTCGGGCGTCCAGACGGTCATGGCGGGGTCGACCGGCATGGGCATGACATGCTGACGGGCGACGCCGTCGCGCCGCCAGTGCGAGCCGGTGGCGATGGCGACATGCTCGAAGCCGAAGCCCAGCACGTCCTCGGCCGTCAGGCGGCTGTCGAAATAGGTCTCGACATTGGTGCGCTGGGAAATCTGGTACTGGCGGTAATCGACGACGCGGCCCCAGGCGGAAAGGCCGGGCAGCAGCCGCTCGCGGGCGACACGGCCGCCGAGCGCCGTGGTCGCCTCGGCCAGCGTCACGTCATAGCCGCGCAGCGAGAGGGCGCGGGTGGCCTCAAGCCCGGCGGGACCTGCGCCGACGACGAGCACCGTCTGGCTCTCGCCCTTCTCGTTCATGCGCTCGGGGTGCCAGCCCTTGCGCCATTCCTCCATGAAGGTCGGGTTCTGCGTGCAGCGGCTGATCGACATGGTCATGTCGCCGGTGATGCACATGTTGCAGCCGATGCATTCGCGGATGTCCTCGATGCGGCCTTCCTCGATCTTTTTCGGCAGGAAGGGATCGGCGATGGAGGGGCGGGCGCAGCCGATGAAATCAAGCACGCCCTGGCGGATCATGCGCGCCATCACGTCCGGCGAGGTGAAGCGGCCGACGCCGACGACGGGTCTGGAGGAGAGTTCGCGAATACCCCGGACCAGTAGCTCCTGCGCGCCTTCCTCCTTGAAGCGCGAGGGGCCGGAACAGTCTTCCCATGCGCCGTGCGCGAGGTCCCAAAGGTCGGGCAGGTCGGCATTCATCTCGACGAATTCGCGCACCTCGGCATTGGAGAAGCCGAGTTCGCCGATGGTCTCGTCAAGGCTGACGCGCATGGTGATCGCGGTCGTATCGCCGACGGCGTCGCGGATATCGGCGACGACCTCGCGGGCGAAGCGCGAGCGGTTTTCCAGGCTCCCGCCATATTCGTCCGTGCGCTGGTTGGTGGCGCGCGACAGGAAGTGCTGGAAGATGCCGAAGCCGTGCGCGCCGTAAAGACAGATCAGGTCGAAGCCGGCCATCTTGGAGCGCTTGGCTGCGTTGACGAACCAGCGGCGGAGATTCCTGATATCCGTGAGGTCGAGTGCGCGGGCCTGCACCGGATCGTTGGTGAAGGTGCGGATCGGCAGGGCGGAGGGGGCGAGCGGCACTTCCTTGGTGTAGAAGTTCGGGCCGTTGATGCCGGAATAGGCAAGCTGGATGCCGGCGAGCGCGCCATGCACCTTCATCGCGTCGGACATGCGGCGAAGGCCGGGAATGTCCTTGTCCTCCCAGAGACGCAATTCGATGAAGGGTGTGATTTCCGAGGTGTGGTGCATCTCGGTCTGTTCGGTGAAGATGACGCCCCAGCCGCCTTCCGACTTGATGCCGCGCATGGCCGCGGCCGCGGAGGGGTCACGATAGCCGCCGCCGTTGCAATGCGGCACCTGATAGAGCCGGTTCTTTGCGACGTGCGGGCCGATCGCGAGGGGTTCGAACAGGATATCGTATTTGGCGTCGCGCATGGCAATCCTCGGGGTTTGTGAGGCTATTGGATTGGGCGAAGGGCTTTCGGTAAATGATGCGTTCCGGAAGCATGGATTAGGTTCAGGCTAATCGAGACCCTTCGCGTGGCCGCGACGCTTCCCCTATCCCTGTCAGGTTCTTCAGGGGCTTGGAAAATATCTTTTGATTTCAGTCAATTATGAAGACTTTTGCGCCGATCCCCTCTGCGGAAACAACCGCAAAAAGGGGACCGGCGCGCAACCCGGACCGGATGGGCGGGCCTAGTATTTCACCCACACGGTCTTGAGGGAGCAATACTTGTCGAAGCTGTGGATGGAGAGATCGCGGCCGAAGCCGGATTGCTTGACCCCGCCGAAGGGCGTCATGGCCGAGAGCGCGTCGACCGTGTTGACGGAGACGGTGCCGGCGTTCAGTCGGTCGGAGACCGAGAGCGCGCGCGACAGGTCCTTCGTCCAGACGGAGGCGGCGAGGCCGTATTCGCTGTCATTGGCGATGCGAAGCGCTTCCTCGTCGCTGTCGAAGGGCGTGATGGCGAGCACGGGGCCGAAGATTTCCTCCCGCGCAATGCGGGCGTCCGGCGCGACCTCGTTGAAGATGGTCGGCTGGATGTAGCAGTCCGAGCCGTCGCGCGTCTCGCGCGTGCCACCGTGGGCAAGGCGGGCTTCCTTGCGGCCGATGTCGATATAGGAGGCGACGCGGTCGGCATGGCTCTTTTCCACCAGCGGCCCCATGCGGGTGGCGGTGTCGAGCGGGTCGCCGAGCGGCCATGCAGCGGTCGCGGCGATCAGCTTCTGCGTAAACTCCTCCTGCACGGAGCGATGCACCAGCAGGCGGGAATTGGCCGAGCAGACCTCGCCGGAATTGAACAGGATGCCGAAGGCCGCCATTTCGGCCGCCTTGTCGAGGTCCGCATCGGCGAAGATAAGGTTCGGCGACTTGCCGCCCGTCTCCAGCCAGACTTGCTTCATGTTGCTCTCGCCCGCATAGGTCATGAAGAGCTTGCCGACCTTGGTGGAGCCGGTGAAGACGAGGGCGTCGACATCCGGGTGGAGGCCGAGCGCGCGGCCGGCATCCTCGCCGAAGCCGGGCACGACGTTGAGCACGCCATCCGGCAGGCCCGCCTCGGAGGCAAGTTCGGCCAGCATGAGGGCGGAGAGCGGCGATTGCTCGGCCGGCTTGAGCACGACGGAATTGCCGGTGGCGAGCGCCGGCGCGAGCTTCCACGTCGCCATGTCGAGCGGGAAGTTCCACGGCACGACGGCGCCGATGACGCCGAGCGGCACGCGGCGGATCATGGCGAGGTCGCCGCGCCCGGTGGGGGCGATCTCGTCATAGAGCTTGTCGATGGCCTCGGCATGCCATTCGAAGAAATGGGCGGAGCCGGGCGCGTCGATGGTGGAGCTGTCGCTGATCGGTTTGCCCATGTCGAGCGTATCGAGCAAAGCGAGTTCCGGCACGTTCTCGCGGATGAGGGCGGCGAGGCGCAAGAGCACCGCCTTGCGCTCGGCCGGCGACTTGCCGGACCAGCGGCCATCCTCGAAGGCGCGGCGAGCGGAGGCGACGGCGGCGTCGATATCCTCGGCGGTGCCGCGGGCGACGGCCGTCAGCACCTGCGCGTTGGCCGGGTTCACGGTCTCGAACCGGCCGCCCTTCGCCGCATCGCGGAAGCCGCCGTCGATATAGAGGCCGTTGCGGAATTTCAGGCTCGCGGCGCGGGCGCGCCAGTCGATGGTCGTCGTCATGAACTGCCTTTCTCTTGCTGAGGGTCGTCGGCGGAAACCGGCAGGTCCATGCCCATGCCGCGGATCGTCTCGCCGCAGAAATCGATGAAGCGCCGGACGGTGAGCGCCGGCGTGGAGCCGGCCATCGAGAGGATGCCCATGCGCATGGGGCGCAGGTTCCCGGTGAGCGGCACGAAGGTGAGGCGGCTGCCATCTGGTGCATAGGTGGAGACCGGGCGGATATTGGCGATGGAATAGCCGAAGCGGTTGGCCACCATGGCGCGCATCACCGACATGTCCCGCGTGCGCTCGGCGATATGCGGCGTCAGGCCCGCGTCGCGGAAGAGCGAGAGGAAATAGGCCGAGGAATGCGGCAGGTCGAGCAGGATCATCGGGTGCGGCGCAAGGTCTTCCACCGTCACCTCGCGGCGGTTCGCCAGCGGATGCTCCTCGTGCAGCACCGCATAGGGCGGCAGCACGGCCAGTTCGTGGAAGGCCATGTCGGCGGGGATGTCGAGATCGTAGCTGAGCGCGATGTCGAAGCGCGCCATGCGCAGGCCTTCGAGGATACGCGCCTGGTCGCGCTCGTACTGAAAGAAATCGACCTCGGGATAGGTATCGGAGAAGGCGCGGCGCAGGGAGGGGATGACGGCCTGCGCGAAGGTGACGAGGCAGGCGACATGCAGCGGCCCGCGCACCTGGCCGGTCAGCTCGTTGGAAAGGGCGTTGAGTCTTGCGGCTTCCGAGAGGATCTGCCGCGCCTGCGCGACGAAGCTGTGGCCGGCCTGCGTCAGCGACAGGCCATGCGCGTGGCGGCGCACGAAGAGGTTGATGCCGAATTCCTTCTCGAGCTGCGAGATCGCCGCCGAGACGGAGGGGGCCGAGACGTTCACCCGTTCGGCCGCCTCCGTGACGGAGCCGAATTCCCCGACAGCGACAAGATATTCCAGTTGCCGGAGCGTGAAGCGCAAGGCCATGTCTGTTCCCCCGTTGAAACGCCAATTAAGGAACAGATTTGCACGCTCGGAAAGAGCGCGTTCCGCAGGGCTGTGGACGACGGGGGCTTTCTCGGGGGCCGGGTGTCGGTTCATGGCATGCTCGCTTCCTCCTTGCGGGCGGCCGGCGCCGGGTTTTCAGGAGGCCGCGGCGGCGATGCCGGCATCCTGTCCGCCACGGTGTTCGGCGATGTAGCCGGCCAGATAATCCGCATCGTGCCAGCAGCCCCAGATGAAGGAGGAGGCGCGGCGCGACAGCCACGGCAGGCCGACGAAGAAGAGGCCGGGCACTTTGGAGACGCCGCGCTCGTGGACCGGGCGGCCCTTTTCGTCGAGCGTGTCGGCCTTCAGCCAGCCGTAATCGACCGCATAGCCCGTCGCCCAGATGATCGAGGTGATGCCGGCTTCCTTGAGGTTCAGCGTCAGGATCGGGTCGGTCACGCAGGCCGGGTCCGGTTCCTTGCGGCGCGCCTCCGGGTCTTCCGGCAGGTCGAGGCCGTGTTCCGCCGCATAGGCGTCGGCGCGGTCGAGCAGGGAAAGGTGGTTGGCGTCGCCCCGGGCGATGTTCTCCACGAGGTCGGGCGCGACATGCAGCACGCCGTCCTTGCAGGCCTCGGCCCGACCGAGCAGCGTCATGCCGCGATTGCCGAGGCGGCGGAAGTCCACGGTGTTGCCGCCATAGGCGCCGCTGACGGCGATGGTGACATGCTCGGTGTTCGGGGCCGGCACCTTGAGGTCCCATATGCCGAGCACGCCGAGCCACCAGCAGAAATCCTTGCCGCGATAGCGGCGCGGCGGCCGGTCGTGCGGGCCGATGGAAAGGTAGACGCTGCGGCCGGCGCGCAGCAGTTCGTCGGCGATCTGCGTGCCGGACGAACCTGCGCCGATCACCAGAACCGCGCCCTCGGGCAACTGGCCGGGATTGCGATAGGTGTTGGAATGGATCTGCGTCAGCCCCTTCTGTTCCGGCACGAGGGCCGGCATGACGGGCCGCTGGAACGCTCCGGTGGCGGAGACGACGTTCTTCGCCTCGATCACGCCGTCGGAGGTCTCGACGCGGAAGGTGTCGCCCTCCTTGCGCACGGACCGCACCTCGACACCACAGCGGATCGGGGCCTTGATCTTCTCGGCATAGGTCACGAAGTAGTCGGCCACCTGTTCCTTGGGCGCGAAGGCCTCGTCCTCGAGGCCGGCGAAGGTGAGGCCGGGGAAGCGGTCGTGCCAGGCGGGGCCGTTGGCGACGAGGCTGTCCCAGCGGGCCGTGCGCCAGCTTTCGGCGATGCGGGCCTTTTCGAGCACGAGATGGGGAATGCCACGCCTGCCGAGATGCTCGCTCATCGCAACACCCGCCTGACCGGCGCCGATGACGAGCGTGTCCACTTTTTCAACTGCCATGCCGCTTCCTTCCCTTCCCGGAGCGCCGGCCCTGCGGCCGCCTTTCCCGATGTGTAGTGGAAGCGGGAAAGGGCCGACATGAGCGTTTGATTCAGCGTTGATTAGGCGGCCGCTAAGCTTGCGGTCGGCCGGCGATGGTGTGAAACAGGAAGGAAGCGCGCATCAGGGAGCAAGACGCGGCGATGAAGACCACCGTCATCCAGTTCGGAACCAGCCGGTTCCTGCAGGCCCATGCCGACCTGTTCCTGTCCGAGGGCGCGCCGGCGCGCGCGATCACCGTGGTGCAGACCTCGGGCGATGCCGGCCGCAGCCGGCGGCTTGCCGCGCTGGCCGCGCCGGAAGGCTATCCCGTCCGCATCCGCGGTCTTCAGGATGGCCGTGTGGTCGATGAGATACGGACGGTCACCTCCGTGCGGCGCTGCTTTTCCGCTTCCGCCGACTGGCCGGAGGTGGTGCGCGTCTTCGTCGAGGAGGCCGAATTCGTCCTTTCCAATACGGGCGACGCCGGCTTCCAGAGCCGGCCGGAGGATGGCGAGAGCGCCTATCTCCCGGCGATGAGCTTTCCCGCCAAGCTATACCATCTGCTGGCTGCCCGGTTCGTGGCGGGCGCGGCCCCGATCGTCGTCATGCCGATGGAGCTGGTGGCCGACAATGGCGCGGTGCTGAAGGACGCGGTCCTCGCCATCGCGCGGCGCCACGACGCGGATGGCGCGCTGGTCTCCTATATCGGGGACCGGGTGATATGGGCGAGCAGCCTCGTCGACCGCATCGTCTCGGAGCCGATAGAGCCGGCCGGCGCCGTCGCGGAGCCTTACGCGCTCTGGGCCATCGAGAAGGGGCCGGGCGTCGTCGCGCCCTGCGCCCATCCGGCGATCCTCATGGTCGACGACCTGAAGGTGATCGAGCGGCTGAAGCTGCATATCCTCAATCTCGGCCACACGGTTCTTGTCGATCTCTGGCGGCGACAGGGCGGCGCGGGCGATCCGGTCGTGCGCGATTTCATCGCGCGGGCCGATGTCATGGAGGAACTGGCGGCGCTCTACCGGGACGAGGTTCTGCCGGTCTTCGCGCATCTCGGGCAGGGCGAGGCGGCGGAAGACTATCTTGCCGTCACTCTCGAACGCTTCGCCAATCCCTGCCTCGACCATCGGCTGGCGGATATCGCGCAGAACCATGCGCAGAAGGTCGAGCGCCGCGTCGGCGCGTTCCTCGATCTTGCGCGCCATGCGGGATACGGGCGGCCGCAGCCCCGTCTGGCGGCGATTGCCGGCATGGACGATCAATACCAGGTCCATGCCGCCCAGAGGCAGACATAGGCGATGACGGCGATAAGGACGCACAATGCGATCTGCCGGGCCAAGCCATTTCCCTTCGGGTTCCGCTCGCGGCAGGATGCATGGGCGGATGGCGCGAGTCGATAGGGCCGGCCCCTTGCCGCGCCCCGGCGCGACGCCATATTGCCGCAGACAATGACTGGAGGCGCAAATATGCAGGATGACGGGATGAGGCGGCCGGAGGAGGTCGTCGGCTATTGGTGCGAGACCCTGACGGCGAAGGACTGGTGGCAATCCACGCCCGATCTCGACGCGCGGGTCTTCTCGCGGTTTTGCGCGACGCATCGCGCGCTCTCCCGCGCGGTCACGCCCGAGTGGCGGGAAAGCCCCGAGGCGCGGCTGGCGGCGATCATCGTGCTCGACCAGTTCCCCCGCAACATGTACCGCGCCTCGCCGATGGCGTTCGCCACGGACTGGATCGCCCGGCGCGAGGCAAGGCTGGCGCTAGAGGCTGGGGCGGACAAGCTGGTCGACTACGGCCGCCGCCATTTCTTCTACATGCCCTTCGAGCATTCAGAGGACCTGGCGGATCAGGATCTTTCCGTCGCGCTGTTCGAGGCGCATGGCGACGAGATGTATCTCGACTATGCCATACGGCACCGCGAGGTCGTCGCCGAATATGGCCGCTTTCCCCATCGCAACGCCTTCCTCGGCAGGGTTTCGACGCGGGAGGAGGAGGCTTATCTCGCCGAACCGGGGGCCGGATTCTAGCCGCGCGGGCCGGATGGTTCAAAATGGCCGCAATCATGGCTAGAAGGGTGGGGAATCGCATGCGTGCGATGCGTCGTCTGTCTCTGTCCTGCGAGGGTGGCCTTTTGCCGGTCTTTCGTCTTGTCTCCGTTCTTCTCGCGCTTGTCCTCAGCGCGGCCACGCCCGTTCTCGCGCAGACGGCCGCCGCGCCCGCCGTCGAGACGGCGACGCCGCTCCAGCAGGCCAATGCCGATCTCGACAAGGCGGGCGCGCAGCTCAACGCCATCCGCGAGCGCGTCGATACCCATGCCGACGACGATGCGCGCCTTGTCCAGCTCAAGGTCGAGGCGGAAGCGCTGAACCGGTCGATCCTGGCGATCTCCGTCGCCACGCGCCCGCGCCTCGACGCCATCAAGGCGCGTCAGGCCGAGCTTGGCGACCCGCCGGCCGAGGGCGCGCCGGCCGAGGCCGACGTCGTGGTGGAGGAGCGCAAGAAGCTCACCACCGAGCGCAACGAGATCAATGCGCTGACGGGGGAGGCGGAGAACCTTTCGATCGAGGCGACGAAGCTTTCCAACCGCATTACGGAAATCCGCCGACAGCTTTTCTCCGACGCCATCCTGAAGCGGACCGAAATCAGTTCCGATCTCTTCTCCGAGGCCTCCGGTGCGATTACCGAGGAGACGCAGACGCTCGGCCGCACCGTGACAGCGTGGATGCAGTTCGTCTGGAAATTCAAGCGCATGCAGCTTCTGGGCGCCGTTGCCCTGTCGCTGATGGCGGCCCTTGTTCTGCTGTCCGGCAGCTACCGGCTGTTCTCGCCCTATATCACGCGCGCGGCCCGGCAGGAGAAGCCGCACTATATCACGCGCCTGTCCGTCGCCTTCTGGTCCACCGTCCTGCCGACCATGGCGGCGGCGGCCTTTGCCGGTGCGAGCTATTTCTTCCTCGACGCCTTCAAGGTGCTGCGGCCCGATATCGCGCCCATCGTCGCCATCGCGCTCGGCGTGCTGGTCGCCATCTATTTCCTCGGGCAGCTTGCCAATGCGGTGCTGTCGCCGGGGGACGGGCACTGGCGGCTGGTGCGGGTTTCCGACCGGGGCGCGCAGCTCCTCTGGCTCCTGATCTTCAGCATGGCCGTGGTCAACGGCGCGGATTATTTCCTCGGCACGATCAGCGAGGTGCTGGGCTCGCCGGTGGTGCTGACGGTGGTGAAGAGCTTCTTCGCCTCCATCGTCATCGGCGCGCTGCTTCTCGTCACCGCCTTCATCAAGCCGGTGCTGCGGCAGGGTGAGACGCCGGATTCGCCGGGGCGTCCCTGGCCGCGCTCAATCTTCGTTCTGCTGGTGCTGACCGGCCTCGGCCTCATCCTCGCGGCGCTGCTCGGCTATGTCGGCATGGCGCGCTTTGTCGCCACCCAGATCGTGGTAACGGGCGCGGTGGTGGTGACGATGTATATCGGCTTCCTGTCCGGCCGCGCCGTTTCCGCCACGAACGCCTTTGCCGAGACGGCGGTCGGCAAGCGGCTGGAGGAGCGCTTCGGCCTCGGGCAGGTCGCGCTCGACCAGATCGGCCTTGCGGCGGGGCTGGCGATCTATCTGCTGCTCTTCGTCTTCTTCGTGCCGCTCATCCTGCTGCAATGGGGCTTCCAGATCGCGGATATCGAGTCCTGGGCCTATCGCATCTTTACGGAAATCCGCATCGGCACCATCACGATCTCGCTGGTGGGCATCCTTGCCGGCGTCCTGCTCTTCGTCGCCGGCCTCGTCATCACGCGCTGGTTCCAGCGGTGGGTCGACGGCAATGTGCTGGCGCGCAGCCAGGTCGATGCGGGCGTGCGCAACTCCGTGCGCACGGCGGTCGGCTATGCGGGCGTGGCGCTTGCCGGTCTCGTCGGTATCTCGGCGGCGGGCATCAATCTTTCCAGCCTTGCGCTCGTCGCCGGCGCCCTCTCGCTCGGTATCGGTTTCGGCCTGCAGAACATCGTGTCGAATTTCGTCTCCGGCCTCATCCTGCTTGCCGAGCGACCGTTCAAGGTCGGCGACTGGGTGGTGGCGGGCACGACCGAGGGTTTCGTGCGCCGCATCTCCGTGCGCGCCACCGAGATCGAGACCTTCCAGCGCCAGACGGTGATCGTGCCGAACTCGGTGCTGATCAACGGGCAGGTCGGCAACTGGACGCACCGCAACAAGCTCGGCCGCGTCGAGATTCCGATCAGCGTGCATGGCGGCAACGATCCGCGCCACGTGCAGCAACTGCTCGTCGAGGTCGTGCGCGGCCAGCAGGGCCTCCTGCGCAATCCTGAGCCGACGGTCGTCTTCCAGGGGTTCTCTTCCGCGACGCTGGACTTCGAAATCCGCGCCTTCCTGGCGGATATCCTCAACGGCACGGGCGTCAAGTCGGACCTCAGGGCCGCCATCCTCGAACGGTTCCGCGAGGAGAAGATCGCCATCGGCGCGCCGTCGGCGGCGGAGGTGCCGGTCAAGATATCGCCGGAAAGCGCCGAGCTGATCACCGCCATTCTCGAACAGGCGACGGAGAAAGTGCGCCCGCAAGCCGCCCGGCGCAAGGCGAAGCCGACGGCCGACGAGACGCCCGAGACCTGAGCGCCGCCCGATTTCCGGCACATGAACGCCGCATTCACGCTCCATTCAGCCGCCCCCTCATAAAACACATGCAAATCCAATCGGGGAACGTTAGTGTTCCCCGAGGGCTTTGAAGAGGGCGGCGCGCTGCGCCGGGTGAAGATGAAGCGAATGATCATGATGCTGCTGGTGTCGGCCGCGATGTCCGCTCCGGCCGTTGCCGCCTCGGTGACCAACAAGGACGCCGACACGCAGGTTCTCGTCATCGTCGAGGACGGCAGCCGCGCCGAGGTGGCGCTGGAGCCGGGCGCGACCGAAACGATCTGCCCCTCGGGCTGCTTCCTCACCCTGCCTAACGGCGACCGCATCGCGCTCAACGGCGCGGAGGATGTCGAGATCAAGGGCGGCGGCGCCTCGGTGAAATAGGCATCCGGCCACTTTCCGCAAACGGCGCGCAAGAAGAGGCGCGCCGTTTTACTTTGCCTGCGAGAAACGACGCGCCGACCCGCCCGTCGTGTTTTCAAGCCCCCTAAATTTAACGCTTTCGCAAAGGGTTGTCGCTACGTCTTCAGACGGGGATAATCCATCTTACGAAGGCAAGTCATGGCGTTCATCGGCATTTCCGGAATGCAGTATTCCGGCGCGTCTCTTTCGCACCACCGTATTCTTGTTGCCGAGGACTCGAATGTCTTCACGTCCATGATCTCGAAGCGGTTGAAGGAGCTTTTCGACATCGATGTCGAGATTTGCCGCAGCTTCGAGGAACTGGAGCTTGCCTATGACAAATCCACCGACAAGATCACCCTGGCGATTTCGAACATAAACCTGCCGGGCGCCGAGAATGGCGAGGCGCTGAACTATCTGGTGGATCTTTCCATTCCGACCATCGTCTTCACCGGCACGTTCCAGCAGGCGACGCGCGACAAGCTCCTGTCCAAGGAGATCGTCGACTATATCCTGAAGGACAATATCTTCGCGGTAGACATGCTGGCGGAATCGGTCTGCCGCTTCCTGACCAACCACCAGCATCACGTGCTGATCGTCGACGACAGCGCGACGGCGAGGGCGCTGCTGACGACGCGCCTCAAGCGCTACAATTTCCGTGTCAGCACGGCGGAAAACGGGTCCAGCGCGCTCGCGCTGCTCAAGGCCAATCCCGATATCGCGCTGATGATCACCGACTACAACATGCCGGATATCGACGGCTTCGAGCTGACGCGGCGCATTCGCGGCACGGTCGGCTCGCACCAGTTGCGCATCATCGGCGTCTCGTCCTCGACGGATCGCCTGCTGTCGGCCCGCTTCCTCAAGGCCGGCGGCAACGACTTCATCATGCGCCCGTTCATCGACGAGGAATTCTACTGCCGCGTCAACCAGAACCTCGACACGCTGACGCAAATCCGTACCGCGCGGCAGCGCCAGCAGGCTTAAAGCCCGCCGTCTTGGGACCGCTCGCCATTCAGCCCATGCCGGCCTGAATGTCGAGCGGTCCTAGCGCGCGAGGGTCGAGAGCGTCAGCTTGCGCTCGGCGCGCTCCTGCTGGGGCGAGCGGTTGTAGAGTTCGCGATAACACTTGGAGAAGTGCGAGGCGGAAACGAAGCCGCAGGCGACGGCCACCTCCACCACGGGCATCGAGGACTGCACCAGCAGGTGCCGTGCGCGGTCGAGCCGGATTTCGAGGTAGTAGCGGGCGGGCGAGCGGCCCATTTCCTGGCGGAACAGCCGCTCGATCTGCCGGCGGGAGAGGTCGGCGCCGTCGGCGATCTCCAGCAGCGACAGCGGCTCGGCGAGGTTCTTCTCCATCAGTTCGATGATCGACAGAACCTTGGCGTTCTGTACGCCGAGGCGGGCGCGCAGCGGCAGGCGCTGGCGGTCGTGCGGGCCGCGCACGCGGTCGGTCAGCGCCTGTTCGCAGACGCGGTTGACGAGGTTCTCGCCGAAATCCTGGTCGATCAGGTTCAGCATCATGTCGAGCGAGGCGGTGCCGCCGGCACAGGTGTAGATATTGCTGTCGATCTCGTAGAGGTCGGCATAGACGTCGGCCTGTGGGAAGGCCTCGGCGAAGCCCGGCAGGTTCTCCCAGTGGATCGCGCAGCGCTTGCCCGTCAGCAGGCCCGCCTGCGCCAGCACATGCGCGCCCGTACAGAGCGAACCGACGGCGATGCCGCGGTTATAGACCTCGCGCAGCCAGGCGTTGACGGACTTGTTGCTGAAGTCCTCGACATAGATGCCGGAACAGACCAGCACCATCGAGGGCCGGTTCTCGCCGCCGAGATGCTTGCGTTCGTCGGCGAGCGAGGAATTGACCTCTATGCCGATGCCGCTGGAGGAGAGGACCTGCTGGCCGTCCGTCGAGGCGAGCCGCCAGGTATAGGCTTCGTAGCCCAGCATGCGGTTTGCGATGCGCAGCGTCTCAATGGCCGCCGAGAAGGGCAGCATGGAGAAATTGGGCACCAGGAAGAAAACGAGAGAGCGCTTCTTGACGTCTTGCTTGTTCATCGGAGTGTCCATGCCGGGGGAGATACTGCAAGCGTCGCAGGCGAGGCGGCGGCTGCGCTAGTATTTTTGCGACAGTCATAAGGATGGTTGCGACTGTAGCCTGTCACGTAACGTTGCGATGTCAGGGGCTTCCGGCGGAATTGTGACGAATGCCGGCTCTTATGCGTTTGCGACGCACCTTACGTAATGGTCAAAACGCGACGCCGCCTCCCTGCGCGCCGGTTTGACAGGACCGGCGCGGGCGGTCACAACGGCGCAGACGATCGAAAGGGACTGCTGAATGCTGCCAGACGGATATTCGGACGTGCCGGCGGGAAAGCTCGCGGCGGTGGTGACCTGCCTGGAGATGTCCGCGCCGGCGGAACGCCATGTCGAGATCGACCAGCCCGGCGTCGCGCTTTCGCCTGTCGAAAAGGCGGATCCCGCCTGGTATCGCGATCTCTACCGGCGTATCGGCGCGCAATGGCTTTGGACCTCGCGTCTCGCCATGGCCGATGCCGAACTTGCCGCGATCCTGCATCATGCGGATGTCGACGTCTTCGCCGTGATGCGCGACGGGCGCGCCGAGGGGCTGCTGGAACTCGATTTCCGGGAAGAGGGAAGCTGCGAACTCGCCTTCTTCGGGTTGACCGAGGCGATCATCGGCAAGGGGGCCGGGCGCTGGCTGATGAACCACGCCATCGCGCGGGCATGGTCGCGGCCGCAGTCGCCCATTCGCCGCTTCTGGCTGCATACCTGCACGCTGGATTCGCCGCAGGCGCTGGGCTTTTACATCCGCTCGGGCTTCACGCCGGTCAGGCGGCAGGTCGAGGTCTTCGACGATCCCCGGTTGACGGGCGCCCTGCCCATGAACACCGCCCCGCATATCCCGATCCTGTAGGCCGAAACGAAAACCGCCGGAGAGACGTTTGAGGTCAGCTCCGGCGGTGTTCGGCGTCGTCTTCCTTCGGCATGTCGCCGTTACAGTCGTCTGTCATCGCGTGGTCTTGTCCCATGCGCGGAAGCCGATGTCCTTGCGCTGGTCGTAGGACAGGCCTTCGAGTTCGCGCTGGACGCGGTAGCGCCGCCATGCGGATGCGATGCGTGCAAGGCCATCCTGCACGAGACGGGTAAGACTGCCGGCGGGGGCTGCGCGCCGTACCGGGCGATGTTCCAATGCTATTGCCATTTCAGGGTCCTTTCGAGCTTGGGAGGTATCGAAAGGTCGCGACCTTGATCGTGACTATCTCGCAACCTCATGCATCACACAAACGAATATATTTGATTGGATAGATCAGCGTTCTTCATGTTTTCCGATGGCAGGCCAGTCGATGTCCTGTTGCAGGTAAGGAGGAAGCTGGTTCAGTTCATAGGCTGTGTGGCGGATTGCGGCGCGTTTGCGGTGGGCCGCGATGGCCTCGCCGACGAAGCGCCGGATGGCGTAGGAGAATCCGTTTCCACGGACGAGAACGGCGAGATCGGCGCCGTCCGACAACGATTTTTGCGTGTTCATGGCGTTTTTCCTTCCATTCGGTGGCTTTGCAGATTGACTATCTGCCTGTCTCGTATTTCAATCAAACGAAATGAAGTTAGTCTTTACTTCAGATTTTCTGATCCATGGAGGCAGCGATGAACCTGCTGATGCGCCAGACGCTCCCCTTGCTGGAGCTGGATATCCTCAGAACCTTCGTGGCGATTGCCGAGACGGGAAACTTCACCACGGCGGCCGAGACCGTGCATCGCACGCCCTCGGCGGTGTCGATGCAGATCAAGAAGCTGGAGGAGCTTCTGGGCTGCACCCTTTTCCGCCGTGACGCACGCTCGGTGGTGCTGACCCATCACGGCGAGGTGCTGCTTTCCTATGCGCGCCGGCTGATCGCGCTCAGCAACGAGGCGGTCTCGCGCTTCATGATGCCGGAGATGAACGGCGTCGTGCGGCTCGGCGCGCCGGACGATGTGGGCGAACTGATCCTGCCGGAGGTGCTGCGCCGCTTTGCCGAAACCTTCCCGTCGATCGCCGTCAACGTGTCGATCGAGAACAGCGCGAATCTCCGCCGCGCGGTCGCCGAACGCCGGCTCGACCTTGCGATCTTCAATTCGGCGGACGGCACTCTTCCCGTTCCCGGTGAAATCCTGCTCAAGGAACAGCTCGTCTGGGCGGGCAAGAACTGCGGCAATGCCCATCTGAAAAACCCGCTGCCGGTCTCCGTCTGGGAAGAGGGCTGCATCTGGCGCGCCCGTGCGCTGGAGGAACTCAGCCGGTCGGGCCGGGATTTCCGCGTCGCCTATTTCTGCGCCCATCACATGGGCCAGCGCGCCGCCATCCGCGCGGACCTCGCCGTTGCCCCGCTCGCCCGCTTCCTCGTCGGCGACGACATGGTGGCGCTCGGCGAGAAGGACGGCCTGCCGGACCTCGGCCACTATCTCATTGGCCTCGTGGTGAGCGATGAGGCCGAGGCCCCGGCGCAGGCTGTCGCCGAATATATCCGCGCCGCCTTCGCCCGCATGGAGCGCCGGCCGATGGACATGCTGCAGGTCGCCTGCTGAAGCGCTACCGGCAGGGTCGCCTTCCGGGATCGTGCGGAAGCAGGTCTATTCGTAGGTGTAGGAGGCGCACATGTCGGCGTCGCTCTGCGGCGGCTCCGGCGTCGAGAAGACGGCGAGTATCGTGCCGTTACCGTCGCTCGTCTCCCACGATGCGGCATAGGTCACGGGCGCGCCACACAGCCTGTTGCCGTTGAGCAGGACCGGATCGCGCGCTTCCGCAAGGCTGAAGACATGCGCCTCCACCGACTGGCCGTCGACCGTCAGCCGGTCGGCGACCTGCTCGTCGAACGTGACCTGTTCGCCGTTTTCGAAGGTGATGCCGGTTTCATCCAGCTCGATATCGCCGGTGATGGACATCGCCGTGTTGCTGACGGCCGCATAGGTGTCGGCGAAAGCGGGCGAGGCGAGCACGACGCACAGGGCGACGGCGGCGATGGGGGAACTGGTCATGGTGATTCTCATTGTCTTCGGCGGCCCATCGTAGGGCTGCTTTGGGACGAGGAAAAGGCCGGCTGCGGCCTCATTCGCGGCTGCGACGCCGACGCCGGCCGCCACCTTCGCCGCCGCCATCGTCGGAAAGCACCTTGCGTTCCGGCAGGGTGACCACCTTGGCAAGTTCCGGGAAGGCGTCCACCTTGTTCGGCATGGCCATGGCGTTGACGAAGAGCTGCTGGAAGTTCGGCTCCAGCGCCGTCTCGATCTTCTCGATGCGGGCCACTTCCTTCTCGATCTCGCGGCGGTGGTCGCGGTTGAGCAGCGCCATCAGCGCGCCGGTGCCTGCGGCATTGCCGACGGCCTTAACCTCGGCAAGGTCGCAGTCCGGGATGAGGCCGAGCACCATGGCGTATTTCGGATCGATGAAGGAGCCGAAGGCGCCGGCGAAGCGGATCGTGTCGACATGCTCCACGCCCTGCTTTTCCATCAAGAGCTTGATGCCGGCATAGAGCGCGGACTTGGCGAGCTGGATGGCGCGGATATCGTTCTGCGTCACCGTGATGCGCGGCTCGCCGTCATGCAGCAGGTAGGAGAAGGTGCGGCCGTTCTGCAGGATGCGCGGGCTGCGCTCCGCCATGGAGCCATCCACCACGCCATCCTCGGAGATGATGCCGGAAAGGTACATTTCCGCGACGACCTCGATGATCGCCGAGCCGCAGATGCCGGTGACGCCGACGCTGGAGGCGGCTTCGGCAAAGCCTTCCTCGTCGGACCACTTGTCGACGCCGATGACGCGGAATTTCGGCTCCAGCGTGGCAGGATCGATGCGCACGCGCTCGATCGCGCCGGGGGCAGCGCGCTGGCCGGAGGAGATTTCCGCGCCCTCGAAAGCGGGGCCGGTGGGCGAGGAGGCGGCGACGACGCGGCTTTTGTTGCCGAGCACGATTTCCGCATTGGTGCCGACGTCGACCAGCAGCATCATGCGATCCTGCCGATAGGGGCCTTCCGCAAGCGTCGCGCCGGCCGCATCCGCGCCGACATGGCCGGCGATGCAGGGCAGCGTATAGAGTCGCGCGCCGCGATTGACCTCGATATCGATCTCATGCGCCCAATATTGCAGCGCGCCGGACACGGCGAGCGCGAAGGGCGCCTGGCCGAGTTCCGTCGGGTCGATGCCGAGGAAGAGGTGGTGCATGATGGGGTTGGCGACGAAGACGAGGTCGAGGATATCGTGCCGGTCGACCTCACCTTCCTCGCAGACCTTGCCGATCAGGCTGTTGACGGCCTCGCGCACCGCCTTGGTCATGGCTTCCCGGCCGTCCGGGTTCATCATGACGTAGGAGACGCGGCTCATCAGATCCTCGCCGAAGCGGATCTGCGGGTTCGACGTGCCGGAGGAGGCGACGATGCGGCCGGAGAGCAGCGAGACGAGATGCATGGCGATGGTCGTCGAGCCGATATCGCAGGCGATGCCATAGGCCTCGTTCTTGAGGCCCGGCCACAGGCCGACGATGAAGGGGCGCGAACTATCCATGTCGCGGTGGATGGCGGCGGTGACGCCCCATTCGCCCTTGCGCAGGATCGACTGGACCTGCGGGATGAGGTGCGGAGCGATGAGAAGGTCCTTCCAGCCCCAGTCCTTTTCCAGCATGACCTTGAGGCGGTCGAGATCGCCGAGCGGCTTGTGCATGTCGGGTTCGTCCACCTCGACATAGCAGAGCTGGACGGCGGCGTTGCGCTCGATGACACGGTCGGTCGCCGCCTTGCGCACGACCTGCGCATTGATGACGGTGTCCTGCGGCACGTCGACGACGAGATCGCCGAGGATGAGGGCGGAGCAGGAGAGGCGGCGTCCTTCGGGAAGGCCGCGGATCTTCTCGTAGCGCTCTTCCTTCGGGCCCTTTTCGGAGATGTGGTCGAGGGAGGAGACGATCTTGTGCTTGGCGAAGTTGCCTTCCTGCACCTCGATCTGACAGCGCCCGCAGGTCGCGCGCCCGCCGCACACGCTCTCGACATAGACGCCCAGCTTGCGCGCGGCTTCCAGAACGGGCGTGCCGACCGGGAAGCGGCCGCGCTTGCCCGAGGGCATGAAGAGGACGAGCGGTTCCTTTGCCGAGGCTTCCGTCATATTGGTCTCGCTCTCACCTTCGATGCGCATCGCTCATACTCTCTCTTGCAGACAGGGCCGGCCATGTCAGTGCTTCCGGGCGGCGAGGCGGCGCGCATTGCGGCGCACGCGCTTGCCGTAGGGCCTGACGGCGGCTTCGGAAACGGCGCGGACCGTGCTTTCCGGCGAAGCCGCCGTCATCAGGGCCTTTGCCAAAGCAAAATTGGCCGCCACGACGCTTTCCGCCGCGGCAGCCATCTTCTCGGTGACCATCCGGGTCATTTCGGCGGTGTCCTGCGTCGAACCCGTCATCGCGGCCATGCCCATCTCGTGGCAGCGCATGGCGATCACGAAAGGGGCCTCCAGCCAGAGGCTGAAGGCGTCGCGACGAAGCTGACGCCCGCCGGCCACGTTATTCCCGTGCCGCGCCGGCGCCGGCGCGGGCTGCGCGACCGCCACGGCGACCGCCGCCGGCTGCAGGGGCTGCGGCGGAGGCCGCAGCCGGCGCACCGGCTTCGGCGGGCTTGTGGTCGCGGTAGGTCATGATCCAGTTGGTGCAGTTCGCGTCGGTGCCGTTCAGCACGTTGGCGGCGCGCACGGCTTCCATTTCCTGCGGGCGGCACGGGTTCATGATGGCGGACGTCATGCCGGCGCCGATGACCATCGGGATGAAGCCGGCATTGATGCCGTGGCGGTGCGGCAGGCCGAAGGAGATGTTGGAGAGGCCGCAGGTCGTGTTGACCTTCAGCTCGTTGCGCAGGCGATAAAGGAGCTGGAAGACCTGTCGGCCGGCATCGCCCAGCGCGCCGATCGGCATGACGAGCGGGTCGACGACGATGTCGTGCGGCTTGATGCCGTGGTCCATGGCGCGTTCGACGATCTTCTTGGCGACGGCGAAGCGCACGTCCGGGTCCATGGAGATGCCGGTTTCGTCGTTCGAGATGGCGACGACCGGAACGTCGTATTTCTTGACCAGCGGCAGGATCGCTTCGAGCTTTTCTTCCTCGCCCGTGACCGAGTTCACCAGCGGGCGGCCCTTGGCGACCTTGAGGCCGGCTTCGATGGCGGCCGTTACCGACGAGTCGATGGCGAGCGGGATATCGACGAGGCCCTGGACGATCTCCAGCGTCTGGACGAGCAGGCCCGGTTCGGTCTCGTTCGGGTTGACCGAGGTCACGCCCGCATTGATGTCGAGCATCGTCGCACCGGCGGCGACCTGTTCCAGCGCGTCCTTGATGACGGTCTCGAAGTTGCCGGCCTGCATTTCCGCGGCCAGCTTCTTGCGGCCGGTCGGGTTGATGCGTTCGCCGATGACGCAGAAGGGCTGGTCGAAACCGATGACGATTTCGCGGGTGGCCGAGGCGACGATGGTGCGTGTCATATAGGGTCCTCTGGGGCAGGGCGCTGGTTCTGGTCTAGCGCGCGATTTCCGGTGTTACAAGCTGCATGCCGGCGGGCGCCGGCAGGCGGAATCAATGGGGTTGCTGGGCGGCCTGTCCGGCCATCTGCTGCTGGTCCTGTTCCTGACCGTTGCGCGCCGCCTCGATGCGTTCGGCAATGAGCTGGTCGACCGGGTTCGGCTCGCGCTTCCAGGGCTGGCGGCCCTTCAGCACGCCGGAATCATGCACCATTTCCGCGACATATTCTTCCTGGCGGTAGGCCATGACGTGAATGCCGGAAACGCCCTCTATCTCCTTCACCTCGTTGATGATGTCGATGCAGAGCTGCTTGCCTTCCTTCTTCTGGTCTTCCGCGCCTTCCAGGCGCTTGATGACCGCATCGGGAATGTGGATGCCCGGCACGTTGGAGCGGATCCACTTGGCCGTCTTGGCGGAGGCCATCGGCCCGACGCCGACGAGGATGTAGCACTTCTCGTGCAGGCCGAGGTCGCGCACCTTCTTCATGTATTCCCGGAACATGGGAACATCGAAGCAATACTGGCTCTGCACGAACTGCGCGCCGGCCTCGATCTTCTTGGCGAGGCGATAGGGGCGGAAGTCGTGGGGCGGGGCGAAGGGGTTGATCGCCGCGCCGAGGAAGACCTTCGGCGGCGTCGTCAGCTTGCGGCCCGACAGGAATTTCGAATTGTCGCGCATGATGCGCACCGTTTCGAGCAGCGACATGCAGTCGAGGTCGAAGACCGGCTTTGCGCCCGGCTGGTCGCCGGCCTGCACGCCGTCGCCGGTGAGGCACATGATGTTGCACACGCCCATGGCGGCCGCGCCCAGCACGTCGCCCTGGATGGCGATGCGGTTCTTGTCGCGGCAGGCGATCTGCATGATCGGCGCATAGCCCATGCGGGTCAAAAGCGCGCAGATGCCGACGGACGACATGTGGCAGTTGGCGCCCGAAGCGTCCACCGCGTTGATGCCGTCCACCCAGCCGTCGAAGATCGCGGCGCGGGCATAGACGTCTTCCGGGTTGGCGCTGTCCGGCGGGTTGAGTTCCGTCGTCACGGCGAATTCGCCGCGGCGCAGGACGCGTTCGAGGCGGCCGAGCGAGGAATGGCCGGGAAGCGGATCGAGCGGCAGGTGCGCGCCGAGCGGGTTTTCGTCGATATGCGCCATGGCTCAGGCGTCCTTTCCGGCGGAGGCGTCGGCTTCCCGGGCAGCGGCGGCTTCGGCCGTCACGCGCAGCCAGGAGGAGGTTTCACGCAGCGACTGGTTCACCGGCTTCTGCACGTTCATGATGGCATTCCCGTTCGCCATGTTCTGCGAGCCCTTCCATGCCTGTACCCAGACGCAGGGCATGTCCGGCTCCACTTCGCAATTGCCGTTGGCGCGCACGCCGCCGCAGGGACCGTTGCGAAGCTGCTTGGGACAGTTCATCGGGCAGGACATGCCCGTGGAGGACAGAGCGCACTGGCCGCACATGCGACAGTCGAAGAGGAAACCCTTCACATGGCGCTCGACGAAGGTGATCGGTCGCTCCACGCGCTGGTAGCCGAAGAGCTTCCAGACCGGGTGCAGCAGCAGGAAGCCTTGGGCGAAGCGGTTGTAGAACCACTCGAAGAAGCGCGAGTTGCGCACGGCCCACAGGCGGATCGTGTATTTGTGGCGCGAGCGGCGGCTCGGGGAGACGCCGGCCGGGGTGAAGGCGCCGGTGGCGGCCTTCTTGGCGGGCGCGGCATTACCGGGCTTCTGGACGGCGTCAGCCATTGTCGCGGCCTCCGGCCTTGACGAGGGCGACGAGGCGCTCGCGGTCATAGGCGGCTTCCAGCTCGGCGGCGGCCTTGTCGGCCTCGGCTTCGAGATCGTCGGAAACCGGGACCGGATCGGCCTTGCGCCATTCGGCGAGGTAGTCGTCCGTCTCGGCGGCGCCGGTGCGCATGGCGCACATGTCGATCGCCTCGGTGAAGCGCAGCGACAGCTCCCGCTTGGCGTTCGTGCGGCCCTTCTTGATGATGACCTGGGCGGGGATGTCGCGCCAGTAGACGATGATGCGGTCTGCCATGTGAAAAGGTCTCCTCGCAATGACAATGCTTCGTGGCCGCGTCGCGGGCTGCACTCGCCACGACTGCCCCATGCTCAAAAGCGACGCGGGATTTCGCTATCCAGAAGTTTTACCAGATGCCGCGGGTCACGCCGTTCCAGAGCCAGGTCCAGATCGGCGGATGATACCATTGCCGCGAGGGCGCCGCTATTTTCAAAGGCTTGAGGTCACCGCAAACCGCATCGCGCAGCGCCGCGACGACGATGCCGGTCGCCGCCGCCGTCTGGAGCAGCGGATAGGTGTGCATCGTGTCGCGTTTGGACGGTTCGAGGCGATGCTGGTAGAGCACGCCGCCGGTATCCACGCCCGCATCGACGAGATGCACGGTCGCGCCGAAGTTCGCCTCGTCGGCCATGACGCGCGACCAGTAGCCGCCCTGCAGGCCGCGATATTGCGGGTTGATGCCGGCATGCAGGTTGAGGACGGGGCAGGGGATGGCGGCGAGCGTTTCGGCCTTCAGCATGCGGGTGCTGACGAGAAGCAGCGCTGCCGGGCGAACGCCGTCGAGCACCTTCAGGAAATCCGGGCTGTTGGCGGAGGGAACGGCGATCCGACGGATTGTCGAGTCGATTTGAGGATTTGCGCCGAATTCTTCGAGGATTTCGGCAGCGCGGGCGGCGGTGAAGCGCTTGCCGTATCTGGAGACGACCATGGTCGCGAGCTGTCCCAGCGCCTGCACCCAGCCGAGTTTCCTGGCGCGTCGCCGGATGAAGAGCGCCTTCGATTCGGGCTGTTCCTCGATCACCACGAGATTCGGGAAGGCCGCCCTGACGGCGTTGACGACGATTTCGGGGTTGGTGCCGGGCTGGATCAGCATCGCCACCGTTTCCATTCGCGTCTCGCGTTCCGTCATGTCATGCCTCGCCCGGTCTTTGGCGCGCATCATCGTGGACATGGCTTAGGAAGCGGTAACCGTCGCCCCGGATTTGCAAGGCAGGGCTAAGGATTGGCTAACGCGCCCGCAGCAGTTCGCCCGTCAGGTCGCCATAGCCGGTGAAGCGGTATTCGTAGGCGAGGCCGAGATAGTCTGCGGCTTCCTTCGCCTTCTGCTGCAGGGCCTCGTCCTCGATCTGCGAGAGGTAGACGACCTTGCGGTAATTGCCGAAATACATCTCCTTCAACTGCGGATGCCGGTCGAGGCCGAGCGGCTCGATGACGAAGGAGCGGAACTGGCGGGCGAGGAAGTCGGTAAGGAAGAAGGACGTCACGTCGTCGTCCTTGGCCGCGAAGGCTTCGTTGCCGGCGAAGAAGGAATAACAGTGCGGGCCGGCGATGCGCTCGACGCCCTCGCGCTCGCAGACCTTGTCGAGCAGTCCGCCGGTGCCGCAATCGGCATAGCCGACGAAGATGCGCGAAAAGCCTTCGGCCCGGGCCTCCCCGATCGCCTGTTCCACGCCGGGGGCGATCTTTTCCGGATGGGCGTGCCAGATGGCGGGAAGACATTGCAGGTCGATATGGTCGAGACCGTTCGCATCCCGGATGGCGAGGACTTCGCGGGCGATGGCGCCGCAGGCGATCACCCGTAATTTTTCAGGGGGGGTACGTTCCCCTTCCGGCTTTGCTGGTCTAACTTTCGATTCGAAGTGATTCATGAGGAGACCCTGCCATGACCGCGAAACATCTCGCCCGTTTCGGTATCGTACTCACCGCGCTGATCATGCTCAGCGCCTGCGGCAACACCATTCGCGGCCTGGGCCGGGATACGGCCAACGCCGTCGACGCGACGAAGGATGCCGGCAACAACATCGCACGCGCCGCCAACTGATGCGGCCGGGGCCAGCGCCTTCGGGCGCGGCTACCTGATAGATCATTGCAGGGTGGCGCCGATTCAAGACCGGCGCCGCCCTATTCGTTTGTCAGCCTGCAAGCATGTTGTGCTTGCGCTTCATGAATTCCTTGGCCGTTTCAACGGCGACGGCCGCGTCGCGGCAATAGGCGTCCGCACCGACGGCCTTGCCGAATTCCTCGTTCAGCGGCGCGCCGCCGACGAGAACGACGTAGTCGTCGCGCAGGCCCTTTTCCTTCATCGTGTCGATGACGACCTTCATGTAGGGCATGGTGGTGGTCAGCAGGGCGGACATGCCGAGGATATCCGGCTGCTCGCGCTCGATGGCTTCGAGGTAGTTTTCGACCGGGTTGTTGATGCCGAGGTCGATGACGTCGAAGCCCGCGCCTTCCATCATCATGCCGACGAGGTTCTTGCCGATGTCGTGGATGTCGCCCTTGACGGTGCCGATGACCATCTTGCCCTGCTTCGGCGCGCCGGTGGCGGCGAGCAGCGGACGCAGGATCGACATGCCGGCCTTCATGGCATTGGCCGAAAGCAGCACTTCCGGAACGAAGAGGATGCCGTCGCGGAAGTCGACGCCGACGATGCGCATGCCTTCGACGAGCGCCTGGGTCAGCACGTCATAGGGAGCCCAGCCGCGTTCGAGCAGGATGTTCGTGCCCTCTTCGATCTCCTCCTTGAGGCCGTCGTAGAGGTCGTCGTGCATCTGCTGCACAAGCTCTTCGTCGGAGAGATCGGCGAGAATGATTTCGTCGTCAGACATGTTGGTTCCTCGTCTCCATTGGCTCTGCGGTCGGCAGGCTCGTCGTAAAGGAATATCCTTCCTCCCGCGCGCACCTGATTTTGAAAGCGACGTCGCATACAGCGAAAAGCGACCCGCCGAACACTTGTTTCCTCAATACTCCGTAAAGCCGTGAATTGACAGTGCAAACGCGACGATGCCGCTACGCGCGCCGTCGCAAACCCGCTATAGTCTCCGCGACATCGATATCCAGCGTGCGCCACGGCTTGGCGCATTGAGAACCGCCCTCCACCCGGGGCTTGCTAGCATAGGGCAGGAGGCGCATTCAGGCGCTGGAAGAACAAGGCCGGAAGTACAAGGCCGGGCAGCACAAGGAAAGACGGATCATGAGCGAGGACATCCAGCAGGCAGCAGGCGAGGGCGGCGGACGCCGTTCGCGCGAGGGACGCGGCGCGGCCGCACGGCGCGCATCGCGCACGGGGGGCGGTCCCGGCCCGTCGCTGCCCTACATCACCCGCAAGGTGAAGGAATACGAGGTTCTCGACGAGGAAGGCCTGTCGCTGATCGAGCGCAATGCCGACCGCGTGCTGGAGGAGATCGGCATCGAATTCCGCGACGACCCGGAAGCCCTGGCGCTCTGGAAGGATGCCGGCGCGGATGTGCGCGGCGAGCGCGTGCATTTTCCCAAGGGCCTGTGCCGTGAGCTTCTGAAGACCGCTCCGTCCGATTTCACCTGGCATGCCCGCAACGCCGAGCGCAACGCGCATATCGGCGGCAAGGCCACCGTCTTCGCGCCGGTCTATGGCCCGCCCTTCGTGCGCGACCTCGACGGCAATCGCCGCTATGCGACCATCGAGGACTTCCGCAATTTCGTGAAGCTCGCCTATATGGCGCCGTCCATGCATTCCTCCGGCGGCACGGTCTGCGAGCCGGTGGACGTTCCGGTGAACAAGCGTCACCTGGACATGGTCTACAGCCATATCAAATATTCCGACAAGCCGTTCATGGGCTCGGTCACCGCGCCGGAACGCGCGGAAGACACGATCGCCATGGCCAAGCTCGTCTTCGGCGACGATTTCGTCGAGAAGAACACGGTCACGCTCAACCTCATCAACGCCAATTCGCCGATGGTCTTCGACGAGACCATGGTGGGCGCGCTGAAGGTCTATGCCCGTCATAATCAGGCCTGCGTCGTCTCGCCGTTCATCCTGTCGGGCGCCATGAGCCCGGTCACGGTCGCCGGCACGCTGACGCAGATTCTTGCCGAGGTTCTCGCCGGCGCGTCCTTCACCCAGCTCATCCGCAAGGGTGCGCCGGTGCTGTTCGGCACCTTCGCCGCCTCGATCTCCATGCAGTCGGGCGCGCCGACCTTCGGTTCGCCGGAGCCGTCGCTCGTCTCCTACGGCGCGGCGCAGCTCGCCCGCCGCCTTGGCCTGCCGTTCCGTACGGGCGGCTCGCTCTGCGGCTCGAAGATTCCGGATGCGCAGGCGGCCCACGAATCGGCCAACACGCTGAACATGACGCTGCTCGCCGGCACGAATTTCGTGCTGCACGCGGCCGGCTGGCTCGAAGGCGGCCTCGTCGCCTCCTACGAGAAGTTCATGATCGACCAAGACCAGCTCGGCATGCAGCAAAAGTTCGCCGAAGGCATCGACCTTTCGGAGACTGCGCAGGCGCTCGACGCCATCCGCGAAGTCGGCCCGGGCAGCCACTATCTCGGCTGCGCCCATACCCAGGCCAACTTCCAGAGCGCCTTCTACCGCTCGCCGCTCGCCGACAACAACTCGTTCGAGCAGTGGGAGATCGAAGGCCAGAAGCGCATCGAGGAGCGCGCCAACGCGCTCTGCCGCACCTGGCTGGAGCACTATGAGGCGCCGTATCTCGATCCGTCGATCGACGATGCGCTGCTCGAATACGTTGCCAAGCGCAAGGAATCGATGCCGGACGCCTTTACCTGAAAGGGTCCCGATCGCGCCAGGGAGCAAGGCGGAGCGACGCGGGTGGCGGACATGATCCAGAAAGACGTCTGGCGTCCCCACTACGAGCTCAAGGGAGACGTGACCCGGTGAGGGCGCGTCGTCCCGATACGAACAACATCCGTGCGGCTCTCGAGCCGCACGGTCTTTTTTTGCGTGGCTTCGTGAATTTCGCCGAGGGCGAGACCGCCCCGCAACTGGCGGACGGCCGCCCCGCCGGAAGCGTCGTGCTCATCGGCAATATCGGCTCCTCCCTCTGGCCCGCCTTCTCGCGCTGGCGCGAGACGCAGCCGGATCGCGGCGGCAGCGATCCCCTGGACACCTGGTCGAAAGCGGTTCTCCATCCCGTCGCTGCGGCGGTGGACGCCACCGTCTGGTTTCCCTCCGACCCGCCCTGGCAACCCTTCCAGCAATGGGCCATGCGCGCGGAGGGCCTGAAGACCTCGCCACTCGGCATCCTCATCCACCCCGTTTACGGCCTCTGGCATGGCTATCGTGGCGCGCTGGGTTTTGTGGAGAGGATCGAGGAGGAACGGTTCGCGGCAAAACCCCATCCCTGCGACCACTGTCCCGACAAACCATGCCTGACCACCTGTCCCGCCGGCGCGGTCCATGCGGGAGCCTTCGACGTGCCGGCCTGCCGCTCGCATCTGCGCACGCAGGAGGGGCAGGCGGGCTGCATGCTCTCCGGCTGTCTCGCCCGCGCGGCCTGTCCTGTGGGTGCCGCCTATCGCTACGACGACGCGCAACTGCGCTTCCACATGGCGGCGCTGTCGCTTTGAGGGGAATCACCGCTAAATTCGCCGCATTGCGAGGGGAGCCAAGGCCCATGCGGTTATTCCTGTCTCTTTCATTTTTGTTTTTCATCCTTGTCCTGCGGAGCACCGCCATGGCCGAACCGCCGAAATGCGCCGGGATCGAGCATCTTTCCGGCCGTTATACCGTCTGCACCTTCGATCCGGCGAAGGACGCGATCCGGCTTTACGGCGCGAGGACGCTGGACACGGCGGGGGCGACCTACGACCAGCTCAACACGCATCTTCTGCGCAACGGGCAGCATATGAGCTTCGCCATGAATGGCGGCATGTATCACCACGACTACGGGCCGGTCGGGCTGCTGGTGGAGGATGGCAAGGAGACGGGCGCGCTCAATCACGACGATGCCTTCGGCAATTTCTTCATGAAGCCGAATGGCGTGTTCTGGGTAGCGGAGGGCAAGGCCGGCGTGATGGAGACGGAGGCTTTTGCCAAGGCCGGCCTTTCGCCCGTCGCGGCAACGCAATCCGGGCCGATGCTCGTCATCGACGGGAAGATCCATCCTCGTTTCCTGCCGGATGCCACCAGCCTGCAAATCCGCAACGGCGTCGGCATCCTGCCGGATGGGCGCGTCGCCTTCGCTATTTCCGATGTTCCGGTGCGTTTCCACGACTTCGCGACGCTCTTCCGCGACCGGCTGCAATGCAACAATGCGCTCTTCCTCGACGGTAGTATTTCCAGCCTCTATGCGCCGGAAATCCGGCGGCATGACCGCGATGCGGTGATGGGCACGATCATCGCTGTCGTGAAAAAACTGCCCTGGTGAAAAAAATCTCGTTTGCCGCCCAAGGATTGCCGCCCGGCAGACGTCTGAAGGGTTAGTGCACGCAATCGGGATGGACCCGTGGAAACAGAACTCGTCGAGAAAGCGGCTTTGGGGGACCGGCAGGCATTCGCCGCGCTAGTCGAAAGCCGCTATGATTTCATTCACGCCGTCGCCTGGCGATGGTGCGGCGACCGGCAGGACGCCGAGGACGTGGCGCAGGAGGTGTGCATACGCCTTGCCGCCGCCATTCGCGGCTTCAAGGGCGCGAGCCGCTTCGGCACATGGCTTTACACCGTGACGCTGAACGCCGCCCGCGACCAGATGCGCAAGCGCCGCCGGGCCGAATGGCGCGATGCGGCCTATCTGCGTGAGCGGGCCGTGCTGGAAGGCGGCCCGCAGGAGGGCGACAACGAGGACCTCTGGCAGGCCGTGCGCCAGCTTCCCGACAAGCAGCGCGACGCCGTGCTGCTCATCTATGGTGAAGGCCTGAGCCACGCCGCTGCGGCCGAGGTGCTCGGCTGCGCCGAAACGACGATTTCCTGGCATGTGCACGAGGCCCGCAAGCGCCTGAAGGTGCTTTTGCGCGATGCCGCCGCGTGACGGAAGGATAGACCGATGACCGATCTCGACCTCGAAAAACTCGCCCGCCGCGCCCCGCCTGCCGCGCTGGATTCTGCGCGCGCCGATGCGCTGACCGCAGCCATGCGGGCCTTCGACGATGCGGAAAAAATTGTAACGGCGCCCCAAGGTTCGGCCGGTGGCGGGCGTCGAAGCTCCATCTTCAACCGGATATGGAGCCCCATCATGAACCGCAGACTTCTGGCCGGCTCGGCCCTCGCCACCTTGCTCGTCGTTCCCGTCGCCGGTCTCGTCACCTATGAACTGGTGCGCAATGGCACGGTGCCGCTGGCGACCGAAACGCAGATTGCGGCAAAGCCCGTCGATGCGGGTGAGCGTGCCCGCCAGCAGGAGGCCAAGACGGAGACGTCGAGCGCGGGCGAGCTTGCCGCTCTCCAGAAATCCAGGCAGGCGCAAGCACGGCAGGACCTGGAAGCTGCCGCTACCGCCAAGGTCGCCGCCGACAGCGCCCAGCCGACGAACATGCCTGCCGAAGAGCCGCTTGCCGAGATGCGCAAGGAAGAAGTTGCCGCTGCCGCACCGGAATCCCTTGCTGTTGGCGGCGCGGCGGCCACGCAGAATCTCAGCCGCGTCATTGCGCAGCCCTCGGCCGTCGCTGATGCGGTCGCCATGCCTGCGCCGGAGGAAGACCGCGAGCGCTTCGCCTCGGCCGATCCCAACCCGGTGAAGAGCGTCGCCACCGATCCCGTCTCGACCTTCTCGGCCGATGTCGACACGGCCTCGTACTCCTATGTGCGCCGGTCGCTGCTCGGCGGCAGCCTGCCGGATGCGGAGGCGGTGCGCGTCGAGGAACTGGTCAATTATTTCCCCTATGACTGGAAGGGGCCGGAGACGGCGGAAAAGCCGTTCAACGCCACCGTCACCGTCATGCCGACGCCGTGGAACAAGGATACCGAGCTGCTGCATATCGGCATCAAGGGCTTCGAGACCGTGATGACGGAGCAGCCCCCGGCCAATCTCGTCTTCCTCATCGACGTTTCCGGCTCGATGGACGAGGCGGACAAGCTGCCGCTGCTGAAGAGCGCCTTCCGCCTGCTCGTCGGCAAGCTGAAGGACACCGATACCGTGTCTATCGTCACCTATGCAGGCGATGCCGGCGTGGTGCTGGAGCCGACGCAGGCGAAGGAGCGGCAGACGATTCTCGATGCCATCGACAATCTCCAGCCCGGCGGCTCGACGGCCGGCGCGGCGGGCATCGAGACGGCCTACAGGCTCGCCGAAAAGGCCTTTAGGAAGGATGGCGTCAACCGCGTCATGCTGGCGACGGACGGCGATTTCAATGTCGGCCCGGCGAGCGACGAGGACCTGAAGCGCATCATCGAGGAGCGCCGCAAGAGCGGCATCTTCCTTTCCGTACTCGGCTTCGGCCGCGGCAATTACAATGACGGCATGATGCAGACGCTGGCGCAGAACGGCAACGGCACGGCCGCCTATATCGATACGCTCGCCGAGGCGCAGAAAACGCTGGTGGAGGAGGCGGGATCCTCGCTCTTCCCCATCGCCAAGGATGTGAAGTTCCAGATCGAGTTCAACCCGGAGCGCATCGCCGAATACCGCCTGATCGGCTACGAGACCCGCACGCTGAACCGCGAGGACTTCAACAACGACAAGGTGGATGCCGGCGATATCGGCTCGGGCCACCGCGTCACGGCGATCTACGAAGTGACGCCGAAGGGCAGCCCGGCCGTGCTGAACGACCCGCTGCGCTACGGCAAGGGGGAGGCGGCCGAAACGCAGGCTTCGGGCGGTTCGGAACTCGCCTTCCTCAAAATGCGCTGGAAGAAGCCGGATGGCGATACGAGCGATCTCGTTACGATGCCGGTGACGGACGCCAATGCGGTTGCCGATGTGAATGCGGCTTCCGGGGACGTGCGCTTCTCGGTCGCGGTCGCCGCCTTCGGGCAGAAGCTCAAGGGTGTCTCCGCCCTGCAGGATTACGCCTATGGCTCGATCCTCGGCCTTGCGGAAGCCGCCAAGGGCAACGATCCCTTCGGCTACCGGGCGGAATTCCTGAAGCTGGTGCAACTGGCCGAGGGGCTTTCCGGGCAGAAATAGGCCGCTAAGTTTCTCTTACCCGGCCCGCCGCACTCACGCGGCGGGCTTTTCCCGGTCATCCTGGGAGCTATGCGTGGCGGATGCCGTTGCTCCGTTCCGTCTGCGAAGGGGCGGGGGCAGCAGGCGGATGAGGGGGGCGGTCCAGCGCCTCTCCTTCGCCTGCGGCATGGGCTCGCAGTAGGGATCGACATTTTCCGTCTCGACCAGGACCAGCCCCACGTCGCGCAGCATGTGTTCATCCTTGCGCGCGATCAGCAATCGCAGCGCTTCCCGCTCCGCCCGCACCTGCCGGTAACGCCTTATCCTTGCCAGCACTTTTCCGAAAATATCCATGGCCGCTGCCTTTCTTTCTGCACACAGCCAAGCAAAGTCGTAGACATTTCACAAACGAATAGCGATGATGGCAGGCATCAGAAAAAGCGATGACGCCATGTATCCTCCGCTCGAAAGCGATCTGCTCAGAATTTTCGTTGCCGTAGCCCAGGCCGGCAATGTCACCCATGCCGGCGAGAAGCTCGGGCGCACGCAATCGGCCGTCAGCATGCAGGTGCGCAAGCTGGAGGAGGCGGTGGGCCTTGCGCTCTTCGAACGCGGGCCGCGCGGGGTGACGCTGACGATGGAGGGGGAGCGGCTGCTGCCCTATGCGCGGCGCATCGTGGGGCTTGTCGACGAGACGACGGCGGCCATGCGCACCCTGCCTTTGGACGGGCCGGTGCGGGTCGGCATTCCGGAAGAATATAACCAGACCGTTCTGCCCGGCGCGCTCGCCGCCTTCGCCGAGACCAATCCGGGCACGGAGGTGACGGTGTTCTGCGGCTACACGGCGCAGCAGATGGAGGCGCTGGAGGCGGATGAACTGGACCTTGCCGTCATCTTCGAATGGGACGGCGGCATTTCCGGCGAGCTTCTGGCCATCGACCCCACGGTCTGGGTCACGTCGCTTACGCACAACCTGCATCTGGAGCGGCCGGTGCCGGTGGCGTTTTACCGGCGGTCGGTCTGGTGCCGGGAATTCGCCCAGCGCTCGCTGGAGCCGCACTCCATTTCCTATCGGGTGGCCTATACCAGCGATACGAGCGGCGGCCTGCGCTCGGCTGTCGCGAGCGGCCTCGCCATCGCCCCGCTCGCCCGCAGCAACATTCCGCCGGGCGCGCGCGAACTGACCGCGGCGGACGGTTTTCCGCCGGTCGATTCGTCCCGGGTCGTGCTGAAGCGCAATCCGCGTCGTGGCGGGCCGGCCATCGACGGCATGGCGGACATGGTCCGCAAATCCTTCGCGCCGCTGGCGGTGCTTGCCGATCAGGCCTTCGGATAGGCGCGCTCGATGCCGCCCGAGCGGGTGAGGCCCGCGCGGAATGCGGCGAAGGCCGCGTGCTGGCTGGAGCGGGCGGCTTCCATGAGACGGATCTGCAGGCGGGCGGGCGCGCTGTTGCCGAGCCATTCGCCGAGCTTTTCCAGCTTCAGCGTGTTGAGAAAGCGGGCCTCCGCCGCGCGGTTGAGGCAGAGGTCGAGGCCTTCGAGCAGGTTCTCGTCCTGCTGCGGCGTCTCCATCAGCAGGCGCAGATAGGCCTGATCGGCCTCGGCCAATGCGGCAAGCTTGTCGGCGACGGCTTCCCGGTTCGGAAAGGCTGCGGCATCGGCATTCATGATCATCCCCCAGAATCGCTTCTCCCTTGGATAGGACGGCCGAAAACCGGCCGCAAGCGTGTCGGGTAGCATTGGACTGAAAATCCAATATTGACAAAAAGTCTATAATTGGATTGTTTGTCGCCATGTCTGAATCATCCAATGCCGATACGCTGCTTCGCCAGCACGCCGCCACGGCCGCGGCCATGTCGATCCTGCTCCATCCCCATGCCGAGGTCGTGCTGCACGATCTCGAAACGGGGCGGATCGCCGGAATCTGGAACGCCTTTTCCGGCCGCAAGCCGGGCATGGAATCGCTCGTCGGCGATGCCCTGGAGGGGATCGGCGAAGCCGGGGTCTACGGCCCCTATGAAAAGACCGGCGAGGACGGGCGGCATTTGAAATCGGTGACGGCCGTCTTGCAGGACGACTTCGGGCAGGCCGCCGGGCTTCTCTGCATCAACATGGATGTTTCGCATTTCGAGGCGGCGGCGAAGCTGCTTTCGGCCTTTACCGGCGCTGCTGCGCCGCGCCCGGCCTCGCTCTTTGCCGGCGACTGGCGCGAAGAAATCAACACGGCGCTGCACGACTGGCTGCGCACGCGCGGGCTGGCCCTGACGGCGCTGAAGAAGGGCGACCGGGTGGAACTCGTCGCCGCGCTCGACCGGCGCGGCCTGTTCCAGACCCGCAACGCCGTCGATCATCTCGCCGGTCTCATGGGGTCTTCGCGCGCCTCCATCTACAATTACCTCGCCGATGCCCGGCGCCCGAACCAGAAGGACAGTATCTCGTGACGACCCTGCCGGATTTCCGCCTCGAAACCCATTTCTCCCGTTGGGAATTCAAGGCGCGCCACCACATGACGGCGAGCGATGCCGAAACCATGACCATGTCGGCGCTGCTGGCGCTTGCCGGTCCCGAGGACCGCGAGGCATGGGACCGCCTGTCGCTCGGCTATACCGAGACCTGGGGCGCACCGGCGCTGCGCGAAACCATCGCCTCGACCTACGACACGCTGTCGGCTGCGGATATCCTCACCTTCGCCGGGGCGGGAGAGGGGATCTACTGCGCGATGCTGGCGCTGCTTGCGCCCGGCGACCATGCCATCGTCACCGTGCCGAACTACCAGTCGATGGAGACATTGCCGCTTGCCATCGCCGGTAATGTCACGGGCGTGGCGCTGCGCCCGGAAAACCGCTGGCAGCTCGATCTCGACGAGGTGCGCGCCGCCCTGCGGCCGGAAACGAAGCTGATCGCCGTCAATTTCCCCAACAACCCCACCGGCGCCATTGCCGACAAGGCGATCTTCCATGGCCTTGTCGATCTTTGCGCCGAGCGCGGCATCCATCTCTTTTCCGACGAGGTCTATCGCGGGCTGGAAGTCCATGAAGAAAAGCGTCTGCCGCAGGCCGCCGACCTCTTCGACAAGGGCGTTTCGGTTAATGTCACCTCCAAGGCCTATGGCCTGCCGGGCCTGCGCATCGGCTGGATCGCCAGCCGCGACCGCGCCCTGCTGGCGCGCATGGAGAAGATGAAACACTACCTGTCCATCGCCAATGCGGGGCCTTCGGAGGTGCTGGCGAATATTGCGCTCAAGGCGCGCGAGACGATTTTCGCCCGCAACCGCGCGCTCTGCGCGGAGAACATGGCAAAGCTCGACGTGTTCTTCGCGCAATACCCGTATCTCTACGAATGGACCGAGCCGGATGGCGGCTGCGTCGCCTTCGCGCGCTATCTCGGCAAGGACGGAGTGGAGGAGCATTGCCGCCGGCTGGTGGAGGAGAAGGGCGTGCTGCTGCTGCCCTCCAGTCTCTTCGTCTCGGACCTTCTGCCGGTGCCGATGGACCGTTTCCGCGTCGGCGTCGGCCGCCGCAATATCGATGCGGGGCTTGAGGCCTGGCGGGCGTTTCTGGCCTGAGCTGGGCAGAAAAAAGCCGCCCGCAGCGATGGCTGGGGCGGCTTATCTTTTCGTCATAAAGCCGGATATCAGCTCCGGCGGCGGCCGCCGCGTTCGCGGGCGGGCGCTGCCGCGCTTTCGTCGGCGGTCTTGTTACGCAGCGGGCCGATCTTCTCGATGATCGTTTCGAGCGAGGGGCGCTCGCGCGGCTCGTGGGCGTCGAGCGCCACGCGCATGGCGGCAAGGTGCTCGCAGGACGTGCCGCAGCAGCCGCCGATGATGCGCGCGCCGGCATCGCGGGCAAGGCGTGCATATTCGGCCATCAGCGGCGGCGTGCCGGAATAGTAGATTTCCGCGCCGCGATATTCCGGGATGCCGCAATTGCCCTTGACGACCACGGTCGCGGACGGGTTGGCGCCCGTCATGTCGAGCAGCGAGGACAGGATATCCGACGCGCCGACGCCGCAATTGGCGCCGACCGCGAGCGGGCCGGAGCCGATGTCGCCGGCAACGCCGTGGATGTCCTTCGGATGCAGGCCCATCATCGTCTTGCCGGCCGTATCGAACGAGCCGGTATAGACGAAGGGCATGCCGGTCTTGGTGGCCGCTTCCGCCGCCGCGCGGATTTCTTCCGGCGAGGACATGGTCTCGATCCAGGCGACATCCGCGCCGCCGGCCTTCAGGCCCTCGATCTGTTCGGCGAAGGCGGCGACGGCGTCGTCATAGGTCAGCGCGCCGAGCGGGATCAGCAGCTCGCCCGTCGGGCCGACGGAGCCGGCGACGATGACCTTGCGCGGCGCCTTGTCGGCGACCGCGCGGGCGATCTCGGCAGCCTTCCTGTTGAGCTCGAACACGCGGTCCTGCGCATGGTGCAGCTTCAGGCGATGGCGCGTGCCGCCGAAGGTGTTGGTGAGGATGATGTCCGCGCCCGCATCGACGAAGTCCTGGTGCAGCTTCGTGATGTTTTCCGGCTTCGCCTCGTTCCACAGTTCCGGCGCTTCACCGGCTTCCAGGCCCATGGCGAAGAGCGATGTGCCGGTGGCGCCATCGGCAAGCAGGAAGGGCTTTTCGGCAAGAAGCTGGGCAAGCGGGTTCGTCGCGGTCATCGGAGGATCCTTCTGTTTGTCGCATCATATAAAGATTTCTTTATGTGAATGCAACGATAGGCTTCGGCAAAAGAAAAGGGCGCCTTGTGGGCGCCCTTCCGTTCGGCATGGTCGTCGCCGTCAGGCCGCTTTCGTTTCGTGGCTCGCCGAGGTCACCATGGCGGCGATGATGGCGCTGAGGCTGAGCGCGCCGAGCGGCCGGCCGGCCTCGTCGACCACATGGGCCAAAGTCTGGTTGGCGGAGGTCATGGCGCGGGCGGCCTCTTCAAGCACTGTGCCGCTCCTGACCGGCATGCCCTCGGGATTGCCGGAAAGGGGCGCCATGATCGTTTCGACATTGACGACGCGGCCACGGTTCACTTCCTTGACGAAGGCCGTGATATATTCGTCCGCCGGGTTCAGCACGATCTCCTGGCCGGTGCCCTGCTGCACCACCATGCCGTCGCGCAGGATGGCGATCTTGTCGCCGAGGCGCAGCGCCTCGTCGAGGTCGTGGGTGATGAAGACGACGGTCTTCTTCAGTTCCTTCTGCAGGTCGAGCAGCACGGTCTGCATGTCGACGCGGATCAGCGGGTCGAGCGCCGAATAGGCCTCGTCCATCAGGAGGATGTCGGCATCGTTGGTCAGCGCCCGGGCAAGGCCGACGCGCTGCTGCATGCCGCCCGAAAGCTGGTTGGGATAATGGTTCTCGAAACCGGCAAGGCCGACGCGGGCGATCCACTGCTTGGCGCGCTTTTCGCGCTCGGCGGGGGCGACGCCCTGAATTTCGAGGCCGTAGACGGTGTTTTCGAGGACCGTGCGGTGCGGCAGCAGCGCGAATTTCTGGAACACCATGGCGGTCTTGTGCCGGCGGAATTCGCGAAGGTCGTTCTCGTTCATGCGACAGACGTCGACGCCGTCATAGAGCACTTCGCCGGCGGTCGGGTCGATCAGGCGGTTGATGTGGCGGATGAGGGTGGATTTACCCGAGCCGGAGAGACCCATGACCACCATGATGCCGCCGGCCGGCATGGAGATGTTGATGTCGCGCAGGCCGAGCACATGGCCGTATTTCTGGTTCAGCTCCGCCTTGCCCATGCCGTTCTTGACGGCATCGACGTAATCGCCGCCACGGGGTCCGAAGATCTTGTAGAGATTGCGGACCTCGATTGCATGACTAACCATGAATTCCCTCCGAATGCTGCTGCAGCCGCTTGCCTGTCTTGCACGCCCGCAGCCGATGAGGATCGGCGGAGCGCGGTTCCGTTCAGGATTGGTGCGGGATTATTCTTGTTCTGGTCCCTGTCCCCGCATTGTCATCGCATGAACCGCCGCCCGACAGTATACTGTTTGCGACCTCTTCGCTTTTTTGATGCGCGTTCGGCCGTTCTTCCCGAAAATCCGTTCAGAGCGCCGCCTTGACCTTCTCGGCGATCTCAGGGCTGACCCAGCCGCTCCAGAAGTCGGGATAGGTCGCCAGGAAATGTTTCGCGGCATCCTCGCTCGTCGCGCTGTTCTCCGCCTTCCAGGCGAGAACCTTGCTGACGGTGGCGTTGTCCCAGCTACGGACGGTCATATAATCCATGGCGACGGCGGCCTTCTTGGCGAAGGCCTCGGTCACGATGGTGAAGACATCGGAGGTCGGGAAGGAATTGACCTTGGGGTTCGGGCAATCCGGCACCGCCGTGCAGGCGTCCCATTCGGCCTTGTCGTGCTCGATGCCGAAGGAGAGCTTGGTCATCTCGTATTTGCCGAGCAGCGCGGTCGGCGCCCAGTAATAGCCGAGCCAGCCGGTCTTCGTCTCGAAGGCCTTGGCGATCGAGGCGTCGAGGCCGGCGGCCGAGCCGGTGTCGACCAGCTCGAAATTCAATTCGTCCGCCTTCAGCGCCCGGAAGAGGTTGGCGGTGGAAACCTGGCAGCTCCAGCCGGCCGGGCAATTGTAGACCGCGCTCTTTTCGGGATTGTCCTGCGCGGGGAAAAGCTCCGGCTGCTTCAGGGCGTCGGCGACCGTCTTGATCTCGGGATGCTCGTCGGCAAGGAATTTCGGAATCCACCAGCCTTCGACGCCGCCGTCGGCAAGAAGCGGGGCGAGCTGGAACAGGCGGCCTTTGGCGATGGCGGCGTTGAGCTGCCTGCGCACGGCGTTGACCCACAATTCGGGCGCGACGTCCGGCTTTCCGGTCTCGTTCATGCTGGTGAAGGTCGACATCGTATCGCCCGGCACGAGCGTGACGGTGCAGCCATAGCCCTTTTCGAGGATCAGCCTGTCGATATGGGCGGCAATGCTCGCCGAATCCCAGTTCATCTCGGCGATACTGACCTTGCCGCACTCCGCTGCCCGCGCGGAACCGGCGAGGGCGAAAAGCCCGGCGGCAAGGAGCGTGGAGGCAAGCAGCGTCTTCATGGGGTCAAGACCTCCCAGTCTTTCATACGGTGTTCGGCCAAGGGCGGCGCGATGGTTTTCTCAAGCCGGCTGCCCGTAATGTCTGTGACGGCGGAGGGCGCGCCGGGCGCTTCGTCCCGCTAGGCCTGCTCCAAGGCTGTTTTTTGTCCGCCGGAAATGTGTTGCCGGCGACGCGTTTCTTGCGTCACGTCGGCAAGCCTACGGGATCGCGTAAAGAAATCAACCGCCTGCGGGGCCATATCCGGTCCGGGAGCCGTCCGCCGATGGCGTCGATGAAAAACTTTTTCGGGAATTTTTCGAAAAAAGAGCGCGATTCATCTTTGCTTAACGTCCCGATAACGGTCCGGTAAGGATGTGCCGCTATTTGTTTCAACACGGCGGGGGACATCGCCGCCTGCTCCGGAAAGGTTTTGCGTACCGGAGTGCCTGGTTCCGATGCGTTTTTGTCGGAAGCCGCCATGCGTATTTTGGCAAGCCGTGCATCACCGAAAGGGATGTACGGCTTTCGCCGTTTCAGGCCTTCGCAAAAACGAAAAACGCCGCCTCCCGGAGAGAGGCGGCGCTGCATGCGGGCGGACCTGACGTCACGCCCTAAGGGTTAACCGACATTGCCGGTGCGCACGACGCCGAGCGGGCCGAGCGGCGCGTCGAGGACGACGTTGCGCACCCGCGACTCGCTTCGCGGCGCCTTGCCGTTCCAGGCGATCTGAACGAAATTCTGCTTGCTGAAGATGTACAGCATGTCTCTGTCCTTGAAGTCCGGGGCCACGCGCCACGGCTGTGCGATAGGGTGGATATAGGCCTGCCGGCGGTGGAAGTCATGGTCGTTCACGGCGCTTGTCGTCGCAAATGGAACATTCTATCCGCTATGCGCAAACTGCATGGCGAAAGGGTGCGGGCCTTCGCCCCCGGCCTCCGGAAAATGTGGCAAGATTGCGATATGTCAGGGCTTTCCGGCGGGGGGCGGTAATGTTAGGAAGCGCCATGACAAGAACGATCATGCTGCAGGGCACCGGCTCGGATGTCGGAAAAACGGTATTGGTGGCGGGGCTTTGCCGCATCGCCGCCAATCGCGGGCTGACCGTGCGGCCCTTCAAGCCGCAGAACATGTCGAACAACGCCGCGGTCTCCGCCGACGGCGGGGAGATCGGCCGGGCACAATGGCTACAGTCGCTGGCCGCCCGCGTGCCGTCCTCCGTGCATATGAATCCCGTTCTGCTGAAGCCGCAGTCCGATGTCGGCAGCCAGATCGTCGTGCAGGGCAAGGTCTTCGGCCAGGCGAAGGGGCGCGACTACCAGGCGCTGAAGCCGAGGCTGATGGATGCCGTCATGGAAAGCTTCTCGGCGGTCTCCGCCGGGGCCGATCTCGTCGTCGTCGAGGGGGCCGGGTCGCCGGCGGAAATCAACCTGCGGGCCGGCGACATCGCCAATATGGGCTTTGCGACGCGGGCGGGCGTGCCCGTCGTGCTTGTTGGCGATATCGACCGCGGCGGCGTGATCGCCTCGCTGGTCGGCACCCACGCGATCCTGCCGGAAGAGGACCGGCGGATGATCACGGGCTACCTCATCAACAAGTTCCGGGGCGACGTGACACTTTTCGACGGCGGGATCGCCGAGATCGGCCGCTTCACCGGCTGGCCCTGCTTCGGCGTCGTGCCGTGGCTGAGGCAGGCGGGGCGGCTGCCGGCGGAGGATTCGGTCGTGCTGGAAAGGCTGGCCGGCGGGAGCGGCGGGGCGCTGAAGGTCGCCGTGCCCGTCCTGTCGCGCATCGCCAATTTCGACGATCTCGATCCGCTGAAGGCCGAACCGCAGGTGGACCTCGTCTTCGTGCGGCCGGGCGAACCGTTGCCCGCCGATGCCGGCCTTGTCGTGCTGCCCGGCTCCAAGTCGACCATCGCGGATCTCGGCGATTTCCGCGCCGCCGGCTGGGACCGGGATATTGCCATGCACATGCGTCGCGGCGGACGGGTCATCGGCATTTGTGGCGGCTACCAGATGCTCGGCCGCCGCGTCACCGATCCGCTTGGCATCGAAGGGAGCGAGCGGGAGGTGGAAGGCCTCGGCCTACTCGACGTCGAGACGGAAATGGCGCCGGAAAAGACCGTGCGCAACAGCCGGGCGCGCTCGCTGCAATATGATGTGCCGCTGGAAGGCTACGAAATCCATCTCGGCCGCACCGCCGGCCCGGACGCCCTCAATCCCTCCGTCAGCATAGACGGGCGGCCGGACGGGGCGGTCTCCCCCGATGGGCGGGTGATGGGCACCTATCTGCACGGCCTGCTTTCGAGCGACGCCTACCGGGCGCGGCTTCTTGCCGATTTCGGCATCGAGGGCGGCGGGTTCGATTACCGCGCCGGGGTGGACGCCGCGCTCGACGGCGTGGCGGCGGAACTGGAGGCGGTTCTGGACCGCCGCTGGCTGGACGATCTTTTGGGCGCATCTGATTAAACGGGCCGTCTCGAACGTACAGCCATCAGGTTGCCTCGCACCGATACGGCGCACCAAAGTTGCGCCAGAATTCGATGCGAGGAGTGACGAAAACACGTTTGGCCGACGGGCGCTTGCCGCGCCTGCGCGCGATCCGAAAAGGGTGAAGTAGATGCGTTCTGGACCTCTTGCACGCTCCGTTCTGGCCGGTCTGGTCGGGCTGTCGCTCGCCGGTCTTCCGGCGGTCGCCGCCGCCCAGACGGCCAATGAGGCCGCCAGCGCCGGAAAGCGCTGGGAGGAGGAGTTCGCCCTCTGGCAGAAGGTGTCCTCCGGCAGCGACCTTGCGCAATATGAAGGCTACCTGAAGCAATATCCGAACGGCACCTTCGCCTCCATGGCGCGCCTGCGCATCGCCGAATTGCAGGCCTCCGCCAAGGCGAAGCCGGCGGTGACCGCATCCGACGACGCTGCCGCCAAGGCAAAGGCCGAGGAGGCTGCCGCCGCCGCGAAGGCGGAGGAAGCGGCGCGGAAGGCTGCCGAAGCGAAGAAGGCTGAAGAGGCGCAAAAGGCTGCCGAAGCCGAGAAAGCCCGCGCCGACGAGGCCGCCCGCAAGGCTGCCGAGGCCAAAAAGGCCGAAGAGGATGCCCGCAAGGCCGCCGAGGCCGAGGCGCAGGCCGCGCGCCTGAAGGCGGAGGAGGCGGCGGCCGCCGCGCAAAAGCTCGCGGAGGAGAAGGTGGCTGCGGAAGCGAAGGCGAAGGCCGAGGCCGCCGCGGCGGAAAAGGCCCGTGCAGAGGAGGCCGCGCGCCTCAAGGCCGAGGCCGAGAAGAAGGAAGCGGCCGCCCGCAAACAGGCCGAGGAACAGGCCGCCGAGGCGGCGCGTTTGAAGGCGGAGGCCGAGGCCGCCGACAAGGCGAGGGCGCAAGAAGCCGCCCGCCTCAAGGCTGAAGCCGAGAAGAAGGAAGCGGCCGCCCGCAAACAGGCCGAGGAACAGGCTGCCGAGGCGGCGCGCCTGAAGGCGGAGGCTGCGGCCGCTGCCGACAAGGCGAAGGTGGAAGAGGCCGCACGGCTCAAGGCCGAGGCCGACCGCAAGAAAGCCGAGGAAGCCGCTGCCGCGCAAAAGGCCCGGGCAGAACAGGAGGCCGCTGCCCGCCGCGAGGCCGAGGCAAAGCGCATCGAGGCGGAAAAGGCCGCCGCTGCCGAAAAGGCGCGGATCGAGCAGGAAGCCGCCGCTGCCCGCAAGCTTGCCGAAGAGAAGGCGGCTGAACTGGAACGGCTGAAGGCCGAAGCCGCCAAGGCCGCCGCCGATGCCGAGGCGAAGGCCGCCGAAGCTGCGCGCCTTGCGAAGGAAGCCGAAAAGCGGGCGGCGGAAGCTGCCGCCGCGCGCAAGCAGGCCGAAGACGGCGCGGCCGCTGCCACGAGCGCGGCGCAGGGCACCGGCAACGCCGCCGCCGACAAGGCGGAAGCGGCAAAGCGCGAGGAGGCGGCTTTCCAGAAGGCCGTTCTCGAAGGTTCGGAAAAGGCTTTCCGCGGTTACATTGCCCAATATCCGAACGGCCGTTTCGTCGCCGATGCCCGCGAGCGCCTTGTCGGTCTGGCCAAGGCCACCGGTCCGCTGGATGCGGCGGAGGCGGAAAGCAAGGTCACCAGAGAGCCGGTCGTCGATCCGCGCGAGGCCTATCTGGGGCGCAACACCCGCGTCCAGGCGCAGCGCTGGCTGAATGCGCTCGGCTACAGCACCAACGGCGCCGATGGCGTCTTCGGCCCGCGCTCCCGCTCGGCGATTGCCGCCTGGCAGCGTTCGTCCGGCTATCGCGCCGATGGCTACCTCTCGCGCCAGCAGTTCCGCGCGCTGCGGCAGGCCGCGCAATATGCCGAGACCCGGCAATATCGCCAGCAGCGCCGCTACCAGCGTGACCGGCGCGAATACGACGTGCTGGAAGGCCCGGTCGACGGATATTACGATGGCCCCTACTATCGCGACGACGGCTATTACGACGATGGCGGCGGCGTGGTGATCATTCCCCGCTATTGAGGCTGTGCGTGCCGGCGGCGGTCGATTGACTCGCATCCGGCGGAAGCATAATCATCCGGACATTGGATGGTTCCCGAATCCGGCGACGGATCGGGGAGCAAATGGGAATGTGACGCGGCAGTCCGACCGGACGCCGCAATCACGGCCGACCCCGCGACTGTAGAGTGGCGAGGGGACCCTGTCCGGTTGAGGAACGGGCGCGGAGCCGGGGCAATGGTGCCCATGGACTGCAAACGGGACGCCGACCGGAAAAGCCACTGGGTGGCATCGCGATAAGCCGGGGCCGGACGCCTCTTTTTCTACGAATCGTCCGCCTTTCGCGATGCAGACCGCCCGGGAAGGCGAAGGGAACCCGCAGGCGCTGATGCGCCGGACGCTGCGAGCCAGGAGACCTGCCAGCCAATGAGGGCAATAGCGCCCGACCGGGGAGGGTTCTCCCAACTGCCAGCACGGAGGTTGTCATGGCTGTTTTCCGCCGAAAGGGCGGTGTCGCGTCCGGTATGACCGGCCCGCTACGGGCAGGTCGATGCATGGGCTTCCTCAGCGGCGCGATCGCCAGGGCTGCCTGACATGACCGAGACATCGTCCGGAGCCGTCCTGGTTCTGGGGGGCGCGCGTTCCGGAAAATCCGCCTTCGCCGAAGGCCTTGTCACCGCGAGCGGTCTTTTACGCCATTACATCGCCACCGGCCGCGCCTTTGACGAGGAGATGCGCGAGCGCATCGCCCATCATCGCAAGGATCGCGGCGACGGCTGGGTGACCCATGAGGAACCGCTGGCGCTTGCCGCCCGCATAAACGAGATGGCGCGCCCCGACCGCGCGGTGCTGGTCGATTGCCTGACGCTTTGGGTCACGAACCTGATGCTGGAGGAGCGCGACATGGTCGCCGAATTCTCCGGCCTTCTCGACGCCATCAAGACGGCGCCCGGCCGGCTGATCCTCGTCTCGAACGAGGTCGGTCTCGGCATCGTGCCGGATAACCGCATGGCGCGCGATTTCCGCGACCATGCCGGGCGGCTGCACCAGAAGGTCGCCGCCCTCGTGCCTGAAGTCTATTTCCTCGCGGCGGGCCTGCCGCTGAAAATGAAGGGTTGAGCCATGCTGCAACAGAAGATTCCCGCCACCGTCATCACCGGCTTCCTCGGCGCGGGCAAGACGACCATGATCCGCAATCTCCTGCAGAATGCCGGGGGAAAACGCATCGCACTCATCATCAACGAATTCGGCGACCTTGGCGTCGACGGCGACGTGCTGAAGGGCTGCGGGGCCGAAGCCTGCACGGAAGACGACATCATCGAGCTGACCAATGGCTGCATCTGCTGCACGGTCGCGGATGATTTCATCCCCACCATGTCGAAGCTGCTGGAGCGCGAGAACCGCCCGGATCACATCGTCATCGAGACCTCCGGCCTTGCCCTGCCGCAGCCGCTCGTCGCGGCCTTCAACTGGCCGGAAATCAAGACGCAGGTGACGGTCGACGGCGTCGTGACCGTGGTGGACAGCGCCGCCGTCGCCGCTGGCCGCTTCGCAGACGACCACGACAGGGTGGATGCGCTGCGCGCCGAGGACGAGAACCTCGACCATGAAAGCCCGCTGGAAGAACTCTTCGAGGACCAGCTTACCGCCGCCGACCTCATCGTTCTCAACAAGACCGACCTCATCGACGCCGCCGGCCTCCAGGCCGTCCGCGACGAAGTCGCCTCCCGCATCGCCCGCAAGCCCTCGATGATCGAGGCGCGGAACGGCGACGTCGCCGCCGCCGTGTTGCTCGGCCTGGGTGTGGGCACGGAAGACGATATCGCCAACCGCAAGTCGCACCACGAGCTGGAGCACGAGGGCGGCGAGGAGCATGACCACGATCACGACGAATTCGAAAGCTTCGTCGTCGAACTCGGCCCGGTCGCCGATCCGGCAGCCTTCACCGAACGCCTGAAGGGCGTGATCGCCGAGCATGACGTGCTGCGCCTCAAGGGCTTCGCCGACGTGCCCGGCAAGCCGCTGCGCCTGCTCGTCCAGGCGGTTGGCAGCCGCGTCGACACCTATTTCGAACGCGCCTGGACGCCTGGCGAGACCCGGGGCACCCGCCTCGTCGTCATCGGCCTGCACGATATGGACGAGGCGGCCGTGCGCGCGGCCATCGCCGCGGCGGTGTGATTTCGATATGGATCGGCGGCGGTACATAACGGGAGGCGCGTCATGCATCTCCTGCTAGCTCAGAAGGGCACCATCGCCGATGGCAGGGAGGCTATCGACCTCGGCCAGACGCCGGGCGATATCCTCTTCCTCTCCGCCGCCGATACGGAACTGGCGGCCATCGCCGCCGCGCATCGCGCGCGGGGCGGCGAAGCGCGCCTGCGCCTCGCCAGCCTCGCCACGCTGTCGCATCCCATGTCGGTCGATACCTATATCGAGCGCACGGCGCGGCATGCCAGGCTCATCGTCATCCGCGCCCTCGGCGGCGCCAGCTATTTCCATTACGTGCTGGAGGCCCTGCTGGCAACGGCCGTCGCCAATGGCATCAAGCTCGTCGCGCTGCCCGGCGACGACCGGCCGGACGAAGGGCTGGTTCCCTTCAACCGTATCGAGGACGAGGACCGGCGGAGCCTCTGGGCCTATCTCAACGAGGGCGGCGCGGACAATGCGGATCGCTTCCTCGCCTATGCGGATGCGCTCGTTCTCGGCGGGCGGAAGCCCGAGCCGGCCATGCCGCTGGAAAAGGCGGGAATCTGGTGGCCGGGGCAGGGCGTGGTGGATATCGCGACGTGGCGGAGCATGGCTGCGAAAGCGGTCTCGGGGGAGGGATTCGAACCCCCGACAGCCGTGGTCTGCTTCTACCGCGCCTATGTCCAGAGCGGCGAGACACGCCCCGTCGAAATGCTCATCGAGGCGCTGGCTGCGGAAGGCGTCCGTACCCTGCCGCTCTTCGTTTCCAGTCTCAAGGAGGCCGTTTCCATCGAGACGGTCCGCGCCGCCTTCGCCGATATCCGCCCGGAAATCGTCCTGAACGCCACAAGCTTCGCCGTGTCCGCGCCCGGCGCGGGCCGTAAGCCGACGGTGCTCGACGAGACGGGCGCGCCCGTCCTGCAGGTCATCTTCTCCGGCTCCTCGCGCGAGGCCTGGGAGGCGTCCGGGCAGGGATTGACGGCGCGCGACCTCGGCATGAACGTCTCGCTGCCGGAGGTCGACGGCCGCGTGCTCTCCCGCGCCGTCTCCTTCAAGGCGGCCGCGCGTTATGACGAGCGGGTCGAGACCAACATCGTGAGCCTCGATCCCGTCGAGGATCGCATCCGCTTTGCTGCGAAGCTCGCCGCCGGCTGGGCGCGGCTTCGGCGCGCGGCTCCGCAGGAGCGCCGCGTCGCCCTCGTCATGGCGAATTACCCGAACCGCGACGGCCGTCTCGGCAATGGCGTCGGCCTCGATACGCCGGCCGGCACGATGGAGGTGCTGCGCGCCATGGCGGCGGAAGGTTATGCGGTCGCCGGTCTGCCCGCGGATGGCGATGCGCTGATCGCCCATCTCATGGCCGGTCCGACCAATGCGGCGCGCGACGGAAAGGAAATCCGCGAGACGCTTTCCCTGAAGGATTACAAGGTTTTCTTCGCCTCGCTTCCGAAGGTGATTCAGCGGGAAATGACGGAGCGCTGGGGTGCTCCGGAAGACGATCCCTTCGTTGCCGGCGACGTCTTCGCCCTGCCGCTCGCCCGTTTCGGCGAGACGCCGGTCGGCATCCAGCCGGCGCGCGGCTACAATATCGATCCGAAGGACACCTACCATTCGCCGGACCTCGTGCCGCCGCATGGCTACCTCGCCTTCTACGCCTTCCTGCGCGCCCACTACGGCGCCCATGCCATCGTGCATATGGGCAAGCACGGCAATCTCGAATGGCTGCCGGGCAAGGCGCTGGCGCTGTCGGAGGCCTGCTATCCCGAAGCCGTTCTCGGCCCGGTGCCGCATCTCTATCCCTTCATCGTCAACGATCCCGGCGAGGGCACGCAGGCCAAGCGCCGCTCCGCGGCCGTCATCATCGATCACCTGACCCCGCCTTTGACCAGGGCCGAGACCTACGGTCCCCTCAAGGACCTCGAAGCGCTGGTCGACGAATATTACGATGCCTCCGGCGGCGATCCCCGCCGCATCAGGCTGCTGTCGAAGCAGATTCTCGATCTGGTGCGCGACATCGGCCTCGACCGCGACGCCGGCATTGCCAGGTCCGATGGCGAGGAGACGGCGCTGCAGAAGCTCGACGCCTATCTCTGCGACCTCAAGGAAATGCAGATTCGCGATGGCCTCCACGTCTTCGGCGTCTCGCCGGAGGGGCGGCTGCTCACCGACCTGACGGTGGCGCTGGCCCGCGTGCCGCGCGGCTTGGGCGAGGGCGGCGAGGCAAGCCTGCAGCGGGCGATTGCGGCGGATGCGCTGGGCGGCTTTGCCTTCGACCCGCTCGACTGCATAACGTCCGACCCATGGCACGGCCCGCGCCCGCCGATCCTCGCCGCGCAATCCGACGCCCCGTGGCGCAGCAATGGCGACACGGTGGAGCGCATCGAGCTTCTGGCGACCGGACTGGTGGACGGCACCCTGCCGTGCCCGGAGGACTGGCCGGCGACCCGCGCCGTGCTCGACACAATCGAAACGACCATCCGCCCCGCTATCGCCGCTTGCGGGCCGGCCGAAATCGCCGCGCTGATGCGGGGCCTAGACGGGCGCTTCGTCGAACCCGGCCCTTCCGGCGCGCCGACGCGCGGGCGGCCGGACGTGCTGCCGACGGGGCGCAACTTCTACTCCGTCGACAGCCGTGCCGTGCCGACGCCCGCCGCCTGGGAACTCGGCCGGAAATCCGCCGAACTCATCGTCACCCGCTACGCGCAGGACCATGGCGAATGGCCGACCTCCTTCGGTATCACCGCCTGGGGCACCTCCAACATGCGCACCGGCGGCGACGACATCGCGCAGGCCATGGCGCTGATCGGCGTCAGGCCGACCTGGGACATGGCCTCCCGCCGCGTCACCGGCTTCGAGATCATCCCGCCCGCCACGCTTCGCCATCCGCGCGTCGACGTGACGCTTCGGATTTCCGGCTTCTTCCGCGATGCCTTCCCGGAGCAGATCGCGCTCTTCGACCGCGCCGTGCGCGCCGTCGGGGCGCTGGACGAGGACGATGCGGACAATCCCATCGCCGCGCGCATGCGCGCCGAGGCGGCGGCGCTGGCGGAAAAGGGCATTTGCGAGCACGAGGCGGTCCGGGAAGCCGGCTTCCGCATCTTCGGCGCGAAGTCCGGCGGCTACGGCGCGGGTCTCCAGACCATGATGGACGAGGGGCTCTGGACCGAGCGGGGCGACCTTGCCGAGGCATGGCTTGCCTGGGGCGCGCATGCCTATGACGGAGACGGGGATGGCGTGCCGATGCGCGAACGGCTGGAGGCGCGCATGCGGAGCCTTCAGGCCGTCATCCAGAACCAGGACAGCCGCGAGCACGACCTGCTCGACAGCGACGAATATTACCAGTTCGAGGGCGGCATGGCCGCTGCCGCCGAGCATCTTTCCGGCAAGCAGCCGGTCGTCTACCACAACGACCTGTCGCGGCCGGAAACGCCCGTCGTGCGCACGCTGGAGGACGAGATCGGCCGTGTCGTGCGCGCCCGCGTGGTCAATCCGAAATGGATCGACGGCGTCATGCGCCATGGCTACAAGGGCGCCTTCGAGATTGCCGCGACGGTCGATTTCATGTTCGCCTTCGCCGCCACGACCGGCGCGGTGAAGGATCATCATTTCGAGGCGGCCTACCAGGCCTATGTGCTGGACGAGCGCGTGCGGGAATTTCTCGCGGAAAAGAACCCGGCGGCGCTTGCCGAAATGGCGGCGCGCTTCGCCGAGGCGATAGACCGGGGGCTTTGGACGCCGCGCTCCAATTCGGCGCGCTTCGAACTGGATATGCTGGGCGCCCGCAAGGCGTCCTGAGAGGGAAGGGAAGAAAGATGAGCGAGAACCACGACGAAACCGCCGGCATGAGCGAAGCCGAGCTTGCCCGTCATTCGGAGAAGATGGCGAAGAAGAAGCAGGCGCGCGAGAAGATCATGGCGACGAAGACGGACGAGAAGGGTCTCGTCATCGTCCATACGGGCAAAGGCAAGGGCAAGTCCACGGCCGGCTTCGGCATGATCTTCCGCCACATCGCCCACAAGAAGCCCTGCGCGGTGGTGCAGTTCATCAAGGGGGCGATGGTGACGGGCGAGCGCGACCTCATCGAGGCGCATTTTTCCGATCTCTGCCAGTTCTTCACGCTCGGCGAGGGTTTTACCTGGGAAACGCAGGACCGCGCCCGCGACGTGGCGATGGCTCAGAAGGCCTGGGAGAAGGCCAAGGACCTGATCCGCGACGAGCGTAATTCCATGGTGTTGCTCGACGAGATCAACATCGCGCTGCGCTACGACTATATCGACGTCAACGAGGTCATCGACTTCCTGAAGAACGAGAAGCCCTACATGACGCATGTCGTGCTGACGGGCCGTAACGCGAAGGAAGAACTGATCGAAATCGCCGACCTTGCGACCGAGATGGAGCTTTTGAAGCACCCGTTCCGCTCGGGCATTAAGGCGCAGCAGGGCGTGGAATACTGAGCCCTACCAGCCGAGCCAGACGCGGATCGGGTGGCTCGGATCGGCCATCAGGCGGATGGCGAGCGCGATGGAGGTAATGACGAGCAGCGGCTTGATGACCTTGACGCCCGCCTTCATCGCCACGCGTGAGCCGGCCTGCGCGCCGAGGAACTGCCCCGCGCCCATGACGAGGCCGACCTTCCACAGGACGACGCCGTAGGAGACGAAGACGGCGAAGGCGCCGACATTGGAGCCGAAGTTCAGGAGCTTGGTATGCGCCGTCGCCTTCAGCACGCCGAAGCCGGCGAGCGTGACGAAGGCCAGCATGAAGAACGAGCCGGTGCCGGGGCCGAAGACACCGTCGTAGAAGCCGATCAGCGGCACGACGGTGACGGTGAAGAGGAAGACGCTCATGCGCCGGTGCCTGTCGACGTCGCCGATATTCGGCTTCAGCCCGAAATAGACGGCGATGGCCACCAGCAGGAAGGGCATGAAGGTCTTCAGCACGTCGCCGGGAACCACCGTCGCCAGCAAGGCCCCCAAGGCCCCGCCGAGCGCCGAGAGCGCGGCCATCGGCAATTGCTCGGAAAGCCGCACATGGCCGGCGCGCGCATAGGCGATGGTCGCAGAGCCTGCGCCGAACAGCGATTGCAGCTTGTTGGTGCCGAGCGTGTGCAGCGGCGGAATGCCGGCGAGCAGCATGGCGGGAATGGTGATCATGCCGCCGCCGCCCGCGATGGAATCGATGAAGCCGGCGAGGAAGGCGGCGATGAACAGGAAGACGAGGATGTGAAGGGCGATATCGGCCACGGCGGGACTCGGGAGAGCGAGGAAGGCAATGGGCGCACTTCTGTCAGACTGCGCGTCAAAAGCAAGGCCTGCCGCATCTTGCGTCCTGCGTGCCGCAATCCGGTTTGACCGGCCTGCGGCCCTTCGATACTAAGGATGGGCGACGGTGCCCGCCAGGCGGGCCGAGCGGTGTCCGGTGCGGCTGACCCAGAGGGGCCTCATCCGGGACCGTCGGAAACGGCAGGGCCGGGCCTTTCGCGTGGAATTTGCGAGAAACCGCCCATGTATGCCAAGGCCCCATCACCCGATATTCGACGACGCCCGCTCGTTCTCGGCCTCGGCTGCGAACGCGGCACGCCGCCCGCCGAACTCGTAGCGCTCGCCGTCTCCGTCGTCGCCCGGCCCGGGGATGTCGCCTTCGTCGCGACGCTGGATACGCGCGCCGGGGAGCCGGCCATGCAGGCCGTGGCGGAGCATTTTTCCGTGCCGCTCGTGACCTTCCCGGCCGACCGGCTGGAAGCCGAGACGCCGCGCCTTGCCAATCCGTCCGATATCGTCTTCGCCCATACCGGCTGCCATGGCGTTGCCGAGGCGGCGGCGCTGGCGCAGGCCGGCGCGGGCGCACGCCTGATCGTCGGCAAGACGAAATCCGCCCATGCCACGGCGGCGGTTGCCGAGTCTTTTCAGGCGTTTGGCGCCGTTTCCTCCGCGCTCGATTCCGCTTCCTTACATTCTGATTCAAGCCGGGAGTGTGCCTGATGCACGGCCTGTTCTCCGCCCTTCCGCCGATGGAAAAAGGCACTGTCTGGCTCGTCGGTGCCGGACCCGGCGATCCGGGTCTCCTGACGCTGCACGCCGCCAATGCGCTGCAGCAGGCCGATGTCATCGTGCATGACGCGCTGGTCAATGCCGAGTGCCTGTCGCTCGCCCGTCCCGGCGCGGTGCTGGAATTCGCCGGAAAGCGTGGCGGCAAGCCCTCACACAAGCAGCGCGATATCTCGCTGCGGCTGGTCGAGCTGGCGCGCGCCGGCCATCGCGTGCTGCGGCTGAAGGGCGGCGATCCCTTCGTCTTCGGGCGCGGCGGGGAAGAGGCGCTGACGCTGGTCGAGCACGGCATCCCCTTCCGCATCGTGCCGGGCATCACGGCGGGTATCGGCGGGCTGGCCTATGCCGGCATTCCGGTGACGCATCGCGAGGTCAACCACGCCGTCACCTTCCTCACCGGCCACGATTCCTCCGGCCTCGTGCCGGATCGCATCAACTGGGAAGGCATCGCCAAGGGCTCGCCCGTTATCGTCATGTATATGGCGATGAAGCATATCGGCCAGATCGCCGCCAATCTCATCGCTGGCGGCCGCGCGCCGGACGAGCCGGTCGCCTTCGTCTGCAATGCCGCGACCGGCGAGCAGGCGGTGCTGGAAACCACGCTTGCCCGCGCGCAGGCGGATGCCGAGGCGGCCGGGATCGAGCCGCCCGCCATCGTCGTCGTCGGCGAGGTCGTGCGGCTGCGCGCCTCGCTCGACTGGCTCGGTGCGCTGACGCAGGGGCGCCGGCTTTCCGCCGATCCCTTCGGCTCGCGCGAATTGAAGGATCCGGCATGAGCGGCTTGCTCATCGCCGCGCCCGCATCCGGCTCCGGCAAGACGACGGTGACGCTCGGCCTTGCCCGGGCGCTTCGCGATGCCGGCGTACGCCTCGTCTCCGGCAAGGCGGGGCCGGATTACATCGACCCGGCCTTCCATGCCGCCGCCAGCGGCAAACCCTGCCTCAACTACGATCCCTGGGCGATGCGCCCGGAACTGATCCGCGCCAATGCCGCCATGCAGGCCGGCGAGGGGGATTTCCTGCTGGTCGAGGCGATGATGGGCCTCTTCGACGGCGCGGCCGACGGTTCCGGCGCGCCGGCCGATCTTGCCGTCACGCTCAGCCTGCCGGTCGTGCTTGTCGTCGATTGCAGCCGCCTGTCGCAATCCGTGGCCGCGATGGTGAAGGGGTACACGGATTTCCGCAGCGATGTGCATGTGGCCGGCGTCATTCTCAACAAGGTCGGCAGCGCCCGCCACGAGGCGATGCTGCGCGGGGCGTTGGAGGCGAGCGGCATCGAGATTTTCGGCGTTCTGCGGGCCGATCCCGCGCTTGGCCTGCCGGAACGCCATCTTGGTCTCGTACAGGCCGGGGAACACGACGCGCTGGCGTCCTTCATCGCCCATGCCGCAGAGGTCGTCTCGAAGAACTGCGCGCTCGAACGCCTCGTCGCGATCGCGCAGATGCGTGCGGCGCAACCTTTCGCGCCCGCCGCCGCGTGCCTGCCGCCGCTCGGGCAGACCATCGCCGTCGCCCGCGACCGGGCCTTCGCCTTCAGCTACGAGCATCTGCTTTCGGGCTGGCGCGGGATGGGGGCGAGCCTCGCCTTCTTCTCGCCGCTGGCAGACGAGCCGCCGCCCGCCGATGCCGATGCCGTCTATCTGCCCGGCGGCTACCCGGAACTCCACGCCGCGACCCTTGCCAATGCCGGCCGTTTCCGCCAAGGCATGGGAGAGGCAGCGCGCCGGAGGGCGCGCATCTACGGCGAATGCGGGGGCTATATGGTTCTGGGGGAAGGGCTGGTTGCGGCGGACGGAACCCGCCATGGCATGCTCGGCCTGCTGCCGCTCGTCACCAGCTTTGCTGAGCGCCGCCGCCATCTCGGTTATCGCCGTGTCGCGCCGCTGGCCGGCTCCGGTTTCACCGCGCCAATGACCGCGCATGAATTCCACTATTCGACCGTGCTGCATGAGGGAGAGGCCGACCGGCTGTTCGCCGTCACGGATGCGATGGGCGAGGACCTTGGTCAGGCCGGCCTTCGCCGCGGTGCCGTCAGCGGCTCCTACATGCACCTGATCGATCTTTCGCCGGAGGCCGCATGACCGCGCCGCGCATCGCCCATGGCGGCGGCATCGCCGCCGCCGCCGCGCGTTTCGGTGGCCGGCCGGAGGACTGGCTGGACCTTTCCACCGGCATCAATCCCAATCCCGTCGCCCTTCCGCCGGTCGATATCGCCGCCTGGCACCGCCTGCCGGATCGTCATCGCCAGGATGCGGCCCGCGCCGCCGCCGCCCGCTATTACGGTGCTCCCAAGGCGCAGCCGCTGCCCGTTCCCGGCACGCAATCCGTTATCCAGCTCCTGCCGCGTCTGATCGCTGCCGGCCGCCGCGCCGCCGTTCTCGCGCCCACCTATGGCGAATATGCCCGCGTGCTCGGCAATGCCGGCGTGGCGGTCGATTGCGTGGAAAGCCTCGATGCGGTGACGGACGCCCACGGCCTCGTCGTCGTCGTCAACCCGAACAACCCGGACGGCCGCCTTGTCCCGCGCGATGCGCTTCTCGCGCTCCATGCCCGCGTTTCGGCGACGGGCGGCCTCCTCGTTGTCGACGAGGCCTTCGGCGACATGCGCCCGGAAACCTGCATCGCGCCGCTTGCCGGCGAGGGCATGCCCGGCCTTCTGGTCTTCCGCTCCTTCGGCAAGTTCTTCGGCCTTGCGGGCCTGCGGCTCGGCTTCGTCATCGGCGAGGCGGCCGTTCTGGATCGCATCGAGGACGGGCTGGGTCCCTGGGCCGTCTCCGGCCCCGCTCTGACCATCGCGGCGGCGCTGATGGCCGCCGATACATCGGGCATCCGCCACGATATCGCGCAGCGCAAGGCCGCGCTGGATGCGGCGCTTGCCGGTGCCGGGCTTGCTGTCGCCGGCGGCACCGGCCTGTTCTCGCTGGTCGACCATGCCGCGGCCGCCGCCATCCATGAAGGCCTTTGCCGCCATCATATTCTGGTGCGGCCCTTCGACTACAATCCCCGCTGGCTGCGCTTCGGCCTTGCGCCGGATGCGGCGTCGGACGCCCGGCTTGCCGCCGCGCTCGGCGCGGTGATGGGCTGAACCATGGGCATGGGCTGCACGCTCTTCATCCTGTTCCTCGCGCTGGTGCTGGACCGCATCGTCGGCGACCCCGACGCACTCTGGCGGCGCGTGCCGCATCCGGTCGTGCTGTTCGGCAAGGCGATCGGCGCGATGGACCGGCTCTTCAATGAAAAGCGCCTTTCCGCCGAGACGCGGCGCTTCAACGGCGCAACCGGTATCGCCGTGTTGCTTGCCGCCAGCGTCTTCCTCGGCGTCGTCCTGCATCGGGTTCTGGCATCGTTCGGGCTGTTCGGCGCGGCCATAGAGATTGCGGTTGTCGCCGTCTTTCTCGCCCAGAAAAGCCTTCACGATCATGTGCGCGCCGTTTCCGTCGGCCTGCGCGAAGGCGGCATCGAGGGGGGCAGGCAGGCGGTGTCGATGATCGTCGGCCGCGATCCGGCGACGCTGGACGAGCCGGCCGTCTGCCGCGCCGGCATCGAAAGCCTTGCGGAGAATTTCTCCGACGGCGTCGTCGCGCCGGCCTTCTGGTATGCGCTGTTCGGCCTGCCGGGCCTCTTCGCCTACAAGATGCTGAATACGGCCGATTCCATGATCGGCCACAAGAATGCGAAATATCTCGATTTCGGCTGGGCCTCCGCCCGCCTCGACGATCTCGCCAACTGGCCGGCAGCCCGCCTTTCCATCCTCTTCATCGCCGCCGGTGCATGGATGGCCAAGGGCAGGGCGGCGGCGCGGGCGGCGATAGGCGCGGCGCTGCGCGATGCCGGCCTCCATCGCTCGCCCAATTCCGGCTGGCCGGAAGCGGCGATGGCCGGCGCGCTCGGCATCGGTCTCGCCGGCCCGCGCATCTATGGCGGCGCGCGCGTCGACGAGCCGATGATGAACGCCAGCGGCCGCACCGTCGCAACGGCCGCCGATATCGATCTGTCGCTCCGCATCTTCTCCGGGGCCTGCGCCGTTCTGGCCTTTGCCGTGCTGCTGGCTGCCCTTGGCGCGGGCTTATTTTGAGGACTGTTTAAAGTATCTTTAGCCGCGCGTCGGATATTGAACTCGTCTCCAGCCGGAACGGGAATTGATGTCTTCAGAATTGACACGCGCACGTATCGCACTCTTTACGGTGACGGTTGCCGCATGCTGCGGGTTGCTCGTGCTTCCCTGGACGAAGGTCACGCTCGACCGGCAGTCGTTCTACAGCGTCCTGCCGTCAGTCGTCCTGCTGTTCGCGCTTGCCTTCTATCTGCACTGGCGCGGCATGATCATGTTGCGTGGCCTCATGGATGTGCTGGGATGCGCAGTCCTGATCTCCTATGCCGGTCTCGTCTGGAGCTATACGGCGATTTCCTTCGCCTTGCCTCTTGCGGACGAAAGGCTGCTCGGCCTCGACCGGAGCCTCGGCTTCGATTGGCTCGCCTTCGCGCATGTGATTGACGGGATACCCTGGCTCGCCACGGCCCTTTTTGCCGCGTACCAGAGCTTCATGTACCAGCTTCTCCTGCTTCCGCTGCTTCTCGTGGTGCTAGGACATGCGGTACGAGGTTACATGCTTGTCGCCGCATTCGGCCTGCTCTGCATGTCCGCGAGCGTGATTTCGATCTGGTTTCCCGCATTGGGCGCGCATGTCACGCTCGACGTTGATCCTGCGTCCCTGAAAAACCTCAATCCATATTTCGGCTATGCCTTCCTGAAGCAGTTCCATGCCGTAAGGGATTCCGTGGCCTTTTTGCTCTCGGCCGATAGAGCCGCCGGTATCCTGACATTTCCTTCCGTACACGCCGGCACTGCTTTTCTTTGCGCATGGGCGGCATCAGCGGTCCGCGCAGTGAAATGGCCGATGGTGCTTCTGAATATCGGCATGGCTATCTCGGCGATTTCGCACGGCAGTCATTATTTCGTCGATATCGTTGCCGGTCTTGGCCTGGCGATCCTTATCGTCGCTGTCCTCAAGGCATGTATTCTGGGGCGTGGTGCGGGTTTAGGCAGATATGCCGTTCCCCAACCGGCCCGTTAAGAATGTTCCCCTCGGCTTCGTTCAATTTTCGCTGTGCGCGTCAATATTGTGGAAGGCTGAAACGTCTATACTCTGTCTCGCTGTGAGACATGACGGAAAGGTCATGTGCAATCGAGGAGAGGGGAAGTCATGCGTACCTTGCTTGCGACCGCGGTCGCGTTCCTTCTTGTGCTGTTCCAGACGGAGGCCGTTCTTGCCGCTAATCTGACGGCCGAGGTCAGTCTTTCTTCGCAAACCATGGTGGTCAGCCAGAACGGCATCGTAAAACACCGCTGGCGCGTTTCGACGGGCCGCAAGGGTTTTGGCACGCCGACAGGGAACTGGAAGGCGAAATGGGCCTCGCGCAATCATCGCTCGCGCAAATACGACAATGCGCCGATGCCCTATGCGATCTTCTTCAATGGCGGCTATGCCGTGCATGCGACCTTCGACACCAAGCGCCTCGGCCGTCCCGCCTCGCATGGCTGCGTGCGGCTCTCGCCGAACAATGCGGCGACGTTCTACCAGCTCGCCAATACGCATGGCCTCGCCAACACGCGGATCGTCATCACGCGCTGAGGCGATGCCTCAGTCGTTGCCCGCGTGGCGCATCAGCCGGTCCATGTCGGGCACGGTGACGTGGCGGTTGTTCTCGATGTGGATGACGTTTTCCTTGCGCAGCTTGGTGAACTGCCGGCTGACGGTCTCGATGGTCAGGCCGAGGAAATCGGCGATGTCGGCGCGCGAAAGCGGCAGGTCGAAGGACGACGTATCGACACTTTCCGGGTCGATATGGATGGCGATGAGGTAGAGGAAGCTTGCGACTTTCTCCTGCGCCGTCTTGCGGCCGAGGGTCAGCATCCAGTCGCGCGCCTCGTCCAGCTCCTTCAGCGCCTGCCGGTGCAGCTTGTGCTCCAGCTCGGGCGTCTTCTTGACGAGACGGTCGAGCACGTTGCGCGGGAAGTTGCAGACCTCGCTTTCGGTGGCGGCCTCGGCGGTGATCGCGCTTTCCTCGAGGAAGGGGCGGCCGAGGAAATCGGGAGCGAACTGCAGGCCGACGATCTGCTGGCGGCCGTCCGCCATCACCTTCGTCAGCTTCACCACGCCGCGCATGATGTTGGAATAATTCACGACCGTCTCGCCCTGACCGATCACCTCGGCGCCCGTTTCCAGCCGGTGGCGGAAGGTGTGCTTGTTCAGCTCGGTCAGTTGCTCGGGCGTCAGCGCGCCGCAGACGCCGCCGTGGCGCGCCTCGCAGGCCCGGCAAACCAGCGGAATATCGGAGTTATGGATATCCTGGCGGCGAACTTCCATATCGATTGTCCCTTCCCCTGGCGGCATGACAAAGCCGTGCTACCGCACGCAAACATGAACATAAAGCGTGTCGCCTCGCGGCGAAATAGCGCTTCCTGACTATTGTCAAATCGTAGCGCAGTCCTGACGGCTTTCACTTGATCAAAATCAAATGGCTGGAATCGTTTCGGGGTTATTTCCCTTCCCAGAAGGAGAATCCCATGCAGGACGCACTCGTAAAACGCCTTTCTTCCCCCGTTCCGCGCTATACGAGCTATCCGACGGCGCCGCATTTCGACGAAAGTGTAGGTCCACAGGCCTATCTGCAGGGGTTGGAGGCCTTGGGCGCCGCGAATCGCCTGTCGCTCTACGCGCACATTCCCTATTGCGACCGTCTTTGCTGGTTCTGCGCCTGTCACACCAAGCAGACGCTGCGCTACGAGCCGGTCGAGGCCTATCTGAAAGGGCTTCATGCGGAGATTGCGGCCATTGGCAGCCGCGTGTCTCGCGATGCGCCCGTCACGGCGCTGCATTTCGGCGGCGGTTCGCCCACCTTGCTGCGGCCGGACGACATGGTGGCGTTGAAACGCTGTCTCGACCGGCATTTCGCCTTCTCGCCCGATGCCGAAATCGCGGTGGAGATGGACCCGAACGATCTGGACGAGGCCCGGCACGACGCGCTCGCCGCCATCGGCATGACGCGCGCCAGCCTCGGCATCCAGGATTTCGATCCCAGGGTGCAGACGGCGATCAATCGCATCCAGACCTTCGAGCAGACGCGCGGCGTGGCGGAGGCGGCGAGGGCGAGGGGCGTGCGCTCGGTCAACTGCGACATTCTCTACGGCCTGCCGCACCAGACGATGGAGACGCTGGCGCAGACCGTCCGCGCCGTCGTCTCGCTTGCGCCGGACCGGGTCGCGCTTTTCGGCTATGCCCATGTGCCGTGGATGAAGAAGCACCAGACGATGATAGACGAGGCCGCGCTGCCGGGTGTCGTCGAGCGTTTCGCCCAGATGGCGATGGCGGCGGAGATGCTGGTCGCCGCCGGCTACGAGGCCGTCGGCATCGATCATTTCGCCCTGCCGGCCGACCGGCTCGCCGTCGCCGCGCGGGAAGGCACGCTGCGCCGCAATTTCCAGGGCTATACCGACGACCGGGCGGACGCCCTGATCGGCCTTGGCGCGTCCGCCATCGGCCAGTTGCCGCAGGGCTATTTCCAGAACATGCCGGCGACGGGGGAATATCTGCGCCGGGTGGAGGAGGAGGGCGTCGCGGTCGTGCGCGGCTATGCATTGACGGAGGAGGACCGCGCCCGCGCCTATGTGATCGAGCGCGTCATGTGCGATTTCGGCTTCTCCTTTGCCGATCTTGCCGCCCGCCATCCGGCCTTCGCGCCGGCGATCCGGGCCGAGGCCCGCAGCTTCGCCGCCTCGGACAGGGACGGCCTTGGCCGCATCGAGGGGGATCGGTTCATCCTGACGGCGGCGGGCCGGCCTTTCGCCCGCACGGTGGCGGCGGTCTTCGACGCGCATCTTGCGAGCGGGCGCGGCCGGCATTCCGTCGCGGTCTGATAGCGGGCCGCAGCCATGGTCTTTGCGCAACACAGACGCGCGAGCCATGCAGGTCCCTCATCAACCCCATTGGCAATCGCGTCGGATTTCCATATAGGATCGCCCCAACTATAGATTCATGAGGTATGGGCGTGACTGCTACATTCGACAAGGTTGCCGACATCATTGCTGAAACGAGCGAGATCGATCGCGAGACGATCACGCCGGAAAGCCACACGATCGACGATCTCGGCATCGACAGCCTGGACTTCCTCGACATCGTCTTTGCGATCGACAAGGAATTCGGCATCAAGATCCCGCTGGAAAAGTGGACGCAGGACGTCAACGAAGGCAAGGTCGCGACGGAAGAATACTTCGTCCTGAAGAACCTTTGCGCCAAGATCGACGAACTGCGGGCCGCCAAGGCCTGATCACACGGCGCCCGGCCGCCGCTGGCGGCGCTGTTCCGGACGATCCCGGCGCAAGGGGCTATCGGCCTGCCGTCTTCGGCAGGCCTTTCGGTTTTCGGCGGAGGCATATCCGATGCTGCTAGAATATTTCCAGATGATCGACCGGGTGGAAGCCGTCGACGGCGCGCGCCGCGTGCTGAAAGCGCGTTCCGTGGTCCCGTCCAAAAGCCCGGTCTTCGAGGGCCATTTCCCGGGCATGCCGCTCGTTCCGGGCGTGCTCCTCATCGAGACCATGGCGCAGGCTTCCGGCTTCCTCGTGCTGGCGGCGTCCGATTTCGCGGCCATGCCCTTCCTGATGAGCGTCGACGGCGCGAAGATGCGCACCTTCGTCGAGCCCGATGCGGTGCTCGACATCGAGGCCGTGCTGGAGCATGACGGATCGGGTTATGCCGTGACGAAGACGAAGATTACGTCGGCCGGCAAGAAGGTGTGCGACGCGCAGCTCAAGCTGCGCACCATGCCGTTTGCCGAAGTGCCGCTCGCCGATATCGTGCGCAAGCGCGCGGGCGAGGTGGGTTTGTTCGAGGCGCTGGCAGCGTCTGCTGAAGGGAAGTGAGCATGGCGAAGGCGAAGAACGATGTGGTCATCACCGGCGTCGGTATCGTCACCTGTCACGGTGTCGGGGCCGAGGCCCATGTGCAGATTCTGGGTAGCGCGAAGGCTCCCGAGCTGAAGATCGATACGGAGCGCTTCGCGCCCTATCCGGTCCATCCGATGCCGGAGATCGACTGGAACCAGCAGATCGCCAAGCGCGGCGACCAGCGCCAGATGGAAAACTGGCAGCGTCTCGGCGTCTTCGCCGCGGGCCTGGCGCTGGACGATGCCGGCTTCAAGGACAATGCGGATGCTTGCGGCACGATGGACATGATCGTGGCGGCCGGCGGCGGCGAGCGCGATATCGCCGTCGATTCGCTGATCGTCGACGAGGGCCTGAAGCGCAACGATCGCGAACGCCTGCTCAACGAGAAGCTGACCACGGAACTGCGCCCGACGCTCTTCCTCGCCCAGCTTTCGAACCTGCTCGCCGGCAATATCTCCATCGTTCACAAGGTCACCGGCTCGTCGCGCACCTTCATGGGCGAGGAAGCCGCCGGCATCAGCGCCGTCGAGACCGCCTTCCACCGCATCCGCTCCGGCCAGTCGACGCATACGCTCGTCGGCAGCGCGCTCGTTGCGGAACGACAGGACGTCATCCTGCTTTACGAAGCCATCGGCGCGCATGCGACGGGCGGCTGGACGCCGCTCTGGTCGCGTGATGAAAACGCCGGTGGCGGCATCATCACCGGTTCGGCCGCTGCCTTCCTGATCCTGGAATCCCGTGAACATGCCGAAGCCCGTGGCGCGCGCATCTACGCGACCATCGACGCCATCGGCGGCGACCGCGGCTCGCGCGACGAAGGCCGGCTGGAAGCACGCCTCGAGCGTCTTGCCGAAGGCGCTTCGACCGGCAACGAGACCGTCGTCTTCTCCGGCGCATCCGGCGCACATGATGCGACGGCCCGTGAAAAGGCCTGGCTCGATAAGCGCTTTGCCGGCAGCGCCCTGCGCGGCTACAGCGCCGTCATCGGCCAGTCGCTCGAAGCGCAGTTCCCGCTCGGTCTTGCGCTTGCCGCCCTGACGCTCGGCGCGGGCGTCAAGGTCGCGCCGTTCGATACGGTCGTCGAAGCCGCCATGAGCGCACCCGCCGCAACGGCCGTCGTCACGACGGTCGGCCATTCGCGCGGCGAGGGCGTCGCCATCCTTTCCGCAGAGAAGTGAGGTTCCGGCCATGACGAATGCCGCTTACAGGGATCATCTCGGTCGCCCCATCGTCGCCGTCACCGGCATGGGCGTGGTCACCTCGCTGGGGCAGGGCCTCAAGGACAACTGGGCCGCGCTCACCGGCGGCGTCTCGGGCATCCATGACATCACCCGCTTCCCGGTCGACGGGCTGAACACCCGCATTTCCGGCACGGTCGATTTTATCGACGTTCCGGTCGAAAACCCGGTCGAGCGCTCCTATGCCTATGCCCGCGAGACGACGGACGAGGCGCTGGCGCAGGCCGGTATCTCCGGCGAATTCGGCGGCCCGCTCTTCCTCGCCGCTCCGCCGATCGAGCCGGACTGGCGCGACCGCTTCGCGCTCGCCGACCGTGCGCCGGCCTCGCAGCGCCCGGGCGATGCCTATGATCGCTTCCTCGCCGTTCTGCGCGAGCATCCGAGCGCGGCGCTGCATGAAGCCTGGGCCTTCGGCTCCATCTCCGAGCGGCTTTCCGACCGCTACGGCACGCGCGGCCTGCCGGTGACGCTGTCGACCGCCTGCGCCTCCGGCGCGACGGCGATCCAGCTCGGCGTCGAGGCGATCCGCCAGGGCCGCACCGACCGCGCGCTGACTGTCGGCACCGACGGCTCCGTGACGGCGGAAGCGCTGATCCGCTTCGCGCTGCTCTCGGCGCTCTCCACACAGAACGACCCGCCGACCAAGGCCTCCAAGCCGTTCAGCAAGGACCGCGACGGCTTCGTCATCGCCGAAGGCGCGGCGACGCTGGTGCTGGAATCGCTGGAATCGGCCATTGCCCGCGGCGCCAGGGTGCTCGGCATCCTCAAGGGCTGCGGCGAGAAGGCGGATCATTTCCACCGCACGCGCTCCTCGCCGGATGGCGGCCCCGCCATTGCGACGATCCGCGCGGCGCTGGAAGACGCCGGCATCGACGAGAGCGGCATCGGCTACATCAACGCCCACGGCACCTCGACGCCGGAAAACGACAAGATGGAATATCTCTCCATGTCGACCGTCTTCGGCGACAAGCTGGCGAATATCCCTGTCTCGTCCAACAAGTCGATGATCGGTCACACGCTGACGGCCGCCGGTGCGGTCGAGGCGGTGTTCTCGATCCAGACCATGCTGACCGGCACCCTGCCGCCCACCATCAACTACACGAACCCGGACCCGACGATCCTTCTCGACGTCGTGCCGAACGTGAAGCGCGATGCGCGCGTCACGGCGGTTCTGTCCAACTCCTTCGGCTTCGGCGGCCAGAACGCCAGCCTCGTGATGACGGCCGAACCGGCCTGATAGGAAGTCTACCATGCGCGCCCTCCAGCTTCTCGACGACCGCAAGCTCGAAATCACCGATATCCCGGAACCGGAGGCTCCCGGCCCCGGCGAGGTGACGCTGCGCGTCAAGGCCGTCGCCCTCAACCATATCGACGTCTGGGGCTGGCGCGGCATGGCCTTTGCCAAGCGCAAGATGCCGCTGGTCATCGGCGCGGAAGCCGCCGGCGTCGTGGAAGCGCTCGGCCCGGGCGTTTCCAACGTTCTGCCCGGCCAGCTCGTCTCCATCTACGGCGCACGCACCTGCGGCCTGTGCAAGCCCTGCCGCGAGAAGCGCGACAATCTGTGCGAACATGTCGGCGGCGTCTACGGCTTCCATCTCGACGGCTTCGCGCAGGAGAAGGTGAACCTTCCCGCCCGCCTGCTGGTTCCGGCACCGCCCGGCATCGATGCCGTCGCCGCGGCGCTTGCGCCCGTCACCTTCGGCACGGTCGAGCACATGCTCTTCGACAACGCCAAGCTCGAACCCGGCGAGACGATCCTCGTCCATGCCGGCGGCTCGGGCATCGGCACGGCAGCGATCCAGCTTGCCAAGAAGATCGGCTGCACCGTCATCACCACGGTCGGCTCGAACGACAAGATCGAGAAAGCCAAGGCGCTCGGCGCCGATCACGTCATCAACTACCGCGAAGACCGCTTCGAGGGCGTCGTGCGCAAGCTGACGAAGAAGAAGGGCGTCGACGTCGTCTTCGAACATGTCGGCAAGGACACCTGGGCCGGCTCCATGCTCTGCCTCAAGCGCGGTGGCCGCCTCGTTACCTGCGGCTCCACTTCGGGCGTTTCCACCGACATGAACCTGATGATGCTGTTCCAGCAGCAGCTCAAGCTCCTCGGCTCCTTCGGCTGCCGCATGGAGAACATGGCGGACGCCATGCAGAAGATGGCGCGCGGCATCGTGCATCCGGTCATCGACACGGAAGTCACCTTCGACGGCATCGAGACCGCGCTGGAGCGCATGGAATCGCGCCAGATCTTCGGCAAGATCGTCCTGAAGCTGGATTGATCGCGGTGAAGATGATCGTCACACGCCTCGTCCTGGCGTTCAGGAACCTCAAGCAATGGCTGGTGGCGCAGTTCGCCTTCGGCCTCTTGAACATCCTGAAGCTGCTGCCGGCGGACGGTGCGATCAATTTCGCGGATCGCATGGCGCGCTGGGTCGGCCCGAAGACGCGCCGCCACAAGCTGACGCTGACGAACTTGCGCAATGCCTATCCGGAAAAATCCGAGGCGGAGATCGAGGCCATCGCGCTCGATGCCTGGGGCAATATGGGCCGGCTTGCCGCCGAATATGTCTTCCTCGACAAGCTGTTCGACTTCGATCCGGAGAAGACGGAGCCGGGCCGTATCGAGGTGTCCGGCATTCCGCTCTTCGTGGACCTGCGCGACAATCCGCGCCCCTTCATCGTCTTCACCGCCCATACCGGCAATTTCGAGCTTCTGCCGGTGGCGGGCGCTGCCTTCGGGCTGGATGTGACGGTGCTCTTCCGCCCGCCGAACAATCCCTATGTCGCCGACAAGGTGTTCGAATTCCGCCGCGCGCGCATGGGCGAGCTGGTGCCGTCCCATGCCGGCTCCTCCTTCACGCTCGCCCGCAAACTGGAGGGCGGCGGACCAGTCGGCGTGCTGGTCGACCAGAAGTTCACGCGGGGCCTGCACACCAAATTCTTCGGCCGCGACGTGCAGACCAATCCGCTTCTGGCAAAGCTCGTCCGCCAGTTCGGCTGCGAGGTCTATCCCGCCCGCTGCATTCGCCTGCCGGGCAATCGCTATCGTCTCGAGCTGGAGCCGGCGATGGCGATCCCCCGCAAGGCGAACGGCGCCATCGACGTCGAGGCGACCGCCCAGATGCTAAACGACAAGGTGGAGCAATGGGTGCGGGAATATCCCGGCCAATGGCTGTGGTATCACGACCGCTGGAACATCAAGCATAACCTTAATACTTGAGCATCGATCTTCTTTATTGTTCCTTCAGAATTGAACGCGTTCAATTTTCCTGTTTACGCGCTTTTTCCTGCATTATTGGTTTGACATCTCTTTGGGCGCTGTTACCATTTTGCTAATGTAAACGTTTTTGAGGGCGTGCCTTCAGGAGGGTTCGATCAAAATCTACCGCGCTTCTGAACAGATTAAGTAATATTGTGGTGCAATTGCTGTAGTTCTCAGCAATTAGGGAGCATGAATTGAAAGCTCTTGTAGAGTTGTTCTGGTTTAAGTATTCACAACTCCAGCATGCGGTGAAGGCCGGAAACGAGAATCTCGTCGCCATGCTGGACAGGGAAATCGAGCCGGCGTTGTTGGCCGTGCTGCAGAAGGAGGCGACGGACGCCTCAGAGATCCGTTCCCAGTTCCAGCTCGTGGTGGATCTTCTCCGGGAGGAATCGGAGGACAGGGCTTGCGTGCTCCGGCAGGCGCATAATTTCAAGCTGCTGCTGGACCGCTATTTCGGAACCGAGGCGGCCGCAAGGCCGGTCGCTTCCGCTGCGGCCGAGGTGGCGCGGCCTATGGCTGCCCTGCGCGTCGCGGAAGACGGGCTGCTCAACGAGGCGATCCTCGACAGCCTGCCGGACCGCGTCTTCGTCGTCACGACGCATTACCGATACCTCTACTCCAACCCGCTCAATGCGGAAAGTTTCAGCGAGAAGCCCATCGATCTCGTCGGGCGGCATGTTGCCGAGTTCATCGGCGTGCAGCGTTTCGAGGGCGAGGCGAAGCGGCATCTCGACCGCTGCTTTGCCGGCGAGGTGGTCGAGTTCGACTACATGTCGCCGCGGCGCGGCAACGCCATGACATATTGTCGTATGACGCCGTGCCGGTCGAGCGCGGGCAAGGTGCTCGGCGCCATCCTCGTTCTTCAGGAACGGGTGGAATCGCGCGATCCCATGGCCGCCTGAAACTCAGGAGGCCGGGTTCGCGCCGCGCAGCATGAACTGCTGCTCGAAAGCGATGTGACGCCGGATCGATTCGAAGAAGCCGCGGAGCATGTAGCCCGCGGCTTCCGCGTTCACGGTGCCGTCGCCGCTGCCGAGGCGGTTCAGCGTGTCGGTCAGTTCCTCGGCGAAGCACTCGTCCTCGACATGCTCGAATTTCAGCCGGGCGATGGATTCGGTCAGTTCCCGGTTGTCCGGCCCCTTCGTCTCCAGCATGGGAAACAGGGCCTCCTCCTCATAGCGGTGAATGCCGTTGATGAGGGGGATCAGGGACTTGGCGGCATAGATGCACTTCTGCCGGTTGATGTTGGTCGGCAGGCTGTCGGCGATCTCCTCCAGCGCCGTGCAGAGCGTGAGCTGGGCGTCGTGGGCCTTTTTCAGCCAGTCGAGTGAAACGGCGTCCGTCGGGCGATCCGAAAGCAGCCGGGCGATGCCTGTATAGTCCGTCATATCGTGCTTCCTCGTTGGGGAAGGGGCCGCGGCGTCGCGACGCGCGGCTGCGTCAACCTGTCTCTTGATGCCGCCGGCTTCCGCTTCGTGCCTTGATCCATGTCAAGGAGGGTTTGCGCCGCATCTGCGAAGGCTCAGTCGAGCGTAATGGCCGATTCCGTGCGGGACCGGCCGTCGCGAGAAATCGACGAGTTGGGGGATGCCAACGATGAAATATGTAACGGAAACGATCGTCCTGGCCGTGGGGGCGTTCCTCGCCCTTCTCGGCGCGGCCTTTGCCCAGGACAGGCTCTTCGAGGCCCATATGTGGGTCCTCTTCTTCGTGCTGCTCGCCAGCACGCTCTTCATGGTCCGGCGCGTCTCCTTCGCGCCCGCCGGCCGCGCGCCGGCCGTAGAGGACGACGGCTACTTCGACGAGGTCGTCAAGTACGGCGTCGTCGCGACGGTGTTCTGGGGTGTCACGGGCTTCCTGGTGGGCGTCGTCGTGGCGCTTCAGCTTGCCTTCCCCGATCTCAACATCGAGCCGTGGTTCAACTTCGGCCGCATGCGCCCGCTGCACACTTCGGCGGTGATCTTCGCCTTCGGCGGCAACGCCCTGATCGCGACGTCCTTCTACATCGTGCAGCGCACGTCCCGGGCGCGCCTCTTCGGCGGCAATCTCGGCTGGTTCGTGTTCTGGGGCTATCAGCTCTTCATCGTCATGGCCGCCACCGGCTATCTGCTCGGCATCACGCAGGGCAGGGAATATGCCGAGCCGGAATGGTATGTCGACCTCTGGCTGACGGTCGTCTGGGTCGCCTATCTCGTCGCCTTCCTCGGCACGATCATGACCCGCAAGGAACCGCACATCTACGTGGCGAACTGGTTCTTCCTGGCCTTCATCGTGACGATCGCCATGCTGCACATCGTCAACAACCTGGCGATCCCGGTCTCGTTCCTCGGCGTGAAGAGCTATTCGGCCTTCTCGGGCGTGCAGGATGCGCTGACCCAGTGGTGGTATGGCCATAACGCCGTGGGCTTCTTCCTGACGGCCGGCTTCCTCGGCATGATGTACTACTTCATCCCGAAGCAGGTGAACCGTCCGGTCTATTCCTACCGCCTGTCGATCATCCACTTCTGGGCCCTGATCTTCATGTATATCTGGGCCGGCCCGCACCACCTGCACTTCACGGCTCTGCCCGACTGGGCGCAGACGCTCGGCATGGTCTTCTCGGTCATGCTCTGGATGCCCTCGTGGGGCGGCATGATCAACGGCCTGATGACGCTTTCGGGGGCATGGGACAAGGTCCGCACCGACCCGATCGTGCGCATGCTGGTCATGTCCGTCGCCTTCTACGGCATGGCGACCTTCGAAGGCCCGATGATGTCGATCCGCTCGGTCAATGCGCTCAGCCACTATACGGACTGGACCATCGGTCACGTGCATTCTGGCGCTCTCGGCTGGAACGGCCTCATCACCTTCGGCGCGGTCTACTTCCTCGTTCCGAAGCTGTGGAAGCGCGAGCGGCTCTACTCGATCCGCATGGTCAACTGGCACTTCTGGCTCGCAACCCTCGGCATCGTCGTCTACGCGGCCGTCATGTGGGTGGCCGGCATCCAGCAGGGCCTGATGTGGCGCGAATACGACGAGCAGGGCTTCCTGGTCTACTCGTTCGCCGAAACGGTCGCCGCCATGTTCCCCTATTACACGTTGCGCGCCGTCGGCGGTGGGCTGTTCCTCTTGGGGGCGCTCATCATGGCCTACAACGTGACCATGACAATCCTCGGCTACCAGCGTGACGAGGCCCCGATCCCGGGCGCCGCGCCCACCCTGCAGCCTGCCGAATAGGAGGTGGATCCATGTCCATTCTTGATAAACACGTCCTCCTCGAACGCAATGCGACGCTGCTTCTCGTCGGCTCGCTGCTCGTCGTGGCCATCGGCGGCATCGTCGAGATCGCCCCACTCTTCTACCTCGAGAACACCATCGAGAAGGTGGAGGGCATGCGGCCCTACTCGCCGCTGGAACTGGCCGGCCGCGACATCTATGTCCGCGAGGGCTGCTACGTCTGTCACAGTCAGATGATCCGGCCGTTCCGCGACGAGGTGGAGCGCTACGGGCATTATTCGCTGGCGGCGGAATCGATGTACGACCATCCGTTCCAGTGGGGTTCCAAGCGCACGGGGCCGGACCTTGCCCGCGTCGGCGACCGCTACTCGAACGAATGGCACGTCCAGCACCTGATCGAGCCGCGCTCGATGGTGCCGGAATCGGTGATGCCGAGCTACGCCTTCCTCAAGGAGACGAAGCTGGAGGCGACCAACATCGCCATGCACCTGACGGCCAATCGCGGCGTTGGCGTGCCCTACACCGACGAGATGATCGCCAATGCCGAGGCCGATCTTCGGGCGCAGGCCGACCCGAACGCCGACACGGCCGGCGTCCTGGCCCGCTATCCGAAGGCCAAGCTCGGCGATTTCGACGGCGATCCGACGAAGCTCACCGAAATGGATGCGCTCGTGGCCTATCTGCAGATGCTCGGCACGCTGGTGGACTTCTCCACCTATGACGATGCCGCCGGCTACCGCTGAGGAGGGACCCATGGAAACCTATACCGCCATGCGTCACTTCGCCGATAGCTGGGGTCTGCTCGCCATGACGCTGTTCTTCCTGGCCGTCGTTCTCTTCACCCTCCGCCCCGGCGCCCGCAAGGCCGCCGAACGGGCCGCCGAAATCCCTCTCAAGGAGGACTGATCATGGCCGAGAAGCATATTGACGAAATCTCGGGCGTCGAAACCACCGGCCACGAATGGGACGGCATCCGCGAACTGAACAACCCGATGCCGCGCTGGTGGGTCTGGACGTTCTACGCCACGATCCTCTGGGCCATCGGCTATATCGTCGCTTTTCCGGCCTTGCCGATGATCACCGATGCGACCAAGGGCATGCTCGGCTGGTCGAGCCGGCAGAATGTCGCGGTCGAGCTTGCCGACGCCAAGGCGGCGCAGGCCGGCTTCGTCGACAGGATCGCCACGGCGTCGCTGCAGGAGATTCTTGCCGATCCGCAGCTTTCGCAGTTTGCGATTGCCGGCGGCGCCTCGGCCTTCAAGGTCAACTGCGCACAGTGCCATGGATCGGGCGCGGCCGGCGCGCCGGGCTTCCCGAACCTCAACGACGACGACTGGGTCTGGGGCGGCACGGTGGACGATATCTTCCAGACGATCGCCCACGGCATCCGCCATGCGGGCGACGACGAGACCCGCGTTTCGGAAATGCCGGCCTTCGCCGACATGCTCCAGCCGGAGGAGATCAAGCAGGTCGCAGCCTATGTCGTCAGCCTGACCGGCACGCCGTCCGACGCCGCGCTGGTCGAACCCGGCAAGCAGATCTTCGCCGACAACTGCGCGTCGTGCCATGGCGAGGACGCCAAGGGCATGCGCGATATGGGCGCTCCCAACCTTGCCGACGCCATCTGGCTGAAGGGCGAGGGCGAGGCGGCCATCGCCGCTCAGGTCCGCGCCCCCAAGCACGGCGTCATGCCCGCATGGCTGCCCCGTCTCGGCGAACCCACGGTCAAGCAGCTTGCCGTCTTCGTCCATTCGCTGGGCGGCGGGGAATAACGGCCAATGCTCGAATGGAAAGGGCCGCGCCTTGCGCGGCCCTTTTTATTTGTCGCTCCAGACCGCAAGCTCGTAGCCATCCGGGTCGGCGAACTGGAAGCGCCGGCCGCCGGGAAAGGCGAAGATCGGCTTGACGATCCTGCCGCCGGCCGTTTCCACGCGGGCGAGGGTGTCTTCCAGATCGTCGGCAAAGAGGATGACGAGCGGCCCGCCGGCGGCGTTGACCGGCGCGAGCGTCGTGAAACCGCCGGTGAGGCGTCCGTCCTGGAATTCGCAATATTCCGGGCCGTAGTCGGTGAAGGTCCAGCCGAAGGCGCCGCCGTAGAAGGCCTTGCTCTTCGCGATATCCGCGACGTTGAATTCGATATAGTCGATCTTGCGATCCGCGCCCTTGCCGCTCATTCCCGTGTCTCCCTTTCTTCCATCAATCCTGCCAGCGCATCGAGGTCGCGCGCCACATGCGCGGCGTCCGATTCGAAGGCCGCATCGTCCATATCCGGTTGCCGCAGCAGCGTGAACATCACCTCCGCGCCGTCGCCGTTGGGCACGACGCGCAGCGCGTTGTCCACATGCCGGCCGTCGGGCAGCGTCACCCGATGGTCGATGACACCGAAATCGTTCGCCGGTGCAAAGCGCACGCGGACCTTGCCGACCGGCCCGCCATCGGCGATCCAGTCCTCGCCGTCGCGCGTCAGCCCGGATGCGAGGCCCGAGGCCCAGCGCGGCATGTTCTGCGGCTGCGCGGCGAAATCGTAGAGCATGCGCCAGTCGCACCGCACCGAGCGGTGGATGATGCGGGCGGGAAGGGGGGCCATGGCTGTCTCCTTTCCCCGACAATAGAAGAGCGCGTGGCATATGTCGAACAAAAAGAGAACATGCGCGGCAGGCGAATCCGTGCGGCAACCCGCCACGCCTCGCTCCGCCGAAAACTTGACGTAGATCAACGATAGCGGCCTCGCTTGGCGTCATTGTGCCGGCACAACGACAGGTGCGGCCGATCCCATGCAGCAGAATTCCACCACCATCTACAATTCCGTCGAGCGCCACGAGGCGGAACCCGTCAACTCCGCCAAGGTGCGCAAACCGCTTTACGAAAAGCGCAAGAAAATCTTCCCGAAGCGCGCGGAGGGCCGGTTCCGGCAGTTCAAGTGGCTGGTGATGCTGTTCACGCTCGGCATCTACTATCTCACGCCCTGGATTCGCTGGGATCGCGGCCCGCATGCGCCCGACCAGGCGGTGCTGGTCGATCTTGCCGGCCGCCGCTTCTATTTCTTCTTCATCGAGATATGGCCGCAGGAGTTCTTCTTCGTGGCGGGCCTGCTCGTCATGGCGGGCTTCGGGCTTTTCCTCGTCACTTCGGCCGTCGGCCGCGCCTGGTGCGGCTATGCCTGTCCGCAGACCGTCTGGGTCGATCTCTTCCTCGTCGTGGAGCGCGCCATCGAGGGCGACCGCAATGCGCGCATCAAGCTCGATACCGGCCCCTGGACGCTGGACAAGATCTGGAAGCGCCTCAGCAAGCACGCGATCTGGCTGGTGATCGCCGTTGCGACCGGCGGCGCGTGGATCTTCTATTTCGCCGACGCACCGACGCTGCTCGTCAATTTCGCGACCTTGCAGGCGCCGCCCGTCGCCTACATCACCGTCGCCATCCTCACGGCCACGACCTATGTCTTCGGCGGCCTGATGCGCGAGCAGGTCTGCACCTATATGTGCCCCTGGCCGCGCATCCAGGCGGCGATGCTCGACGAAAGCTCGCTGGTCGTCACCTATAACGACTGGCGCGGCGAGCCGCGCACCCGCCATGCCAAGAAGGCGGCCGCCGCGGGCGAGAGCGTCGGCGACTGCGTGGATTGCAACGCCTGCGTCGTCGTCTGTCCCATGGGCATCGACATTCGCGACGGCCAGCAGATGGAATGCATCACCTGCGCGCTCTGCATCGACGCCTGCGACAACGTGATGGACAAGCTCGGCAAGGAGCGCGGCCTGATCGCCTATGCGACCCTTTCGGACTATTCGGCCAACATGGCGCTGGCGACCGCCGGCGGCAGCGCGCCGATCGACCCGAAGCAGGTGCGCGATGCCGATGGCCGCTTCGACGACAGGATCAGGCATTTCAACTGGCGTATCGTCTTCCGCCCGCGCACGCTGCTCTATTTCGGCGTCTGGTCGCTGGCGGGGCTGGCGCTCCTTTTCGCGCTGCTTTCGCGCGACCGGCTGGACCTCAACGTCATCCATGACCGCAACCCGCAATTCGTCGTCGAATCGGACGGCTCGATCCGCAACGGCTATGCCGTAAAGCTGCTCAACATGATTCCCGAGCCGCGCGTCATCACCGTTTCCATCGAGGGCATGCCGGGCGCGACGATGAAGGTCGCCGGTCACGACAGCGCGGACGGCCGGATCGTCGACGTGCCGGTCGACCCGGACAAGGTGACGGCGCTGCGTGTTTTCGTCACCTTGCCGAAGGACAGGCTTGCGGAAGCCGCCGAAGGCTTCCAGATTATCGCCGAGGACCGGCAGGGCCACGAGCGCGACGTCTATTCCGCCAACTTCAACACGCCGGGAGCAAAGTGATGGCCGCAGAACGCAGGGAACAGGGCTTCGTCTTCACCGGCTGGCACATGCTGGGCGTCATGGTGCTGTTCTTCGGAACGATCATCACGGTCAACCTCATCATGGCCTGGAACGCCTCGCATAGCTGGAGCGGCCTCGTGGTGCAGAACACCTATGTCGCCAGCCAGGAGTTCAACGGCAAGGTCGCCGAGGCCAAGGCGCTCGCCGCCAGCGGCATCGAGGGCAGCCTCGCCATCGAGGGCGGCCGCGTCGCCTATCGCGTGGTCGACGCCAAGGGCGCGCCGATCGTCGCAAACGACGTTTCCGCCGTCTTCAAGCGCCCGGTGGACGAGCGGGAGGACTTCACCCTCGCGCTCCAGCCGGCCGGGCAGGGCCTGTTCACGGCCGAGCGCGATATCCTTCCCGGCCAGTGGGTCATCGATATCAGCACGAAGCAGGACGGCCGGAAGGTATTCCACCAGACGCTGCGGATGGTCGTCGCGGGAGGCGCGAAATGAGCTGCTGCGCACCCGGCACCGAAGGCGCGATGGAAGCGGAGCGTGCAAGCCACGCGCTGCCGTCCTCGGAAGAGCTGATGCTCGCCAGCCGTCCGGTGGGCGAGGGGATGCGCCAGAGCGATCTGAGTGTGCCGGGCGTGCATTGCGGAACCTGCATTACCACCGTCGAGGGCGCGCTGAACGCCTTGCCGGAGGTCGTTCGCTCGCGCGTCAATCTCTCCACCCGCCGCGTCTCGGTCGTCTGGAAGGAAGAGGTCGAGGGCCGGCGCACGGACCCGCAGGGCTTCGCCGCCGCCATCCGCGCCACCGGCTACGACACGCATCTCTTCTCGCTCGCCGCCGAGGGCGGCGACGAACTGCGCAACCAGCTCATTCGCGCCGTCGCCGTCGCGGGTTTTGCCGCCACGAACATCATGCTGCTCTCCGTCTCCGTCTGGTCGGGCGCGGAGGCCGCCACGCGCGATCTCTTCCATTGGATTTCCGCCTTCATCGCCGGCCCGACGCTGATCTATTCCGGCCGCTTCTTCTACCAGTCCGCCTGGAACGCCGTCCGCCACGGCCGCACTAACATGGACGTGCCGATCGCGCTCGCCATCACGCTTTCCTATGCCGTCTCGCTCTGGGAGACGCTGCACAGCGCCGAGCACGCCTGGTTCGATGCGACCGTCAGCCTGCTGTTCTTCCTGCTTATCGGCCGCACGCTCGACCACGTCATGCGCGACCGCGCCCGCTCGGCCATCACCGGCCTTGCCCGCCTTTCGCCGCGCGGGGCCATGGTCGTCGGGCCGGACGGCACGCGGGACTATCGCCCCGTCGAGGAGATCGCCGTCGGCGAGCACCTGTCGATTGCCGCCGGCGAGCGCATTCCGGTCGATTGCCGCGTCCTTTCCGGTGTCAGCGATGTCGACCGCTCCATCGTCAACGGCGAGAGCGATCCGCTTGCCGCCGCGCCCGGCACGCGGCTGGAAGCCGGGGCGATGAACCTCACCGGCTCGCTGACCGTCGAGGCCACCGCCACCGCGCGCAACTCGTTCCTCTCGGAGGTCATCGGCCTCATGGAAGCGGCCGAAGGGGGCAGGGCGCGTTATCGCCGCATCGCCGACCGCGCCGCGCAGATCTATTCGCCCGCCGTGCACCTGCTGGCGCTTGCCTCCTTCCTCGGCTGGGGCTTTTTCGACGGCGACTGGAAGCATGCCATGCTCGTCGCCATCGCGGTGCTGATCATCACCTGCCCCTGCGCGCTCGGCCTTGCCGTGCCGGTGGTGCAGGTGGTCGCGGCCGGCCGGCTCTTTGCCGGCGGCGTCATGGTCAAGGACGGCTCGGCCATGGAGCGTCTTGCCGAGATCGACACCGCCGTCTTCGACAAGACCGGCACGCTCACCCTCGGCAAGCCGCGCCTCGTCGACCGCGAGACGCTGAACCGCGCCTATCTCGCCCTTGCCGCCGCGCTCGCAGCCCATTCGCGCCATCCGCTCTCGATGGCGCTCGCCGGGGCCAATGCCGGCCCCGCGCCGGTCATCGACGCGGTGACGGAGGTTGCTGGCGGCGGTCTGGAAGCCGTGACGGCGCAGGGCGTGCTTCGCCTCGGCAACCGCGCCTTCGCCAGCGGCAATGCGGTATCGGGCGAGGAGGCGCACGGCCTTTCGGAAGTCGTCCTTTCCTGCAACGGCAAGGTGCTGGAAACCTTCCGCTTCGAGGATGCGCTGCGGGCCGGGGCGGCCGAGGCCATCGCCGCCTTCCGGCGGGACGGCATCGACATGGCGATCCTGTCGGGCGACCGCGCACCGGCCGTCTCGCGCATTGCCGGCCTGCTCGGCATCGGCCGCTGGCGCGCCGCCCTGTCGCCGCGCGAGAAGACGGAGGCGGTCGCTGAGCGCGCTGCGGCCGGCCATCGTGTGCTGATGGTCGGCGACGGCATCAACGACGCTCCGGCGCTCGCCGCTGCCCATGTGTCCATTGCGCCCGCGACGGCCGCCGATGTCGGCCGGCAGGCGGCGGACTTCGTCTTCCTGCATGAAAGCCTCGAGGCCGTGCCCTTCGCCCATGAGACCGCGCGCCGCGCCGGCCGTCTCATCCGGCAGAATTTCGCGCTCGCCATCGGCTACAACGCCATCGCCGTGCCCATCGCCATCCTCGGCCATGCGACCCCGCTGATCGCCGCCATAGCCATGTCCACATCCTCGATCATCGTGGTGGTGAACTCGCTTCGCCTGCGCGGCCGGCTGCCGGCCTTCGCCGCCCGCGCGGCGGACGAGGCGCGTCCGGTCAAGACCCTGGTGAAAGCCGCATGAACACGCTGATCTTCCTCATCCCCATCGCGCTTTTTCTCGGCGCGCTCGGCCTTGGCGCCTTTCTCTGGTCGCTCAAGAGCGGCCAGTACGACGATGTCGAGGGGGCCGCCTGGCGTGTCCTCGACGATGGCGACGACAAGCCGGGGCAGTGATTTCGAGCGGTTCTAAAAACACTGTTCGAACAAACAATTGCTTGTCGTAAATCGATTTGAATGCCAAAACACCTGCGCTGGAGCTAAGCTCCCCACTCTCTCTTCGCGCGGCGTTTCCGGCACAGGTCCGAAGCACTCCCCGCCGCGCCATCCTACGGAGGCATTATCGTGGCACAGGCGGAAATCGGTCTTATCGGTCTTGGCGTAATGGGGTCGAACCTCGCGCTCAACATTGCCGAGAAGGGCAACAGGATCGCGGTGTTCAACCGCACGGCGGCGCGCACGAAGGAATTCTACGAGGAGGCCGGCGACCTCAAGGGCCAGATCGTGCCCTGCGAGACGATTGAAGAATTCGTCGCCGCCATTCGCCCGCCGCGCCCCATCATCATCATGATCCAGGCCGGCGCGGCCGTGGACCAGCAGATGGAGCTGCTGCGGCCCTACCTGGAAAAGAACGACATCATGATCGACGCCGGCAACGCGAATTTCCGCGATACGATGCGCCGCTTCGACGCCCTCAAGGATTCCGGCCTGACCTTCATCGGCATGGGCGTTTCCGGCGGCGAGGAGGGCGCGCGTCACGGCCCGTCCATCATGGTCGGCGGCACGGAGGATTCGTGGAAGCGCGTCGAGAAGGTGCTGACCTCGATCGCCGCCAAGTACAACGACGACCCTTGCGTCGCCTGGCTCGGCGAGAACGGCGCGGGCCACTTCGTCAAGACCATCCATAACGGCATCGAATATGCCGACATGCAGATGATCGCCGAAATCTACGGCATCCTGCGCGACGGCCTGAAGATGAGTGCCTCCGAGATCGCCGCCGTCTTCGGCGAATGGAACAAGGGACGTCTGGAATCCTACCTCATCGAGATCACGGAAAAGGTGCTGGCCGCCAGGGACCCGATCAGCGGCAATCCGATGGTCGACATGATCCTCGACAAGGCCGGCCAGAAGGGCACCGGCAAGTGGTCCGCCATCGAGGCGCAGAACATGGGCGTGCCGGCGACCGGCATCGAGGCCGCCGTCGCCGCCCGCTCCATCTCCTCCTTCAAGGGCGAGCGTGAGGCGGCGGAAACGATTCTCGGCCTGCCGGCCGTTCCGGCGCTTGCAGTCGCCGACCGGGCCGCCTTCATCAAGGACCTCGAAAGCGCGCTGCTCGCCGGCAAGATCGGCGCCTATGCGCAGGGCTTCGCCGTCATGTCCGCCGCCTCGAAGGAATATGGCTGGAACCTGCCGATGCCGACGATCGCAAAAATCTGGCGCGCCGGCTGCATCATCCGCTCGCAGTTCCTCGACGCCATTACCGGCGCGTTCACGAAGACGCCGGACGCCGCCAACCTCATCGTCACCCCGGCCTTTGCCGACATGGTCAAGGAGACCGACGGGGCGCTGCGCCGCGTCGTTTCCGCCGCCGCGCTGCATGGCCTGCCGGTTCCGGCGCTCGCCTCGGCGCTCGGCTATTTCGACAGCTACCGTCGCGGGCGCGGCACCGCCAATGTCATCCAGGCCCAGCGCGACTTCTTCGGCGCGCACGGCTTCGACCGCGTGGACGGCGCGGACAGCCACCACGGCCCCTGGGGTTCGGGACTGAACGGCTGAGATTCGGTGAATGTTTGAAATGAAACGGCCCGGTTGCAAGACCGGGCCGTTTTGTTTGAGGCAGGTAAGGGCAGTCCGTGGTAAGGCCGCTCCTCCGGGCCGACCTGTTACACCTCTCCCGTCGGGATCGGATAGCTCAGCGTCTGCAACTCCTCCGGTGGACGTCCCTCGATGCGGGCGAGAACCGCTTTCGCCAGTTCCCGGCCGGCAAGGCGGATGTCCTCGCGCATGGTCATCACTTCCGGCCGCAACCATTGCAGCAGGACATGCGGCTCCTTGGAGACGAGATCGATATCCTGCCCGAGCCTGAGGCCCTTGGCCTCCAGCGCCGCGATGAGCGCGATGGCGCCCGAGCCGCTGCCCGAGACGATGCCGTCCGGCGCGCCGGGCGCGTCGAACAGCGCTTCGGCGGCCGCGCGGATTTCGGCGAGGCTATGGTCGATATCGACGCCGTTGAAGGGCACGACCGTCGCGCCGAAATCCCGGATGCCTTTCTCGAAGCCGGCTCGCATATGCAGGTAGAAGGTGAGGTATGGCGGCGGCTGGAGCAGCATGATCCGCTTGCGCCCGCGCTCGACCAGCTTGCGCACCGCCTCATAGGCGAAGCGCTCGTTGTCGAAGTCGTGGTAGGGGTGGGCGAGGCCCATTTCCGTGCGGCCATGCGTGACGAAGGGGAAGTTGCGCTCCATCATCAGCGCGACGCGCGGGTCTTTCGGCTCGGTGCGCGAGATGATCACGCCGTCGGCCGCGCCGGTCTCCAGCACGTAGCGCACCGGATCGAGCGCGTTGCCCTGCGTGCGGTAAGGCGTCACCACGAGATGGTACTGCGTGGCGGCCAGCACTTCCGAAATGCCCACCACCATCGGGCTGGTCAGGCCCATGATCTCTTCCTCGAGGCTGAGGATGAGGCTGATGACATTGGTCTTGCCGGTTCGAAGGCGCACGCCCGCCCGGTTGGGCTGGTAGCCGATCTGCCGGGCGACGAGGCGCACGCGCTCCTTCGTCTCGCTGCTGATGTCGGGCGCATCCTTGAGGGCGCGAGACACGGTGGTGATGCCGAGGCCGGTCATGAAGGCGATCGTCTTCAGCGTTGGCCGCTCGCTGGAGGGCGCAGTTGCTGCGGTGCGGCCATCGCTTTTCGTCCTGTCCATCCCCTGCCTGCCCATCCTTCGTATTGGCGGCTGGTTATACATATTTTAACCACGCTCGCCACTCCCCGTGGGGAGTGCCTGTAAATCTGAAACGATACAGGTGTTTTGTCGAGTCGAATTTTCCGGGGGCATCCCGTTTTTCGCTTTTTTACCGCAGGCCGTGCTACAAAACGATAAATTCTCCATGCCCGGGCCGCCTTTTCACGGCAAGAATTAATATGCATAAAAGTACAGCAAAAACAATATATTGATTGTTATTCCTGACCTCCGTCACATGGCGTTATCCACCGCAGACGATGGGCATCCGACAGAAAACGCGCAAATGCGGTCCCGGCCCGGTTGCGTGTTTAAATCGATTGGTCTACGTTTTTACTGCAACGTTTCAGTGAGGGAGGAGACTCATGAAAATTCGCCTTATGGCTGCTATGCTGGCAGCGACCGTGGTCCTGCCGTTCGCCGCAGCCAATGCGACCGATCTCGAAGTAACCCATTGGTGGACCTCCGGCGGGGAAGCCGCGGCGGTCGCCGAACTGGCGAAGGCCTTCGACGCCACTGGCAACAAGTGGGTCGACGGCGCCATTGCCGGCTCGGGCGCCACGGCGCGTCCGATCATGATCAGCCGCATCACCGGCGGCGACCCGATGGCCGCCACGCAGTTCAACCATGGCCGTCAGGCCGAGGAGCTCGTCGAGGCCGGCCTGATGCGCGACCTCACCGATGTCGCGACCAGGGAGAACTGGAAAGAGGTCATCAAGCCGTCGAGCCTGCTCGATAGCTGCACGATCGACGGCAAGATCTATTGCGCGCCGGTCAACATTCATTCCTGGCAGTGGCTCTGGCTGTCTAACGCCGCCTTCGAGAAGGCCGGCGTCGCCGTGCCGAAGAACTGGGACGAGTTCGTCGCCGCCGCTCCCGCGCTGGAAAAGGCCGGCATCGTGCCGCTCGCCATCGGCGGGCAGGCCTGGCAGGCGGCCGGCGCGTTCGACGTGCTGATGGTCGCCATCGCCGGCAAGGACGTCTACCAGAAGGTATTCGGCGACAAGGATGCGGATGTCGCCGCCGGCCCGGAGATCGCCAAGGTCTTCAAGGCGGCCGACGATGCGCGCCGCATGTCCAAGGGCACGAATGTGCAGGACTGGAACCAGGCCACCAACATGGTCATCACCGGCAAGGCCGGCGGCCAGATCATGGGCGACTGGGCGCAGGGCGAATTCGCGCTGGCCGGCCAGACGGCGGGCAAGGACTATACCTGCCTTCCCGGCCTCGGCGTGAACGAGATCATCTCGACCGGGGGCGACGCCTTCTACTTCCCGCTGCTCAAGGACGAGGAAAAGTCCAAGGCGCAGGAAGTGCTGGCCTCCACGCTGGTGAGCCCCGCCGTGCAGGTCGCCTTCAACCTGAAGAAGGGTTCGCTGCCGGTGCGCGGCGACGTCGACCTCGCCGCCGCCAACGACTGCATGAAGAAGGGCCTCGACATTCTTGCCAAGGGCAATGTGATCGAGGGGGCCGACCAGCTTCTGTCGGCCGACAGCCAGAAGCAGAAGGAAGACCTCTTCTCCGAGTTCTTCGCCAACCCGTCGCTGACCCCGGAAGACGCCCAGAAGCGTTTTGCCGAGATCATCGCTTCGGCGGAGTGATCGGGCGCGCGTGACAGGGCCGGCGGTTTTCCGCCGGCCGTTCACCCCCGATGAAGACCAAGGAGGAGTGACCCATGACGGGCCAGGCACACACCGGTCGCCCCAGCCGACTTTTTCGCAATCTGAACGCCAAGATTGCTTCCATTCCCATGATGCTCACCGCCGTCGTCATCTTTCTCGGCGGCACGATCTGGACGGTCGTCTACTCGTTCACCAATTCCAAGCTGCTGCCGCGCGCCAAGTTCGTCGGTTTCGACCAGTATGAACGGCTTTGGAGCGCGCCGCGCTGGATCGTCTCCATCGAGAACCTCGCCATCTACGGCGTCCTCACGCTGATCTTCAGCCTCGTGATGGGCTTCGTGCTGGCGGCGCTGATGGACCAGAAGATCCGTTTCGAGAACACGTTCCGCACGATCTTCCTCTATCCCTTCGCGCTGTCCTTCATCGTCACCGGCCTCGTCTGGCAATGGATCCTCAACCCGGAATTCGGCATCCAGTCCGTGGTGCGCGCGCTCGGCTGGGAGAGCTTCGCCTTCGATCCGCTCTATAATGCCGAGATCGTCATCTACGGCGTGCTGATCGCCGGCCTCTGGCAGGGCACGGGCCTTGTCATGTGCCTGCTGCTGGCGGGCCTGCGTGGCATCGACGAGGATATCTGGAAGGCCGCGCGCGTCGACGGCATTCCGATGTGGAAGACCTATCTCTTCATCGTCGTTCCCATGATGCGCCCCGTCTTCATCACCACGCTCGTCATCATCGCGAGCGGCATCGTCAAGGTCTACGACCTCGTGGTGGCGCAGACGAGCGGCGGGCCGGGCATTTCGTCCGAAGTGCCGGCCAAATATGTCTACGACTACATGTTCCTCGCCCAGAATCTCGGCCAGGGCTTCGCCGCCTCCACCATGATGCTCGTCACCGTCGCCATCATCATCGTGCCGTGGGCCTATCTCGAATTCGGAGGACGCAAGCGTGGCTGATACCGTCGCCCTCAAGACCGGCTCCGAGCCGTGGGGCGCAAAGCCCCGCCGCGCGCTCTCCGGCCGCAACATCATGCTCTACGGCACGCTCCTCGTCGCAGCGTTCTATTACCTGCTGCCGCTCTACGTGATGGTCGTCACGTCGCTGAAGGGCATGCCGGAAATCCGCCTCGGCAACATCTTCTCGCCGCCGGTCGAAGTCACGTTCGAACCCTGGGCCAAGGCCTGGGCGACCGCCTGCACGGGCCTCAACTGCGACGGCCTTTCGCGCGGCTTCTGGAATTCCGTGCGCATCACCGTTCCCTCGACGCTGATCTCGATCCTCGTCGCCTCGGTCAACGGCTATGCGCTCGCCAACTGGAAGTTCAAGGGCGCCGACATCTTCTTCACGATCCTCATCGTCGGGGCCTTCATTCCCTATCAGGTGATGATCTATCCCATCGTCATCGTGCTGCGCGAGATGGGCATCTACGGCACGCTCACCGGCCTCGTCATCGTGCACACGATCTTCGGCATGCCGATACTGACGCTGCTGTTCCGCAACTACTTCTCGTCCCTGCCGGAAGAGCTGTTCAAGGCGGCGCGCATCGACGGGGCAGGGTTCTGGCAGATCTACCTGCGCATCATGCTGCCCATGTCCATGCCGATCTTCGTCGTGGCGATGATCCTGCAGATCACCGGCATCTGGAACGACTTCCTCTTCGGCGTCGTCTTCACCCGGCCGGATACCTACCCGATGACGGTGCAGCTCAACAACATCGTCAACTCCGTGCAGGGGGTGAAGGAATACAACGTCAACATGGCCGCGACGCTTCTGACAGGCGCGGTCCCGCTCATCGTCTATTTCGTGTCGGGACGGCTCTTCGTCCGCGGCATCGCCGCCGGCGCAGTCAAGGGTTAAGCCATGCAGCATTCCGTTTCCATCAAGGACCTTTCGCTCTCCTTCGGCTCGGTCAACGTGTTGCAGGACCTCAACCTCGATATCGGCGAGGGCGAGTTCCTCGTGCTGCTCGGCTCGTCCGGCTGCGGCAAGTCGACCCTGCTCAACTGCATCGCCGGCCTGCTGGAGCCGACCGGCGGGCAGATCTTCATCAAGGACAAGAACGTCACCTGGGAGGAGCCGAAGGATCGCGGCATCGGCATGGTGTTCCAGTCCTATGCGCTCTACCCGCAGATGACGGTGGAGAAGAACCTTTCCTTCGGCCTGCAGGTCGCCAGGATGCCGAAGGCGGAGATCGACAAGCGCGTCGCCCGCGCCGCCGAAATCCTGCAGATCGGCCCGCTCCTCAAGCGCAAGCCCTCGGCACTGTCAGGCGGCCAGCGCCAGCGCGTGGCGATTGGCCGGGCGCTGGTGCGCGATGTCGACGTCTTCCTGTTCGACGAGCCGCTGTCCAATCTCGACGCGAAGCTGCGTTCGGAGCTGCGCGTCGAAATCAAGCGGCTGCACCAGTCGCTGAAGAACACGATGATCTACGTCACCCATGACCAGATCGAAGCGCTGACGCTGGCCGACCGCATCGCCATCATGAAGAGCGGCGTCATCCAGCAGCTTGCCGATCCGAACACGATCTACAATGCGCCGAAGAACATGTTCGTCGCCGGCTTCATCGGCTCGCCCTCGATGAATTTCTTGCGCGGTGAGATCGTGGAAAAGGGCGGTAAGCCGGTCTTCACGGTGAACGGCGTCGACGTTTCGCTCGATGGCTATGCGGCCGGCGAGGCGCTCCAGCCGGGCCGCAAGGTCGTGCTCGGCGTCCGGCCGGAGCATGTGAAGGTCAATGAGGCGCTTGCCGGCATCGAGACCCATCAGGCGACCGTCGATATCGAGGAGCCGATGGGGGCGGACAACCTGCTCTGGCTGAAGCACGCCGGCCATACCATGTCCGTCCGCGTCGCCGGCGCACGACGCTTTGCGCCGGGCACGGCGGTAAAACTCTCCTTCGACATGGGGCTGGCGTCGCTGTTCGATGCGCAGACGGAGGAGCGGATCTAGAGGCCGGCTGCCTCTTATCCGGCTTGCCGGCCATCTTCTGCCCGCGAGCGGGGAGAAGGAGACATGCGGCAACATTGCTTTCCTTCTCCCTGCTTGAGGGGAGAGGGGCAGGGTGAGGGGCTGGCCCCACCCGCGAGATTCAGAGATCACACCATGACCCAGACACCCGACACCATCGACCTCTCCGGCACCTGGCAGCTCGCCAGCACCGACGCCGAGCACAGCGCGCCGATGCGCGTGCCCGGCGACGTACACAGCGCGCTTCTCGCCGCCGGCCTCATCCTCGATCCCTATGCCGGCCGCAACGAGCGGGACGTGCAATGGGTGGCGGAGAAGGACTGGGCCATCGAGCGCAGCTTCGACCTTGCCCCCGAAATGCTGGAGGGCGACTGGTATCTCGATATAAGCAGCATCGACACCGTCGCCTCCGTCTATGTGAACGGCGTGCTGGTCGAGGACACGGACAATTGTTTCCGCCGCTACCGGCCCGACGTCACCCATGCGCTGAAGGCCGGCGAGAACACGGTGAAGGTGCTGATCCATTCCAGTATCGCGGCCGGCGCGGTGCGGCAGGCGGAGCAGCCCTTCTTCATTCCCTGGCATCCCGGCAATTCGCCAATCCCCAACGGCAACATGCTGCGCAAGCCCCAGTGCCATTTCGGCTGGGACTGGAACATCGCGCTCGCCCCGCTCGGCATCTATGGCGAAATCACCCTGCGCAAGCTGGTCGTCGCCCGCATCGAGCATGTCACGACCCGGCAGTTCCACCATGCGGACGGCGCGGTCGATCTCTATGTCACCGCCACGTTCCACGCCGCCGAGCCGGGCATCATGCCGGTGCATTTCGCGCTCGGCGAGGAGAGGGTGCGGCTCGATATCGGCGTCAATGCCGGCGAGACGCAGCTTACCCACATGTTCCGCATCGAAAAGCCGGCACTCTGGTGGCCGGCGGGGCATGGCGAGCAGGCGATCTATGCCGTGCGCGTCGAGACGCCGGCCGGGACGGTCGTGCGCCGCATCGGCCTGCGGCAGGTCGAGCTGATCACCGACAAGGACGAGGCCGGCAGCCGCTTCGCGCTGAAGGTCAACGGCCGCGAAATCTTCTGCCGCGGTGCGAACTGGATCCCGGCCGACGCCTTGCCCTCGCGCATCACGCCCGCCGGCGTGCGCGACCTGTTGCAATCGGCCGTCGACGCCAACATGAACATGCTGCGCGTCTGGGGCGGCGGCTTCTACGAGCCGGACTGGTTCTACGACCTTTGCGACGAGATGGGCCTGATGGTCTGGCAGGACTTCATGTTCGCCTGCAACCTCTATCCCTCGACCGTCGATTTCCTCGACAATGTCGCGGCCGAGGTGGACTATCAGGTGAGGCGTCTCGCCTCGCACCCCTCCGTCGTGCTCTGGTGCGGCGACAACGAACTGGTCGGCGCGCTGACATGGTTCGATGCCAGCCGCGAGAACCGCGACCGCTACCTCGTCTCCTACGACCGCCTCAACCGCACCATCGAAGTGGCGATGAAGAAGGCTGCGCCGGGCGCGATCTGGTGGCCTTCCAGCCCGGCCTCCGGCTATCTCGATTTCGGCGATGCCTGGCATTCGGACGGTTCCGGCGACATGCATTACTGGTCCGTCTGGCACGAGAACAAGTCGTTCGACAATTACCGCACCGTGCGCCCGCGCTTCTGCTCGGAATTCGGCTTCCAGTCCTACACGTCCATGCCTGTCATGAAGACTTTCGCCGAGCGCAAGGACATGAACATCGCCTCTCCGGTCATGGAGAGCCACCAGAAGAACGACGGCGGCAATGAGCGCATCGCCGGCACCATGTTCCGCTACTTCCGCTTCCCGAAGGATTTTCCGAGCTTCGTCTATCTCAGCCAGATCCAGCAGGGCCTCGCCATCCGCACGGCGGTCGAATACTGGCGCTCGCTGAAGCCCCATTGCATGGGCACGCTCTACTGGCAGCTCAACGACACCTGGCCGGTCGCCTCCTGGTCGAGCCTCGACTACGGCGGAAGCTGGAAGGCGATGCACTACATGGTGCGCCGCTTCTTCCAGCCTGTCGCCGTCACCGCCATTCCCTCGAAGGACGGCGAGACCATCGGCTTTTCCGTCGTCAACGACACGGCGGAGGCGGTTTCCATCAGGCTCGACACCTGGCTCGTCTCGCTTTCCGGCGAGCGCCGGCCCTATCGCAGCGCCGAGGGCGCCTGCGGGCCGGACAAGGCGGAGATGCTGTTCTCCGTCTTTGCCGCCGACCTGCCGGAAGACACGCTGCTCTTCTGGTCCTTCGAGGCCTCTAACGGCATGAAGGGCGAGGGGCATCACGTCTCTGTCAACTACAAGGCGCTCGACCTTGCAGCCTCCGGCCTGACGCTCGACGCCGCGCCGCGCGACGACGGCGCCTTCACGGTCACGGCTTCCGCCACCGGCCTTGCGCTGCACGTCATGCTCGAGGCGGACGTTGCCGGCCGCTGGTCCGACAATGCCTTCGACCTGACGGCCGGCGAGCGCCGCACCGTCATCTTCACGCCCGCGCAAAGCGGTGTGGTTCCGCAGTTTAGCTGGCTGGATCTCCATTCCTGCCAGACGAATATCGAATAGTTTGAGGAGACAATCATGCAGACAGTCAGCTTCCAGCTCTACAGCGCCCGCAACTTCCAGCCCTTCGCCGAGGTGTTCCGCATCCTCGCCGATGCCGGCTATAAGCAGGTCGAAGGCTACAGCGCGCTCTACGCCGCGCTTGACGATGCCGCCATCCAGCAGATCAAGGCCGATCTCGACGCCAACGGCCTCGCCATGCCGACCGCCCATTTCGGCCTCGACATGCTGGAGGCCGAGCCGGACCGCGTGATCGCGATCTGCCGCACGCTCGGCATCGAGGCGGTCTACTGCCCCTACCTGACGCCCGAGGAGCGCCCGACGGACGCCGCCGGCTGGCGCGCGCTCGGCGAGCGGCTGCAGAAGGCCGGCGTGCCGATCCGCGCGGCGGGTCTCACCTTCGGCTGGCATAACCACGATTTCGAATTCTTCACGCTGCCCGACGGCTCTGTGCCGCAGGATCACCTCTTCGAAGGCGGGCCGGACCTTGCCTGGGAGGCGGATATCGCCTGGATCATCCGCGGCGGCGCCGATCCCTTCGCGTGGATCGCGAAATACGGCAACCGTATCGCCGCCGTGCATGTCAAGGACATCGCGCCGAAGGGTGAGAACGCCGACGAGGACGGCTGGGCGGATGTCGGCCACGGCACCGTTCCGTGGGGCGATCTCGCCAAGGCGCTCGCCGGCACGCCGGTCCGCCACTACATCGTGGAGCACGACAATCCGAAGGATATCGCCCGGCTTGCCACCCGCTCCATCGCGTCCGTCAAGGCATTCTGAGGAGCTGCGTCATGAGCAAGGAATACGGAGTCGGCATCATCGGCTGCGGCAACATTTCGGGCGCTTACTTCAAGCTGATCCCGACCTTCAGGAACCTGAAGCTCGTCGCCTGCGCCGATATCAATCCCGCCGCATCCAAAGCGCGTTCGGAAGAGTTCGGCGTGCCGGCGCAGGAGATCGGCGCGTTGCTCGCCAATCCCGAGGTGGATGTCGTCGTGAACCTCACGATCCCCGAGGCGCATTATCCCGTCTCGAAACAGGCATTGGAAGCGGGCAAGCACGTCTATTCGGAAAAGCCCTTCGTGCTCTCGCTCGAACAGGGCGAGGACCTGCGCCGCATCGCGGATGCGAAGAGCCTGAAGGTCGGCTCGGCGCCGGACACCTATCTCGGCGGCGCGCACCAGTTCGTGCGCCATCTCATCGATAGCGGCAAGCTCGGCAAGATCATGTCGGGCACGGCGCATGTGCTGGGGCCGGGCATGGAAAGCTGGCACCCGAACCCGGACTTCTTCTTCGCGCCGGGCGGCGGGCCGATCCTCGACATGGGGCCGTATTACGTCAACAATCTCGTCAACCTCGTCGGCCCGGTGAAGCGCGTCGTGGCGCTCGCCAACAAGGCGCGCGGGGAACGGGTGATCGGCAACGGCCCGCGCCTTGGCGAAAAGGTGCCGGTGGTGGTCGCGACGAATATCCATGCCATCCTCGAATTCGTCAGCGGTGCGCAGATCGCGCTGATGGCGAGCTGGGACGTCTGGGCGCATCGCCACCAGAACATGGAGCTTTACGGCACCGATGGCGCGGTCTTCGTGCCGGACCCGAACTTCTTCGGCGGCAAGGTCGAGGTCGCCGGCGACGACAAGGAGCCGAAGGAAGTGGAGGTCTGGGATCATCCGCTGACCGCGCAGAACTACCAGTTCGACTGGGGCAAGCAGGCCAATTACCGCGGCATCGGCCTTGCCGACATGATGGAGGCGGTGACGACCGGCCGCGACTATCGCTGCTCGCTCGACCGCTCGCTGCACACGATCGACGTGCTGACGGCGATCCTGCGCTCGGCGGACGAGGGCAGGGCGATCGACATCGTGACCACCTGCACCCAACCGGCTGCGCTGGGCATCGAGGAGGCGCGGTCGCTGCTGCGATAGTGGCGGCGCTGCCCCTCATCCGGCCTGCCGGCCACCTTCTCCCCGCAGCGGGGAGAAGGGATATGCCTCGCCGGCTTCCCACATCTCCAGCCTTGCGTGGGGCACGTCCCCTCTCCCCGCTTGCGGGGAGAGGGTTAGGGCGAGGGGCAAAAGCCCCTTGTTAATACCGGCACGGGAGCGCTATGCAGGCACAATCCAAATGCAGACAAAGGAACGCGACCATGGCCTGGCAGCCGGCGGAAAACCGTTACGACACGATGACCTACAACCGCGTGGGACGCTCCGGCCTGAAGCTGCCGGCGATCTCGCTCGGCCTCTGGCACAATTTCGGCGACGACACGCCGCATGACCGCAAGGTCGACATGTGCCGCACGGCCTTCGACCTTGGTATCACCCATTTCGACCTCGCCAACAATTACGGCCCGCCGGCCGGCACCGCCGAGATCGCCTTCGGCGAAATCCTGCGCACCGATTTCAAGGCGCTGCGCGACGAGCTGATCATCTCCTCCAAGGCCGGCTACGACATGTGGCCGGGTCCTTACGGCGAGTGGGGCAGCCGCAAGTACCTAATCGCCTCCTGCGACCAGAGTCTGAAGCGCATGGGCCTCGACTATGTCGATATCTTCTACTCCCACCGCTTCGACCCGGATACGCCGCTGGAAGAGACCTGCGGCGCGCTCGACCATATCGTGCGCTCCGGCCGCGCGCTCTATGTCGGCATCTCCTCCTACAATTCGCAGCGCACCCGCGAGGCCGCCGCGATCCTGAAGGATCTCGGCACGCCCTGCCTCATCCACCAGCCGAGCTATTCCATGCTCAACCGCTGGATCGAGGACGACGGCCTCGTCGATACGCTCGAAGACCTCGGCATCGGCTCCATCGTCTTCTCGCCGCTGGCGCAGGGCATGCTGACCACGAAATATCTCGGCGGCATTCCGGGCGACAGCCGCGCGGCGCTGAACCACTTCCTCAAGAAGGACTTCATCCGCCCGGAAATCCTCGACAATATCCGCAAGCTGAACGCCATCGCCGAAAAGCGCGGCCAGACGCTGGCGCAGATGGCGCTCGCCTGGGTGCTGCGCGGCGGTCGCATCACCTCGGCGCTGATCGGCGCCAGCCGCTCCGCGCAGATCGTCGATTGCGTCAAGGCGCTGGAAAACCCCGATTTCACCGCCGAGGAACTGGCCGAGATCGATGTCTACGCCAGGGAGGCCGACATCAACCTGTGGGCCAGCTCCGCCGAACGCGACTGACATTTCAGCTCACCTGCCGGACCCAGACAGGAAACGGGTCCGGCAGGGTCGCCCACCGGGCAGGCTCGAAGCTGTCCGCTTCCACGAGACAGGCATCGAGCCGGCGACGGATATCGGCTTCATCCATCGGGTCCGCGCCGATGAAGACGAGTTCCTGCCGCCGGTCGCCCCAGATCGGATCCGCATGGCGGGCGATGGCGTCCCGCGCTGCCCGATCCTGCGGCCAGTGCTCCCGCGGTACGGAAGCCCACCAGAGGCCAAGCCTGCCGCTTCTCACCAGCGCACCCGCCTGGCTCAATTCCCCGACATGATGCGGGCGGGTGGCGAGCCAGAAGAAACCCTTGGCGCGGATGACGCCCGGCCAGCTCTCGTCGAGAAAGGCCTTGAAGCGGGCAGGGTGGAAGGGCTGCTTCGCCCTGTAGACGAAGGAACGGATGCCGTATTCCTCGGTCTCCGGCACATGATCCCGGAAGCCGTGCAGTTCCTTGAACCAGAGCGGATGCTCGCTCGCCTTCTCGAAATCGAAACGGCCGGTGCCGAGGATATCGGCGAGTTCGACGCGGCCGAAATCCGTCTCGATGATGCGGGCGCCGGCATTGAGGCCGCCGACGATCTGGCGGGCGGCAAGGAGGTCGGCGGGGCTTGCCGCGCTTGCCTTGTTGAGCACCACGATGTCGGCGAATTCGATCTGCTCGACCAGCAGTTCCACCAGCGTGCGCGTATCGCCTTCGCCCGCCGTTTCGCCGCGCTCGGCGAGGAAATCCTGAGAGCCGTAATCCTTGAGGAGGTTTGCGGTGTCGACGACCGTGACCATCGTATCGAGGCGGGCGACATCCGACAGGCTGCGGCCATGTTCGTCGCGGAAATCGAAGGTGGTGGCGACGGGCAGCGGCTCGGAAATGCCGCTGGATTCGATCAGCAGGTAGTCGAAGCGGTCCATTTCCGCGAGGCGTCGTACCTCGTTCAGGAGGTCGTCGCGCAGCGTGCAGCAGATGCAGCCGTTCGTCATTTCGACGAGTTGCTCGCCAGTGCGCGACAGGTCCGCCCCGCCGTCCCGAATGAGGGCGGCGTCGATGTTCACTTCGCTCATGTCGTTGACGATGACGGCGACGCGCAGGCCGCTGCGGTTGTTGAGGACGTGGTTCAGCAGCGTCGTCTTGCCGGCGCCGAGGAAGCCGGAGAGGACGGTGACGGGGAGGCGGTTGTCCATCGGGATTTGCCTTTAATGTTATACCATTACATTTGATCGGCTGAAAAAGGCGGGATGGGTCCCGCCTTCGCTGGTTCGTTTGCTGCAAGGCCGTGTGGTTCAGCCCGGCTGTCCGAGGCAATCGCTGAGCGATGTGGCGATGCTCTTCATCAGGGTGAAGTAGAGGTCCGGGCCGGGGTCCAGTGTGGCGGCTTCGGGGTCAAGCGTGCCGGATTTCGCCGGCGTGCCCTCGATCACGACATTCACCAGCTTCGGCTCGAATTGCGGTTCGGCGAAGACGCAGGTCGCGCCGAGCGTCTTCACCTTGTCGCGGATCTGCGTCAGGCGCTCCGCGCCGGGCAGGGTTTCCGGGCTGACGGTGATGGAGCCGGCAGCCAGCACGCCGTAGTGGTGCTCGAAATACTGGTAGGCGTCGTGGAAGACGATGAAAGGCTTGTCCTTCACCGGCGCGACCGTCTCGGCAAGCTCCTTGTCGAGGGCTGCGAGCCTGTCGTTCAGGCTGGCGAGGTTCCTGTTGTAGGTCTCGGCATTGGCAGGGTCCTTCTCAGCGAGGACCTTTGCAGCTTCGGCGGCGATGGCGCGGGCATTGTCCGGGCTCAGCCAGAGATGCATGTCGAATTCGCCATGTTCATGCCCCTCGTGGCTGGCTTCCTCGCCTTGCGCATGATCGTGGCCCTCGGCCTCCTTGGTATGGTCGTGACCGTTCTCATCGGCTTCATGGGCATGGTCGTGGCCTTCCTCGCCCTCATGCACATGTGCCTCGAAAGGGCCGCCTTCGCGGAAAGGCAGCTTTTCAAGACCGGGAGCATCGTCCAGTTCGACGACGGTCGCCTTGCCGCCGAGCGATTCCAGCGGCTTTTCCAGAAACGCCTCCAGCCCATGGCCGACCCAGAAGATGACGTCGGCATCCTGCAGCGCGGCCGCATTGGAGGGCTTGAGCGAATAGGTGTGCGGCGAGGCCGCCCCGTCCACGATGAGGCTCGGTTCGCCGACGCCTTGCATGATCGCCGAAACGAGCGAATGGATCGGCTTGATCGATACCACCACCTTGGGTGTTTCGGCCCGCGCCGCCGCTGTGCCGGCGGCGAAAAGGGCGGTGGAAAGAAGGAGGGTGCGAATGGCCTTTTGCATGGGATCTCCGTCTTGAATGGAAATGTAATGTTATTACATCAATTGCGTTATGCTATAACGTGTGCCATATCGAGTGGCAACAGGCTTTTGGAAAAATGATGCTGCAGACCCCGAACAGGACCGCTCCGCCGCTTGTCTCCCTTTCCGGCGTCGGCGTGCGCCGCCAGGGCCGCTGGCTCGTGCGCGGCGTGGAATTCTCCATCGCGCCCGGCGAGATCGTCACGCTGATCGGCCCTAACGGCTCCGGCAAGTCGACCACCGCCAAGACGGCGATCGGCGTCATGAAGGCGGACGAGGGCAGGGTGGAGCGCAAGGCCGGGCTGAAGGTCGGCTATGTGCCGCAGAAGCTTGCCGTCGACTGGACCATGCCGCTCACCGTCGAGCGGCTGATGACGCTGACCTCTCCGTTGAAGGGCGGGGAGATCGATGCGGCGCTGGAGGCGACGGGCATCCGCCATCTTGCCCGCGCCGAGGTGCAGCACCTTTCCGGCGGAGAATTCCAGCGCGCGCTGCTTGCCCGCGCCATCGCCCGCAAGCCCGACCTGCTGGTGCTCGACGAGCCGGTGCAGGGCGTCGATTTTTCCGGCGAGATCGCGCTTTACGACCTCATCAAGACGATCCGCAATGCGACCGGCTGCGGCATCCTGCTCATCTCGCACGACCTGCATGTCGTGATGGCTGAGACGGACACCGTCATCTGCCTCAACGGCCATGTCTGCTGCCGTGGCACGCCCGATATCGTCAGCCAGAGCCCGGAATATCTGCGCCTCTTCGGCGCGCGGGCGAGCAAGACGCTGGCGCTCTACAACCACAATCACGACCATACGCATCTGCCGGATGGCCGCGTGCTGCATGCCGATGGCTCGATCACCGACAATTGCCGGCCGGACGACGGTCACCATGCCGTCGATATCCTGCCGGCCGGCGGGCGGGCGGGGCGGATGCGCCTCGGCCATGTGCACGGGCCGAACTGCGGCTGCGACCATGAGGCGGCGGGCAGGCAGGAGCGGCGCGATGCTTGACGATTTCTTCATCCGCGCTCTCGTCGCCGGTGTCGGGCTGGCGCTGACCGCCGGGCCGCTCGGCTGCTTCGTCGTCTGGCGGCGCATGGCGTATTTCGGCGACACGATGGCCCATTCGGCGCTGCTCGGCGTCGCGCTGTCGCTGCTGATGGACTTCAATCTCCTGCTCAGCGTCTTCATCGTCGCGGCGACGGTCTCGATCCTGCTGCTGCTGCTCCAGAAGCGCGGCACGCTCTCCACCGATGCGCTGCTCGGCATCCTCTCCCATGCGACGCTCGCCATCGGCCTCGTCATGGTCTCCTTCATGACCTGGGTGCGTATCGACCTCGTCGGCTTCCTTTTCGGCGATATCCTCGCCGTCTCGCGCGCTGATGTGGACCTCGTCTGGGGCGGCGGCATCCTCGTCACCTTCGCCATCGTCTGGATGTGGCGTCCGCTGATCGCCTCGACGGTGAACCCGGAACTGGCGGAGGCCGAAGGCATGCAGCCGGAGAAGACGCGGCTCGTCTTCATGCTGCTGATGGCGCTCGTCATCGCCATCGCCATGAAGATCGTCGGCATCCTGCTGATCACCTCGCTGCTGATCATTCCCGCCGCGACGGCGCGGCGGTTTTCCACCAGCCCGGAGATCATGGCCGTGCTCGCCTCCGTCATCGGGGCGTTGGCGGTTGTCGGCGGGCTGTTCGGTTCCCTGAAATTCGACACGCCATCCGGTCCCTCCATCGTGGTCGCAGCGCTTGGCCTGTTCATTCTAAGCCTGCTGACGAAGCCGAGGACGAGCGGAGTGGCGGCAAGCGAAGGAGGTCGCGCATGCCCATGCAACAACTGACGCGCAACCAGGGCCTCGTCTTCGATGTGCTGACGCATTCCGAAGGCCCGCTCAGCGCCTACTCCATCCTCGACAAGCTGCGCGACAGCGGGTTTCGTGCGCCGCTACAGGTCTACCGGGCGCTGGATAAATTGCTGGAATTCGGCCTCGTGCATCGTCTCGAAAGCATGAATGCCTTCGTCGCCTGCGCCCACCCGGACGAGGGCTGCCACGCCCATGGCCTGACGGCCTTCATGATCTGCGAGACCTGCGGCGATGTGGTGGAATTCCACGATCACATGATCGAGGATCGGCTGAAGGGTTTTGCGAAGGACCGCAACTTCAAGACCGGCAAGACGACCATCGAAATCCGCGGCACCTGCGCCGGCTGCGCCTAGATGGTTAGCCGATCGGCTTCAGCCCCCTCTTGAAGCGCTGCCAGTTGCGCACATAGCTCTCGGCCGATTTCTTCAGCCCCTCGATGGCCTCCGCATCCAGCGTGCGGATGGCTTTCGCCGGTGCGCCGACGATCAGCGAGTTGTCCGGGAAGACCTTTCCTTCCGTCACCAGCGCATTGGCGCCGACGAGGCAATTGTTGCCGATGACCGCGCCGTTCAGCACCGTCGCGCCCATGCCGATGAGCGAATTGTTGCCGATGGTGCAGCCGTGAATGATCGCGCCATGGCCGATGGTGCAGCCTTCGCCGATGATGACCGGCTTGCCGGGATCGGTATGGACGACGGTGCCTTCCTGGATGTTCGAGCGCGCGCCGACGATGATCGGCTCGTTGTCGCCGCGCAGCGTCGCGCCGAACCAGATGCCGACATCCTCGCCGAGGATGACCTTGCCGATGACATTGGCATCGGGCGCCACCCAGTAACGGTCGTCCGCGGGAAGCGTGGGCGTCCGGTCGTCAAGGGCGTAGAGCGGCATGGGTTCCTCCTTCGAATCCTTGGCCGCACTCTAGCACCCATCCGGTGGGGTGGGGAAAGGCCGAGGGTGGTTTTTCCCGGCCATATGGAGTATGAGCCGCGCCATGACGAAGACAGGCACATTCTACCAGCAGGCCGTGGAGACGGGGACGAAGATCTTCGCCACCGCGCCGATGATCGACTGGTCCGACCGGGCGTACCGCGTCTTCGCGCGGCAGCTCACGAAGAACGCGCTGCTCTTCACCGAGATGATCGTCGCGGACGCAATCCTGCGGGGCAACCGCGACCGGCTGCTCGGTTTCGACGCGGTGGAACAGCCGGTGGCGCTGCAACTGGGCGGCAACAGCCCGGAAAAGCTGGCGGAGGCGGCGCGGATCGGCGAGGGGTTCGGCTATGCCGAGATCAACCTCAATGTCGGCTGCCCCTCGGACCGGGTGCAATCCGGCACCTTCGGCGCCTGCCTGATGCGCGAGCCGGACCTCGTGGCCGATTGCGTGGCGGCGATGAAGGCGGCGGTTGCCATTCCGGTGACCGTGAAGTGCCGCATCGGGGTGGACGATCAGGACCCGGAAGTCGCGCTGCGCGCGCTTGCCTCGCGGGTAAAGGCGGCCGGTACGGATGCCCTCTGGGTCCACGCGCGAAAGGCGTGGCTGCAGGGACTTTCGCCGAAGGAGAACCGCGATATCCCGCCGCTCGACTACGCGCTGGTGCGGCGGCTTAAAGCGGAAAACCCAAATCTTTTCATCGGTCTCAATGGCGGGCTTCATAATCTGAGTCAGGCTTTTGAAGAGATGGATGGCCTCGATGGTGTCATGCTCGGAAGGACTGCCTATCAGGATAGCTGCGTTCTGACGGGCGTGGACGAACTTTTTCCGCATCCGCTTCTGGGCGGTCAGCCTTCCGGCGCTTTCTACAGTCCGCAGGATCGTCCGGCCGCCTATTGGGAGGCGGTGCGCGATGCCATGATGGCCTATGCGGGCGAGGTGATCGCGCGGGGCGGCCGGGTGGCGCATGTGACGCGGCATATGGTCGGGCTGTTCCAGGGGTTTCCGGGCGCGCGGCGCTATCGGCAGATCCTTTCGGCCGACGCCACGAAGCCCGGCGCGGGGCCGGAGGTGATCGCGGCGGCTTTCGCGGCGGTGCTATCGGCGCGGGTGCAGGTCGGGACGGAGGCGGCGGAATAGCGCTTTCTGTGCATCGCCGCGGCGTCACCACAATTTCGTCCCCTCCGGGTCGGAAAACGGCGTAAATAACTGACGACGTAATGCAGAAACAGACAGGTGGCCGCGTGATCGATCCCTACGCCATGCTCGGACTTGAGCGCGATGCCGACGACGGCGCCATCAAGAGCGCCTACCGCAAGGCCGCCAAGGGCATGCATCCCGATTCGGGCGGCGATGCCGACCAGTTCGCCCGCCTGCAGGCCTGCTACGACCTGCTGCGCGACCCCGTGCGCCGAAAGGTCTTCGACGACACCGGCTTCGACCCGCAGCTCGCCGATCCGCGCGACCTCAAGGGCCTGATGCTGCTCGAACCGCTGGTCAACGACGTCATCCTCGACGAGCGCGAGCCGGGCAGCTTCGATCCGCTGGCGGCGATGCGCCGCAAACTCTCCGACGACATCGTCAAGAGCCGCTTCCACATCCTCGAGCTGGAGCGCCACCGCAACCGCGTGCGCCAGCATATCGACCGCCTCGGCCGCAAGGCCGGCACGGATTTTCTGGGCTCCATGCTGCGCGCCCGCTCGCAGTCGATCACCGAGGCGATCCGCAATGCGGAAGGGCAGATCCAGGCCATCGAGCAGGCCTATACCATGCTGGAAGGCTATTCCTACGAACTGGCCGCGGCGTTGGAGCCCCTGAAGGGCGAGGCGGCGGAATAGGCCGCCTGCACCGCCGGGATGTTTACTGTCCCGGCCGCCCTGTCTTGCCCTTGGTGCGCCCCTTGCGCTTGGCCTCCGCCGGGTCTTCGTAACTCCCTACACCGATTTTCTCCCGGCGAACCGGCTTCGGTTCATCGGGCAGGGGCGCGGTGCGCTTCTTGGTGGAGAGGGTCTCGTCCGGGCGCTCCGGCAGGTCGCCGGTAACAGGTTTTTCGGTGCGGCCGACAGTCATTTCGTCGAGGGTGTTTTTGCGGAAGAGGGACTTGCCGGCCGGTGTGGCGACGTCGCGGCCCATCTCGTCGAGGTCCGGCTTGCGGAAGAGCGGACGTTCGGTGTCGGTGCCGGGGCCCATGTCGTCCAGAGACGGTTTCTGGAAGAGGGATTTCGACGGTTCATTTCTCGCGCCGCCCTTTGCGCTTTCGGCGCTCGACGCCGCTCCTTTGGTTTTCCCCCTTGCGCCTTCGGCACTCGACGCCTCCTGGCGTGCCATCGGGTCGTCCATGACGGCGAGTTCGGCGGCCTTGAGGCGCTTGATCTCGTCGCGGATGCGGGCGGCGGCTTCGAAGTCGAGGTCGGCGGCGGCGTCGCGCATCTGTTTTTCGAGCGCTTCGAGATGGGCCTTGAGGTTGTTGCCGACGAGGTGGCCGGCATCCGCAAAGCCTTTGCCGGAGACGCCGGAAATGTCGGCGCGGACGTGGTCGCGCTCGTAGACGCTGTCGAGGATGTCGGAGATTTTCGCCTTCACGGATTCCGGGGTGATGCCGTTCGCCTCGTTATAGGCGACCTGCTTTTCACGGCGGCGGGTCGTCTCGTCCATGGCGCGCTGCATGGAGCCGGTGATCTGGTCGGCATAGAGGATGACCTTGCCGTCGACGTTTCGCGCCGCGCGGCCGATGGTCTGGACCAGAGAGGTTTCCGAGCGCAAAAAACCTTCCTTGTCGGCGTCGAGGATGGCGACGAAGCCGCATTCGGGAATGTCGAGGCCTTCGCGCAGCAGGTTGATGCCGACGAGCACGTCGAAGGCGCCCAGGCGAAGATCGCGGATGATCTCGATGCGCTCCAGCGTGTCGATGTCGCTGTGCATGTAGCGTACGCGCACGCCCTGCTCGTGCAGGTATTCGGTAAGATCTTCGGCCATGCGCTTGGTGAGCACGGTGACGAGGGTGCGGTAGCCGGCGGCGGCGGTCTCGCGGATTTCGCCGAGAACGTCGTCCACCTGGCTTTTCGCCGGGCGCACCTCGACCGGCGGGTCGATGAGGCCGGTCGGGCGGATGACCTGTTCGGCGAAGACGCCGCCGGACTGCTCCAGTTCCCAGCCGCCGGGCGTCGCCGAGACGGCGATCGTGTCCGGGCGCATGGCGTCCCATTCCTCGAAGCGCAGCGGGCGGTTGTCCATGCAGGAGGGCAGGCGGAAGCCGTATTCGGCCAGCGTCGCCTTTCTGCGGAAGTCGCCCCGGTACATGGCGCCGATCTGCGGGATCGTGACGTGGCTTTCGTCGATGAAGATCAAGGCGTTGTCGGGGATGTATTCGAAAAGGGTCGGCGGCGGCTCGCCGGGGCGGCGGCCGGTGAGGTAGCGCGAATAGTTCTCGATGCCGGCGCAGGAGCCGGTGGCCTCCAGCATTTCCAGGTCGTAGCGCGTGCGCTGCTCCAGGCGCTGGGCCTCGAGCAGGCGGCCGGCCTTTTCCAGCTCGACGAGGCGGTGCTTCAGCTCCTCGCGGATGGCCTTGATGGCGCCATTGAGAGTGGGGCGCGGGGTGACGTAGTGGCTGTTGGCGTAGATTTTCACCGATTTCAGGTCGCCGGTCTTCTGGCCGGTCAGCGGGTCGAATTCGGTGATGGCGTCGATCTCGTCGCCGAACATGGAGATGCGCCAGGCGGCATCCTCAAGGTGGGCGGGGAAGATTTCGATGGTGTCGCCGCGCACGCGGAAGGAGCCGCGCTGGAAATCCATCTCGCGGCGCTTGTATTGCTGGGCGACGAGGTCGGCGAGGAGCTGGCGCTGGTCGAGTCGTTCGCCCACCTCCATCTGGAAGGTCATGGCGGTGTAGGTCTCGACCGAGCCGATACCGTAGATGCAGGAGACCGAGGCGACGATGATGCAGTCGTCGCGCTCCAGCAGCGAGCGCGTCGCGGAGTGGCGCATGCGGTCGATCTGCTCGTTGATCGAGCTTTCCTTCTCGATGAACGTATCGGAGCGCGGCACATAGGCTTCCGGCTGGTAATAATCGTAGTAGGAGACGAAATATTCGACCGCGTTGTCGGGGAAGAAGTTCTTGAACTCGCTGTAGAGCTGGGCGGCCAGCGTCTTGTTCGGCGCGAGGATGACGGCGGGGCGCTGGGTTTCCTCGATCACCTTGGCCATGGTGAAGGTCTTGCCCGAGCCAGTGACGCCGAGCAGCACCTGGCTGCGCTCGCCGGAGGAGAGGCCGCCGACGAGATCGCCGATGGCGGTGGGCTGGTCGCCCGCCGGCTTGTATTCGCTGACCATGCGGATGGGGATGCCGCCCTCGGATTTTTCCGGGCGGGCGGGGCGGTGCGGCGTCCAGGGCTTGCCGTCCTTGAACAGCGGGTTGCCGCTCTCGATGAGCGCCGAAAGCGCCTCCACCGTGGCGGTGACGGCCGTGCCGGCGCTGAGGGTGGCGGCGTCTTCCAGCGAGACGTCGAGGCCGGAGACGGGATTGAGGCCGGCGGCGGCGCGGGTCTTCGGATCGGACGATGCGCCGATGGAGACGCCGCGGGAGGTTTTCGTGGCTGTTACCTGTTCGGTGTGGCGGCGTGCGGCGTTCTCCACCGTCTTGCGGTGCTTGCCCGCCTTGGAGGCGACCTCGCGGCGGCTTTCGATGCCGGAGGCTTCCGCCTCGGCCTCGAGCTGCTTCACCCAGTCGGAGACGCTGCCGCTGAGCGGCGCGCCTTCGAAGTCGGACTGGGGGGCTTCCTCGAAACCGGGGTTCGAGGCGGAGGGTTTTTTCGGAGATCTGGCCATGCGGGGAATATGGCGAGAGTCATGCCGAAAGAAAAGAGGGGATGAGTACAAAAGGGAAACGAATTTTCGTGCCGGGCGAATGCGCTACGGGCTGCCGGCCGCGGCCTGCTGGAAGCGTGCGGCGTGCTGGTCGAGCCAGCGCGGAATCTCGGCGGCGGCCATGGGGCGGGCGAAATAGTAGCCCTGGGCGTGGCGACAGCCGAGTATGCGCAGCACCTCCGCCTCCTCCTCGCTTTCCACGCCCTCCACGACGATATCGATGGAGAGCGCCCGGCCGATGCCGACGAGCGCGGCGATGAGGGCCTGGTTCTCGCGGCTCCTGGCAAGGCCGGTGACGAAGCTGCGGTCGATCTTTAGACGGTCGATATGCAGGCTGACGAGATAGGCCAGCGAGGAATGGCCGACGCCGAAATCGTCGACGGCGAGGCGGAAGCCGGCGGCTTCCAGGCGGGCCAGTTCCGCGCCGGCGGCCTGGGTGTCGAGCGTCGCCTCCTCGGTGATCTCGATCTCCATCAGGGCCGGGGAGACCTCGTGTGTGCGGGCGATCTCGATCAGCAGGTGGGACAGGGTGTCGCCGGAGAATTCGCGCGGGGAGACGTTCACCGCGACGGCCGCTTCCGGCAGGCCGAGGCGGGGCAGGGTGCGCAGCAGCTCGGCGGCCCGGGTGGCGACATAGCCGGTCAGCGCCGTGGAGATATGCAGCGCATGGGCGGCGCGCACGATATCCGGCGGGGCGACCGGGCCGAGTTCGGGATGCGACCAGCGCAGCAGGGCCTCGAAGCCGATGACGGCGCCGCCGGCAAGCGCCACCTGCGGCTGGAACACCACCTGCAACTGCCGGCTCTCGACGGCCTCCGCCAGCGTCGCCTCGATGAGGCGCTGACGCTCGATGCGGGCCTTCAGTTCCGGGTTGAACAGGCCGAGGCGGCGGCGTCCGCCTTCCTTGGCGGCGTAGAGCGCGATGTCGGCGCTGGCGAAGAGCGCGTCCGCCGTCTCGCCGTGCTGCGGATGCAGGGCGAGGCCGGCGCTGGCGCCGACGGTGACGGGTCGGCCGCCGATGAGGATGGGGTCGCCGGCCAGCCGCACGATGCCTTCGCCGATCTCGCGCCCGCGCGCTTCGGCCGCCTTGCCGTCGACGATGACGGCGAATTCGTCGCCGCCGAGGCGCACGACGGTATCGGTCGGGCCGGTGAGGCTGGCGAGGCGGCTGGCGATCTCGACCAGCACCGCATCGCCCGCGCCGTGGCCCATCGTGTCGTTGATCGCCTTGAAGCGGTCGAGGTCGATGGCGAGCAGGGCGAGCCGGTCGGGCTGCACGCCGCTCGAAAGCAGGCCGCGCAGGCGCTGGTTGAAGAGCGCGCGGTTGCCGAGGCCGGTCAGCGGGTCGCGGTTCGCAAGCGAGGCGAGCTGGTGGTAGGACTGGCGGATTTCCGCATTGGCGTCGGACAGCGAGGCGGCGAGCGCCACGGCCTTCAGCCGGTCGATCTGGCTGCGGATGAAGCCCGCCTCGCTGAGCTGGCTGGCGCGCAGCATCATGATCGCGAGCAGCAGCGCGTCGGCGGCGATGACGAAGGCTTCCGTCGTGCCGGCGATCAGCAGCGAGACGAAGGCGGCGGCGAGCGGCGGGCCGGAGAAGAGCAGGGCGGTGCGGGCATAGGCGGTGCTCTGCATCAGCGAGCCGGCGCAGATGCCGCCGATGATGAAGATGAGATAGGGGTTGAGCCCTTCCGCCCCGTGCGCCGCGCCGATGAAGGGCGGCAGGCTCCAGGCGAGGCCGCCGCCGATGGCGCCGAGCGAGAGCACGCCGAGCGCGCGCCTCGGCCGCTCCACCGCGCAGTTCAATCGGCGGACGATGCGCACGCCGATATAGCGTGCGAGATTGATCGCCAGCACGGCGGCGAGCCACAGCAGGACCTGGACATTCGGCCCGTCGAGCCAGAGCACGGCGGCGGTCGTCGCGGCAAGGAAACTGTTGGCGACGAGCGACAGCACGACGCCGTCCAGCAGGGAGAGCGCCTGCGCGGACAGGATCTGGCGTCTTGTCGGTTCATCCGCCGGCATCAGCCGGCTTGCATCGCTCATTCGTGTTTCCGGCCTGAAGGGGCGCCGCCTTGCGGACGTGTTGCGGCTCAACGTGGATGGTGGGTGGGCGGGCATAAGATTGTCTTAACGGGGGATCGCGAGAATCCATGAGGCCCGGACTTGACGGCGGCGATGGTCCGGCTATCCCGGTGGGAGCTTTCTCCTGTCAGGATTCGCCGATGCCCTTCAGCCTCAATCCCGCGGCCGTCTGGCCGATCGTGCTGCTCTGCCTCTCCAACGTCTTCATGACCTTCGCCTGGTACGGGCACCTCAAGTTCAAGTCCGCGCCGCTCTTCATCGCCATCCTGGCGAGCTGGGGCATCGCCTTCTTCGAATATTGTCTGGCGGTGCCGGCAAACCGCATCGGCCATGAGGTCTATTCGGCCGCGCAGCTCAAGACGATCCAGGAGGTCATCACCCTGCTGGTCTTCGCCGGTTTCTCCGTGTTCTGGCTGAAGGAAAGCCTGACCTGGAACCACGCCATCGGCTTCATGCTGATCGCCGCCGGTGCGGCTTTCGTCTTCAAGGGCTGATCGGGCTATTCGACCGGAACGGGCGTCGGGTGGCCGTTCAGGTCGAGCGCGACCATGACGAAGGTCGCGGCCGTTACCTTTTCCAGCGTGGTCGTGAGATAGCGCTGCGCCCAGGCCTCGACGGTGAGCGTGATCGACGTGCGGCCGACGCGGGCGATGTCCGTGTAGATGCTGAGCGTATCGCCAATCTTGACCGGAAGCTGGAAGGCCATTTCCTTGACCGCGGCGGTGACGACGCGGCCCTGCGCGCGCTCGGCGGCACGGATGCCCGAGGCAAGGTCCATCTGCGCCATGACCCAGCCGCCGAAAATGTCGCCGGCCGCGTTGGCGTCGCCCGGCATGGCGAGCGTGCGCAGGGTGAGCTGGCCGTTCGGCGTCTTGCTGTCGGTCATGCGATGTCCTCTCCTCTTTCCTTCGGTCTAGCCGAATGCGGGCCGGGGAGAAAGAGGGCCGCCGCCCCCGGGGCACGTGGACACGAGTATTCCCGACCATCAAAATTTGATGATTGTAATTTTAGACGTTCTTAAAGGGTTTTCGGGATTTTCGACCTTGAGGGGCGCCATGCTCCTGAAGTCGGGGAGAGTCCGTTGAAGAATTTCAGAATATCCACGCGCCTGTCGTTGCTTGTCGGCCTCGCCTTGACCATCTTCGCCGCCGCGCTCGTCTACAGCCTTTACCACTATCAGGATGCGATGGTCGCCGAGCGCAAGTCCAAGCTTGCCGCCATGGACGAGAACATGCTGACGCTCTTCAAGTATTACCACGAGCTTGAGACCGCCGGCACGCTGACGCGCGAGGAAGCGCAGGCGCGGGCGAAGGATGCCGTGCGGGCGCTGCGCTACGAGAACAGCGGCTATTTCTGGATCAACGACATGAACGCCGTGATCGTCATGCACCCGATCAAGCCGGCGCTCGACGGTACGGACCAGTCCGGCATGGCGGACCCGACGGGCAAGCACATCTTCACCGAATTCGTGAAGGCCGTGAAGGCCAGCCCGACCGGGCAGGATTTCGTGGATTACTACTGGCCGAAGCCGGGCTTCGAGGAGCCGGTGCTGAAATATTCCCATGTCGCGGGCTTCGCGCCCTGGGGCTGGATCGTCGGCACGGGCGTCTATGCGGATGACCTTGCGGCCATGTTCCGCCGCAACGCCATCGGCATGGCGATCATCCTGGCCGGTGGCGGCCTTGCCATCATCCTTGCCGCCTATGCCATCGTGAAGAGCGTGACCCGGCCGATCCTGCGGCTCAACGCCTCTATGCAGGCCATCGCCGAGGAGGATGTTTCCAGCGAGGTGCCGGAGACCGACCGCAAGGACGAGATCGGCGAGATGGCGAAGGTGGTCTCGATCCTGCGCGACTCCGTTGCCGAGCGTGCGCAAATGCGCATCCGCGAGGGCGAGCAGCAGGCGCGGCTCGATGCCGAGCGCAGCGAGGGCGAACGCCGCCAGCGCTCCGTCAGCCAGAGCCAGGCCGACGCCATGCACACCGTCGGCGAGGCGCTGGAGCGTCTTGCCAATGGCGACCTCACGGTCTCCATCGATGCCATCGCGCCGGAATATGCCAAGCTCCGCGAGGACTTCAACCGGGCGGTGGATGCGCTCTCCAGCGTCATCAACGCCATCGCCCACTCCACCGACATCGTGCATGGTAGCGCCTCGGGTATCGCGGAGGCGGCCAACAACCTGTCGCACCGCACCGAGCAGCAGGCCGCTTCCCTCGAGGAGACCGCGGCGGCGCTCGACGAGATCACCGCGACGGTGCGCAACGCCTCCGACCGTGCGGCCGAGGCGAGCCGCATGGTGACCGAGACGACGCAGTCGACAAGCCGTTCCGGCACCATCGTGCGTGACGCCGTTTCCGCGATGAGCCGCATCGAGGATGCGTCCAGCCGCATCAGCCAGATCATCGGCGTCATCGACGAGATCGCCTTCCAGACCAACCTTCTGGCGCTCAATGCCGGTGTCGAGGCGGCGCGGGCGGGCGAGGCGGGCAGGGGCTTTGCGGTCGTTGCGCAGGAGGTGCGCGAGCTTGCCCAGCGTTCGGCCAATGCGGCCAAGGAGATCAAGGGCCTGATCAGCAACTCGGCCGCCGAAGTCGGCACGGGTGTCGCGCTGGTGCGCTCCACGGGCGATGCGCTGACCGAGATCGAGACGCTGGTGAACCGCGTCAACGAGCAGGTGACGTCCATCGCCACCTCCGCCCGCGAGCAGGCGACGGGTCTTGCCGAGGTCAACACGGCCGTCAACCAGATGGACCAGATGACCCAGCAGAATGCCGCCATGGTGGAAGAGACCAACGCCGCCGGCCAGACCTTGACCAAGGAAAGCGAGCATCTGCGCACGCTGCTCGGGAATTTCCGGCTGAACGCGGCCGCAACGGACCAGCGGCGGCGCGCCGCCTAGAGGCTCAACGCACCGTCCGAATCCTTGCCCCGGCGCTGCCAAGCGCCGGGGTTTTCGTATCCGGCGGGAACCATTCCTTTACCCTGTTGCGACAAAATCCTCTGGAAATGCAGGGCTGTCGGCCTGCGGTGCGGATTTTGCGCCCCTTGCGTCCGAATGCGGACAAAAGCGGCCTGCACCATCGCCGGACATGAACGTGCGAAACCGGGATCCGCATCGTGCGCAACCGGACGCCGGGCGGAAGTGACAATGGGTATTGCGTTTGTTTCTCGTCTCCGCAGGCCGCTTGGGCTGCTTGTCGCCCCGGCGATGCTGGCTGCCTGCTCCGGTGGTCTGATGCCGCCCGACGATATCGACGGCGGCGGCGTCAGCGCCATCCAGCCCGTCGAGGTCATTTCCCGCGTGCCAGCCGGCGAGGCGGGCGATACCGGCGGCGACGCGGCCTATGTCTCAAGCGAGCCTGTCGGCCAGGCCGGCGAAGCGAATGCCGCCATGGCGACGCCCGCGCGCCAGCAGAAGCGCCTGCCGATGATCGACAGCGACGAGGCGATGGGCATTTCCCAGCCTGTGCAGGCGTCTTCCGGCGTGCTGACCGTGCCCGAGGGCGGCGTCAACATGGACGCCGGGCTGGGCGTCGGGCGCGTCGAGGGCCTTGCGGAGGCGCAGGCCAACGAGATCGCCGAGGGCAATGCCAGCCAGGTGGTCGTCGGCGGCATCGGCACGGATACGCCGCAACAGGTCGGTGAGCCGATCCCGATGTCCGAGGGCGGTGCCGAACTCGGCGCGGCGGAGAGCGAGGGCTATCTGCGCGTGCCGGACAAGGCGACGACCCGCCGCCGGCAGGCGGTGGAGGGGGATCAGGTCGCGTTCCTGCCGCGGCTCAACGATCCGATGCAGGTGCCCGAAACGATGGGCGGCATGCCGGCCTCGGAAAAGGCCTGCCGGCAGCGGCTGGTCAAGCTCGGCGTGAAATTCCGCGACGTGCCGCGCATTTCCCGCGGCCGCTCCTGCGGCATCGACTGGCCGGTGGAGCTTTCGGGCCTTTCCGGCGGCATCCAGATCAAACCGGCCGCGCAGGTGAACTGCCGGATCACGGAAGCCTTCGCGCGCTGGGTGAAGCAGGAACTCGTGCCGTCCACCCGCACGCGCTATCTCTCGGGCGTCTCCGCCATCCACCAGATGTCGTCCTATTCCTGCCGCACCATGAATTCGCAGAAGGGGGCGGCCATGTCGGAACATGCCAAGGGCAACGCCATCGACGTCGGCAAGATCGTGCTGAAGACCGGCAAGACCATCGTCATCGAGAAGAAGGGCTTCTTCGCCTTCCGGGAGAAGGGGCTGCTGAAATCGGTGCGCGGCGATAGCTGCAAATATTTCTCCACCGTGCTCGGCCCGGGCAGCGACCGCTTCCACAAGGACCATTTCCATTTCGACCTGCGCGCCCGCAAGTCCGGCTACCGGCATTGCAGCCTGTAGACGCCTGAGCCGACGGCAAAAAAAGACCGGCGGGGCGCCGGTCGAAGAGGGCGGCAGGTGCGTTCGGCTCTGCCTGGAACTGTCACGTTCCGTTGTCCGCGCCGGGGGACGCCGGCGGGGATGCATGCGAGGCTTCCACGGGGAGGAAGCGGGCGGATGGGGCCGCCGGGGCGAGGCCGCAGCCCGACGCCGAGGGGGCGGCGTCGGGAAGGATCGGCAGGCGGGGCGCAGGCCGTTCCTTCGGTCTCGCCGGGAGAATGGTTGAAATCGATCACGGTTTGATGACAGTTGGCGGCCTGTCCGCGCGAATTCTCGCGAGTCGCCCCCGCGCGACGATCCTGCCGGGAGCCTTCCATGCCGCCCATTGCCGATCTCGTCCTCTTCGCCATCGCGCTTGCCGCCGCCGGGGTGGTTTCCGGCCTGCTGGCAGGCATCTTCGGCATTGGCGGCGGGGCGATCCTGGTGCCGGTCTTCTATCAGGTGTTCGGCTATCTCGACGTGCCGGATGCGGTGCGCATGCATCTGTCCATCGGCACCTCCATCGCCATCATCGTGCCGACTTCCATCCGCTCCTACACCTCGCACCGCAAGCGCGGCGCGGTCGATACCGCGCTCCTGAAGAGCTGGATCGTCGCGCTGCCGCTCGGGGCGGTGCTCGCCTCGGTCATCGCGGCGGTGATATCGAGCGTCGGCCTGCGCCTCGTCTTCGTCGCCATCGCGCTGCTGGTCGCCCTGCGCATGCTGTTCAACCGGGAAAGCTGGCGGGTGGGCGACACGCTGCCGACGGGGCTCGCCAACCAGATCGCGGGCGTCGTCATCGGCACGCTGTCCGGCCTCATGGGCATCGGCGGCGGCGTGCTCAACAACACCTACATGACCTCCTTCGGCCGGCCGATCCACCAGGCGGTGGCGACGTCCTCGGGCGTCGGCGTGCTCATCTCCATTCCCGGCATCATCGGCTATGTCTGGGCCGGCTGGGGCGCGGCGGGCCTGCCGCCCGGCTCCACCGGCTTCATCAACTGGATCGCCGTCGCCCTTATCGTACCCATCGCCCTCGTCGTCACGCCCTGGGGCGTCAAGCTGGCGCATTCGATGAGCAAGCGGCAGCTTGAAGTGGGCTTCGGCGTCTTCCTGCTGCTGGTGTCGTTGCGCTTCCTCGTCAGCATTTACGGGTAAGCGAATTTTTTCCCTGCGACGGGTGAAAATTGACGAAGGGCACGCCATATAGGGTGTCCTTCCGCACGTCTCTTCCTCTTTCCGGACCCTCCCATGGCGCCCATCGTTTCCATTCGCAATCTCACCAAGAGCTACGCAACGGGCTTTCAGGCGCTGAAGGGCGTCGACCTCGATATCGAGCAGGGGGAAATCCTCGCGCTGCTCGGGCCGAACGGCGCTGGCAAGACGACGATGATCTCGATCATCTGCGGCATCGTCACGCCGAGCGGCGGCAGCGTCACGGTGGCGGGGCACGATATCCTGCGCGATTACCGCAAGACGCGCTCCATCATCGGCCTCGTGCCGCAGGAACTGACGCTCGACGCCTTCGAGACGGTGTGGAACACGGTGGCCTTCTCGCGCGGCCTGCATGGCTGCAAGCCGGACCCGGCGCTGATCGAGCGCATCCTGAAGGACCTCTCGCTCTACGACAAGAAGGACACGGTGCTGCGCCATCTGTCGGGCGGCATGCGGCGGCGCGTACTGATCGCCAAGGCGCTGTCCTACGAGCCGAAGGTGCTGTTCCTCGACGAGCCGACGGCGGGCGTGGACGTGTCGCTGCGCAAGGACATGTGGCAGCTCGTCGAGCGCCTGCGCGCCTCCGGCGTCACCATCATCCTGACGACGCATTACATCGAGGAGGCGGAGGAGATCGCCGACCGCATCGGCGTCATCAACCATGGGAAGATCCTGCTGGTGGAGGAGAAGGAGGCGCTGATGGCCAAGCTCGGCCGCAAGCAGATGACCGTCGAGCTTGCCGAGCCGATCGCCGCCATTCCCGACGTGCTGTCGCCCTATGGGCTCACGCTGTCCGGCGAGGGGCAACGGCTCGTCTACGAATTCGACTCGTCCGGCGAGCGGACGGGTATCTCGTCGCTGCTCTCCGCGCTCTCCCAGTGCGGATTGCGGGTCAAGGACATCTCCACCGAGCAGAGTTCGCTGGAAGACATTTTCGTGGAACTGGTAGGGACAGGCAAATGAACTTCGAGGCGATCAAGTCCATCTACGCATTCGAGATGGCGCGCACGCGCCGCACGCTGCTGCAGAGCATCGTCTCGCCCGTCATCACCACCTCGCTCTATTTCATCGTCTTCGGCGCGGCCATCGGCTCGCGCATGCAGGAGGTGCAGGGCGTGCCCTATGGCGCCTTCATCGCGCCCGGCCTCATCATGCTCACGCTGCTCAACCAGTGCATCGGCAACGGCTCCTTCGGCATCTATTTCCCGAAATTCACCGGCACGATCTACGAGATCCTCTCCTCGCCGATCTCGATGCTGGAGATCGTCATCGGCTATGTCGGAGCGGCGGCGACCAAGGGGCTGATCGTCGGCACGATCATCCTGATCACGGCCTCGCTCTTCGTCGACATATCGATCAAGCATCCGGTCATGATGGTGCTGTTCTTCGTGCTGACGGCGGTGAGCTTCTCGCTGTTCGGCTTCATGATCGGCATCTGGGCGAAGGATTTCGAGCAGTTGAACATTTTCCCGATGCTGATCATCCCGCCGCTCGTCTTCCTCGGCGGCAGCTTCTACTCCATCGACATGCTGCCGCCCTTCTGGCAGGCCGTCAGCCACTTCAATCCCGTGCTCTACCTCGTCTCCGGCTTCCGCTGGAGCTTCTTCGAGATCGCCGACGTGAACCCCGTCGTCAGCCTCGTGACGGTGCTCGGCTTTCTCGTCGTGTGCCTGTCGATCACGGCCTGGATCTTCAAGACCGGGTACAAGCTGAAGAACTGAGGGTTCAGTCCTTCAGCCGCAATTCGTCGCGGGTGATCTCGATGGAGCCGAGGGTTTCCAGGAAACTCATGCCGAGGAGGCTCTGGTCGAGCCGGCCCTGCTCGGTGACCATGCCGCGGATCGTGCCGCGCAGGATGGGGCCGATGGCGACCTCGCGCAGCGTCACGGGCGCGGCGCGCGCCCGGCCGTTGGCGGTGGAGACCTCGATGGAGAAGACGAGGTTGTCCGGGTTTATGCCGAGACGCATGGCGTCGTCGTAGGACAGCACCACGGAGCTTGCCCCCGTATCCACCAGCATGCGCAGCGGCGTGCCGTCGATGGTCACGTCCGCCTCGAAATGGCCGGAGAGGCCCTTGTGGATGACGAGGATTTCCTCGCCGCTTGCACCGGTCGTCACGACGGCGCGGCCGGGGATCAGGCCGGCGGTCAGGCGGTTGCCGATTTCCTGCAGGTCGAAGCGATAGAGATAGGCGGTGGCGAGCGCGAGGATGAGGACCAGCCAGATGGCGGCCTGGCGCAGGCTCTCGCCCCATTGTCGACGGCTCGCCAGGATGCCGGCGGCCATCATCGTGCCGATGGCCGAAAGGGTGACGAGCCGGCCGAAGTCGTCGTTGTCGAGGCCGAGCGTGCGCCCGCCGTCATGGTTGAGGATGAGAAGGGCAAGACCGGCCGCGAGGATGCCGAGAAGGATATAGAGCCTCATGCCTCGCCGCGCTCCCGCGCCATGCGCGACCGCCGGGTCTCGCGACGCGGCTTGCGCTCGACGGTTTCGAGCCGGGCCGGCAGCGCGGCCATGATCGCGCGGCGCTCCTCCGGCGTGTAGAGCGTCCAGGCGCCGATTTCGTCGCGCGTGCGGCCGCAGCCGAAACAATATCCGGTCACCATATCGATCGAGCAGACGAGGATGCAGGGCGATTCCATCGGGTCTCCGGTCTCTGTCTTTTCAATATCGGTAGCTCAAAGCGCCAAGGCAAGGGAGAAGAGAACCGACATTTCCGCAAGCTGCTGCGTCGCGCCGATCGTATCGCCCGTATGGCCGCCGATCTTGCGCAGCGCAATACGGTTGAAGAGGAGGACGGCAAGCACGGCGGCGGCCGATGCAAGCGCGAAGGAGGCCACAGTGCCGTGCGGCAGGAGCAGCAGGGCGGATATCCCGATGCCGCTGGCGAGCGCGAAGAGCGTCGCGCTGTTTTCCGGTTCGCCGACCGAGGCGGCGACGCCGTCGCGGCGGGCCGGCGGCAGCAGCGACCAGTGCCAGACCATGGCGGTGCGGCTGGCGGCGGCGACGGCCAGCAGCGCCATGCCGAGGCCGGACGGGGTGAGGACCGCCGCGAGCGCGGCGATGGCGGCGGCGCGCAGGCCGAAGGAGAGAATGAGCGCCACGACGCCATAGGAGCCGGCGCGGCTGTCCTTCATGATGGCGAGTGCGCTGTCGCGGTCCCGCCCGCCGCCGATGCCGTCGGCGCTGTCGGAAAGCCCGTCCTCGTGCAGCGCGCCGGTGACGAGCACCTGCAGGGCGAGGGTGGAGATGGCGAGCAAGGCAGGCGGGGCATGGAAGGCCGAGAGCAGGGCGGCGAGCGCGGCCGCCGGCAGCACGATCAGCACGCCGGCAAGCGGGAAGGCCCGCACCGCGCGCGACAGCCTTCCGTCATAGCCGATGAAATGGCGCTGCGGCATCGGCACGCGCGAAAGGAAGGCGACGGAGCGTGCCGTGTCGTCGATGAAGTCCCGTATGCTCACCTTGAAAAGCCCCTCCTGGCAAAAGGCGACGGTGGCCGCCGCAAATGCGGTTGTCGGATTCGCGCCCTCGCTCTATTAAGCAGTTCCAGCGAAAGCGCGCAGCGGTTTTGCGTCCGCGATTGCGGAAAAGACCGCTGACGACACCAGACACCCGCCTTTGAAAAGCTCCAAGCAAGGAATTCCCCAAGATGAGTGCCAGCGGCCTGCCGTTCGATGATTTCCGTGAATTGCTGCGCAACCTTCCCGGCCCCGATTCGGCCGCGCTGGTGGCCGCGCGCGAACGGGATTCGCAGCTCACCAAGCCGCCGGGCGCGCTCGGCCGGCTGGAGGAGATCGCCTTTTGGCTCGCCGCCTGGACCGGCCGCGCGCCGGCCGTCACGCGCCCGCTGGTCGCCATCTTCGCCGGCAACCACGGCGTCACCAGGCAGGGCATCACGCCCTATCCGTCCTCCGTCACGGCGCAGATGGTGGAGAACTTCGCGGCCGGCGGCGCGGCGATCAACCAGATCTGCGTGGCGCACGACCTCGGCCTCAAGGTCTTCGACCTCGCGCTCGACTATCCGACCGCCGACATTACCGAGGAAGCGGCGCTTTCCGAGCGCGACTGCGCCGCCACCATGGCCTTCGGCATGGAAGCCGTCGCCGGCGGCACGGACCTCCTGTGCGTCGGCGAGATGGGGATCGGCAACACGACCATCGCGGCGGCGATCAACCTGGCGCTCTATGGCGGCACGGCGGAGGAATGGGTCGGCCCGGGCACCGGCTCTGAGGGCGAGGTTTTGCAGCGCAAGATCGCGGCCGTGAAGAAGGCCGTCGACCTGCACCGCGCGCATCTGTCCGATCCGCTGGAAGTGCTGCGCCGCCTCGGCGGCCGCGAGATCGCGGCCATGGCCGGGGCGATCCTTGCCGCCCGCATGCAGAAAATCCCCGTCATCATCGACGGCTATGTGGCGACGGCGGCCGGCGCCGTTCTTCGCGCGGCCAATCCCTCGGCGCTCGACCATTGCCTGATCGGCCATGTATCGGCCGAGCCGGGGCACCTGAAGTCCATCGAGAAGCTCGGCAAGACGCCGCTGCTGGCGCTCGGCATGCGGCTGGGCGAGGGCACCGGCGCGGCGCTGGCGGCCGGCATCGTCAAGTCGGCGGCGGCCTGCCATTCCGGCATGGCGACCTTCGTTCAGGCGGGCGTCAGCAACCGTTCGTAACGCCATGCCGGGAAAAAGCCCCAATGGCGTGAATTGAGAGCACGGCATGCCCGCGACAGGGCATGCCGGTGAAGAGAACGGGATTGTTGGAATGGGTCAGGCACCAATCGAGAAAAAGACGGGCTTCAGCCACCTGATCGCGGCTGCGACCTATTCGGCGGCCGGCGCGCGCCGGCTGCTCGGCGAGGCGGCCTTCCGGCACGAGCTGATCGCCTTCGTCGTCGCTATGGTGATCTTCACGGTCGTCGGCGCCTCGTTCTTCCAGTATGTGGCGATGGCGATCCTCTTCCTGCTGATGGTCGCCTTCGAGGCGCTGAACACGGCCATCGAGGAAATCGTCGACCGGGTGTCTCCGGAAATCTCGGAGATGGGCAAGCACTCGAAGGACCTCGGCTCCTTCGCCGTCTTCTGCCTGATCGTCGCCAATGCCGGCTTTGCCGGCTATGTGGTGATTTCGTCGTTCCTCTGAGGCCGGCCGTCAGGCGAAGCTTTTGCGGCGAGGGGCCACGGCCTGCGTTTCGCTGACGGCGGGCAGGCTCTGGAGCACGCGCTTGGCCGGCAGGATGGCGATGGCCTCGGTGCCTTCGCGCAGCTTGGACTTCAGGATGAATTCGCCATTGTGCTTGGCGAGGATCGCCTGGACGATGGGCAGGCCGAGGCCGGTGCCCTGCTCGGCGCTCTTGATGGCGATGGAGCCCTGGCCGAAGGCCGAGAGCACGACCGGGATTTCCTCTTCCGGAATGCCGGGGCCGTTATCCTTGATGGAGACATATTGTCCGCCGCCCGCCGTCCAGCCGGCCTTGACGGTAACTTCGCCGCCCTGCGGCGTGAATTTCACGGCATTCGACAGGAGGTTCAGGATGACCTGGCGCAGCGCCTTCTCGTCCGCCCAGACGGCGGGCATGTCGCTTTCGACCTGCTCGGTGATCGTGATGTTCTTGGCCCGCGCGCGAAGCTGCACCATGCCGATGCAATCCTCGGCGATATCGACGAGATGGACGGATTCTTCCGACAGGTCGTATTTGCCGGCCTCGATGCGCGAGAGGTCGAGAATCTCGTTGATGAGATTGAGGAGATGCTGACCGGAACGGTGGATATCCGAGGTATATTCCTTGTAGACCGGGTTGTTCAGCGGCCCTAGCACTTCCGTCGACATGACCTCGGAAAAGCCGAGAATGGCGTTCAGCGGCGTGCGCAGTTCGTGGGACATGGAGGCGAGGAAACGCGACTTGGCGAGGTTTGCCTCTTCCGCCCGGCGGCGCGCCTCGTCCGACATGGCCTTGGCCACTTCAAGCTCGGCGATCAGGTCGTCCTTCTCCGACTGGGAGGACAGGAGCTGCGCGCTGGTGTGGCGCAGGCGGCGCGTCATGAAGACGAGGAAGACGAGGGCGGCGGCGACGATGGCCGTCATGCCCACGGTTGCCGGCTCGGGGTGCAGCAGGGTGGAGACGGCGAGCGCGACGACCGTCGGCCCGAAGGCGCAGAGGATCGCATGGCGCAGCATGAGCGTGCCCATGGCCGTCACCGCCAGCGCCACGAGCAGCGAGGATCCCTTGTAGAATTCGAAGGAGACGCCGGAGCACTGGCTGCAATCCTGCAGGGCGAAGACCGCCCAGGCGATGCCCATGAGGAACTGTGTGGCAAGGAAGCGGCGCTGCCAGCGGTGTACGATCTCGCCGGTGATATCCTTGCCGCGCGCGCGGCGCGCGACGAGCATGCCGATGGCGTGCATGCTGAGTGCCAGCACGGCCCAGGCGAGAAGGGTGGCGTCCTGCGTGAGATAGAGGCCGACGGCCGCGATCAGCATGACGACCACGGGCACGGCGAGCGCGCCCTGCACGGCCGAATCGATGTGCAATTGCAGCATCTCGCGCTCGAAGCCCGGCGAATTGCCGGTCGCTGTCTGCAGCCGTTCACGGGTCGCGCGGACGGTCCGCGTGACAGCCTTGTTACGAAGGCTGCGCGACTTGTCGACAATGATCTTGTCGGTCGAGGTGCTGACGCCGGTACTCATCACGGATTGCAACTGTTGCGGACAGCATTGAAGTCTAGGGGGGAATCCTTAAGAAGATGCTGCCGCCTATAAACCATTTGCGAACCATTCCGGCATTTTCCATTACGTAAGGGCAATGGCGATCCGGCATGGATGCCGCGTCATCACTCCGGGGCAGGGACAGGCATCTTCATGGGGTTTACCAGACGCGCGCGCGATATCGGCACGGCCGTCGCGATCCTGGCGTTCACCGCGCTGATCGTGGCGCGTGTCGGTGGCGAGGGTGGCGAGACGATCACCGGCGCGGCGCGGGCGGCCGATGGCGATACGCTGACGCTCGGCGATCATCGCATCCGGCTGGCGGGTATGGATACGCCGGAGATGATGCAGGTATGCAAGCGGGACGGCGCGGACTGGCGCTGCGGCGTTGCCGCGCGCTCGCGGCTGGCCGAGCTTCTGCGGTCCGGCTCCGTCACCTGCCGCACGCAGGGCAGGGACAAGTATGACCGCTGGCTGGCGCGCTGTGAGGCCGGGGGCGGCGATCTCGGCGCGCGCATGGTGCGCGAAGGGCTTGCCGTCGCCTATGGCGACTACGAGGATGAGGAACGGTTCGCCAAGGCCGAGCGCAAGGGGCTTTGGGGCGCGGAGTTCGACATGCCGCAGCAATGGCGGCGGATGAACGGCCGGCCGCAGGAGGAGGCGCACGACGCGGAACCCGGCGTGCTCGGCGGCATTCTGGGAACATTGGGGCTGAAGTGACGGACGACACGATGGATGACGGTGGCCATGCCGGGGAGATCGCGGCGCTTCATGCGGCGATTTCCGCCTGCCGGGTCTGTCGCGATATGCCGGCGCGGGAAGGGGATGTCCTGCCGCACGAGCCGCGGCCGGTCGCCGTCCTCTCGGACAGGGCGCGCATTCTCATTGCCGGGCAGGCCCCGGGGCTTCGCGTGCATGAGAGCGGCCTGCCGTTCAACGATGCCTCGGGCGACCGGCTGCGCAACTGGCTGGATGTGACGCGGGAGGCGTTCTACACACCGGAAAAATTCGCCATCGTGCCGATGGGCTTCTGCTTTCCCGGCTACGACGCGCATGGCAGCGACCTGCCGCCGCGGCGGGAATGCGCGCCGCTCTGGCGCGCACGCGTGATGGCCGCCATGCCGCAGATCGAACTGGTGCTGGCAATCGGCCAATATGCGCAGGGCTGGCATCTCGGCGCGGCGCGGGCTTCGAGCATGACGGAGACCGTGCGCGACTGGCGCCGCCACCTCGGACGCAACGAGGGGCCGGCCGTGCTGCCGCTGCCGCATCCAAGCTGGCGCAACACCGGCTGGCTGAAGCGCAATCCATGGTTCGAGGAGGAGGTGTTGCCGGAGCTGCGAAATCGGGTGAAAACTCTGACGTCCTGAAATTTAATTCTTCCAATTCACCTATAAACGGGTGTATGAGGGAATTAAATTTTGTTTCGCGTCGTTCTGGACGCAAACAGCGACCGCACCGTCACCGGAAATGCCTTGGGGGAAATCATGGATCGTCTGGACCGCAAAATCCTGCGTCTTCTGCAGGAAGATTCCACGCTCGCCGTCGCCGACCTTGCCAAGAAGGTCGGTCTTTCGACCACGCCCTGCTGGCGGCGCATCCAGAAGATGGAAGAGGACGGCGTGATCCGCAAGCGCGTCGCGCTGCTCGACCCGGTGAAGATCAACACCAAGGTCACCGTCTTCGTCTCGATCCGCACCAATTCCCATTCGACGGAATGGCTGAAGCGCTTTTCCGAGGTGATCGTCGAGTTCCCGGAAGTCGTCGAGTTCTACCGCATGAGCGGCGAGGTGGATTACCTGCTGCGCGTCGTCGTGCCGGATATCGCTGCCTACGACGCCTTCTACAAGCGCATGATCGCCCGCATCGAGATCCGCGACGTCTCCTCCGCCTTTGCGATGGAGCAGATCAAGTACACGACCGAGCTTCCGCTCGACTACATGGTCGTGGACAACCAGAAGAGCGGCGAGGAATAGGTTCCTCTCAGGTTTCCGGCCGCTTGAAGTTGACGGCGAGCGTCTTCCAGGCGGCATAGGGCGCAAGCTCCGCCAGCCCCTTGAAGGGAGCGCACCGCACGACTGCGCGCACCGCGCTTGCGGCAAAGGCTTTCGTCGCCGGATCGCCGGCGACGGGGCCTTCTATCGTGGGGGAGCCGTCGAGTTCACCGCTCTCGGTCAGCGAGAATTTCACGCGCACCGTCCCGACATGGGCGGGGATGTCGGCCGGCATTGCCCAGCATCGGGCGATCTGCCGGTGCAGCGCCATGGCGAGCGCCGGTGTCGTATCCTCGGCCACCGCCGGTGCGGCGAGGGCGATGAGAGTTGCGAGGGCGGGCAGGGTGCGGCGCGGCACCCTATTTCCTTTCGAGCCGCGCCAGCAGCGAGGACGTATCCCAGCGGTTGCCGCCCATGTCCTGCACGTCGCCGTAGAACTGGTCGATGAGGGCGGTGGCGGGGAGTTTTGCGCCGTTGCGGCGCGCCTCGGACAGGATGATGCCGAGGTCCTTGCGCATCCAGTCGATGGCGAAGCCGAAATCGTATTTGCCGGCGAGCATCGTCTTGTGGCGATTGTCCATCTGCCAGGAACCGGCCGCCCCCTTGGAGATGACCTCGATCACCGCCTCCATGTCGAGACCGGCCTGCTTGCCGAAGTGGATGGCTTCGGCAAGGCCCTGCACGATGCCGGCGACGCAGATCTGGTTGACCATCTTGGCAAGCTGCCCCGCGCCCGCCGCGCCCATCAGGCCGACCATGCGGGCATAGGCGTCGATGACGGGCCGGGCGCGCTCGAAGGCCTCCGCCTCGCCGCCGCACATGACGGTGAGCACGCCGTTTTCCGCGCCGGCCTGGCCGCCGGAAACGGGAGCGTCGATGAAGTGGCAGCCCTTCGCCTTCGCGGCGGCGTCGAGTTCGCGGGCGACCTCGGCGGACGCCGTGGTGTTGTCGATGAGGATCGCGCCCGGCTTCAAGCCGTCGAGCACGCCGTCTTTCGCGATGGTGACGGAGCGCAGGTCGTCGTCGTTGCCGACGCAGGTGAAGACGAATTCGGCGTCGGCCGCGGCCTCCGCCGGGGTGCGGCAGGCCCTTCCGCCGAATTCGGCGGCCCATGCCTCCGCCTTGGCGAAGGTGCGGTTGTAGACCGCGACCTCATGGCCGCCCTTGACCTTCAGGTGGCCGGCCATGGGATAGCCCATGACGCCGAGGCCGATGAATGCAACTTTTGCCATGCTGAATCTCCTGCGGAATTTGGCAGGAGATGTAGCGGATGATCGATTTGCGCGAAAGTGTTTCCCGTCAGCCGCGATATTTCGCCAGCACCAGATGGCCGGGGATAGGCTCGCCTTCCTCCATGCGCACAGTGATGTCCGTCATCTCCACGAGGTCGAAGCCGGTTTCCTCGAGGCGCTGGCGCACATAATCGGCGGCATGGGCGAAGCGCTGGTGCGGGCCGACCATGAAGGGGCGGCCGGCGAAGGCCTCTTCCGGCAAGGTCTCGGAGGAGAAGATGAAGTGGCCGCCGGGCACGAGATTGTCGGCCGCCCCGAAGAAGAGGGGTTCCAGCGCGCCGAGATAAGGCAGCACGTCCGTCGCGGTGATGAGGTCGAAGGGATCGTCCTCGTTGTCGTCGAGGAAATCGACGGCCTCGGCGACGTAGAGCGTCTCGTAGAGGTCCTTGTCGTGGGCGATCTCGACCATGTTTTCGGAGAGGTCGACGCCGGTAATGTCCTCGGCCATGTCGCGCAGCGCGCCGCCCGTCAGGCCGGTGCCGCAGCCGAGGTCGAGCACGCGCTTGAAGCCGCCAAGGCCAAGCGCCTGGAAGCGCTGGCGCACCAGGAGCGGCACGCAATAGCCGAGCTGGTCGACGAGAACGTTGTCGAAGACTTCGGCATGCTGGTCGAAGAGGGTGGTGACATAGGCGTCGGGCGCCTTTTCCGGCGTGTCGCCGCGGCCCATCGAGGCAAGGCGCACGGCCGCGCCGCCATGGTCTTCCGGGTCGAGCGCCAGCACTTCGGCATAGGCCTTGGCGGCGGCGTCGAAATCGCCGGATTTTTCCAGCGAAAGGGCGCGGTTATAGGCTTCCGCGAGCGCATCTTCGTCGATCTTCTTCATGGGGCGTCTCTTAGGCCGCAAATAGCCGTTTATCAATCGCCGAAAGAGGCGCATGATCCCTGCCAAGACCAAAAAGACCATTGGGAGGAATGCCATGCCCGGCGATATGTCCCCGCCGTCGCTGTCCATCGATAGGAACCGTCCCCCGAGTCCCGCCCTGCCGGCGACGCCGATGGAGACGATCAACACCATGGTGCATTACTACCGCGGGGAGCTTGGCCGCATGGCCGGCTGGCGCGACCGCATCGACCGGACGACCAATTGGGCGATTACGGTGGTGGCGGCGCTGCTCTCGGTCTCGCTGTCGACGCCGACCTCGCACCATGGCGTGCTGCTCTTCGCCATCCTGCTGATAACGCTGCTCCTGATGATCGAGGCCCGGCGCTATCGTTTCTTCGACGTCTATCGCGCGCGGGTGCGCCAGCTCGAGCGGTTCTATTTCGCGGAAATCCTCAATCCGCGCGGCCAGCTTGCGCTCGACTGGGCCGAGCCCATCGCCAAGAGCCTCAGAAAGCCGGAATTCCTGATCAGCTACCGCGATGCAGCCTGTCGGCGGCTGCGGCGCAACTATTGCTGGATGTATCTCATCCTGCTTCTGGCCTGGGCGCTGAAGATCTCGTCCTCGACCCTGCAACGGCCGGCGACGGCGGGCAGGGACATGACGCTCGCCTTCGATCATGTGGTGGCCAATGCGGCGCTCGGGCCGGTGCCCGGCGGCGTGGTGATCGCGCTTGTTGCCCTGTTCTATGCCGTCGTCGCCTATTTCTCGTTCACGGTCAAAATGTCGGACAGCGAGCTTGCGCACGGGTCCGTTCACGTCTGAGGGCGGCGGCCGTCAATTGATGACGAATTCACCCTTCAGCGCGCGCCACTCCGTCGCCGAGATGAGGCGGCGGTGGACGTAGCGCACGGAATGGATGGGGCCGTCCAGCTTCTCCTGCCAGAACTTCAGGAAGCTCTTCATCTCCGGGAAATCCGGGGCAAGATCGTAGTGCTGCCAGATATAGGTCTGCAGGAATTGCTGGTGATCCGGCATGCGGTAGAGGATCTGGGCCGTGGTCATGCCGTAGCCCTTGAGCTGCATTGCCATGTCGTTCGTCATAGCGGACCTCATCGCGTGATGAATGATGGTCCCTGCAATTGAACGCCCTTCAAGGTTAATGAAGGCTTAATATCGTGTCCGTATCGGGAATATTTCTTTGAAAACAGGATGTTGGCAGCACTCCCCATGGAGTGCTGCCAGAAGGTCCTAGCGCTTGAGGTGGCGCGTCAGGCGGGCGTCGAGCCAGGCCCAGAGGTTGCGCAGCAGCTCCACGATCAGCAGGTAGATCAGCGCGGCCCAGATATAGGTCTGGGGATCGAAGGTGCGGGAGAAGGCGAGGCGCGTCTGCCCCATCAGGTCGAGAACCGTGACAATGGCGACGATGGCCGAGCCCTTGATCATCAGGATGATCTCGTTGCCGTAGGGGCGCAGCGCCACGATGAGAGCCTGCGGCAGGATGACCTTGAAGAAGGTGACCTTCTTCGGCAGGCCGAGCGCGGATGCGCCTTCATGCTGGCCGCGCGGCACGCTCTCGATGGCGCCGCGCAGGATTTCGGCCTGGTAGGCGGCGGTGTTGAGCGTGAAGGCGAGGAGCGCGCAGTTCCAGGCGTCGCGGAAGAACCACCAGAGGCCGAGCGACTTCAGCTCCGGGGAGAAGCTGCCGAGACCGTAATAGATGAGGAAGAGCTGGGTCAGCAGCGGCGTACCGCGGAAGAAATAGACATAGCCGGCGGCGAACCAGGAGAAGACCGGGTTCTTCGACATGCGCGCGAAGGCCAGCGGCAGCGACAGGACGCCGCCGAGCGAAACGGAGATGACGACGAGCAGCAGCGTGACGCCGAGACCCGAAAGGTAGTTCGGCCCGTATTTCGCGAATTTCTCCGGGTCCCAGCCGTTGACGATGAGCATGAAGACGCCGACGGCGAGCGCCAGCCAGACGCCCATGAAGACATTGCCGAAGAGGCGGCCGGCGGTGAAGGGCTTGGGCGGCAGCGGCGGCGGGGCCTGCGGCGGGATAAGGGTGGCAACGTGGCTCATCGCGCGACCTCCGAACGTTTGGCCCATTTCTCGATGCGCGAGAAGACGAGGGAGGAGATGAAGGCGAGGACGAGGAACAGAAGGCAGGCAAGGCTATAGAAGGCGAAGGCTTCCTTGGTCACGCGCGCGGCGACGCCCGTCTGGCGCAGGATATCCGGCAGGCCGATGACGGAGACGAGGGCCGTGTCCTTCAGCAGCGCCATCCAGAGATTGCCGAGGCCGGGCAGGGCGACGCGGATGAGCTGCGGCAACACGATGAGCTGCATGGTGCGGCCGTGATGCAGGCCGAGCGCATAGCCCGCCTCGTACTGGCCGCGCGGGATGGCCTTGAAGGCCGACAGCAGCACCTCGGAGCAATAGGCCGAGAAGACCGCGCCGAGCGCGACCATGCCGGCGAAGAAGGCGCTGATCTCGATCTGGCCATCGAAACCGAGCGCGGCCATGAAGTTCTGCACGAGAATCTGCAGGCCGTAATAGACGATGGTGAGCGTCAGGAACTCCGGCAGGCCGCGGAAGAGGGTGGTGTAGATATTGGCCGAACGCCGGAGCGCGGGTTCATCCGACTGCTTTGCGAGCGCGATGAAGAAGCCGAGCATGAGGCCGACCGGCAGGGTGGCGATGGCGAGACTTGCCGTTACCAGCACGCCGAAGGCGATCTCGTCGCCCCAGCCTGCGGCGCCGCATGCCAGAAGCGTATCGCCCGCGAAAAGAGTGAAGACGCCGACCGGACCGCAGAAGGGATCGATGATCCCCAAAAATGCGGATACCGCATCGACGATGGCGGTGAAGAACCCGCTCATGCCAGAAATACCCCCCGATATGCTTATTGTCAGGACGCCTTGGTGCGCCTGTCTTTTCTTATACGCAACTACTCAGACAAAAAGAGCGGGAGAGCAAGCCCTCCCGCCCGTGCATTCTGGTGATGGGGTCAGAAAAAACCCGCATGACACCAGCGCGCCGCATATCACTCGCCGTAGACGTCGAAGGGGAAGTACTTGGCGTTGATTTCCTGGTACTTGCCGCTGGCGCGGATGGCTGCGATCGCCGCGGTGAACTTGTCGGCCAGCGGGTCGCCCTTGCGTACCGCGATGCCGGCGCCTTCGCCGTTGATGACCGGGTCGATCGGCAGGGTGCCGAGCAGCTTGCAGCAGGCGCCGTCTTCCGTCTTCAGCCATTCCGACAGGACCACCACGTCGTCGATGGCGGCGTCGATGCGGCCGTTGGCGATGTCGAGCTTGTACTCGTCCGAGGTCGGGTACATCTTGATGTCGGCATCCTTCATATGCGCCTGGGCATAGTTGGAATGGGTCGTGGAACCCTGCGCGCCGAGCGACTTGCCGGCAAGCGCTTCAGGCGTCGCTTCCTTGATATCGGAATCCTTCGGCACGATGATGGCCGGCGGCGTGTTGTAGTACTTCTTGGAGAAGTCGACCTTTTCCTTGCGCTCGGCGGTGATCGACATGGATGCGACGATGGCGTCGTACTTCTTGGCGATCAGGCCGGGGATGATGCCGTCCCAGTCCTGCGCGACGAAGGTGCAGTCGGCCTTCATCTCTTCGCAGAGCGCCTTGGCGATGTCGACGTCGAAGCCGGTAAGCGTGCCGTCCGATTCGAGGACGTTGAAGGGCGGGTAGGCGCCTTCCGTGCCGATCACGATCTTCTCGCCGTCCGCCATCGCCGCGGAGGAGGCGAACAGGGCGAGCGCCGCGGCCGAAGCTGCGAGCGTGAGACGTTTGGAAATACGCATTGTAGTCCTCTCAGTTGAAGGCTCTCCGGTTGTTTTTTTTGTCCGGGCCTTGATGGGAAGCGGGCAGGCCTGCCCGCTTGGGTTGGATAATCGTCCCGTTTCCGCCCAAAAATCAACTGTTTTTCCGCCGTTTTTCCGCCCGCTTTCCCCGACAATTTCGCGCCCGCCCCTGGCCGGGCCGGTGGCGGGGCCTATCTGGCCCCTTCATGGCGCGCGTTCAGCCGAGGTTCAGGCGCGTATGGCTAGGGCTTTGCAGGAATACGGGTGATTTGCCGGCCGATGGAAAAACCGGTAGGCAGCCCGCGAAATCAACAAGACGGGACACCGTGAGGACAAAACGATGACTTTCCGCTCCAAACTCTTCGCAACCGTGGCGCTGCCGGTGCTGTCGGTATCGCTGGTCGCAACGCCGACCCTCGCCGACGCCCTGATGAAGCCTTTCGAGGTTGCCCAGGAAAGCTCCGGCCCCACGGAGGAGGAGCTTCTCCAGCAGCAGCAGGAACAGCAGCGCGCCGCCGAGGAAGAGGCCCAGCGCCAGGCCGAGGAGCAGCAGCGTCAGGCTGAAGAGCAGCAGCGCGCCGCCGAAGAGGAAGCGCAGCGTCAGGCCGAGGAACAGCAGCGCCAGGCTGAAGAGCAGCGCGCCGCCGAGGAAGAAGCCCAGCGCCAGGCCGAACAGCAGCGGGCTGCGGAAGAAGAGGCTCAGCGCGCCGCCGAAGAGGAGGCACAGCGCCAGGCCGAGCAGCAGCGCGCCGCCGACGAGGAGGCGCAGCGTCAGGCCGAGCAGCAGAAGGCGGCCGAAGAGGAAGCCCAGCGTGCCGCCGAGCAGCAGAAGGCCGCCGAAGAGGAGGCCCAGCGCGCTGCCGAACAGCAGAAGGCCGCTGACGAGGAGGCCCAGCAGGCCGCCGAGCAGCAGAAGGCTGCGGAAGAAGAGGCCCAGCGCGCCGCCGAAGAGCAGCAGCGTCAGGCCGAAGAACAGCAGAAGGCCGCCGAGGAACAGCAGAAGGCTGCCGAAGAACAGCAGCAACAGCAGCAGCAGACCGAAGAGCAGCCGGTAGAGGAACAGCCGGCGGAAGAACAGCAGGCCGAGCAGCCTGCCGTGGAGCCGCAGGGCGAGCAGCCGGCCGTTACCGAAGAGGTTCCGGCTGAACCGGCGAGCGAGCAGCAGCCGTCGACGGCCGAGACCGGCGAGGCTCCGGTGGTGGTTGTGCCGGAGGTGGTCGACACCATGACGGAAGAGCAGAAGCAGGAAATCGCGGAAGATCCGGGCAAGACCGACGAGACGGTCGTGCTGCCGGTCGAGAACGGCGCCGCCGTGCTCGACAGCGACAAGGACGCCGACAATCTCGGTGGCCAGACGAGCCGCGAGGAACGCCGCAAGCAGCGCGAGGAACAGCGGGCGCAGGAAGAGGTTCCGCTTCCCGATTCGGACGTTTCGGCTCAGGCTGCGATTTCCGAGGAGGTCCGCGAGGCCGTGCCGCAGAAGATCGAGGCTGCCATCAAGGAAGAGGGCAAGCGTCTTGATGCCGCGCCCGTCTTCGAGGTGCCGCAGACGACCAACATCGTCAACAACACTGTGATCAACAACACGGTCATCAACAACACCGTCAACAACAACGTGGTGAACAACAACATCACGCGGGTGGACGTGGTGGAGAAGATCGATAACCGCACGGTCCTGTCGGTCGGCGACCGGCTGTTCGTGCGCGGCGACGACCGTCCGCGCCTGCGCCGCGACTCGGAAGAGGTCTACTACGACAACCTCGCCCGCGGCCGCACCCGCGAAACGATCGTTCGCCCCGGCGGCGTGCAGATCGTGACGATCTACGACCGTTACGGCGACATCATCCAGCGCTCGCGCGTCGGCCGCGACGGCCGTGAATACATCATCGCCTATGCGCCGGAGCGCGAGGAGGATGCGCCGCGTCCGGACTTCGTGGATGTCGGCTACGAGCTGCCGCCGATGCGCCTGCGCATTCCGCTGCGCGACTACATCGTCGATACGTCGAGCGAGCCGGACCGGGATTACTACGACTTCCTGTCGGAGCCGCCGGTCGAGCGCGTCGAGCGCGTCTATACGATCGACGAGGTGAAGCATTCCGCCCGCCTGCGCGACAAGGTGCGCCGTATCGACCTCGATACGATCACCTTCGCCACCGGCAGCGCCGAGGTGCCCATGTCGCAGGCCCGCACGCTGCGCAAGGTCGCAGAAGCCATGGAGAAGGTTCTGGACAAGGACCCGGGCGAGACCTTCCTCATCGAAGGCCATACGGATGCCGTCGGTTCGGACAAGTCGAACCTCATCCTGTCGGACCTGCGCGCCGAAGCGGTCGCCAACCTCCTGACCGAGGTCTACGGCATTCCGCCGGAAAACCTGCAGACGCAGGGCTATGGCGAGCGCTTCCTGAAGGTGCGTACGGACGCTGCCGAACAGCAGAACCGCCGCGTCACCATCCGCCGCGTCACGACGCTGGTGCGTCCGGTCGCGAACGCGAACTGATTTTCCGGTTACGGGGAAACGGGAGGCCGCGGGAGAAATCCCGCGGCCTTTTCGCGTCCGCGGTTCAGGCGGGGGCCGGAAGGCCGGTGATCGCCACCACGAAGTCGGCGATGGCGGCGGTGTCGTCGAGGTCGAAGACGGGAAGTGTCGTGTCGGTCACCGCATGGTCGGCGGCGATGGCGGCGATATGCGGGTCCTCGGGGGCGAGCGGCGTGCGGTTGGCCGATTCAATCCGGCGCGCCTCGATCTTGGGGATCGGCTCGCGCTTGTAGCCTTCGATCAGCACGAGGTCGCAGGGGGCGAGGCGGGCGAGGATTTCCTCGAAGGAGGGTTCCGGCGCGCCGCGCAGTTCGTGCATGATGGCGTAGCGCGTGCCGGAGACGATGGTGACCTCGTGCGCGCCGGCCTGCCGGTGGCGGTAGCTGTCGGCGCCCACCTTGTCGATGTCGAAATCGTGGTGGGCGTGCTTGATGGTCGAGACGCGGTAGCCGCGGGCGACCAGTTCTGTGACGAGGCGAACGGCAAGGCCCGTCTTGCCGGAATTCTTCCAGCCCGCGATGCCGAAGATCTTTGGTCGTGTCATCGTTCCAGCACCCGCAGCCAGGTTTCCGCCGCCTTGAGGTCGTCCGGCGTGTTGATGTTGAAGAAGGGATCGAGATCGCCCTCGATTGTCCCGACAGGCGGGAAATCCACCGCCTGCGCCCGGTGTCGATCCATGTAGCTGCGCATGCGCAGCGCTCCGCCGCCGGCAAGCCAGGCGGCAAGGTCGTCCGTCAGGGCGACGGGCCATAGCGCGAAGACGGGGTGAGGGCCATGTGCCGAGCGGGCATGGACGATGCGCTCCGGCGTATCGACGGCCTCGGCCAGCCGCGCCACGAGGTCGGCGGGAAAGAAGGGGCTGTCCGTCGGCACCGTCGCGATGTGGCTCGTCTCGGGGTGGAAGCGCCGCGCATGGTCGAGCACGGCGAGCACGCCGCCGAGCGGGCCGGAGCGCGTTGCATCGAGGTCGGCGAAGACCGGCAAGTCCTCGCCGGGCGCGAAGAGGACGGGGCCGTTGGCGTTGACGGCGAGCGCGGACACCTGCGGGCGCAGCCGCCGGGCGGCTCGGTCGATCAGCGCCGTGCCGCCGAGCCGGAGGCCCGCCTTGTCCTGTCCCATGCGGGAAGACAGGCCGCCGGCCAGGATCACGCCCGGTATCGCTTCGTTCAATGCCATTTCGCTCTCGTGGGCATGCTTGCCGTCCCTCGGGTCTAGTCGGTCCGGGCGGCGGCGGCAAGGGAGGAGAATGTCACGGGGATTCGGGTTTCGAGCGCTGCGCCACGGCCTTCGTGCGGCGCAGGTTCTCGCGGTAGAAGGTGTAGAGGCCGGAGGCGACGATGACCGCGACGCCGACCGTCATCCAGAAGTCCGGCACTTCGCCGAAGAACAGGAAGCCGATGGCGATGGCCCAGATGAGACTGGTATAGCGGAAGGGGGCGATGAAGGAGATTTCGCCGGTGCGCATGGCGGTGACGAGCGTCTGGTAGCCGACGAGCAGCAGCGCGCTCGCCATTGCCAGCCGCGCCAGGACATCCGGCTGCACCGGCTGCCAGCCGCCCATCGGCACGACGAGCACGCCGCCGACCAGGGTGATGACCACGGCCGTGACGGCGCTGACGAAGATCGAGGGGACGTCGCTGCGGATCCTGCGCGTGGCAAGATCGCGCGCCGCCGCGCCGATGACCGAGGCGATGACGTAGATCGCCGCCATGGAAAAGCCTTCCGGGCCGGGGCGGATGACGATCAGCACACCGGCAAAGCCCGCTGCGATGGCAAGCCAGCGCCGCCAGCCGACTTCTTCGCCGAGGAAGAGCGCTGCGCCGAGCGTGACGGCGAGCGGCAGGGCCTGAAGAATCGCCGAGGTGTTGGCGAGCGGCATGGCGCCGAGGGCGGAGACATAGGCGAGCGAGGCGAAGACTTCCGAGACCAGGCGCAGCGCGACGGCCGGCTCCAGCACGATCCGCCAGGAGCCGAGCGCGCCCATCCATTTTGCGATGAGAAGCACGAGCACGCTCGTCATCAGCCCGCGCAGGAACAGGATCTGCCCCGTGTTCATGGCGTGGGTGACGGATTTGACGAGGGCGTCGTTACAGGTGAAGGCGGCCATGCCGACCGCCATGTAGATCGCGCCCCGGCCGTTCGAATTGGGGTTCATGGGGTGATTCCAAGCGTTTTCCGCCCCTCATAGGCCCGATGGGCGGCATTTTCCACCGGGCAGCCGACAAGGCGCGCTCGCTGGGCTATTTCCCCGCCTCGTAGACGACATAGCTTTCGGCCGCCGGGTCCGGGTCGCCGTAGGTGGGATCGACCTCGAAACGGGTCAGGATGAAGTCGCCGTTGCGGAACAGCCATTCGCCGCTGTCCCAGGCGTCGCCGATGCCGCGCCAGGCGGCGTGGCTGGTGATGGTGCGCGTCTTTTCGTCGAAGCCGGCATTGACGAGCAGGCCCGTGGCGCGGAAGCCGCGAACCTTCGGATCGGCCTTCAGCCTGCTCATTTCCTCGTCCGCATAGGCATAGTCGAGGTCGGGCGTGGCGAAGGCGACGAGCTTCAGCGTCTCCTCGTCGCTCTTCTTCAGCACGAAGGCGTGGCGGATGTTGTAGGCGCCGGAGCCGCAGAAGAGCTGGTAGAGGACGGCCTCGACCGGCTCGCCGTCGGGGTTGTAGTCCGGCTTGTAGGAGAAGCGGTAGACCGAGTGGCCGTAGTTCTCGCCGTCCGGCTCGGCCATGGGGACTTCTTCCATGCCGTTCATGTCGCAGTCCGTGCCGAAGGCGGTTTTCACCAGCGTCTCGGCGGCCTCGATGCCCTCCGGCCGGTCGGCGGCGAAGCTGGTCGCGGGCAGGGCGGCGCAGAGAAGGGCGGCAAGGAGGATTTTCACCGGAACCTCGCTTCGACGGATCAGCCGCCCGTGACGCTCATGTGGCGGGCGACGGCCGGGCGGTTACGCCGGTCGATGATGAAGTCGTGGCCCTTCGGCTTGCGGCCGATGGCCTCGTCTATCGCCTGCGAGAGCAGGGCGTCGTCATCGGAGGCGCGCAGCGGCAGGCGCAGGTCGGCCGCGTCGTTCTGGCCGAGACACATATAGAGCGTTCCGGTGCAGGTGAGGCGGACGCGATTGCAGCTTTCGCAGAAATTATGCGTCATCGGCGTGATGAGGCCGAGACGGCCGCCGGTCTCCTCGACCGTCACGTAGCGTGCGGGGCCGCCGGTTCGGTAGGCGTTTTCGGTGAGCGTGAACTGCTCGGCAAGGCGGGCACGCATTTCCGAGAGCGGAAGATAGCGGTCGGTGCGGTCTTCCTCGATCTCGCCCATCGGCATGGTTTCGATAAGGGTGAGGTCCATGCCGCGGCCGTGCGCCCAGCGCATCAGGTCGGGGATTTCGTGGTCGTTGAAGTCCTTCAGCGCCACGGCGTTGATCTTGATCTTGAGGCCGGCCGCCTGTGCGGCGTCGATGCCCTCCATGACCTTGGAGAGTTCGCCCCAGCGGGTGATCGTCCTGAATTTTTCCGGATCGAGCGTGTCGAGGGAGACGTTGATGCGGCGAACGCCGCAATCGGCAAGCTCGGCGGCGTGCTTGGAAAGCTGCGAGCCGTTGGTCGTCAGCGTGAGTTCGTCGAGGCGGCCGTCATGCACATGCGCGCCGAGTTCGCGCACGAGATGCATGATGTTCTTGCGCACGAGGGGTTCGCCGCCCGTCAGGCGCAGTTTGCGCACGCCCTTGGCGATAAAGGCGGAACAGAGCCGGCTCAGCTCTTCGAGCGTCAGGAGGTCCTTCTTCGGCAGGAACGTCATGTTCTCCGCCATGCAGTAAGTACAGCGGAAATCGCAGCGGTCCGTAACGGAGACGCGCAGATAGGTGACGGCGCGCCCGAAGGGGTCGATCATCGGGGCTTGGGACTGCGCGACCGGGTTCGCGCCATTCCAGGGTCCTGCATACGAGTTCAAGCGGCTTCCTCCTTACCGACATGTCGTGCGCCGGGGGCGCGCCGTCAAGCCGATGGAAGGATTATGACAGCATTTTCAGCCTTGCACATCCCCCGCTTGCGGCATAGTCCTTCGCGAAATCCAAGGGAAAAGGATCCGGCATGAGCGACTTCTGGCCCACCGAACTGCGCGTTTCCAAGGATCGCCAGCGCCTCGTCGTCACCTTCAACGACGGCGCGAGCTTCGACCTTTCCGCCGAGATGCTGCGCGTGCTTTCGCCCTCCGCCGAGGTGAAGGGCCATGGGCCGGGGCAGGAGGTGACGGTGCCGGGCAAGCGCAACGTCGCGATCATCTCCATGACGCCGACGGGCAATTACGCCGTGCGCATCGGCTTCGACGACTTTCACGATACCGGCATCTACACCTGGTCCTATCTGCGGGAACTCGGGGAAAAAGGCGCAGACCTCTTCGCGGACTACGAGCGCGTGCTTGCGGAGAAGGGCATGAGCCGCGATATTTCGGAAAAGCCGCGATAACGCCGGCCATCCATTCAGGAAACGGGAGAGGCCCTTGGCGGCGGAAGCGAACGCAAACGATCTGACCCAGGTCGTGGTGCTGCTGGCGGCGGGTGTCGCAGCGGTGCCGGTCTTCAAGAAGATCGGCCTCGGCTCGGTGCTCGGCTATCTGGCGGCGGGGCTGGCGATCGGTCCCTTCGGCTTCGGTTTCTTTGCCGAGCCGCAGGCGATCATCCATGTCGCCGAACTCGGCGTCGTGATGTTCCTCTTCATCATCGGCCTCGAAATGCAGCCCTCGAAACTCTGGGGCATGCGCAAGGACATTTTCGGCCTCGGGGCCTTGCAGGTGCTTGCCGCCATGGCGGCGTTGACGGGCATCGGGCTTTCCTTCGGCTTCCCGCTGATTCCCTCCTTCGTCGCCGGCACCGGCTTCGTGCTGACCTCCACCGCCATCGTCATGCAGATGCTGCAGGAGCGCGGCACGCTCTCGACGCTCAAGGGCCAGCGCATCATCGCGATCCTGCTCTTCGAGGACCTTGCGATCGTGCCGCTGCTCGCCATCGTCACGCTGCTCGGCACGGGCGCGGCGGCGACGGATGCGTCGGAGCGCTGGATGGCGATCGGCATCGCCATCGGCGCCGTCTTCGCGCTGGTTCTGGCGGGGCGCTACCTGCTCAACCCGCTGTTCCGGGTGCTGGCCGCTTCCGGCGCGCGCGAGGTGATGACGGCGGCGGCGCTGCTGGTGGTGCTCGGCTCGGCGCTCGCCATGCAGGTCTCGGGCCTCTCTATGGCCATGGGCGCGTTCCTTGCCGGCGTGCTGCTTTCCGAATCCGCATTCCGCCACCAGCTCGAGGCCGATATCGAGCCGTTTCGCGGCATCCTGCTCGGCCTCTTCTTCCTCGGCGTCGGTATGGCGATCGACCTGACGGTGATCGCCGCCAACTGGAAGCTCGTCGTGGCGAGCGTCATCGGCTACATGATCGCCAAGACCGTGATCATCTACATCGTCGCGCGCCTTGTCGGCACCTGCCATGGCGAAAGTCTGGAGCGGGCGGTGCTGATGGCGCAGGGCGGCGAATTCGCCTTCGTGCTCTATGCCGCCGCCGTTGCCGCCGGCATCCTCAATGGCGAGCAGAACGCCATCCTGACGGCGACGATCATCATTTCCATGGTCCTGACGCCGCTGATGGTCATGCTGCACGACCGCCTCGCGCCCAAGCCGCAGGTTTCCGTCGAGGGGCTGACGCTGCCGGAAAATGTCGAGGGCACGGTGCTGATGATCGGCTTCGGCCGCTTCGGCCAGATCGTCAGCCAGCCGCTGCTGGCGCGCGGCTATACGCTGTCGCTGATCGACAAGGATGCGGAATTCGTGCGCGACGCCTCGGAATTCGGCTTCAAGGTCTATTACGGCGACGGCTCGCGCATCGACATCCTGCATGCGGCGGGCGCGGCGACGGCGAAGGCCATCCTCATCTGCATCGACGACAAGGACGCGGCGGTGAAGATCGCCGAGGTCGTGCATGAGGAATTCCCGCTCGTGCCGCTCCTCGCCCGCGCCTATGACCGCGGCCATGCCATCGACCTCGTGCATGCGGGCGTCGATTTCCAGATCCGCGAGACCTTCGAATCCGCCATGCTCTTCAGCCGCGAGACGCTGAAGGCGCTCGGCGAGGACGAGGAGCTTGCGAGCGAGGTCGTGGACGAATTCCGCGATACCGATCGCGAGCGCTTCGCGCTCGAAACGGTCGGCGGCATCTATGCCGGTCGCCAGCTCATCCGCGGCAATGCCCAGCCCGCCGACATAGTGGCGGCACGCACCGGGCGGGTGCGGGCGGCGGCGGAGGAGGAGCGCCAGCGCCACGCCGAGGAAGGCGCGAATTGACGTTACGCAATCTGCTGTAGCGACTCAGCGCAACATGCGGCATGTCTAATGAAAAAGGACATGAGGCGCGCATGAACAAGGGACGTCTGGAAGCCTTCAGCGATGGCGTGATCGCCATCATCATCACGATCATGGTGCTGCAACTGACGGTGCCGAAGGAGCCGACATTCGCGGCGCTGCTGCCGCTGATGCCGGTCTTTCTCGGCTATCTGCTCAGCTTCGTCTATGTCGCGATCTACTGGAACAACCATCATCACCTGCTGACGGTGTGCGACAATGCCAGCGGCAGCGTGCTTTGGGCGAACATGCATCTGCTGTTCTGGATGTCGCTCATTCCCTTCGTGACCGCCTGGATGGGCAACAATCCGGCAGCGGCCATCCCCACGGCGCTCTACGGGGCGATCCTGCTGCTCTCGGCCATCGCCTACGAGATATTGCAGGTCCGCATCGTTGCCGTGCATCCGGATGCCGAGCGGGTGCGCGAGGCGCTCGGACGGGATTTCAAGGGGCGCTTCTCGCCGCTCTTCTATCTTGCGGCAATCGGGCTTGCTTTCGTCTCGCCGGTGATTTCCCATCTCATCTATGCCGCCGTCGCGCTGCTCTGGATCGTGCCCGACCGGCGGCTCGAACGCCTGTAACCGAAAGGATCCGCCATGACGGCGACGAACGACGACCGTTTCGCCCAGTCCGCGTTCCTGCGCGCACGGGGAACCGCCAGCGAGGGCAAGGTTGCCTTCGCCGAACTGTTCTTCGATCTCATCTTCGTGCTGACGATCATCCAGCTTTCCCATGCGCTGGCCGCCCATTATTCGCCGCTCGGCCTGGTGGAGGCGGCGATGCTGATGCTGGCCGTCTGGTGGGTGTGGATCTACACGACCTGGGCGACGAACTGGCTGGACCCGGACAAGGCGCCGGTGCGCCTCCTGCTCTTCGTGCTGATGTTCCTCGGCCTGATGCTCTCCATCGCCATTCCGACGGCTTTCGGCACGGGCGGGCTGCTCTTCGCGCTTACCTATGTCGCCATGCAGATCGGCCGCTCGGCCTTCACGGCCTATGCGATGCGGCGGGACTGGCCGGAGAACAGCCGGAACTTTACCCGCATCACCGTCTGGACCGTATTTTCCGCGGTGTTCTGGATCGCCGGCGCTTTCGTCGAGCATGAGGCGCGGCTGGCGCTCTGGCTTCTCGCCCTCGGCATAGAATATGCGTCGCCTGCGCTCGGCTTCGCGGTGCCGGGCCTCGGGCGCTCGACGGTGAGCGACTGGCAGGTCTCCGGCGAGCATATGGCGGAGCGTTGCGCGCTCTTCGTCATCATCTGCCTCGGCGAGACGATCCTCGTCACCGGGCGGACCGTCGCGGCGATGGAACTGCTCGACGGCTTCACCATCCTGCTCCTGGCCGTCGCCTTTCTCTCGACGGCGACCATGTGGTGGATCTACTTCCGCTTCGGCCATGGCGAGGCGGCGCATCTGATCGAGCATTCGGCGACGCCGGGGCGCATCGCCCGCATGGCCTTCACCTATGCCCATATCCCCATCGTCGCGGGTATCGTGCTTTCGGCGGTGGCGGAGGAATTCGCGCTCGCCCATCCGCACGGCCATGTCGACTTCAAGACGGCGAGCGCCATCATCGGCGGGCCGGTCGTCTTCCTGCTCGGCAATATCTGGTTCAAGGCGGCGATCCGTGGCCGCTCGCCGCTGTCGCATCTCGTCGGCGTCGGCGCGCTGCTGGCGCTGTCGCTGGTCGCGCCTGTCGTCGAGCCCTATCAGCTCTTCATGGCGGCCGCCGTGGTGCTGTTCGGCGTCGCCGTCTGGGAGTTCCTGTCGCTGAAATCGACGCAGGCGGACGATGTCGCGGTCGTCTAGGGCCAATCGACATTCAGCCCATGCCGGCCTGCAAATGGCGCTTTTGCGGGCTTCCGGTGCTCACGTACCGAAAGTACGCTGCGCGCCGGGTCCCGCAAAAGCACCCTTTTCGGCTCAGCCTGAACTGAATGTCGATTGGCCCTAGGCCTCGTCCTCGCTTGTCTCCATCGTCTGGAGGATATGGATGATATCCTCCATCGCCTCGGCCACCTGAAGGCAACGGTCGGCGGGTGTCTGCGACATGATGCGCTCGATCATGCCGGTCTGGATGTGCATGGCCTGCATGGTGAGGTCGCGGCCGGTCTCGGTCAGGGAAAGGCGCAGCACGCGCTTGTCCTTCGTATCCGGTCGGCGCTCGATCAGGCCGCGCTTTTCCAGTTGCGGCAGCAGCATGCTCATATTCGAGCGGCCGACGAGCAGCTTGTGGGCCAGCTCCTGCTGGGAAATGCCGTCGAAGCGGTAGAGATTGATCAGGATGTCGAGATGCGGCGTCTTGATGTCGAGGTCCGCAATCGCCCTGGTCATCGCCTGCTGCATGAGCTGGCAGGCGCGCGCCACGCCGATCCAGCTTCGAAAGCGCGGATGATCCCAGGGGAAGGCTTGATTTTTGTTCATCGTCGTACTTTATTGTTCAGCATTGAACATTTTTCGCGGATTCGCACTATGGCATCCTTTGGCTTGAAGGTCATCCGGCTCGCGCTTTCGGGCGTCGCCAAGGTTTCTCCCCATGCGGCCGGCCGCGCCGCCTTCCGTATCTTCGCCACCACGCCCGGCCGCAAGCCGCGCACGGCGAAGGAGAAGGAGCTGCTGGCCCGCTCCGACGGCTGGATGCGGCAGGCGCAGCGCGTGGAGCTGCGCTTTGCCGGTGGCACGGCCGTCGCGCACCGCTTTGCCGCGCGTCCCTGCGAGGCCTTTGCCGGGCGGGTTCTGGTGGTGCATGGCTGGGGTTCGCGCGCGGCCTATCTTTCGGCCCTGACGGAGGGGCTGGTCGCCGCCGGGCATGAGGTGGTGGCGCTCGACCTGCCGGGGCACGGCGCCTCGCGCGGCCGCACGCTGACGCTGCCGATGGCTGTGCGCGCCATCGATGCGGCCTGGCAGCGCTTCGGCGGCTTCGATTATTTCTGCGGCCATTCCTTCGGCGGTGCGTCGCTTGCCTGCGCGGCGAGCGGCCTCGTGCCCTCGGTGCCGGCCCACCGGCCGCGCCGGCTCGTCACCATCGGCTCGCCCAGCGAGATGACCTGGCTGTTCAAGGATCTCGGCCGGCTGCTGAAGCTCGACCCCAAGGCGCAGGTCGCGCTGGAGGGCCATGTCGAGCGCATCGCCGGCGCGCCGCTGTCGGCCTTCGACGCGGCGAACGGGGCAGGGCGGCTGAATGTGCCGATGCTCGTCGTCCATGCGGAGGACGACAAGGAAGTGGCCGCCAGCCACGCGCGCCGCTATGCCGCCTCCGGTCCCAATGTCACGCTCGAATGGGCCAACGGCTTCGGCCACCGCCGGATCGTTTCGGCCGAGCCGGTGATCGGCCGCATCGTCGATTTCCTGGCCGAGGACGGGCGGCGCATCGCCGCCTGACGGGCTTTCCGTCCCGAGGATGGCATGCGAGGGTGCGCTGCGCCGGAACAGGGCAACGCACAGGAGAAGAGCATGACCATCGTCACGTCGGTCGAAGAACTGAACGCCCTCTATGGCGAGCCGGGCGAAGCCTCGCTGATCAAGGTGACGGATTACCTGCTGCCCGAATACCGCACGATGATCGAGGCCTCGCCCTTCATGGCGCTTGCCACCGTCGGGCCGGAAGGGCTGGACTGCTCGCCGCGCGGCGATGCCGGATCGGTGATCCATATCGAGGACGAGCGCACGCTGATGCTGCCGGACTGGCGCGGCAACAACCGCATCGATTCGCTTTCCAACATCGTGCGCGATCCGCGCGTGGCGCTGATGTTCCTCATTCCCGGCTCCAGCACGAGCATGCGCGTCAACGGCCGCGCGGTGGTGCGCATCGACGAGGCGATCACGCAGCGCTTCGTCATGGATGGCCGGCACCCGCGCTCGGTCGTCGTCATGTCGATCGAGGCGGTCTATTCGCAATGCGCCCGGGCCGTGCTGCGCGCCGATCTCTGGAATCCCGAAAAATTCCGCGATCCCTCCCTCCTGCCGACGGTGGGGCAGATGCTCGCCTCGGTCCGGAAGGATTTCGATGGCCGGGCCTATGACAGGGAATGGCCCGGTCGGGCGGCAAAAACCATGTGGTGAGGCGGGCGGGCGAATATCCGGCCCCGCCGGCCCGTCTAGACAGGGAACGGCTGCGGCCGAATGTGGAGCAGGACATGCGGACAGGACTTTTTGCGGCGGCTTGCGCCGCGGTGTTGACGATTTCGGCGGGCGCGGCCCGGGCGGACGAGCTGCTCGAAAGCTACAGCGCCTATATCGGTCAGGACGACCTCTACAATTCCTATGACGAGCGGCTGACGCAGCCCTGGCAGGTCATCCGCCAGGACCGCGCCAATGTGCATCGCTTCGGCGTCCGCCAGCCGGGGGATGACGTGGACGACTTCTTCGCTTCGGCCCGCAACCGCGAGCTTGCCGAGCGCATGATCCGCAACGGTACGATCGAGCGCCGCGCGGCGCGCGCCCTGCTGAATGGCGACGTTCGTATCCATGTCGAAATCTGGCGCGGTGGCGATGGCGACTATATCAACGTCTCGGTGGACTAAACGCGGCCTTGCCGTGACGGTCGCGCTGGCGGCCGGTCTGTCGGCGGCCGGCGCCGCCGAGCCGGACCTTGCGGCGCGTCTCGACCTGCTGGTCGGGGCCTATCCGGAAAGCCTTTCCGGTGTGGAGGGCAACAGGCTCGTCTTTCGCGATGGCGGGCCGCCGCTCGAAATAGACGACGGCAAGGCCAAGGACCATCAGGCGGCGCTTGCTGCCGGAGACGTCGAGGACAGCCTGCGCCAGCTCTATCCCCTCGGGGCCTGCGACGGGAAACCGGCGGTCGATGACGATCCGGGCCGCATCCGCAGCGATGCGCTGATGATGCGGCTTTACGGCAAGTCGGCGAAGGCGGTCGCGGCCGACCTCGTTGCCGTCGACTGGTTCGGCGAAACCTTGCGCGTGACGAAGCGGCAGGGCGCGGCGGCGGCTCTGGAGAAGGTGCGCGACGCGCTTGCGGAAAAGCCGGAGCTGAAGCGCTATCTCGCCCCGTCCGCCGGCACCTTCAACTGGCGCAAGGTTTCCGGCGCGCCGAACATGTCGGTCCACAGTTTCGGCGCGGCCATCGACCTCAATACGAAATTCGCCGATTACTGGGTCTGGTCCGGTGGCAAGCCGGGCAGGGTGCCGAAATATGCCAACAAATATCCGCTGGAGATCGTCGAGATTTTCGAGCGGTACGGCTTCGTCTGGGGCGGGCGCTGGTATCACTACGACACCATGCATTTCGAATACCGTCCCGAGCTGATCGCCATAGCGAAAGCGGCAGGCGCGTCGGCCTGCCGCTGATCCGCTCAATCCCTGACGATGACCGTCGTGCCGGCCGTCACCTGCGCATAGAGGTGCTCGACGTCTTCGTTCGCCATGCGGATGCAGCCCGAGGATTGCGCCTTGCCGAGCGAGGACGGCTGGTTGGTGCCGTGGATGCGGTAGATGGTCGAGCCGAGATAGATGGCGCGCGAGCCGAGCGGATTGTCGAGGCCGCCCTTCATGGAAACCGGCAGGACCTTGCCTCTCTTCGCTTCGCGGGCGCGCATGTCCGCCGGCGGCGTCCAGGTCGGCCATTCGGTCTTGCGCGTCACCTTTTCCGAGCCGGTCCAGATGAAGCCCTCGCGGCCGACGCTGACGGCGTATTTCATGGCGAGGCCAGAGCCGAGCACGTGGTAGAGGCGGCGCTCGGAATTATCGACGATGATCGTGCCGGGCGCGGCCTCCTCGGTGAAGGCGACGAGTTCGCGGGCGATGGGGGCGCGGGAAACGGCGGCGACCTTCTTTTCCGAGGCCACCGGCTTGCCGCCGGACAGGACCTGAAGCCAGCCGGTCTTCTGCGTGGAGGAGGAGAGCGAGGCGATTTCGGTCCGGCCGTTCGCATTGTCGGCGGCGACGGCTGCGCCGGCGGTGGCGAGAAGACCTGCGGCAAGGGCGATAGCGAGCGTTTTCATTGTCCTGTCCCTGTCTGAAGGGCCGGGTCTTGTCTGCCCGGCGTCGTGTTCTGATAGGGACGTTGTAGGACAGCGCCGCGCGCCGCGATGTTCCGGCGGGAACAGGCCTCAGAAGGGCTGGATCCAGGCGAGGCTGCTCAGCATCAGGACGGCGATCATCGTCATTTCGAGAAATCCGGTTTGCATGGCGTGCTCCTCCTGCCGCGCAAACGCATGAGGCGCGCCGTGGTTCCATCGGGGCGGGCCGCCGGGGGATGCTCCTTACCGAAACGCAAAAACGGCGCCGCAGGGGCGCCGTTTCGGGACAGGTCGCGTGGGCTTACTTGCGATAGATAAGCCAGCTCTTGGCGAAATCCTTCTTCATGCCGTCCTCGAAGACCACGACCCGGTTGCGCCCGCCATTCTTGGCGCAATAGAGCGCGATATCGGCCTTGGAATAGAGTTCGCCCGGGCCTTCCGCCCAGGAGGCCATGCAGAAGCCCAGCGAGATGGTGATCGGGCCGTAATTGACGCCGGTCTTGGAGTTCTTGAAGGGCGTGCTCTCCAGCGCGGCGCGGATGCGCTCGGCGATGCCCATCACCTCTTCCTCGGTATTGCCCTCGACGATCATCGCGAATTCCTCGCCGCCGGTGCGCGCCACGAGGATATCCTTGCGCACATGGGCGCGGATCAGGCTGCCGACGGAGGCGAGGATCTTGTCGCCGACCGGATGGCCGTAGGTGTCGTTGATCTTCTTGAAATGGTCGATGTCGGCGAGGATCAGCGCGGTGACGTTGCGCGACATCGTGGAATTGTAGATCGCCGAGAGCCTGTCGTCGAAGGCGCGGCGGTTGGAGAGCTGCGTCAGCGAATCCGTATTGGCGATGCGCTTGTACTCGTCCAGCTCCTTGCGCACGTTCTCCATCTCGCGCGACTTCTGCGTGACGTTCTCCACCATCTCCTTGCCCTGGGTGATGGTGTCGCCGGTCGCCTGCGTGAGGACGTTGATGACGCCCTTGATGATGTCGACGCTGGTGCTGTTCTTGGCCGTGATGCGCACGAAAGTCTCGTCGAGCAGCTTGTTGTAGCTTTCGAGCGAGGTCTGTTCCTGCTTGAGAAGGCGCAGCAGGCTTTCCAGCTCGCTGGCGATCTTCAACTGGACGCCGTCGATGGAGGTCGCGCCGTGGTGGTGGCCGAAATACTGCGCGCCGATCTCGTCCAGCTCCTCCTGCGAGGCCTTGTTGCCAAGGGCGGCGAGTTCGCGCGTCAGCTTGGGGTTCGAGCCGATATAGGCCTCATAGAACAGCTCGTAATTGCGGGGGATGGGAGAAACATTCATTATGCGCATGGCATAGGTCACCTGCGCCGCGATATCCGGCACCTGGACCTTCTGCGCAACTGCCGTGTTCATGGCGGCTTCTCCTGCTTGCCTACGTTGGCTTCCATTCCGTAAAATAAGGCGAAAATGCTTTGGGAATGATTAACGGTTGTAACTGCCGTTACGGAAAGCAGAATGGAAAAAAGGCCGCAAATCCAATGATCTGCGGCCTTCATATTGGAATATTCGGAAAATCTTCCTCAACCCGGCATAATCATTTTTTCCGGGCGTACAACCTCGTCGAACTCCTCGTTCGTGACATAACCGCCCCCGACGGCCTCCTCACGCAGCGTCGTGCCGTTCTTGTGCGCGGTCTTGGCGATCTTGGCGGCGTTGTCGTAGCCGATCTTCGGGGCGAGCGCGGTGACGAGCATCAGCGAGCGGTTGAGCGCAGCCTTGATGTTGTCCTCGCGCGCCTCGATGCCGACGACGCAATTGTCGGTGAAGGAGATGGCGGCGTCCGAGAGGAGCTGGACCGACTGCAGGAAGTTGTAGGCCATCAGCGGGTTGAAGACGTTCAGCTCGAAATGGCCCTGGCTGCCGGCGAAGGTTAGCGAGGCATGGTTGCCGAAGACCTGGGCGCAGACCTGGGTGAGGGCTTCGCACTGGGTCGGGTTGACCTTGCCGGGCATGATGGACGAACCGGGCTCGTTTTCCGGCAGGGAAAGCTCGCCGAGGCCCGAGCGCGGGCCGGAGCCGAGGAAGCGGATGTCGTTGGCGATCTTGAAGAGCGCGGCGGCGGCCGCATTGATCGCGCCGTGCGAGAAGACCATGGAGTCGTGGGCGGCGAGCGCTTCGAACTTGTTCGGCGCGGTCGTGAAGGCGATGCCGGTGATCTTCGCGATGTGATTGGCGACCTTCTCGGCAAAGCCGACCGGCGCGTTGAGGCCTGTGCCGACGGCGGTGCCGCCCTGCGCAAGTTCGCAAAGGCCCGGCAGCGTCAGTTCGATGCGCTTGATCGAGGAGGCGACCTGTGCGGCATAGCCGGAGAATTCCTGGCCGAGGGTCAGCGGGGTCGCGTCCTGCGTGTGCGTGCGGCCGATCTTGATGATGTGGTCGAAGGCCTTCACCTTGGCTTCGAGCGCGGCGTGCAGGTGCTTCAGCGCGGGCAGCAGGTCATGGACGATGCGCTCGGCGCAGGCGATGTGCATGGCCGTCGGATAGGTGTCGTTCGACGACTGGCTCATGTTGACGTGGTCGTTCGGATGCACCGGCTTCTTGGAGCCCATGACGCCGCCGAGCATTTCGATGGCCCGGTTGGAGATGACCTCGTTGGCGTTCATGTTCGACTGGGTGCCCGAACCCGTCTGCCAGACGACGAGCGGGAAATGGTCGTTGAGCTTGCCGTCGATGACTTCCTGCGCGGCGGCGACGATCGTATCGGCGAGCTTGCGGTCGAGGCGGCCGAGTTCCGCATTGGCGCGGGCGGCGGCCTGCTTGACGATGCCGAGGGCGCGGACGACGGACAGCGGCTGCTTTTCCCAGCCGATCTTGAAGTTGCCGAGCGAGCGCTGGGCCTGTGCGCCCCAATAGCGGCTGTTGTCCACTTCGATGGGGCCGAATGTATCCGTTTCCGTGCGCGTCGATGTCATTTTGCTTCCCGCTTTAAGCCCATGCGCTTCGTCCAGCCGCCGGCGATGCCGCCGCATGGGACGCGGCAGGCCGGGCGAGCGCGGACCGTTCAGGGAAGGGCCGCGCGGCGCGAAAAATCGCGCAAATCTCTGGCCCATCTCAGGTAAGGTTGCAAGGGCGGAATCCCCCTCGGCGGACGAGACTTTCGGTTAAAATCGATTAGGCGCGGCAAGGCGCTTTCGCCGGGACGCCGGCGGCCCCGCCGGGCCTGTGCTTTTTCCATCACAACCGACGGCTCATTTTTTGTGGATTTTTTCGAGGGGCGGCGGGGGAAACCTGTCCGAACGCAAAAAATCCGCGTCGATTCAAATTTTTACGCCCGCTCGCGCGTCCTGCCTTTCAAGGTCCGGCATAACGGTTTCGTGAGGTTCGGCGAGGGCGGCGGGAAGGGGCGTTTCCTTTTCATTCACCATCCTTTCCTATAACTTACCGGCCTGCTGGTTCGGGCGCCGCCAGAGACCGCTACGGGCGGTTCATACGGGAATGGATTACGACATATGAAGCTGACAAAGACTGCCGTGCTGGCCGCCGCGCTGGCCGTTTCCTGCGCCGCCATCACGCTGCCTGCCGCGCCCGCCAACGCCATCACGCTGATGGACATCCTGCGCGGCGGCAAGAAGAAGGAGCCGGTGCGCGAGCCGCTTCCCGGCGTGGACGGCGGCGTTTCGCTGCCGAACGCCACGGTGAAGCAGGAGGCCAAGCCCCTGCCGCGCGTCACCGGCCCGCGCTACTATACCTACAAGGCCGATGCGCTGAAGCGCGTCGCCGTCGACAAGCTGGCCGATCCTGTCGTGACCAGCTCGATTTCCACCGATGTCGCGCCGGCGGGCGATGCCGGCATCCGCGCCGCTTTCGCCACGGTGGAGGTGCGTACTACGCCGGACGCCGCCAAGGCGGTCGAGACGTTCTACGGCGATTACAAGAAGCTCGTCTGGATCGACGGCACGGGCATCAGCGAGAAGGCGAAGACCGCCATCGCGGTGCTCGCCGATGCCGCATCCGTCGGCCTCGATCCGTGGGACTATGCGGTGCAGATTCCGTCGGACAGCTTCGACAGCGCCGACATGAACAAGCGCTACAGCGAACTGGCCACCTTCGAGGTCGCCCTGTCCTCCGCCGTTGCGACCTATATCCAGGACGCGGTTCGCGGCCGCATCGATCCGAACCGGATTTCCGGCTATCACGATTTCAAGCGCAAGGACGTCAACCTCGTCGGAGCGCTGAAGAACGTCGTGCTCAGCGGCAACATCCGGAACTATCTGGAAAGCCGTTCGCCGTTGAACGACGATTTCCGCCTGCTGAAGGCCGAGCTTGCGAAGCGGCGGGCCGAGACCGGCGGCGACGATCGCGTGGTCATTGCCGAGGGCACGCTGCTCAAGCCCGGCGAGAGCAACCCGGAACTCGCCAACATCGTCAAGGGTGTCGTCAAGCATGGTTCGGATGCGCTGAAGACCGATCATTCGGTGGCCATCGCCACCTACAAGGGCACGCCGGAATATACGCCCGAGCTGGTCGCCCTCGTCGAGGCCTTCCAGAAAGAGAACGGCCTGAAGCCGGACGGCGTCGTCGGCAAGGCCTCGATCCGCAAGCTGGTCGGCGGCGATTCCGTTGCCGACAAGGTCGCCAAGCTCGAAGTGGCGCTGGAACAGGCGCGCTGGCTGCCGGTCGATCTCGGCGCGCGCCACGTCTTCATCAACCAGCCAGCCTTCATGGTCTATTACCATGAGGACGGGCGCGAGAAATTCTCGATGCGCACGGTCGTCGGCTCCAAGTCGAACCAGACCTATTTCTTCGAGGACCGCGTGCAGACCGTCGAGGTCAACCCGTATTGGGGCGTGCCGCAGTCGATCATCATCAACGAGATGCTGCCGAAGCTGCGTAACGACCCGTCCTATCTCGACCGCATGGGCTATGAAGTGGCTGTCGGCGGGCGGGCGGTGCCGTCCTCCTCGGTCAACTGGCACGGCTCCACGGCGGGCGTTTCCGTGCGCCAGCCGCCGAGCGGCGACAATGCGCTGGGCGAATTGAAGATCCTCTTCCCCAATTCGCACGCCATCTACATGCACGACACGCCTTCGAAGAGCTTCTTCAAGAAGGACATGCGGGCGCTGAGCCATGGCTGCGTGCGCCTTGCCGAGCCGCGCAAGATGGCGGCGGCGGTGCTGGGCATCAGCGAGGCGGATGTCGGCAAGGAGATCGCGGCCGGCGGCAACAGGGCGCTGCCCGTGAAGGCCGATATCCCGATCTACATCACCTATTTCACGGCATGGCCGAACAAGGACGGCGCGGTCGAGTATTTCGACGACGTCTATGGCCGCGACGACTACATGCGCAAGGCGTTCGACGCCACGCGCGCGGCGCGGCAGGCGCAGGGCTGAGCCGACAGTGACCTGAAGAAGAAAGGGCGCGCCTCCCGGGAGGCGCGCCCTTTTGCATTTCAGCGGGCGATGAGGCGTTCCACGAGGTCGGGTGTCAGCTCGTCGAAATGGGCGATGACGTGGCTCGGCTCGAGATCGGCGACCGGGACGTCGGAATAGCCGAAGGGCACACCGATCGACGGTATGCCGGCATTGCGGGCGACGAGCATGTCGTTAAGGCTGTCGCCGATCATGACGGTGCGCGCCGGATCGGCTTCGGCCAGGCGCACGGTGCCGAGCAGGTGCTCGGCATCCGGCTTGCGCACGGCGAATGTGTCGCCGCCGGTGATGGCCGAAAAGCGCGCGGTGAGGCCGAGGCCGTCGAGAAGGCGGCGGGCGAGGCCTTCCAGCTTGTTCGTGCAGACGGCGAGCCGGTAGCCCGCGCCGGACAGGCGGTCCATGGCGTCGGTGAGGCCCGGATAGGGTGTCGATACGCCCGGCATCGCCTTCGAATAATGCTCCACGAAGACGCCGAGCATGCGCTGCAGGTCTTCGTCGGAAATCTCCCGGCCGCGCAGCGAGAAGGCTCGCTTGATCATCACGAGGCCGCCATGGCCGACCAGATAGGTGAGGTCGCCGAAGCCGACCGGCTCGAGGCCTTCGATGCCGATCGTGTGGTTGAGGCTCGCCACGAGATCGTGCGCCGTATCGATGAGCGTACCGTCGAGATCGAAGACAACGAGAGAAGCGGACATGGGGAACCTTGCGGGGAGAGGGGAAGGGAGGACCCCTTCGGTATGCCATGCCGGCGGCATTTGCAATCGGCTTGTCGGTCCCCGGGGATGCGGCTTTTGGGCTTTCGTTTGCCTTTCAGGGCGTGTAAGTGTCTCACCGGAATTCCGGCTGCTTCGCGCGCCGGCTGCAATCATTCAGGGAGTTTTGGGGCATGGACGCCCGGGAAATGAAGATCAAGGCCGCCGAGGCCGCGCTCACCCATGTGGAAGACGGCATGCGCCTCGGCATCGGCACCGGCTCGACCGCCGAGGAATTCGTACGGCTTCTGGCGGAAAAGGTGGCCGGCGGCCTTCGGGTCGAGGGCGTTCCGACCTCCGAGCGCACGGCGCGGCTCTGCGTCGAACTCGGCGTGCCGCTGAAGTCGCTCGACGAACTGCCGGAACTGGACCTGACCATCGACGGCGCCGATGAGGTGGACGGCAAGCTGCGTCTCATCAAGGGCGGCGGCGGCGCGCTGCTGCGCGAGAAGATCGTCGCGGGCGCCTCGCAGCGCATGATCGTGATTGCCGACGAGACGAAAGTGGTCGAGACGCTCGGCGCCTTCAAGCTGCCGATCGAGGTCAATCCGTTCGGTCTCGTCGCCACGCGCATCGCCATCGAGAAAGTGGCCGCGCGCCTCGGCCTTTCCGGCGCAATCGCGCTGCGCATGTCCGGCGCGGACACCTTCATGACGGACGGTGGACACTACATTCTCGACGCATCTTTTGGCCGCATTCCTGATGCAGATGCGCTTGCAAGCAATCTCAACGACATACCGGGCGTCGTCGAACACGGCCTCTTCATCAATATGGCGTCGCTTGCCATCATCGCGGGACCCGCTGGTGCGCGCACGCTGACGGCGAAAGAATAGACAGGAGCACAGACCGACATGATCAAATTTGCTGGTTTCGGCCGGACCCTCGCGGCGACCCTCATCGTTTCGGCAGGCCTTGCCGGCGTCGCCAAGGCGCAGGAAGTCACGGACGAGCAGATCAAGACCGCCCGTTCGGCCATCGACGCCATCGGTGCGACGAGCAGCTTCGACAACATCCTGCCGAGCCTCGCCATGCGCGTGAAGTCGACCTTCGTGCAGGCCTCGCCGAATCACGAGGCGGAAATCAACGCCGTCGTCGACGAGCAGGCGCTGGCCCTTGCCCCGCGCCGCGCCGACCTCGAGAAGGAAGCCGCGACCATCTACGCCAAGACCTTCACGCAGGAAGAGCTGAAGGCCATCGCAGACTTCTACGGCTCGGCTGTCGGCAAGAAGCTCCTGGCCGATGGCCCGATCGCCACGCGCGAAGTCATGAAGGCCGCCGAAATCTGGGCGAGCGGCGTGGACCGCGACCTGCGCACCGAAAGCAGCAAGAAGCTCGACGCGATGGTCGGCGCGACGAAGCCCGCCGAAGGCGGCGAAGCGCAGCCGCAGCAGCAGTAAATACGACATGCGGAAGGCGGCCCTGGGCCGCCTTTCCTGTCTTTGCGGGGCCGCGGTGACGCGGCCTTTTCCTTTTGCCCCCACTGTCCCTATATGTGCATGGCCCGGCGGCGGATTCGCGCGGCGGGCATCCCGCCAGATGCGCCCGCAGGAGACCCCGACATGACGACATTCGACTACGACCTCTTCGTGATCGGCGGAGGCTCCGGCGGCGTGCGCAGCGCGCGCCTTGCGGCTGCCATGGGCAAGAAGGTGGCGATCGCCGAGGAATTCCGCTTCGGCGGCACCTGCGTCATCCGCGGCTGCGTCCCGAAGAAGCTCTATGTCTATGCCTCGCAGTTCCCCGAGTATTTCGAGGATGCGGCCGGTTTCGGCTGGCAGGTCGGCGAGGCGCGCTTCGACTGGCCGGCGCTGGTCGCCGCCAAGGAGAAGGAGATCACGCGTCTGGAGGGCCTCTATCGCAAGGGGCTGGAGAATTCCGGCGCGACCATCCTTGCCACGCGCGCCGAGCTGACCGGCCCCAACAGGGTCCGGCTGACGGCGACGGGCGAGGAGGTGACGGCCGAGCGCATCCTGATCGCCGTCGGCGGCCATCCGACGCCGCATACGGACCTTCCCGGCCATGAACTCTGCATCAGCTCGAACGAGGCCTTCGATCTGCCGGCGCTGCCAAAATCTATCCTGATTTCCGGCGGCGGCTATATCGCGGTCGAGTTCGCCAACATCTTCCACGGCCTCGGCGTTGAAACGACATTGATCTATCGCGGCAAGCAGATCCTTTCGCGCTTCGATCACGACATGCGCCAGGGCGTGCAGTCGGCCATGATCGCCAAGGGTATCCGCATCGTCTGCGAGGATATCATTACCAGTGTTGCCGAGGGCGAGGGCGGAAGCCGCGTCGTGCGGACCAAGGCGGGCGAGACGCTGACCGTCGATCAGGTCATGCTGGCGCTTGGCCGCGTGCCCAATACCGGTGGCCTCGGGCTGAAGGCAGCCGGCGTCGCCGTAAACGAGCGGGGTGCTATCCTCGTCGACGATTATTCGCGCACCAACGTTCCCGGAATCTTCGCGCTCGGTGACGTGACCGACCGCGTTCAGCTCACGCCCGTCGCGATCCACGAGGCCATGTGCTTCATCGAGACGGAGTTCCGCGGCAAGCCGGTCTCGCCCGACCACGACCTCATCGCCACCGCCGTCTTCTCGCAGCCGGAAATCGGCACGGTGGGTCTCAGCGAGGACGAGGCGGCCAAGACGTTCGGCGATCTCGAAATCTACCGCGCCGAATTCCGCCCGATGAAGGCGACGCTTTCGGGCCGGCAGGAGAAGACGATCATGAAGCTCGTCGTCAATGCGGCGGACCGCAAGGTGCTCGGCGCGCATATCCTTGGCCATGAGGCCGGCGAGATGGCGCAGCTTCTCGGTATTTCGCTGAAGGCCGGCGTCACCAAGGATGATTTCGACCGCACCATGGCCGTGCATCCGACGGCGGCGGAGGAGCTGGTGACCATGTACCAGCCGAGCTATCGCGTGCGGAACGGGCAGCGGGTCTGAGACGGCCCTGAACTGTGGCGTATTTGGAACAGCCGCTCACTGGAACTGCGGCTATGCAAGACCCATCTAACGGTTTATAAGCCCGCATCTTCAGAAAGAAAGGGCGTTCGCCGGTCGCGGACGCTTTCAGGACAGGTGAGTGAAATGGCACAGAATTGGACGCCGAGCAGTTGGAGGCAGAAGCCCATCCAGCAGGTTCCGGATTACCCAGATCTCGCCGCGCTGGCGGCGACCGAAGAGCGCCTTGCGAAATTTCCGCCGCTCGTCTTCGCCGGTGAGGCACGCCGCCTCAAGACCGCGCTCGCGAACGTGGCCGAAGGCAAGGGCTTCCTGCTTCAGGGCGGCGATTGCGCCGAGAGCTTCGCCGAGCATGGCGCAGACACGATCCGCGACTTCTTCCGCGCCTTCCTGCAGATGGCCGTGGTGCTGACTTTCGGCGCCCAGCAGCCGGTGGTCAAGGTCGGTCGCATCGCCGGCCAGTTCGCCAAGCCGCGCTCCTCGGGCATAGAGAAGCAGGGTGACGTTTCGCTGCCGTCCTATCGCGGCGATATCATCAACGGCATCGAATTCACCGAAGAGGCCCGCATTCCGAACCCGGAACGCCAGATCATGGCTTACCGCCAGTCTGCCGCGACGCTGAACCTGCTGCGCGCTTTCGCGATGGGCGGCTACGCCAATCTCGACAACGTGAACCAGTGGATGCTCGGCTTCGTCAAGGATAGCCCGCAGGCCGAGCGCTACCGCAAGCTCGCCGACCGGATTTCCGAGACCATGGACTTCATGAAGGCCATCGGCATCACCTCGGAGAACCACGCGAACCTGCGCGAGACGGATTTCTTCACCAGCCATGAGGCGCTGCTGCTCGGCTACGAGCAGGCGCTGACCCGCGTCGATTCGACCTCGGGCGACTGGTACGCGACGTCCGGCCACATGATCTGGATCGGCGACCGTACGCGCCAGCCCGACCATGCGCATATCGAATATTGCCGCGGCATCAAGAACCCGATCGGCCTCAAGTGCGGCCCGTCGCTGACCGGCGACGGCCTCCTGGAGCTGATCGATCTCCTGAACCCGCAGAACGAGGCCGGCCGCCTGACGCTGATCTGCCGCTTCGGCCACGACAAGGTTGCCGAGCACCTGCCGCGCCTCATCCGCGCCGTCGAACGGGAAGGCAAGAAGGTCGTCTGGTCCTGCGATCCGATGCATGGCAACACGATCACGCTCAACAACTACAAGACCCGTCCCTTCGAGCGGATCCTGTCGGAAGTCGAAAGCTTCTTCCAGATCCACCGCGCCGAAGGCACGCATCCGGGCGGCATCCATATCGAGATGACCGGCAACGACGTGACGGAATGCACGGGCGGCGCGCGTGCGCTTTCGGGCGACGACCTGGCCGACCGCTACCACACCCATTGCGACCCGCGTCTCAACGCCGACCAAGCGCTGGAACTCGCCTTCCTTCTTGCCGAGCGCATGAAGGGTGGCCGCGACGAAAAGCGCATGGTGGTGAACGGCTGATCGCGATCCGTTCATGCTTTGGCTCCGTAAATTAGCGGAGCTGATACATGCATTCAGGATTGTGAAATTGACAGGACCGGGCCGGCTGACGAAGCTGGCCCGGTTTTCTTTTGGGAGGAAAAATGAGCGAAGACCATTCGGGCCGCTGCCTTTGCGGCGCCGTGCGCTTCCGCACCCGCGGCCGGCTGCGGGACGTGATCGCGTGCCATTGCAACCAGTGCCGCCGGCAGACCGGGCATTTCTATGCGGCGACCAATGTGCTCGACGAGGGCCTGACGGTGGAGGGCGGCGACAACGTCACCTGGTACCGGGCGAGCGAAACGGCAAGCCGCGGCTTCTGCCGCACCTGCGGCTCCGCGCTCTTCTGGAAGGGTGACGGTTCCGACTATACCTCGCTCATGGCCGGCGCCTTCGACCAGCCGACCGGGTTGAAGATCGGCATGCACATCTTCTGCGCCGACAAGGGCGACTATTACGAGATCGACGACGGCGTGCCGCAGTTCGCGCAGAACAGCCGGTAAGGCTATTCCTTCTGGCGCAGCGCCTCGTGCAGGCGCACGACCTCCAGCTTGAGCGCGGCGATCTCGTCGAGGAAATGCGTGTCGATCTTGTGGTGCAGCGCCATCAGCTCGATTTCCGCCTTCAGGTTCACTTCGTAGTCCTTGGAGGCCTCGAAGCGGTCGCGCGCGGCCTGCCGGTTCTGCGACATCATGATGATCGGCGCCTGCAGGGCGGCGATCATGGACAGGACGAGATTGAGGAAGATGAAGGGGTAGGGGTCGAAGGCGTCCTTGGCCAGCAGCAGCGTGTTGGCGATCGTCCAGAGGACGAGGAAGACGACGAAGCCGATGATGAAGCCCCAGGAGCCGCCGACGCGGGCAATGGCGTCGGCGACGCGTTCGCCGACGGATTGCTTCGACTGATAGGCGATGTTCCTGTCCTCGGACAGGATACGCCCCTCGCGGGAATGAAGCAGGACCTCGCGCTCGGTCTCGTCGAGCTGGTCGGCGGGCTTGCCGAAGAGGATCTGGGCGGCGTCGTCGAAGGCTTTCATGGAACCGGGCTCCGGAGCGCGAATCGGACCCTTAACCTAGCGCTGTTCCCGCAAAAATCAGTAGCCCGCCGACATCAGTTCCGCATGGGAGTCGAAGAAGCGTTCCAGTCCGTACTGCTTGCCGAACATGATGTCGTGCTGCAGGAAGCGGAAGTCGCGCACCAGCGGGTCGATCGTCTTCTTGCGCGACCATTCGGCCGTTGCCTCGCCCTTGGCGTCGATCAGCATGTAGCGGTCGATGACGCGCAGCTTGTCATGCACCGCGCCGAGGAAGCCGGTGTAGTAGGGATGCTCGAAGCCGGCTTCCTTGAGGATGTAATAGGACAGGAAGGCCGGGCTGATCGTGCCGACGTCCTTCTCCGCGCCGGTCTTGTTCGACCAGATGACGAGCGGGGTCTCGTGCTCCTTCTTCATCTGCTCGGCCGAACCCTTGCGCGCGGCGGTGATGCCCTTCATGTAGCCGGAATTCCGGTAGACCGTGTTGAGCGGCGGCAGGTGGTCGCCGAAGACGACGATGATCGTCTCGCGGTCGCGTTCCTTGGCCCAGTCCATCAGCATCTTCAGGCTGCTGTCGGCTTCCTTCACACCTTCGGCGTAGCTTGCGAGCATACGGTTATCGCGGGCGTCGAGCTTGCCGTCGACGGCGACGTCGGTCTTCGCATAGCGGCCGTCGTCATAGGGGCCGTGGCCCTGCAGGGTGACGGTGAAGAAGAAGAACGGGTCTTCCTGCATGTCGGCCTGACGGATGATTTCCTTGGTCAGCGCCTCGTCCGAGGTGAAGTTGCCACGCTTTGCCAGCGGCGGCATCTTGTCGACGTCCTTGAAGGTCTCGAAGCCGAAGGCCTTGTAGACGCTCGAACGGTTCCAGAACCAGCCGGAGAAGGGATGGATGGCGCGCGCCGTATAGCCTTCCGCGCGGAAGAACGTGGCGAGCGAGGGGATCGGCTTGCGCACATACTGCTGGTACGGAATGCTGCCCGTCGGCAGGAAGGCGTTGGAGAAGCCCGTCAGCGCCTCGAATTCGACATTGGCGGTGAGGCCGCCGAATTCCGGCGAGAAGACGTTGCCGCCCGAATTTTCGCGGATGACCGGCATCGGATCGGAGGAGAGCTTCACGCTCTGGATGCGCGTCGGGTCCCACAGCGACTCGCTCATGACGACGATGACGTCGGGCTTGGAGCGGTGCGTCGTGCCGGCCGGAAGGGGCTTGGACGGAATCTTGTCGATGGCGTCGAGCATGTAGCCGGCCGGAGCCTGCACATTGGCCATCGGCAGGTTGATGGCGAAGGCCATGACGAAGCCGTTATGGCGATAGTTTTCCGCCTGGTCCCACATGATGGGGAAGACCTTCAGGCGGTCGCGCATCCAGGAGAACTCGTTGTAGTCCATGATGGAGGCGAAGCCGGCGAGCAGCGGCAGCGCGACGGCAAGGCGCGTCAGGCGTTCCTTCGTCGTCAGCGGCCGGAAGCGGCGCCAGGCGAAGACCCACAGGCTGACGAGGCCGACGACGGCGGCGACGATGGCGACGGCGAGCGCCGCGGCGGTCCACGGACGGTCCTGCACCAGCACGGGCATCAGTTCGAGGATCTGGCGGCCGAAGAGCAGGTCGGTCGGGTAGAGCGGGTCGGTGAGAAAGACCTGCTTCTGCTGCGAGATGACGCCCATCAGCACGACGAGGGGCGAAACGAGCAGCACGGCCTTGTGCTGCCGGCCGATCAGCGCGTCGATGGCGAGGTAGAGCAGGAAGAAGACGCCCGTGGTGGTCCAGCCGGGCTGTTCGCGATTGGTCAGGTAGGCATAGGTCTGCTGCACGGAGCCGCGCGTGATCAGCTCGATCACGATGACCGTCGCAAGGGCCAGCACGCCGGTGACGGCGAGCGAGCGCAGGACGGCGAGCGCCTTGGCATGACGCGCGAGGAAGCCTGCCTCTACGGCAAGTCCTTCATTGGCTTCGATTGCCACGGCTGCGGGAGCGAACAGGGCCAAGGCCTTCTCCAAACTTCATCAAACTGTCGTGTCTCTGTCATACGGATGTCATCTTGAACAGGAGATGAACGGTTTCTGAACCGTTCTCCCGGTGCTTTGGCGCGCGCTGTTGCAATGCGGCAATGGTGCGGGGAACCCGCTGAAAAACGGGACTTTTCGCCGAAACCGCGCGCAATCGCCCGCCGCTTCATTCCCAAAGCGGCCGCCATGCTCTAAAGAGCGTATCGACCGTTCGCCGTTTCCCGACAGCATCGCGCGGGGAAGGCGGACACGAGATGAAAAACGGGTCCGCAGACATGGCTTCAGACACTGGAAAGGCGATACTCCGCATCGCCGTCGCGCAATTGAACCCGATCGTCGGCGACGTCTCCGGCAATCTTGCCAAGGCGCGTGCCGCCCGCAAGGATGCCGCCGGGCAGGGCGCCGATCTGCTGCTCCTGACGGAACTCTTCATCTCCGGCTATCCGCCGGAAGACCTCGTTCTGAAACCCGCTTTCCTGAAGGCCTGCCGCCGCGCCATCGACGATCTTGCCGCCGACACGGCCGATGGCGGCCCCGGCGTCATCATCGGCTTCCCGCGGCAGGACGAGACGGGTCGCTACAACGCGGTCGCCGTGATCGACGGCGGCAAGGTGATCGCCGTGCGCGACAAGGTTGATCTGCCGAATTACGGCGAGTTCGACGAAAAGCGCGTCTTCGACCAGGGCGCTATGCCCGGGCCGGTCAATTTCCGCGGCATCCGCCTCGGCATCCCGATCTGCGAGGATATCTGGGGCGAACTCGGCGTGTGCGAGACGCTGGCGGAAAGCGGCGCGGAAATCCTGCTGTCGCCGAACGGCTCGCCCTATTATCGCGGCAAGGTGGATATCCGCCATCAGGTGGCGCTGAAGCAGGTCATCGAGACCGGCCTGCCGCTGCTCTACGCCAACCAGCTCGGCGGTCAGGACGAACTTGTCTTCGACGGCGCCAGCTTCGCCTTCAATGCCGACAAGTCGCTCGCCTTCCAGATGAGCCAGTTCGAGGAGACCATCGCGCTCACCGTCTGGAAGAAGCGCGCCGAGGGCTGGGTCTGCGATGGCGGCCCGATGTCGCGCATTCCGGAAAAGGAGGAGGCGGATTACCGCGCCTGCCTTCTCGGCTTCCGCGACTATGTCAACAAGAACGGCTTCAAGAATGTGGTGCTCGGCCTTTCCGGCGGCATCGACTCGGCGATCTGCGCGGCCATCGCGGTCGATGCGCTGGGCGAGGAGCGGGTGCGCTGCGTCATGCTGCCTTACCGCTACACCTCGAAGGATTCGCTGAAGGACGCGGCCGATTGCGCCAAGGCCCTCGGCTGCCGCTACGACATCGTGCCCATCGAGGCGCCGGTGACCGGCTTCCTCTCCTCGCTCTCCGAACTTTTCGAGGGGACGGGAGAGGGCATTACCGAGGAGAACCTGCAGAGCCGCGCGCGCGGCACGATCCTGATGGCGATCTCCAACAAGTTCGGTTCGATGGTGGTCACGACCGGCAACAAGTCGGAAATGTCGGTCGGTTACGCCACGCTCTACGGCGACATGAACGGCGGCTTCAACCCGATCAAGGACCTCTACAAGATGCAGGTCTACGCGATCTCGCGCTGGCGCAACGCGCATGTGCCGCCGACCGCGCTTGGCCCCACCGGCGAGGTGATCCCGCAGAACATCATCGACAAGGCCCCCTCCGCCGAACTGCGCCCCAACCAGACGGACCAGGATTCGCTGCCGCCCTATCCGGTGCTCGACGACATCCTCGAATGCCTCGTCGAGATGGAGATGAGCACGGAGGACATCGTCGCGCGCGGCCATGACGCGGCAACCGTCCACCGGGTCGAGCACCTGCTCTACATCGCCGAATACAAGCGCCGCCAATCGGCTCCGGGCGTGAAGATCACGCGGAAGAATTTCGGCCGCGATCGCCGCTACCCGATCACCAATCGGTATCGTGACCGGGGGTAGTGGCGCGTTAATCGTTACAGGCAAAGGCGGCCCCGGCGATTGCTGGCAGGCCGCCTTTTCGTATCGTCATGGCATAGCCGTCGGCGGAGATTGGCGGCTCCGGTGTCGATTAAGCTTTCGCTCACCAGCCTGCTTAAGCCAATCTTGCCGTCTCTCCGTTAGCGTCTCCTCAACAAGTCCCGGAAAGGGACCGGGGTTGCAGGGGAAACGATGACGGGCAAGGCGGGGGAAGGCCAGACGATACGGCGGCGCGGTTTCGGGCGGACGATCCGGGCGGCGGCCGTGCTTATCGTGCTCCTGTTCGGCGCTGCCAACTACCTTGTGCTCGACCATGCCATCAAGCAGGCCGACAGTTTCGTGATCGAGACCGAGCGCACGCTGGTGCGCAACGATTTCAGCCACCAGATCGATCAGGTGGTGCAATATCAGAGCCAGCTTTCCTTCTGGGACAAGAGCTTCAAGGAACTGGCCCACGGCATGCCGGGCGATATCTTCGTGCGGGACCAGTTGCGCGACTGGATGTGGGCCGATTTCGGCTTTTCGTGGATGATCTTCACCACGCCGGATCATGAGGAGGTGCTTGGCGTCCATCGCGGCGCGAAGGTTTCCGAGCATGAGGCGCGCGAGAAGCTGCGCTGGGTGAGCGACCTTACCCGCAAGGCCGAAGTCGCCTACCGCGCCGCGCTGGCGCCGTCGCTGGGCGGATGGGAGGTGAGGAGCGCGCGGGAGGACCCGGACCTGCTGACCCCGGCGCTTCCCGCGATCCACGTTTCCGGCATCCGGCTCATCGACAAGGTGATGAGCATCGTCGTCGTGCAGGCGGTCATTCCGCGGACGCGCTACATTCCCGCGAACCGCCTGCGGCCGACGCTGCTCGTCACGGTCAAGCCGATCTCGCAGAAGATGCTGGCCGATGCGGAAGAGCGCCTCGGCGTGGAGGGCCTCAGTTTCTCGCCCATCGTGACCGAGGCGCCGGGGCTGGCGATGACGCCGGTCGGCGGCGATGCCTACAATCCCATGGTGGCCTCCTGGCGGCCGAACATGCCCGGCTCCTTCGTCTGGAAATCGGCTCTGCCGCAGATCGGCCTGTTCGTGCTGGTCTTCGCCGGTCTCATGCTCTTCGGCACCTTGCGTTTTTCAGCGCTGGTCAAGGCGCTCCAGCGCAGCGAGGCGCGCAACGCGTTTCTGGCCCGGCACGATTCCCTGACGGGGCTGCGCAACCGCAGCGGCTTCGACGAGAAGGCGGCCGAGGTCGCGAAAGAGGGCGCAGGCGGGTCCTTCGCGATCATCGCGCTCGACCTCGACAGGTTCAAGGCCGTCAACGACCTTCACGGCCATGCGGCGGGCGACGCCGTTCTGCAGGCGGTGGCGCGGCGCTTTGCCGAGCGTATCGGCGTGCGCGGCTGCGCGGCCCGGTTCGGCGGCGATGAATTCTGCGTGCTGCTGACGGGCGAGCACAGTCGCGAAAGTCTGGTCGGGCTGGCGGAAGGCCTCGTGCGCGATGCGCAGGTCCCCATCGCCCATGACGGCCAGCTTCTGCTGATCGGCGGCAGCGCCGGCATCGCGCAGTTCCCCGATCACGGCCAGTCGCTGCACGATGTCATGGTGATGGCCGATGCCGCGCTCTACGCGGCCAAGAATGCCGGCCGCAACCGCGCGGCCCATGCCGGAGACCTGCGCATGGAGGAGATCATCGAGGCGCGGGCCTCGCGCGCGGCCTGAGCGACGACCCTTGCGTGGGAAAGACGGGTTTCGACCCGGTCAGTTGACGTCGGCATCGGCCGGGCGGCCGAGGTCGATGGCGGATTCGTTTTCCGGCAGGAAGGCGGGGCCGACCGTGCGCACCTTGCTGTTTGCCGGATCGTAGACGCGTTCCTCCACCTTGGCGGGCGTCTTCGCCGTGGCCTCGTCCTTCTTCGGCGTGGCGCCGCGGATGGTGGTCACCGAGCCGTTTTCCTGCTGGCGGCCGATGCTGGTCTCTCCGCCGCCTTCACCCCGGGCCGCCTTCTCGCGCCGGATCATCTCCTGGTAATAGGCGGTGAGGTTACAGCCGCAGGACCCCGCCTTCGCGCGGTCGCGCGTGCGGTAGGCGAAGGCGTTCGGCAGCTCGGCATAGGAGCGGCCGGTGACCGTGGAGGTCATCTGCTCGGTCTCCTGCCCGTTCGTCATGGACTGGTAGAAGAGCTGCGTTTCCGTTTCCGGGCACATCATCGCGCAGACCTTCTGGTCGCGGCGGAAATCGAGCGGGGTCGCGCCCGAGGAGATCGGGAAGAAGCCGCCGTCGCAGGTGCGTACGCAGACCGTGCGCAGGTTGCCATGGCCGGCACTGCCGCCGAGCGAGCGCAGTTCCAGCATGCCGCTGCCGTCCGGCGAGGCGCCGAGGGGCAGGGTGCGCGTGTCGTCGAGCGTGCGCAGCGTTTCCGTCGCCGCTGCCGGCAGCACTTCGGGCCGGTCGTTGCAGCCCTTGGTTTCCAGCAGGGAGAGCAGGCGGCTGCGCCGGTCGTCGCGGCCGCCGCCGCTGGAAAAGTCGCGGCGCTTCTTGTCGAGAATCTGGAGATTGCGCTCCATCTTGTCGATGACGGAGGAGAGCGTCGCGCAGGCATCGGCATTCTCGCCGCCGACGACCACGATGCTGCCCGCCGAGCAGCCGAGGCGGCGCTGGTCGCTTCTGGCCTTGCGGAGCTGGATGTTCTGGCGCGCGATCGCGCTGGCATATTTGCGGGCGCTGCCCGTGTCCGCCACGACCTTGGGCAGGTTCGCGAGCTGGGCCTGAAGACTGTCGCAGACGCTTGCCGCCGCCACTCCTCCTGAAAGAAGGAAGGGCAGGCCGGCGGCGATGGCGAAAAGAAGTCGGGCGCGCGCCTTCAAATCCCTCGATCCCTGGCTGATTGACCTGTCGGCGGCACATTCCGTCCGATGCCCCATCATAGGCCGCATCGGGGGGAGTGCAACGTGCTCCCGCATTTGTGATTAACGCGCAAGGCCCGTTCCGCCTTGTCGCCGCCGCTATTCGGGCCTAGACAATGGCCATCGTCAATGCCGACCGGATGGTGCGCCATGGAATTCAACCCGACCGCAAATCGACTTCGTTTTGTCATCGGGGACTTCCGTATCCATGCCGCATTCCATCACGCTTTCCAAGATCACCTGGGCGACGCCTGACGGGCACACGCTCCTTTCCAATCTCGATCTGACCTTCGGCAGTGAGCGCGCCGGGCTTGTCGGCCGCAACGGCGTCGGCAAGACGACATTGCTGAAGCTCGTCACCGGGGCGCTTTCGCCGCAGGCCGGCTCCATCGCCGTCGACGGCACGCTCGGCCTGTTGCGCCAGAGCGTGCAGGTCGGGCCGCAAGAAACCGTCGCCAGCCTCTTTGGCATCGTCGAAGCGCTCGGGCTGCTTGGCCGCGCCGAGCGGGGCGAGGCGGCGGGCGACGAGCTGGCCGAAGCCGACTGGACGCTGGAAATCCGGCTTGCCGCGGCGCTCGCTCGTGTCGGGCTGGATGCGGAGGCGCAGACGCCGCTTGCCGCGCTTTCCGGCGGGCAGCGCACCCGCGCGGCGCTCGCCGCGCTCGTCTTCCGCGCGCCGGATTTCCTGCTGCTCGACGAGCCGACGAACAATCTCGACCGGGACGGGCGGCGGGCGGTCATCGACATGCTCGCCGGCTGGCGGGCAGGGGCCGTCGTCGTCAGCCACGACCGCGAGCTGCTGGAAACCATGGACGCCATCGTGGAGCTGACGACGCTGGGCGCGACGCGCTACGGCGGCAACTGGAGCGCCTATCGCGAGCGCAAGCGGCTGGAACTCTCGGCGGCCCATCGCGATCTCGCCGACGCCGAAAAGCACGCCGCGGAGGTGGCGCGGACCATGCAGGCCGTTGCCGAGCGGAAGGCGCACAAGGACAGCGCCGGACGCCGCAAGAAGGCGCGTGGCGACCTGCCGCGCATCGTGCTGGGCGGAATGAAACGGCGCGCCGAAGCGACGAGCGGCGCGAATGCGCGGCTTGCCGAAAGCCGGCAGGCGCAGGCGGACGAGGCCCTGGCTTCGGCGCGCGAGCGCATCGAGGTCCTCCAGCCGCTGACCGTCGCCGTGCCGCCGACGCACCTGCCGCCCGGCCGGACGGTGCTGAAGATGGAGGGCGTGACGGCCGGTTACCTGCCGGAGCGCTCGGTCATCCGCGATCTCTCGTTCACGATGACCGGGCCGGAACGGGTGGCCGTGACCGGGCCGAACGGTTCGGGCAAGACGACGTTTCTTGCGCTCGTTACCGGCGCGCTGCGGCCGTGGGCAGGAAGCGTGCGATGCTTCACGGATTTCGCCGTGCTGGACCAGCGGGTGAGCCTGCTCGATCCGGCGCAGTCGATCCGCGACAACTTCCGGCGGATCAACCCCGGCGCGGACGAAAATGCCTGCCGGGCGGCGCTGGCGCGTTTCATGTTCCGGGCGGATGCCGCCCTTCAGGTCGCCGGCAGCCTCAGCGGCGGGCAGCTCCTGCGCGCGGGGCTTGCCTGTGTGCTCGGCGGCGGAACGCCGCCGCCGCTCCTCATCCTGGACGAGCCGACGAACCATCTCGACATCGATTCCATCGAGGCGGTGGAGGCCGGGCTCAGGGCCTATGACGGCGCGCTCCTCGTCGTCAGCCACGACGAACCGTTCCTGGAGGCGGTCGGCGTTACGCGGCGGCTGGAGCTTTCAGCGCAATGAAAAAGGGCGGGCCAATGGCCCGCCCTTCCGTTTCTGTCCGTCCGGCTCAGACCGGGCCGACGGGATAGGAGGCTTCCACCACCGCGAGGGCGGCCATGTTGACCACGCCGCGCGAGGTGGCGGAGGGCGACAGGATGTGGGCCGGCAGAGCCGCACCGAGCAGGATCGGGCCGACATGCAGGCTGTCCGTCATGGTCTTGACCACGCCGAGGGTGATATTGGCCGCATCGAGATTGGGGAAGACAAGCAGGTTGGCTTCGCCCGTCAGCGTCGAATCCGGCATCACGCGCTGGCGCAGGGCCTCGGAAATGGCGGCGTCGCCGTGCATTTCGCCATCCGCTTCCAGCGTCGGGTCGACCTCGCGCACCAGTTCCATCGCCTTGCGCATTTTGTAGGCGCTCTCGGAATCGCGCGAGCCGAAGTTCGAATGCGAGACGAGGGCGGCGCGCGGCGTGATGCCGAAGCGGCGGATTTCCTGCGCCGCCATGATCGTCATCTCGGCGATTTCCTCGGCCGTCGGGTCGATGGTCACATAGGTGTCGGTGAAGAAGGTCGCGCCGCGCTGGGAGATCAGCAGGCTGAGGCCGGAGAAGTCCAGCACGCCGGGCTTCTTGCCGATGATCTGGCTGACATCGCGCAGGTGCCGGGCATAGCGCCCTTCGACGCCGCAGATCAGCGCGTCGGCCTCGCCGCGCTTGACGGCGAGCGCGCCGATGACCGTCTGGTTGGTACGCACGATGGTGCGCGCCGCTTCCGGGTTGACGCCCTTGCGGCCGACGATGCGGAAGTAATCGTCGACATAGTCGCGGTAGCGCGGATCGTCGTCCGGGTTGACCACTTCGAAATCGACATTCGGGCGCACGCGCAGGCCGTAGCGCTTGAGGCGCGTCTCGATGATCTGCGGGCGGCCGATGAGGATCGGCTTGGCGATCTGCTCTTCGAGAAGCACCTGCGCGGCGCGCAGCACGCGCTCGTCCTCGCCCTCGGCGAAGATGACGCGCTTCTTCTCGGCCTTCTTCGCGGCGGCGAAGATCGGCTTCATGATGAAGCCGGAGCGCCAGACGAAGCGGTTGAGCTGGTCGAGATAGGCGTCGAAATCGCTGATCGGGCGGGTCGCGACGCCCGTTTCGGCGGCCGCGCGCGCGACAGCCGGCGCGATGCGCAGGATGAGGCGCTGGTCGAAGGGCGAGGGGATCAGGTAGTTCGGGCCGAAGCTCGGCGTGTCGCCCGAATAGGCGCGGGCCGCGACGTCGGAGACTTCCTCGCGGGCAAGGCCGGCAATCGCCCGCACCGCCGCCATCTTCATCTCCTCGTTGATGGTGCGCGCGCCGCAATCGAGCGCGCCGCGGAAGATGTAGGGGAAGCAGAGGACGTTGTTGACCTGGTTGGGGAAGTCCGAGCGGCCGGTGCAGATCATGGCGTCCGGACGGACGGCGCGCGCCTCCTCGGGCATGATTTCCGGCGTCGGGTTGGCGAGCGCCAGGATCAGCGGCCTTTCCGCCATGCGGGTCAGAAGCTCGGGCTTCAGCACGCCGGCGGCCGAAAGGCCGAGGAAGACGTCCGCGCCGTCGATGGATTCGGACAGCGCGCGCTTGTCGGTTTCCTGGGCGTAGATGGCCTTCCACTGGTCCATCAGCGCCTCGCGGCCCTTGTAGACGAGGCCCTCGATGTCATGGACCCAGATGTTCTCGACCTTCGCGCCGAGGGAAACGAGCTGGTTGAGGCAGGCGAGCGCGGCAGCGCCCGCGCCGGAAGCGACGATCTTGGCGTCGGAAAGCGCCTTGCCGGCAAGCTCCAGGCCGTTCAGCACCGCCGCCGCGACGATGATCGCCGTGCCGTGCTGGTCGTCGTGGAAGACGGGGATATCCATCTTCTCGCGCAGCCGACGCTCCACCTCGAAGCATTCCGGCGCCTTGATGTCTTCCAGGTTGATGCCGCCGAAGGTGGGTTCCAGCGCGGAAATGACATCCACCATCTGGTCGACGGTCGGCGAGTCGATCTCGATGTCGAAGACGTCGATGCCGGCGAACTTCTTGAAGAGGACGGCCTTGCCTTCCATCACCGGCTTGGAGGCGAGGGGGCCGATATTGCCGAGGCCGAGAACGGCCGTGCCGTTGGAGACGACGGCCACGAGATTGGCGCGCGCCGTGTAGTCGGCGGCGGTGTTCGGATCGTCGCGGATGGCGAGACAGGGGGCGGCGACGCCCGGCGAATAGGCGAGCGCGAGGTCGCGCTGGTTGCCGAGCGGCTTGGTCGGGTTGATTTCGAGCTTGCCGGGGCGGGGGTGACGGTGGAAGAAGAGGGCCTGCTGGTCGATATCGCCGCTTACGGGGCCGTTATGCGTCCGCGATTTGTCACCCGTGCTCATGATGTTCCTGCCATATGCTGTTTTCGCCGCGGCTTTTCGTGGCACGAAACCGCCGCGACGTGAAGTTTCCGGAACCTTCCATAAAGCCGCAATCGACGGACTGTGCAATGCCTATTTGCGGTCGAAAAATGCATAGGTGTGTCATCAATCTGAAACAGGACTCTGGTTTTCAACGGGGTGAAAGCCGCCCGTTGCGACGATGGTCGCGACGGCCGGTTCCCCGGAGAGACCGACGCATGACCGTGACCCCCGCCAGCCCCGATATCCGCCATTTCCGCACGCTGTTCATCTCGGACGTGCATCTGGGATCGCGGGCCGCGAAAGCCGGATTCCTCATCGATTTCCTGCGGCATCACGAGGCGGAGACGATCGTGCTTGTCGGCGACATCGTCGATGGCTGGCGACTGAAGCGAAACTGGTACTGGCCGCAGGCCTTCAACGACGTGACGCAGAAACTGCTGCGCAAGGCCCGCAAGGGCACGCGCATCATCTACATTCCCGGCAACCACGACGAGTTCCTGCGCGATTTCCCCGGCATGCATTTCGGCGGCGTCGAGGTGGCCGAACGCATCATCCACGAGGCGGCGGACGGCAGGCGCTACCTCGTGCTGCATGGCGACGAATTCGACGTCGTGGTGCGCCACGCCCGCATCGTCGCCTATCTCGGCGACTGGGCCTATGACGCGGCCATCGCCATCAACGTGGTCTTCGCCGCCATTCGCCGCAAGCTCGGGCTGCCCTACTGGTCCTTCTCCTCCTGGGCCAAGCAGCAGGTGAAGACGGCCGTGAACTTCATCGGCGAATTCCAGAAGGTCGTCGCCGAGGAGGCGCGCCGCAATGGCGCCGACGGCGTGATCTGCGGCCATATCCACCATGCCGTGATCACCGAGATCGACGGCATCCGCTACATCAACAGCGGCGACTGGGTGGAAAGCTGCACGGCGATTGCCGAGCACCATGACGGCACGATGGAACTGATCACCTGGCAGCGGATGGCGTCGGCTCCGGTCGAGATGTTGCCCGTATCGCGCCGGGAGCTTGCCGTCGACGTCCGCGAGCCTGTGGACGCGGAGGCGGCATGAGCCGCGACGCTCCGTGATCATTGTCGCCACCCGGCAGAAATAGCGCATTGGCGTACGTACATCGGCGTGATAGAGCGGAGGGCGTTCCAACGCAGGTTCCCCGCCAATGACAGCCCCTTCCGGGTCCATGATGACCACCGGCGCGCCGCCGTATTTCGCCGCGCGCATCGCTCTCGTCTTCTGCGCGCCGATGATGGTCAACGGCATCGCCCTGCCGTTCTTTCCGATCTGGCTCGAAACCCTGTCGATGAACGATTCGCAGATCGGCATCGTTCTGGCCTTGCCGATGTTCGTGCGCGTCTTCACCGCGCCCGTGGCGGGCACCATCGCGGACCGGCTCGGCGAGCGCTCCATCGTGCTTCTGTGGTCGGGCGTGCTGTCGCTGCTGACGGCGCTGCTCTTCTTCGGCATCAAGGGGTTCTGGCCGGTTCTCTTGCTCTACACGCTGCAATGCGCGGTCTATTCGCCCTATGTGCCGATCACCGACGCCATTGCGCTTTCAGGCGTTCGGCGCTGGAACATCGATTACAGCCGGATGCGGCTGTGGGGCTCGCTCGCCTTCATCGTCGCCACGATGATCGGCGGGTGGCTTGCCGGTCTCTATGGCGGGGCCATGGTGCTGCCGGCCATGGCGGCGGCCTTCTCGCTGACGGTGCTGGGCGCCTTCATCGTGCCGAAGATCGGCCGGCCGCGCCGGCCGTCGCCCATCGCGGCCATGGCCACCATGCCGGCCGCGAGCACGCTGCGGCAGCGCGATGTGCAGCTCATGCTGATCGGCGTCTCGCTGGTCAATGCGAGCCACGCCATGCTCTACGCCTTCTCCGTGATCTACTGGCGCGACGCGGGCTTCAGCGGCACGGATATCGGTATCCTCTGGAGCGTGGGGGTTCTGGCGGAAGTGATTCTCTTCGTCTTCGCGCTCCGGCTGAAACGGCGCTTCAATCTCTGGTCCATGATGATCTTCGGTAGCACGGTGGCGGTCGGTCGCTGGCTGGTCTTCCCGCTCGACATGCCTTTCGCCGGCTATTTCGCGCTGCAATGCCTGCACGCCTTCACCTTCGGCATCCTGCATGTCAGCGTGCAGAGCAAGCTGGTGGAGCGTGTCGCGGAGGAGCAGGAGGCGGCGGCGCAGGGCCTCTATTTCTTCTACACCGGCATGTTCATGGCGGTCGCCACCTTCGTCTCGGGCTATGCCTTCAACTGGTACGGCGTCGACGGTTTCTATCTGATGTCGGTCATCGCCGCGGCGGGGCTTGCCTGCGTGATCGCCGGGCGGCTGGTCGCGCCGCCCGTGGGCGCTCAGCCCCAGAGCGCGGCGTCCGGCGGATAGACGTCCGAACCTTCGTAGCGCAGGCCGGGGTCGCGGTCGCGGGCGAGCAGCAGCGGGCCGTCGAGATCGACGAAATCGGCGCCCTGCGCCAGAAGCACCGCCGGGGCCATGCCCAGCGACGTGCCGACCATGCAGCCGACCATGATCTTCAGGCCGTGTTCGCGCGCCGCTTCGCGCAGCGCCAGCGCCTCCGTCAGCCCGCCGGCCTTGTCGAGCTTGATGTTGATCGCGTCGTAGCGGTCGGCGAGTTTCGCCACGTCCTCGCTGCGGTGTACGCTTTCGTCCGCGCAGACGGGGATGGGGCGGGCATGGTCGCGCAGCGCCGAATCGTCGCCGGCCGGAAGCGGCTGCTCGACAAGGGCGATGCGCGCCTCGGCGCAGAGCGCGAAGTGGTAGGCGAGGTTTTCCGCCGTCCAGCCCTCATTGGCATCGAGGATGATCGCGCTTTGCGGCGCACCGGCCCGCACGGCGCGGATGCGCGCGGCGTCGTCGGGCGTGCCGACCTTGACCTTCAGCAACGGCCGCCAGGCGTTTTCCGCCGCCTGGCGCTGCATCGCCTCGGCTTCGCCGAGCGAAAGCGTGTAGGCGGTGACGAGTTTTTGCGGGGCGGCGGCGTTGACGACCTGTGCGGTCGGCACGCCGGAAAGCTTGGCCTCTAGGTCCCAGAGCGCGCAGTCGATGGCGTTTCGCGCCGCGCCGGCCGGCATCGACCGGGCCAGGTCCTCGCGGCCGATACCGTCCTCGACGGCGCCGCGCATGCCCTCGATGGCAGCCAGAACGCCGGCGACCGATTCGCCGTAGCGGGCATAGGGCACGCATTCGCCCCGGCCGCTCCGGCCCGATGCGCCGATGGTGCAGGTCACCACCTCCGCCGTCGTTTTCGCGCCCCGCGAAATGGTGAAGGACCCGGCAATCGGGAAGCTTTCGGCGGTGGCGGCGAGGGTGCGGCGCATGGGATCGATCCTGAAAGGCCCGGAAAATTTCGAGGGAAATTTCGCGGCGGGAGGCGGCATTTGGCCGTTCGTTCGGTGACAGACGGCCGGCAAGCCGGTAAGACAGGCGCATGTTGTCCCAAGCACGGGAAGATGCAAGAGACTTGACCGCCGCCGCCAGCCCCACAGCCGAAATCATCAGCGAGAGCCTGCCGGGCAACGGCGGGGAGATCTGGCGTCTCTCCGGCCTGTGGGTGAACACGACCGCCGTGGCCGCCGGCAAGCGCCTTGCCGCGATGGCGGGCGGGCGAGGCGGTGCTCTCGAAATCGACCTCAGCGGCGTGAGCGAGATGGACACGGCGGGCGCATGGCTGCTGCGCCGGGCGATCACCGAGCGGCAGGCGGGCGGCGCGCAGGTGAGCGTCACCGACCGCGAGGGTGCGCGCTATGCCGACCTCATCGCGGCGCTGCCGGAAAAGCTGGCGGAGCCGCGCGTGGCCAGGCCGCCGCGCGGCACGCCGTTCGAGCGCATCTTCGCGCCGGTCGGCCGCGTCACGATCGATATCTGGGACGACGCGGTCGCGGCCATGTTCATTCTCGGCTCGGCGGTGCGTGGGGCGCAATTGAAGCTCGGGCGCAGGAGCGGCGTTTCGCCGGCCGCCATCGTACACCAGATCGACCATATGGGCGTTCGCGCCGTGCCGATCATCCTCCTGATGTCCTTCCTCATCGGCGCGATCATCGCCCAGCAGGGCGCGTTCCAGCTCCGCTATTTCGGGGCGGAAGTCTTCGTCGTCGACCTCGTCGGCATTCTCCAGTTGCGTGAAATCGGCGTGCTCCTGACCGCGATCATGATCGCCGGCCGCTCCGGCAGCGCCATCACGGCCGAAATCGGCTCGATGAAGATGCGCGAGGAGATCGATGCGCTGAAGGTCATGGGCCTCAGCCCCATCGGCGTGCTCGTCTTCCCCCGGCTCGTGGCGCTGACGGTGGCGCTGCCGCTTCTGACGATCATCGCCAATTTCGCGGCGCTCGGCGGCGCGGCCGTCGTCGCCTGGGCCTATTCCGGCATCACCTTCGATACGTTCCAGTCGCGCCTTCGCGAGGCCATCGACCTTTCCACCATCGTCTCGGGCATGATCAAGGCGCCCTTCATGGCGCTCATCATCGGCATCGTCGCCTCGGTGGAGGGGCTGAAGGTGGGCGGCAGCGCCGAATCGCTCGGCCGGCACGTCACGTCCTCGGTGGTGAAGTCGATCTTTGTCGTCATCCTGGTGGATGGCCTCTTCGCCATCTTCTACGCCGCAATCGACTTCTAGGGGCAGACATGGATCCGGTAAAACAGGATGACGTGGTGCTCTCGGTCAAGGACCTGACGGTCGGCTTCGGCAGCAACATCGTCCTCGACAGGCTGAACCTCGATATCTATCGCGGCGAAATCCTCGGCTTTGTCGGCGCGTCCGGCACCGGCAAGTCGGTGCTGATGCGCACGGTGCTGCGCCTGCTGCCGCGCCGCGCCGGCAGCATCGGCATCTTCGGCAAGGATTTCGACAAGGCCTCGGAAGCCGAACGGCTGGCGCTCGACATGAAGCTCGGCGTGCTCTTCCAGCACGGCGCGCTGTTTTCCTCGCTCACGGTGAAGGAGAACATCCAGGTGCCGATGCGCGAATATCTCGACCTGCCGCAGGCGATGATGGACGAGTTGGCCCGCCTCAAGATCGAACTGGTGGGCCTTGCGCCCGAGGCGGCGGACAAGTTTCCCTCCGAGCTTTCAGGCGGCATGATCAAGCGCGCGGCGCTGGCGCGCGCGCTGGCGCTCGATCCGGCGCTGGTCTTCCTCGACGAGCCGACCTCCGGCCTCGACCCCATCGGCGCGGCGGAATTCGACGAGCTGATCGCCAAACTGCGCGACACTCTGGGCCTCACCGTGTATATGGTGACTCACGACCTCGACAGCCTGTTTTCGGTGTGCGACCGCATCGCCGTGCTCGGGCAGAAGAAGGTTCTGGTCGAAGGCACGATCGAGGACATGCTGGCCTTCGACGACCCGTGGGTGCAGTCCTATTTCCGGGGCAAGCGGGCACGGTCGATCGTGCGGAAGACGTAAGGAACAACCGGGACCTGACGGCCCCGGCGGATAGAACTGCGGCAGGATGGACGCATGGAAACGAAAGCCAACTACGCCCTCGTCGGCTTCTTCACCGTGCTGGTCATGGCGGCGGCCTTCGTCTTCGTCTACTGGATGACGCAATACGGCCGCGGCGGCGACATGGCTCAGCTCGTGATCCGCATTCCCGGCTCGGCGAACGGCCTTTCCGTCGGCTCGCCCGTGCGCTTCAACGGCATTCCGGTCGGCTCCGTGCGCAGTCTCGCCATCGATTCGAAGGACCCGCGCTTCTCCGTCGCCATGACGGAGGTCTCCACCACCGCGCCGGTCAAGCAGTCCACCTCGGCCGTGCTGGAAGTGCAGGGCCTGACGGGCGCGGCCTATATCGAGCTTGGCGGCGGCAATGCGGGCGATCCGAACATCCTGCGCGAAGCCTTCGACAATGAGACCTTCGCCACGCTGCAGGCGCAGCAATCGAGCGTGACGAACATCCTTTCGACCGCCGACAAGATCCTCAAGCGCGCCGATGCGGCGATCACCGATATCCAGGGCTTTGTCGCCGATGCGCGCGGCCCGCTCACCAACACCATCCAGAATGCCGAGAAATTCTCCGGCTCGCTCGCCCGCAACGGCGAGAATATCGACGAGTTCCTGAAGAGCGTCGGCGCGCTTTCGGATACGTTCACGGCCCTTTCCGGCCGGCTGGATTCCACGCTCGCCTCCGTCGACGCGCTGATCAAGGCGGTCGATCCGAAGAAGGTCGAGGACTTCGTCGGCAATGTCGACAAGGTCAGCAGGGACATTGCCGACGCCTCGGGCGAGGTGAAGACGACCGTCGAGGGCTTCCGCAAGACGGCCGAGACCTTCGATGCCTTCGGCAAGCAGGCGACCGCGACGCTCGACAAGGTGGACGGCCTGATGGCGGCGGTCGATACGCAGAAGGTCAGCGGCGCCATCGACAACATTTCCGTCGCCACCGCCGATGCCCGCAAGGCCGTCGCCTCCATCACCGGCGTCGCCGACCGGATCGGCGCGCGGCAGGAGGATATCGACCAGATCATCACCGATGTCCGTGACATGAGCGGCAAGCTGAACGCGGCCTCCACGCGTGTCGACGGCGTGCTCGCCAAGCTCGACGGCTTCCTGGGCGAGGGCGATTCCGAATCGCTCTTCGCCGAGGCCAAGGCGACGCTGCAATCGATCCGGCAGGCGGCGGATACGCTCAACGGCCGCATCGGGCCGATTGCCGACGGGCTCCAGCGCTTCTCCGGCTCGGGCCTGCGCGATGTCGAGGCGCTGGTGCTGGATACGCGCCGGACGATCCAGAATCTCGACACCGCCATTTCCGGCTTCGAGCGCAATCCGCAGCGCCTCCTGTTCGGGGGCGATACGGTCAAGCAATATGACGGCCGGACCCGGCGCTGACGGGCGAAGGTGTGGCCCAGGGTCCACAACCGCCGGCAGGGCAGCATCCGGGCGCGAATGCAGCCGTGACAGCGTGCCGTGCCGCTGCTACACATCGATTCCCATGGTTTGAGGATGAAATGACGGTATCGGATATGGAGTTGTTGCGGAACGGGACCGTGGCGCGCGCCGCTCTCATCGCCGTTCTGGCTGCAACGCTTGCTGCCTGCGGCAGCGCTCCGGCCAAGAACGATACGTTCAGCCTCTCGGCCGCCGCCTCGCTGGAAGGGCCTTCGGCAAAGAACCGCCAGATCCTCGTGCCGCAGCCTTCCGCGCTGAAGTCGCTCGACAGCGACCAGATCGTCATCCGCACGTCGCCGTCCGAAATCCAGTATCTCGCCCAGTCGCAATGGGGGGACAGCCTGACCAAGATGGTGCAGGCCAAGCTCGTGCAGGCCTTCGAGAATACTGGCCGTCTCGGCGGCGTCGGCATGCCGGGGCAGGGGCTGGCGATCGACTACCAGATCGTTACGGATATCCGCTCCTTCGAGGTGCAGACCTCGGGCGCGGATACGGCGGTCGTCGTGATTTCGGCGAAGCTCCTGAACGACCGCAACGGCACGGTGCGGGCGCAGAAGGTGTTCCGCGCGACGGCGCCGGTTGCAGGCTCCAGCAATGCGGCCTTCGTGAACGCACTGGACGCGGCCTTCGCCAACGTCACGGCCGATATCGTCGGCTGGACGCTGAAGGCCATCTGATCAGGAAAAGCCTCTCGTTCGGTCTTCTCCCTGTAAGCGGGGCGAAGAGGCATAGCCGCGTGGCTTTTCTTCAGTCACGGGAAAACATCGCCGACGTTTCCTTCTCCCCGCAAGCGGGGAGAAGATCGCGGTCGCGGATGAGGGGCTGACGCCTGCCGTCAGCCGGCTTGGACGCCCTGGATGGCCGAAACCTTCCACTCGCCGCCATTCCTGCGCAGGAAAGTCCAGACCTCGACGGCTTCCGTGAGCGTGTCCGGATCGCCGGAAACGGGCTTGCCGGTCGCGCGGTCACGCATCACGTCGATGCTTTCGTAGCGCAGGGCGACGGTGGCGTATTCGTCCGCACCCTCGCGCCAGGCCTCGGCAACATCGCCTTGGACGAGGTGGATGTCGCGCACCTCGTTGCGCAGGCCCTGCGTGGCGTTGTCGCCGATCTCTTCCGCCAGATAGGACATGGCCTCGGGCGTCGTGATCTGGCGCAGCGTGCGGAAATCCTCCGCCGCATAGGCGGCCTGGAGTTCCTTCAGCATGCTTTCGAACTGATCGAGGTCGGCCGGCTGGATGCCGATCTCGTCACCGGGTTTGGACTGGGCCGCCGGCTGGCGGCTGCCGCTGCCGATGCGCGGAATCTGGAAACCGGGCGTGCCGTTATTGTCCTGCGCGCTGCGGGCGGAAGAGGGCACGCCGGCATAGGCCGGGGCGTTCTTCTGCGCGAACATGCGGCGCAGGACCATGAAGAGACCGGCGATCAGCGCGATCTGCAGGAGCAGGCCGAGGAAGCCGACGCCGCCGCCAAGGCCGTAGCCGAGCAGCATGCCGACGAGACCGCCGAGCATCAGGCCGCCGAGAAGCCGGCCGCCGAAGCCGTTGAAGAGGCCGGGCCGGGGCGTGTTGGCCGTCGTGTTGCGGCTGGCGGAGGGCTGGGCCGACTGCTGGCGCGTCATGGTACGGTCGATGGGCTGGGCGTCGGTCGGGGCGGTGCGCGTCGTGGACGGCGTCGAGAAGGTGCGGGTGCCACGGCTGCCGAAGCCGCCCCCGGCGCGGCGGGCCTCGGCCACGTCCACCACCGTCATCATCATCACGACCGCGACCGCCAGCATTGCAAGAACGCGGCCAAACCCCTGTATCAAAATCATATTCTTCTCTCTTCCCATACGTCATGCGACGCGTTGGAAAGCATATAGAGGCTGTGCTCCCGGTTTTTAAGGTTCCGGCCGTTCAAAAGTGGGTGATGGAAAAGCAAAACGGCCGCCCGTGGGGCGGCCGTTTCGTCATTCCGGTTGCCTCACCGCTCAGTTGAAGCGGCCGGCGGCATGGGCCAGCATGGTGTAGACCTTGCCGGTATCCGACGTGAGGTAGGTCTGCGTCATCACCTTGTCGCGGTCGTTGCGGGCAACGTCGGCGAGCAGCTTCTCGAAGTCCGAGATGTAGCGGTCGACGGCGGTGCGGAACTCCGGCTCACGCTCGTATTTGCGCTTGATCTCGTCGAAGGTCTGCTGGCCCTTCAGCGTGTAGAGGCGGCGTGTGAAGACGTCGCGCTCGCCGCGCTGGTAGCGGCGCCACAGGTCGACCGAGGCATCGTGATCGATGGCGCGGGCGATATCGACGGACAGCGAGTTCAGCGATTCGACGACGTGGCGGGGGTTGCGGTTGTCGGCCGGGCGGGCAGCCTGGCCTTCGCTGCGCGGCTGACCGAATTGGGCTTCCTCACGCGAAACTGCGCCGCGCAGGAGGTCGCGCATCCAGCCGCCTTCGCCGGCCGCCTTGGCTTCGGCCTCGGCGGGCACAGGCTGCGTGCGCTGCGGCACGGTGGCGGCGGCCGCACGCTCGAGGCCGAGGCTGCCGCGCAGCGGCGTCTGCTCCTCGCGGCGCGGTTCGATGCGGGGCTGCTGCTGCACCGGCTGGATCGCCTGGGCGACCTGTGCTGCGGCGGCCTGCGCGACGGGGCGGGAGACTTCCAGCGCCGACGAGGACTTGCCGATGATGTCGGAGAGGTCCTGAAGGGCCTTGATCTGCTCGCTGACGGCGCGGCGCATCTGGGCGGCGTTTTCCTTGGCTTCTTCCGGCAGGTCGAAGGCGCTGCGCTTCAGTTCGCCGCGCGTCTGGTCGAGTTCCTTGCGGATCTCGCCGGCGGCGCGGCGGATTTCCTCGGTCGCGCCGGAGAACTTGCCGATGGCTTCCTCGACGGCCTCGCGCATCGCATCGCGCATGGCGGCGGTGGCGGTTTCGGACTTCTGGCCGGATTCGGAAAGCAGGCGGTCGACATCGGAGAGCGAGGCGCCGACGCTGCCGCGCAGGCGGCTCGCCACTTCCTTGGTCCGCTCTTCGGCGCGCACGAAGGCGCCCTCGACGGACTGGCCCGCTTCCTCGCCGGCCTTGACGAGCTGGTCGCGCAGCGTCGTGGCCGCGACTTCCGCGCGCTTCTCGGTCTCGCCGAGAATGCGGCCGACTTCGGCGAAGGACGACTGGATGCCGCCGCGCAGGTTGCCGGCGATCAGGTTCGAACGCTCTTCGGCGCGGCTGAAGGCGCCTTCGACCATGCCTTCCAGCGACTGCATGGTCTTCTCGATCTCTTCCGAACGCTGGACGAGGCCGATGGAGAGCGAACGCAGCGCGTCCTGCCGCTCTTCCAGCGTCGAAACGAGGTTCGACTGGGCGGCGGCGAGGAGGTCGGAGGCCTGCGACAGGATCTTCGAGTGGTCCTCGAAGCGGCCGACGATGCCGCCGATCTGCGAGAGCGTGCCGGCGGAGATGTCGGAGAGGCGGTCGACCTTGCCTTCCAGCAGGCGCGAGGTGGTCGCGACCATGTCGGAGGCGCGCTCGGCGGAAGTGGAGAAGCGCTCGGCCGTCGAGGTCAGGCGGCCGTCGATGGCGCCGAGCGTTTGGCTCGCCGCATCGACCATGCCGGCAATCGCGCCGTTGCTGTCCGAAAGGCGGGCGATCAAGCTTTCGACATTGGCCTGCAGGCCGGTTTCGATGGCCTGCATCGCGCCGGCGGCTTCCTCCGTGCGGGCGGAAATGGCGGCGAGCGTGTCGGCCGTGCGGGCGGAGATCGCGTTGATGAGCGCGGCGTTCTCGTTGCGCAGGCGTTCGGCGCTGTCGCGGGCGACGCCGGTGATGCGGTCGGCGGCTTCGCGGCCGGCGGCGGCGTAGTCCTCGATGACCGGGCGGGCTTCCTCGTTGATGAGGCGCGACAGTTCTTCCGTGCGGCTGGCCAGCATGGAGTTGAGTTCGCGCGTGCGGTCGTCGAGGGCCGAGCGGATGGAAGCGCCGCGCGCTTCCAGCGCTTTCTCGGCATCGCCGAGGCCGGTGTGCAGGGACTGCGCCTGGCTGGCGAGGCGGCCTTCCGTCTCCGCGAAGCGGGCGACGGCGGAGGAGGTGGTCTCCTCGACGGCGCGGGTGAAGGCTTCGTTGCGGGCCGACAGGTTCTCCGCGAATTCCTCGCCGGTCTTGGCGATGTTCTCGGCGGCGCGCTGGGCTTCGACACCCATTTCCTGGGCCGCGCGGGAAACCGCGCCGCGCAGGGAGGTGGAGAGGCTGGCGAATTCCTCGCCGGTCTTGGCGAGCGACTGGGCCGAGCGGATCGCCTCGGCGTCCATGTCCTGGGCGGCCTGCGAGACGGCGTCGCGCAGCGTCTGGGCAAGGCCGGCGGCCTTGCCGTCGATGGTGCGGTTCACGCTGTCGAGACCGATGGTGAGCGCCCGGTCCATCGTGCCGAGGCGTTCCTCGATGCGGCCGGTCTTCTCGTCGATGGTCGCGGCGATACGGTCGGCGGCCTCGCCGGAAAGGCGCTCGATGTCGCCGGCGCGGCTGGCAAGCGTGCCGTCGATGCGCTCGGCGGCTTCCCCGGTGACGCGGGCGATATGGCTGGTGCGGTTCGCAAGAGCGCCATCGATACGTTCGGCCGCTTCTTCGGCAAGACGTTCGATCTGGCCGGCGCGGTTGGCGAGGGTGCCGTCGATGCGCTCGGCGGCATTGCCGGTTACCCGCTCGATATCGCCAAGGCGGCTGGACAGCGTGCCTTCGATGCGATCCGCCGCGGCGGCGCTGACGCGTTCGATATCGTCCAGACGGCCGGAAAGCGCGCCTTCGATACGGTCGGCGGCATTCGCGCTAATGCGCTCGATATCGCCGACACGGCCGGCAAGCGCCGCCGCGATGCGGGCGGTCGTCTCGTCGCCGATGCGGTCGACTTCGGCGATCGGGCGGGAGAGGGCGTCGGAGACGCGCAGCGACACGTCGCTGCCCACGCGGTCGATTTCGGTCAGGCGCTCGGAAAGCGTGTCGGAAATGCGCGAGGCGGCGGTGTCGACGATGCCGGAGACATGCTCGACGCTGTGCTCGATACGGGCTTCCAGCTTGCCGAGGTTTTCTTCCAGCTTGCTGCCCGTCGTGTCGAAGCGGCTCGCGACGCTGTCGACGGTCTGTTCCATGCGCGTGCCGAAGGCGTTTGCCGCTTCCGCGATCTGCGCGGTGGTCTCGCCGAGGCGCTCGGCCACGGCCCCGGCGCTTTCGCGCACGCGCTGATCGAGAAGGGCGGCGCTGCCGTCGATGGTGCGGCGAAGGGCTTCCTCGTGCTGCTCCAGCGACATTTCCAGCATGCCGGCGCTGGTGGCGATCGAGGTGCCGATGGAGGTCGCCTGATCGTTGAGCGTTTCGGTAAGCTGGTTGCGGCCTTCGGCGATGGCGACGTTGATCGCGTTGATGCGGTCGTCGAGCGTCGCGCGGATCTGCTCATGGGTGGAGACGAGCGAGCCGGCAAGCTCCGAGGCGCGGCCGGACAGGGCTTCGGCGATGCCGGCGGCGCGGCCGGAGAAGGCGTCGGCGAATTCGGCGGCCTGGCCGTGCAGGACGCCGCCAAGCTGCTGGCTGCCTTCGGTCAGCACGCTTTCGACGCGGTTGGCGGCGAAATCGATGGCCGACTGCATGGAGCCGGCGCTGTTGGAAAGCACCGAGGCAAGGTTGGCCGTGCGGCCGGTGATGACCTCATCGATCTGGCGGGCGGCACCCGTCAGCGCGGTCTCGACGCGGTTCGCCGCCGTGCCGACCGACTCTTCGAGCTGGCTGCCGGTCTCGTTCAGCATGGCCGAAAGGGCGGCGGTGCGCTCGGTGAGCGCGCTGTCGAGGCGGTTGTGGCTGGCCGCGATGGTGGAGGTGATCTCGTCGGCGCGGGCGCCGAGCGCTTCTTCCATGCGGGCCTGTGCGGCCTGAATATCGGTGGCGATGGCCGTGCCGCGCGAATCCAGCGCTTCCACCAGACGGCGCTCGCTGCCGGAAACGCTTTCCGCCAGGGCTTCCGCCCGCACGCCAAAGCCGCTTTCGATGCGGTTCTGGACATCGGCGAGGCCGCCGAGCAGGGCTGCGGACTTTTCGGTCAGGATCGCACCCATGCGCTCATGCGCGCCGCCAACGGCGTTGCTGATCGCATCGGCATGGCCGGAAACGGCGTGTTCCAGCACTTCCTGGCTGGTGGCGAGCGTCGTCGCCAGCGCGAAGGACTGGTCGGTGAGCGTGTTGCCGAGGCGGTCGATGCTGGAGGTCAGGATGCCGTCGATCGAGTCATGGCCGCTGGCGACCGTTTCGTTGATGCGGGCAAGGCTCTCCATCAGCTTGGAGTCGAGCGAGCCGGCGCGCTGGTCGAAGGCCTGCGCGAACTCTTCCACGCGCTGGTCGAAGGCGCTGGCGATCTGGCCGACGGTGGCCTGCATGCGTTCGTCGAAGAAGCCGGAGCGCAGGTCGAGGTCCATGACCGTGTCGTCGGCGGCGTTCTTGAGGCTCTGGCGGAACTGCGCGCCCTTTTCGTCGAGCGCGGCGTTCATCGACTGGAGCACATGATCGAGCCCGCCGGTCACGGCCTGCTGGCCGATGGACAGGCTTTCGCTGATCTCGCGGGTGCGGGCGATCAGCGTCTCGTTGAGCTGCTTGGCGCGTTCGTTGAGCGCCGCGTTCAGCTTTTCCGTGTTGGTGTCGAGCGAGGAGGCGCGCGTCTCGAACTGCTGAAGCAGGTCGCGGCCGCGGGAATCGAGGCTCTTGGTCAGGAGATCGAGACGGTTGTCGAATTCGTTGGCGAGCGCCACGCCCGAGGAGCTGAGCGTGGAGAGCAGGCTGTCGGTGCGGGCCGAAAGCATGGCGCCGATGGTCTGCGTCGCGCTGTCGGACTGTTCCATCAGCAAGGCGGCGCGCGTGTCGAGCATGGAGGCGAAGGCCTCGCCCGAGGTCGCGATGCGCGCGGTGATGCTGTCGCCGGCACTCGCCAGCTCGTCCTTGAGCTGTTCATGCGCGCCGGAAATGGAAGAGCGGATGCGCTCGGCATGGCTGACGATCGCCTCGCGCTCGGAGCCGAGTTCCTGAACGAGCGTGCGCACGCGCATCTCGTTGTCGGAATAGCTGCGTTCCAGCGCGTTGACTTCCGAATGCACGAGGGTCTCGAGTTCGGTGGCGCGGGCGATGGTGCGCTCGATGCCTTCGTTCATGGCCGAGACTTCGCGGCGAACGGCCTGGCCGACCGACATGATGCGGTCGCTGGCGACGGTCTCCGGCTCGGAAAGGCGCAGGGCGACTTCGGCCATGGAGCGGGCGGCGCTGCGCAGTTCATGGGCGCGCGCGATCATCACCGCGAAGGCGAAGAAGAGCATGATGGGCATGAGGATGGCGACGAGCATGCCGATGGCGCCAGGCAGGGCGACAAGGTTCGCCACCGAGCGGATCTGCCAGATCTGCGGCGCATAAAGCAGGTTCGCGACGCCGAGGCCGCCGATGACCCAGAGAACGGAGGCGAGGATCGCCATGCGGATGGGGCCGCGCGAGGAGCGCATGTCGAGCGATTTCAGGATCGCCGCCGGCGTCTTGCGCGCGCCGTCATTGGCCGGGGTGAAGGCCGGCGCCTTGGGGGCGGGTTCCGGGTTCAGGCTGCGCGGGGTCTCGCCGGATGCGGGCTGGCCGGCCGGCTTTTCCTGCGTCTTGTTTGGAATGCGGCTTGCTGGCTCAGACACGCGGGCCTCCGAAGCATCCTTCTTGGGAGGCGTTTCCGGCACCAGATCGTCGAAGTCGATTTTCAGTGCTTCTTCAAGGGCCTGGAAGGCCTTCTCGTCGATCGACTCGGTGGACTTGTTCGTCGCCATGCGGATACGCCTCGTTACCATGTCCGGGATCGGGCTTCATGCGCGCCGCCGCTGCTCGGGCGCATTCGAACCGTCCGGTTGGTGGCCGGTCTTGCTGCATACCCTCATGGCAAGCAGCGTCCGGGCCGCCGTTCATTCCAAATTCGCTCGATAGACCGAAAAGGCGAAGCGGTGTATCTCCGCCCACGGCTTATCCACCGGGAGTATCCGGTCGTATCGTAGTGACACATTAGCCTGTATCACACAATTCATTGCCATCTCCCTTCGCCCGAAACTTAACAGGAAGTTAAAATCGGCCGAATCTGTATCGCGATGGAAAACCTGAGAAAATGGCGATTTTTCAGCCGTTAACCATAGTTTGCGATTCATGCCCATTTTGCGCCGTCTTTTAATCGGATAGGCGCCGCCGCCACGCAGAATGAAACTCCCGTGTCCCCGGCGAAGGCAGGCGCAAGGCGCCCCCGCCGCACCGGCATCTGCGTGCATCACAACGAAACAGCGTACGTAGCGTATATAAGGATATTGGCAAATGGCAGCGCTCAACATCGCATTCGAAGCGCCCGACAATGCAGGCGGCGCCTGTCCCGCAAAGGGACGGCCGATCGATCTGGTACACCTTGCGCGCCAGACCATGGGCGACAAGGCGCTTGAACTCGAAGTGTTGCAGATGTTCGCGCGGCATGCCCGCGAAAGCATGAAGGAACTGGCGGCCACCGAGGGCGAGGCCCGCGCCGCTGCCGCTCATCGCCTGAAAGGCTCGGCCCAGTCCGTCGGCGCGGTCGCGATCAGCAAGGCGGCCGGTGCGCTGGAGGACGACCCGGCGGATGCCGCCGCGCTTGCCGGCGTCACGGCGGCTGTCGTGGATGCGGAAAATTTCATCCTGAAACTCTGCCGCTGAGCGGCGTATCGCCCGCCGGGCGGCCCGGCGCGGCGGGAAAAGTCGATGGCGCGTCCGGGCCAGCCTGCACCCGGCCGGGCGCGCGATGTTGACTGGCGAGGGGTTTTGTTGGAAACAACCGCCGGAAAACCGGTGGCTCGGGCCAGCCTCCGCCGGTCGATCATTCGCCCGCTTCGGGCAGCCTCACAGGATCCGGAACCCATCATGAGCAAACTCACCATCGTCGCCTTCGACGGCACCCGCCACGAACTGGATGTCGCCAACGGCTCCACGGTCATGGAAAACGCGGTGCGCAACTCCGTGCCGGGCATCGAAGCCGAATGCGGCGGCGCCTGCGCCTGCGCGACCTGTCATGTCTATGTCGACGACGCCTGGAGCGCGACCGTCGGCCCGCCGGAAGCGATGGAAGAGGACATGTTGGACTTCGCCTACGAGGTTCGCCCCACCTCGCGTCTTTCCTGTCAGATCAAGATGTCGGATGCGCTCGACGGGCTCGTGGTCCACGTGCCGGAACGCCAGGCCTGACATCTTTTTTCATCGATGTTCGATCGAACGGCCCGCATCGCAGTATGCGGGCCGTTTGCGTGTGCGACGGTCTTCTTCTGCCGGCGGCAAGAAGAGTTTCGGTTTTCTGTAGAATAGACGGGCAAAAAAGAGCCTCGCCGGTCGGTCAGGACGAGCGAGGCCAGGAGGGCGCATCGCAGACAGGAGAGGGAGGAGACACCTGCTGCTCTATTGGGACGCGCCAGGAGAACCTGTTGGAAGCCGCTTCATGCCATTTCGGGAAGAAGGATCGTCTTCCCGTTCACTGTTGGATTGACAGTACGATGATTTGCGGAATTGCGCTATCGCTAGAATTCATCGGTTATTTTACGCATGCGATGCCGTCCCGCGCCTGACGGGCGGCTTTTCCACTGGCGACACTTCGGGAAATACATGCGCAGCGGCCTGCGCTTTACTCAGTCGGTGCTTTTGAGGCGGTGCGTCAGCAGGCGCATCATCCGGTCGTTGAAGTTCTTCGACTCGATCCGGTCGAAGCGCGCCTGATCGGCATCGTGCCGGGCGACGGCGTCGGCGGTCGCCCGGTCGACGCGCGCCTGCATGCGCTCGCAATCGGCTTCCGGCGGCAGTTTCCGCAAGGTGCGTTCCAATTCGCGGGCGTGGTTGCGCGCGATTTCCGCATGGCGCTCCTCATGGCGCTTGATATCGCGCGAGAGCGTATCCCAGATGAGGGCGAGGGAAGGTGTGGCGCGCTTGCGGTTCTTCCAGCGCGGCAGGATGATCTGGGTGGAGAGCGTGACATTGGCCTCGCCCACCGCGCAGCGGCCGCCGCGCCGTACATAGGTGACCGAGCCGCCCCATTTGATGCGCGTGGCGCCTGGATGGCGCGCGCCGCTGTGCTTCATCATCGGGCCGCGCTTCGACAGTTCCTCGTCGAGTTCGGCCGCCGTGCGCCCGCCGATGGGAAAATAGGAATAGCTCTTGGAGGCGATGGTCTCGGCATGGGCGGACTGGAGGGGGAGGCAGGCGAGGGCGGCAAGGGCCATCAGGCGGGCGATGGACGTCATCGAAATCTGTATTCCTTTCGCCATCGGTCGCCCGATGGTGTGCCGGCGGACGGGGCCGGTTGAACTTCCCTTAAGCTTGGGGCATAGGCTCGGCGAGCGCAACACCCTTTCCGGGGCGCTGGTTAATCGGGGAAGGAAACCGTCATGTTCTCGCCGTTCGCGCCCATGCGCTGGGCCCTGGCCCATGGCCGGCATCTGGAACTCGGTCCCCGTGGCATTCTGATGGCGATCGTCAATGTCACGCCGGATTCCTTTTCCGACGGCGGCCGCTTCGACAGCGCCGACAGGGCGGTGGCGCAGGCGATCCTCTGTCTGGAAGAGGGGGCGGAAATCGTCGATATCGGCGGGGAATCGACCCGGCCCGGCGCCGCGCCGGTGACGGCGTTGGAGGAGCAGGATCGCATCCTGCCCGTCATCGAGGCGCTTTCCGGCGCCACCGACGCCATCATTTCCGTCGACACCTACCGCGCGGAGACGGCCCGGCTTGCCGTCGCCGCCGGCGCGCATATCGTCAACGACGTTCATGGCTTGCAGAAGGAGCCGGGCATTGCCCGCGTGGCGGCGCAAACCGGGGCGGGGCTTTGCATCATGCATACCGGGCGGGACCGCGAGAAACTGCCGGACGTGGTGGAGGACCAGTATCTCTTCCTCGGCCGGTCGCTGGAAATCGCCCGCGAGGCCGGGGTGAAGCGGGAGGCCATGGTGCTCGATCCCGGCTTCGGCTTCGCCAAGGAGACGGACGAGAACCTCGAACTGATGGCGCGCTTCGGCGAGCTTTACGGTTTCGAACTGCCCATTCTCGCCGGCACCTCGCGAAAACGCTTCGTCGGGGCCGTGACCGGCCGCGAGGCGGCGGAGCGGGACGCCGGCACGGCCGCCACGACGGCGCTGCTGCGCGTCGCCGGCGCGGCGGTCTTCAGGGTGCACGATGTCGCAATCAACAGGGATGCGCTTGCCATGGCGGATGCTATGCTCGCCGCGGGGCGCAAGGTGACGGAGCGCGAGGCGCACGCCGTTCACCCAGCCAGACAGGAATAGATCATGACCACCACCTACACGATCACGCTCAAGAACTGCGCCTTCTTCGCCCGGCACGGCCTGCACGATGCCGAGGAATTCCTGGGCCAGCGCTTCTTCGTCGATGCGGAGCTGGAGGTGCGGCCCTTGCGCCCGCTCTCCGACGACGCCATCGAATCCACCGTCGATTACGGCGTCGCCTTCCAGGAGATCGAGAAGATCGTCACCGGCCAGCGCCGCTATCTCATCGAGGCGCTGGCGCAGGAGATCGCCACCGTGCTTGCGGCACGCTTCCCGCAGATTTCCCGCGCCCGCATCACCGTGCGCAAGCCGAATGCGCCGGTGCCCGGCGTGCTCGACTATGTGCAGGTGACGGTGGACCATGTCGTCTGAGGGTTTCCGCAAGGCGACGCTCGGCCTCGGCGGCAATATCGGCGATCCGGTGCAGGCGATGGCGGAGGCGCTGCGCGCGCTCGATGGGCGGGCGGACAGTCGCGTCCTCGCCGTGTCGCGGCTTTACAGGACGCCGCCATGGGGCAAGACGGACCAGGACTGGTTCTTCAATGCCTGTGCGCTGGTAGAAACGACGCTCGCGCCCGAAGCCCTGCTCGACACCTGCCTCGATATCGAGCGCGTGATGAAGCGCGAGCGCAAGGAGCGTTGGGGGCCGCGCACCATCGATATCGACGTTCTGACCTTCGAGGGGGTGGAGCAATCGGGGGGGCGGCTGGAACTGCCGCATCCGCGCATGACGGCGCGCGGCTTCGTGCTGATGCCGCTTGCCGATGTCGCGCCCACGCTCGAGGTTGCGGGGCGGACGGTCGTGGAATGGCTGGGGGATGCGGATATTACGGGCATCGAGCCGGCGAGCGCCGGCCCGGACTGGTGGAAGCCTTGAGGCTTACTTGATCGAGCCGACGGCGATGTCGTCGAGGTTGCGGTCGAGCGACAGGCCGATGACCGGCACCATCTTGTTCTCGACCTTCACCGAGATGGTGATGTTCATCTTGTTGTCGCTTTCGAGTCGGGCGATCATCGCGCCGTTCAGCTTCTGGCGGTTGATGCCGACGACCACCTTGTTGCCGTTGACCTGGCCGGAGGTGATGTCGAGGCCCTTGCCGCCCGCGCCGTCGAGGAACTTGCCCTTGTAGGTGGCGCCGGCCTTGGTGATCAGCGCCGACATCGGCTGCTTGAACACGCCGACGCGGCAGAAACCGTCGAGCTGGATGCCGGCGCTCTTGGCGACCGCGCTTTCGCCCGTCAGGTCGCAGTTGAACTTGGTGCCCTTGTATTTGCCGGCGACGATTTCGCCGCTGCCCTGCCAGTTGCCGGCGACCTGATCGAAGAAGGCCTTGTCGCGCGGACTGGCGGTGGCCGGCAGGGCGAAGGCGGTGGCTGCGAGAATGGCCGCTGCGGAGGCGCGGGCGATCAAAGAAGTGCGCGGGTACATGAACGATCCTTGATGGGCGAGGGCCTTGCGGCCTTGCTTTGGTGGAACGAGATTTGCGCGAAAATGGTTAATGGACGGTTTCCCGCCGCCTTGTCCTTCGTCATTTGATGGGGTGTCGGCGCCTGAAAAACGGGGTGTTGCCGTCCGGTCACGCCTCGTCGCGGCGGCCGCTTCCGCCGCCCGGCGTCAGGTCGCCGATGAAATCGCCGATGCCCGGGCGTTTCAGGGCGCGGAAGGGCATGGGACGGCAGAGATCCATGGCGGCGATGCCGATGCGCGCCGTCATCAGCCCGTTGATCACGCCTTCGCCGAGCCGTGCGGAGAGCTTCGACGCCAGCCCGTGGCCGAGGACCTGCTGCACGAGGCTGTCGCCCATGGCGATGGAGCCGGTGACGGCAAGATGGGCGACGACGTCGCGCATCAGCCGCAGCATGCCGATCTTGCCCGGCCGGCCGCCGTAAAGCTCCGCCATGCCGCGCACCAGCCGGCTGCATTCGTAGATCACATAACCGAGATCGACCAGCGCGCGCGGGCTGACGGCGGTAACGATGGAGACGCGCTTGGCTGCGCCGAGGATCAGCGCGCGGGCCTCCCGGTCCAGCGGTTCCATCAGCTCCCGTTCGGCAAGATCGACGAGATGGGCGGCGTCGATGATCTCGCCCTCCGTCTCGGCCAGCCGTGCGCGGCCGCGCGCCGTCTGCGGGCGGGCGGCGAGAAGATGGACGAGGCGGCCGACGATGGCGCGGCCGGCGGCGGGTTTCGGCGAGGCGGCGGCCTCGATCACGTCGCGCTTGAGGTCCTGCACGGCGGCGAGGCGGCGAAGGCCGATGAGTTCGCGCAGCACCACGCCGAGAAGGGCGAGCACCGCGATTGCGGCGGCGGCGAGGGCGAGATAGCCGAGCCAGTCGTTGCGGCTGAAGAGGTCGCGGATCAGCGCATCCACCCACAGGCCGACGGCGAGCGAGAAGAGCAGGCCGAGCGCGCCCATCGCGATGCCGCCGAGCGTGAGGCGGCGCGGGCGCGGGGTTGCGACCGGCGGCATGAAGTCCGGTAGGTCGGCGGTGGTGGCGATGAACGGGTCCTCGGCGTCCGGCGTCAGCCGCACGGCCTCGTCGAAGGCGGCCGGGGGGCGGGACCTTTTTTCGCTTTGCGGCTCCATCGCCGAGGCATCGGCGGGCAGGGTGAAGGCGGCGGGCTTGCGCGGGCGGTCGTTCATGCGAGCCGGTCTCCGATGAGATATTGCAGCGCGCGGTCGAGCCTGATGTGCGGCACGGACAGTTTCAGGCCGCCGCCCGTCTCCTCGATATGCGGCGGGCGGAAGCGCACGAAGTTGAGAGGGTGCGGCGGCGCGCCTTCAGGAGACGATTCAAGCGCTTCGAAAAGTGAATCCGGATTTTGCGGCAAGTCCCCGGGAAATATCGCGGTTTTCCGTTCGCCGTCGAAGGTCTCGCCGTCGATTTTCTCGCCCGCCATCGGCACGCCGACGATGACCGGCAGCTCCTCGCCGCCATGCTTGACCGTCGCCTCGCGGGTGGCGCGCACGGAGGCGAGCGCCATCACCTCGATGCCCGCGCCGCTCATGCCGATGCGCTCGATGGCGCGTTCCACCAGCCGGCGCGTCACCGCTTCCAGCCGGGGATGGCTTTCGTGGTGCAGGTGGTCCGCCTTGGTCGCGGCGATCACGATGCGGTCGATGCGGCGCGTGACGAAGGAGGAGAGGAAGCTGTTGGTGCCGGCGCGGAAGCAATCGAGCACGTCGCCGAGCGCCCGCTCCAGATCGTGTACCGCCTCCGCGCCGCGATTGATCGCCTGCAGCGCGTCGATGAGCACGATCTGCCGGTCGAGCCGGGCGAAGTGCTCGCGGAAGAAGGGGCGCACCACATGGGTCTTGTAGGCCTCGTAGCGGCGCTCCATCATGGCCTGCAGCGAACCCTTGGCGGGCGTGCCCTTGGTAAGGTTCGGCAGCGGCGCGAAGGTGAGGGCGGGCGAGCCTTCGAGGTCGCCGGGCATCAGGAAACGGCCGGGCGGGAGCGTGGAGAGCGAACGCTCATCGGATTTGCAGGCTTTCAGATAGGCGGTGAAGGCTTCGGCCAGCGTGCGGGCCGTCGCCTCCTGCGCCTCGGCGGCGGGATCGACGGTACCTGCGAGCGCCAGCCAGTCGCGGGCAAGTTCGGCGCGGATGCCGGACCCCGCCAGCGCGACGGTGTTTTCGCTGAAGGTGCGGAAATCCTGGCCGAGCAGCGGCAGGTCGAGCAGCCATTCGCCGGGATAATCGACGATGTCGATGGAGAGTTTTCCCGGCGAGAACAGGCGGCCCCAGCCGGAGGCGCTTTCATAGTCCAGCGTGAGGCGCAGTTGCGAGATGGCGCGGGTCGAATCCGGCCAGAGGCGGTCGGCGACGAGGGCGCGGATATGGTCCTCGTACTGGAAGCGCGGCACGGCGTCGTCCGGCTGCGGCTCCAGCCGGATTTTCGAGACGCGGCCGGAGCGGCCGGCCTCGAAGAGCGGCAGGCGGCCGCCGTTCAGCAGATTGTGGACGAGGGAGGAGATGAAGACCGTCTTGCCGGCGCGCGAAAGGCCCGTCACGCCGAGGCGGATCGACGGGTTGACGAGATTGGCGGCGCGGCCGGTCAGCGCGTCGAGCGCGAGCAGGGCTTCGTCGGTGAAGGTCGTCAGGCTAGGCGGCACGGTCTCTTTCCAGCTTCGACGGCGATATAGGAAACGAAATCCGGCGGAAAAAGAGGCGTCGTCTCTTGTTCAGCGTACCGGGCGCGGCGTCATGAAGCCGTGAAGGCAGGCGCCGGTATGGTCTTCCTGCGTCGGGCGCCGGTCGAAATCGAGGATGGCGAGGCCCGCCGTGGGGTAGCCGAGGGGCGCGGCCGTCTCGGCGATTTCCTTGCCGGCGAGACGGTGGAAGAATTCCTCGATCATCGGATTGTGCCCGACGATCATCACGGATGTTTCCGGCCGCTCGGCGAAGGCGAGTTCCGCATAGGTCTCGACCGTGCCGGAATAGAGCTGGTCGACATAGTCGATGGCAAGCTCCTCGCTGACCGCGCGGTGGAACGGTTCGGCGGTCTGGCGGCAGCGCATGGCGGTGGAGGCGATGATGAGGCCCGGCCTGTAGCCCTGGTCGGCGGCTTCCTCCGCGATCACCTCGGCCTCGGCGAAGCCGCCGTCATCGAGCGTGCGGTCGAAATCCGACTGGCCGGGCTGCGCCCATCCGGCATGGGCGTGGCGAAGCAGATAGAGCCGGAAGGCCGGCGTGCCGAAAGATGCCAAGTCTGTCCTCCATCCGCCTGCGGCGGGTCGTTCGCGCCCGTCCAGACTTCATGTCTTTCCTTTCGGCAAAGATCAACCGCTTTTGCGAAAGGCGGCATCGACGCCAGCCTCGCGAAAGAAAAACGCGCCACCATGACCTTATAGATGCGAGTCCATGCCTATATTAGGGGCAGGCGTCGAAAACGGGGCATTCGCCATGCACCGTTTCGGCAGGACCGGGAGGCCTGCGCCGGGCCGTTTGCGCGGAACGTGCCGGCATCCCGTTGTAATCTTGATGAAATATTAGTCTGGCATAGCCTAAAATAAAGGCACGCGCGAAAAACCGTGGGTAAGTCCCGGCAGGCTTGAATCGCGTTACCCGTGGGGATATACAGCGCGCCTTGAGATGTTCTTCAGGAGAATCGCGTTGAGTGAGAAGATCGATCTTAGCAATTTCGTCCTCGACGAGGGCGAAGAATTCATGAACGTAAACCAGCGGGCTTACTTTCGAGCGAAGCTGAACGCCTGGAAAAACGATATCCTGCGCGAAGCGCGCGAAACCCTCGATCATCTGGCGGAAGAAAGCGCCAACCACCCGGACCTCGCGGACCGGGCCTCCTCGGAAACCGACCGTGCCATCGAACTTCGCGCTCGCGACCGCCAGCGCAAGTTGATCTCCAAGATCGATGCGGCGCTCCAGCGCCTCGACGAAGGCACCTACGGCTATTGCGAGGAAACCGGCGAACCGATCGGCCTCAAGCGTCTCGACGCCCGCCCGATCGCCACGCTGTCGATCGAGGCGCAAGAGCGTCATGAGCGTCGGGAAAAGGTGTATCGCGACGAGTGAACGTTTCCTGCGGGTCTGAGGAGGCCCGCAAGATGCGGCAACGAGGATCGAACATCGGACATGTCCGGTGCCAGGGAGCTTTCGGGCTGCAGGGCATGGATATGAACTAAAAGACAGGCCGCTGGAAACGGGTAGTTTCCAGCGGCCTTTTTATTGGTTGTCTCTCGGTCGCGTGCCGATGGCCTCTGGCACCGGCAAACAGAGGCGCTGCAGGCGCCTGCTTCTCAGCCTTTGCGGCTCGCCGCGATCTCGCCGAGCAGGCGGGCCATTTCCGCCTCGGTCTCCTCGCGGCTCTTGGCCACCTGCTGGCCGTGCCCGGCCATCGCGGCGGTCTGCGTGGGGTTGGCGGTCGGCTGGACGGCGGTGCGCACCGCGCCTGCCGCCGCGGCGTTGCTTGCCATTTCGGCCTCGAGAATCTTTTCGAATTCGCTGACCAGCGCCGGATTGTCGGCGGCCGAGGCCGTGGGGCGTATCTCGGCGACGCCGGCCACGGGCCGCTGGACGACCTGTCCGGCGGTTGCCTGCGCGGTTGCGGTTACGGCGGGCTGCTGGGCCAGAACGCGCTGGCGGTTCTGCTCCAGAAGGTCCTCCACGCGTCGCTCCGTCGTCGGCTGCGCCTGTACCTGCTGTACGGTGGCGACCGGCTGGGAGACCGCCGGGCGGGCCGACACGGCGCGGGCGGCCGCTTCGTCATCGCCCGAATAGAGCACCTTGCCCATGGCCGACACACCTTCCGGCGCGGCAGCGGGACGGCGTTCCGCCGCAACCGCAGCGGGGCGCGCGGCGACGGGCGTTTCGGCAATTTTGGCGGCCGTCTCGTGGATGACGGGTGCGGGCTCGGCGCGCTCGACTTTCTGCACCGGCTTTTCGGCCGGTTCGGCGGAAGCCGTGACGATGCGCGATTCGATGACGATATCGGTCGGCCCGCCGATCATGACGAGGTGTTCCACATCGTCGCGGCGCACCAGAACGAGGCGGCGGCGCGTGTCGATGGCGGCGGCGTCCAGCACGGCAAGGCGCGGGGTGCGGTTGCGTCCGCCGCGAATGAAGGGCGAGGAGGGCCGGCCGCGAACGATCCACAGCACCAGCGCGAGGCAGAGAAGGCCGAGCAGCACCACCGCCGCGGCAACGACGAATTTCGGGCCGTTCTCTCCGAGAATCTCTGGGAACATGGCGCGGTCACTCCTTGTCGGCTGGTTGCCGTTCGTCACATTGGCGACATTTGACGGCTTTTTGCGGGCTGGTACAAGCGCTTGGCGCATCTTGTCCAGCGCCGAATGCCGTCCCTTGAGCCTGCCGGCTGTCGCGGTGTGCTGAAATTGCGGCGCTCCGGCCGGCAATATTCCCTGTGAATTCGCGGCTTTGCTTCCCTTCCGCGGCTTTTTGCGCTTCCCTCGGACGGATAAACATGATTCTGGCATCGGGTCCGGCCAAAGCGCAAGACCGGACTGTTGCAGACGAGGGATTGATGGCGACGATGAAGCGGCCGGGCGAAGACAATGTGCCGATCGTGGACCGCGATGCGCGGCCGGCGGTGGCGCTGCGCGTCGTGTTGCTCGCCCTTGTGCTGGCGGCTTCCGCAGGCGCGTTCATCGTCTTCAAGAATCAGCTCGACAACGAACTGGTGCTGGGCGTCCTCGGCGTGCTCGCCATGGCGGGCATCTTCTTCGTCGTTTCCGCGTTGATCGGCTTCATCGAGATCATGCCGCAGGCGTCCGGCTCCGACGAGCTTGCCCGCTCCTTCCTCGATTCGCACCCCGACGGCACGGTCGTCACCGACCGCAAGGGCCGCATCGTCTATGCGAATGCCGCCTATGGCGCGCTGACCGGCGCGCAGGGCGACACGGAGGTACAGACGCTCGAAACGCTGCTGTCGCGCAACCGCGACGCCACTGAGGCCGTTTATCGCCTGACCAACGGCCTGCACGAAGGCAAGGAAGGCGCGGAGGAGTTCCGCGTCCAGAAGGCCCTCAACCCCGCCGAGGCCAGCAGTTCCGGCGCGCACTGGTATCGGCTGAAGGCGCGCGTCCTTCCGCGCCGCGAGAAGGACAGGCAGCCCCTCTATATCTGGCAGCTCTCCGACATCACCTCCGAGCGCGACGACCAGGAGCGGTTCTTCAAGGAATTGCAGAACGCCATCGATTATCTCGACCATGCGCCGGCCGGCTTCTTCTCCGCCGGCCGCAAGGGCGAAATCGTCTATCTCAACGCCACGCTCGCCGAATGGCTCGGCATCGACCTCACCAAGTTCCATCCCGGCTCGCTGTCGATTGCCGATGTGGTGGCGGGCGAGGGGCTGGCGCTCATCCAGTCCGTTCAGGCCGAACCGGGCCTCAAGCGCACGGAAACGCTCGACCTCGACCTGCGCAAGACCAACGGCCAGAGCCTGCCGGTGCGCATCGTGCACCGCGTCTCCTCCATGCGCGACGGCGCGCCGGGCGAAAGCCGTACCATCGTGCTGGCGCGCGAAGAGGGCGGCGAGACCGACCAGTCCGCCTCCATCGCCTCGATGCGCTTCACGCGCTTCTTCAACAACACGCCGATGGCCATTGCCTCGGTGGATGGCGACGGGCGCATCCTGCGCACCAATGCGCCGTTCCTCAAGCTCTTCTCCGGCGTCGTCTCGCGTGACGATATCGACCGGGGCGCCAAGCTCGAATCTATCGTGCACGAGACGGATCGCCTGCGCCTGCAATCGGCGCTCGACGCCGCCAAGGACCGGCAGGGCGACATTCCGCCGCTCGATTCGCTGCATCCCGGCGACGACGGACGCCATTTCCGCTTCTATGTGAACGCCGTCATCGACCAGAGCGACGAAGCGCCGGAAGAGGCCGCCATCGTCTATGCCGTCGAGATCACCGAGCAGAAGGCGCTCGAGACGCAGATGGCGCAGACGCAGAAGATGAACGCTGTCGGCACGCTCGCCGGCGGCATCGCGCACGACTTCAACAACGTGCTGACGGCGATCCTGCTGTCCTCGGACCACCTGTTGCTCTCCGCGCGCCCGTCCGATGCCAGCTTCGCCGATCTCATGGAGATTAAGCGCAACGCCAACCGCGCGGCCGTGCTGGTGCGCCAGCTTCTCGCCTTCTCGCGCAAGCAGACGATGCGCCCGACCGTGCTGAACCTCACCGACGTCATCGGCGACCTGCGCATGCTGGTCGACCGCATGACCGGCACCAACGTCAAGATCGCCGTCGAATACGGCCGCGATCTCTGGCCGGTGAAGACGGACCTCGGCCAGTTCGAGCAGGTGCTGATCAACCTTGCCGTCAACGCCCGCGACGCCATGCCGGACGGCGGCACGATCACCTTCCGCACGCGCAATGTGGAGGCCGAGGAGGCCGCCGCGCGCAACCTGCGCGACCTGCCGCCGGGCGACTATGTGGAAGTCGAGGTCGCCGACCAGGGCACCGGCATTCCGCCCGAAATTATCGACAAGATCTTCGAGCCCTTCTTTACCACCAAGGAAGTCGGCAAGGGCACCGGCCTCGGCCTCTCCATGGTCTACGGCATCGTCAAGCAGACCGGCGGCTACATCTATCTCGATTCCGAAGTCGGCAAGGGCACGACTTTCCGCATCCTCATGCCGCGTCATGTGGAGGAGGAGGTTCCGGCGGAAGCCGGCGCGGCAGTCCCGCAGGCCGGCGAGCAGCAGCCGGCCACCGTCGCGCAGGTGGCGGAGAAGGAGCCGCGCGACCTCACCGGCGGCTCGGCCGTCGTTCTCCTCGTCGAGGATGAGGAGGCGGTGCGCCGCGGCGGCAAGCGCATGCTGGAAACGCGCGGCTACACGGTCCACGAGGCCGGCTCCGGCGTCGAGGCGCTCGACATCATGGAAGAGCTGAATGGCGCGGTCGACATCGTCGTCTCCGACGTCGTGATGCCTGAAATGGATGGTCCGTCGCTTCTGAGGGAGTTGCGCAAGTCCTATCCGGACATGAAGTTCATCTTCGTCTCCGGCTATGCCGAAGACGCCTTCGCCCGCAACCTTCCCGCCGACGCCAAGTTCGGTTTCCTGCCGAAGCCTTTCTCGCTCAAGCAACTTGCCGAGGCTGTTCGGGAAATGCTGGACGCGTGACGGCCTCAGCCGCCGGCCATGCCGCGGCTCGATACCGAAACGGAGTTGCCGTCAGGGTCCTTCGCATTGGAGAAGGAGTAGAACCCGGTCTGGTGGATTGGCCCGAAGGGAAAGCCCAAGGCTGCGCTCTTCGCGCAGAACGATGCGACGTCCTCGACGGAAAAGACGAGTTTTACAGCCGATTGCCCCATACGCTGTCCCTTGGCGGCGGGGTGCAGCATGAGATTGGCTCCGCCTTGGGGATCGACCAGTTCAACGATCCGGTCACCTTCCGCCTGCATGGCGGTGAAGCCGAAAAGCGTCGTGTAATAGCGCTCCGTCTTCTCGACATCGCGCACATAGAGCAGGATTCGCGTCAAGGGCATGTCTTGCTCCCGGGGCGGCTACCATAGAGCATTATCCGACGCCGAAGCGAATCCGCTTCGGCTGGAAATGCTCTAACGGCTTGCGCTTGAACTGCGTCAGGACAAGGGAAAGGCGGCCGGTCGAGACCGGCCGCCCTTTTCATTCAATCGATCATCGCCACGGCGATTTCCGCCGCGAGCCGCGCATTGTTTTCCACCAGCGCGATATTTGTCTTCAGGCTGCGGCCGTCCGTCAGGTGGAAGAGGTTGTCGAGCAGGTAGGGCGTCACGGCCTTGCCGGTGATCTCGTCGCGCGCGGCATTGTCGATGGCACGGGCGATGTAGATTTCCATCTCGTCGCGCGGGATTTCGTCGGCCTTCGGCACGGGATTGGCAATGAGCATGCCGCCGTCGATGCCGAGCTGGTCGCGCACCTTCTGGAAGTTGGCGATGGCGGCCGGGCTGTTCAGCGTCAGCGGGCTGGCAAGGCCGGAATCGCGCGACCAGAAGGCCGGGAAGACCGGGCTATCATAGGTGACGACCGGCACGCCGCGGGTTTCCAAGACTTCCAGCGTCTTCGGAATGTCGAGGATCGCCTTGGCGCCCGCGCAGATGACGATGACGCCGGTGCGCGCCAGCTCCTCGAGGTCGGCGGAGATGTCGAAGCTTTCTTCCGCGCCGCGATGCACGCCGCCGATGCCGCCGGTGGCGAAGACCTTGATGCCGGCGCGGGCCGCGCCGATCATGGTGGCGGCAACCGTGGTGGCCCCGGTGCGGCGCTCGGCGATGGCGAAGGCGATGTCGGCGCGCGAGACCTTCATCGCGCCTTCGGTCTTGGAGAGCGCTTCGAGTTCGGCATCTTCCAGGCCGATATGCAGCACGCCGTCGATGACGGCGATGGTGGCCGGCACGGCGCCCTGTTCACGGATGATGCGCTCGACGCTGCGGGCCATGTCGAGATTGCCCGGATAGGGCATGCCATGCGTGATGATGGTCGATTCGAGGGCGACGATGGGCGCGCCGCGCTCCTTGGCGGCGGCCACTTCGGCCGAAGTGCGCATGGGCAGGAGGGGGGAGGCTGATCTGGTCATGCTGTTTCCTTGGAGAGTCCTGGGAGGAGTCTTGCTCAGGATTTTGAGCAAAAAAGTCTCATGACAGAATTTCAGCCTCCGGCACAAGAGAAAGTGCATCCGCGAGCGCGGCCTGCGACATTTCTTCGGCCACGGCCAGCGGCGAGCGCACGGTGATCGCCGCCGCCGCAACGCCATGGCGCAGCGCCTCGCCGATGGCGCTGCCGCCCGTCCACGCACTGAGGAAGCCGGAGGCGAGCGAATCGCCCGCGCCGGTGACGTCGCCGAGCGCCGGAATATCCGGTGGGACAACCAGCGCCGCGTCCCTTTCGTCGAAGGCGATCACGCCCCGGCCGCCGCGCGTCACGACGCCCGCGCCAAGGCCGATGGCGCGCAGCGCCTTCGGCCAGTCGGCGGGATTGTCCGGCGCTTCTCCCGTCAGCGTGCGCGCTTCCGCCTCGTTCATGAACAGGAAGGCGAGGGCGGAAAGGCTCTCCCGGAACCGCACGACCTTGGCCGGCGAAATCGCGATGCCGGCAATCGGTACGCCCGCCGTCCGGGCCGCGCCGGTCATGGCGGCAAGCGTCTCGGCCGGCAGGTTGGCGTCGGTGAGGATGAGGCCGGCGGCCTGCATCGCCTCACGCATCGCCCGCTGCTGCAGGCGGCGCGGGGAGAACAGCCGGTAAAGCTCCATGTCGGCAAGCGCGATGACGAGATTGCCGTCCCGCTCGATGATCGCCGTGTAGCTCGGCGTTGCCCGGTCGAGGAAGGTGAACGGCGTGTCCTCGACGCCCGCCGCCTCGGCGGCGGCTGCGACGATATCGCCGTCCGCATCCCCGCCGCGCGGCGAAACGAGCCGTACCCGATGGCCGAGCCGGGCGAGGTTGCGCGCCGCATTGAAGGCGCCGCCGCCCGCTTCCACGAACCAGGCGCCCGGGTTGCTCGCCCCCGGCGCGGTCTCGCCGGCGATCCGTCCGCGCCTGTCCACATGGGCGCCGCCCATCACCAGTATCGTCTTGCCCGTCATCATCTTCTTTCGCGCTCCGCCTGCCGATTCGGCCCTCACGGCCTTGCCCGCAGGCGGGCTTTCTCCTGTTTCTGTCCGGCGTTTATCCACCTGAAACGAAAATAGAACACTCCCTCGATTCACAAGATCATTCAAATGGATGAATGCGCCTTGCAAAATGAGAACAAAATGTGTACATAGCTTTCAACGGCGGCTTCGTTGCCTGTCTTGCTTCAATAACCTAAAGGTGGACCAAATGGCACAGAACACTTTGCGGCTCGTAGAGGATAAAGCAGTGGATAAAAGCAAGGCACTCGAGGCAGCTCTCTCTCAGATCGAGCGCTCGTTCGGCAAGGGCTCCATCATGAAGCTCGGCGGAAAGGACAGCGTCATCGAGGTCGAGACGGTCTCGACGGGCTCGCTCAGCCTCGACGTCGCGCTCGGCATCGGCGGCCTGCCCAAGGGCCGCATCATCGAGATTTACGGCCCGGAAAGCTCGGGCAAGACCACGCTGGCGCTGCAAACCATCGCGGAAGCCCAGAAGAAGGGCGGCATCTGCGCCTTCGTCGACGCCGAACACGCGCTCGACCCGGTCTATGCCCGCAAGCTTGGCGTCGACCTGGAAAACCTGCTGATCTCGCAGCCCGACACCGGCGAGCAGGCGCTTGAAATCACCGATACGCTGGTACGCTCCGGCGCCATCGACGTTCTGGTCGTCGACTCGGTCGCGGCGCTCACGCCGCGCGCGGAAATCGAGGGCGAGATGGGCGAAAGCCTGCCGGGCCTCCAGGCCCGCCTGATGAGCCAGGCGCTGCGCAAGCTGACGGCCTCGATCTCCAAGTCCAACACGATGGTCATCTTCATCAACCAGATCCGCATGAAGATCGGCGTCGTCTACGGCTCGCCGGAAGTGACGACAGGCGGCAACGCGCTGAAGTTCTACGCCTCCGTCCGCCTCGATATCCGCCGTATCGGCGCGGTCAAGGAGCGTGACGAGGTCATCGGCAACCAGACCCGCGTCAAGGTCGTCAAGAACAAGATGGCTCCGCCCTTCAAGCAGGTCGAGTTCGACATCATGTATGGCGAGGGCGTCTCCAAGACGGGCGAACTCATCGACCTCGGCGTCAAGGCCGGTATCGTCGAAAAGTCCGGCGCCTGGTTCTCCTATAACAGCCAGCGTCTCGGCCAGGGCCGCGAGAACGCCAAGACGTTCCTGCGCGACAACCCGGATCTCGCCCGCGAGATCGAGACGGCGCTGCGCCAGAATGCCGGCCTGATCGCCGACCGCTTCCTCGAAAACGGCGGCCCGGACCCGAACGACGGTGACGACGGTGAACCCTGATCGCCCCCGACGCCTTTGCGCTTGCCGCAGGGGCGAAAGGATGAAATCCGAAAACCGGCCTCTTCTTCGCGAAAGGCCGGTTTTTTGGTGTCTGGACAGGTGCCGAGGCGGGCGATAAAAGCCTTGAGTTCTCGCGCGCGCCCAAGGTTTTCGCCCTTTTCGCAAGACAGGCGGCGGGCGCGTGCAAATTCGACGGAATTCGCGGGTGGATGGCGTGATGGCCTCCGGGCGGGCACTCCGGCCGGCGGGGCGGCTTCGCCTCTGCCGAAGGTGACATTGGTGGATGATGCGCGGCCTCCTTTGCAGGCTGCGCCAGGATGAAGGACGCGATATGAGCGGCGTGAATGAGATCCGGTCGACTTTCCTCGACTATTTCCGCAAAGAGGGCCACGAGGTCGTGTCCTCCAGCCCGCTCGTGCCGCGCAACGACCCGACGCTGATGTTCACCAATGCCGGCATGGTGCAGTTCAAGAACGTCTTCACCGGCCTCGAGACGCGTCCCTATTCCACCGCGACCACGGCCCAGAAGGTCGTGCGCGCCGGCGGCAAGCATAACGACCTCGACAATGTCGGCTACACGGCGCGGCATCTGACCTTCTTCGAAATGCTCGGCAACTTCTCCTTCGGCGACTATTTCAAGGAGCGCGCGATCGAGCTTGCCTGGACGCTGGTGACGAAGGGCTTCGACCTGCCGAAGAACCGCCTGCTCGTCACCGTTTATGCGGAAGACGAAGAGGCGGCGCTGCTGTGGAAGAAGATCGCCGGCTTTTCCGACGACCGGATCATCCGCATCCCGACCTCCGACAACTTCTGGCAGATGGGCGATACCGGCCCCTGTGGTCCCTGTTCGGAAATCTTCATCGACCAGGGCGAACATGTCTGGGGCGGCCCTCCGGGTTCGCCGGAAGAAGATGGCGACCGGTTCCTCGAATTCTGGAACCTCGTCTTCATGCAGTTCGAGCAGACCGCGCCCGGCGAGCGCAGCGCCCTGCCGCGCCCGTCCATCGATACGGGCATGGGCCTCGAGCGCATGGCCTGCATCCTCCAGGGCGTGCAGAGCGTCTTCGAGACCGACCTTTTCCGCACCCTGATCGCCGCCGTCCAGGAGACGGTCGGCAAGAAGGCCGACGGCGAGGCGATGGCGAGCTGCCGCGTGATCGCGGATCATCTGCGCTCCTCCGCCTTCCTGATCGCCGACGGCGTTCTGCCGTCCAACGAAGGCCGCGGTTATGTTCTGCGCCGCATCATGCGCCGCGCCATGCGCCACATGCAGCTTCTCGGCGCGCGCGAGCCGCTGATGTGGTCGCTGCTGCCCGCGCTCGTCGGCGAGATGGGCCGCGCCTATCCCGAGCTCGTGCGGGCCGAAGCGCTGATTTCCGAAACGCTGAAGCTTGAGGAAACCCGTTTCCGCAAGACGCTGGAGCGCGGCCTCTCGCTGCTTTCGGATGCGACCGGAACGCTCAAGAAGGGCGACATGCTGGATGGCGAGACGGCCTTCAAGCTGTACGACACCTATGGTTTCCCGCTCGACTTGACGCAGGACGCGCTGCGCGCCCGTGAAATCAACGTCGATCTTTCCGGCTTCAACGATGCGATGCAGCGCCAGAAGGCGGAAGCACGCGCCAACTGGTCCGGCTCCGGCGACAAGGCGACGGAAGCCGTGTGGTTCGAGTTGAAGGAAAAGCACGGCGCCACCGAGTTCCTGGGATATGACACGGAAGCGGCCGAGGGCGTGGTGCAGGCCATCGTGCGCGACGGCAAGGCGGTCGAGACCGCCGCGGCCGGCGAACAGGTGCAGCTCGTCATCAGCCAGACGCCGTTCTATGGCGAATCCGGCGGCCAGATGGGCGATACCGGCACGATCGCCGCCGACAACGCCAAGATTGCCGTCTCGGACACGCAGAAGAAGGGCGAAGGCCTCTTCGTGCATGTCGCGACCGTGACCGAAGGCACACTGAAGGTCGGCGACGCCGTGGCGCTGACGGTCGATCACGCCCGCCGCTCGCGCCTTCGCGCCAACCATTCGGCGACCCATCTGCTGCATGAGGCGCTGCGCGAAGTGCTCGGCACCCATGTCGCCCAGAAGGGTTCGCTCGTCGCGCCGGAACGCCTGCGCTTCGACGTTTCGCATCCCAAGCCCATGACGGCCGAGGAATTGCGCGTCGTCGAGGACATGGCGAACGAGATCATCGTGCAGAATTCGCCGGTCACCACCCGCCTGATGACGGTGGACGATGCCATTGCCGAGGGCGCCATGGCGCTGTTCGGCGAGAAATACGGCGATGAAGTGCGCGTCGTCTCCATGGGCACCGGCGTTCGCGGCGCCAAGGCGAGCCGGCCCTATTCGGTCGAGCTGTGCGGCGGCACGCATGTCTCCGCGACGGGTGAGATCGGCCTGGTGCGCATTCTTTCCGACAGCGCCGTCGGTTCCGGCGTCCGCCGTCTCGAAGCGTTGACGGGCGAGGCGGCCCGTGCCTATCTCGCCGAGCAGGACGAGCGCGTGAAGACGCTCGCCACCACGCTGAAGGCCCAGCCAAGCGAGGTTCTGGCCCGCGTCGAGGCGCTGGTGGACGAGCGCCGCAAGCTGGAGCGCGAACTGACCGAAGCCAAGAAGAAGCTGGCGCTATCGGGCGGCTCGGCCGGCGGCGATGACGGCGTGCGCGAAGTCGCCGGCGTCAAGTATCTCGGCAAGGCCGTCACCGGCGTCGAGCCGAAGGACCTGAAGAGCCTTGCTGACGAGGGCAAGAAGAGCCTCGGTTCCGGCGTCGTCACCTTTGTCGGCGTCTCGGCGGATGGCAAGGCGAGCGCGGTGGTTGCCGTCACGGACGACCTCACCGGCCGGTTCAGCGCCGTCGATCTCGTGCGCCGCGCCTCCGAGGCGCTCGGCGGCAAGGGCGGCGGCGGGCGTCCCGACATGGCGCAGGCCGGCGGCCCGGATGGCGGCAAGGCGACCGATGCGATCGAGGCGGTCGCCGCGGCCATCGCCGGCTGACGTTTCTTTTGAAAAATCAAGGTTGTGACGGCGGGCTTCGGTCCGCCGTTCGCGTTTGCGAAGTCTTCAAGATTTGCCTTTAGGCTCTGCACGCTTGGAGTGCATGCCTTGATTCAAAATCTCGTCAGTATATCGACCTTGATGATCTGTACCTTCCTGTCGACCATGGTCGTCGGGATATTCATGCTGCAGGTCTGGCTGACGGACCGGCGGCATACGGCGGCCGGCTACTGGTGCCTTTCCATGTGGGTCGGCTCCCTCTGCACCCTTCTCTATGCGCTGCGCCCCATGGGATTGCCGATGCTGACCGTCGGCTTCAGCAACATGCTCGCCGCCCTCGGCTATGCCCTGATGTGGGCGGGGTTCCGGGTCTTCGACCGGCGGCCGGCCTATCTTTCGGTCGTGCTGGCCGGGCCTGTCCTCTGGTGCCTTGCCTATCTGCTGGTGCCGCAGGTCACGGACGATGTGAACAACCGCATCATCGTCAGCTCGGTGATCATCACCGCCTATTCCCTCTGGATGGGGATCGATATCCTGCGCGGGCGCAGCCGCGAGCCGCTGCCGACGCGCACCATGTCCGCCGTCTTCTTCCTCAGCCACGCCATCATCTATTCCCTGCGCATTCCCATGGCGCTGCTGTTTCCGGCGTCGTTCGCCTATGGCACGGCCTATTCCGCGTGGTTCGCTGTCTTCTCGCTGGAGCTTTTCGCCCACACGATCCTCGCCGCCGTCGCCATGCTGGTGCTCATCAAGGAGCGCGGCGAGGCACTGTACCGGCAGGCCTCGCGCACCGATGCGCTGACCGGCATCGCCAATCGCGGATCGTTCCTCGAGGATATGCAGGCCCGCCTCTCCCGCAGGGCGCAGGGCACGCTGATGGTCTTCGACCTCGACCGCTTCAAGACGATCAACGACAGCCATGGCCATGTCGCCGGCGACATGGTGCTGAAGCGCTTTTCCGAGCAGGTTTCCGTCCTGCTGGAGGAGGGCATGCTGTTCAGCCGCTTCGGCGGCGAGGAATTCGCGCTCTTCGCACCGCGCCACGAGATCGACAGGGCGCAGGAGTTTGCGGAAATGCTGCGCGCTGCGGTCGCGGCCATGTCGGTGGCCTGTGAGGGGCGGCAGATCGGCGTTTCGGTCAGCATCGGCCTTGCGGATGTCGCCACCTTCGGGGCGAATTTCGACCGCCTGCATTCGGCCGCCGACAACGCGCTCTATGCGGCCAAGGAAGCCGGCCGCAACCGGGTGATGCGGGCAACGCCGGGCGGTGTGCTTGCCGGGCTTGCCGAACGCATGCGCCCGCCGGCAACGGGCATATCTATAGCCAGCTAACGATCTGGCCGTGCTGCCGCAATTTCCGCCATGGCGGCCTCGACGCCGGGGCTGAAGGTCAGCCGCGGCGCATGCAGGTCATGGGCTTCCAGCAGCTTGCGCAGTTCGGGTTTCAGCCCCGCGATGAAGACGCGCACGCCTGCGCGTTCCGCCTTGCGCACCAGCCCCTCGATGACGCTCGCGGCCGTGGAATCGAGCAGCGGCACATCGGTGCAGTCGAGCACGAAGTTGCGCCGCTGGTCGGCGATGCGGTCGAGTATCGAGCCGACGCTGGCCGCCGCGCCGAAGAAGAACACGCCGCTGATGCGGTAGATCACCGTATCGGGATCGTCCGCCACCACCGGCCGTTCCGGCGCGCTCCCGTCCTCGCCGGCTTCCTCGATGGCGCGCACGAGGCGGGGCACGCTTTCCTCGCGAATGTTCACGGCCTTGCCCATGCGGTCGATGAAGAGCACGGCCCCGAGCAGGAAGCCGACGACGATGCCTTCCGTCAGATCGCGGAAGACGACGAGCAGGAAGGTGACGGCAAGCACGGCGGCATCGCCCCGCGAGGCGCGCAAGAGGGCGGCGATGGCCGGGCGCTCCACCATGTTGAAGGCGACGACCGCGAGCACGCCGGCAAGGGCCGCGAGCGGGATATAGCTGGCGAGCGGCGCGGCGACGAGCATGAAGAGAAGCAGGAAGGCGGCATGCAGCATGCCGGAGACCGGGCTGGTGGCGCCCGAGCGGACATTCGTCGCGGTGCGGGCGATGGTGCCGGTCACGCAGATGCCGCCGAAGAGCGCCGAGCCGACATTGGCAAAACCCTGCGCGATCAGCTCCATGCTGGAGCGATGTCGCCGGCCGGTCATACCGTCCGCCACGACCGCCGACAACAACGATTCGATGGCCCCGAGCAGGGCGAAGGCCACCGCGTCGGGCAGCACGGCGATGACGAGATCCGGCGAGAAGGACGGTAGCGCCGGCACCGGCAGGCTGCGCGGAATGCCGCCGAAGCGCGTGCCGATCGTCTCGGCCGGCAGCGAGAGGAGCGCGGTGGCGACGGAGGCGACCGTGACGGCGATCAGGAGGTGCGGCCATGAGGGGCGCAGGCGTCGCAGGAGCAGGATGACCGCGACGGTGAGCGCCGCGACGCCGAAGGCGGCGGGATTGAAGGTGGGCCTTGCCGCCCAGAGCGCGGTAAGCTTTTCAAGGATCGGCCCCGGCTCGCGGCCGTCGAGTTTTAGGCCGAAGAGTTCGCCGATCTGGCTGGCGAAGATGATCACTGCGATGCCGGCGGTGAAGCCGACCGTGACCGGATAGGGGATGAACTTGATATATTTACCGAGCCTTAGATAGCCGGCTATCGCCAGCATGATGCCCGAAAGGAACGTGGCGAGCAGCAGGCCTTCGACGCCGTGGCGGGCGGCGGTCGCCGAGACCAGCACGATGAAGGCTCCGGCCGGCCCGCCCACCTGGAAGCGGCTGCCGCCGAGCGCGGAAACGAGGAAACCGCCGACGATGGCGGTATAGAGGCCCCGATCCGGCGTGACGCCCGAGGCTATTGCGATGGCCATGGACAGCGGCAGCGCGACGATGGCCACCGTCAGCCCCGAAAGCGCATCGGCCCGCAGGCGCGCCGGCCCGTAG